>CAKVOD010000017.1 GCA_934778205.1 uncultured Clostridia bacterium | reverse complement strand
CTTCATTAGTATATACTATACTCTTTTTAAAGTCAACATTTTTTATAAAAAACTTTTGCTTTTTGTCGTTTTTTACCTTTTTTTACCGCTTTTCCATATACCTACCCGCGTGTGTCGTATGTGCTAACCCCCGCATAAACTTAGTATTTACAGATGCAGACTGCAAAACCATATAAAAAACGGACTTATCACTCAAATCAATACAAAAGACTAGATTGTTTTCACAATCTAGTCTTTGCTACATAAAAACTTATTTTATAATGATTTTGCTTGTTGTGATTTGCCTCAATATCAAAAATATAGTACTTCACAATTGAGATTAATTCAATTAATAGACAATATTATTGATAGCTTCCAAAAGTTCTTCTTTGTTACGGAAACCGACAAGTCTTTCTTTTTCTTCCCCGTCTTTGAAAATAATCACGGTTGGAATGCTCATTACACCGAGTTCATTTGCAACGTTTATTGCTTGGTCAATGTCTAGTTTTGCAACTACATATTCGGTTGCTTCTTCGGCGATTTCCTCCATTATTGGTGCGAGCATTTTGCAAGGCGGACACCACGTTGCATAGAAATCTACGACAGCAACGCCCTGCTTTTGCATAAGTTCTTTGTATGAATCTTCATTAAGATGCAATATTTCCATAATTTACTCCTTTAGATAATATTTACAAAATACCTACAAAATATACTTTGTAAGGTCGTATTTTGAAAGAGTTTCTTTCAATTCGTTGTCGACGTACGCGCGATCGATTTTGACATCAGTCATCGGGAACGACCCGTCTGCGTGGAACGAAATGCTTTCAAGCAAGTTTTCCATAATAGTGTGCAGACGGCGCGCGCCGATGTTTTCGCTCGTTTCGTTTTCGCGAACGGAAATTTCGGCAATTTCGTCAATTGCACTATCATCAAACACAAGATTGATGTTGTCGACTTTCAAAAGCGAACCATATTGTTGCGTTATTGAATTTTTTGTATTTGTAAGGATATTAACAAAATCTTCTTTTGTCAAGTTTTGCAATTCTACTTGAATTGGGAAACGTCCTAACAGCTCTGGAATCAAGTCCTCTACTTTGGCGGTGTGGAATGCGCCTGCAGCGATAAACAAAATGTAGTCTGTTTTGATTGTTCCGTATTTTGTTGTGACGGTGCTACCTTCAACTATTGGCAAAATATCCCTTTGGACGCCTTCACGCGAAACGTCGGGTCCGTTTTTGCCGTTGCCCTTGCCTGCAACTTTGTCTATTTCGTCGATGAATACAATTCCGTCTTGCTCACAACGACGAATCGCTTCAGCTTTTACGGTATCCATATCAATGAATTTAGAGGACTCCTCATTCATCATATATTCACGCGCAATTTTGACGGGCATTTTCTTATTCTTTTTCTTTTGTGGGAAAAATCCGCCCATAATGTCACCCAAGTCCATTGCGCCCATTCCCGGCATTATTTCGACTTGTTTTGGCGCTTCGGCTACTTGAATGTCGATGACAAAGTCATCAAGTTTTCCTGCAATCAAATCTTTTTCAATTTGTGCGCGAACATTATCTTTGTTGGCGTCGTCAATTGCGTGTTCTTTGTTTTTTTGGTCAAAAATCATTGTCACAAGTTGTCGATTGACGATAGCAAATGTTTTTTCTTTGACTTCCTCAAATTTTTCCTCTTTGACAAGACGGATTGAAGTTTCGGCAAGGTCGCGAATGATGCTTTCAACATCTCTGCCGACATAGCCAACTTCGGTGAACTTTGTTGCTTCCACTTTAACAAATGGTGCGTGAACAAGTTTCGCAAGACGGCGAGCAATTTCAGTTTTACCGACACCCGTTGGACCTTTCAAAATGATGTTTTTGGGAGTTATGTCCTCTTTCATTTCTTCGGGAAGTTGGCTACGGCGATATCGGTTTCTAAGAGCAACTGCAACAGCGTGCTTTGCTTTTTCTTGCCCGATAATGTATTTGTCAAGTTCATTGACGATATCTTTTGGCGACATTTCCATAACTACACCTCCTCAATTGTGATATTGTGATTTGTATAAATACAAATATCTGCGGCAATATTGATTGCATTGTCGGCAATCTCGCGCGCCGTCATATTTGTGTGTGCAACAAGTGCTTTTGCTGCGGCAAGTGCATACACACTGCCCGAACCGATTGACAAAATTCCGTCGTCGGGTTCTACGACTTCGCCAGCGCCAGTAACTTGGAGCATCGTATTCTTGTCGGCGACAATCATTTGCGCCTCAAGTTTGCGCATTGCTTCGTCTCTACGCCACGTTTGAGCGAGTTCGACGGCACTGCGCATAAGGTTGCCTGAATATTTTTGCAACATACTTTCAAATCTATCAATTAGCGTGAGTGCGTCGGCAACGCCCCCTGCAAAACCAACGATGACTTGGTCGTTATAAATTCTACGAACCTTTTTCGCGTGCGCTTTTGCGACTATATGTTCAAATGTTGCTTGTCCGTCGCCAGCCATTGCGGTTTTGCCGTCTTTTTTGACGGCGATTATTGTTGTGCTGTGAATTTGTTCCATTTTATCTCCTCATTGTTATATAATATTGTCAAAATTTATAGTTTATTGTTCTCACTTTGTTTCATTTTCATTCGGCTGATTAAGTGGCGTATTTGACAAAAAGTCGCATTCGGGGTAACCAGTACAGCCATAAAAGAAACGCCTATTCTTGTTCATACGCTTTGCTAGCGGTTTGCCACATTTTGGACAAATGCCATAATCTACATTGTCAATCGACTTAATGTTTTTGCAGTTTGGATAATTTGAACAAGCAAGAAATTGTCCAAAACGTCCTTCTTTGATGACCATTGGACTGCCACATTTGTCACAAACTTCTTTTGTTTCAATCGGTTGCTTCTGTTCAACTTTGATAAGTTCGTTATTGTCGCCAATGCGAATATCTTTGCGAATGTTTTTGCAGTTTGGATAATCTGAACACGATAGGAATTTTCCATAGCGTCCTGCGCGTATAACCATAGGCTTACCGCACTTGTCGCAAATTTCGCTTGTTTGTATTGGTTCGGCTTTATATGTTTCAGTGCTCTCGCCTGCGACAACGAGTTGCTTCTCAAAGTCCGTCCAAAACTCACTGACTACGGCTTTCCAATCGAGTTCGCCTTCAGCAACTTCATCGAGTTTCGTTTCCATTCCTGCTGTGAACGAAACATCCATAATGTTTTCAAAGTATTTTGTCAACAAATCGGTGACCTTGAAGCCAAGTTCAGTGGGCTTTAGGTACTTTCCGTCTTTTTCAGTGTAGGCGCGCGAAGCAAGCAGTGTGATTGTTGGGGTGTACGTCGCAGGACGCCCGATTCCCTTTTCTTCCATTGTCTTGACAAGGCTTGCTTCCGTGAACCTTGCGGGCGGTTTTGTGAACTTTTGTTCTTCCTTGTATGAAAGCGCTAGGCACAAATCATTTTCGTTGAGATTAGGCATTTTATCCTGCTCTTTCTCCTCGTCTTCAGTATATGCCTTGTAAACTTTCATAAAGCCTGCAAACAAAAGTGTTCTACCTGTTGCTTTGAATTGATACTTTTTTTCCGTGTCGACGGTTTCCAAATCGGCACTCACGGAATAAAATTTCGCGCTACTCATTTGACTTGCCAAGAATCGCTCGTATATCAATTTATACAATTTATACTCGTCATCGGCAATTTTCCCTTTGAGTGAATCTGGTGTTCTATTGATATTTACAGGACGAATTGCTTCGTGCGCGTCTTGTGCATCTTTTTTCGCCTTGTAAACATTCGGCTTTGCTGGGTAGTATTCGGCGCCGTAATTTGCAAGTATAAATTCCTTCGCTGAGGCTTGCGCTTGAGGTGCAACACGCGTAGAGTCCGTTCTTATATACGTGACGAGCGCGGACTTGCCCTCGCCGACAATATCGACACCTTCATACAACTTTTGCGCCACGCTCGTTGTCTTTTTCAAGCTGAAACCAATTTTATTCAAAGCATCTTGTTGCATTGAACTTGTAATGTATGGCGGATTTGGATTTGTAAAAGTTTCGCCTTTTTTGATTTTATAAACTTTGTATTCTTTATCTTTAATGCGCTCGCGCAAAATTTGCATATGCTCGGCATTTTTTATTTTGACCTTTTTGCCGTCAACCCCGTTAAAAGTCGCTTTGAACTCAATGTCATCTCCGTTGTCACAATCTTTTTTCTTCATTGTCGCGGTCAAAGTCCAATATTCTTCGGGCTTGAAATTCAAAATTTCGCGTTCTCTATCCGTTACCAATTTGAGCGTGACTGATTGAACGCGCCCCGCGGACAATTTGGGCGCAATTTTGTGCGACAAAAATGGGGATAACTTATAACCTACCAATCTGTCCAAAACTCTGCGCGCCTGTTGCGCATCTACGAGTTTTAAGTCAAGCGGACGCGGGTTCTCGAGTGCGTGATGCACAGCGTCTTTTGTGATTTCGTTGAACTCAATTCGGCAAGGCGAATTGACATCTAACCCCAAAATGTACGCCAAGTGCCACGAAATTGCTTCTCCTTCGCGGTCAGGGTCGGTTGCAAGCAACACGCCTTCCGCTTTCTTTGCTTTTGCAAGCAACTCTTTGATTGTCCTTTCTTTGTCGGGAAGATTTTTATATTGTAATTCAAAATTATTCTTTACGTCAACGCCAAGTGTTCTCTCGGGCAAGTCACGAACGTGCCCGCCTGAGGCGAACACTTCATATCCAGCGCCGAGATATTTATTTACAGTTTCACGTTTACCAATACCTTCTATAACTACTAAAATCATTATTACTCCAAATTAAATATATACGCTTAATATTCTTGATTATTATTCCTAAATACTGAGTGTTTTGCAAAAAAAATCTACAAAACATTTAATTTTAGCATATTTTTTTGATAAAAACAACTATTTTATCTTTTCAACTCATACTTGTTGCCAGCAAGTTTTTTGATTATGCCTTTGATTTCCATTTTTGTCAATGTTTGATTGAGGGTTTTTGTGTCTGCTTGAGTTTTTTCTTTCAGTGTTTCAAAGTCGTGAATTTCGACATCAAGAATATTATAAATATCACCCATTAGTCCCTCATACTGTGTTTGTGCCTTTTCAAGTTTAACTTTCGGCGCAAGATAATAATGATTGAGAATATCGTTCGGGTCGATTACGCAAATTCCCTCTTGATTGCGAATGAGTCGGTTTGTTCCTTGACTTGCAGGGCTGTTTATGTTTCCCGGAATGCAAAAAACATCGCGATTTTCACTGATTGCATACTCTTTTGTGTGCATTGTCCCACTTTTGTTAGATGCCTCAACTATTAGTATACCACGACTAAGTCCCGCGATTATTCGGTTTCTTAGCGGAAAATTGTAACTTTTTGTTGGAGTTCGTGGTTTGAACTCGGAAACAATCAACCCGTCCTTTTCGATATGTTCAGCAAGTTTTTCGTTCGCCGTCGGAAATATTATATCGACGCCCCCTGCGAATACTGAAATTGTTTTACCGCTAACAAGTGCGCCCTCGTGAGCAAATGTATCAATCCCTGTTGCTAGTCCCGATACTATCGTCACGTCGTTTTCGGCAAGTTCTCTACCAAACTTGCGCGCGCAATCGGCGCCATAGTGCGTGCAATGACGTGTGCCAACTATGCTGATGCAAAATGTGTTCAACAAATTCAAATCGCCTTTATAATATAGAATAAGTGGCGGTTTTGTTATTTGCCTCAGCAAATTGCTGTATTTGTCACTATAACGCGAAACAAAACCAATTCCCTCTTTTTGGTATGACTCAATAATTCTATCAATATAATCATCGCTTTTGAGATATGCCATTTTGTTATAGTTGGCATCGCCGATGACGGCTTTGATAAATTCAGCATCTGAAGAAAAATTTTCAAACAAGTTTTGCGGTTTAACAAAATAGTCCAAAAGCAAAAACTTTTGTTTTAGCGTTATGCCCTCAAACGAATCAAGCCAAACCGCCGTCCTTTCGTTGATTAAATTTTCTTTCATACTATCTCCTTTCTTTTTTGCTAGAAAAAACTACTCTACAAAATGTATTTTTTGTCAAGTGAGCGGTAGCCGATTGCTTCGGCAATGTGTTCAAGTTCTATGTTTTCGCTCCCCTCAAGGTCTGCTATTGTACGCGCCACTTTCAAAATGCGGTTGTGTCCACGCGCACTGAGGTTGAGGCTTTCAAACGCATCGGCGAGCAAATCTTCGCTATCCTTGTCTAGTTTGCAATACGTTTGAATCATTTGCGGGGTCATTTCACTGTTGCTGTAAATTCCGCAATCTTTATAACGCGCCAATTGGATTGCGCGTGCTTTGTTTACGCGCTTTTTAATATCCGCGGAGGATTCTGCCGTTGCATCTGACTTTAGTTCCGTATAGGTCACTCCGTCCACTTCCATATGAATATCGATTCTATCCATAAGCGGGCCCGACAACTTGTTTAGATATTTATAGATTTGCGCAGGCGTGCAACGGCATTGATTTGTTTCCGACCCATAGTAACCACACGGACAAGGGTTCATTGATGCAATCATCATAAAGTTTGCAGGGTATTCGACAGTCATTTTGTTGCGCGCGATTGTGATTTTGCCGTCCTCTAGCGGTTGGCGGAGTGTTTCGACGGTTCGACGATTATATTCAGGTAGTTCGTCCAAAAATAACACACCATTGTGAGCAAGACTAATCTCGCCCGGCTTTGCATTTGCACCCCCGCCAGTCAACGCTATTAGTGTGGCGGTATGGTGCGGAGAACGAAACGGACGCGTGGAAACAATGCCTTCCTTGTTGTCAAGCATTCCTGCAATGCTATGAATCTTGGTGCATTCAAGCGCTTCGCTAAATGTCATATCTGGCAATATACTTGCAAAACACTTTGCTAGCATCGTCTTGCCTGCCCCCGGTGGTCCAATCATCAACACATTATGCCCGCCCGCAGCAGCAATTTCTAATGCGCGCTTGGCTTGCGATTGCCCTTTGACATACTTAAAGTCATTATAATATTTTTGCTCTTGCAACACATTTTCATAATTACGACTCTCAAGCGGTTGAACTTCCTTTTCGCCGTTCAAAAATTCTACAACATCGCGAAGGCTATCAAATGCGTATATCTCAGTCCCTTCAATGAAACTTGCTTCCATTGCGTTTTTGCTCGGAACTATGACTTTGCGAATATTGAGGTCATGCGCCGAAATTAGTATTGGTAGGACTCCGTTGATATGACGAATAGAGCCGTCTAAAGATAGTTCGCCTATATAGGCAAACTGCTTTGCTTTTTCACAATCTACTTGGTCGCTTGCCATAAGTAGTCCGATTGCGGTTGCGAGGTCATAGATTGAACCCTCTTTTTTTGTGTCCGCTGGCGCAAGGTTGATTGTTATATTGAGCATTGGATACTTCAAGCCCGAATTTTTTATTGCTGACCGTATGCGTTCCTTGCCTTCTTTGACTGCCGTATCGGGCAACCCGACTGTTTCGTAGGACGGCATACCAGTGTTGAGGTCAACTTCTATTTCAACCAAATAGCCGTCAATCCCATTAAGTCCAAAACTCTTCACATTCGCTAACATTTTATCTTTTCCCCTAATGTATTTTGACAAATTTGCATAATATCACATTTAATCATACTATTATAACTCAATATTGATGATTTTGCAAGCAAAAACAATTATGTTGCTCTGCGTACGCAAAACAAAAAGAGTGCATAGCGTAAACTATTCACTCTCTTTGTGTTCGCATTTTCACTCAAACTTTGCAAACTTCCCTTTACTATGCTTTTCAATCATACTACAACGCAGTTTTTCCACGAGCCGTCGCCTGTCAACGTGAATGATATATTCATTTGCTCATTTTCAACCGTTGAAATTTCATAGCAAGCAAAAACTGTCGGCGACTGCAAAGCCTCATCCAATTTTACTTCCAAACTACTGCCAAATGGTCTTGTCGCAAGAATTTTATAAGTTTTGTTCCAATCAAGCGTTATTCTTGTACTAATTGTGCCATTTATGCAGGAATATTCCGCAAGACGTGCATCTCCGTCCATAATTGTGAGCACTAGCAAACTATTGACTGCATTGTTTGTTGCTGTGATGTTTAACTTTGTTTCCTTAGGCAACAAGGATTTAAATGCGCCAAGATTTAGATGGAGCGCAACGCGAACGCCGTAGTCGCGGCAGACAAGAACGTCATAATTGTCACCACTCGAGTAGACTCCGCGCGCGCAATTGTCAGCGCTCGAATAGCCAGAACGCAGCCACGCCCAGGAATTTGATGCGCGGTCGTACCCGTTTAGTTCCCATAACCCAGTTCGGTTCGCGTTTTTGTGTGACGCAGTGTTTGCGCTTGAATTTATCCCTGCTATTGCTTTACCATAGTTACTATCAAGATATATGATGTCGTTTGCTTCATCATACAATCTACCTGTATCCTGCAATTCGCTTTCAGCAGTTTGCCCGTAGCCTGTGTGCAATACTTCAAACCCACTTGGTAACCACAATTTATCCGTGTAATTGCTATTGATTGATTCCCACGCCTTCCAGCCGTCTCCTAAGCCGTCTAAGCCGTTGTTTACGCCATATTCGTAACCCCAAAATGTGTCCCCCTCATCACAATAGCCACTTGCACCAAGCTTGCTTGTTATGCTTTTGTCTGTGCTTGATAACCAGTTACCATCAATGCTTGGCTTGTTAGTTAGAGTGCGTGCAGATTGAGAGGTTTGGTATTCGCTACTTTGCCAGCCACCGAGGTTTAAGTAAGTGCCATTTTCCACCGCCGTTTTACTCATATCACTTGCATTCGCACCCGATGTCAACTGATATGGCGCTACTATATATTGATCGACTTGGCTAAATTTTTCTATAAGTTTTGTGTAGTCACTCAAAATTGCATTGCGAACTGCACTTTTTGAATAGTTCCCGTAATTACTGTCAAATTGTTGACTTTCAAGATACGGACGAACCATATATAATGTGAGGACGTCATTTTCGCCATTGATTGAGCGGTATACTGCCTGCCAGTATTGCCCTGTCATTGCATTTACATTAGTTGTTGAATTCGTAGTTGTGTCAAACAACTTCACAAGTATTTGTGCATTGCCTTTTTGGGCATCTGGCAGGTTCCCATATTTGCCAAAGTTTTTGGCTGTAAGGTATGTTGGAGCGTTGGCATTTTCTGTCACGCCATTCCATACCTTTTCACTGTCCACCATATTTAGCAAATCGTCGAAAACATTAGCGTCCACTGTACCGTCCGTTTTGAACAATGCGTGATTTTTTGCAGTATCATTCAATACACCTGTGCTTGTGTTCGCTGAACCTGTTGTTGCATCGCGATTTGTGTCACCCGCAACAAATACGGGAGCATTGGTATAAAATGTATTTTCACTTGGTCCGCCTGCTGTTAGATTATAGCGGGTGGCAAGTCCTGCAAGTGGACATAGCGAGAATAATGTAAATATAGAAAACGCCAAAAGCCACAACATTATTTGTGTGGTTCGTGGCAATTTTTTATATTTAGTTTTTGTACCATAATTTGCATAGTGAG
>CAKVOD010000016.1 GCA_934778205.1 uncultured Clostridia bacterium | reverse complement strand
AAAGGTACACCTTTTTGGACAGAAAAAGACTTCCACTTTTAAAGTAGGAGTCTTTTTTGTTTGGTATAATCTATGTGATGTTAAAATTTAAACAAGTCAAATTTTAAATTGCTAAATGCAATTCCACAATAAATTGTGGCATCACGGATTGAATAAAAATCAGTTTTGCTTGAATATACCTTCGGTGCATTCAGACAAAATTTCCGATGATATAATTTTTTAGAGGTGATTATATGAAATATGGTTATGTGCGTGTTAGCACAAAAGAACAAAATATCGATAGACAACTTGTGGAAATATATGCACAAGGATTAAATGATGAAACAATATTTATTGATAAACAAAGTGGCAAAAATTTTGAAAGAGACGAGTATCAAAAATTGAAGAAAATACTTAAATCTGGTGATTTACTGATAATCAAAAGCATTGATAGACTTGGGCGTAATTACGATATGATTATTGATGAATGGCGAACACTTGTGAACGATATGAATGTAGATATTCAAGTTTTGGATATGCCACTACTCGACACGAGAGCCGAAGGTAAAAACTTGGTTGGAAAATTCATAAGCGACATTGTTCTTCAAATCCTTTCGTTTGTTGCTGAAAACGAAAGAGAAAATATTAAGAAACGGCAAGCTGAGGGTATCCGTATAGCCAAAGAAAAAGGCAAGCACCTAGGTCGCCCCAAAATAGAAATACCACCAAACTTTCCACAAGTCGCAAATCAATACAAGAAAAAAGAGATAACACTAGCCGAAGCCCTGTCATCTCTTAAAATGAATAGGAGTAGTTTTTATAAATACTTATAAGGATTTATAAACATAAATTTCATTGTAGATAAATTTAAAAAAAATATAAAACCAAACTCAATACAAAGTTCTGATTATACCTACTTATGACGAAAGTGTTGACTCCGCCAAGTAAAGTCGCGTTTGAACACCAAGGGAAAATTAATTCTCACAAAAGGTGTTGCAAGCGCGATTTTTTTATGGAAACCATTTTAGTTGATTTTAATATTGATAAGTTGGCAATGAGTGCAATTCTTTTGACTTAACATAGCACATTGTAGATATGTTTGCGATATAACCACTATCATTGATTAGCATATGAAAGAAACATTCATCATTTTCTTGAATATCTTTTTTGCCATTCCATTTAAAACCCTCTTCTCTTGCCTGCTTTAAAAAATGTTTGCGATTGTTTTCATCTAATACAATTACAACTTCTTTTTTGTCTTTTACTAAATCTTTTAATATCATAAATACCTCCAAAATTCCAAAAGAATAGCAAGCAAAAACCCCACCATAAATGATGGGGTTGGTTTCCTTTTATTACACCCATCACACAAGCTTTACCACCTTAACATATTTGTCAGATTGGTGTATGGTCAACGGGCTTGTCCCTCGCATACTCTTTATGGATAAGAATGGTATAACATAAAATTTAATTATTTGCAACTACTAACAAATAGTTTTATAATTGAACTTCTGTTCTGTTAATTCTCAAAGTATATTCCATAGTGGAATTTGAGGTGGAATTTACTTTGGGAATTAACGCAAAAAACTGAGAGCAATAATTTTAACTCTCAGTTTTATTTTTTCTAATTTATAAAATTAGTTAAAGATTAAGTGATTTATTCGTAAATTGTGTAAATTGTAAATGGGCAAAGTGGACCATATCCCATTGTTTGCCAATAGGTCGAACCATCTTTTTCAGTCACAAGTTTTTGAAAATACAACATATAATTTCCAACAGCAGAAGGTCCTGTAATTGTTCCATCTGGCGATACAGTCATTTCGATAAGCACTTCATCTTTACCGCCTTTTCCACCTTTGCCGTCATCACTATTTACATAAGCAAATCTATATTGACCACCATTATTCCCACGCATTCCACTTTTTAATAGTCCACCAATATCACTGATTTCTTCATTAAAAATGATGAAATCTTTGTATGCATTAAATGTGATTGCATTTCCGTCATATTCTTTTTGAAGTTGTGAGTTATAACCCACAAATTCATATCTTTCTGTGATTGGAACATAGTATGAGTAAATATAGATTTTATAACTTTCTCTTGTATCTGTTGTTTTGTCTTTTCCTGTGAAAGCAAATGTTCCGTCTGCATTTTTAACAAGTCTTAATGCACAATTTTCATTGTCTAGATATGGAGAATAAATTGTAACAGAACCATCTTCGGCAAATTTAAACATAAGTCCGGTGTCTTTACCTTCATCTCCACTAATATTTACATCAAGCGAACGCGTAATTTTATTTCCGCTCAATCTCATTGTTCCTGTTCCAAAAAGGTTATAAGCAAAATTTGCAGTATATTTTTCAAACCTTGTGCCATAATGACCTGTGCCGAATTCCCAAAGTTGTGTTTGGTCACTTCCGGTTTTAGGATAATATCTCTTCACGCGGTCATTATAGTAATATTTTGTAAAAACAGTGTCATAACCATTTCCAAGCAAAATTCCTTCGTATCCATCGCTTGTTGCAAGTCTTGCTGTTGCTTCAACATTTTCTAAACCTGTTGTTTCCAAAATGTCTTTTGGCATTTGCATAACATAAGGTTGACCGTCAACTATGCCAACGATTGTGTAATAACGCAAACTTGCAAACAGACCAATGCCACCTGTATCAGTTGTGAACTCGTCTGCACTCATAATTTTTTTGAATTTTCTTTCGGTGATTTTACCTTCACGCCTAAATTGTTCGACTGGTGTGCCATCAATTTCAAAACTAAATACAAACTCATATTCCCCAACTGTTGCTGGTCCCACAAGTTCATCACCAACAGCTCTTCTGTTATATGCATAAGATTTGCCCGGCATTGTGACATCATTTGCAGGTTGAACTTCGGTGTTTGTTCCTTTTTTCACCCATTTATACGAAACTTTATCTTTTAGTGGTTGGCAAATAGCAAGCAATTCTTGGTTTGCTGAACTACCCAAGGCAACAACATCATTTATTTCTCTTAACGATTTGCCATTGATTATGATTGCATTGCTTGCAACAAACAACGCGCCACCGTCATATTCTTTATTCAAACATTCGCCATAACCATTTTCAAGATATGTATATTCAATCACATATTCTTTTACTTCGATTTCAAAAGTTTGTTTAATATTTGTGTTTGCAATGCTTGTGAAAGTGATTGTGTATGTTCCAAGCGTATTTAAGTCTAAACCACCAAGGTCAACAGTGTAGTCGGTATCTTTTGTCAATGCTATGCTAGAATTGCCAGACAACACTCCTTTTACAACGACATTATTAAGATCAAGGTCTTTTTCTGTTGCTCCTTTGTGTTTAAGCGTTTTTCCGCTTGCCTTTAATCCAGAGCTTCCAACATTGACTTGCAAAGACACTAATTCTGCAGGCAATTCTTTAAATTTTGCAATAACGGTTTTTGCATTTGTGCCCATTTTGAAACTACATTCACTCTCTGTAGAAATCAAAACACCGTTGTCGCTATACCACCCATCAAATTGATAACCAGTATCCGCTTTTGCTCCTATTAAAATATCTTCGTTTTCTTTAAGTCTGTATTCAAAAAGTTTGCCTTTGTTGTCGTGTCCCCACCAAATATTGCCACCTTCGCCTTGAACTTTTGCTGTAAAATCATATCTCGGTGCATTTTTTGCCACGATAAAATATGAGAAATCGATAGTTTCAAATGTTATTTTCCCATCATTATAGGTTGTTTGCATAATTTCAACCATATCATTAGGCATAATATGAAAGGTAGTAAAACCATATGCGCTGATTGTAGGAGCTGGCATTGTGATTTTTACTTTTCCATTTGGCTTAACTTTAACATCACCATTTTTTATGTGTATATCATAAATGTATACGTCACTTTTTTTGTCATAATCACTATACTTGATTTTTTCAATTACGGCTTTTCCTTCATCACTTTGTGAGTTAATTGGATTACAAATAAGAGTATCGCCCTTATTGAACTCACCACTTGCAATAATTCCGCTTTCTGTTTCAATTTTGTCAATCTTTTTCCCTTTATCCCCACCGCAAGCGGTTAAGATGAACAATGCAGGAAGGATACAGCAGAAAGCCAAAACAAATGTCCAAATTGATTTTCTTTTTGTCATAATATATTCTCCTTTATATTTATAAGTTGCATAAGTGGAGTCTAATATTAAGTATCTTAGCAACTATATTAGTAGTATAACATATTGTTTTCAATTATGTATAAAAAAAATCAAAAAAAATCGCTGGCAAGTTATCAACAGCTTATTTATTGCAAAACTTGCAAGAAGAACACATCACTTGAAGACAACAAATGCAAGTGATGATGCCATTTTGCGCTTAGACAAACATCTAAAATGAAAAAATTGTGCCTAAAATGTGCCTAAATAAAAAGCAACCACAATATGTAGTATGTCAAACACTTATAATACATTATATATTGTGGCTTTTTTCAATGGTCGAGGTGGCGAGACTCGAACTCACGGCCTCGTGGTCCCGAACCACGCGCGCTACCAACTGCGCTACACCTCGTTGTAATTATTATTATACCACTATTTTATGTTTTTTGCAATGCCTTATTCAATTTATATAAATTAAATCGCGCGAATATGTGCATATGTCAAACTCATTACATTTAGATGCCAACCTTTTCAAGGTTACAATTAAAAATTAACACAAACATAATAATTTTATGATATAATCAAGTCATAGGAGAAAAATATCGTAGCAAAAAATTTTATAACCTTGATGTCATCATATCAGTCGGTTATAGAGTTAAATCGCTTCGCGGTACCCAGTTTAGAATTTGGACAAACAAAACAACCGCTACATTCTGCCAATTAAGTAATCAATTTGACAATTCAAATATTCGGCAATCTTTACAAGCGTTGCCATCGACGGCTCGCGCCCCTTTTGCCAAGCATAATCACTAGAATCATTAACCCCAGCATCAATTGAAATTCTATAAACTGAAATACCCTTGTCCGACAACATCTGCTTGAAACGCCCATAAAAAACAGACGAATCATAAGTGTGCAAATGCGGATAATTTTTCTCATCATCAATGCCCATTAGAAAATTCAAAGTACAATCAAAGTAATTAGCAATTTTGACAGCATTTTCAATAGACGGCATATCTCCCGCCCTATACCTATACAAGCACGATTTTTTTATGCCTGAAACCCTGCTAAACTCCATTATTGTCAAACCGATTTCATCTAGCAAATCTTTGAATGACGTAAAAAACTTTGTAAATTTACTCATTTCTTCCATATTGTCACACCTGTTATTAATTGATAATAACAATATTGACAAAATCCAGTTGATTTTTCCCGCTAAAAGGTGTATATTATAAATAAAGGAAACACTATGCGCAAAGAAAATACTAAAAACCCCGACAAAATAAAAAAGACAATAACAATAAGTTTTGAAGAAAATGATTATTTAGAATTATTGTTTAACAAAGCAAAAACAGGTTCATTAGCAACGCAATTGAGCAATTATCTAATCAAAGAAAAATTTTTCTGCAACAGTTTAAATCCAATTTTATTGGAAGAATATAAATTGCTAAAAAAAATATATAATTTTGTTTTTCGCTATTCACTTTGATTATATTATATACAAAAACTTCATATTTGTCAACATTTTTTGGATTTCATTCCAAAAACTTTTTTTTAAAAATCTTATAATGAATTTTTTTTTCATCAACGCCATTAGAAAATTTAAAGTACTATCAAAGTATTTTTCAATTTTGTCAGTATTAGAAAAATAACTCACATTTTATCCCCACTAGCAAAACAATTAAAAATTTTGTGAGCGCCAACATCAAAAAAGGCACATAGTAATTCAACTATGCACCAAAAATTTATTGTAACACACAACCACCCGCACTAGTGGCATCTGCCTCCAAGATTGCGAATATATAAAAGTTTCATCTCGCGTAGTCAACGTGAATTGCTGACACGTAGGAACGCACTTACAGCCGCGGGGCTTTCCCACCGAGAACAAAAGTGAATAAGGCGTAAATAACTTTGCCGCCCACCAAAATTACTTAGACGTAGGGACAGTACCTGCAGCAGCGGGGCTTTCCCCGCCGAGATTATATTTTGATAGAAAGCACTTCTTTCGCCGTCCGCGCAAGTCACTTGTTTGTAGGAACAGCATCTGTAGCCGTGCGCTCCCGCACCGAGTACTAAAACTTGTAGAAAGCACTCGCCCACGCCGTCCGCGTGAATTGCTGACGCGCAGAAACAATACTCATAGTCGCGGGGCTCTCCCACCGAGAACAAAAGTGAATAAGACGTAAATAACTTTGCCGCCCACCAAAATTACTTAGACGTAGGGACAGTACCTGCAGCAGCGGGCTCTCCCGCAAAGGTGTCAATAGGAGGGTCAATGACGACTTTGGTCGGGTCAATCTTCTCAAAAAGAATATCCACACCCTCAAGTTTGTCAACCGCGCCACAGCGCACAACATCAAACCCGTTATCCTCAATCTTCAAAAGGTCGAAAATCTTTTTGCTCGCCTTTGGCGTGATAGAACGCAAAAGGTTTGCAATATTGCAAATCATAAATATGCAGTCGCTCGTGATAACCTTGAATCGCGCAACATCCTCCTGCGCCAAAACCCACGGCGTGTTTTCGTCATAATACCTGTTTGCAAACTGAATATAATTATAAATCGCGCCAACCGCCTCTCTTAGTTCGCACCTCTCAAACAAATCGCGAACCTCATCATAAACGCGCGCCGTTTCGTCCTCAACCGCCTTGGAAATCGGCTCGTGCGGAATTTGCCCGCCAAACTTTTTGACCAAAAACGCAAGATTGCGATTGACAAAGTTTCCAAAACCGCCCACAAGGTGCTTGTTGTGAATATTGATGAAATCGTCGAGCGAAAAATTGCTGTCCTTGCGCTCAGGATTGTTCAAAATAAAGTAATACCTAATCGTATCCGAATCAAACTGCTTGATGAGCGAATTGACAGTCATATAATTGCCCTTGCTCTTGCTCATTTTCGCATTGTTCATATTCATAAACTCGCACGAAACGATATATTTTGGCAACGTGTACCCGCCCTCAAGCGCCTCAAGTAGCGCTGGCCAAATAATCGTGTGGAAAACCACATTGTCCTTGCCGTGCGAATAATATGTGAGCGTGTCCTCGCCCTTGACGAACTCGTCAAAATTGTACCCCAACTTTTCGCACGCCTGCTCGCCCGCTGTCAAGTACCCAAACACCGCCTCAATCCAAACATAAAGGCGCTTGTCCTCAAAACCCGCAAACGGAACAGGTATTCCCCAATTTATTTGGCGCGTAATCGCACGGTCGCGCAACCCCTCATTAATGTATTTGTTTGTTTCATTAATAGCAGTTTGACGCCAATTTTTGCCATACTTTGCCACAAAATCTTTGAGTTGTTGCTCAAACTTTGACAGCGCAAAATACATATGTCTGTTGTTTCGCAAAGTGGTTGGGTTGCCACAAGTCTTGCAGTGTCTGTCCTTGAGCATATCAGGCGTCAACGCACTGTAACAACTGTCGCACTGGTCGCCCGTCGACTCGCCACCGCAGAACGGACAAGTCCCCACAACATCGCGATCCGCCAAAAACTTTTGGCAATGCTCGCAGTAGTCCTCAGGTTCGTCCTTTTCATAAAGAAAACCATTTTCGCCGATTTTTTTTATGTATTCTTGCACTTTCTCATAATGAAAATCGCTGTATGTCTTTGTATAAACATCATACGTAAAATCAAGCGCGCCAAATACGTCGCACGCCTCCTTGTAATAATGTTCCGCAATTTCCTGTGGCGTAACGCCCAACTTTTGCGCACGCAAAGTTATCGGCGTGCCGTGGCAGTCCGACCCCGAAACATACACAACGCGGTCGCCACACTGCCTGTGATAGCGCGCAATAACATCTCCCGGCAACAGCGCCACAAGATGCCCAAAATGTAGCGAGTTGTTCGCATATGGCCACGCGCCACCAATAAATACTTTTCTATTCGTCCTCATTCTATTCTCCACGCAGAAATAATCTGCCCCCCGACAAAACTATTTCCGCAAAAATTATAACTGTTTTTCGACTTATAATGACAAACTCTTAACGTTCAAAATCTTCAATCACAGTTTGACGAGTGGTCGTCAAAGTCGTGTGCGTCGGGCGCTCCAATATCTCCTCAATCTCATCTTCGTCCGAAACTACAGGATTGAACATCGCCTTCGCGTCCAAATGCTTGCCGTCAAACGCCCTAAGATATGGCGCCCTCCTCGGCTTTCGCTCAGCATCGCGCAACAAATTTTCTGGCTGTGCGTCCATAACGCGCAACTCCTCGTCACTCAATTCGCGCTCCAAATCTGAATCGCAAATCATCTTGCGCGGTGGCATCGCCGTTACGCCACGCAAAACCTCCAAAAGGTTTGCCTGAATTTCATACGGCGTATAAACTTTGTATTTGCCATTCATAATGCTCTTGCGCGTCGTAAGTGATACATAGCAGTATTTGAGATTGTCATCTAAAACATTAGCAACAACATCTTTCCTCAACGCAAGCACAAAATCTTCGTTTTCGGGCGTAAAGTACTGCTGAATGTCAAACACCTCATCGCGACAATCATCATATTTTGGTGTGATGACACGCTCAATCAATCTGTCGTGAACCATATTGACAATGCCAACCGTCCTGTCATAATCATAAGAGTTTGCACCCAAAACAAGCATAAGGTCAAAGCCCTCAAACTGCCTCGAGGTCAAAACAACCGCGTTGCCATATTCGCGAATCGTCAAACCCGTTGACATAAGCGTCAAATGATTGAGATAATCGTCTACAAGCGGAGCAATAACCGCCTTCGTGCATTCGTCATTGCCAATCATTTTTGCGTTAAAAACTATATTTTCCATAATAAACCCCACTTATGCGTTTATTGTAACATAATTTGCACCTTTTGTCAATGTTATGCGCAAATTTATCGCGCCATACACACGCGTATTAATAAGAGGTTCAATAAGATTTTCAATTTGAATAATCATATATAAATTGCACGCCCAAACGACCGCGCCAGCATCAAAAAAGGTACACAGCAAATTCGCCGTGCACCCAAATCATTATAGTACCACTTTAAACAAAGGTACACCTTTAAAGTGGTGCGGTTTAGCGCGTGCAACCCACTTGCTCATAGGCTAAAATTGTGGCAAGCCACCGCCCCCATTGTCATTTCGACCGGTGGCAAACGCCACAGGTGCAGGTTTGGTGCGTGCGCCATATGTACTTAGTGTGTTTAAAAGGTTCAAAGCCACTCATCACATTGTCATTTCGACCGAAAGCGGAAATGCAATTTTCGCTGTAGCGGAGAGTGCCAGACGGCACAGGTGTAGGTGTGGGTGGTGTGTGTATGTTGTTGTGAGACGGCAATCGAACCTGTAGTCAAGGCGAGCCTTGCCCGGAAGAGGTCAAAATACATTATGGGCGAAAATACTCATTGACCGCGCCAGCACTTGAATAATGATATTCCTTTATTTTGTTAGCGCCGTCATTGAGCGTCATACTAAGCAGTATATGCAAGTTTATATAAAGTAAATTGCGGATTGATGCGCTCGGCGTCCGTGCCAAACTTGCCAAATGCAGTCGTGTCATAGCAAGTGAAAGTCATACAAATGCGTGTCGCGCCGTGAAAATCAAAACTTTGCCCAATGTCGAACCTGACGCCATTGCCGATGCGTTGCTTTACTGTAATTGTTTTTGGCGCGTCCAATGCCCATATGCGCTCCTCTCCAACATAAAACGCAAGGTCGATTGCAATAGTCACGTTCGCTGTGTCTGTGTAGAGCCCAAAAGTAATGGCGTCAATATTGACAGATTTTTTCTTGTTTTTGCCGACAAGTTCAAGCGTGCTATAATTTTTGCACATCTTTTCGCTCGGCGTGTTTGCAGTCAGCGCGTCAATATTGATTTTATTATAACTGCCCGCGCCTGTGATTTCGCCCGCGTCGTAAACAAACGCGTAGCACGTGCCGTTGACAATGTCCTTAAAATTCGTGCGTTGCGCCGAAGAATAAATGATGAGCGCAATCGTCAGCATAACGCAAACAACAATGATTGCCAAAAATCTAACCGCACCTTTCTTGTTGATGAACGTATCCCAGCCCTGCGCAATCGTCGTGCCAGCGCTTTTCATATAGTCCTTGAAAGTTTTTTTGTCGCGCCCCGCTTGTTCGTCCGCGCCGTCGTCCGCCCCGCCATATGTCTTGCTCTCAACCTCGACAAAGTGTCGCGATTTTGGCGCTTTCGCTTCCGCCAAAATAGGCTCGTCCGCCTCATCTTCAACTTGCCCTGAAACGACGACATCGCCACGCTTGCGGTTTAGAACCACAACGCCGTTATTGTCATAACTATCAGCGCCATTGTCGTCATTTTGTGTGGGTATGCTACCATTTTTGACAACTTTCGCGTCATTTTCTGCTGGAATGTTGTCATTTTTTGCAACAACGCCACTATTCACATTTTCTTCATCATTTGAAAAATCAAGCATACTTTTGACTCTTGTTTCACTCTTGATTTGTGCTTTAACTTTTTTCATAACACATCACCTTTATGTTTATTGTTTAAGGAATCACTTATTCATCTAAAAAATTGATTTGATAATTTCGCGAATACCCACAAAAAGTCGTTCGACATCTTTGCCGTCGTTCTTGACGCCGTTCGGCACAATGTAATCGACGCGCCCAATGATGTTGGCAGTCGTTTCGCAATATGGCGTTTCGTTGTAACCATAATTACGGCAGTCGTCGCTATTGTTTCGGTTGTCGCCCATATAAAAGATTCCGTTTTCAGGAACAGTGACACTTGTCACACCAGTGCGCGCGCCCAATGTTCCGCCAATGCCGTTGAACTTGACCGCCTTGATGTAGTCCTCGACCAAAAGTTCGCCATTGCGGTAAACTTTTGTAATCGTCGGGTCGGTGTTGTCAAACATAATTGTGTCGCCCGCCAAACCAATAAGACGTTTGATGACGTAACGAATTTCGCCACCCGCATTGGTGTGCTTGATGACAATTATGTCGCCATATGTGCCTTTTTGGTATGTGTTGATATACGCATAATCATATGGCACGCTCGTGTTTGGCGAATCGGCATTGATTGTCGGTTGCATCGACGGCCCTTCAACGCCCGTATAAATATACACGCGTTCGGCGAACATACACAGCATAATGAACCCCGAAATCAACACAAACAAAACAGACAAAACGACGGCAAGCGCGCGCGTGCGTCTGCGGTTTTTTGCCACAATCGAATTTGCGTCGAAACTAACATATTCGCACTCGCACATCTCTTGATATGCCTCAATCTCTTTTTCTTCTTTGTTCATTTATTATACCTATCACAACTATTATATAACAATTTTACCCAAATTGCAACCAAAATACACGTCTTGTCCACAAAATACGCCCACCCCTACCCAGTGGCGTTTGCCACTAAGAACTAAATAATATAGAAAGCATAGAAATGCGCCGTCCGCGCAAGTCACTTAGACGTAAAGACGGCATTTGTAGCCGCGGGCTATCCCGCCACCCGAGAACTTACGAATAAAGAAAGTACTCACGCACGCCGTCCACGAAAGTCACTTGCCTGTAGGGACATTATCTGCAGCTGTGCGCTATCGCACAAAAGCAACAGCAACAGCGGTGTGGCGGGTGTGCGAAATGGACAATTGCACATATGTGCCACGAAACACGCACGACGGCGCGCCGTTGTCGTCGTGCAAAATCTCAATCTCGCGCAGTATATCAAGCCCAAGCCCGCAAAGCCCCAGCGCCTTAAAAACCGCCTCTTTCGCTGAATATATGCCCGCCATAACCTCAGTTTTGCGCGCAGAGTTGGTCGCACGGTTAATGTACTCTTGTTCCCGCGAAGTGAAAATGCGACTAAAATCACGCCTTGCAAAATCTTCAATTTCAACAATATCAATACCAATCATTCTTCTTCCTCATAATTCAGTTTATTAAACGCACGCTTGATTGTGTCAAAATCAAACCCCTTGCCCGCCAAGTATCGATAAACTTTTGCCATATTCTCGCGCGTACGCTCCATATTGCCGAGTTTTTTGAGCGCCATATTGTAGCAAACATCGTCTTGTGACTCCAAACTTTCGAGCGCAGAATCAATGACTTCGCGCGCGACGCCTTTTTCCATAAGTTTTTGCCTTATTTTGTACACGCCTATTTTGTTTTGACCATACTCGACCATTTGTTTTGCCAAATTTTCATCCGACAAAAAATTATATTCCTTTAATTTGCCCACGACATACTCCGCAACTTTTGGCGAATATTTATGCTCGCGCAAATAGCGCTTGAGTTCGCTTTCGGAACGATAGGACGCAGTGAGCCAGTTCATCGCACGGCTGAGCGCAAAAGCGCACGCGCTGTCAAACTCCGCCTCCGCAAGTTTGGCGTCGTCCACCTCGCCAACAGTTATGCCGAACTTTACAATCGCGTCAGGCGTCAAACTTATGTTTTCGCCGTCAAACGTCGTCGCAACAAACTCGCGCTTATTTTTTTTCATCTTGATTTCAATTATTTGCATAATCATCACACCTAATTACTTGTCTAATGTCATTAATTCGTTCAATTCAGGATTTATTGTACTTATTAACGCAAATTTTTTGCACCTGTTCCAATGTTTTATTTGCTTTTCTCTACGTATGGCATCATTCACATCGTTGCATTCCTCTATATAAATACATTTCTCTAACTTATATTTTGAAGAAAAACCTTTTTTGATATGAGTTTCGTGCTCCCACTTTCGCCGTGATATGTTGTTTGTAACACCAACATAAAGCACATCATTACTCTTATTTGTCATTATGTACACATAGTATTTGTTTTGCATAAATGTTTCCTTTTGTTTAGACTGTTATACATAATAAAATTTAACCTTATTATTGTGGTAAGCCACAATCCCCCATTGTCATTTCGACCAAAGGCGGAGGCGCCAGCCCTCGCCGAAGCGGAAAAATCTCTCGGAAGGAGTCTTGGTTGTTATGGGTGAGTATACTCATTGACCGCGCCAGCAACTAATATAATGGACATCCATTTTTTGTGGTAAGCCACCACACCTCTTTGTCATTTCGACCGCAGTGGAGAAATCTCCCGGAAGGGGTCAAAGTAAATTATGGGCATTCACACCATTGACAGCGTCAGCCAATAAATAATGACATTCCTTTTTTTTACTTGTTTTGCTAGCGCAGTCATTTAACTCCGTACCACATAATAAAGCGGGTTGCCCTTCCGGGAGATTTCTCCGCTACAAAGGCTTTGACAAGCCTTTTTCGGTCGAAATGACAATGGGGTTAGGTACCTTACCATAAAATAATGTTACAATTATTTTATACGTAGACGCTATCCCTTCAACTGTGCACTATCTCCCCAAGTGGAACGCTATATAGAAAGTACTGTGTTCACCGCCTACAACAGCTACTTTAGCGTAGGGACAGTACCTGCAGCAGCGGGGCTATCCCCGCCCGTCCGCAACCGCTACTTGAGCGTAGGAACAGTATCTGCACCCGTGGCGTTTGCCAAAAGCGCGCGCAGTGCGTCCGCGTCCGCGGTGTGCGCCAAGATTTCGCAGTCGGTACCAAATGTTTTTGTGTACGTGATGCCCGCATTGTCCAAAAGTTTCAGCACGCGCGAGGCGTTGCTTAGCGAACAACTGAACCGCACGGCGCTCAACTCTGGCACGAGGTGCGGTTTCAGCAAAACCGCCGTTCCGCTATACGCGCGCGTCAGCCCGCCTGCGCCGAGTTTTACGCCACCAAAGTACCGAACGACAAAAATTATCGCGTTGATGATGTTTTCCTTAACCATAAAATTGAGGATAGGCTTGCCCGCCGTTCCGCTCGGCTCGCCGTCGTCGCTCGACTTTTGAAACACTTGCCCGTCATTGACGCGATACGCGTATGCGATATGTCGCGCGTCGTAAAACTCCTTGCGCATCGCCAAAATTTTGTCGCGCGCGCCTGCTTCGTTATGCACAGGAAATCCCACCGCTATAAAACGCGACTTTTTGATGACGTCCTCCGCCTCCACCTTTTCATTGAATGTATAATCCATATTTTTATTATACCAAAAAAGCCCCCTTTAGTCAATGACTAAGAGAGGCTTAGATAATATTACATAGCCGCGCCACCTTGATCTTGACACCAAATACACCAGTTGATGCTGGTTGTCAAGTTTTCCTGAATTTCGTTATTCCCATAAAATTTCAAATAGGTCACTATCGTGTTCTTTAAGTCAGTGTCTCTGCCACCATGATATCCAACATTTGCAAGAGAGGAAGAATACGTTGAATTATATTGACTAGGAACAACTGCAACGCTATTTGTTAATAATGTCAACAAATTTATTTTTCCTATTGCTATTTCATTAATCGATTCAAATGACATTGATATATATGTGTTATTTCTTGTAGTCAAAGTCGCCAACCAACTATTCCCTTTATCGTCAACAATCGTGCTTGTATATGTTTTATTATAAAATGGCTGGCTACTATTATTGAAATTGATTTCTTGTATTTCAATTTTCCACTTCATACTTTGAGTAGTAGTAAATATCGCATCTTTTCCATCAGTTGTATCAAATTTAGTTTTCTCATCATCCGATAAACTATGGTCCATACAAGAAACAGAAAATATTTGATAAGTAGCCCCATCAAGATTGTCGCTCAGTATGGCAATATCCTTGACAAAATAGTTCTCGTACCCCACCTTGCCCGAGATTACCGCTTGCGCTTTATGCGAACTTGCGAAACTATCGCCCAAATCTACAATCGTTGTTATGCTGAAATTCAATGAGGTTGCGGAATATTCTTCTTCCGTGAATGTGATTGACAAATTGCGCATAAATTGTAGCAAATCAAATGTTTGCCCTGCCGAAATTTTGTCGTGTGTCAAACTACTTGCACCCGCAACGGACACCGACTCAAACTTATATGTAGAACCCGAAACAAGCGTCGGCGCACTCATATATTTTGCGCCAAATGCAAGCGCGCTTGTGCCCATATTGATACTTTGTATCTTGCTTGCGTCAAGTCCGTCAAATTGATAAATTAGTTTGACATAATAATCTCTCACACCCGTTTGATTGCTACTAAAACTCATATAGTATGGCGCTATAGTGTCCGCTCCAACGCCCGTACTTTTCCCAAATGTGAGTTTTGGCGTGTCTAATTTTGTTCCACTCGCATCAAGGTTACTGTAATACATCTCAAGCCCGCTATTAAAGTTCATTGACGGGCTTTTGAAATCAAATGTTATTGACCCAACCGCCGTTTTGCGTGCGGATAGTCCGCCTAATGTGCAAAACATAATCGTTGCAACGGCAAAAAGCAATACCAAAGTGCTTAGTATTGTCAAAATTTTGTTTTGCGTACGCAATCGCGACATTGTGTTCACTTTTATATTTCTTTCTTTTTCAAAATCTCGCATACTACCAACCCTTTTTGCACATTTTGCTGTTTTCGTACATTCATTATTGGTAATATGTGCATTTTTACTATTTTTTATGAACTTATTATGTGTTTTTTCTACATTTTTTCCACATTTGTGTGGACAATCTCTAGACGGGGGGGGGGGGGGGGGGGGGGGGGGGGGGGG
>CAKVOD010000015.1 GCA_934778205.1 uncultured Clostridia bacterium | reverse complement strand
CCCCCCCCCCCATTTAGTTAAGTGCTTCATTATTTTGTTCTCCTTTGCTAATTATTTGCGGTCTTACAACTTTAAAACCACATTTACAATGTTAGTTTACCACAATTTATAAAAATTATCAAACGTTTTGAAGCGATTATTATAAAATTTTGTTTATACA
The DNA here is from genome assembly GCA_934778205.1 of uncultured Clostridia bacterium. Taxonomy (GTDB): domain Bacteria; phylum Bacillota; class Clostridia; order Christensenellales; family UBA1242; genus CAKVOD01. The sequence goes on along the minus strand of CAKVOD010000015.1, from coordinate 17,847 downwards.
TATTGCAAGTTTTGGAAATAATAATTTGAAATACATTTTGATAATTTCAAAAACTATGTTATACTAAATCATTGAGGTTTATTGTGGATTTAATTATTATTGACGGCAATTCGCTTGCCAATCGCGCTTTTTATGCAATGCCCCCACTGAAAAACAAAAACGGGCTTGTTTGCAATGCTATTTTTGGTTTTTGCAATATTTTGGTAAAACTTATCACTGAGAACAAGCCTAAGTATTTTGCGGTGGCATTTGATGCACACAAGCCAACTTTTAGGCACGAAAAATATGCTGAATACAAGGCTGGGCGCAATGCTATGCCTGAAGAACTTGTTGTGCAGATGCCTTTATTGCAAGAATTGTTGCGAGATATGGGAATCAAGGTACTGATAAAGGACGGGATTGAAGCAGACGACATTGTTGGAACACTTGCAAAACGTTTCGACCTTGACACTGTTATTGTTTCGGGGGACAAAGACTTGTTGCAACTCATTGACGAGCATACAAAAGTTTGGTTGACACGCAAGGGCATTTCGGAAACTGAAGTTTTTGATTTGGCGCACTTCCGCGAAGTCTATGGTTTTGAACCGCCACAAATGGTTGATTTGAAATCAATGATGGGTGACTCGAGTGACAATATTCCTGGGATTGCGGGCGTCGGAGAAAAAACTGCGCTTGAATTTATGCACACATTTGGCTCACTTGACAATTTGTACACACACATTGATGAACTCAAGGGGGCAAAGCGTGACAAGGTTGAAAAAAGTAGAGATATGGCATATTTGAGTTACGACCTTGCAACTATTGACACACATAGCGACATTGATTGCGAACTAGATGAATTATCTTTTCACTTCCCTTTTGACAATGTTGTCAAGCAAAAATTTGCAGATTATGAATTTACTTCACTTTTGAGGCGCAACATTTTTGAGGACAATGCGGAAATTGTCAAAGAAAGTATCGTTGAATGTGAAAACATTGAAGTTACATCGCTTGAACAATTAAATGAAATTGCAAAAGCACATTCCAATGCTGAAACTATTGCACTGCATTATGAAAAGTATTACGATGCTTTTCACTTCGCATTTGATTTGAATACAAACTACTTTGTTATTTTGGACAAAATCAAAGATGAAGCAAGGGCGTATTTTGATTTACTTGTCCCGTTTATTCAAAACGATAACGTTGAAAAAGTTTATTTCAAGTATAAAAAACAAAAACATTTTTTTGATGATTTTGGAATTGCAATCAAAATGCCGTGCTTTGATGTTGCTCTTGCGCAATATTTGATTGACCCATCAGTCAAATTTGAAATCATTGACAAGGCGTTTGACTACTTAGGACTTGAAATCAAGCATATGGGCGTCGGCATTTTGCAGGCGAAAAATATACTGAAACCAAAAATTGACGAAATGGGACTTGACGAACTATACTATAATTTGGAACTTAGACTTGAAGACGTTTTGTTTGATATGGAGCAAGAAGGTATCAAGGTAGATAGAGCCATTTTACTTGAACTGACAACAACATTTTCGTCACAAATTGATGAAATTGTAGACAAAATTTATGAATTGGCGGGTGAAAAGTTTAATATCAACTCTACGCTTCAACTTGCAGAGGTTTTGTTTGACAAATTGAAGATACCTTTGCCAAAGAACAAAAAGCGTTCCACAAATATTGAAATTTTACAAGAAATTGAAAATGAACATCCTATTGTTCCATTGCTTATGCGCTACCGCAAAGTCCAAAAAATTGTCAGCACTTATCTTGACGGATTGATTCCACATCTTGATGCAAATGACATAATACACACAGAATTCAATCAAACTATGGCGACGACGGGTAGACTTTCAAGCGTTAACCCTAATTTGCAAAACATTCCTACGCGCGATGATGAAGGCAAAAGTTTGCGAAAAATGTTTGTTGTGAAATCAAGTGATAATGTTTTTATTTCTGCTGACTATAGTCAAATTGAATTGCGGTTGCTTGCACACTATAGCGAAGATGAAAAACTTGTCAACGCCTTCAAGGCGGGTCACGACATTCACATTTACACTGCAAGCGAAATTTTCCACACGCCGATTGATGAGGTTACGCCGTCTATGCGTCGCATTGCAAAAACGGTCAATTTTGGCATCATTTATGGTATGAGTGATTTTGGACTGTCGCAAGGATTGCAGATTCCGCGCAGAGAGGCAAAGCATTATATTGAAACTTATTTTGAAAAATACTCTGGCGTAAAAGACTATATGGAACGCGTTGTAGAACAAGCACGCAAAGATGGCTTTGTTTCAACTATGTTTGGTAGAAAACGCTATATTCCAGAACTGCAGTCACGAAATAAAATTGTCGAAAAATTAGGCGAGCGCATTGCTATGAACTCTCCTTTGCAAGGCACGGAAAGCGACATAATCAAAATTGCAATGATTAATATTTATGAAAAATTTAAGGAAAATAATTTGCAGAGCAAACTTATTTTGCAAATTCACGACGAATTAATTGTTGAAGCCAAAGAATCGGAAAAAGATATTGTTTGCAAAATCTTGAAAGAACAAATGGAGAATGTTGTTGAACTCAAAGTTCCTTTGACTGTCAATCTCTCGTATGGAAAGTCGTGGTTTGATTTAGATAAGGAATAACTATAAATTGCTTACGAGCTAAAAAGTCGGCACAAATGCGCTGACTTTTTTTGTATATCTTAAAACAATTTACATTTTTATAAATCAAAACAATCTCATTTTAGTTTGTTATACAATAATTATGAAAAATTATGATAAATATGGTTTCAAAAATCTACCTGTGTAACTATTTGAGGCGCTTGCGACTTTTTCGGGTGTCCCTTCAGCAATAATTTTACCGCCTTTATCACCGCCTTCGGGTCCAATGTCGATGATGTAATCGGCAACTTTTATTAAGTCCAAATTATGCTCAATGACGATAACTGTATTTCCGCCTGAAACGAGGCGTTGCAAAATGTTGATTAGTTTATCGACGTCGTACATTGACAATCCTGTTGTCGGTTCATCGAGGATATAGACGGTTTTACCTGTGTTTCGTTTTGCAAGTTCGGTTGCAAGTTTAACTCTTTGCGCTTCCCCACCACTCAAGGTTGTTGCGGGTTGCCCAAGTTTGATGTAGCCGAGCCCGACATCGTAGAGTGTTTGAATCTTGTTTTTTAGTTGCGGTACGCTATCAAAAAATTCAAGCGCTTCTTCAACAGTCATATCAAGGACATCAAAGATTGATTTTCCCTTGTACTTGACTTCAAGCGTTTCACGATTATAACGTTTGCCTTTGCAAACCTCACAAGGAACATACACATCTGGCAAGAAAAACATTTCTATTTTCTTGATGCCGTCGCCTGAACAGGCTTCACAACGCCCACCACTGACGTTGAAACTAAAACGCCCCATTTCATAACCACGTTCACGCGCGTCTTGCGTTTTCGCAAATAATTCGCGAATTGTCGTAAATATTCCACAATATGTTGCGGGGTTACTACGCGGTGTTCTGCCGATTGGATTTTGGTCGATGAAAATTGCTTTGTCGCAATTTTCTGTTCCCAAAATTTCGGTATAATTGCCTTCGGTCAATTCCGATTTGTTTAATCTATTTGAGAGTGCCGGCCATAGTGTTTCGGTTATCAAACTACTTTTTCCGCTACCACTGACACCTGTGATGACGTTAAACACGCCAAGTGGCAACTTGAGATTAACATTTTTCAAGTTGTTTTGCTTTGCGCCTTTGATTTCAATGAATTTATCGCCGATTTTGCGTCGCATTGATGGCACTTCAATTTTCTTTCTGCCACTGATGTATTGTCCAGTGATAGAGCGCTCACATTCTTTTAGTCCTTCAACATCTCCTGAATATACGAGTTCGCCACCGCGTTCGCCTGCGTATGGGCCAATGTCGACGATGAAATCGGCAGTTTTGATTGTGTCTTCGTCGTGTTCGACGACAATAACTGAGTTGCCTAAGTCGCGCAAGTGTTTTAGCGTGAGCAGTAGTCTTTCGTTGTCGCGCTGGTGCAAACCTATGCTCGGCTCGTCTAAGATGTAAAGCACACCTGTCAACCCGCTACCGATTTGTGAGGCGAGGCGTATGCGCTGTGACTCCCCACCTGAAAGCGTGCTTGAGGCGCGCGAAAGCGTCAAGTAATCAAGTCCAACATCAATCAAAAAGTGTAGGCGCGCTTTGATTTCTTTCAAGATTGGTTCGGCGATTGAGTATTGATATGGCGTCAACTCTATTTTTTCAAAAAATTCTGCTGTTTCATTTATTGATAAATCGCAAACGTCATTTATGTTTTTGTTTTCAATTTTCACTGCAAGCGCTTCTGGGCGCAAGCGTTGTCCGTGGCAGTGTGGACATTCGCGCTCTACCATAAATCTGCCTATGTCGGCTTTCGCACTTTCGCTACTTGTTTCGCGGTAACGTCTTTCAAGATTGTTGACAATGCCTTCATATGGATGGACAAATTTACGTGACCTGCCATTTTTTGCTGTGAAATTAAATTCAATTTCCTCGTTCCCAGTGCCATAAAGGACTAGATTTTGCGCATCTTTTGGCAAGTCCTTGAACGGCACGTCAAGTGAAAATCCATATTTTTCGCTGAGTCCGCGCATATACATTGCTGATATGCTTTTAGGCTCCATATTCCAGCCTGAAACATATACTGCGCCTTCGTTGATTGTCAAGTTTTCCTTTATAAATTTTTGCGGGTCAATTTCCATTTTGACGCCAAGTCCGTTGCATTCTGCACAAGCGCCAAATGGATTATTGAAACTAAACAATCGTGGCACAATTTCGCCGATGCTTATGTTGCAATGCGTGCAAGCGTGTGAGGTGCTATAAAGCACTTCCTTGTCAAATGATTTTATAATTACGAGTCCGTTTGCTTGAGTTATTGCAGTTTCAATGCTATCGTTCAAGCGTTTGTCAATGCCTTCCTTTAGAATAAGGCGGTCGATAATGATATTGATGTTGTGCTTCTTGTTTTTATCAAGCGAGATATTATCGTCAAGTTCGTAAGTTTCGCCGTCAACTTCGACACGCGCAAAACCATCTTTGCGCGCATTTTCCAAGAGTTTTGCAAATGTTCCCTTTTGTCCGCGAACTACTGGTGCAAGCACGATAAACTTTGCCCCCTCGCCTAACTCCTTGACTTTGTCGATTATTTGGTCAATTGTTTGCGATTCTATTCTCCTGCCACAATTTGGACAATATGGAGTGCCGATGCGCGCAAAAAGTAGGCGGAGATAGTCATAGATTTCAGTCACTGTACCAACTGTTGAGCGCGGATTGTGCGACGTCGTTTTTTGGTCGATTGAGATTGCGGGAGAAAGCCCATCAATTCTTTCGACGTCAGGTTTTTGCATTTGCCCCAAAAACATTCTTGCGTACGATGAAAGCGACTCAACATAACGCCTTTGCCCTTCCGCAAATATCGTGTCAAACGCGAGAGTTGATTTCCCACTACCGCTGACACCTGTAAAAACGACTAATTCGTTGCGCGGAATTGTGACATTGATATTCTTAAGATTGTTTTCTTTTGCACCTTTAACTACTATTTTATCTAACATTTCTTTATCCTTCATTATATTTTGGTACTTTTCATTGTATTTTATACTGTCAATATGAGCCACAACTAACTTATGTGGCTCATTATTTTTGTGCAATCACAATGCAAAAAGTAATTATTTCATTTGTTTTTTGAGTTCAGCAATTTGTTCCCGCAAAATAATTGCTTGTTCAAAGTCAAGATTCTTACTTGCTAGATTCATCATTGATTTTAATTTTTCAATTTCTTCTGTCATTTCCTTCTTTGTTTTCTTGATTTTTTTGTCAACTTTTTGTGTGATTTGCAAAGTGTTTTGAACATTTTTGGTGATTGTTTGTGGAATTATACCATTTTTTGCATTGTATGCCATTTGAATTTCGCGACGACGATTTGTTTCTTCGATTGCGTTCTTCATTGAATCGGTCATCACGTCGGCGTACATTATGACGCGACCTTCGCTGTTTCGCGCGGCGCGCCCGATTGTTTGTATCAACGCGCCGACACTGCGCAAAAACCCTTCTTTGTCCGCATCTAAAATTACAACAAGCGATACTTCAGGAATGTCAAGTCCTTCACGCAAAAGGTTTATGCCAACTAGGACATCAAATTCGCCGTTGCGTAGTCCATTTATGATTTCCACACGCTCAAGTGTGTCGATTTCAGAGTGCATATATTTGACTTTAATTAAATGCTCAGTTAAATACGCGGTCAAATCTTCCGCCATTTTCTTTGTAAGTGTTGTGACGAGAGTTCTATAGCCTTTTTCAGTGTTTTTATATATTTCACTAATGAGATCATCAATTTGCCCTTCGGTTTTGCGCACTTCAATTGTAGGGTCAACAAGCCCTGTGGGACGAATAATTTGCTCGACAGTTTGGTCACTCAGTGCTGTTTCATAGGATGCGGGCGTGGCGGAAGCAAATGTTGTTTGATGTATGCGTTGCTCAAATTCTTCAAATTTGAGCGGGCGGTTGTCGTATGCAGCGGGCAATCTAAAACCATACTCTACAAGACTTGATTTGCGCGCGAGGTCACCCTTATACATTGCTCTAATTTGAGGAATTGACATATGACTTTCGTCGATGAATGTTATAAAATTTTTAGGGAAATAATCAAGCAATGTGTATGGGGCATCTCCAACATTGCGTCCGTCAAAATATCGCGAGTAGTTTTCAATGCCGTTACAGTAGCCCATTTCTCGTATCATTTCTACGTCATATTTAACTCGCTCTTTGATTCTTTGCGCTTCAATGAATTTGCCCCTATCTTCAAAATATTTTACGCGCTCAGCACAGTCACTTTCAATTTGCGCGAGCGCTTGTTCGGCGCTTTCATTGTCAATGGCGTAGTGGCTTGCGGGAAACAGAAAGCAATGCTTGAGTTCGGCAATAAACTTGCCTGTGACAACATCTATTTCAGTTATTCTTTCAATTTCATCGCCAAAAAATTCAATGCGTATTGCTGTACTGCTTGAATATGCGGGAATTACATCCAAAATATCGCCACGAACGCGGAATGTAGCACGTTTAAAATCAATATCACTGCGTTCAAACCTGAGTTCAAGCAATTTTTTCATAACTTCGTTGCGGTCGATTATATCGCCTGGGCGGAGCGAAATTCGCGCTTTTTTGTAAATTTCGGGGTTTCCTAACCCATAAATACACGAAACAGACGCAACAATCAATGTATCGTTGCGTTCAAAGAGCGAACAAGTTGCGCTGTGACGGAGTTTGTCTATTTCGTCGTTGATTGCCATATCTTTTTCTATATAAGTGTCCGAACTTGGTATATACGCTTCGGGTTGGTAATAATCATAGTAACTGACAAAAAATTCAACACGATTGTTTGGGAAAAATTCACGAAATTCGTTGCAAAGTTGTGCTGCAAGAATTTTGTCGTGAGCAATGACAAGCGTTGGTCGATTGAGATTCGCAATTACATTTGCCATTGTAAAGGTTTTCCCACTGCCTGTAACTCCTAATAAAACTTGACTCTTCAAGCCGTCTTGGAAACCTTGTGTCAGTCGTTCGATTGCTTGTGGCTGGTCACCTGTTGGTTTATATTTAGAATGCAATTCAAATTTTTCCATATTTCGCCTCAAAAAATAGACTTCAGTACAAGTGTTACTGCAAACGAAAGTACTGCAAGTGCGATTGTAATACCTATGCGTTGCCATAAAACTTTGTTTTTATCCTTTTCGTCACGCGTAAAACCCTCGCCTTTCTTCAAAATCGTGACGCAATAGCCACGTTTGCCTCGATTGTCTGTGATTGTGCATTCAATATAACCCTCGAGGACTAATTTTTCAAGAATGTCGTCTACTTCTTTGCGCGTTAGATATTCATTTTTCTTCAGTTCCTTGACAATGTCGTCGTGGCTAGTCAAACATACGTTACTATTTTTACAAAGATGTAGCAAAATCTTCATAACTTTTTTTTCATTTCTATTTAGCATTTGTATCTCCTAAAAGATTAATTTTGAAAGCAAAACCCCCAGCATTGAACCCAGAAATCCGCACACACTAGAAACTATAATTGTTATAGTTAGATTTTTGTTGTACTTTTTGCGTTCTATACTCATTTCACGCACTTTTTCATCAAATAGCCTGCCTTTGGGCAATACGGCAAGACAATAAACTTCGTTGTCAGCATACTTAATGTTCAAATAGTTACGTTCGGCAAGGTGCGATAACATTTGAGAAAGTGAGTCTTTGTCAATATTATATCTTGTTGACATTTTTTCGATGATTTCGTTTTTGTCAAGTACTTTGTATGAGCCATCTTTGCAAAAACTGTTCAAAACTTTCAATAATTCCGATGTTTGTCTATCTAACATATTTTCTCCAAATTTTATTTTTTTATTATTGCGAATTTGCTATATTTTATCATTTTTTCAAGTGCAACACAACTAAATTGAAACATTTTTTCTAAAAAATTAAAAATAATCTGCGTCGCGATTTGTTTCGGCAAATTTTGAAATATTCTTTTTGCAATACTCAAGTGCTGGGTCGTTGCCACTTCTATGGTCTTGGATGCTTGGTTCAATGTAAATATCGGGTTGCAATGGTTTATCGTCGAATTTCACTGAACGCGGAATAAACTTAGTATGGCGCTGTTGATTATCGTCTACCAAACTTGTAGCGACATCAAAATTCATTCCACTTTTTGTCTCAAGGTTAATAATTCCACCATAGAATGTAGACGGCTGAGATGTTGGCTCCCCAACTAATATAAAACCAGCATTTTTTAGCGCTTTCGCAGTCATAACCGCCGCTGAACATGTTTTTCGGTCAATAAGACAATACCCTTTTATTTCTTCTACGTTTATTTGTTCAACAATTTTCTTAAATAAGTCATAGTGCCCACCAGTGTTGCCACGTACATCAACTATAAATGGTTCACGCGCATCAATTGCTTTCATTGCTTGGCAATATAGCTTATTTAAATTCATATTTTTGTCTCTATAGAATTTGTTTATATCAATGTAAAAATATTTTCCATTATCTACAAATTCAAAATTCGCTTTTTTCTTTGTATACAACCATATCATTACCTTATTACCAACTTTCTCAAGCGCTGGCGAAACTTCTACATTATATACTTGACCATCTTTTTTCAAAGTAAGTTCAACCGCATTAGAATCAACTACTTTAGCGATTTTTAAATACAGTGGGCAAGATAAAATATAGCAAAATTTTTTCTCGAACACCCCTACTTCTTCACAAATAATTTTGCCTACAATCTCCTTTAATTCATCAATTTCAAGCCCATTGATAGCCAAAATTTGAGCATACATATTTTTGTCGGCAAAACTTTTTTGTGCGCAATTAGTTATAAAATATCCTTCTTTACACTTGCTAACGCGATATGGGTATGTGTAATTAGATTGTATTGTTGGCATTACGCTAGTGTGAAAATCTCCAATAAGCGCACTCAATCGCATTAGTTCATAATTTTTTTCATAAATGTCAAGATTGTCCCAATTTTCTTTTGATTTATAAAGTTCTTTTTCAAATTTAGATTTCGTTATATGAAAAAATAAATTCGGGTGCATTTTTTCCATACTATCAAATACATCGACTAAATCTTCAAAACTAAAGTCATTTTTACTTTCCATTTATTCCGCTCCATATGTTTAATTATAACAAAATTTAGTCAAAAAGTCAACGACGATTGCACAAAAAAAGCAACCTAAGTGGTTGCTTCTTCAATTATTTTTCGTTGTTTATTTCAACGTCTTTCTTTTTGTCTTTTTTGCTCTTTGGAGCTGGTTTTACAAAGTAGAATACAACACCAAGCAAGACAAGGATTGAAAGTACAAGCAAGACTGTCCCAAATACTTCAGTTGTTGTTGAAGCCTTTGTTTCTTCTGCTGAAACATCGACAGTGTATGTTTTAACTGTTTCGTTGGCTGCTTTATCTTTAGCAGTAATTGTAACTGTGTACTTACCTGCTTCTGACAAAGTATAAACATATTTTGTGTCTTCATCTGCTTGAATTGTTTTGCCAGTTGAATCTTTGACAACAATTGTCAAATATGTGTCATTTGACAATGTTTCGCCGTTGTCAGTAATTGTGATGTCGCTTGCACTAATTTTCAATGAGTACTTACCATTCTTCAAAGTTGCCTTTGTTGTAGGTTCGCTACCTTCTTTGATTTCAAGTGCTGGCTTGTCAACGTCACCGACTGCGATTGTGTAAGATTCAGTTTTTGTATTTCCAGCGCGGTCAGTTGCAGAATAAATTACTGTATACTTGCCGTCACCTGTAGGTCTAAATGATGTTCCGTTTGCTGAACCTTCAACTTTCTTCAATTCTTCGCCATTTTTGCCTTTGATTGTAATTGAATACTTTGAAGGGTCAATTTTTGAACCGTCATCGGTTGCTGTGAATCCTGGAACTTCAATTTCTTTGTACTTTGTTTCATCAGCTTCGTCTTTTTCAAGGCTAGCATACAAAGGAACTTCGCCGTCAACAATGACAGTTGGCGCAACTGTATCTTTGATTGTGATTGTTATTGTTACATCTTCAGCAGTATTGCCAGTTGATGATTTGCCTTTATATGTGACTTTAACTGTTCCAATTTTATTTACGTCACCTTCAACATATCTTTCAAGCGTAGCGCCCTCGTCAATTTTTCCATCAACATAAATGTTTGCTTTAGGAATATAGAAATTTCCTAGTTGCATTTCAGTTTCGTAGTCACTGATTGCGATTACTGGTGTTGCTTTTGATGCAACTGTGATTGTTGTACTCTTGACTGAGTAGTTTCCGCTGTGGTCATAGGCAACATAGTTGATTACGTATATTCCCGCTCTATTAGGCGTGAAAGTTGCTTCTTGAACCGTCAATGTAGAACCAGCCGACGCATTCTTTGTGCGTAATGTCACAAACTTGTCGAGGTCAATTTTTTGTCCATCAAGTGTGACAAGAATGTCAAGTTGAACATTTCTATCTGAAGCATCTGAAACAGTAATTTTGCTACCACTATTTATGCTAATTGATTCATATTGATTTCCTGTGCTACCAGTAAATTCATTTGTGATTGTTGGTACATCTGCTTCATTTGAATTAATGATTTCAATTGTTTTTGTAAGTCCAGAAGCATCTGCTCCGTTACCTACGTTACCATTGCAATCTTTTGCGACGTATCTAATGTTAATTGTGCTTGCGCTTGGAGTTTCAGGAACTGTGTATTCATAATATGTTCCGTCTTCGCTGAGCGCGAGTTCTTGTTCTTCCCCAGCACCAACTTGTGCGTATACAGCAAGTGTTGGACGTGTGTCAACAACATCTTTATTGCTTGGGTCACTTGGGTCTGCATAATCGACAATTGATGGCTTAACAATTCTAATTTTTTGTCCTGCTTCAACTTCGTCAATTGTGATTCCCTTGTCGTCTTTGATAAAATCTTTTACAGTAATTGTTGGCGCAATTGTGTCATTTACTGACTCCTTTACAACAATTGTGAAACTATAAAGGCTGTCTGATGTCGTGTTAGAAGATTTATCGGATGCTTTATAGATGATTGTGTATGTGCCCACTTTGTCAAATGTGTACTTAACTGCGGTGTTTGTTTTGTTGTCTTTGTATGCTTCGATTGATGTATCATCAAGATTTGCAATTTGGTCAGAACCACTCTTAATGAGTCTTCTAATTGTCAAATCGCTGTATCCTGCGACATTATCTTCAGCGTAAATTGCTGGCAATGTTACTTCAGTATTTACGGCAACAACTGATGGGATATTGCTACTAAGGTCTTTCGCATCTTTGAGTGCTGTGATTGTTGCTTCGCTCAAAGTTCCGTCTTCTTCAACTGCATAGTCTTCAACAATTTTGATTGTTGGCGCTTTTGAATCTCTTACGTTTTCAATTGCTTTGTAGTAATTTTCAACCTTGTTTCCATAAAAATCTTCAACTGTATATTTGACTCTATATGTTCCTGATTTAGTAGGAGTAAATTTAAAATCACTAACAACTTCTGGAGTATATTTTCCGTCTTCGCCAAGGTGTTCAACTGTGATAGTTGTGAAAACATTGACAGTTGCGTTATTATTGTTTTTATCTTTTCCGATAACTTTTGGAAGCTCAATTTCAACGCCTTGAATCATTGATGTTGGCATTGTTCCGTCGAGCGTGTAAGTCAAGTCAACGTCTTGCTCAAAGTTGTCGATAACATCGATTGAATACTGCTTTGTGATTTGGTTCATACCAGTTGCCTTGTATGAATATGTCACAGAGTAAACCCCTTTAGACGTAAATTTGTAGGATTCAATATTTTCAGAAACTGTCGTCGTAATAGGCGTACTGCTCCCTGCCTTTTTGATTGTAATTTTAGCTTTTGCACCTTCAATTACATCGCCATTTTCATCCAAAATTTCTGGATTAGGGAAAGAAACTGATGTTCCTGTTGCAATTTCGCTAGGAATGATATATTTTGAGTTCGTTGCGAAATTGAATGATGGCGTAGTTGCCTTGACACTAATCAAGATTTCGCCTGTTGTTGTGTTGCCTTTGCTATAAACAACTACATAGTCGCCTGCAACATTTGCAACAAATGTGTTGCTGTCAAGTGTGACTACATTGTTTTTAGGGTCTTTGACAACAACAGTTGCATCTGTTACACTTGGTATTGTAACTGTGTCACCCAATTTATAGGACTTTTTGAGTCCAGAAACAGTAATTTCGTTTGTTGCGTCTGCTTTCAAGTTTACGCTTTCATACTTTGCAAGGTTTGCCATAAAAATACTGGTTGGCAAAACAAAACTGAACAAAAGCATAACTGACAAAATTGCAGTAACTACAAGTTTTAACATAGAGTTTGTTTTGTGATTTTGCATATTAGTCTCCTTAAATTCACTATTAATTAAAATTATCTAACCTAAAGTTAGCAACTTTTCATAGTTTACACTATATTCTTTTTTTTGTCAATCAAAATCATATTGTTATTGCAAAATTATTTATTTTTTTTTGCAAAATGACAATGTTTGACAACATTTTCACGTAAAAATGGTTTGGATTTATCATTTTTGGTAATTTCATATATTCAAGGATTTTTTCATATCAACACCTCTTTCAATGACTCTTTATTTTTTGTTAAAATATGGTAATTATGTAAAATTTTTCCAATTTTTTTTAAGAAATTTTGTAACAATTTGGAGTTTTTAGTCATAATATGGCAGTGTAGGGAAAAAAATACGAATGAAAAATACATAATTCATTACGGCAGAAACACTTTCTGCACAAAGGAGGATAAAATGATGAACGGAATGTTTGGAGAAAACTGCAACTGTGGTTGTGGCAACAACAACTGTGGCAACAATAACTGCTTCGGTGGCAATGGTGGTTGCTTTAGTGGCAATAGCGGTTGCGGTGCTAAATTTAACCTTGGTGGCACTTCAAGTTGCAAAGTATTGATTTACTTAGTTGTTTTGTATGTTTTATTCAACTGCGGTATTTTTAACTGCGGACTCGACCTTTGCACTTTGCTCATTCTTTTGATGTTTATTTGTTGCTTTTGCAAAGGCAAATCTTGTTGCAAATAATTAATTCTTTACTTAGTTTTTGCATTTTCACTTAGTTTGTTCAATATGTTAATTCAATTTTTTAAAACGCGAAAGATTGTCTTTCGCGTTTTTTTGATAATCTTATCATTCATTATTACTCTATATTCATTATGTACAGTTGCAAAAGTACATTGTTTTGTATACTTTTGATTATAAATGCGCCCACAACTACCAATAAAGCACATACATTAATGTATGCTTTGGCAACTTAGAATAATAACCTCTTCAATTCTTTTTTTAGTTGAGGTATACCTTCCCCGCTTTTTGCTGAAATTTCAATCGTTTGCCTATTAGTATTTAGTTTGTGAGTTGTTTTTGCGTCACTTTTATTTAACAAAACGATACTTTTAATTTCATTTGCCTTTATTTTTGTCAAAGTATCAATTACAACATCATACTTTCTTTGAACTTCAGGATCGGAAATATCAACAACTATCAACAATAAATCAGATTCAACTGACTCTTCTAGCGTTGCTGAAAACGCGTCAATAAACTCGTGAGGCAGTTTGTCGATAAAACCAACGGTATCGGTAAGTAAAACTTTGCAATTAGGGTCCAAATAGCACTCGCGCGTTGTCGTATCAAGTGTTGCAAAAAGCATATCCTCTGCAAACGCTTGTGCGTCAGTCATTTTATTTAGCAATGTGCTTTTACCTGCGTTAGTATAGCCGACCAAAGATACAATTTTTTCCGAATTGTCCTTTCTTCGCAAACGACGTATTTGTCTTTGAGACTTGATTTCTTTTATTTGATTTTCAATTGCGAACATTTTGTTTTTCAAGACTCTGCGACTGAGTTCCATTTTTGTTTCGCCTGCGCCACGCATACCAAGCCCTTTATTTTCAGTATTTTGGAATGCGGGTATACGCGAAAAATTGTACTTCATTCTTGCTAGATTTACTTGCAATCGCCCTTCGTTGCTACTCGCACGTTTTGCGAAAATATCAAGAATAACATTTGACCTATCTGATACTTTTACCTCTAGTTCATCTTCAAGGTTTTTTATCTTATTTCCGCTAAGTTCGTCGTCAAAAATTACAATATTTGCTTGTTTTTGCGCGATTTCTTCGCGAATTTCTTCAAGTTTTCCAACTCCTACATAATATGCTTTGTCAGGAACTTTGCGTGTTTGTGTGAACCTGCCGACGACCTCAATTCCCGCTGAATTAGCAAGATTTTCAAGTTCGCTTAATCCTGTTTCAATGTCATCGCCACGCCTGCCAACGCCAACAATTATAGCGCGTTCGTGTTCATCTGTCGTATCAAAGCCCTTTTTGCGAAATTCTTTAAATTCTGTCAAGTTATCTTCAATTTTTTGTTCAATTCCATATTTATTAATAAATTCAACTGATTCTACGCTAATTGTTTTTACTTCGTCAATTTTTAGCAAAGCAATTTCCGCGCCATTGAACTTTTCATCATAAGAGATTTTGCAAATACATTCAAGTCGTTTACGTCTCAAAAAAGTCTGTTCTATGGGGTTAATTTTTGTTTTTTCAGCAAAAACTATATTAAATAAACGTCCTTGTGGCGTTTGCAAGTTGTCTTTGTCGTCAAGTGGCAACGCTTTATAATCACTGCCAACAAAAATTTCCTGAATACAACTATCTTTATTCAATGTAAATCCAATAGCAGTTTTATATTTTTGACAAAAAGGCGTAATTTTTAAGATTAATTCCAAATCGACAAATTCGAGTATTTTTTCGCCTTTTAGTTCCTCCAAGGTTTGTAAATCAACCTTTTTAATTTTGTCAATGCTTCCGAGTATCATTCTCCACCTCCATTCAATGTTTTAATCATTTCTCTAACCTCAACATATGTTAAACTATCAAACACAATGCCTTTATTTTCCAAACGCAATATATCATTAAGACTGCGCTTTAGCGTATTCTCCAAGACAACATAATTGAAATTATCAACACCGCTCAAATCTTCAACTTTTGTTGACTTGTAAAGTTCATACGCATTTCTTATATAGTTTTCAATCAAAATGCGCTGACTTTCATCTAAAAAATTCAAATCATTCAACAAAAACAAATTACTATAGCACCAATGCAAACGCGATTGCAAAGTCAACACGACATCAAGAGATTGTAAGTCATTCTTTGCAAATTCATACGCATATTCAATTTTGTTACTATGAATCAAAGCGTCAATATATTTATTTTTTAGATACATATCCTCGTTTGAAAGGCTAATCATTAGATTAATTTTGTCTATGTTGCTACTATTACTGTTTGCAACATCATTAATGTTTTTCGTTTCAACATACGCAATAAAATCATAATACTCTTGTTTTTCAAACAAATCTTCACAGTATTTTTCAATATTTTTATACTTTTTAAGTTCAATCGACTTATTTATCACAATATAAAGCGAGTTTATGTTTTTGTCACGTCTATATTGCACAGTTGAGTAGTACAAACTTGCATTTTTCATTCCCAAACTGCCCGTGAATTTTGCCATACTTAGTGGTGCAAGAATACTTGCATAAAATATAAAAGCAAATATGAGAACAAGTATGATTGCTAAAGTCTTTGAAAAAACAACTAATATTTGTTTTTCAATTGAACGCCCATTTGTTAAATTTCCGTTTTTACTTTCAACTTCCATATAGCGCTTCCCTTGCTTAATTATACCACAAAATTAACATAAAAAAAACAAAAAACACAAAGTTTTTTTGTCTTTGCGCTTTTTGTTTTATCAGCAATAAAACATATATGAATTTCATTATCAGTCACGTATCATATCATATCCCAAGCCTGGATGAAATGAAATCGCTTCCACAAAGCCATCCCCAACGTCATAAAATATTTTTATAGTTACATTTGATGATGAGACAGACATCTTACTACTTATTACATATTTATAAGCAGAGGTTAACGAAGTTCGAAAATAAAATTCCCCACTCACTTTATTTTGTGTTGTCATAACAACTGACGTTGGAGTAATTGAATATTCACGATTATCTGATACAAAATCTGTAGTCGTAGTACAAAAACTTTGAGTCATCTCCAAACTAATACGTATTCTAGAAGATATATTTATTAAAAATCCATCATAGCCTTCAAAACAGAATATCAACACTCCAGCCGAGTGAAAGGAACCAAAAACTTTAATTTCTTCAGGGTTTAACCCAGTCAAATCAAGTACAGGGGCTTCATAATAGTGCATACCGATTGTACCATTAATTGTAGCAGACGTACAAGATTTAGAGGTAAACGTGGATACATAGTCAGCAAAAACTATGATTTTAAATGAATGCTTTGCATCATCTATTGCAGAACTTGTAAAATTAATTTTTCGCAATGGACTATAAACATCAAAAGAAAATCCAGAACTAACTTGATTAGTTGACACTGAAAAATATTCATTAGCAGTTGTACTTTTTTCAAACTTTGACATATTCATTGTTGCATCACCACTTGTCAATACATAAGAAGATTCGCTAAAAGTACCAAAAGAAAAATCGCCAGTAATCTCACTAAAGTCATACAAAATTTTAATATAAAAATTATTTAATTGGCTTTTATTTTTATTTAGTTTTATATTCAACGCCTTTAAGGTATCCATTGACGACCCTATTGTTGAATCATTGCCGTGCGTAATTGTTGCCGTATTACCCAATATGCCATCCGCATATAATGCCAACATAGGATCAAATGACAAAGTTGGAGAATCGAACTCAAAAGCAATTACACCTGTCGCAGTTTTGGAACTATGCAAGTACCCCATACTGAACATTGTACTCATAAAAAATCCCAAAACAAAAACAATTACAAGTGCCAAATTTGACCATTTTTGTAGTTTATTAGGGTCTTTAACTTTTTTTTGTTGAATTTTTGTATCATTATGTGTATATTCTACATTATCATTAATCTTATTTTTAGTTAAATTATTCACATTTTCTAAATCATTATGTAGATAACTATTATACCCCCCCCCCCCCACATTTAGTTAAGTGCTTCATTATTTTGTTCTCCTTTGCTAATTATTTGCGGTCTTAGAACTTTAAAACCACATTTACAATGTTAGTTTACCACAATATAAAAAAATTATCAAGTATTTTTGCAAGCTTTAACAATTGTTGTTGTTACTACATTGCTATCACATACACTAAGTTGTGTATTAATGCTAATATTACAAAAAAAAAATAGCCAAAGTGTACAAGTACATTTTGACTAGTGAGAACTTTCTTGGGAGAAAATTCTCTAACCCATAC
>CAKVOD010000014.1 GCA_934778205.1 uncultured Clostridia bacterium | reverse complement strand
TTGAGCATACAAAGGCGAAACAAACTATTTGTCGTGGGTTTGTTCTTTTTCGCGTTTGTCTTTTGTGTGTCAGCAATGTTTATTGCTCCAAACAAAATGCCCCCGCAAACAACTACTCTAACTGCAGTAACTACTTCGGGGGAAAGCGTTTCTTGTGGGGATAACGCAACTTATACATTGGACGGAGATGGAAAGCTCAAAATTTCTGGTACAGGGGCAATCGATGGTTATGTTTTTGAAAGTAATACTGATATAGTAACCGTTGTTATAGGGGATGGAATAACGAGTATCGGCGAATGGGCATTTAGTGACTGTACAAATTTGAAGGGCGTGACAATCCCTACCAGTGTAACCAACATCGACGGATCGGCATTTTATAACTGCAGCGGATTGACGAGCATCACAATCCCTAATAGTGTTACCAGTATCGGGATTAATGCATTTACTGACTGTAGCAGTTTGACGAGCGTGACAATAGGCTCGGGCGTGACCAGCATCGGTTGGGGGGTATTTGGTAACTGTAGCAAATTGACGAGCGTCACAATTCCTGACAGTGTGACAAGTATTGGCAATTATGCATTTAGTGGCTGTAGCGGATTGACGAGCGTGACAATCCCTACCAGTGTAACCAACATCGACGGATCGGCATTTGAGAACTGTAGCAGTTTGAATATTGTATACTACAAAGGCACAATAGCGCAATGGTGTAATATAGCTTTTAGTGATTATGCTTCAAATCCACTATCGCAATTACTATCACAGGAATGCCAATTTGTTATATATGGTATATCGACAGAAAATTTAGAAATCCCCAACACAGTGAAACAAATTAAGGAATATGCATTTGCTGGCTATAGCAAATTGACGAGCATCACAATTCCTAATAGTGTTACAAGCATCGGCGCGGGGGCATTTAAGAACTGTAGCAGATTGACGAGCGTCACAATTCCTAATAGTGTTACAAGCATCGGCGATTCTGCATTTGATGGCACAGGATACTTGAAAACCTTTCTTGATGGAACAGATGTTGTATTATATAATAATGGTGTGCATCTAATCAAGGCTAAAGATACAATAACAGAGTGCACAATCGACGAAAACACCCAAACAATTGCTGGTGGTGCATTTAAGAACTGTAGCGGATTGACGAGCATCACAATTCCTAATAGTGTTACAAGCATCGGCGAATATGCATTTAAGAACTGTAGCGGATTGACGAGCGTGATAATAGGCACGTCGGTAACGGAACTCAAGGGTAATGTATTTTATGGCTGTAGCGGGTTGACGAGCATCACAACCTCCCAAAGTGTAAGCACTAGCGGCGGACTTGTAATTAGTGACTATTATAACGATTTGAAGCACATCGAAATTCCTGACAGTGTTACAAGCATCGGCGAATATGCATTTAATCGCTGTAGCGAATTGACGAGCGTGACAATCCCTACCAGTGTAACCAACATCGGCTATTTTGCATTTGAGAACTGTAGCAGTTTGAATATTGTATACTACAAAGGCACAATAGCGCAATGGTGTAATATAGCTTTTGATAATGAAGATTCAAATCCACTATACTATGCACATAAATTGTATATAAACAATAAATTGGTAACGGAATTTAAAATCCCCAACACAGTGAAACAAATTAAGCAATATGCATTTACTGACTGTAGCAGTTTGACGAGCGTGACAATAGGCGCTGGCGTAACAAGCATCGGCAGGTCTGCATTTGAAGGTTGTAGCGGATTGACGAGTATTAGCGTTGCATCGGGCAACACAACGTACAATAGTAGAAACGACTGCAATGCAATTATAGAAACAAACACAAAAACCTTGATTGTTGGATGCCAGAATACTATAATCCCCAACAGTGTGACCAGCATCGGCAATTCTGCATTTTCTGGCTGTAGCGGGCTAGAAAGTATTACAATCCCTAAGAGTGTAACGAGCATCGGCAATTCTGCATTCCAGGACTGTAGTAGTTTGACGAGCGTCAAAATTCCTGATAACGTAACAAGCATCGGCACTGATACATTTAAGAATTGTGCTAATCTTACAATATATGGCTCGGGCAACGAAAACTCGGCAGCATATATATATGCAACAAACAATAGTATCACATATGCAATTGACCCAGCAACGTTGTACAGTGTTACAATAATATTCAACGCTAACATAGAAAGGGAATTTATTGTTTATGTGCTTGGGAGTGACGGGAATCCGACAAGACAGTTGATTATGCAAAATGGGCGCACATATGTGCTTGACGGAATAAAGTATCAAGAGGCGTTCTCGATATTAGTAGCGGAAACATTATATTCAACTTGCACATTCAAGGACACAACCGCAAACACGACGGAACAAACGCGCAAGAAAGTGTTTGCAAACGGCATCGACAGCAATAAGAGTATAGAAATATCAATATCTAGTGCTAGCAACAGTATCAACAACTGGGTTATATTGTAGTGTGACCACCAAAATTGATTATTGTATATCAATAGGAAGAAATTAACGTTTCTTCCTATTTTTTATCCTTTTTGTTATTTGCAAATTTAGTGCAACAATAGTGAGTGTATGTTTTTTTTTAGGAATCGGGAATAAATTTAAAATATACAAAAAAGTTATCAAAACATATTGAAATTTTTATTTTTTAATGCTATAATATACGCAAAGGAGAGAAAAGTATGTTTTGGGACGAAGTGGTTTCGCTTTTCACGGAAATGAATGTAGTTCCTGCAATCTTGTTGACTTTGGGGCTTATTCTTTGTATAATTGAAATGTTTGTTCCGGGGTTTGGTGCTTTTGGCATCAGTGGCATTGTTTGCCTCATCGGTGGGATTGTTGCCAAAATGCTTTATGGCGGAACAGTCACACAAATGTTTGCTTTGATTGTCATTTTTGCAATCATATTGCTAATTATGTTCGGCATCGCAGTTTGGTCAGCAAAGCGCGGGTTGATTAGTCGCTCGCCAATGGTTTTGAAAGAAACGGCACTGCCAGAAAATTATGCTGAAGCAGACAAATCTTTGCAAAAACTCAAGGGCAAAGAGGGCTTGACTGTCACAATTTGTAGACCGTTTGGAACAATTCAAATTGACGATAAGTTTTACGACGCAAGTTCTGTCGACGAATACCTTGAAAAAGGCACACTCGTCAAAGTTGTTGAAGTCGAAGGCGACCAAATCTATATCCAAAAAGTCTAGTACATACTTATTTTAAAAGGAGAAAATGATGATTACAAATTTATTGGCAGGATTGCCAACCTATGCGTACTGGTTGATTGCTCTTGGCGTTTTGATTGTCATCGCAGTCATAATTTGCTTGCTACTTCCGTTTGGGTTGTGGTTTAGAGCGCTCGTATCAGGCGCGCACATTTCAATGGCAAGGATGATTGGTATGAAATTTAGGCAAGTCGACACTCAAATGATTGTCAATGCCTATATCAGCGCCCGCAAAGCAGGGCTCAACATTTCTTGCAACGAACTTGAAGCACACTATATGGCTGGGGGAGATGTCAACAATGTTGTCGACGCGCTCATTTCAGCGCACAGTGCAAAAATTCCGCTTGACGTCGACACTGCAAAAGCAATCGACCTTGCTGGACGCGATGTTCACGAAGCAATCAAAAACAGCGTAAAGCCAAAGATTATCGAATCAGGCGTCATCGCTGCAATTTCAAAGGACGGCATCGAATTGCGCGTCAAGGTTAGAGTTACGGTCAAAACCAACATCAGCCGTTTGATTGGTGGTGCTGGCGAAGAAACTATTCTTGCCCGCGTTGGTGAAGGTATCGTCACAACAGTCGGCGAAACTGACTATCGTTCAGTTTTGGAAAAACCTGACTTGATTTCAAAAAATGTTCAAAACAAAAATCTTGATAGTGGTACGGCGTACGAAATTATTTCAATCGATGTAGCGGACATTGACGTCGGCAAAAACGTTGGTGCGCAACTCCAAATTGACCGCGCCGAAGCGGAAAAGAAAGTTGCTCAAGCAAAAGCCGAGGAACAAAAGGCGAGAGCGGAAGCAACCGAAAAGGAAATGCTTGCCCGCACGCAAGAAATGCGCGCGCAAGTCGTGCTTGCCGAAGCCGAACTTCCAAAAGCAATGGCAGATGCGTTCCGTCAAGGGCAACTTGGCATTATGGACTACTACCGTATGCAAAACTTGCAAGCCGACACAACGATGCGTAAATCAATCGCAGGTCCTAGTGACAACAAGGACACAAGCGACGTTGAAAAGAAAGCCAAAAAAGAGCAACGTCCTAGCAACAACGACGGCAACTAATAATTCATAACTGGGAAAGAGGATGTACAATGCTACATCCTTTTTTCTAAAAATATTACAAATTTTGTTGAAAATTATTGTATAATAACAAAAAATGTTGTATAATAACCATAATCAAGAAATTGTGCAAGTTATTATTTTTTGCACGAAAAACAATAAAGAATAAAAAATAAAGAATAAAGGAGAAAATGTAAATCTATGTCAGCAATATGGTATGCAGTTATTGCAGTTGCATTGTTGTTTTTGATAATAATGCTACTCAACAGTCGATTCTATCGCAAACAAGGTACAAAAGAAAAAGCGCCGAAAGAAAAAAAGGAAAAGCACAAGAAAGAAAAGAAAGAAAAGAAAGAAAAAGTAAAAAAAGAAAAGGCACCGAAAGAGAAAAAAGAAAAGGCGTCCTCAAAGTTTGTGCGTCCGCGCGACTTAATCAAGCAAAAAGAGGCGCAAAAGGCGGAGGAAGAAGCCAAACGCAAGGCGGAGGAGGAAACTAAACCCCAAGCGCCCGAACTTGGCGAGGGCGAGAGTGACAACCCAAATTTCACTGAGCCACCTATGGAAGTAAAGAAAGATGCGGAGGGAATCAAAGAGGAAACGCTTGCCGATGAAATCAAGCGTTTATCTCCTGAGATGAAGGCGCTCATTTTTGGCGACGCACTCGACAAAAAGAAATAGACGACAGCATCTTTTGCCTAGTTTGTGAGGAATAATTCTTTAATTATATTGTAAAGCATTTTTATATTGAATAACACATAAATATTTTGAAACCATTGTTTGACATCAAAACAGTGGTTTTCTTTTTTATCATATGTTTCAATTCAAATTCATTAAATAGTAGTATAGAATGGAGAAAAAATCGGTATGGAAGTTTTGGAATATTTCAAAAAAGACATTTCAACTCTTGGCTTCAAGTGTTATTTCACAAAATCGTATCTATACTTAATGGGTGGCAAGGGGTTGAACCTTTGCACAAGTGACGAAATAGTAGTTTTGCTGAAAAGAAACAAGTTTCAGGTGTTAGGTACAAATCTTGTAATGGAAGAACTTTCAAAATGCGAAATACGCATTAGTGGCAACATTAAAGGAATAAACATTTTATAGAGGTGGCTATGAAAAAGGTAAAATTTAGAGTCATCGGGAAAAAACCTCAAAATTTTATAAACGCGCTATATAATAGGAATATAAAGATATATAATTTGCGCGTTGGTGTCGAGGAACTGACTTGTAGCATTGAATATTGCCACTTTAAAGGAATACAAGCACTCTACGCAAATTCAAACTACAAAATCGAAATTATATCCGCGCCAAAATTTTCGTCATTCAAAGCGTTTTTTCAAAACAGTATCGGCATATTGCTTGCATTGGCAGTTGTCACAGTGTGCGCGTCGTTGTATAGTTCGCGCATTTGGCAGTATCGCATATACGGGCTTCAAAATGTTGAAACAAAAGAAATCGTGCAAGCGCTCAATGAAATAGGCGTAAAGAAAGGCACAACAAAGGCGTCAATCGATCTCAAAAAATTGCCAATTACACTCATTGCAA
The DNA here is from genome assembly GCA_934778205.1 of uncultured Clostridia bacterium. Taxonomy (GTDB): domain Bacteria; phylum Bacillota; class Clostridia; order Christensenellales; family UBA1242; genus CAKVOD01. The sequence goes on along the minus strand of CAKVOD010000014.1, from coordinate 12,931 downwards.
GCGTGGACGGCGTCGCTCTCGCCTCCGCAAACATTGTAGGAACAACCTTAGTTATAACAATCAGCGAAAAAATAGATAATTCCGCATTACTGAACGAAAATGCGCCGATTGTCGCAAAAACTACGTGCATAATCACAAAAATAGTTACAACATCTGGCACAGCGCTTGTTCAAGTAGGCGACAAAGTGGCGAAAGGGCAAACAATCATAGCAAACTATGTTGTTGACTCGAACGGCGCACATATTCCGAGCAAAGCGCGTGGCGAAATTAGTTTTGACGCATACTATTCGTTTTCAAAAACCTATTATGAAAAAAATACAAAACTTGAGCGCACGGGCAAAACTCAAAGAGTGGTAGCAATAGAAAATGATAAAAAACCTCTTTGTAAGTTTGAAAAGTTTGAAACCGAAACTAAGACTTATTATCTCTCAAAGATAATTCCACTGAAAGTAACCGAAACAAAATATTACGAATTAGCCTCTGTGCAATATACAATCGACCTAGAAAATGACGAGCAAAAACTGCTCGAAAACACGAAAAAGGAAGCAAAAGCCGTGTGCAACGTGAAAGACTTTGAACAAGAACTTGTCAACATAACCCCAACAACAGATGGTGGCAAGCAAATCACAATTACGTACGTTGTCCGCGAAAGCCTCAATTTCTAATTGGGGAACTTTGATGTCTTTGTATGTAGTATCTACTGAGCAGGCATAACATCACTTATATAATATATTTAATTTACACCCTTAAATAAACGGACTGGAACTCCTCACTGTTAAATAAACGGACTGGAACTCCCCACTGTCATTTCGACCAAAGGCGGAGGCGTTAGCCTTCGCCGACGCGGAGAAATCTCCCGGAAGGGAAAAACAAAAAAACTAAAAGAAAATTGCAAAAAGTGATTGTCTTAATCAAAAAAATGTTGTATAATTAATCAAAGGAAGAAAAGCCTTAACAACAAAAGTGAAACACATAAGTGGCAGTGGGGTAATTTATGTTTAAAATTAACAACGAAAACGGCTATAGCATCAATGAAAAACTCATTCAAAAAGCGTCCAAAGCGCTTTCAAAAATAGTCGGGCAAGACAACAAAAAATTCTATGCAATTCTAAATTTTGTCGACGTCGAAACAATCCACGAAATGAACAAAGAATATCGTGAAAAGGACCGTCCAACCGATGTGCTATCCTTTAGAATGCTAGAAAATGGTTTACAAACAAAAATAAACAAAAAAAATTATCCTTTCGACTATGATAGGGAAGAAAAAAAGGTTTTTATCGGCGAAATCTTCATTTGCTACGACGTCGCCGTCGCGCAAAGCAAAGAATATGGGCATTCGCTTGACCGCGAAATTTGCTTTTTGAGCGTTCACGGACTCTTGCACCTCTTGGGACTAGACCACGAAGCAGAGTTTGAAAGAGCAATAATGTTCGATTTGCAAGATAAAACTATGGAAAAAATGAAATTGGAGAGGTAGAATGGAATTTAAGTCAGGATTTGTTGCGCTCATCGGTTTGCCAAACGTCGGCAAGTCAACACTAATCAACGCACTGCTAAAAAAGAAAGTGTCAATCGTCACGCCAAAACCGCAAACAACGCGCAACAAAATTATGGGCGTCTACAACACGCCGAACAGGCAAATCATTTTTGTCGACACACCGGGTATTCACAAGCAAAAAAACGCGCTTGATAGGTTTATGAACAAAAGTGTCGAAGCGGCAGTCGAAGATGTCAACCTCATTTTGATTGTCGTCGACGCAACAAAAGTTTTGTACGAGCAAATTTATACGCCACTAAAGAAAATCGACGCGAAGAAAATACCAACATTCTTAGTCGTCAACAAAGTGGACGAAACGACAATTGAAAAAATTTATCCGCAAATTGAAAAGATAAAAGACGAAACTGCATTTAAAGAGATTGTGTTCATATCCGCGAAAAAACGCCAGAATTTGGACATTTTGCTTGAATTGATTGACCCATACTTGACTGACACCATAAAATACTATCAAGATGAAGATTTGGACGACAAAAAAATTAACAACTTCATCGTCAGTGAAATCATACGCGAAAAAGCATTGTACCTCATTCGCGAGGAGATTCCGCACGGTATCGGTGTCAAGGTTGAAACAATGGAGCGCGACGGCAATGTATTGAACATTTCCGCAACAATCTATTGTGAAAAGCAGTCGCACAAAGCAATCATCATTGGCAAAAACGGGCAAATGCTCAAGGACATCGGCACGCGTGCGCGTCAAGAACTTGAGAAAATATACGACACCAAAATCTTCCTCGAACTTTGGGTTAAAGTCAAAGAAAACTGGAAAGACAGTACAGGGCTACTGAACGAACTCGGTTTTACAGAAGACGACATATAAACAAAGTATAAAAATTGACAAACAACAAAAAATAAATCGGAGGCAAAAAAATGAACGAATTTGAGAATTTTATAAAGTTATTAGACCGCGCGTTCTATGAAACAGGCAACATTGGGTATAGAAACCTCAAAAATGTGCTTGTGCACCCTGAGTGGTTCCGATTTTTGGATGAGCAAGACGAAAAGCAAACCACAAAGGACTAATTTATGGCAAAAGAATACAAGTGTGATGCAATTGTAATCTATTCCGCCGATTTTCGCGAATACGACAAGTTGCTCACGCTTTATGCACCAACGTTTGGAAAAAAGAAAGTTATCTTGCGCGGTTGTAAAAAGCCAACCGCTAAATTGCGATATGCAAGTACGCCATTGTTTTATGGCGAGTTTGTGATTGTTGAAGGTAAAGGTTATGACATTGTCAAAACGGTCGACAGCAAAAATACTTTTTTCAACATTCCAAAAGACTATGAAAAATATCTCGACGCTTGCAATATCTTGAAAATTGTCGACTCAAACGGTGAATATAACAATTCCCGTTTGCTTTTTATGCTATTGCTTACATATTTGTCAATTATTGATATTGAAAATACCAATTCAGATACTGCAACTGCAAAGTTTATGGTTGAAATACTGAAAATGCAGGGATTTGAACTCAACACCGCCACTTGCAACACCTGCAACAAAGGGTTTGAGGACAAAGTTTATTTTGACATAGGGCTCAACTGCTTTTTATGTGAAAACTGCAATAGATTTAATTGTGAACAAATTGACATTGACATTGTAAAAACAATAAGTACGCTCCAAAACAACAAGTTTGTTGAACTAGCGCGTATGAGTTTTGACGAAAAAACACTAAAGACGACAAAAAAAATGTTAAAAGAAATTATAAATCGACAATTTTTCTTGAATCTTTAAAAAAAATATCGAAAAAAAGGGATTTTGCGTCCAAAGGTTGTATTTAACCTTTGAACGCGATTTTTAGGAGAAAAAAGGCATTAGATGGATAGACTAAAAGACGGCTTTGTTATGGACTTAAAGTCTCGCTGTAGTTTTTCTCAAATTGCTTCAAAGTACTTGGAACTGACCAAAAAAGGGCGCAACTATTGGGCGCGTTGCCCATTCCATTATGAAAAAACTCCTTCGTTTACAATTGACGAGTACGAGGGTTTTTATCATTGTTTTGGTTGTGGCGAAAGTGGCGATTTGATTCAATTCATTAGAAAGATGGAAAACCTTAATTTTATGGAAGCGGTCGAATTTCTTGCCAAAATGGTTGGGGTCGAAGTTGAGTACGACAAAAGTGTCGACGCAAAAGCAATTGCCGAGAAGAATCGAGAGAAAAAAGAAGTTTTGAAAGCACTAAACGACGCAAAGGAGTTTTACAAAAAGCAAATTTACGCCAAAACATCAATTAAAGCGCAAAACTATCTGCGTGATAGGAGAATCAACCGCGCCTCGCTTGAAAATTTTGAAATTGGATATAGTCCAAACTTTCAAGCAATCGTGCGTAGTTTGAACGAACTTGGCTATGACAACCAAACATTGGTTAATGCGGGGATAGCCTCACAAAAAGATGAAAAAGTTTATGACGCAATCGCCGAGCGATTGATTTTTCCTATCTATAATAACTATTGTGAAGTCATCGGTTTTTCTGGCAGAATACTTGACAAAGAACTTGATGTTCCAAAATACAAAAACACGCGTCAAACAATAGTTTTTGATAAATCTCGCGCAATTTTTGGACTCAAGCAAGTTATCGACGCAAAACGTGAGCAACGTTTCAATACACTAATTCTTGCCGAAGGACAAATTGACGTCATTATGCTCCATCAATTTGGCTTTCAAAACGCCGTTGCCACACAAGGAACAGCGCTCACCGAGCAACACGCAATGATGCTAAAGAAGATTTGTGACAATGTTTTAGTTTGTTATGACGGCGACAGCGCTGGACAAAAAGCAACGTTCCGCGCTTTAGACATTTTGCAAAAAGCAGGGCTTAACGTAAAAATCATCACAATTCCAAACGGACAAGACCCCGACGAATTTTTGAAGAAAAACGGCAAGGAAGCATTTGAAAAACTTATTGAAAACGCTGAGGAACTTATGGATTACAAAATCCGCGTTATAGCGCAAAGTTTTGATATGTCCTCCAACGACCAAAGAACAAAGTTCCTAAAACAAGCAATCGACCTAATTCGCGAACTGCCAAGTCTTGCGCTTGCGGACGTGTATGTGCGACCAATCGCAAAATACGCAAATGTTTCGGAAAACGTAGTGCGTGAAAGTTTGACGACACAAATGTCAACACTTAAAAAAGAAAAGAAAGCGACCGATGAGGAACTAAAGCAGTTTTCGCAAAATTTTGTGGATGCAAACCAAAAAGCGGACAAGATAATTCTAGCAAGTATGGTTCACAAAAAGCCATTTGTCACATACGACCAAACTCTTGCATTTGTCAGCACAAACTATCAAAGACTATATCAATGGTTGCTCGAAAAACACGAATCAAATACCGAATTTCGCATTAGCGAACTATACGACCACTTTGACCTTGAAAATGACAAAGACATAGCCGAACTTATCAACTATCATTTTTCTAGTTCCGAAGAAAAGGACAAGCAGGGATATCTCAATTCACTCAATCTCAATAGAATACGTGCCCTCGAGGTTGAAATCAAAGATTTAGAAACACTCTACAAAAACGCAACTGACTTATCAAAGCGTGCCGAACTTCTCAATAAAATCGGGAGTTATAGCAAAGAACTTACAAGACTAAAAACTACATTTATTAATTAGGCGCACCGCGCCCCAAAGGAGTAAAATGGAAACAATATCACTCAAAGCGGAAGTTGACAAACTTATCGCACTAGGCAAAAGAAAAGGCAACAGATTGTCCGACGACGAAATCTATATGAATATGCTAAAATTCGACGCCAGTCAAGAGCAGATTGATGACGCAATGAAGCAAATTGAAAAAGAAGGTATAGCAATTCAAATCAGCGAGGAGCAGTTTAAGGAAGAAGACCTCTATTCGATTGAAAACCTCATTAGCCAAGCGAGTATGGATGACCCCGTCAAAATGTATCTAAAGGACATCGGCAGACTACCAATGCTGTCGCCTGAAGAAGAAATTGAAATCGCAACCCGCGTTTCAAACGGCGATGAGTTTGCAAAAGAGCGCCTAGTCGAGGCAAACTTAAGACTTGTCATCAGTATAGCAAAACGCTATGCAAACAAATCTAGCCTTCAACTTATGGACTTAATTCAGGAAGGAAACCTCGGGCTTATCAAAGCAGTTGAAAAATTCGACTACAAAAAAGGCTTTAGGTTCTCAACCTACGCAACGTGGTGGATAAAGCAACACATCACGCGTTCTATTGCCGATCAAGGCAGAACTATTAGAATCCCAGTCCATATGGTCGAAACAATCAACAAACAAGCAAAAGTTTCGCGTGAACTTTTGCAAAAACTCAACCGCGAGCCAACAACCGCCGAAATCGCAGAATATATGGGAATTTCTGAAGCAAAAGTTATTGAAACACAACGCATTGCGCAAGACCCTTTGAGCCTTGAAAGTCCATTAGGGGAAGAAGACGACAGCAAACGCGGTGACTTTATTGAAGATGAAACAATCAAATCTCCAAACGAACTCACAATGCAAAGCCAGTTGCGTGAACAAATCTTGAGCGTACTCAATTTCTTGACACCGCGTGAGCAAAAAGTTATCCGCCTAAGGTATGGACTTGACGATTCTCACCCACGCACGCTAGAAGAAGTCGGCAAAGAATTTAACGTCACACGTGAAAGAATTAGACAAATCGAAGCGAAAGCGCGCAAAAAACTTATGCGTCCAAATATTACTAAAAAACTAAAATCATTCTCGGAGAACTGATGAAGAAAAGATTATCGAAACTTTGTAGCCTTGCCGAGGGCAAAACAATTGCAGACATCGGTTGCGACCACGGCTATCTTTGTGAAATGTTGCTTGAAAAGGATTTTGACAAAATTTTTGCCTGTGAGGTCACTAAAAACAACCTTGAAAAAGCAAAGCAAAACATAACAAACTATGTTTGTAGAAAGTATGAGAATGCCAAGCCTGAGCAAAATGTTTTAAGATTTGAAAACCGCAAAGTGGAGTTTGTTTTGTCCGACGGTTTCAACAATTTGCAAATTGTGCCAGATTGTGCTATAATAGCAGGGATGGGTGGGGAACTTATCACGGACATTTTGCTTAGAGATACGGAAAAATTGCCCCAAGTGGTAGTTTTGCAACCAATGTCAAAAATAGAGCGCTTGCGCTCAAAACTCATTGAGTACTATGAAATAGTCGAAGATGAGGTTTTGTGTGATTGTGGAAAATACTATAACATAATCAAAGCAAAACGTGGCAAAGATAATCTTACTGAACTTGAGACAAAGTTTGGCAAAACAAACTTGCAAAATCTTTCAACGGAGTTCAAAGAATACCTCAGCAAAATAAAACGCGTAGCAAAGGAAATCAAAACTAAGCAGTATGAAGATTTGTTGCTCCAAATAGAAAAAGTAGAGGAAATGTATGAATAAAATATTAGAATACCAAAAAATTGATGGTGACCTTTTACAAATTGAAAAGGAAATCAAAGTCAGCCAAGCGCAAAAGACAATCGACCGCGAAAATAACGTCGCAAATGACGCGCGAAATAGAATGAAAGACCTCGACAAAAAAGCCGAAGAACTTTTGAAAGAGTTTAACAGTTTGCGCGAAATTATGAACGATAATGTAAAAAACATTGAAATTTTGGAAAAACAAAAAATCGAAATGCAAGACAAATCTCGCGTAAGAAAATTGTATGACAACATTAAAAACGTCAATAATAACCTCGGCGTCATTGAAAATAGATTGAAAACAATCACGAATCAAATTGATAGTGTTCTAAAATCGTTCAATAGCGCTAGAAAAACGATTGAAGTCAGCAAAGAAAAGAAAAAGCGCGCTCAGCAAGAACTTGACAACGTATCAAAAAAATACGAAACCAAAATTGAAGAATTATCCGCAAAACTTGCCACAATAGCAAAGGATACCGACGCGAAAATGCTTGAAATCTACAAAAGATTGCGTGACGCGAAATATCCACCATTTGTGCAAGTATCTGACGAGGACGGACAAAATCGTTGTGGCGGATGTAAAAGCATAATTCCAGTTGGAAGAATGGACGCCTTGAAATCAAACGGACACATTGAGTGCGAGAATTGTCATAGAGTGATTTATCTTGAAGATAAATTTTAATGTCAACATTTGCTTAAAAAATAAAATTTTATATAAAGATGTAAATTAGATGAAATTTGTCGTATAATTTAGATAATTTAACAAAAAAAAACGAAAAATGCCGAAAAATATTTGGTATTTTTTTTTGATTGTGTTACAATATTGGCGAAATTTTATTAAAGGAGAGTGATATAGTGAAGCACTTAACTAAATGGGGGGGGGGGGGCATCTGGAGATTATCCACAGGAATGTGGAAAACTTCCACAAAATGAAACCTCAAATGTAGATACAAAAACAAAAAAGAGAATACCCGCCATAGCACAAATTGTGATGTGGCTTTTGGTGTTCATAATAGGCTTTGCGACAGCATTAACATTCAGTAATGCGTTGTTGCATAGTTCTAAAACTGCGACAGGGGCAATTTCTTTTGACCTCAAATCGCCGTCCATTTCATTAAATAATGGACTAAAACTAAATTACGACGCAAATGTAGGTTCTTTTGGTACATTGACATATGGAGATAGCGCGTACGACATATTGAATCTTGACGCACTAGACCTATCGATTGACAACGGGAATTTGCTTAGCAAATTCTATGTAAAGTTAATTTATGACTTTACAAGTCTTGCAGGAACTGTTTCATTTGCGCAAAACGCATATGACTTTGGAAGTGCAAAAATGTCAACAATGACGTCGACAGGCACGAAAAATGAGTTTTATACAATTTCATCATCAAACGGAAACCCTAATTCGCCAACGACAGTCACAAAAAGTGACACTAACAAATTTAATGTCCTCACATTTTTGCGTGATTTTCAATATATCAATGATTCTGCTCTTAGTGAATCTACGAAAAAGTTTACTATAGTCGTAATAGTCGACTTAAACGAAAATTGTAATTCATCTAGTCGCAGTCAACTTTCGATGACTGGAACAATAAATACTAATATAATGTCGCTGAAATTTTCCGCAGATGGAGCATGTCAAGTTATTTCAGCCAGTGGTGTAACATCAATAGAAATACCATATAAAGTGAAATTGGCTGGTGATGGTTCAGTTGCTGAGATAGATATGCAAGGCACAGCAACTGGGGAAGGTTGGACAACAATTACAAGTATTGCGCCGAATGCCTTCAGTGGCTGTACCGAGTTGACAACAATAAAAAACAATGGCTCAATTACAACAATAGGTGACAACGCCTTTGCTGGGTGTACAAAACTTAGTTCTATGGAATTGGATTTTACCAAAATAACAAGTATCGGCAGAAATACCACTACAAGCACAAACGCATTGAGCGACACCGCATTTTATAAAGCGCTTCCGTACGCAAGTAGCAATGTGGGAACAGTAACATATGGGGACATTTTGTTTGAATACAAAAATCAGTCAGAAACGCTCGCATTAACAAATTATCGAGTAATTGCGCCATACGCATTCAAATCGCAAACAGCATTGACTAGTGTGACAATGGATTCCTCCATTCAATATATAAACAACAATGCGTTTAGCGCATGTGCAACATTGCAAACGATAGATATGTCAAGTTATGTACCTGCTAAGGTTGAAAGTGATGCATTTGTCAATGATCATGATTTACCATTGATTGTAAAAGTTTCAACTACAGACAGTACAACGCAACAAGGTTTAACCGATGCGACGATTTTAAACCATATTGTTAGTATGTCATTAACTTTGAATATTAATATTAACATAAATTTTTGGACTTACATTTATTCGTGCGATGACACTAATAAATATGCTTTAAATGAAATAAGACAAAGTATTGCAAATGGATTTACATGTGAAAAGGCAGAAAAATTAATATTGATTTCGTCTTTTACGCCTAAAATTGAAGTAGGTTTTGATAACGGCAATAGCTATTCAGAAGTATGGGTTGAATCAATTGCTTGCTACTGTGGGGATGAAAAAAATGTGGTTTTTGCAACTAATGGGGGAACATATAATCATTATGGGGCAACAAATATCAAATACGGAGCAAGTGAATTATCAAAAGGAAATGAAAATACATTAAATATTTCGCTTGAGTGTTCATTTTATACTTGTTTTACAGCGGATTCTAAAATACAACTAGCGGATGGGTCATATAAATTAGCAAAAGACATTGAATATGACGATTTGCTCTTGACTTGGAATTTTGATGAGGGCGAATTTGCTGGTTCTTATCCTGTTTGGATAACAAAGAGTACAAAAATTGAAAAATATTTTCATGTGGAGTTTGAAGATGGGACATTTGTAAATATTATAATTTCGCATAGAATTTATAGTGCAGATGAAGACAAATTTGCAAAGTCTATTGATTCAATGTTCTCACAAGAGGGGCATAATATACTGAAACTTGCAGTTGATGAAAATGGCAATGCACTGACAAATGAGAAAGGAGAATTTTATCATACAAAGTGCAAAGTAAAGAAAATAAGTGTAGTACTAAAGGAAGTGCAAGTAATAAACATAGTAACAGCATATCATTTGAATAACTATATTAATGGCGTTTTAGGTTCGACAGGCTTTAGCAATATGTACAATTTTACACCGCTTGATGAAAATCTTAAAATGACACATAATCAAGAACAAATGGCAGAAAGACAAAACGGAACTGATACTATGTATACGCTTGAAGAATTTGACAATTCAATAATCAATAAAAATATTTTCCAAGGTTGGAGAATTGCTGAATTGAAAGGTATACGTACTATTAGTGCAATTGAAACATATATTAAGCAACACTATGACGTGGCACATCCACTTCCAACAGATGCGAATGGCAACCGACTCTATGCACTATCTACAAGTGACGGATACAAAACGACAATCAAGGAAGGGGATACTTATACCCTACCAACACCGACGGCGGTCGATGGCAAGACCTTCAAAGGCTGGTATAACAACGCGGACGGCAAATACTATCAAGCAGGCGATAGTGTTGAAATCTACGTCGGCACACACTTTACCGCCCGTTGGGTTTAACAAATAATTATTGTGATATGTAATATTCATTATCAATAATATTGAATGTAAATTTAATAATTATTACCTAGTAAAAAAATAGCAAGAGAGCAAATTTAACTCACAAAGTTAAAATAAATCTCTTGCTATTTTTTATTTTTCCAAATCATTACCAAATTTGTTTGTTGTTTTAAACAAAATTAGCAATGAAATAGCCACTTATATAGTGTCACAAACCAAACCAGCAGTCGCGGGGCTATCCCCACCGAGAACAAGTGTTTATAGAAAGTACATAAGTGCGCCGCCTACTAATGCAACTTGTTTGTAGGGAAAGTACCTGCAGCCACGGGGCTATACCCGCACCGCTTGCACAAGTGGGGGAGGGCATACATACAATGTTAAGAGGTAAAATATATGTGTGGAATAATAGGCTACGTCGGTTCAAAGTCCGCAAAACAAGAAATTTTGCAATCACTCCAATTGCTAGAGTATCGCGGTTATGACTCCGCAGGATTATGCTGTTTTGAAAATGACAAACTGAAACTAATCAAAAGAAAGGGCAAAGTTAGCGCCCTTATTTCTGCGTGCGAAAACGAATTTGCAACGGCGCATTGCGGTATCGGGCATACTCGGTGGGCAACACACGGCGACCCAAGCGACAAAAACGCACATCCGCACTTAAGCGAAAACAACACCGTCGCAATCGTGCATAACGGAATAATTGAAAATTTTGAAACACTGAAAGGCGATTTGCAAAAAAACGGCACGCGTTTCCGAAGCGAAACCGATAGCGAAGTTATCGCGCAGATTTTACAAAAAAGCAAATGTGAAAGCGAACTCAAAAAGGTTCAAGAACTTTCAATGCTTTTGCAAGGTTCGTATGCCATAGCGATTTTGTTCAAAGAATTAAGCAATCAAATATTTGCAATCAAAAAAAATAATCCGCTCATCTTAGGTAGGGCCGAAGATGGTTTTTACCTTTCTAGCGACGTCAACGCACTCATAGACAAAACGAGCGAATACTACATAATGCAAGAAAATGATATAATATGGATAGATAATAAGGACGTCTATTTGTTTGATAGCAATTTGCGTGCAAAAGATATCACATATCAACCGCTAACACTAACCACGCAAGACATATCGCGTGGCACGTTTGAGCATTATATGCACAAAGAAATTATGCAAGTTCCGCAAGCAATCGACTTGACGATGAACGAATTTGAACCAATGCAAAACCCGCTCACACGCATTCCAACCGAACTCATCAAATCGGTCGAACATTTTAGCGTCATAGGTTGCGGAACAGCATTCAATGCAGGCAACACAATCTCATATTATGCCCGTCAGCGCGACATTTTTGTTGATTGCTATTACGCCAGCGAATACCGCTATGAAAAGTTTTTGAACCGTAAAAACGAAGTTTGCATTTTTATCAGCCAAAGTGGCGAAACTGCCGACACAATTGAAGCCTTAAAAAAGGCAAAGGAACATAACATTCCCGCAATCGTCGTAACAAACGTCGCAAGTTCAACACTAAATAAACTTGCTGACTATATTTTGCCAACAAAAGCAGGACCCGAAATCGCCGTTGCATCAACAAAAGCATATAGCGCGCAAATTACCGCGCTTTACGCGTTCATAGATTATGTATATTGCATAAAAAATGGCATAAATTGTCGTAGTTGTATCTTAAAAGATAAGCTGAAAGATGTCTGCAATAAGTTAAAAGCCTATGATTTTTTAACAATAGATAACATCGCAAGCCAACTAAAAACCACCGAGCGCGTGTTTTTTATCGGGCGTGGTGTCGATTTTGCAACAAGCCAAGAAGCGTCACTCAAACTAAAGGAAATTTCCAATATCCATAGCGAAGCACTATACGCAGGCGAACTTAAACACGGAACACTTGCCTTAATCGATGAAAACACTGTTGTCATCGTCATAGCCACACAAAAAGAATTACTTGAAAAAACAATAAATAGCGTGTATGAAATAAAAGCGCGCGGAGCAAAAGTTATAATGCTCACGCAGTTTGACCTATCAATCGACGCCGTCGATATGCTTGTGCCACTCCCACAAACCGACCAACTACTAATGGCAGAAGTTTCAATCTACCCACTGCAAATGCTCGCCTACAAAACAGCGCTATATAAAGGGCTCGACCCCGACAAACCCCGCAACCTCGCAAAGTCCGTCACTGTGGAATAGGGCAAACTTATTAAATATCGATACTAATCAAAAGGTTAAAGAATAAACAATATAAAAAGTGGGTTGAATTTTCAACCCGTTTTTTGTATTTAATTTGTATTTAAAAAGTGATTTTGTATTATAATAATGTATGAAAT
>CAKVOD010000013.1 GCA_934778205.1 uncultured Clostridia bacterium | reverse complement strand
CTCACTATGCAAATTATGGTACAAAAACTAAATATAAAAAATTGCCACGAACCACACAAATAATGTTGTGGCTTTTGCTGTTTTCTATATTTGCAGTATTCTCATTATGTCCACTTGCAGGACTTGCCACCCGCTATAATCTAACGGCAGGCGGACCAAGTGAAAATACATTTTACATCAACGCGCCCGTATTTGTTGCGGGTGATAGTGGACGTGATAAAGATGGTAGAACGGGTTCAACAATATTAGATAAAACGAATAGTAATGCTGGTAAAGTAACTCCCAACAATATCAAGCCACTATTCAAAACAGACGGGAAAGTGGACGTGGAAGTCCTAGCCGATTTGCTAAATATGATAGACAGTGAAAACGTATGGAATGGCGTGACGGAAAATACCAACGCCTCAACATACCTTTCCGCCAAAAACTTTGGCAAATACGGCACACAAAACGGTTGGACAAACGACCAAAAAGGCAACGCACAAATATTAGTGAAATTGTTTGAAACAACAACATCCACAACCAATAGCGCAAATACAGCAACTGCCCAATATTGGCAAGCAGTATATCGCTCAATCAATGGAGAAAATGATGTCCTAACATTGTATATGTGCCGTCCATATACTACTGCACAATTTAATCCAAGTAGTGACAAAACATATAATGGCAAAACATATAGATATGAAGGGAATTACTCACAAAGTTATTTGAGAGACAAAACAGTATTGCCACTATACGATACACTTAAAACAACATATAGCGAATCATTAGACAAATACATAGTAGCACCAAACGCAATCCCAGGGTTATGGCAAAGTAGCGCATACCAAACCTCCGCAAATAGTTCAAGAGCAACATATGGAACAGGCTCAAGTGGATATATGGACGGAAGTGCTAGTTATGGACTAAATAATGGGCTAGACGGACAAGGAACAAAACACACATCGTGGAGGGGGACAATAGACACTAACTACACAGATAAACTATGGGTACCAAGTGGGTTTGAAGTACTACACACAGGCTACGGGCAAAATGCTGAAAGCACATTGCAGGGTACAGGTAGATTGTATGACGAAGCAAACGATATAATCTATTTAAATATTGATTCCTCAAAGGGAGGGACATATAAAGATGCAGGTGCGATAATAAATTCGGGCGCAAACACTTCATCACACACAAACGCAAACCGAACTGGGCTATGGGAACTTAACGGGTACGACCGCGCAAGTGCATCCTGGGCGTGGCTGCGTTCTGGCGTTTCTTCCGGCAGTGGCTATAACGCGCGCGAAATCCACTTTGGTGGTAACCATTACGACCGTAATGTCGACGACTACCGCGGCGTTCGCGTTGCGCTCCATCTAAATCTTGGCGCACTTAAATCATTATTGCCTAAGGAAACAAATCTAAGCATCACAGCAACAAACAATGCAGTCAATAGTTTGCTTGTGCTCACAATTATGGACGGAGATGCACGCCTTGCAGAATATTCCTGCACAAGTGGCACAATTACACCACATATAATGCTTGACTGGAACAAAACTTACAAAATTCTTGCGACAAGACCATTTGGCAGTAGTTTGGAAGTAAAATTGGATGATGATTTGCAGTCGCCAACAATTTTTGCTTGCTACGAAATTTCAACCGCTGAAAATGCGCAAATGAATATATCATTCACACTGACAGGCGACGGCTCGTGGAAAAACTGCGTTGTAGTTTGATTGTTCAAGGCGAATCTAGTAGTGGCAATTACAATTTCTTTCGTATATTTTTATAGCTATCATTATTTATAATATAAATTATACGATTTTAAAACTTATTTAAACTAAAAATAAAGTAAATACGAATATTATTACAGCGTGCACTAAACTGTGCCCGCTGTTTTTGTTTGCTTACTATATTATATATATAGGTTACTTATTACCCACTACATAGGCTAATTAGTTATATTGACCGTGCAAGCAAAATTTCCTCAAAGTAAACGCAACTTCAAATTCCACTGTGAAATTTATTTTGAGAATTAACAAATTCAAAAAAAATAAAAAAATTTTAAAAAAGTTGTTATATTTAGTTGACAAGCGCATATAATAGGTGTATAATACGCTTAGCACTCAAGGAAATAGAGTGCTAACACTATAAATATGTCGACTGCTAAAGTCGCATACAGATAAAAGTCGAAAACAATAGATATAGGTGCATTATGAGTGACCAAGACTTAAGTCCACGAAAACAGCAAATTTTATATCAAGCAGTTGAAGACTACATTGAATCGGCTAGTCCAATCACAAGTGGCGCAATGGTGAACAAGACCGACGCGCAACTGTCAAGCGCAACACTGCGCAACGAATTGAGCGCACTAGAGCAAATGGGATATCTCAAGCAGTTGCACACATCGAGCGGACGCGTTCCAACTACTAAAGGTTATCGTTATTTTGTAAACGCATTGCAAAACAATTGCAAAATTGACCTTGAGGGGTTGGTTAAGATTAAAAGCGTTTTTGAAAAGCGCACAATGAATCTAAGCGAACTACTCAAAGTTGTGGCGGACAAAATCAGTGAGGTAACAGACTATCCAACGGTCATCTCGTTCGGCGGTGTTGACAAACTCGAAATTTTGAATATCAAAATCATTCCGTTGATGACCTGCCAAGCATTGATGCTCATTGAAACGCCTCATGGCTTACTCAACAACACACTTGAAACCGAGCAAGTCATTGATGAACAAAGTTGTATAGATGCGAGCAAAGTTCTGACAAACAAGTTCAAGGGTATGACAATCGGCTCAATGGCTGAGAATATACGACTGGGACACGCGGAAATCTTGCAAGAACTCAACGAGTACGCAGTATTTTTTGAAATGGTGCTTAATTCGCTTGTTGACTTAACTAAAAGATACGCACAAACAAGCAGTATATATAGCAAAGGCGCAACAAAGTTGTTGAAGAACCCCGAATACGACAATGTCGAAAAGGCAAAAGATGTTCTTGAACTATTAGAGGACAAAGAAAAATTAAAAGACATAATCGATGACGACAGTGAGAGTGCTGAAATTGAGTTCAAAATTGGCGACGAACTTTGCAATGAAAAGCTGAGCGATTGCACAATAGCAAAAGCGCATTGTAAAGTGAACGGCGAAAATATTGCCAGTGTTGGAATTATTGGACCAAAACGAATGGATTATGCAAAAATTTCAAGTGCATTGAAGTTTATTGTTGACGAATTTAATAAAGCGGACTTGTTAGAGCCAAGCCCGCCAACTGAAAATGATAAATAGTGGCTTCGTGCCATTAGATATATAGAAGTTAAGGAGATGAATAAAAATGACAAATCAAAACAAGCAAAATTTTGCTATCAATGTTGCAATCAATTTAGCACTTGCAAAAAATTTGCTTAACAAATTAGGACTTTGCGACAACGATTGCAATTGTGGTTGCGCTGATAATGCAGTTAAAGCGTGCAATAGTGATTGCGACTGCGGTTGCGCCGACCCAGCAGTTCAAGCGAAAGGCTGTGGAAAGTGCGAAAAAGGTTGTGCAGACCCCGCAAGTGAGTTGAAAGAACAAATTGAACTCAATGGTTGTGGTAAATGCGACAAGGGTTGTTTCGACCTCGCGACACAATATGAAGCGTGCAATAGCGACTGTGACTGTGGCTGTAATGACTCCGCTTGCAATTGTGGCGAAACTACAGTAAATCAATCAAAAAACGACGGCGGTGCAAACCAATCAACAAGCGGTGGTGACGACGATGGCGGTGACGATGACCACAAATGTGGCTGTGGTTGCGAACATCACAAACACCACCACAAAGGGCATCACAACAATTGTGAGCATCGCCACGAACACTGCAGTTGCGGTTGTGAGCAAGAACACAATCACGAAAGCGCGTGTCAAAGCGAAAAGAATCTAGCGGACGAATATTTGAATCTTGCTCGCCAAGTTCAAGCGGACTTTGACAATTATCGTCGTCGCAACGTCGAGGCAATCAAACAAGCAAAAAATGACGGGTTAAAGCAAGCGGTAATGGAATTTTTGCCGTCACTTGACGTGGTTGACCGTGCAATGCAATATATGCACGACGAAGACAGCAAACAAGGGCTGACCCTCATTCGCAAAATGTTTGAAAAAGCGTTCAGCGACCTTAACATTGAGCCAATTAGATGTGTTGGAGCGCACTATAATCCTGAATTTCACGACGTAGTCATCAGCGAAGAATGTGACCAACCAAGCGGAACAATTATTGAGGAAATCGAAACAGGGTACACCCTAGACGGCAAAGTCATTAAACACTCAGTCGTCAAAATTGCAAAGTAATTTGCAAATCAAATCAGCAAAAATTATAAACGAAATATAAAAACTATAATATTAGATGTCTTGCGCAAGCGTTTTGTTTGTGGCAAGACGCGAGGAGGAAATTATGTCAAAAATTATAGGTATCGACTTAGGAACAACAAACTCATGCGTAGCAGTTATGGAAGGCGGAGAACCAACTGTTATTGCTAACTCTGAAGGTGCGCGTACAACTCCATCAGTTGTCGCGTTCACAAAGGACGGCGAACGCCTTGTCGGGCAAATGGCAAAACGTCAAGCTGTCGCAAACCCAGAACACACTATTTCATCAATCAAACGTGAAATGGGTACTGACCACAAGGTCAAAATTGAGGACAAACAATACAGCCCACAAGAAATTTCAGCAATGATTCTTAGCAAATTGAAAGCAGATGCTGAAAGTTATTTAGGACAAAAAGTAACTGAAGCAGTTATCACTGTTCCAGCATACTTTACCGACGCACAACGTCAAGCAACAAAAGATGCAGGTAAAATTGCAGGACTTGATGTCAAGAGAATTATAAACGAACCTACTGCAGCGGCGCTTGCATATGGGCTTGACAAAGGCGAGAACAAGAACCAAAAGATTTGCGTCTATGACCTCGGCGGTGGTACATTTGATGTATCAATTATGGAAATCGGCGACGGTGTATTTGAGGTTTTGGCAACAAAAGGTAACAACCGTCTTGGCGGTGATGACTTTGATAACAAGATTATCGAATTGTTGATTCAAGATTTCAAGGACAAAAACGGAATCGACTTGTCAAAAGACAGAACAGCGCTTCAAAGATTGAAGGAAAGTGCTGAAAAAGCAAAAATCGACTTGTCAGGCGCTCAAAAGACAACAATCAGTTTGCCTTATATCACAGCGGATGCAACAGGTCCAAAACACCTTGAGTATGAATTGACTCGTGCAAAATTTGAAGACTTGATTTCAGATTACATCAAAGAAACAATCCAATTGACAAAAGATGCAATCAAAGACGCAGGCTTGCAACTCAGTGAAGTCGACAAAGTTATCCTCGTCGGTGGTTCTACACGTGTTCCAGCAGTTGTAGAAGCAGTTAAAAACTTGATTGGTAGAGACCCATTCAAAGGCATCAACCCTGACGAATGCGTCGCAATTGGCGCAGCAATTCAAGGCGGTGTGCTTGGCGGCGACGTCAAAGACGTATTACTTTTGGACGTAACACCACTTTCTCTTGGTATTGAAACTTTGGGTGGCGTGTTCACAAAATTGATTGAAAGAAACACAACAATTCCTACAAGAAAATCACAAGTGTTCTCAACCGCAGTCGACAATCAACCGGGTGTTGACATTCACGTATTGCAAGGCGAACGCGAATTTGCAGCGGACAATAAAACTCTTGGGAGATTCAGTTTGAACGATATACCACCAGCACCACGTGGCGTACCTCAAATTGAAGTAACATTTGACATTGACGCAAACGGCATTGTGCACGTTTCAGCAAAAGACCTTGGCACAAACAAGGAACAAAATATCACAATCACGGCTTCTTCAAACTTGAAAGACGAAGATATCAACAAAGCAGTTAAAGAAGCAGAAGAATATGCTGAACAAGACAAAAAACGCAAGGAACTTGTTGAAGTTCGCAATCAATGCGACGGAATGATTTTGGCAATTGAAAAATTGCTCCGCGAAAATGGCGACAAAGTCAGTGAAGATGACAAAAAGAAACTTCAAGACGCAATCGACAAAGCAAAAGAAGGTATGAAATCTGAAAATGTCGATGACGTCCGCAAGGCTATGGACGAACTTTCAAAAGAAAGCGGAGATGTTGTTTCAAAACTCTATGCTTCAGCATCGGCCGAACAAAGCGAACAAGCAAACGCAAGTGCTGAAGAAAAGAAAGACGACGACGAAATCATTGTCGACGAAAAAGACTACAAGCAAACAGACGGCGATAACAACGACAACAAATAATTGTTACTTGGCGAGTGCGTGTAGTACACAAAATGACCGCAAGTAAGGCGATTTGCCTTGCTTTTGTGGCGAAATTGACTAAAATCAATATAAATTACACAAACAAACGCAAAAAGAGGTAAACAATTATGGCAGACTTTTATGATGTTCTCGGCGTCAGCAAAAATGCGACCGCCGATGAAATTAAATCAGCGTATAGAAAAAAAGCGAAGCAGTATCATCCTGACTTAAACAAAGACAACCCCGAAGAAGCAGCGGAAAAATTCAAAGAAGTGAATGAGGCATATAGTGTTCTCGGCGACGAAACAAAACGTAAAAACTACGACACATATGGCTCAGCGGACGGTCCGCAATTTAGCGGTGGTGGAGCAGGTGGCTTTAGTCAGGGTGGCTTTAGTGCAAACTTTGGTGGTTTTGGCGACATCTTTAGTGACCTATTTGGCGGTTTTGGCGGAAGTAGCGCAAGAGCAGGTACAAGCGCGCAGAGCCAAGCGCAAGATGGGCAAGATGTTAGCGGTGTTATCAATTTGACCTTTAAAGAAGCGTGCTTTGGTTGCGTGAAAGAGGTCAAAATCAACCGCGAAGAAAGTTGCGTCAAATGCAAAGGCACAGGCGCAAAGAATGGGACTGAATTTCAAACTTGTTCTAAATGCGGTGGGCGCGGACACGTGCGTTACACGCAAAAAACAATTTTTGGTATGATGGAAACGACAGGCATTTGTGATGCTTGTGGTGGTAAAGGAAAAATTATTAAAGAGCGTTGTAGCGAATGCAACGGCAAGGGCGTTTTCAAACAAACAAGAACAATCAAAGTCACAGTGCCAGCGGGCATCGACAATGACCAAATTTTGACTTTGCGTGGCGAAGGCAACTGCGGTAGAAATGGTGGCTATGATGGCGACCTTATGTTGCGAGTTCGTGTCGAAAAACATCCGATTTTGACGCGTGACGGAAATGACTTGCGTGTGGAAGTTCCAATTCCATTCACAACAAGTATTCTTGGTGGCAAAGTCGTCATTCCATCCCTAGAAGGAAAACTAGAGCTTACTATACCAGAATTAACACAAACTGGTGCAGTCTTGAGATTGAAAGGCAAGGGCGTTCCTGTATTGAGGAAAAATACGCGCGGTGACCTAGTTGTCACTGTTCGTGTTGAATTGCCAAAAAATCTTGACAAAAAGACAAAGGAAGCAGTAAAAACCCTCGACGCGAGTGTCAAAGATTCGCAGTATGAAGAATACCGCAAATACCTTGACAAAGTTAAAAGCCTATAATTTGCCATTGTAATTTATTTCATTTTTTTAAACTCCTTTTGAACCAAATAAATAGTTACAACCAATACACTTTTTGTATTTTGCAAAACTTGCAAACAATGTATAAAAACTTTTGTAAATTATTATTATAGGCTTACCCCTCGATTGAAGCAATTATGCTTTATCGAGGTTTTTTTAGGTAATTAGATTGAAATTACAATGTGTTTTTTGTTTTTGCTATTGACTTTGTAGTGGTTGTGTTGTATAATTTTAATAAATATAAGGGTTGTAAAATTAATTTTATACAAATAAAAATCAGTAAAAAAATAATGGGAGCAGAGTCAGTATATGGGAAATAAAAATAATCGACTTAAAGATGTAAAGAGGGCTATAAAAAGTGGTGCATTCAAAGTGAAAAATGCAACTATAAACGAAGTGCGAAAAACAAAGGAAATGATTGCAAGTTTTTTGTCAAAACTACCGCAGCCACCGATAAAGCCACCTTTACGCAGCAAAAACGAAAAGAATGGGCAACCCAAAGAAACAAAGACGTCAAATAATTGCAACCAAGCGCAAAATAGCGCACAAAATAGACCCAACAAGTCTAATCAAGCAAAGCAACAAGATAACAAGCAAGCCGATAACAAACAAGGCAATCAAAATGGCAATAGCCAATGCAGTGACAATAAGAATGATAGCAATCAAAGCGATAACAAACAAAATAATAACGACAACAGTGATAACAACCAAGGCAACGACAATAAGAATGACAGTAACCAAGGTGACGAACGCCAAAATAATAACAACTTAAATGGAAGCACACAGGAAAGAAATGCGCAAGATGAGAGCAACCGCGATAAAGAACAATCGCAGCAGGGCAATGAGCAAGATTCTCAACCTAATGGACAGCAACCGCAAGGCAATGGACAACAACCACAATGGGAACAAGAAGGAGCGCAGGGAGAACACAAGCAAAATAGTGATTGTGATAACGGACAAAGTGGCAGGAGCGCGCAGCAAGGTAGCAAAGACAAAAATACGGGTAGACAAGATAACGATAATCGAACAGGCAGTGATAATCAACAAAATTGTGGTAGTCAATTACATAACGGGAACCAACAAGATTATGGCAACCAATTAAATAATGATAATCAATTAAACAGTACTAATAAGCAAGAAATTGGTAATAAGTTTGAAAATAGTAGTCAACAAGAAACTGGTAGCCAATTAAGTGGCAATGGTAAACAACCTAATCAAATAACGCAAGAAGAATTTGATAAAATGAAACAGGCACTGCTTGACGCTAAGCGAAAACGTGAACAACAAAATTTGAATGCGCGTGAAACTTCAAACCGCGATGCTAATGTGCGTGAAACGGCAACCCCCGACAATCGACAAGGGCAAATTAACAAAACCCCAAACGACGGCGGTCAAGAAGCGAAAGAAGTCAAACAAAATACAGAACAAAGTACACAAACTACCAAACAAGGCGCGCAAACCACTGAACAAAGCCCACAAGCAGCCGTGCAAGGCGCGCAAAACCCTCAAGGAGAGTTGCAAGCGATATCAAATGTTCAAAATGCGGATGAGAAAGAAGAAAGTGTAGCCTATAAAGAGGATAAAGACGGGCAAGTAGGACTTTGTGCCACAGATTGTGAGGATGAAAGCAACGCTCAAGGCGCGCAGGAAACAGATGTTCCGCAATCAGAGTTTGGAATTGCGGCTGCAAGCGAGATAGAAGATGACGAGCCAGTCAGCAATGACGCACGAGAGGCAGCGCAAGTTGTTTCAGTGTCCGCAACCGACGAAGATGCCCACGAACCTTTGGGCGAGGTAACGTTGCTTGATATGCTCGACAATATCTTGCCAAATTTTTCGGAAGAGCCAGTTCCGTTTGGGAACTTGAACCAAGACGACGAAAAGGTAAATGATATAATCGCAAGAAATATCATACAAAAGTTTGTGAAAATGAGGTTCAAAAGTTCTAAGTCACAACTGAATGCGCGCCAAAGTGCTACGGAAAAAGTCAGCGGCGTTTCAAAATGGGATACAATGCAAGTTGTCAAGCACAAAACTACTAGAGAATATAACAAAATGCTCAAAGACAAGTATGACTATGATTACGACAGCGGCAAACAAGAGCAAATTCCGCTTTCAATCTACTTGGATTTGTCACCTAGTATGAACGCTTATATTCCAACACTGACAACACTTGCTATGCAATTGCTGAAAAATGATGTGCGCGTCATTATCGGGGCTAACGATGAGGCTATAGTTCAAATTAATGAAATTCCGCCAAATATGACAAAGGTAGAATTTATCAAATTGATTTCAAGTTATAATTACACTTATTATTTATCTAAAACTAAAAACTTGAAATTTGAAAGAATTGACTGCAATGTAGGCGATTACCTTACTGAAAAAAAAGCGGAAAAAACCTTGATTTTCAGTGATTATGACCCGCTTCGCGCTGTTTGCAAGTTATCTCAAACAAAATGTCACGTCTATTGGTTCAATTTCGCTGAAATAAGAGACAGTTATCTAAGAGATTTTAAAGGCGTCATTCGCGAAGTTTCAAAGCCTGAAGACATTTTGAAAGCGTTGACATCGTTTACAAGTACCAACTACAACGCTTTGACTTATAAACAAACTAACACTAAATCGGAAAGCGCAGCAACACAATCAAAATATGATGACGATAATGATTATCATTTTTAAAAAGGGGTAACGATTTTGGAAGAAAAGGAAAAATATTTCAGTCTACTCTATAGACTTTGTGAGAATATTCACGGGGCAATCAAAACGGACGAACTTTTGACATATTTGCCGCTAAACTACAACGGCATCACTGCTGACATTTGCGACAAGCATTTTAAAGTTGTCATAAACGACAAAGTTCAGTCAGTGCTCTATGCGCAAGACGAATGCTTTGATAATATCGACCTTTTGCAAAGATTGGTCTATAAATACAGAATTGCATTAAAAAGTGATAACGCAGTAGATAAAATAGAGTTTCAAACAAAGATTTTAAAACTAATAAAGGAGAATTTATAATGTCACAATTACAATCTGGGGAAAAAATTGAAAAAATGCTTTTGGATTCAGGCTACTTTCCAACCGAAGATTTGACGTGGAAAGCAACACTTTTTGTAAACAAATTTGCTATGCAAAGCCAAAGCAAAGGGCAAGCAGTTTCCGCGTTATGTCTTGACGGACCACCGGGGTCTGGTAAAACCGAATTTGTCATCAAGTACAAAGAGGTTGCCGAGAAATGCCTTGAAGAAAAAATCAACTTCATTCAATATCAATGCAACACAACAACAGGGCGCGAAGACCTATTTGAAGAAATCAATATTAAAGCGGTCGTCCAAAACGACGCCGAAAACGTCATTTTGCGCGGAAAACTAATCGACGCAATGGAAAAACTGAACAACGGCGAAAAAGTTATCCTCTTTTTGGATGAGTTTGATAAGGCGAAAGAAGAAACGGACGACTTTTTGCTCAGCTTCTTGCAATCAGGGCAAGTTTTCTCGACGCAGTTAGGAACAGTCGAAGTAAAGCGCGAATATTTAGGGAACTTGCAAGTTTTTGTTGTCAAAAACGATAAGCGTGAGCGTTTGACAGGACCGCTAGAAAGTCGTCTTGACTACGTGCACTTGACCGAAATGTCGCCAGAGATTATGCACAAAGTTTTGATGCGTGCCTATGGCAACCAAGACGAAAGGCTTGTAAAACTTTGTTCAATTTTATATGAGTTGCAGTATGTTAACAAAGAAAAACTAGAAAAAGTAACATCTTGTCGTGAGTGTTTGGTATCAATACGCAATTGTCTTGACCTAATGAAAGTCAACGCACCGCAAAGAATAATTTATAATACGCTTTTAGACGGGTTGTGTAAGATAAAGGACGATAGAGAAGTTTTTTTGTCGTTTATGCGCCAATCAAACGACAAAAGCATCAATGCTTTGTGCAACCTATTCAAAAAAGATAGTGCAGAAAATGAAAAGACTCTAGCAAAAATTTGGTTATATGAGAAAGAAGAGGAACTCAGCAAGAAATCTGAAACACTAGAAAAAAAATCCAATGAACTTGATGCAAAGATTGCTGAAGCGGAAAACTTGATTAAAGTTCTTACCGAAAAGAATTCAAACGAAAAACAACTTTAAATAACAAAAAATGTGAGGGGAATATGTTAGATAAAAGGAAAGCTGTTGATAAAGAAATAAAGCACGCGCACATACATACTTCGTGTGATGCGCTAACTTCAGAAGAGATAAGCAGGGGAGTATTGCAAAGAATAAGATGTAAAAAGCCATTTAATGTGCAAGGCATACCTGTTGTTGCTAATGAAGTAGCAACAATAGGCAAGAGTGCAAAAAAAAATCTTGTGGGGCCCGTTGGTGGATGCGTGCAAGGCATACAATGTATAGATGACACGTCGTGGATTTGTAGCAAAGCGGAAGTTTACTACAATGCTTTCGTAGAAAATGAGTCATTTATTGACGAAATTGCCAAAGTCAGCGGTTATACTACACTCAGTCACGTAATGACAGGCAAGATTACCTTTATAAAGCATAGTTATATGCACAACTGCAACTTGCAAGGGCTCAACAGCGTTGAGTTTAGCGAAATAAATCGTCCAATCGACGGGAAAACGAGCAAAGTTAAGGTGGAGTTTGAGGGTGATACGAAACTTGACAATGTGAGTATTGAATTTACAAATATACCAAAGGTAAAAACGCCCAAAGTGGGAATTTTGACTATAGACCCAATTGTAGATGTTTCTTTCAAATTGCCCGTCGCAAAATTTTATGTAATTGTGAATAATTACGCATTTGATTTATCAAATGACATTATGCGTACAGAGTTATTTGCTGTACTAGCAAATGGGTGTAAGACAAATTCTTTTTGCGATATTTTCGATTATTTGTACCTAAAAAGAGACTGCGTGCCGATGATTGAGGGTAAAACCAAACCACCAATCGTAGCGACTGTTGGTGCGTACGCATATGCTAGACGCAACGGCTACGACTGGTCTGGCAAAATGATTGAAACGGCGTTTATAGAATCTAGAAAGCAAAAGGCAAATGCTGTACAAAATACTTGTGTTGAAAATTCTACTACTGAGCAAGTAACAATAGTGACTTCAAAAGAAGAGATTAATTATGACGAAAAACTCAATGAATTGAAGGGGAAGGCGCGTGAACTTGGGGTTGAACTTTAGAATGAATTGTTTATAAAATAGGTAGTATTTATGAAATTAAAGGATATGTTTAGAAAGAATAATACAAATGAAAAGTTTGTAAAATTAAAGTGTGTTGATAAAGCGCATCGAATATACGTCCTTGAGGCGCTATGTGATTTTGAGATTTGCGGAAAACATATTATAAAAGGCGATATTAGTGGTAGGATAGTACTAAAGAGTACTGGTGACTCCTTTACTCTAAAAGGTAAAAACTGGCTTCAAGAAAGTGCAACCCTTATGATTAGTGGTAAATGTGCCTTAGAAAATTCATTTTTTTATGCAAAAAACTGGGAAATTTTTATAAAGAATTCTAGCATAACAAATTCATACATTTATGTGCAAGATGGTAAGTTTGTTAGCCCTAAAATTGATGTTGTAAATAGTAAAATTGAAGATTCTAAATTTATAATAATAACAACATTGAGTGGTTCTTTACGAAATATATTGGTATCTTCTAGCAACCTAAAAAACTGCAATTTTTATACTGCAGTTATACCGCCCGAGCCGTTATTTAATGTTGACTATCTTGATAGCATTGCGCAATTTGAAATAAAAAATTCAGTGCTAATCAATACAACAAGCTTAAAGGATGTTTCAGTTATCAACTCTAAAATTAATGAAGACGGCTATGCTGAAAAAGTGTATGTTGAGGGTGAGTTTTTTGTCAAAGACAGTGAAGTAAGGTTCACAACAGAAAAAGCGTGCATAGAATTTCCTCACATACCATACTATAGTGCTGGATATTTGAAAAAGAATTTAACCGCAAAGAAATATACAAAATTTTGGAGTACTAAAGCATCGGGGTATTCATATGTTGAAACATATGATGAAAATGAAAAAGGAATTTGTATGAAGTTTGGAAAGATAGAACCTGAGATTTTAGAATCATACAATTTTTTTAAAGTGAAAGAAGATAGAAAGCGTCAAGCACGAAAAAGCGAAAGTGACGGAATAAATATTCTCGCGGATGAAAATGTAGGGGATGATATTTTGCAAGTAGGTGATGATGCCACTCAGCAGAAAGATAAAGAGTCTGCAGTTGCGCAAGCGACCGATGCTGAAATCGAACGCAACAAGCGCTTTGAAGAATTAAAGAAAAAAGCCAAAGAACTTGGAATTGAACTTTGATAGGGTAAATTTTCGCAAATATAACAAATATAGATAGACTAATACGGGCAAATAAACATATACAACAAATAGTAACAACAAAGAACAGATTTAAATTTAAATCTGTTCTTTGTGTATGCGAAATTTAGTAAATCTAGTAAATGGTGATTATTGCATCATTTCGTAGTCATCTTTGACAAGTTCTTTCAAAAGGGATATTGAAACTTTGTCTTTTGCAAGTTGGTTGCGCTTTTCTATGCGTTGTTCACGGCGTTTTTCTTTGCGTGCTTCAGCCTTTGCTTCCTCTATTTGCTTATGACGGCGTTTTCTATAGCAATTGTTATAGTAGACTTGGTCAGTGAAAAATTTTTCAATTTTTTCAATCTTTTTTTCATCTTTTTCAACATTTACATAATTCATAAATATCCTTTTCTCCTCGAGAATATTGTAACACGAATGTCGATTTTTGTCAATATTAAATTGAAAATTAACTTATAATCTACACATTGCTTGACTATGTAGCCGAAAATATGGTAAAATCACAATTAAGTGCAACCTTTGCACAAGAAAGGGAGAAATTGTTATGTTGAAATTCTTTTTGGATACAAATTCCGAACTTTGGTATGAAATTGCCGATAAAATGGATTGTGAAATAATAAATATGCCTTATTGTCTTGATGGCGAGCTTTTGCAAGCAGATTTGGGGCGAAACAAAGATTATATAAAGTTTTTTGAACGCGTCAAAAATGGTGCAGTGCCGACCACTTGCGGACTGAATGAGCAAGATTATATAAATTACTTTGAACAACATCTTCAAAATGGCGACGATATTGTATATCTAACATTTTCGCAAAAATTGAGCAATACCTTTGAATATATGAATAAGGCGATTGCAGAATTGAAAGAAAAATACCCTGAGCGTACTATTTTGTTTGTTGATACAAAACAAATTTCAGTTGGCGAAAGTCTAATTGTTTTGAAAGCATATGAACAATACAAAGTGGGCGCAACTGCTGAAGAAATAGTCGAGTTTGTTGAAAAATTCCGTGATGAAGTTGGTACATACTTTGGTGTCGACGATTTGATGCATTTAAAACGTGGTGGGCGCGTCAATCCCACAACAGCAGTTATAGGTACACTGCTTGGCGTCAAACCGATTCTTGTTCTTGATTCTACTGGTAGCATTGTCAAGTGCGCAACTGCAAGAAGGATGAGCGGGGTCGTCAAAGCGCTTTTTGACTGCGTGAAAAGGTGCGGTGAAAATGTTGCTGATTATCCAGTAATCATCACGCACGCTATGCAAGAAAAATATGCAAACGAATTGAAAGACTTACTCACGGAGTATTTGGGCGTCGATGCTGACATACGCGTCCAATACGTAGGTCCAACAATCGGCACGCATTGTGGCGCTGGGACAATCGGCATTACGTTTCATAAAAAGGCGGGGAAGTTTTAACAAATGAATGATGTTAATGAAATATTTGAATATCTAAGCGTCCTTTTCCCGAATCCTAAATGTGAACTGAACTACAATTCGCCATTTGAGCTTTTGATTGCAGTCATTTTGTCCGCTCAATGCACGGATAAGCGTGTCAATACAGTGACACCGATTTTATTTGCAAAATATCCAACGCCCTACGCGCTT
The DNA here is from genome assembly GCA_934778205.1 of uncultured Clostridia bacterium. Taxonomy (GTDB): domain Bacteria; phylum Bacillota; class Clostridia; order Christensenellales; family UBA1242; genus CAKVOD01. Next base: position 3,661 of record CAKVOD010000013.1, on the reverse strand, counting down.
GGAAATGCAAAACAAGAAGATGTCGAGGAGATTATTAGACCTCTCGGCTTTTTCCACAATAAAGCAAAAGCAATAATTGCTTGTGCAAAGCAGTTGGATGTGGAGTTTGGCGGGCAAGTGCCAAATGATTTAGAAAAACTACAAAAATTGCAAGGAGTTGGCAGAAAAACTGCAAATGTTGTGACTGCCGAAGCATTCCGCGCAAATAATATCGGCGTTGATACTCACGTTTTTAGAGTTGCGCATAGGCTCGGATTGAGTCAAGGCAATACCCCTGAAAAGGTCGAAATGGATTTGCGCACCGCTCTTGCTGGACGCGATTTGGCAAGTGACCACTTCTTGCTCGTTTTGTTTGGACGTTATTACTGCAAGGCGGTCAAACCACAATGCGATGAATGCAAACTGAGAAATTGTTGTAAGTATTATACTGAAAAATTTGACAAGCAATGATGATATTATAATTGCATTGACTTTGCATTGAAGTTGTGATATAATTTAGTCAAGAAAAGGAGAAGAAATGTCAAAAGTTTTATTGAGATTGATTGTAGTCATTATTTTGATTGCAGGCGTAACAACAGCCGTCTATTTCGTGCTAAATAAACCCGATGAAACAAAAAAAGTTTACGACCAACAAATTGCAACACTTCAAAAAAGTGAATATAAAGATTATCAATATTTGACGCAGGAAATTAAGGGGCGTGAAGGCATCTATATTGTCAAAGACGGCGACCTTAAAATTGAGTATACATACACCCAAGCCATTAAAGAGCAAATAGAGATGCTAGGATTTTTGTGTGCGTATGCAAAAGACGTTGACACAAGCGCGCAAAAAGAAGTTTTGAGTGCCATAAATACTTATAGTACTTCAGCTTATGGCAAGGATGGCGTCACATACCTTGCTAAGTACATCTACAACTATCAATCTAGCGAGTCATATGACCCCGCAAGTATTGGCGGATTGAATAGCCAACTCATTGAAGCGTTTAGGAAAATGCAACGCAATGGTAGTGTAGTGCTCGATAAACTTGTCCCATTTGTCAAAACGAGCGTCTATAATAATGCAAAAATAGACGAAGTAGAGTTTGTTTTGTACGACCTTAGAGCAATGGTTGCTTGCGGTCAAATTTCGCAATACGATTCAATCAAGGATAAAAATAATGTTCAAACAAGCAAATTCTCGAGATGTATTACAAAGTTGACGTCACTCATAGAAAACGGCAAGAATGATGGGTTTTATACTCTTAATTCTTCCGATTTACGCAAAGTTTTGAACGCTTATAACGCGCTAGACAGAGCGAATATTGTTGGGCTTTTTAGGACTGAAAATACAACAAAATATCTTGATGAACAAAAAGATGAAACAATTAAAGCAAATCTTAAAATCATCAGCCAGTATATGGAGGTGTAAGTGATGAACAAAATTTTACAAATTGCGCTCAGCATAACGCTATGCTTATGTGTTGTACTCGCATTTGCTGGTTGTAGTGAAAAAGAAAGGAAAACCGCGGATATCAACGCTGAATATGCAAAATTATTGACTGATTATGCCACATATTTTGACAAGGGCACAAAGGAATTCAAAGTAGTATATTCAGATGAAGTTACAAGGTTGATTGCTGACGATTCAAGAGCAAACCTCTTGACGTCATATTTTGGACCCATTACAAAAACCGCTTTTTCCTTTTTTGTACAAACGAACGGAACAATTGGGGACAAAAACTGGTCCGCAAAATCGCGTACCACCATCTATAACAACCTTAACAAAACGCGTAAGGCATTGCAAGATTTTGACAATGCAAAGCAACGTTTTCAAAGCGCACTTGCGGGACATCCAAGCGGTCAGCAAATGAACACGATTGAACTTGTCGACTATGCCAGTTTTGTAAAAGCATATACTGATTTTATAAACATAGTTGTCAATTTTAGTGATGTTACTATTAAAGCATTCTTTAATGATTTCTACACTGATTTTTATGCTTACGATGGCAAAGAAGCGCGTGAAAGTTATGATTTGCAGATTTTGCTCAAACACAAAGCATTTGAAATTGCAAAAGCGTCGATAGCCTTTGAATACGGCAAATACTTCGATTTAGAAACAGGTAAGTTTGACGCAAAAGTTTTTGCAGGCAGTACAACCAAACTTTGTGTCGAAATGAACAAAGTAAATGCACAGTTGACAAAAGCAAATGCAAAATTGTCTGACGCAACCAAACTTGCAAGTTACAAAACGCTAACTGACAAGCAAACATTTTTTGAAGCACAAGTCAACATATTTGATATTGCGCTTAAAAGTTTTGATTTTACAAAGATGAACAATAGCGACGAAACGGAAGAAACATATATTGAAAAGACCACACCAGCACAACGAAAATACTATCAAGATATTTTCCGCATTGCATATGATTATATTCCGCAAGTAGTTGCGGACTATTCAAAAGTATTTGTTTCATTCTAATTTAAAATGATTATAAATGAAAAACGGCATTTAAGCCGTTTTTTTTGTAATCTTAAAGACGAAATTAAATGGAAAAACAAAACAATGTTTGACAACGATTTTGACACCTAATTTTACAAAAAAATAGGTAGACGACATTTTAATCGTCTACCTACACCATATTTGGTGTTACAATTACCTACAAAGTACAATATTTGGTATAATGGGGCTAGTGGCGGGACTCGAACCCGCGATCTATTGATTACGAAGCTGGTCTAGCCCGCATTTTTACTACATTTTTAATTATTACATCGTATTTTACAACTTTTTTTATTAATGTCATTACTTTGCTTATTTTTTTGAGAGGGAAGAACCCTCTTTTTCTTGTAGTAGTTGCAATATTATTGTGATTAAGTCTTTGACTATCTCGAGCGAGAGTTCGGCGTTGGGGCAATCGTAAAAGTATTGCTTGACCGATTTCAGATAGTTTGCTATTTCCGCGGTTGTCATTCTTCGCATTCGCTTTTGTAGTTACATAGCCAGCCGATTACTAGATATAACAAGTTATAATCTTGGTACGTGCCTTTCCCAACTCCGTTTTTACATAATTCTTCGACGGTGTCGTCCCATTCCTTTTTTGTGTAGCCGTGATGTGATATAAATTCCTCTAATGTTACTTGTTTCATTTTCTCCTCCTATTTAATAAATCAATAACAGTTTGTTGTGTTTTGTTTAATTGCTCAGCAAGTTCGATATTTCTATCCATTTCTATACAATATCTTTTATTTAATTCGTCATATTGTTTAATTATTTCTTCAAAATGTTCATTGTATTGTTTATCAAGTTCATTAACTTTTTCATTATACATATCTAATAATTTTTGATTCTCATTATCTTGGATTTCTTGTAATTTTTTTATTTGGAAGTCTTGTTCGTTAAGTAATTCATCTAATTCGAATAAAGAGTTAAAAATTCTATTACTTTCGTAATCTCTTACTTCAATATTTCCGTTCGAGTTGTCAATCACACTGTAATATCTTTCATTTCCTGTAATTCCCATAATTTTCTCCTTTACTGTATAAAGTCATCTAGATTGCCGAATACTCCGTCTAGTTCTTCTTTGGTGTATTGGCGGTGGTGGAGCGTGGCAGAGTTTGTTTGCTTTTTGATTTCGCCAGCGTTGCGGTATTTGCCAGCGATTATGTCGGCGTAGTGCTTGACGAGCCA
>CAKVOD010000012.1 GCA_934778205.1 uncultured Clostridia bacterium | reverse complement strand
CGCCCCCCCCCCCCCCATTTAGTTAAGTTCTTAATCATTTTGTTCCCTCACTTATTTATTTTACAATTTTAGTTTACCACAATGACAAAAAAATATCAAATGAATTTGTGCGCATTTGATATTTTTATTATATTTTATAGAATTATTTATTCTTTATATCAATTGATTTTTTATTTTGCCAACTATTGACATTTTAATAGTTAGCAAAATTATCAATATCATTATTTATCTTCGTCGTTGTTGGACTTTTTGATTTCGAGCAATTTTTTGTTGCTTGCGTTCACGGGGCTGACGACTTTTTGCCCAAGTTCTTGTTCGTATCTTTCGCGCGTATCGCCCGCAAATTTTCCGCCACGATGCGCAATCTTTTGATTTTCTTCAAAAGTTTGTGGGTTTTCCTGTTTTGATAGCGCGGTTGTGGTTACTTCGGCAAGCATATTGAGGACTAATTCAATGTTTGTCATATTGTCGCGCAAATTTTCCTTTTTCAGTCCTTTCAAACTCTTATATTCAGCAATAGTCAAGCCACTCCACGCTTTTGTCATTTCGTTTGTGAGAATCGCGTATTCTTTCTCTTGCGTTATGCCTTTGTTTTGCCATTCTGCGGTTAAGTCTTTGCGCGTTTGAATAGTCATCATTCTTTGACTTATCCATTCTTCGGGGTAACCCTTTTCTCTATAAGTCGCGATTGCTCTATCCATTGCCTTTTGCGGGTCGGCGATTTCGTCGAGCCTATCACTCCCAACTTGCGCAAGCCACATCTTGAACGGCTCCGCCTTTGGACTTGGTATTGACTGGATTAGTCGCAACACGCCTTTTGTGTTGAGGACGTCTTGCATATAATACTTTCCGTCCGCTGACTGCAACTTCAGTTGACTACAAACTGTAGTCAACTCACTCCCCTCGGCCTTGAGCCTAGTTTTAAGCACACTCCAATACTTTCTAGGGTTTGGACTTTCCGTCAAAACACCGACAATATCGACGACTGAAAAATACCAATCTTCGCTTTCGGCATCCCACTGTGTTCTAATTTTTTTGTCTTCAAAAACTTTTATATTTCCCATAATTCTCTCCTGCGACATAGGTCGCCGCTGCAGGTACTTTCCCTACAAGCAATTCGCTTTTATGGGTCGATGACAATTGGAATTTTGAAGCGGTTGCAAATAATTGCCAAAATGTCGAGCCACCACATCATCACCCACACAAAGCCAAACATTCCCGCGACCATTCCGCTGACATATTGGTGCAACACCCACGTGTCTGGTATGCTAGCAAAGGTCAGCCCGATTATAAACATCGCCAAAATCGTGAACCCGCGCCCCATTCGCCCGACATAGTAGCAGTGTCCGCCGACAAAGCCTGTGAATATTGCTAGCAGCAGCAGTTTTGTTTTGTTCACATCGTCGGGGCGATATGTCGACAAGAAAACCTTGTCGCGTTGCCTGTTTTTGAGCGCGTTTTTCGCGTCCGCGTTGCGCGCGTTCACAATGACTTGCGTTTGCAGTTTGCAGTAGGGGCAATGATTATCGCCCGCTTCTATTTTATTGCCACATCTAGGACATTTCATAAACTATCACCTAATAATGAATTAATAATCAATTTTTTGATTACGTCTAAACCCCAAGACGATAACAATCACCGCGAGCAAAGCAAAAATGCCAAGCACGAGGTAGTTTATATCAAACGGCGCACCCACTTTCATACCGCTAAATATGCTGAGTGGTGACAAATTCTCCACCCACTTTGCGCTACTGCGCACGGCTGTTGCAATTGCTGAAACAAAGTACAGCACAAGCGGTAGCCCTATCGCAACGCCTAACCCCAATTTTTGCGGTTTGCAAATTATTATGCCAAAAACTATGCTTGCGACAATCAGTTGCACAAGTATACCAAACAAGGCAAACGCCAAAATTGGCACAATGTCGATTCCTTTAAAGTCAATAATTGCCATTCCCACGAGTTCAACAATCAAAAGAAAAACATTCAAAATTAAAACGACAGTCACGAGTGCTGAAAACTTTGTCGCGAGAACTTGACGACGCGAAAGTGCGTTTGTGTACAAAAGTTCGTACGTGCCACGCTTGAAATCACGCGAGAGTGCAAGACTTGCAAAACAGCACGCAAAAAGCATTCCGCCGACAATGTGCGTTTGTACGCACTCAACCAAAAAGTATGCCGTGATTGAATCGTATTCAAAGACCGCCCCCATACTTTCCAGTTCCGCGCGCTCCTCGGCAGTCAATGAACCGATGATTGAGTCGACCACAGGATATACCATAATACTGATGAGAATCAACAACGCCAGAACTCCAAACCACCAATAAATCGGCTTTGCCTGCAAACGCAACTCATTTTTGTAAAGGCTACAACACGCTTTTCTATTTTTTGCTCTTTCCACATTTCACCTCAATACCAGCGCATAAATTCGTCGTTTAAGTCGACATCTGAAATTGAAACATTGACGATATTTGCTTGCGCGATAAAGTCGTTTAGCGTTTTCATATCGCCGTGATAGTTGAACTCACACCTGTTGCCGTCGAGTTTCAAGTTCTCCACGCCGTCAATCCACGGCTTTGTCGCGGTTATGGAGAGTTCCAAAACAACGTGCTTCATCAATTTGTTCTTAAACTCGCCAATCTCTTTGACTGCAACCAGCACGCCGTTTTTGATGATGCCAACTCTATCACAACAACGTTGAATTTCGTTCAAGTTGTGAGATGAAAGCAAAATCGCCACCCCACGCTTGCGCTCAACTTCAATGATTTCAAAAAACTTTTGTTGCATAAGCGGGTCAAGCCCCGTTGTTGCCTCGTCCATAACCAAAATTTTTGGCGAATTTGCAAGCGCCGTCACAATGGCAAGTTTTTTCTTGTTGCCGAGTGAAAGTTCGCTCGTCTTGCGGTTTTGGTTTAACTCAAAATATGTGCAAAGCGAATCAATGCGTTCATATCCGCGCCCCTTTTGGTCAAGCATAAACTCTATGTACTTGCGCACTGTCATACTGCCATAAACACTGATTTCACTAGGAACATATGACACCCTGTCACGCACCAAATGCCCCCTCGTAAAAGCGTCCTCGCCCGCGACATTGACAAGCCCGCTGTCGGCTTTCAAAAGCCCCATAATCGCACGAATGGTCGTCGATTTGCCCGCGCCATTTGGACCAATAAACCCAAACACTTCGCCATAATTTATGTTGAAACTCACGCGCTCAACGCCAAGCCCCGTGCCTCTATATTTCTTTTTAAAATCTGCCACTTCAATCGCAAACATAACAAACTCCTATGCTGAATTGATTTTTTTTATTATACCACACTTACCGCACAATTACAAGCATATAACAAAACAAACTTTGTCAAGAAATAAACAAAGTTTGCATAAATGATTATTGTACTGTATAAATTTTTTGTAGTTTGCTTTTGGGTTTATCTGGCATTGTGTATGCTAGTTTGCCTTTTGCGATTAAAGGTTCGATATAAGTTTTCACAACATAGTACTGTGTTTTATCCAAAAATTCTGCAATTTGCGCTTTTGTTTTTGGAGTTTTGCAAAAATCACACAACGTTGCTTCAATTGAATTGAGTGAATCTTTTGCGGTATTGTTTTCGCCATTGTAAAATACTACCTTGAATAAACCTCTTTCGCTCACAAAAAGTGGCTCGCGCAACCCTGCTTCTTTCATCAATTTTTTTATTGTCGGGATTCCAGAATATCTATTTTCTACTTGCCCCATAGTTTCCAAAATGGCGATTAATGTTTTGTTTCTCGTGTCCGCTCTAAGACGCCCAAGATCATCAAGATTGATTGCGCCATAAAGCCCGCCCGTGTTAACAATTTCCAATCTATCCTTGTACATTTCCAAGCGAATAGGCATACCCTCAGTATGAATGCTGTAATCCCTGTGAACTAAGGCGTTCAAAACCGCTTCTCTTATCGCAATAATAGGATATTCAGGGACGTCCACTCTTTTACCATCTACAAAAGCAACGGCTGTTTTCATATTGCGCTTGACAAAATTGATTGCACCTTCAAGCATCTCGCTAATCGTACCTTCAATTTTTTTGTTGTCCAAAAATCTGTTATTGCCCTCGTCGCAATCGCCAATATTATAACCGGGCACAACAACTGCAGTTATGCACAATTGTGGATAAAAAGCCTGCGGATATTGAGAAAAACACATTACCGCGGAAATTGTCGGTATTCCATTTTTATAAATTCCCATCAATTCTAAAAGTTCATCATCTTTCAAATTCTGGGTGTTTGGTTTGTTTGTCCTAACTTTGTTTATAAACTCATCTAGCAAAGCCTTGTTTAAATATTTTGTGGCTTCAGGTACCGAAACTCTAGTGTCATCTTGTTTATGTTGCTTATACGCTTCATAACTATATACCTCATAGTCAGTCATTTGCTCATCTGCTTCACCAACTCTTGAATATGACCCCTTCAAAATTCCCGCGCCCTTGTAATAAACAGGTCTATCGTATATCTCCCTTGACGGAACTTCTACCGCAACAACCGTTTTTGAATCAATGACACATTCGGTTGTGATTACCCTCAGCACTGGCTCCATTTGCTTACACTGTTCGGAAACTTTGTGTAGCAAGTCCTGTGCATTATAAACGCCAACAATTTCATAATCTTTGGTTTCATCTATGCCAAAAACAATAGTTCCACCCTCGCTTTGATTTGAAAACGATGACAAAGTGTCATATATCTTTGGAAATCCACGTTCCGCCGACTTTATCTCAATATATTGCCCTTCGCATTTTTGTTCCTGAATCTTTTTCACTAATGTAATTAGTTCTTCTTTTAACAAAATTGCACCTCCAATTTGATATATAATACCAAAATAAACAAAGTTTGTCAAGAAATAACCAAAGTTTTTGCAAAATAAACAAAGTTTTAATTAAAATAAACAAACTTTATGTGATTTAAACAAACTTTTAGACAAATAAACAAAGTTTAAACCAAATTTTTGCAAAATAAACAAACTATTTACTAAAATAAACAAACTTTTAGCCAAATTTTTCAACTAAAAGTTTGTTTATTTTTGCTAGCGCGGTCAAAATAGTAAAGTAACCCATAATAACCGCGCACCCTTCTGGGCAAGGCTCGCCTTGACTGCAGATAGGGTTGTCATCTCTCAAGAACATACACACACCAACTCACGTCCACACCCGTGCCATTTGGCACTCTCCACATCGGCGAAGGCTGACACATTCGCTTTTTGTTCGAAATGACAATTAAGTTTGTCACTTGCCACTTTTATAAGTTTTTTCAATTACACATAAAAGATTATCCTTTAAAAGTTTACCTATTATTTTAGTAAGCCACCACCCCCGTTGTCATTTCGACCGAAAGCGGAAATGCAATTTTCGCTGTAGTGGAGAGTGCCAGACGGCACAGGTGCGGGTGTGGGGTGATGTGTAAATGTTGTTGTGAGATGGCAACCAAACCTGCAGTCAAGGCGAGCCTTGCCGGAAGGGGTCATACTTAGTTATGAGGTACTCATCTGCATTGACCGCGCTAGCAATATCTTTCGCAATATTCGATTGACACTCATATAATAATTGTTGAATTTATGCGTGGGTTGGCGAGCGTAAACTTGATTGTCGTGTCAACTAGTGAATTTATTGTTGCCGAGCGGGTGGCGGTTGTTATGTTGGTGTTTACTCCTGTTGTTGCGTTCTTTGCGTCAAATGTCAAGTTGCCATAGTACCCAAATACAAACGCAAGGCGGTAGGTGTTGCTATAATCGCTAACAAACTCAAGTTCAAATGTATATGTTGCTGTTGTCACATACATTTGTTTGTAAATCTCGTCCCCTTTATAGACATTGACCATATACCCTTCGCCACTCAACGCGCAGTTAAGTGTGACATTTATAGTCCTTGAATCTTTATATACCACCGTGAACATAACAATCTTGTCATTATCTTCGCTTTCATCGACAGGGTTGCCCACCGAGTACTGAATCCAATCATCAGTTTCTGGTATATACTTTGGGTTGTTTCCGTTACCATCTAAAGTGTAGTGTTTCTTGCTTTTTTGATTCAAAAAGTAATCTACTGTTAGCGTTCTATTATCGCCTGCTAGCAATTCATTGATTTCTTTTATTGGCAACACAACACTATGATCACCGCCATTATCTACATATGCCTTGAATATAGCATTATTATCACTCCCTGGATTATGCGCCCCCACTAATAATTCACCAGATATTTCACCAGAATTACAGCTATACAAATCAAAAGGGGACTTTTGGTATCCTGCAATAAATGGGCCCTCTAAACTCCAATGACTTGCGACTCCTTCATCTGCTAGATTAATACCTATTAAATTGCCCAAACTTGAACTCGAAACAGGTTGCGTATTATCTACCTTTGCTTCGTGACTTCTTACAATTATAAAAAATTGAAAAATAAATGATAAAGCCAACATAATTATAACAAACTTCAAAAGAAGGCTTTTTTTGTTGTTTTGCAAAAATCGACAACTTTCCCGTCGTTTTTCGCGGTTATCTTGTGTATTTTGTAGGGCTATGCTGTCATTTTGGACAACGTTATACCCCCCCCCCCCTAGTACTTTTGTTCTATTTTTCATAGGTTGATTTCTCCTTGTTCTAAATATTTTTCACATTTATTGTACCACAATTGCGAAAAAATATCAAATGTTTTTGCCAATGTTTACCGTTATTTCACAAAATATTTTATGTTCCATAGTTGATGCGGTCAATGTCGGTAAACGACTCATAGCATAGCGAATTGCCGTTCACTATTATAGACTTGTCAGCCTACGCACTCGCGCCAGCAAATAAAAACGCAAAACATTATAAAAGTAGTATTGACAAACAACAAAAAGCGTGGTAAAATTTATTCAAGTTTACAAAAGAGAGGGAAATATGGAAGTTCAAAACAAAATTATTCAACACTATAACGGCAAAAAAATTGCAAATCGATTAAAAAAATCTAACCTATCCAGCGTTGAGCGCGACAAGTTGCTCATCGAACTTGAAAAAAGTGGCGCAGGCTATGCGGGCGTTTTGCATCACAACGATGTAAAATTTGACACAGAAATTGACAGTGAAAATATGGCGTTTGACGAGAATATGCGCAATTTTGATTACTTATATAATGTTCACGTCAAAAGCGACACCATTTTGCCAACAGGAGCAATCGTTGTAGGCGGGCGCAAAGTTTTTGTCGACAACGACGACGAAAAAGAAAGTTGCGACAGCAAAAAAATGTTGAACCTCAAAAAAAATAACACGCCTAGCGCTAATGCGCTCATTGCCTACGTATACAAAAAAGACGCACCATTTAGTGAATGTTTATTGACTTCCGCAAATTATTACACGCAAAACCAATGCACTTTGACGCAATGCCTCGGCGCAAAAGTTGTTCGCCACAGTGAAGTGGACACCGAAAACTTTAAATTCGAGTTTGGCGACGCGTTTGAAGTCGCATACGTACGTTTTTCAAACGCCTACTACCGCGCAATGCGTTTGCTAGAGATTGTAGAACGCCACCAGCGCGAAAAACTCACGCCAGACGAAAAAACCCAACTTAAATCAATCTATGATTCCGCTCGAATTATGTATAATCGCGCGTTGTTCAATGTGCTTGACGCGTGCGACTGCATAGGCAGTACGCAATTGAACAAACTGAAATACGAAATTGTGCGCGACTCAAAAAAACTCAACCTCAAGCCATACCTCATCAAGTGGAAAAAAGAAGTACACTATATCAGTTCCGCAAAAGTAGTTGATTACCCTAATCGTTGTATTTAGCACATTATTGCACCATTTGACGCAATCAAACGCGCTTTCAAACCAATCTTCGCTTGCCTTCAAATCAATGTGCGCCTATAGTTATATATTCCCCTCTCACACAAAAGGACGGTTCATCACCGCCCTTTTTATGTCTCAATGAGTGTAAAATTTCGTTCTACTTTTTTGCAGGCATCAAAATAACATTATAGAAAATAAGTTGTAAAATTATATTTATGATTTCATAATGTTCGCTTTTCTCAATGTTATAAATTTCTCCCAACTCATCCAATAATTCAGTTAAATCTTTTTCCTCCGTTAAAATGTTGCAAATATCACTTACTATTTCATTGATAATAAATTGGTCATCATTATACTTATTCAAAATAACAAAATTTTCCCCATTTAATACTACATAATCTTCATTAAACAAAATCATTTGTTTATCGTTCATTATATCAAAAAATATGTTTAATTTCTCGCTTGTATCAATCAAATCTTTGTTATTTATCAATAACAACTGAGTTGTTTTATCAATGCCATACAATTTACCACTAAAAGTATCCCATAACTCATAAAATCCTTTTCTCTTTGATTCTCTAATCACGAAAAAAGTGTTAGTATTTTTGCTCATATTTACTCCAAAATTTCTATTTTTCCGTTGTCCCCATTTATTCTAATCTTTTTAGAATGTATAATTTTTTCAAATAAATTTTTGTCGACTCCAACTACGCAAGGAATTTGAAGTTCCCTTGCTATAATTGCCGTATGACATAAATAACCACCAAAGGAGGTCACAATTCCCTTTGATTTTAATAGAATAGGCAACCAATTAGGGTCTGTTGCATACGTAACAAGTATTTTGTCTGGCTGAAAACAAGACATATCATCGGGAGATTCCAAATAAAGGATATCCCCTTCAACAATCCCACTGCTCACACCTATACCATCTTGTTTAATTATTTTATTTTTTACAGTTGTTGTAACTGGACGACATTGCAGCATATACAAATCTCCGCTTTTTTCACAAAACTCAAAATCACACTTACTCCCGATACTTGTTTGTAGTTTGACAAAAAATGAACACAGAAAATCATTTTCATCAAAATTATGCGTTCTCGGTACCGCCTTGCCGCTAACTAAATTTTCGCCCAACCCGTCTACGACTTCGTAAATTCCACTATCAATAGACTCACCTAACCAGACTCCCGCCCTTTCAGAATCTATAAACTCTTGTATTATAACATTCATATTTGGTTTTTCCAAATTTATAGTGTGTAGATAGTGCTTGGCTTTGCTACTATTCACTGAATCAAATACTTTTTCTATTGCAGAACATACTTCACAACTTTTAACCGCTAGAAACGAGTCGAATATTCCAGCAAAAGAATGTTTGCTTCCATCTTCACAATCAGCAGAACTGCGCACCGCATATAATTGATTTTCACGCAAAAAGTTCAAATTCCCCTTTGGACTTTTGTATGTAATTATCCAAGTTTTCGGGATGCGCGCATAACAATTTAGGATTGCAAGTCCATACCCCTTACCCCCAATGTATTTTTTAAAATCATCTAACATTCCAACCGCATAATACCTACTTAGTAAATCGATATGTAGATAAGGTTTATCAAGAATTTTTATCAACTCAAATTTTTTCCTAAGTGTCAGTTTATCTGTCATTTCTTTTAAGTATTTCTCATAAAATTCTCTTTCAATTTCGTCCATTTTAAACTGTATATCAAAAACTTTTTTTGCATAAACATTTTGCTCGTCTTGCCAAAATTTTAAAACCAAATATTTGTTTATTTCGTCATCATCATAATGCTTGTATTTTTCTATAATTTTATTTGTAAATCTACTTAAATTATCACTGTCAATTTTTTGCATATATGCAAACCCATATTTATTCAGCAATGATTTATACAAATTTTCACTAACAATAGACATCTCAGTCAACTGCTCAATTATCCCGAAATATCTTTCCACCTTTAATAATTTGTCATATTTATTGATAACGCTATCATTTTCATCATAACTTTTAACAAAAGGCTCGGCTTCGGCCCTTATTTGATAGAATAAATCATTTAGTTGACTACTAGTTAAACCACGTTTAATTGTTTCAAATATGTTAAGCACAAATTTTTGATACTGCTCATCCCATATACTTTCAAGCAAAATCCTGTCTTTCCAAGTCGTCAAAGTGCCCACGCATATTTCATCTAACAAATTCTTGAGCAAATTCAATTTTTCAAATTCTTTTTTCATTTTTTCTCCTATTTGTATGATTCTTTTTTAAATTTTGACAATTTATTTTCTTTTCATAATCACTCATATCTTCATATTTTTCAAAATAATTTTCTCTTTTTTTTAATTCTTTTCAGTTTTTTGTAATTGTCAAATACATCCAAACTAATAAACCCTCTTTTTAAAGCATCTTGAACAGCACACCCGACTTGATTTTCATTATGTGTACAATCGACATACTTACACATTTTTTCTAATTCAACAATGGCACAATACAATTCATCTGCGCAAGAATTATCATTGGTGATTTGAACCGAGCGAACCCCTGGAGTATCAATCACAATCCTGCCAATGTCATCTAATAGTAATTGTCTAGCAGTAGTGGTATGACGTCCTTTTGAATCTTTATCTCTAATGCCCCCTGTTTTTTGAACTTCCTTTTTGACTATTGTGTTAATTATAGTTGATTTACCAACTCCCGAACTGCCCAAGAATATCGCTACTTCCCCTGCTTTCCACATTTCTTTAACCAACATTACATCTTTTGAGTCTAATGCATTAACACATATTACATCAACTTTAGGAAACTTGTTTTTTACTTGAGCAACAAAAGATTGACTATTCTCTATTAAATCCTTTTTGGTCAGAACAACACAAATCCGTGCATTTGTCATCATCCCCAATAAACATTGTCAAAAACGTTATTCTCATTCAAGCAAAATATCCTTTTCATTTGTTTCCTTTTCCCTCTTACCCAAAAATTTAAAAAAAGCAAAGGGGTTAATCCCTTTGCACACAATTACTTGCTCTCCCCGCCAAAACAATATGATTTTGAAAAGCTCGCATTGCTTTCTACGCAAGAAATTGCAATCAAAACAGGTTTTAAAAATTCTTTTCTAGATTCCTTCATAATAATTCTTCCTTACTTATTATAATAATAATATAACATTTTTTTAAAAATTTGTCAATTAAATTATTATTAATAAAAAAACTAATATGATTTTTGTTAATTCTCAAAGTAAATTCCATAGTGGAGTTATCAAAATACTTTAAAATATACGAAAATCTTATTAAATGTTAAAACAATATAATTAATCAAATTCGTTAAGTTACGAACGACAAGTTTATGCGCGGGGTGGCAAGCGTGTATATTATTGTCGTTTCGACAAGCGTGTCCAGTGCACGCGCCTGCCCGAAACGATGATGTTGTCGTCCGTGTCGCTACCTGTTGCCGATGTTATAGAGTTACTTACTTGTAGTGACAGTATCTGCAGCGGCGGGGCTATCCCCACCGAGAATAAAGACTCCATAAAAAGTAGCAAGTGTGCCGTCCTCAACAGTTACTTGCGCGTAGAAACAGCACCTGCACCAGTGGCGTTCGCCATATGGATGTTAGGGGGTGAGATTTCGGGTGAAACAGAGTGTTTCGGCTTTGAGAACTCCATAAACAACACCTTGACATTGACAACCCGAAACACCACACACAACACAACAAAACATGTCGCACCACAAACGCTCCCGAACGCAAGCGCAAAAAATTTCGGGCAAAACGCATCAAAAATACTAAAACAAAAGCGCGTAAACAGCAAACTTGGCACAGCAAACAGCCCCATAATACTTGTTTTTTTCAACACATTAACCTTAGCATTAATGCGTTTTTTTATTAGCCGAATGTTTAAAATGCTTGAAATCAGCATACACGCACCCGTTCCAATAATCAGCGACACAATCCCGAGAGCGCGTGTCAGCGTTAAAATGATGACAATCAGTGCCACCGCGCCAATGAAATAGTTGACAAACGACTTACCCTCCATACTAAGCGCGTTTAAAACGGTCGACGAAATGTTCGACAGCGCAAGCGGAATCATCAGCCACGCCGAGTATAAAAGATACAGCCCCGCGCGTTCGTTGTTATACACAAATAACCCGATGTCGCGCCACATACCCATATAAAGCGGAATTATGCACATCGACACGAAAATTGAAAACGTAAACGCCATATCAATTTGCGCAAGCACGGCGTCCTTGTTCTTTTGCTCGACTTGCGACGAGAGTTCGGGCAACAAAACCATTGCGACCGAACCAACCAGCATTGACGGTACAAACAACAACGGCATCGTCATACCCACCGCAATGCCAAACTCCGCGAGCGCGCTTTCGCTACTCATTCCCGCAAGCACCAACTGCATCGGAATAACAATCGCAATTATAGGTTGCAACGCACTTGTCGCCACGCGCACGCCCGTCACAGGCGTGGCGCTCCTCAGCAACTTGCGGTACTCGCTATGCGGGTTGCCCAAGCGGTTGCCCTTGCAAAAGTAGTACACCACGACGACGAGCGCCGAGAACACGCACGCGATTGACAGCGACAGCCCCGCGACCACTCCGCCCGACATTTTGCTCCCGACAAAATACGCAAGCACAAAGAAGAACGCTATGCGCATAACTTGCTCAATGAACTCCGAAAGCCCAACAATGAAGTAGTTTTTCTTGCCCCAAAGCGTCCCACGGAACGACGAATAAATCGCGGAAAAAATAACCGATGGCAACAAGGTTAAAATAATTAAAACCGTTCGCGAATCAGCAAAAATTTTCTCGAGAGGCGTGTCAAATATAAAAATCAACAAGCACAAAACCACCGATAACGCGAGCGAAACCACGAGCGTTGCAGTCGTTGCGCGGTCAATGGAGCGCTGGTCGTTCTTTGTTTGGTAAATCGCAGTCATTTTGGACAGCGCAAGTGGCAAACCGCTTGAAACGAGCATCAAAAGAACGCCGACTACACTCATTGCGACTTGATAAATGCCGAGCATTTCCGCGCCGAGTTCCCACGAAAGATAAATCCTAAACGCAAAACCTAGCGCGCGCGTCAGCAACGAAAACACGGTTATCAATGCCACTGCTTTCAAAAATTGTCCTAATTTTATCATATTTTATCATATGCCCTCCCCTCCCTCATATATTACTAGTGCGAAAGCGCACGGCTGCAGGTACTGTGCCTACAAGCAAGTTGCTTTCGCGGACGGAGAACATTTACACATTCTATTTTAATTAGTTTTCGGTGCGATAGCGCACGGAGGGAAATATGGAAAATATATTAATAAAAGTCGGGTATAACGACACAATCGAAAAAATCGCAAAGCGCTACAACATAACGCCCGCGATTATCAAATCAGCAAACCTAAACATCAAAGAAGTGGAAGAAGGCGATATGCTCGTCATTCCGTACCGCGCCCGCGCCATACATACGGTTCGCCCGCTCGAAACTCTGCGCGAAATCGCGGAAAAATACGCCACCACGCCCGAAAAAATCAAAGCGAACAACAACCTCACCGCCCCACTCTTTGTCGGTCAGCAACTTATCATCGTTTGACCTTGCCGCCCCCACTAAATCAAAAAAGCATATCGCCAAATCCCTACAATTTGACAATATGCCTTTTTATTTGTCCCTATTCCACATAAAGATAGAGCCGTTTTTTTTAATCTAAATCATTAAGTTTATTTATTTGTACCTATATTTTAGTTTGTACATATGTTATAAAGTTGTTATTTCCTATAGCATATAGTTTTTCATACACTAATACTACAAAATGAATTTTGCAACTTTTGCATATCGTTTTACAACAAAGCAAACCTTATCTTAGCGCCACTTTATGCCCAAACGGTTGACGCGCCGTTCATATCAGCACGCCACTATTTGATTTCAGACAAACGCGCCACTACCCGCGTTTCCAATATTTGTAGCAATAGGTGTCACTCAAATAAGTAGCGGCAGTGCTTGCATCGGCCAACTTAGTTGAATCTATTGACGTTCCACTCGTTGCACTAGATGAATCTGCATAGCACCAGCCGTTTGTGTTTTCAAAGGTCGCACTTTTCAAACTGCTACACCCGTTAAATGCATACTTACCTATGCTCGTCACACTGCTTGGGATTGTTATACTTGTCAAACTCGAACAGCCATCAAATGTATGTTCTTCTATGCTCGTCACTTGTGAACCCGCAACAAAGGTCACACTTGTCAATTCGCTACACCCGCGAAATGCATAACCGCCAATACTTGTCACACTGCTTAGAATTTTTATGCTTGTCAAACTCGTGCAGTCATAAAATGCACAAACGCCTATGCTTGCAAGTTGTGAACCTTCAGCAAATGATATACTCGACAAACTGCTACATCCTCTAAATGCATAATTGCCAATACTTGTCACACTACTTGGTAATTCTATACTCGTCAAACCTGTGCAGTTATTGAATGCATAAACGCTAATTGTCGTACCGCCTGTGATTTTCACTTTCTTCAACGAACTTGGAACGTAACTTGAATTATCTCTGTTACTTGTTGCTCCAAATATATAACCAAAGTATTTCCTATATTCTGTCCCATCTCCTACAAATGGTAAAGTGATGCTGGTCAAACTACTGCATCCACCAAATGCAGACTTGCCTATGTTCGTCACACTGCTCGGAATTACTACACTTTGCAAACTTGCGCACTCTTGAAATGTCGATTCCCCGATGTTCACAATCCCTTCTGGCAAATTAACATTTTTTAAACCAACGCAACCTGCAAATGCGCAATCGCCAACGAGCGTAACAGTATTAGGAATTATCATCTCAATCAATTTTTGGCAAGACGAGAACGCGAAATCGGAGATTTCCTTTAGTTGTGAATTTGATTCAAATGTTACGCTCTTTAAATTTGCGCAATACTGAAACCCCCCTTTGTTGATACGAATTACATTTTTTGGAATTACTATTTCTGTCAAACTATCACAGAGACTAAATGCATTTTCACCAATGTCTTTCAGTTGTGACCCTACTTCAAACGTTACGCTTTTTATTTTATTACATCCTGCAAACGCGCTTTCGCCGATGTTATTCACGCTCTTAGGTATCGTTACATTTTGCAATCCTAAACCCGCAAATGCGCTCTTTCCAATGCTGTTTAGTCGCGCTCCATTTTCAAATATTATGCTTTTAATTTCACGACAACCTGCAAACGCGCTTTCACCTATACTTGTCACACTGCTTGGTATTTCAACGCTCGTCAAATTCGTTAAGCCCTCAAACGCGTTGTTCCCAATCGCAGTAATGTCGACTTCGCCATTTTTTGACGGAATTTCCATATTTTTCAAAAATCTACCCGCGTTTGTAAAGCCAGTAATTGTTTCGCCCGTTGTCGAAAACTTGAAAGCCTCAATATAATCAACATATCTACCAAAATAACTAATGTCACTTTCCCCCATAGTCACCTTGTTCCCATAATACTGCTCACTCGTGAAACTACTGTTTATATACCAGCCGTCAAACGCTTTTGTTTTTCTCTCCGCCATTTCGGGGAACGCGATTACGTCGCCCTTGTCAAATTTCGCTGTCGAATAAGTTTGCCCGTCAACAACAAACGTAACTGTGTGTGCAACACTATCCCCGTCCCCGTTGCCGTCCTTATTGCCACCACAACCCGCAAAACTAACTGCGACCACTAGCATAAGCACACTAAGCAATACCACCGAAAAAACTTTGCCCAATGTTTTAATTTTTGTCATTTCTTCCTCCTAGAAGGGTATCTTGTCCCTAATAATCATTAGTTTATCACATATAGAACAAAAATGCAAGTTATGGGGGTATTTTTTGCAATTTCTTCAAAAAATACCCCCATAAACGCCATTTTTCTCACGCGTTTGTGGGAGTTCTCACACATATTTGCACACTAATGTGTCACAAAATTTAACTTATATGTTTTCATCGGTTTCGGAAATAATCTTACCGATGTCTATGCTCAAGTTTGCGCCGTCAACGTAGTTGATAGTGCGAACCCCGCACACGCCCTTGATGTCCGCTTCAGCCGACCTCAAGAAGTCGTTAATGCTCGACGTGATTGTGATATCTTCAATCTCCGCTTTCAATGAAACTTTGTTTGTCGACTTGTGCTGTCTAATCAATGACACAATGTCGACAATCACATCTCCGTTTTCAATGAGTTGCGCATCAACATCGCCGCCCAAATCAAGGTACCCCGAAACGTGAATCGACTTTTGTCCCTCAATGCCCGCAAAGAAATCCATATAAATTTCCTCAGTTATATGCGGAAGCACGGGCGCGAACATTTTGAGCATACCCAAAAGCACATTGTAGCAAGCATATTTTGCCGAATCGCACTTTTCTTGCCCATAAATGTCAGGATTATACAAACGACGCTTTACAATCTCAACATAGTTGTCGCAAAAGTTCCAGAAAAATCTCTCAAGTTCATTCATCGCAAGCGGGATTTCATAGTTGTTCAAATTTTTGATAAAATTCTTATACAAATATTTGTATCTCTCCAAAACCCACGCATCAATAGTTTCAAGTTCGACCTCTTTCGGTGTGTATCCCTCAAGGAACGACAAAACAAACTTGCTGACATTCCAAATCTTGTTGACAAGTTTTTTCCCGTTTTCAAACTCCACATATGAAAACGCTGTATCTTTGCCAAGCGAAAGACCGTTTGCCCAATAGCGCGTGACATCTGCTGAATAATTTTTTATAATCTCTTGCGGGGTGTCCTTGCTGTTTCCCTTTGACTTTGCCAATTTCGAGCCGTCCTCGCTCGTGACGTATCCTGAAATCATCAAGTCCGTCCACGGCAATTTGTTGAAATGGTAAAGGCTCTTTACTATCGTATAAAAGTCCCACACGCGAATATTGTCGTGAGCGTTTGGACGCAGTGACATAGGAATCATCTCATCGCTAAGCCCCTTGCCCGTTTCAAGGTCGGTGCAAATCTGCGGAGTCAAACTGCTCGTTGCCCACGTGTCCATAACGTCCGTTTCTGGCTCAAACTCACAGCAACCGCACTCGCAAGGCTTGTTTGGCTGGTGCTTGAGCGGGTCAACAGGCAATTCCGCAACGTCCGCCAAAACCGTTTTACCACACTTTTTGCAGTACCAAACTGGAAACGGAACTCCAAAGTATCTTTGACGCGAAATGCACCAGTTCCACGCCAAGTTTTCGACCCAATTCAAGTACCTAGCGCGCATAAATTGTGGGTGCCAGTTCGCCTTGAGCCCCGCGTCGTAAAGTTCCTGCTTGTGACTCAAAACATCAATGAACCACTGTTTTTTGACCGCAATTTCAACAGGCGTTCCGCACCTGTCGTGCGTCGAAACCGCGTGCACAATGTTGTCTTGCTTGATAAGTAAATCGTTTTCCTTTAGTTTTTCAATGACAGCCTCGCGCGCCTCAACAATTTTGAGCCCCTCAAACTCGCCCGCAAGCGCCGTCATCTTGCCGTCGTCCGTAAAGCACTTTTTAATCTCCAAATTGTGCTTTCTCTGCCACTCTTTGTCGACCGTGTCGCCAAACGTACAGCACATAACCACGCCAGAACCCTTTTCCATATCGACCATTTCGTCCGCCAAAACTGGCACCGTGTAGCCAAAATATGGAACAACAAGTTTTTTGCCAAGCAAACGTTGATTCTTCTCATCATCAGGATTGATGAACACACACACAACCCCGCAAAGCATCTCAGGGCGCGTCGTCGCAACAGTTACGAACTCGTGCGTCCCCTCAATGTAAAACTTTAGATAATTGAAAGTGCTTTCAATCTCTTTGTCCTCAAGTTCGCTCTGCGCGCACGCACTTTGGCACTCAGTACACCACAGCGTCGGCGCTTCTTGACGATAAATGTAACCTTTATTATATAAATCAATAAACGACTGTTGCGAAATTTGTTGCGTTCTCGGCGAAATGCTTGAATAATGACGCTTCAAATTGCAACTAAAGCCCGCCTTTTTGTATAGGTCAAAAAACTCTTCCTCAAGTTTTTGTGTTTCTTTCATACAAAGGTCAACAAAAGTCGCACGTGGCAATTGATACGCCTTTTTCTTGATAACCTTTTCCACATATCGCTCAGTCGGCAAGCCGTTGTCGTCAAAGCCGAACGGAAAATAAACGTTCTCGCCAAGCATTCTGTGGTGGCGCGCAATCGTTTCAATGTGCATATAACTCGACAAATGCCCCATATGAATCTTGCCATTGCAAGTTGGAGGTGGCGTGTCAATCGAAAAAATCTTTTTCGGGCCACTCTTTTGAAACTCATAAACATCATTATCAAACCAATAATTTTGCCACTTAGCCTCTTTTTCAGTAAAATTATACTTTTTATCTAACATTATAAAAACCCTCACTTTGTCTTGCACCCGCCCCCACCGCGGGCAATGAATATAAATAGATTGTCAGCCATTTTGTAGCAACAACACCCCTGCGAAACAACCCCGCCAAACAAACTACGCCACAATATAGTTTTATCTACCACAACGCAGTTTGTCACGCAGCAACGCAGTTTGTCACGCAAAAAATACATAAAATGTAGTTGCCCGCAAAAAATATGAGCGCATAACTGCGCCAACAATCTTTTTCAGTATATTATATACTTTTATAGCCAATAAATCAAGTATTTTTCACCGATTGCTAGCGCCGTGCGAAACTAAGGGCGCGACAGCAACAAAAAAAGGTACATAGTCCACTAACTATGTACCCAAACTCGTACAGTGCCACCCAGCCCAACCTGTAGCCGTGCGCTTTCGCACCACCTAGATGACAACCATACTATTGGAAGTAGCGCCACCACTGAACGTCAGTTTCAACGCACGGTCATCATTCGTTGCCACAAACTCCATTTTGTTGCCAGTCGGCGTAAGTCCCTCGGCGGTCATCGTCCACATATATGGCTTGCACACAAGCAAGGTATATGTCGCGCTATTGTCAATGTCGTATGTATAATTCATCGTATCACTGCCAAGCACCACAATTTGGTTTTGCATTGCGCCGTTCTTTAATACATATATTATGATTCCTGAATTATATACACCTTTGACTTCCACCTCTATTGATATGGTACTGCGCGTTTTCGTAATTTTCCCATAAAGAGTAATTGTAGACGTATACGCCGTCGCGCCTAAATTTGTGATTTTTGTGCCCGTACAACTAACGTTTGTGTACCAGCCGTCAAAAACATAGTTCGCCCCGCTCGGCGTCACAAGTTGCGTTGCCGTGCCATACGTGTGTGACGTCGGGTGCGATACCCCGCCCCATTCGGCACTTGTGAACTCCGTCGTCGTGTTTGCGTGATAATACTTTATGTCGTAAACTTGTGGCGTCCACTTTGCGTAAAACGTTTTATCCCCTGTTGCACCTGCAGATATGAACGACACACTCGAACCCGTGCATTGATAATTTTCATACCAACCACCAAATGTGTAACCCTTTTTCACGCCGTTTACAAGCGTTTTCTCTGTACCAGATATATATTGTGTTGGTAATGATGACTTGTTACTACCAGAATACGCAATATTCTCACTATCTCCCGCGTCATAGTATGTGATAGAACCAATTTGAGCAATCTTAAAAGTCAAACTTATACCCTTAGTAATATCCCCCCAACTTGGGTTATCTACCCGCGATTGTCCGTCATACACGATACTTAGGTTTGAACTTTGCGAATTTCCAGTTTGCACATATCTATATCCACTGTTGTAGTAATTAGTAGGAATTCCCGTACTAAATGAAACATAATACGACTCAATATCAGGATCCTTCTCAGGAACCCTATTTATACCGCCATAATAATAATTCCCATTCCAATCTAAATATACGTTCCATAAAGTAGAATGATATCTCATATTAACACAAATTCTATCTTCTCCCAAAAAACTTAAATTGTTATCAGGCACATATAAGTAAACCGTCTGCGTTGACGCAAAAACCGTGTTTGCTTGTTTATTGTGGTGTACACCAAAACTTGTCAATATCAAAAAAAGACAAGTAAGCAAGACAAGCATACTAATCAAGTAATTTTTGGTCTTATAACACTTTTCGTGTATTTTATAAGTTCCCGCTCTATTTAGTTTTGTATCACGATTTTCAATATTTTTCGAGTTTGTACAAGTATCCTGCAAATTTCGATAGTATTCCCCGCGATTTTGAGGGGTTATGCTATCATTTCTTGCATCATTATACCCCCCCCCCCTAGCACTTTTGTTC
>CAKVOD010000011.1 GCA_934778205.1 uncultured Clostridia bacterium | reverse complement strand
CGTCTTCTAATGATAATATAAGTCCTCAAAAAGCCTCAAAAAGCGCTACAAATTGCAAAACTTATAGCGCCGTCAAGCAGGGATACACACGCCCAAAACAATGCGAATTTGGCGCGCAAAACGTGCAAAAAAACAATGCAAAAAACGCAGTGTTTGAGAGCGAAAAACAAAGATATAAAGATTGCAAAGTGAAATCACCTAACGCCTATGCGTGCAAGAGTGATTCATCAAGCAAAGTGAAGTATTTGAGCAAACAAAAGCGAAACAAACTATTTGTCGTGGGTTTGTTCTTTTTCGCGTTTGTCTTTTGCGTGTCAGCAATGTTTATTGCTCCAAACAAAATGACCCCGCAAACAACCACCCCCACTCCAGTAAATGCTGAGGATATTACTGGCGATTGTGGTACTAATGCAACCTACAAACTTGATTCAGAGGGAACGCTCACTATTTCGGGAAGCGGTGCAATGAACGATTATTCATCGGAACAAAGTCCCTTTTATAATAATTCCACTATTTTGAATGTCGTTATTACAAGCGAAGTAACGAGCATCGGCAATTATGCATTCCAGGGCTGTAATAATTTGAATAGCATCACAATCCCTAATAGTGTAACGAGCATTGGCAGTTCTGCATTTTACCGCTGTAGCAGTTTGACGAGCATCACAATTCCCGATAAAGTGACGAGCATCGGCAATTATGCATTTAATGGCTGTAGCGGGTTGACGAGCATCACAATTCCCGATAGTGTAACGAGCATCGGCAGTGGTGCATTCCAGGACTGTAGCGGGTTGACGAGCATCACAATACCAGCCAATGTGACAACCATCGGCTATTCTGTATTTGCTGCCTGTAGCGGGTTGACGAGCATCGCAATTCCCGACGGTGTAACGAGCATCGGCATTTCTGCATTTCATAAATGTAGCAAGTTGACGAGTATCACAATCCCTAATAGTGTAACGAGCATTGGCAGTTCTGCATTTTATTACTGTAGCGGATTGACGAGTATCACAATTCCCGATAGTGTAACGAGCATTGGCAGTTCTGCATTTTATTACTGTAGCGGATTGACGAGTATCACAATTCCCGATAGTGTAACGAGCATCGGCGAGAGAGCATTTGAAGCCTGTAGCAAGTTGGAGAAAGTATCCTATACAGGCACAATAGAGGGATGGTGCAATATATATTTTACTAATGCTCGATCAAATCCACTATATTATGCACATAAGTTGTGTATAGGCAATGAAGATGAATTAGTAACGGAATTAAATATACCCAACACAGTGAAACAAATCAAGAATTATGTATTTTCTGGCTGTAGCGGGTTGACGAGCGTGACAATCCCCGACAGCGTAACGCGCATCGGCGAGGATGCATTTTCTGGTTGTAGCGGATTGACGAACATCACAATCCCCGACAGCGTAACGCGCATCGGCGATTATGCATTCCAGAACTGTAGCAGTTTGACAAGCATCACAATCCCCGATGGTGTAACGAGTATTGGCTTAGCTACATTCCAGGGCTGTAATAATTTGAATAGCATCACAATCCCTGATAGTGTAACGAGCATCGGCAATTATGCATTTAATGGCTGTAGCAAGTTGACGAGCATCACAATTCCCGACGAAGTAACGAGCATCGGCAATCATGCATTTTATTACTGTAGCAGTTTGACGAGCATCACAATTCCTAACAGTGTAAAATACATCGACTACTATGCATTCGGTGGCTGTAGAAGTTTGACGAGCATCACAATTCCTGACAGTGTAACGTACATCGGCGGGGATGCATTTTATAGTTGTAGCAGTTTGACGAGCATCACAATCCCTAACAGTGTAACGCGCATCGACGATCAAGTATTTTATAACTGTTATAGTTTGACGAGCATCACAATTCCTAATAGCGTAAAAAGCATTGGCAGTTCTGCATTTTTTAACTGTGGCAGATTGACGAGCATCACAATCCCTGATAGCGTGACAAGCATCGGCAGTTCTGCATTTTCTAGCTGTAGTGCTGACCTTATAATATGTGGCTCGGGCAACAAGGAATCGGCAGCGTATAAATATGCACAAAGTAATCAAATCAATTATGCGACGGCGTGGGTAACGAATGCAACAACACATACGCGCTCATTTTATGGTTTTAAAACTAATAGCAATGCTATAGAGGAGATACAAACAGGGAATCACAACTTTGGTGCTGACGGAATGGCGGAAACCTGTAGTGTTTGTGGAGCAAAAAATGTGAATGTATTAATAACGCTCAATGTCACAACTAATGTATCAAGACATTTTGTGATTTATGTGCTAGATAGCGACAATCAACCAACAAGACAATTTGTGGTAACAAATGGCGATAAAATTGCGTTCTTTGTGGAAAAATCATCTACATTTACAATACAAGTGTATGAAACATTGTATATGCGTGCAAAGATAGGCGATGTGGACACATTGAAGCAGAAATATGAAAATTTGACTGAACATAAAACAATTGCAATTGACATTAGTGGTGTGACAAACGTCTACAACTGGGTTATGATATGATGAAAGTGGCACAGCATTTGCTGTACCACTTTTTTTGTTTGCGTTGCGGTTTGGAAAAAGAGAATCAATTATTGCTGAAAAATGTTGTGTTTTGTAGTATTTTGCTTGCAAAACATACTTTTTTTGTGGTATACTTTAATTTGATTTTGATGAAAAATTGTAATTTTATATTATAATGTAAATTTGAGTTGTTTTTACAACAAGTGTGCATATGAAAGGTTTATAAAAATCAAATTTTGTCAAAGATAATAAATAAATTTGCGCGATTTTGAGCGCAACCAACATAAATGATGTGTTATCATCTATAATATACAAAGCAGGGAGAAAAATTATGGGAATTTTTGATTGGATGACAAAGGATACTGAAAGCAACAGCGAGCCTGAACGAGAACAGGCGCTCAATAATATAGTTAGTCCTGAAGATGAGGACGCAAAAAAGCGCAAACTGGCGTTTGAGCGCCTCACGCGTGGCGAAAATCCCATAAAGGACGAACAGCCAAAGTATTCGTCTGCAACAACCAACGAAAGCGCGCAAGGCTCGCAAGATGTGAGTGTTTTCAACATAAAAACAAATCAAGATTTAGATGTTGTCGTCGATTATATCAATCGTGGCGAACCCGTCATTGCAAACCTTGGCAAAGTGCCGAAAAATGAGCAACAACGCGTGCAAGACTTTTTGTCTGGGGTTGTTTTTGCGCTCAATGCAAACATTAGTTTGCTCGTGCAAGATATGTATCTCATCACGCCCGTCGGCATCGTGGTGAAGTCGCGCTGAGGGGCGCTGGCGTGAAATTTGCGAGAAATTGATGCAAAACACTTGACTTAAAATAGCACATATAGTATAATAAAATAGCAAGCCGAAGTTCGGCGGTGCTAAAACACTCGTTACTTTTGCGCATTTCGTGGTAAAAATTGCGGATGAACACCTGTGTAAAGCGGTTTGAACTGTACTTTTTGAATTGCACAGCCGTCCACAATCAAAAGTTCGGTGTTTTAGCACTTGATAGGAGATTAGCTCAATTGGTAGAGCGCCGGTCTCCAAAACCGTAGGTTGGGAGTTCGATTCTCTCATCTCCTGCCAAATGCCTCCTTGTGAGGCATTTTTGCATTCACGCAACTTGTTCTATGTTTTTAGTTTTTAAAACTTGCTTTGTAGCGCATCAACATAAAAACTGTTTTTTGCGCGCAAAATTTATTTCTGTAATTTTATAGTTGATTTGATTATAAAAATGATACAATTTATACGAGGGGAATAATGGATAAATTAATAAAATTATTAAGTGACTATCAACCAATCAATGAGCAAGAAGAAAAGGACAAAGAGTTGCTTATGCTTGCGTGCAAAATTTTTGACGACGTTTTGACGCGCAAAAATGAGTTTATGCACTTTACGGCAAGTTGTTTTACAATCAACAAGGAGCACAACAAAGTTTTGTGCGCCTATCATAACATTTACGACACGTGGGGTTGGTGCGGTGGTCACGCAGACGGGGACGCCGATTTGCTCGCCGTCGCATTGCGCGAATGCAATGAGGAAACGGGGGCAACAGCACTCAAAGTTTTGAATGACGGTAAACCGATTTCGATTGAAAATTTGCCTGTAGAAGCACATTATAAAAACGGAAAATATGTTTCATCTCACTTGCATTTGAACGTGACATATCTTTTTGAAACTGACGAATCTTTGCCAATTCATAACGCGCCTCTTGAAAATAAAGCAGTTTGTTGGATGCCGTTTGAAAAATTGATTTCTTGCGCGCGTGAACCCGTGATGAAACGAATTTACAAAAAAATCGCTGACCAAATTGACAAGTAACTGTCATTTCATTGCGATAGCGTCAAAAAACGCACCTAACAATGTGAATTTTTTGTCACATTGTTTTTATTTTTTTGAAATTGCACATGACGTGTGTATTTTTCTTCAATCAAAGAGAAAATAGCGGTTCAAAAACTTGACAAATGTTCATAAAATATATTACAATAACTTGTAAAGATTTATAATACACAAATATTATGAAAAACTAAAGGAGGGATGCGTAAATGGAAATGATTTGGGTATGGCTTGCGGTCGTCGCAGTCAGTTTGATTGTTGAATTTATGAGTTGGGATTTGACCTCAATTTGGTTTGCAGTAGCGGGGCTTATTTCCTTGATTTTGTCGGCAATCGACGGCATTGCTTGGGAAGTGCAACTTGCAGTGTTCATCGTAATTTCAGCACTTTTGTTGATTTTTGTGCGCAAAATTTGTCGTAAACTTTTGCTCAAGAATATGAACACAAAAACCAATGTCGATGCTTATGCTGGCAAGCGTTCAAAACTTTTGAAAGCAATCGGCACGGACGAAAATTATGGCGAGGTTAGGTTCAACGGCGTCATTTGGCAAGCAATGAGCGATTCAGGCGAGGAGATTGAAGCGGGAACTGAAGTTGAAGTCGTTAGAGTTGAGGGGAACAAGATGGTCGTACGACTTTCAAAACCTGCAAACGCTGATGTTGAACAAGTCAAACAAAATGAACAAGTCGAAAAGGAAACTGACGACTTGAAGTCTGCAAATGCTAGCGCTGAAAATGCCGACGGCAAGGAAGATTCTCAAAAATCAATCAAAAACAAAGAAAACAACAAGAAAAACTAAAAAAGTTTAGGAAGAAAAATAACGCGAAATAAGGAGTAAAATATGAGCGCAATAGGAATTATTTTTATAGTACTCGGCGTCATCGCACTTGCAATTTTGTGCGCAAGCGTTAGGGTAATTAGGCAATCGACGGCTGTTGTCGTTGAAAGACTCGGTAAATATAGTCGAACACTTGAAACGGGCGTGCATTTCATCATACCGTTTTTTGACAAACCGGGTAGACCAATTTCACTCAAGGAAATGGTTGCCGACTTCAAACCACAACCTGTAATCACAAAAGACAATGTCACAATGCAAATCGACACTGTCGTATACTTTCAAATTACAGACCCAAAACTCTACACATATGGTGTAGATAGACCAATTAATGCAATTGAAAACTTGACGGCAACAACGTTGCGTAACATTGTCGGCGAACTTGAACTTGACGAAACTCTCACAAGTAGAGATACCGTCAATACAAAAATGCGCCAAATTTTGGACGAGGCAACCGACCCGTGGGGCATCAAAATCAATCGTGTTGAATTGAAAAACATTCTTCCACCGCGCGACATTCAAGATGCAATGGAAAAACAAATGCGCGCTGAACGTGAAAGACGTGAAGCAATTTTGAAAGCCGAGGGCGAAAAACGCTCAAGCATTTTGGTCGCTGAGGGCGAAAAACAAAGCAAGATTTTAAAAGCGGAAGCCGACAAGCAAGCGGAGATTTTGCGTGCTGAAGCAGTGAAGCAAGCGGAGATTTTGCGTGCCGAAGCGCAAAAAATCGCATATATCAGCGAAGCGCAAGGTCAAGCGGAAGCAATTGAACTCATCACAAAGGCAAACCCAGACGGCGCATACGTCACATTGCAAGGCTTTGAAGCATTGAAAGTTCTCGCAAACGGCAACGCAACAAAAATTATCGTTCCGAGCGAAATTCAAAACGTCGCAGGGCTTTTGACAAGCGTTACCGAAACAATCACAAATATGCCAAAAGGTGACAAAGTCGGCGCGCAAAATGCGGACGCAAAAACTAAAAAAACGACAAAAACTGACAAATAAAATATAATAACTAAAAGAGTTGCAGTAGTTGCAACTCTTTTGAAAGGAAAGAAAATGTTAAAATTATATAATACCGCAAGCAAGCAAAAAGAAGTGTTCAAACCAATTCACGCCAATGAGGTGACAATGTATTCGTGCGGTATGACGGTTTATTCGCACCCGCATTTGGGGCATTTGAAAGCGTATCTTATGAGCGACGTTTTGGCGCGCTACCTTCGTGACCTTGGCTATCGCGTCAAGCACGTGATGAACGTCACGGACGTGGGGCATAATCTCGACGACGCCGACGACGCCGACGACAAAATGGAAGTTCGCGCTCGACAAGAAAACTTGACGCCGTGGGATATTGCAAGAAAGTACGAAAAAATGTTTTTTGAAAACCTTGCTGAAATGAACATTGTTCGCCCAACAATCATCGCGCGAGCGACTGAAAATGTGCCATATATGATTGAATTAATCAAAAGACTTGAAGCAAATGGCTATGTCTACAAAACAAGTGTAGGTTTGCAATTCGACACAGCAAAATTTCCTAAATACGCCGAATTTGCGCGTTTAGACCTAGAAAATCAACAAGCGGGGGCGCGTGTTGCGGTTGACGACGAGCGTCATAGCCCGTGGGATTTTGCGCTTTGGATTTTGAACAAGCCAAACCACATTATGAAATGGGATAGTCCGTGGGGCGTCGGTTACCCGGGTTGGCACATTGAGTGTAGCGCAATGTGTTTGCATTATCTTGGCGAACAAGTGGACATTCACACGGGCGGTATCGAACATATCAAAATTCATCACACAAATGAAATTGCGCAAAGCGAGGGCGCGACAGGAAAAAAGTTTGTCAATTACTGGCTTCATAGCGGACATTTGATGGCGGACGGAACGAAAATGAGCAAATCACTTGGCAATGGGTACAATATTGACGATTTGAAATCGCGTGGTTATCACCCGCTTGCGCATAGATATATGCTCTTGAAAGGGGACTACAAAAAGTCGTTCAACTTCACGTGGGAAAACATTCACAATGCACAAATTGAACTTGTAAAAATTTGGCGCGCAGTCAGCGAAATTGCCGATTGCGTCGGCGGGCAAATTCTCGACAAGTACTTGACAAAGTTCCGCGACGCGCTCGACGACGATTTGAACACGTCACTTGCAATAAGTGAACTATGGAATTTGCTAAACAGCAAGGAAGCGCCAGCCGACAAACTTGCCACACTCGTAAAGTTTGATAAGGTGCTAGGACTTGACCTCGAAAATGCTGACTATCGCCTCAACGAACTTGAGGACTATCAAGGAATCAGCCAACTAGACAAACAGTCGGCGCGCCTATTGCTAAAGGACCGCGAACAAGCACGCAAAGACAAAGACTATGCAAAAGCGGACGAAATCCGCGACAAAATCGACGCAATGGGCTTTGAGGTTCTGGACAGCAAAAACGGCTCGCAAATTAGGCTCAAAGAGTTTGGAAAACTCTAAGGATAAAATAGTTTTCTATGTTAATATTTTAAAATAGTATCAACAACCTAAATAACTAAATCAAAAAAATCACACAACTTTTGAAATTGCGTGATTTTTTTTGTTTGTGTTCATCATACTTAATTTTAAATTAAAAATTTTACTATTATTATGCCAAAATTTACAATGAAATAAATTTCAATATTTTTTGAAAGCGTTTACATTATTTTGTGCAAATAAGCCAACTAATTATTTATAAATATTACTTTTTCGGGAAGCGGTTTTGCAAACTCAAAAATTCCTCAAGGGTCGTCGTTGGAGCAGGGCTGTCAACAACAAATTCGCCCGTAACGCCCAAATATTTGTGTTTGATTTTGTCAAGGTGTCCGACATTCGGTTGAGGCGCATCATTGCTTTCGTTTGGTATAACTGTTGTTGACGTCGCGGACATTGCGTTAGAGTTCTTCAAGTGCGTTTCCGCAACAACAATTTCTGCGACCTGTGGTTGTGGTTTGCGCCTTAGCAATGTGAAGTATCCGCTAGAAACTGCCAATTTTTCAATGTTCGGCGTCTTTGACATATCAATGCCCTGTGCCACGCAAGGAGCGTATGCAATAATTATGCTAGGTCCGTCGTGCGCCATCGCTTCCTTGAACGCCGTGAGCGCCTGATTTGGATTTGCGCCAATGCACACTTTTGCAACATAAACATTATCATACTGCATAGCAATGCCCGCCAAGTCTTTCTTTTGTGTCTTTTTGCCACCTTGCGCAAATTTCGCAATCGCGCCGTATGGAGTCGCCTTGGACGCTTGCCCGCCAGTGTTGGAGTAAACCTCAGTGTC
Source organism: uncultured Clostridia bacterium (assembly GCA_934778205.1). GTDB lineage: Bacteria > Bacillota > Clostridia > Christensenellales > UBA1242 > CAKVOD01. The sequence continues at coordinate 12,097 of CAKVOD010000011.1, read as the reverse complement.
AAGCACCAAAACATTGACATTTTTGTCACTTGCCAAAACGTGGTCAAGTCCGCCAAAACCAATGTCATAAGCCCAGCCGTCACCGCCAATAATCCATACATTTTTTGGCATAACAGCGTCGTAAATTGATTGTAAGCGTTCAATTTTTGAAATAGTATCCAGTGCCGTAACATTTAGTTCGCCGTCACTCATTTTGATATAATTTTCATAGAACTTCAAGCGCTCTGCGCACAATTTTTGCAAATCAAAGAAAACTTTTTTGCACTCATCAAAACTATTTTCGTTCATAATGAATGCCGTGAAAACATCTGCAAATTTTTGGTCGTTTGCCGACAATTCGCACAGTAAATTGCGCACTTCTTCGTGGCGGATTTCGTACGCCGTGCGAATGCCGAGTCCAAATTCCGCGTTATCCTCAAACAACGAGTTTGCCCAAGCAACGCCCAATCCGTCATCGGATTTTGAGTATGGGCAAGAAGGGTAGGACCCGCCCCAAATGCTCGAACAACCCGTCGCGTTTGCAATCAGCATACTTTCGCCACAAAGTTGTGTGAGCAGTTTGACGTACGCCGTTTGTCCGCAACCTGCGCACGCGCCACTAAATTCAAGTAACGGCTTTTCAAACTGCGTGCCTTTCAAAGTTGTTTTGTTTTGATTTTTCAATTTTTCAATTGTTTCAAATTTTTCGTAATTTTCAAGGGCATTGTCTAAAATATCCTCAGCACTTTCCATTGTAAGTGCTTTATTTTTGGCGGGGCAAACGCAAGCGCAGTTACCGCAACCCGTGCAATCAAGTGGGGAAACTGCAAGGCAGAATTTACCGCGATTAGGCATAATGTTGTCCTTGCTTTCTGCGCCCTTATCGTCAAGCGTTTCTTTTGCGCGTATGCACGCGTGAGGGCAAACTAATGAGCAAAGATTGCATTGAATGCAGTTTTCCTTGTGCCATTTTGGTAAATCAGTTGCAATTCCGCGTTTTTCAAATTGCGATGTCGCAATAGGAACGCTCCCGTCCGCACTGAACTTTGAAACAGGAATCTTTTGCCCTTGTAATTTTGCCATAGGACGCATAATTTCAGTGCAAAACTCATTAGTTTTTTCTTCTTTTTCAGTGTTTTTTGTACCAAATAAGGTGGAATAGTCAACTTCAACCAAATTTTCAGCACCAAAATCAATTGCTTGAATGTTTGCTTCAACAACTTTTTCGCCAAATTTCGAGTATGATTTTTTAATAAAACTAATCATTTTTTCTTTTGCCTTGTCAAATGGCATAATGTTTGTGAGTTTGAAGAATGCACTTTGCATTATAATGTTGATTTTGTTCTTCAGTCCTAATTTTTTAGCGCCCGCCAAAGCGTCCACAATGTAAAGTTTTGCATTTTTTTCTTTCAAAGATGACACAAAGTAATCGGGCAAAAATTCGTTGAGTTTGTCAAGTTCAAAAGGGCAGTTTAGCAAAACTGTTCCATTGTTTGCAAGGTACTGCAAAACATCTAATTTTGCAACAAAACTAAAGTTGTGAATAGCAACAAAACCCGCGTTGTCGATTTGGTATGGCGCAGTAATCGGCTCGCCTCCGAAGCGCAAATGACTGACCGTCATACTGCCACTTTTCTTTGAGTCATAAACAAAATATGCCTGCGAATGTAGCCCCGTCGAACCTATAATTTTTGCGCTGTTTTTATTTGCGCTAATAGTTCCGTCGCCACCGATTCCAAAGAACACGCACTCGCGCATACCATTGTCAATCTTAAACGAATAATCGACAACTAGCGAAAGATTTGTCACATCGTCAGTTATGCCCACAGTAAAATGGTTTTTAGGGGATTTACTCATCAAATTGTCAAAAACAGCCTTTGCCATAGCAGGGTTAAATTCAAAACTGCCAAGCCCGTATCTTCCGCCAATAACCTTGATTTTTCGCTCGGTCTGCATAATCGCAGTGCAAACATCAACAAACAATGGCTCGCCAATCGCGCCCGCCTCTTTTGTCCTGTCAAGAACCGCAATTTTCTTGACCGTTTTTGGCAATTTGTCAACAAAATACTGCGCATCAAACGGACGGAACAGTCGCACGCACAAAACGCCAACTTTGTAGCCCATTTGATTGAGTTTTTTTGCCGTTTGCGCCAAAACTTCCGTTCCGCTCCCCATACAAACAACTGCGTATTCAGCATCTTCAGCGCCGTAGTAGTCAAAAATATGATATTCGCGTCCAGAAATCTTGTATAATTGTTCAAATTGATTTTCCACAATTTGTGCAACGCTATCATAAAACGGGTTGCAACGCTCGCGGTTTGCGAAATAAACATCTGCGCTTTGGCTTGTTCCGTACATCTTAGGGTCGGAGTTTGAAAGCGCCTTGAGTTTGAATTGATTAATTTTGTCAAAATCAATCATATTTTTGATGTCGTCATCAGTCAAAACCTCGATTTCGTTGACTTCGTGACTTGTCCTAAAGCCGTCAAAGAAGTGCAAAAACGGCAAACTTGCCTTGAGTGTCGAAGCGTGAGCAACCATCGCAAAATCTTGCGCTTGTTGCACAGAAGATGAGCAAAGCATTGCAAAACCCGTTGCGCGCGTCGCCATAACATCGGAATGGTCGCCAAAAATACTCAACGCGTGTGTCGCAAGCGCGCGAGCCGAAACGTGAATGACACACGGCAACTGTTCTCCCGCAATCTTGTACATATCAGGAATCATAAGCAAAAGCCCTTGACTTGCCGTAAATGTCGTAGCCAGTGCGCCACCGCGTAAATTTCCGTGCAACGCGCCCGCAACGCCCGCTTCCGATTGCATTTCGTAAACATCAACTGTGTGTCCAAAAATGTTTTTGTCGCTAGCGTTTGCCCACGTGTCGCACAATTCCGCCATAGTGCTAGAGGGCGTGATAGGGTAAATCGGCGCACATTCACTAACTTTGTAGGCAACGCGCGCGCACGCCGTGTTTCCGTCCATAGTCAAAAATTGCACAAACTGCATACCACTGTTTGCTTTTTGCGCGCAGTAGGGAGTAGTGCCTAACTTTACCGTCGTTGCTTTTGTTTTTTTCTTTTTCGCAGTTTCAATGACGCACGCCTTTGCACTGCTTTCGCTATCTAAAATCGTAGAATCTATTTTTTTGTTTTCTATATTTTCATTCATAATAATTTTTCCTCTAACCTATATTATTATATATGAATTTTGCCAATTAAGCAAGCAATAACACACTACAATATTTGTTTTTTAGTAAAGGGTTTTGTCGGATTGAATTTTTTTTGCCCTTATAAATACTCATTTTTTATTAGATTGAGAGGTTATCATTAAGTAAGTGACATTCATAAAAAATATATCCCTTGACTATTGACAAAATTTTATAATTAGTGTATAATATGCGTAAAAGAGAGGATGTGAAAAATGGTTAACTTACTTGAGTATAAAAGAGAAACTCACAATAGAGATTATTTTCGTGCCGTGCGCAACGATAGTAGCATCGCAAAAAGGGTCGGGACTTATGCTGTTTCGTCCATAATTGTTGGTGGTCTTGCGGGTGCAATTTTCTTGCTTCCAGCAGTTGGTCCACTTGTCGCAACTCCAACATTATTGACCGCATTGTCATACAGTGGCAACCTCGCGCTTGCAGGGGTCGCAGGAGGCATCGGCTATAGCGTCCACCGCTCACTTTTGCACAAAGACAATGTGCTTGTCAAAGCGGAAAAGGGCATTCAAAAAGCAGCAAAGATTGGAAAGAAGTTTGCTGACTATGAAGAAAAAGGCGTAGATATTAGCGACCGCAAGTTTGCAAGAATGATAAAAGCGCGCGACAGAAAACTTATGTATTTTGATACTGTCCACGATATGTATCACAGAAAAGTAGACCGTCTTGCAACAAAACTTGGTTATAAACTTAGTGACGATTACATTAAAGATAGGGAAAGCAACCCATTTGTTGCCGAAACTGACGCCGAAAAACTCAAAAAACAGGGTAAAATTGAATGGCTCAACGATAGACGTGCAAAGAAACTTGTTAAAAAGTTTGAAAAACTCGATGCCCTTCACGAAGATTATCTTGACTATCTCGGCATCGCGGGAAATGACTTGACAAAACTTGAGGAGTTCAGCGAAAACCTTGATGAACGTCGTCTAATAAATCGCACAAAACGCGGGCTTAGCACACTTAAGAACAAAATTTATAGCCCTGAATCAGCAGATGAAAGAAAGAAGAAACGCGAAGAAAGAGAGAAAGAAGATACATCAAGAACTCCAAACCCAATTCGTGTTCCGGGTCGTTTCGGTGCTGAACCAAAATCTGAATCTGAATCAGCAGAGAAAAAGTCGTGGTTTAATAAATGGCTTAGAAAGCCAGAACCAGTAGCAACAGCAGGCGCAAATGCATTTGAGGAAGCATTGGAAAATGATAAAACAATTGCTCCTGGATACGTTGACGTAAATGACCTTTCTTTGTTCGACCAACTTGTGGCGGCTGCGCAAATTGTCGAATCTAACAAAAATAGGCTCAATCTCGAAAGACTCAATGGAGATACAGTCGAATGCATCCAACCGCGTTTTGCATTTACAGCACTATCAACGAAAAATGGTTTTATGAAATCGTTGCAAAAAGAATCAATCAGCAACGCACCATTCCCGGTTTCGGATAAAATTACCAGTGACGATGCTTGCGAATATTATGCAGGTTCTGAATATGGCAAAGGGATGAAAGAGATTAAATCCGCAGTAAAAACTTTGAATGAAGCTTGCAATAAGCTTGACGAGTATATTGACACTCAAAATCTTGATACAAATGGCACACAAATTTTGGTTCAACTCGACTTTGACAATCCAAAGTTCACAGTGACAAAAGAGTTTGACAACGCGCAAAAAGCGCTTGCATTCACACAACTTGTCGAAAGCACCGCAAGAGAACAAAAAATCAAGAAAAATTGCGACGCATACCGCATTACAACGTGGACAAAGCACGAAAACGAACCATATCAAGTTTCGCTTCCATTGAGTGCAGTTGTTGTTGACCCAATCACTATGGAACAAGCAAAAGATAGATTGTATAGTTCATATTTGTACGAAACTATGAACTTGCACCGCACATTGTTTATGGTAGAAGATAGAAAAATTAAAGATTCAACAACCGAAATTATCAAAACAATCAATGGTTTTACAGGAATGCCAACGTCGGAAAAAGAGATTGTCAAGAGCATTGAAAAGTTGCCAACATTGGGCGTGAATCCGCTCACTGCAGATGAAATCTCGCTTGACGCCCAAACATTCATTAAACGCGACAAACAATTTAAAAAAGAACAATTTTGTCGCAATCCAGAAGCAGTGAAAGCGTAATCTCGTGAAAAGTTGAATAATAAATTTATTTAAGCATAGCACTTTAGGCGAGTGCTATGCTTTTGTTTTGGAAAAATAATTTCAATCACATTTTATTCAAATGAATGAATTATTTTTCTCAAAACGCTTGCAAAATTTAGCACTATGTGCTATAATATTTGCAATGACTTCGGGCGGTCCTCTATAGGCGCTTTTGCGTGGTATATGACCTAATCTATAAGAACGCTAATATTTGTAGGAGGTGAAAAGTCATGAATATAATCGATGTATTAGAGAAAGAAAGTCTAAAACCAGAAGTTGCAAACTTCAAGGTTGGAGATACAGTCAAAGTATATGCAAAGATTGTCGAAGGCGACAAAGAACGTATTCAAGTTTTTGAAGGCGACGTAATTGCTAGAAAGAACGGTAGCGTTCGTGAAACATTTACTGTTAGACGCATTTCTTATGGTGTTGGCGTTGAAAGAACATTCCTTGTTCATTCCCCAAGAATCGAGAAAATTGAGGTTGTGAAGCAAGGTAAAGTTCGCAGAGCAAAATTGCACTACCTTCGCGGACGCACAGGAAAGAAAGCAAAAATCAAAACACTCATCAAATAGTTGTTTTTCAGCACCCACCTCGGTGCTGTTTTTTGTTATTTTTGGAACAATAAAGGCAGTGGACGAATTTGTTATCCACTGCCTTTTAGGGTATTCAATTCGAAAATGCGACAAAGCAAAAAGATGATGTGCAAAAAAATAAATAAACTATGAAATAATGTCAATAATCAAAGTATGGTTATTGACTTTTTATTTTTGTGTCTTGCAGTTGTTTTAGTGCTAATGATATATGAATTGCGTGAAAAAAAAGAATATATTTTTAGCAATATGCAATATGCAAAGAATGTTAAAAGAATAAAGCATATTCTTGCCACAGAACTTTTAAAGCGTGGCAGTGTCTTAAAAAACGCAGTTTTTGTCCGAAAAAAGTACAACTTATCGTTTGCACCAAAGTATATTTTTTGTGAAAAACAAAAATTATTCATACTTAAAGACAAGATATGCAGTTTTCAAGTTGGCGTCATAAATTTCACCGTGGATTTTAGTTTAGGAGCGCAAAAGAAATCTATAAATTTTGAAAATTTTATGAAAACGCAAGGGGCATTTGTCAATAAGATAATTATAGGAGAATATCAAGTTTTCACAACCATTTCAAATAGTTTGCAAATAACATTTAAAGTTGAAAATCTAATCAAAAAACGTACAAAAAAACAAGAGATTTTAAACAAACAATCACAAAATTTGAAAATAAGAGTTTCATTACTTTCTCAAAATATCGTTTTGAAGCACACAAAATCGCGTGTGCAAATAGGCAAAATAAATATAAAATATACTTGTTCACACTATTTTTTGAAAGAAGTTGCTCCAAATCGCTTGTCGCTTATTTTTAGTTGTAATTTTGCCCGAAAAATTTGTCTATCATTGCAATTTTTGCGCAATAAAGAAGCAATAAAATGCCAAACTTTAGCACAATTATTTAGTATTAAATATTACGACAAAAGTCGTCAATTTCTAAGTATGCTTGCCGTAAAAACATTCGATAACAATTTGTCGAATTTTGCGCATTTTGACAAAGTTAAAAAAGTGTGCAAACAATTAAATCTTGATTATGAAAAATGTGTGTTTTTTACTTTGTTCACATCGCGCGATTATGAAAATTATAAAGCGATTTCACGTTGCTTAGCGTTGTATAAATTGTTCGACAAAACACCAATATTTTTCTATAAAAATGTGCATTTTCAAGATGCGAATGTGCGATTCTTTAGTTATTATAGCGCGCCATTATGCGTTATCAATTTTCTTTTGGAAAACGGCAACAAAAGTAGTGAAATACTATGCAAAACACAATCAAAACAAGAAAATACTTGCGAGGCGTTTTTTGACTTGAAAACGCAAAATTTTTATCAATTTTTTGACGCTGACGAATGCCCAAATTTTCAAAATTATGCAAATTTTCGAAAACTCGGCAACTCTTTGAAACTAGAAAATTCAAACGAAAAAGTGTACTATAATTTTTCTTGTTCTTTCAAGAACGAAAAAGGTAAAATTATTTTTAGCGATGCGTGCGTATGTGCAATAAAAAGCAGTAAATTACTCAAAAAAACATATTATGAATGTCTAATCGACAAAGCGCAAACTGAAGCGAAAAAAATGCTTTTCATCAATTTTTGGCAAGACGAAAAGCCATTAAAAAATGATATTGAAAGCGCAATTTCATTATGCCCAGCAATTGCACTGATTTATTTGCAAGACAAACCTTATTTTTTGCCAGCATTTGAAAGTTTTTATTCAAAATACAAAGATTTGACTTCACGATTTATAATGTTTTACTATCTATGCAAATATGTTTTGCAAACCGACAACGGCAAACAATATGTTGTAGATTATGCTAATGAAATATTGCAAAATTTAAGAAACTGTTTTCTTCTTTCAAAAAATTGCCGAGATTACAAACAAAAAATTTTGTTATATTTACATTCAAAAAATCTTCAACAAATGCAAATATTTTTTCATAGTTATAATGAACTAAACCAAATTATAACCGCTCTTTCAAAAGAAATTCCGTACATTAATTATGCCGAAAATACGAGTTTTGACAATTTCATATCCGCCTTTGCTCCAAGTCTTTTCAATTATGAATATTTGCTTGATTATCTATTAGAAATCAAAGGCGGATATTTCCGTTTTAAAAGCAATATTTGCACATATGAAAATATGTTCAAACTTAATTATAACGATGCGCGAGTAAGCATATTGTTGCACGGCAACAAACTGCGGACAATACACAGCAATTTGCAAGTCAATGAAAATTTATTTATACCACTAAATTTGCAAGGCGTTAGCAATAATTTGAAAATCAACTAAATCAATATTTTACTTTGAAAATGCGTGAAATTGTGATATAATAACATATCAAAAGTTACCTAAGCGTCGAAATGGTTAGCGTTAATCAACGAGCGCAAAAAATAGGTAAAAACAGGAGTTTTATTTTGGATAGTTTGTTTGAAAATATGCACAACGACAAAAAACCGCTTGCAGAAAAAATGCGTCCCCAATGTCTTGATGATTTTGTCGGGCAAAAGCACATTGTAGGCGCAGGAAAACTTTTGCGTCGATTGATTGAAGCGCAACGCGTGCCAAGTGTCATCTTTTATGGCCCGCCAGGCACTGGCAAAACAACGCTAGCAAGAATAATTGCCGATACAAGCGATTCAAAATTCGTCAAACTCAACGCAATTTCAAGTGGTGTCGCCGATGTCAAAGCTGTCATAGAGCAAGCAAAAAAAGATTTTGAAGTCTATGGGCAAAAAACGTATCTACTTTTGGACGAATGTCACAGGTGGAGCAAGGCGCAAAGCGACTCATTGCTTGCGTCGCTTGAAAATGGATACCTCATTTTCATAGGTTGTACGACTGAAAACCCAAGTTATAGTATGACGCGAGCAATTGTTTCAAGGTGTTCAGTATTTGAGTTCAAAAGGCTGAATGCAGACGACATCAAAAATGTGTTGAAAAGAGCAATCAGTAGTGAGAACGGGCTAAAAAAATATAACATCAAAATTGACGATGACGCAATGAACTATATCGCCAATGCGTGTGGCGGAGATGTCCGCAGTGCGTTGAATGGTCTTGAAATAGGAGCAATTACAACCCCCGAAAACGAAAACAACGAAACAATCATCACAAAGGAAATCGTCGCCGAATGCCTACAAAAAAAAGCAACCACCCTAAATGAAGATGTCTACTACGAACTTTTGAGCGCGTTTTGCAAAAGCCTTCGAGGTAGTGACTCAACCGCCGCTCTCTATTATGCTAATCGTCTAATAGAGGGGGGAATCGAACCGCAAGTGCTAGCGCGCCGTACCTTGTGCCACGCAGCGGAAGATGTCGGGCTGTCCGCTCCAAATGCCGTGCTACAATCTGTCGCCGCACTATACGCGCTCGACCACCTTGGAATGCCTGAAGGCAATTTGATTCTCACTCAAGCAATAATATATGTGTGCGAATCTCCAAAGGATAATAGGGTTGTAGTTGCAATGAATATGGCGCAAGACGACGCTAAAAATCACGCCGACGATAATATCCCGCCGTATCTAAAAAATCATACCCCGCAAAGCAAGTACTATAAATATCCGCACGATTATGGCGGTTATGTGGAACAACAATATCTGCCAAATTCGCTAAAAGATAGAAAGTATTTTACCAAAAGGGATACCAAAAAACAGTAAGGTTATTGAAAAAAGCAGTAATTTAGTTATGCAATCGTTTGCAATAAATTTTGCAATATGCTATAATACAAAAGCTCAATCATAAACAACCGAAAAGGGACGGCGGTGCAGGGCGTCGAAAAAATGTTTGGTTGCGCTATGAACTGCATAGGAGAATATTATGGAATTGAAAGGAACAAAGACCGAACAAAACTTGTGGCAAGCGTTCGCTGGAGAAAGCCAAGCAAGAAATAAATATACATATTATGCAAGCAAAGCACGCAAAGAGGGCTTTGAACAAATCGCACAAATTTTTGAGGAAACCGCTGGAAATGAAAAAGAACACGCAAAATTGTGGTTCAAACTCGTACACGGCATCGGCTCCACAAAAGAAAATTTGGCAGATGCAGCGAACGGCGAAAACTATGAATGGACAGATATGTACAAAAAGTTCGCCGATGAAGCGCGTCAAGAAGGGTTTGCCGACATAGCAAGATTGTTTGAAGGCGTTGCAAAAATTGAGGAAGAACACGAAAAACGCTACAAAGCGTTGCTTGCAAATCTTGAGAACGATAAAGTCTTTGAAAAAGATGAAGAAGTCGTTTGGGTTTGCCGTAATTGTGGCTTTAGAACACGTGCAAAGCAAGCGCCTGAAGTTTGCCCAGTTTGTGCCCACCCTCGCTCATTCTTTGAAATTGCACGCGACAATTTTTAAGCGTGGTAGCAAATTTATCGTGTTTTATGATGAATTTGTTTTTGCCACAGTTAGTTGTGTGCGCAATACGTGAAAAGTTCTTATAAAATGAATTTAAAACAATTATACGTAAATATATAGTAAATGTATATAGTATTGTAGGAGAACGGCACTCGCCGTTCTTTCTTTCGCCATAATGTTGAATAAAATCTTGATATTGACAATATCATATATGTATGGTATAATATTTTCAAAGAGAAGGAAAGATTAGTGATTAATATAACAAATCAAAGCAAGAACATTGATTTTTACAGCGATGCCATTTATAATTTGCTCAAAGATATGCTCCCGCACGACGAAGCAAAGTATTTGACAACCGCACTTGTTCACAAACAAACAAAGGAAGAACTGAGCAATTTTTTGTTGAGTCCAATAATTGTTGTCAATGGTGAACATAGCGAGCGTGTGGACAACGATTTCATTAAAAGGCAACTGCTAAAAAAGGGAAATTATGACGCGTTAAGTAAAATAAATGACGCCAAAATTATAATTTGCAACTGCAACGACATTGCGATTATAGGACTAGATGTAGTCTATCTTTTTGACAACAAAGTTCGTTTCATCTCGCCAAAAGAACAAGCAAACATCAAAAACGAAGTGTTTTTGGCGAAAAATAATAAAGTTATCCACTCCGTGAATATCACTTACAACCTAAGTGTCGGCAACGCATTCAAAACAGTCATACACAACGCCTTTAACCGCGTCGTCAATACGCGAATGCTAAACATCAGTCCAACAACAGTAATTGAATATGAAGGCAAACAAATGTTGACAAACGTCAAGCGCACATTTGAAAAGTCAAAAGATGGCAACACATATACAGTATACAATCCGATTGAACCCGAACCAACCGCACAAACGCTTGACGACCACCGCAAATAGTGCCCTTGAAACTCCTTTGTCCGCGCCAGCCAATAGATAAAATAAAAACATTAATTTGAGTCATAAGGTACTACTTAATTGTCATTTCGACCCAAAAGGGTTTGCAAAACCCTTGTAGTGGAGAGTGCCAGACGGCACAGGTGCAGGTGTTGGTTGGTCGTGTAGGGGGGGGGGGGTGAGACGACAAACCAACCTATAGTCAAGGCTAGCCTTGCTGGAAGGGCAACCCGCTATATTATGGGGTACTTGAATTCCTTGACTGCGTCAGCATACAATAAATGATTTTTATAACACGCACAAAAAAAGCGAAGCATAATTGCTTCGCTTTTTGCGTCTGGTGCGGTCGAGAGGACTTGAACCTCCATGATGTTAATCACAAGATCCTTAGTCTTGCGCGTCTGCCAATTCCGCCACGACCGCTGACTGACTTTATTAGTATAGCACACACATTTCAAAAAATCAAGTGTTTTTCATAATTTTTTCAAAAAAATTAATATTGCTTGTTTTTCAAGGCGTAATTATATATTTGAACAATGTATTGCAAAATTTTAGTAAAAGAAAAATTTTGATTTTTTCTAAAATATAAAAAATATGTGCAAAACGTTTGATAATTTTTTTATATTGTGGTAAACTAACATTGTAAATGCGGTTTTTAAAGTTCTAAGACCGCAAATAAATAGCAAAGGAGAACAAAATAATGAAGCACTTAACTAAATGTGGGGGGGGGGGGGTATAATAGTTATCCACAATTAAGACACAATCTATTAAGTGTAAAAGATAGTTCAAACGCAGACGAGGTTTTGTATTCAGTACCTCACTATGCAAATTATGGTACAAAAACTAAATATAAAAAATTGCCACGAACCACACAAATAATGTTGTGGCTTTTG
>CAKVOD010000010.1 GCA_934778205.1 uncultured Clostridia bacterium | reverse complement strand
CTTTACAAAGAATGAAATAAGAGTTAAATACACAACAACTTTATGAAAAGTTGGAGTGTATAAAGGTACACCTTTTTAGACAAAATTTTCTTTTTTTTGGGGTTGTGCCTAAAAGGAGTTTTATGTCAGGACAACCAGATATTGATATACGAGAAAATTACATTAAGTGCTTGGATACTGAACTTTTAAGTATTTTGCTTAAAGATAGAAGTTCTGGCAAAAACATCATTTGGGCAACTAATACATATGTAAGCAAAGGTGAATCTTATGACCCGTGGAAGCCAATTACGATAAAACTTATTACTGGTAGATTTGGAAAAGTTATAAGACCACGAATAGACAAATCTCAAAAAGAACAAAAGATAAGAATCAAAAACAAAGCAGAAGTTTTTACTCCCTCGTGGATATGCAATGAAATGAATAATCATCTTTGTGATGAGTGGTTTGAAAATAAAGATGTGTTTAACACTCCCAAAGACAAAACTTGGTTAGTTAACAACAAAAAAATACCTTTTACTAACGAAAGAAATAAAACGTGGCAAGATTTTGTGAAGTTGAAGGTGCTCGAAATATCCTGTGGGGAAGCGCCATACCTTGCCAGCCGTTATGATACAACCACTGGCGAATGGATAGATGTAAACAACAGAATTGGGGCATTAGATAGAAAATTAAGAGTAATAAATGAAAATTGCGATTCTGAGCAAGACTGGTATAATTGGACACTTACCGCATTCAAGTCAACTTTTGGTTATGAGTGGCAAGGCGACAGTTTGCTGATTGCAAGAGAAAATTTGCTATTCACATTTATAGATTATTATATTGCAAAATTTGGAATGTTCCCTATAAAAGAGTATTTGATAGAAATTGCAAAAATACTTTCTTGGAATATATGGCAAATGGACGGACTGAAAGATGTTATTCCAAATAGTTGCAAGCCAATACAAAAAAGGCAGATGTCATTATTTGAAGATGAAGAAACAGAACCTTGCTTAGGTTGTGCAAAAAACGATAACAGCAAACACACTGGAATATACTCACGAATAATGAACTGGGAGACCAAAAGGTCAATTAAATTTTTCAAAGGAGAAAAGCGTATGAAATTTGATTTTGTTATAGGAAATCCACCTTATCAAGATAATACATTAGGCGATAATGATGGTTATGCACCACCAATTTATCATTTATTTATGGATGAATCTATTAAAATTTCAAATAAAGTTGAGTTAATTACTCCTGCTAGATTTTTATTTAATGCAGGAAGCACACCTAAAAACTGGAATAAAAAAATGTTAAATGATGAACATTTTAAAATTCTAAAATATGTCCAAAAAAGCAATCTAGTATTTGCAAATACTGATATAAAAGGCGGTGTTTGTATTTCCTATCGAGATGCCGAAAAAAACTTTGGGAAAATCGGAACATTTACAAGCCGAGAAGAACTTCTCTCATTAGCTGAAAAAGTTACGAAAGTTGATTTTACTTCAATGTGTGATATTATATATTCAGCTGAAAGTGTAGGTTTTACAGAACTAATGCACAAAGAGCATCCAGAAATTGAAGAACGAAAACTTTTAAGCAAAGGTCATAGATTTGATTTAAAATCAAATGTATTAGAAAAGCTTTATAATATAGTGTTCTTTGATAAAAAGCCTGTTGATGAAAATGAGTATGTTCAGATTTACGGAAGAAAAGACAACGAAAGAACATATATGTGGATCAAAAGCAAATATATAAAAAAGAATATAAATTTTGATAAATATAAAGTGTTTTTGCCAGCCGCCAATGGCTCTGGAGCCATTGGCGAAGTACTAAGCACCCCACTTGTGGGCACCCCACTTGTGGGGCATACTCAAACATTCTTAACAATTGGATGTTTTGAAAACAAACAAGAAGCAGAGAACTGTTTAAAATACATTAAAACAAAATTTGCAAGAACTATGTTGGGTGTACTAAAAATAACACAAGCTAACAAAAAGCCTACTTGGGCTTATGTTCCACTTCAAAATTTCACAGATAATTCAGATATTGACTGGAGCAAAACTATCCATGAAATAGACCTGCAACTATATAAGAAGTATGATTTAACTCAAGAAGAAATTAACTTCATTGAATCTCATGTTGAGGAGATGAAATAATGGCAAAGATAAAAATTAAAACAGCTGAAAAAGTTGCTCCTATGATATATGCTTACACAACACCAGGAGTGGTATATCACGACGGCTGGACTAAGATTGGATATACCGAAAGAGATGTTGACGCAAGAATAAAAGAACAAACACAAACGGTAGATGTTATTGCAAAAAAAGAGTGGCAAGACCTTGCAATTTTTTCGGACGGCATAACAAGATTTACTGACAAAGAGTTCCACTCATATCTCGCAAAAAATGATATTAAAAGAAAAGACCCAAAACCCGACGCAGAAGGTTGCCCAGAGTGGTTTTATATTTCTGGTGATGAATCATATACTTTGTTTGGCAAGTTTAAAAGAGATAAAGGTGTTTTGCAAACTTTGGGTGTTGTACCTTATGTTTTAAGAAAAGAACAAAAAGAAGCAGTTAAACAAACAAAAGAATATTTTTTAGATAGTTCTCATAAAGCAGAATGTTTGTGGAATGCAAAGCCAAGATTTGGCAAAACATTATCAACTTATGATTTGTGTAAGGCACTCCCTAACATTAACAAAATACTTATTGTAACCAACCGACCCGCTATTGCGAACTCATGGTATGATGATTATGTTAAGTTTATGGGAACAGAATCGGGGTATTATTTCGTAAGTAATGTCGATGGACTTAAAGATAAAAAATATGTATTATCAAGAGAAAAATATCTTGATTTAATATCTGAACCAAATCACAAAGGGTGCATTGAATTTGTATCTCTTCAAGACCTTAAAGGTTCAATATACTTTGGTGGGCAATTTGATAAATTAAGAGAAGTTGCTGACCTCGAATGGGATGTTTTGGTTATTGACGAAGCACACGAAGGAGTTGATACTTACAAAACAGATGTGGCGTTTGACCAAATAAAAAGAAGATACACATTGCATTTGTCTGGAACACCTTTCAAGGCACTTGCAAATGATAAATTTCCACTAAAAGCAATTTATAACTGGACTTATGCTGATGAGCAAAAAGCAAAACATGAGTGGAATGAATCAAGCGAAGAAGAAAATCCTTATGCTAACTTACCACAACTTAATTTGTTTACTTATAAAATGTCTGACATTGTTCGTGATAAAGTGGAACAAGGAGCAGACTTTGATAATGATGGGCAAAATGAAGCATTTTGCTGGGACTTAAATGACTTTTTTGATACAAATGCAAGTGGTGAATTTATACATAATGATGCAGTGAATAAATTTCTTGATGCTTTAACAAAACAAGAAAAATTTCCATTTTCAACAGAAGAATTACGAAAAGAATTAAAGCATACTTTGTGGTTACTTAAATATGTTAGCAGTGCAAAGGCTCTCGCTAAAAAATTGCAAAATCATGAAGTTTTCAAAGATTACAAAATTGTCCTTGCGGCTGGTGATGGTAAGATAGACAATGAAGGGAATTCTAGTGATGAAATAAGTTTTGATAAGAATATCAAAAACTCTTATGATAAAGTTGTTGATGCTATAAAAAACAACGATAAAACAATCACTATTTCTGTGGGTCAACTTACAACTGGCATTACTATTCCAGAGTGGACGGCTGTTATGATGCTTTCTAATGTAAAGAGTCCGGCACTATATATGCAATCGGCTTTTAGAGCACAAAACCCATGTTTATTCAAAAATGGTAGCGAAAGTTACAGAAAACAAAATTCTTATGTATTTGACTTTGATCCTGCAAGAACGCTTACTATTGTTGAAGAATTTGCAAATGACCTTATGGCTGACACAGCAAATGGTCGTGGCGACTCTGACACAAGAAAACGACATGTAAGAGAACTTCTTAACTTCTTCCCTGTATATGGCGAAGATCCAAATGGCGAAATGATAGAACTTGATGCAGAAAAAGTTTTGTCTATTCCTCGTGCTATTCATGCAAAAGAAGTTGTTCGTCGTGGATTTATGAGTAATTTCTTATTCCAAAATGTAGGCAATATATTTAATGCTCCAAAGGAAGTTTTAGATATTCTTCAGAAATTTGAACCTATCAAAGAACCTGTTGGAATAAAAGAAGATACAAAGGAAAAACTTAATCTAGATGATGAAGGAAATGTTGTAATTCCAGAAGAACAAGTTATTGGAACTGCAAATGATGTTTTTGGAGAAAAGATTTATGGAGATATTGAACAAAGTTTAATTGACACTGTTACAACTATTCAAAAAGAAACTGAAAGCACACATAAAAAAGATGAAAAACTTAATGCTCTTTTAGATGTATTTCACACAAATATTACAGACACTCTGGTTAAAACTGCAAAAGATAATTACGGGAGTGATTTATCTAAATCTACTCAACAAGCACTTGTTAGAAAGATAAATACAACGGCAGATACTTTTGTTAAAAAACAATATGGCAATTATCAAATTAGTAACAACAAACTTGAAAATGAACGATCAAAAGAACTCAAAAATGCAAAACAAAGTGGAAATGTTCATAAGATTGCAGAAATTAACACAAAATTTGATGAAAAGAAAAAAGAAATCGGACAAAATTTTATTGATAATATTCAATCAGAAGTTAAAAATGTTATTGATAATGCAGGTAGAACAATTGTTGATGCCGTTGAAACGGATAAAAAAGAAAAACAAAAAAATTCTTTAATGGATAATGTTCGTGACCATTTAAGGGGCTTTTCAAGAACTATCCCATCATTCTTGATGGCATATGGAGATGAAAATACTACCTTGGAAAATTTTGACCAAATAATTCCTAACAAAGTGTTTAAAGAAGTTACAAGTATTTCATTAGATGATTTTAGAAAGTTAAGAAATGGCTTTGATTATGTTGATGAAAACGGTGGAAATAACCATTACAATGGATCTTTTGATTCAGTGGTTTTCAATGATTCAATAGAAGAATTTTTGAAGAAAAAACAAGATCTCGCAAATTATTTTGATGATAACTCAAAAGAAGATATTTTTGACTATATTCCACCTCAAAAGACCAATCAAATATTTACACCAAAAAAAGTTGTCGAAGAAATGGTAGATAATCTTGAAAAAGAAAATCCAGGTTGCTATGATGACCCAAATCATACTTTTATAGACCTATATATGAAATCAGGACTTTATATTGCAGAAATTGTTAAAAGGCTTTATAGAAGTACAAATATGAAAAAGCTTTATCCAAATGATACCGATAGACTAAATCATATTTTTGCAAAGCAAGTGTATGGCTTAGCTCCAACAGAAATTATTTACAGAATTGCAAAATCCTTCATATTAGGTTTTGACAAAGATATAAAAGTTGATAAACACAATCTAAAACAGTTTGATGCCTTGCCTTTTGCACAAAATGGTACTTTAGAGAAAAAGCTTGATGAAGTGTTTGAATAAGTAACAATAAGGTCAACTTCAAATCGATGTTGATCTTTTTGTTTTAAAAAAATACTCATTACCTCTCTTTTTGAGATAAAAGAAAAAAGTGACTGAAAAATTTGGTAATAAAATTGAATTTTGAAAAATAATTTATATGTATATGGCTAAATCTCTGATAAAATCAGAAGTTTTTTTATGTAAAGAAATTCAATGTAAAAAGTGACTTATAAAACCCCTTATATAGAGGGGGTGTTTATGAGTAAAGATTATTCCAATCACAATGAAAGAGTGGAAATTCTTTGACCAGTTTATATCAAAAATAATCTATTATAATGACAGAATAATAATCATTTTAATACAAAACCAAACGATAGCGAAGAAATAGTAATTAACAACAAAGAAGATATAGAAAAGATTGAGAATACAATAAAAAATTTAGAAGAAAAAAAGCCGTTCAGCGTTATTCACGCCGAACTAACACTAGAGATAGTCAGTGACCTAATCACAATAATATTGCAACTACTACAAGAAAAAGAGGGTTAGTCCCTCTTTTGTCGTGTAATATAGAAATATATCAAACAATGCTTGTCAATTCCAACAAGAGTTCGTATATTATTCGTTATGGCGGAGAGAGAGGGATTTGAACCCTCGCTACGGTTTCCCGTACTAACGCCTTAGCAGGGCGTCCTCTTGAGCCTCTTGAGTATCTCTCCAATCTTTAGCTCAATTATTGTGGATAATTATGATTGCAGGTTGCAAATGCGACACTTATTTGATATTTTTGACGAATTCACAACTTCGCTTAATTATGATAGCATTTTTTTTAAACTTTGTCAATCAATTATTGGAACTTTTTTAAATGTTTTATATTTTGTTAATTCTCAACATAAAGTCCATAGTGAATAAAGGCGGAATTTAGTTTGGAAAGTTTAAAAGATTTTTTAAAGCAAACTCAATAGTGAAATTTGGGGTGAAATTTACTTTGAGAAATTTTTGTGGTAGAACTCACTTAGTGAACTAGAGTGTTTTATCATTTGGTTCGCGCAATAAATTCTAATTATAGAATTGAGGTATAATTTTTCATACAATGTTTGCATATAAAAAATATTTATTCAGTGTGTTTCAATAGAATAGCAACAAAAAAAAGTGGGGGAACCACTTTTTTAGTCGCGAACCAATATGTCAACAACGGTTTTGCTTTGTTTTTCATATTCCTTGATTATTCTGTCCATATGCAACTGAACGACGAGGCGAATTTCTTCATCTGTCAAAGTTTCAATTGTGTTTAGACGTTCAAGTTTTGTTCTTTTTTCAGCGTCAGCGTGAAGTTTTGCATACGCTTTTTTTAATTCCTTATTTGCCTCAACCTCAATGATTTTTTGAACTTCCTTATCTTTGCGGTCAAACAT
Source organism: uncultured Clostridia bacterium (assembly GCA_934778205.1). Classification (GTDB taxonomy): domain Bacteria; phylum Bacillota; class Clostridia; order Christensenellales; family UBA1242; genus CAKVOD01. The sequence goes on along the minus strand of CAKVOD010000010.1, from coordinate 21,927 downwards.
ACAAGCCAACTCTAATTTTACGTTTTCTTCCATATAAATCTCCTTAACAGCCATTATTATACCACATCTTTTTTCAATTTTCAAGGGGTTTCATTTTTTCTTTTCTAAAATTTGCTTATTTTTTGGTTGCTATTAATTTAAGAAAAGGCAACTATTGGTCTGCTTGCAAACAGTGACATAATGCTACGCACAAAAAACAAGCATAACAAATTGCATTGCCATTTACATTAATTTATAAAACTGTTAATTCTCAAAGTAAACTGCATAGTGGATAAAGGCGGAATTTAGTTTGGAGAGTTTAAAAGATTTTTTAAAGCAAACTCAATAGTGCAATTTGAGGTGGAATTTACTTTGAGAAATTTTTGTGGTAGAATTTACTTTGAGAATTAACATAATTTATAAAACCTTATAATCTTTTTTAAAAACCTTGATTTTTCTTTCAAAATGATATATACTAATATCAAAATAGCGAAAGACATATTTTTGCAACAATTGCATAACAATTGCAAGCGCAACAACTTTTACAGCGCAAAATGGATTTTAGAACAGAAAGTAAATTTACAAAACGTAATTGCGATGCTAAATTTGCAGTTGGTTTGTGGTTCACGTTGCAAAATGCGCACAAAAACGGAGGAAAAAATGTCAGTAATAAAGGGAATACTTACCTACACACTCATATTCATAGGATTGATTGTTGGTGTGGGCGTTATTTTGGTCGGTGTGATGTACTTTTTCCCGAGCGTATCAATTTTTGGATACAAGTTCTATCACGGCAACGACAAAGGCACGGTTTACGAGGTGGTTTCGAGTGCTGATAAGTTGGAAAACAAAGACGGAATTGTTTACATTGACAAGGGCATAACCGACGCCGTTGACGCGGTTGAAATTGTCGCAAACAATTATAACATTGAGGTCAAAGTTTTCAAGGGTGTCGCAGGCTCGGCGCAGTCGTTTAGAGTCGAGTTCACGAAATCGCTTACGGGGTTTGTGAGCAAGGACACAAACGGGCCGTGGTTCACGGTTGAGGCAAAGAAAAAACTTTTGACGGGCGAAAATGCGGAAAAAAATGTTGTCACTTTCACGGCGCATGAGCCAAAGGGCTTTTATATGAACCGCAACGCGCACATCACGGTTTGGGTTGCGGACAATCTTAGGAGCGGAACACTCAACGATTTGCGCATTGACAGTGGCAGAGGTAGCGTCAAGTTTGAGCAAGGGTTCTTTGCGGAACTAGACAAGACGGGCGATCCGACTTTGAACGTCAACAACTTGACAGTCAAGGACAAGGCGAACACGCTTGATATTAAGCACATCAATATTTTAAAGAATTTGGCAATTGACGCTGATTCTTGCAACTTGACAATCGACCGCACGCTTGCGTGTGATGTTCGACTCAACTGCAAAAAAGGCAAATTCAAGTTTGGGGATATTGAAAGGAATAATCCGCTTAAAAATGCAACAATACGCGTTGATGCAGTCAATGCTGACGTGCAGTTTGGGAACGTCGATGCCGATGTTCACTTGACGAGCGATTATGGCTTGTTTAGAGCGAACACAATATCGGGCAGTTTCACGTCGCTTGGGCATAATGTCGCCGACAACAACAATGCGTGCGACATCATCATCAACAAAATTGAGGGCATAACAATTATTCAAAACGACTCTGGCAAAGTCACAATCGGGCAAGTTGGGCTTGTTGGCAACACGGCAAGTAGCACAGATTTGCGCATTGACACAAAGTCGGGCAATGTGACAATTACAAACTGCTTTGCCAAAAAGGTTGATGTTACGTCAAAACGCGGGGCAATAAAACTCGGCAATGCGCTTTGCGATGCAACCGTTCAAACAACATATGGTCTAGTTGACATCGAATTTATGGCGGACAACACCAAAATTGAAGGAGTTTCCGATGCTGACATTGCGACTGCAATCAATAACTTGAAGAGCAAAAATCTCAACGTTGCGACGGGCGTCGATAGTGGCGACGGCACAATCACGGTAAAAAATGTTCGCGGTCAAGCGACATTGAAGTCGGGTGGTTCGGGCAAAATTGTTGCACACTTTTTGAATGTTACGGGCACAAACAGCATTGAAAGTTCACGCGGGAGTGTTGAAGTAGTAGTTCCGCAAAAAGTTACAACAGTTGTTGAGGGTGGCACTTGCTATGGGTTCTGGCTCAACTGGACGGCAAAAGAAGCCGATGTCAAGATTGTAAACTTTGTTTCTACCAAAGCAAAGTCATCTATCGCTGAAAAGTACAACAAAACAAAGGACGCCGTCTATGTAGGTGCGGAGTTCGAGGACGAAAGCAACCCTACAAAAATGACCGTCAAAGCGAACAACAAAGCGTTGATTTACGACGCAGGGCATTATGTGTTATAGTTACAGCATAATAGTAGAATAAAAAGGAGAAATTATGTCAAATTTTGAAGATTTGCGCAACCGTGAGGGTAAAAAAGAAACTCAACAAAAAGAGAAAAACAAAAACGCGAACAAGTATCCAAAGCATTTAATTGTGCTAGGCTGTATTGGTGCAGTTTTGCTTGTTGTGGGAATCATACTTCTTGTTTTAGCGCTTACAAAACGAGTTCCAGATATGGGGGAAGATGACTGGTTTGACAAGCAATCAGGCAAAATGTTTACCTGTTTTTGCGGGGGTGCCTTAATGTTGATTGGTTTTGTTTTGTCTTTTATGGCGCTAATGCCAATGTTTGCAAAATTGAACATAAAGACTACAAAATACGTTGCAAACGAGAACAAGGGAGATTTAACTGATATTGCGGATACGACGGGCGAAATTGTTGGCGGTGCAACAAAAACACTTGCACGCAAGTGTGCGGACGCATTCAACGAAGCGGAAGTCGAAAACAAAAATAGCACAAGTGGTGCTAAAGGCACCGAGCGCAAGAACGTCGTTGAAGAAAATGCGCAAGATGCGGACGAAGAACCCGCACGAGAGGGCAAGTTCTGCGAGAATTGCGGACAGCCAATTTCGGCGCGCGCGAAGTTTTGCAAGCACTGCGGCGCAAGGCGGGTATAGGTGCGACAGCGCACGGCTACAGGTACTGTCCCTACACGTAAGTCGTTTATGTAGACGGCGAAGTTGTTTGCTTTCTATATATGTTTGTTCTCGATGCGATAGCGCACGGCTACAGGTTTGGCTGGGTGGCTTTATACAAATTAGGTACATAGTTAATTGACTATGTACTTTTTTTGTTGCGGACCCGCTCTCAGGCTTGTGTAGCGCTAGCGTTTAATTTAATATGACTTTATTATGGTAAATTACTCACACCTGTGTCATTTCGACCAAAGGCGGAAGCGTCAGCCCTCGCCGACGCGGAGAAATCTCCCGGAAGGGGTCAAAAATATAATGATAGCGCTAGCACTACTATAAAAGGTTTTCCTTTATTTAATTGCTGACGCTGTCAGTGTACGCTCTCGCTCATAATGAACCGCGCTCCCTTCCGGGAGATTTCTCCGCTTCGGCGGCGACTACGTCGCCAACTTCGGTCGAAATGACAATGAGGTAAGTGCCTTACCACAGTTCTAACGTACAAAGTATGTGGTGCGCACTTTCCAAACCTGCAGTCAAGGCGTGCCTTGCCGGAAGGACAACCCGATAAATTATGGGATACCAAGTCAAATAACAGCGCTAGCAAAATAAAGAAATATCATTATTTATTGGCTAGCGCTGTCGTTTGTTGATGTGCTTAGAATGTAGAGTGTTTGATTTAATTGACTAAGTACGTTCAAAAAGTGTATAATAATGATAAGAAAAAGCGCGCGGAATGGGCTATGAGCCAAAGGTGCGCGGTAAAACGAAAAAAGGAGTTATCATTATGAACAAAATTGTACTAGTTGGTTGTGGGAATGTCGGTATGGCGTACGCGTATGCGCTTTTGACGAGTGGGGCAAATATCAACGAACTTTGTTTGATTGACATTAACAAAGAATATGTGACGGGGCAAGCGCAAGACTTGAACGACGCTGTACCTTATTGTGGGAATGCAACGCGCGTATATGCTGGCGAATATGAGGAGTGTTCAAACGCGGATATCGTCGTCATATGCGCGGGGCGCAATCAAGAAAAGGGCGAGTCGCGCCAAAAATTGATTGACAAAAACTATGCGGTTTTTGACGATATCATCAGCAAAATTGCGCCTACAGGGTTTGACGGCATATACTTGATTGCGACAAATCCGCTAGATGTTATGACGACCATAACGCAAAAATTGTCGGGGTTTGCGCCTGAAAAGGTAATTGGAAGCGGAACTGTGCTTGACACCGCGCGCCTCAAATTCTATATTGGCGAAAAAATCAATATGAACCCGCGCCACGTGCACGCGTATGTTATTGGCGAACACGGCGACAGCGAGTTTGTCGCGTGGAATAATGCGCTCGTCGCGATGAATACTGCCGATTTTTATCTTTCAAATGAGGAAAAGACGGAAATTGAGGAAAAAGTTCGCAAAAGTGCCTACGAAATTATAAACAAAAAAGGGTACACCTGCTACGGTATTGGAATGAGCCTTGTAAAAATTACAAACGCAATTTTGCAAGACTCGCACGAGGTGCTGACGGTATCGGCGTACGACAGCGCGCACGACATATATTATTCGCGTCCGTGTGTTGTCAATCGTAGCGGAATACAGGAGATAATCGAACTGCAACTTTCGCCAGCCGATGAGGAGCGCCTTGACGCGTCGATTGCTGAAATCAAAAACAGTTACAACGCTATCCCCAATCACATTTGACGGGGAACCCTCGCGTCTAGTGGCAAACGCCACCATAATAATATTTAGAAATAGTGCGGGGACGAAAAAGTTTTTGTTTTTTCTTTAAAAACAGTTGACTAAAAATTTATTTTTGGGTATACTAAAATAGATGCAAAATTGCGTGAACAGAATTTTTCAGGGGTTAGAAAATATTGCTCACAAAAGATAATGCACAAGAAGGAGATTATAATGATTAATAGAACAAATGCTCCAAATGGGGGGGGGGGGGGGTATTCGAAATAGTTGCAAAAATGATAGTTTAGTGCAATATTTTGATACTGAAAACCGCAAAAATGTGCGGGATGCCTACAAAATTCGACATAATGGAGACAATAGCGAAGATTCTAAATTAGATTTGATTTCTTGTGAAAACAACGATGTTTTTTCGCAACAGCCAAGCAAACATAATGGATTAAAAAATATAAAACTAAATAATTCAAAAACGGATGCGGGCGCGCGGGTCGTCAAGCAAAGTAAAGTATCATACAAAAAATATCTGAGTATGATTTTTTGTGTTGTCATTATGTTTTTGGGTATGCTTATGGGTATGACATATGCAAGTCTTTCTAGTTCAAAAACAGCAACCGGCACAATATCTTTCACACTGCCACAAGGCGTCAGCGCGGGGTTTGAGGCGAGTATGCCAACATTGTTTCTTGGAACAACCGCACAAGATGCGTATTGTAATGGAAATAATTTGACGTCGATTTCTAGCGCAACTTATACTTTAAGTTGCAAAAAGTCGGGGCAATATTTGAGATTGCAATTCACTTTGCCGAATGGGTTCGATTGTTCTTTGTCGAGCAATAGTTTGTCCGCAAATGGACTCACTTGGCAGTTGTCGTACAATGCAACAAACAATACGTTGGTGGCATATACGAGCAGTGCCACCACAAATGCCTCTTACAAAACTGGTCTTGACGTGTTTTTGAGACAATTTAAAACGACTTTGACACAAGAAAGCATTATTAACTCAATGAGAGAGACGAATGCGAGTGAGTATAAATATTATCATAGTTATAGTTTTAATGTCGGGGAACAAATTTCAGTTGTAGCAAATATGAGTGCGTCTAAAATTGACGCTTCGACAACATTTTCTTCCCAAGATGCAGATGTCACAATCAAGTGTGTGCCAAAAATGCTGTTGGGTGCTGGCACCGAAGAATCTCCTTATGAGATTCGCACCAAAAACGACTTTATGACTTTTATGTACACTAGCAATTATTATAAAACGGCAAGCGTTGCGCTTAAAAATAATTTAGATTTGATTGAAAATTACAAATTTAAGCGCGATGATGCTCCTTGGAATGAACTTACTGGAGATGAAACGCTTACTAATTGCGTCGAATTTTCAAATGGAACAATCAAGGCATATATTCCGCCTTTTATAGCGCCAAACAATCCGGCGATATTTTGGCATAATGAGAATAACACATATGAAGAGTGGGGAACTCAAGATGCAATTGATAATGACAGATACATAAGTCTTTATAATTGTGAGATTTTTGATGCAGATGAAACTCTAACCTCATTTATATCGAATTTCATTCACCACTTGTATGTAATATATGGCTTTAATGGGAAGTTCGATGGGGAAGGGCACGCCTTGACGGGATATTTCCCATATTCCTTATTTTATGATTGCAATGATGTGGTCATAAAAAATTTGACAGTCAACGGCTGTGCAGGTGGCTCTGGCATTGCTAGTAGAGCAATTGGGGCAACAATTAGTGGTTGTACAAACAACGCAATCGTTCTTGCGTGGTATAATAAATCGGGTTTAGTAAGTGATTCTTACGAGTATCCAGGAAGTGACATTTCGAATACGATAGGCGACTTAATGGGAATTGCAGGCATATGTGGTGGAAAAACAGACGGAGGATATGCTAAAGAAATTATAAATTGCGTCAACAATAGTGTTTTAGATATTAGTTATGGTGAGTTGATAAAGCAATATGTTACTAATTACGGAATAGGGGTAGCGAAAACAATCAAAAGTTGCACAAACAATGGTAGAATAAGAGGGGGTACTATAATGTCTGGCATTGGAAAAGCAGGAATCTTATGGTACTGCAATAATTATGGAATGCTTGAACTTATTAATTCAACAGACAACACAATATTGAGCGTGAATGGGATATCGTCTGGATCTTTAGATAATTCTACTAGTTATGTTTACTATTGCAAAAATTATGGAGATGTGTATTTTGGCTTTTATTATTCGCAAAATTATACTGGGGCGTTTATTTCTGGTATTGGGGAGTTTGCAAATATAGAAAATTGTTACAATGTAATGCAATTTTGGGGTTTTAAAAGTGAAACTACTGTAGGGAAAGAATCTATTACTTCCGCGATGAATAATGGCTATATTTTTGGAATTACATGCGGAGGAACACCAAGGTTTTGTTATTACTACAAACCATTTTGTGAATATAATGGTTGTCATATTAGTCCAGGGGGGAGTGGTAGTTATATTGATAATACAAATTTTGACGCACTAATGGTATATGACGCTGGAACAAAATATCATCAATTTTTGAATGCAACGTTAGATACTATTCCAGCGGTAGAAGGGGGATACAAAGGAAAATGGTCAGTTGAGGAAGCAATGGCGCAATACGCATTAGACAAGGGGTATTAAGCATTTTTGAAACGACAAAAAATATCTTCTACAAAATTTTTTGGTAGGAGATGTTTTTTTATGACAAGTAATTGGGAAAGTGCAAGCCATTTTACCAAATATGTAAATCTTTGATAACATTTGATACAAAAATCAAAAATTTGTGCTATAATGTAAATATGTTAATAAGTGGAATAATAAAGGGAATCATTTTTCAAAATGAGGACAATGGCTATACGGTGCTTGTCATTGATATGGACGGGGTCGAAATAACGTGCGTTGGCACGCTTCCGTCGGTCAATATTGGCGAAACGCTTGAACTGACGGGCGAATATACGACAAACAAAAATTATGGCGAGCAGTTCAAGTTCACGCACGCAAAGGTTGTTCAACCTAAGACGACTTTTGGCATTGAAAAATACTTGCAGAGCGGACTCATCAAGGGCGTTGGCAAGGTTACGGCAAAGGCAATTGTTGACAAGTTCGGCGAAGATACACTCGACATAATTGAGTTCAACCCTTCGCGTCTTACGGAAATTCGCGGTATTAGTGAGCAAAAAGCAATTGTTATTGCGGAAAGTTACATCAATGTAAAACGTATGCAAGATACGATAATGTTTTTGCAAGATTACGACATAACTCCGCGTATGGCAATTCGCATCTACGAAACTTATCACGACAAAACAATGGAAAAATTGCGTACCAACCCATATGCGTTAGTCGAGGACGTGGACGGAATCGGCTTTTTGACCGCGGACGAAATTGCAAAAAAATTAGGCATTCCGTTTGACAGCGATTTTCGTTTGCGTGCGGGGCTTTTGCACGTGCTGAAGGACGGCGCGGACAAGGACGGGCATACTTATATGCCCGCAAGTGAAGTTTATGAGGGCGCAACTCAAATATTGAAGATTGAATTTGAAGATTTTGAGGAAAAACTTGAAAAAGTGCTTTTTCAAATGCAAATTGACGGCGTTTTGAAGCAAGAAAAAATAAATGACACTGAAGTTTTGATGCTGACAAAGTTTTTTAATATTGAAAAGGGTTCGGCAAAAAAAATCCTCACATTGTTGAACAAATCGGCGCGTGACACCGATTTTAGCGAAGAAATTGCGAATTTTGAAAACGTGAACGGCATTGAATTGCACGAGCAACAAAAACAAGCGGTGCAAATGGCTGTGAACAATGGTTTTTGCGTCATAACAGGCGGGCCCGGCACGGGCAAAACGACGATTATAAAATGTATTCTAAGTCTTATGAACAATATGCGTAAGAATGTTCTTTTGCTGGCGCCGACTGGCAGAGCGGCGAAGCGAATGAGCGAGAGTTGTGGCGTTGAGGCGAAAACAATTCATCGCGCGCTTGAGGTCGATTTTGCGAGCGCGGGCAACTGTTTCAAGTATAATGAGTACAACAAATTGACGAGCGATTGCATCATTGTTGACGAAGTTTCGATGGTCGACGTAACGCTTCTAAACGCATTGCTAAAAGCGGTCAAGCGCAACTGCCAAGTGGTTCTTGTCGGCGACAAAGACCAACTGCCAAGCGTCGGCGCGGGCAATGTTTTGAGCGACATTTTGGAGTGTGGGTGCGTCCCGTTTGTGTGCCTCACGGAGATTTATAGGCAAGCAAAAGAAAGTTTGATTGTCCTAAACGCGCACGCCATAAACGAGGGGCGTATGCCACTCATCGACAACAAAAGCAAAGATTTTTTCTTTCAGTCAAAGGCAGAACCCGCTGAAATGCTTGAGTGCATAAACGGGCTTGTCACTGAGCGCTTGCCAAAGTTCACGGGCGTTGAGCCGTCAAAAATACAAGTGCTAGCGCCAATGAAAGTTGGGGTTTGCGGGGTCGAAAACTTGAATAAGGTGCTACAACAAAGCATAAATCCGCCTGCGCGATATAAAAGCGAACTTTTCACGGAGCGCGTGACGTTTAGGCTCAATGACAAAGTTATGCAAATTGTCAACAACTACGAAATTGAGTGGGTCAAGCAGGACGAAAACGGACTTTATGAGCACGGAGAGGGCGTTTATAACGGCGATATTGGCACGGTTACGAGCGTCGATTTTCACAAGGGCGAAGTTACGGTTACGTTTGAGGACGGACGCGTGTGCGTGTATCCAAAAAATGAATTAGTGAATTTGACGCTTGCTTATGCGATGACGATACACAAAAGTCAAGGCAGTGAGTTTGACGTCGTCGTCATTCCTATCATCGCAGGCACGGGCAAGATTTTGACAAGAAATCTGCTCTATACTGCCGTCACGCGCGCGAAAAAAACTGTGGTACTTGTCGGCAACAAGTTTTATCTGCGTCGAATGGTTGAAAATGATTACACCGCTAAACGCTATTCGGCGCTCAAGTGGTTTTTGGAGCAAGGCGAAAATCTTTTCAAAGACGGATATGTCGAGTCATTAGTGGAGTAGAAAATTGAGTTATATTAAATATTGTTTCAAAAAGTGTAAAACAACTTTTTTGGACGCACTTTATCCTGAGGATATAAAATGTTTTGGGTGCGGAAAGGACTTGCCACGACAAAATATCTACAACATTTGTCCCGAGTGTATGCCGATTTTTGAGATAAACGACGGCAAGATTTGCAACCGTTGCGGAGCAAATGTTTACGGCGATGCAGGCTATTGTTTTGAGTGTAAAAACAACGAACGCTTTTTTGACAAAGCGCGCGCCCCGTTAATTTATACGGGCGTGACGAAAAGGTTGATTAGAAAATTCAAGTACGACGATGCAAAGTTTTTGAAACGCTACTTTGCGCGTTTGCTTGCGGAAGAATATGCAAAGTGCGATTTTATTGCGGATGTTGTTGTTCCTGTACCGATGAGCAAGGAACATTTGAAAGCGCGCGGGTACAATCAAGCGTTGCTCATTGCTGAGGAGTTTTGCAAACTGATGAATCTACCGCTTGACAAAGATAACCTTGTTCGCATACGCAACACTGAGTCGCAAACCGCGAAAACTAGAGAGGAAAGAAAGCATAACCTAGACGGCGCGTTTGAGCAAATTGACAAAACAGCATTTGTGCATAAAAACGTACTGCTTATCGACGACGTTTTTACGACGGGTTCTACTGCCAACGAGTGTGCGAAAACACTCCGCGCTAGTCACGTATATGTTCTAACTGTCGCGCACACAAAAACGCATTTGCGTGGCGTCAGCGCCCCCGCCACTCTCTCGCACACCTTTGCGGGAAAGCCCGCTACTACAAATACTGGCGGGGATAGCCCCGCGACTGCAGGTACTGTTCCTACACGCAATTAACTGTTGTGGACGGCGTACTTGTGTATTTTCTATGAGCGTATGTTCTCGGCGAGGATAGCCCCGCTGCTGTAGGTTTAGTGAGTGGTACTATATGAATTAAAGTACATAGGTAATTTGCTATATACCTTAAAAGTAAGCATAAAAAATTGTAAAGCACCCAAAGGAGATGAAACAATGAATAAAGAATTTCAGTTTTTAGTGTATAATTCACCCGTCGAAAATGTCAATGTTAAAGCGATTGTTAAAGACGAATCAATTTGGTTAACACAAAAAGATATGGCTAAACTTTTTGACTGTTCTACTGACAATATTTCTTTACACTTAAAAAATATTTACGAACAAGGCGAACTTGAAGAAAGTCGAACAACCGAGGAAATCTCGGTAGTTCGACTTGAGGGGAAAAGAAATGTTGAAAGGAAATTAATGTTCTACAACCTTGACGCAATCATATCGGTTGGCTACAGGGTTAATTCGTCAAAGGCAACACAGTTTAGAATTTGGGCAACAAAAGTCTTAAAAGAGTATATGATAAAGGGGTTTGTCCTTGATGACGAAAGATTAAAGCAAGGCGAAACCGCTTTTGGCAAAGACTATTTTAGGGAACTGCTTGAAAGAGTTCGTTCGATAAGAGCAAGCGAGCGAAGAATTTGGCAACAAATAACGGATATTTTCGCTGAATGTTCAATTGACTATAACAAAAACGCGGAACTAGCAAACAAATTTTATGCAACGATTCAAAACAAATTTCATTTCGCAATAACAAGCCAAACCGCGGCGGAAATAATATATTCAAAAGCAGACCATTCAAAAGACAATATGGGGCTTTCCACTTGGAAAAATTCGCCTGAAGGCAGAATATTAAAATCGGATGCAATGGTGGCAAAAAATTATCTAACTGAAAAAGAAATTAAAAGTTTGGAAAGAATAGTTACGGGTTATTTTGACTATATTGAAGATTTAATTGAAAGAGAAAACGCTTTCACAATGGAGCAATTTTCAGAAAGCGTAAATGAATTTTTGACTTTTAGAAAATATAAAATTTTGCCCGACAATGGTAAAATCTCAATGCAAGACGCAAAACAAAAAGCCGAAATGGAATATAACATTTTTAACAAAACACAAAAAATAGAGTCCGACTTTGACAAAATCGTTAAAAAACTAACCGACAAAAAAGAGGATTAAAAAGGAGAAAGAATGGAAAAAAAACAAATTAAAAAAATTATTTTGTTCGTAATAATTACTCTTTTGATTTTCTCTATAATTTATTTGTTAATTTGGATGTTTTTCTTCATCCATAACACAATACCTTCTGGGGAGGGGATAAGCAAAGCTGACTGGTTGATATTTTTGGGTTCATATTTGAGTTTTTCAGGCACATTTGCATTAGGTGGCGTAACTGTTTACCAAAACATCAAGCAAAGAGAAGATGATAAAAAGCGCTATTTATCAAGTGTTAAGCCAAATTTAGAAATAGAGTATGAAGAATTGTCGATTAGCGATTTTAAGGAGAAAGAAAATCAAGTTGATTTTATTTATTTTGATATAAATAAATTTGGGAACATATCAAACCTTTCTATTTGTAAATATTTAAGAAAAGAGTTGGATAAATATCATAGCAATAAAGAAATTGATGATGCCATAAAAAAAGGAGATATTTATAAAAGTTTATCAGCTATTTCTGACAATGGGGAATTAGAGAATAAATTACAAAATTTTTTATTTTTAACTTTTAATTTGAGTAATGTTGGGAGAGGAACCGCCATTAATGTAAATCTAATAGAAGATGATTTTCCTCTTATTTGTCCGACATCTATAATCGCTAATAATTCAAAAAAATATTATTACATAATTGACGCAAGTCAAATCAAAGATTCAATTAAAATTAATTTCCCTATAAAATACAGTGATATTGAAAATAATAATTTTACTGAAAATTTTCAATTTTCAGTAAGTCGTGATAAAGATAATAATTTACACACTAGCTATAATCCAATAAAAGATGAAAACAATGATAAAGGAGAAGTCAATGAGTAATTTTAATTTTGAAAATTTTATAACTAAAATACCACCTTATGTAAAAGTAGATCTTGAGGCACAAGATGTATTAAATTTATCGGAAATAAATCTTTCGAAAATTGAAGAATATTGTATGCATTGCGATAAAGAACAAACATTTATATACAAAAAAGATGATAGTTCTTATATGAGCGATTTGAATGGTAGTATGTCCAATGGAATATTGTTATATGCGGAAGCGGGGAAGCACATACAAGATCAAATTGACGATTCATCACGTGAGATATACAAAGATTTTGATTATTATTGCGCAAAATGTGGAGAAAGACACGAGTATTTTTTTACAAGTGATCGTAAGTACATAATGAAAGTTGGGCAAAATCCATCATTTAGTGATTTGCAAGGAGAGGAAATTAACAAGTACAAAAATTTAATTTCAAAATATTTTATCGAATTTAAGAGTTCACTCAGCTGTTATTCTCAAAAGAAAGGAATCGCTGCATTTGTTTATCTTAGAAGAATTTTAGAAAATATAATAGAAAAAAAATATAAAGAATTTTTCTCTGAAGAAACAAATATAAAATTTATTGATAAATTTTCAAAAGTTCAAGAAAAAGAAAAAATTATACCTAAAGAACTGGAAAGTGTGAGAAATCAATTATATTCAGTTTTAAGCAAGGGGATACACGAATATAATGAACAAGAATGCTTGGATATTTATGAAATTGTGAAATTTGTAATAGAGGAAATTTTGGATAAACAGTTGGAAGATCAAAAGAAAGAAGAAAAAATAAAAAAAGTGAAAGAAACTTTAATTGCTAAGTCAAAGGAGAAAAAGAATGGATGAATTACAGATGCAAAGTAAAAATTTGGTGGATGAAAATATAAGTTTATTATAAATAGTTATTCAAATTGTGTGACGTAGGCACTAAAAGAAAATGAAAATTTAACAAGATAAAACGTGTTGGGTCGGATAAGAGCGGGTACTGGGAAGTGATAGAATAAATGGTGTTGATAAATAATGTCATTTCGATTTTAGCGTAATGTTTTAGTGTGGTAGATAAATAAAAAAATGTTCATTCCACGATTAAATATCAAATGTGTGTCAAAACATTTGATATTTTTTGTTGTTTGTGGTACACTAACAACGAATAATTTATAAGTGAGGAAAAGAAAATGATTAAGAACTTAACTAAATGGGGGGGGGGGGGCGTCTAGAGATTATCCACAAAATTGTGGAAAAAATGTAGAAAAATCGGGGAAAAATGTCGCGTTTGAGGTAAGGAAAAGTGGCTCAAAGTGTGCGCGTGCTGTGCGTGAAAATGTCCAAACTGCGCGCGGTATTAATTTGCAGACGCAAAGTTTAAACTCACAAAAAAATATAATAAATAGTAGTAAAAATGCACATATTACCAATAATAAATGTACAAAAACAGCAAAATGTGCAAAAAAGGTTGGTAGTATGCAAAATTTTCAAGATAATGGTTCAAAAAAATGCGCAAATGTTAATGTGTTTGTGCGGTTAAAAAGACAGGTAAAAGGGTTGACAATACTAAGCACAATGGTATTGTTTTTTGCCGTTGCAACGATTATGTTTTGCACATTAGGCGGACTATCCGCACACAAAACGGCAGTTGGGTCGATAACATTTGATTTCAAAAGTCCGTCAATGAACTTTAATAGCGGGCTTGAGATGTATTACAGTAATCTTGATGCGAGTGGAACAAAATTAGACACGCCAAAACTCACATTCGGGAAAAGCACGGGCGTTGGAGCGGACACTATAGCGCCATACTATATGAGTTTTAGTAGCAATCAAACGGGCGTGAGTGATTATTATGTAAAACTAATTTATCAATTTGACGGGCTTGACGCAAGCAAGATACAAGGTATCAATATGGGCACAAGCGCGCTTGCATTTGGCGCAAAATATATGAGTGCGCCGACGCTTGTTTCGGGTTCTACATATAAGTTTGAGTCGGTGTCCGTTGCGGGTGCAAGTAGTTTGACACACGACAAAATTTCGGCAGGGCAAACATTTGATTTGCTACAATTTATGCGTAATTTGTCAATCACATTCACGGAAGAAGAATACTCCGCAACCTCATTGAATTTCAGCATAACAACGATTGTAGACTTAGGCGACAGTTTCGCAAGTTCGCATAAAGCGCAAGCGGTAATCTCGGGCAAGGTAGGTTACGAGAACTATTTTGTCAAGGATATTGCCATACTGAGCGACAATCTTGAGGGTTCCACATATTTAATTAAATATACTGAGGCTGATGATGCAGGGGGTGGAACTACATACTGGAAAAAGTCGGGCATAACTTCGGCGGACGGGGAAGATGTGTTTTTTAATGTGCTTGTATCAAAAAAATGGAAAATTGAAATTCCGAAGGTCAATATTGAAAACACTAACAAACCATTTACAAATGGAGTATATACGAAAGATTTAACTGATAATTTAGGTAATGCGTGGACTGCAACGCTGACAATAACTGACAAAACATATGTTGCATTATCTTTTGAATCGGTCAATGCAGTCAGTGGCAAAATTAATTTATCAACACTTTTTGATGCAGCGTGTTGGTGGCCTGCACTCTCTGCTGGAAGGGGAGAAACAGATAAGACAAACGAGGTTATATTGAGTTTTTATGCAGATGGCGAAATATGCGATAGTTTGAGTAATAAAATTAATTTTCAAGTTTATCATTGGAATGGCGGTGCGCCTACAGGCTGACAAATTAAGAATTACAATCCCTGTTTTTATCACGGGAATGGTTTGCATAAGCACCATTTCCGTCGTTTGTCAATAATAATGTTTAAATTGCTTGTTAAAATGGAAATAATTTGGTATAATATGGGCAAATTCTATATTAGAGGTTGACAATGAACATTTTTAAGAAAATTTTTAAGTCCGATAACACGCGTTCAATTGAAAAGATTGAAAAAGTTATCGCAAAAGTCGAGGCGCTTGATGAGGAATATTCCAAAAAGACAGATGCTGAACTTGCTGAAAACACCAATATTTTGAAGGGTAGGCTTGCAAACGGCGAAACACTAGACGACATTTTGCCTGAGGCATTTGCGACTGTTCGCGAGGCGGGCAAGCGCGTCCTTAATATGAAGCCTTATCACTGCCAACTCATCGGCGGTATGGTTTTGCACCAAGGTCGTATTGCGGAAATGAAGACGGGTGAAGGTAAAACTTTGGTTTCCACTTTGCCTGCTTACTTGAACGCGCTTTCGGGCAAGGGTGTTCACGTCATCACGGTCAATGAATATCTTGCGGAACGCGATGCGCAATGGATGGGCAAGATTCACAAATTTTTGGGACTTACTGTTGGCGTTACGCTTTCGGGTATGGGTCCTGACGAGAAAAAGCAGGCTTATGCGTGCGACATCACATACGGCACAAACAACGAGTTTGGATTTGACTATTTGCGCGACAATATGGTCAGCGACCTCAATCAAAAGGTTCAACGCGGGCACGAATACGCGGTAATCGACGAGGTCGACAGCATTTTGATTGACGAGGCGCGTACACCACTTATTATTTCGGGGCGCGGGTTCAAGTCCAGCGAGGATTACAAGACTGCCGATAGGTTTGTGAAAACTTTGAAAGCGGACGACTATGAAATCGACGAGGAAAAGGACAGAGTTCGCTTGACTGACAGCGGTATTGAAAAGGCGGAAAAGTTTTATAAAATCGAGAGCCTTTATGACGTCGATAATATGGAACTCAACCAATTCATCAACAACGCGCTCATTGCAAACACGCGAAAATTCCGCGACACGCACTACATTGTGCAAGACGGCGAAGTTGTTTTGGTTGACGAATTTACGGGGCGTCTTATGCCCGGCCGTCGCTTGAGCGAGGGTTTGCACCAAGCAATTGAGGCAAAAGAGGGCGTTGAGGTCAAGGACGAAAGCGCGACACTTGCGACGATTACTTTCCAAAACTACTTTAGAATGTACAAGAAGTTGTCGGGTATGACAGGTACGGCGAAAACGGAAGAAACCGAATTTAGAAAGATTTACGGGCTAGACGTTGTCACAATTCCAACAAACCGACCAGTGCAAAGAATTGATGAAACGGATATTGTTTATTCGACTGTCAAAGGTAAGTTCAATGCCGTTGTTGAGAGAATCAAGCAAGCGTATGAAGTTGGTCAACCAGTTTTGGTGGGTACTGTTTCGGTTGCAAAGTCTGAAGAACTCAGCGAGGAACTCAAAAAGGCAAAAATTAAGCACGTTGTTTTGAACGCGAAGAACCACGAACAAGAGTCAATGATTGTTGCGCAAGCGGGCAAACTCGGCGCTGTTACAATTGCAACAAATATGGCGGGGCGTGGTACGGATATTTTGCTTGGCGGAAACCCTGAGTTTATGGCAAAGCAAAAGTTGAGGGAACTCGGCTACAATGATGCGCAAATTGAACTTGCGACAGCGTACCATATTCCTGAAAATGAGGAAATTCAAAAGGCGCACAACGAATACGAAAAGTATTACAAAGAGTTCAAGACTGAAACCGACAAGGAAAAAGAGCAAGTTGTTGCGCTCGGCGGGCTTTTGATAATTGGTACGGAGCGTCACGAGAGCCGTCGTATTGACAATCAGTTGCGCGGGCGTGCGGGACGTCAAGGCGACCCTGGTCACAGCGTGTTCTATATTTCGCTTGAAGATGACCTTGCGCGCATTTTCGGTGGCGACAAGATGAAGGCGATTGCAAATTTCTTCAAACTCAAAGAAGATGAGCCAATTCAATTGCGTATGTTGTCAAGAGGTATTGAGTCGGCGCAAAAACGCATTGAGGGTAACAACTATAGTCAACGTCGTTATTTGATTGAGTTTGACGACGTTTTGAACCAACAACGCAGTTTGATTTATGCTGAACGTGACAAGGTTTTGGCGGGCGAAAATATGCACAAACAAGTTTGTTCGATGCTTGCTGAGCAAGTGGAGGATGTCCTTGATGGCGTTGTTGACCCAAACAAAGTTTGGTCGGAATGGGATATTGATGAAATCAACAAGGAACTTGAGGAAAACTTCTTTGAAAAGGGCGAAAATTTTGTCACTGAGGACAAGATTGAGGACTTTGAATTGCCAGACCTCAAGGATATGGTTGAAAAAGAGGTTCTTGCGCGATTTGAGGAAAAACGCAAGGAGTTTGACGACCTTGGACTTATGCCGTTTGAGTTCATTGAGCGCGTCATTATGCTGAGAGTGGTCAACCATTTCTGGATGGAGCATATCGACACGATGACGACGTTGAAGCGTGAGATTATGACGCAAGGGTTCGGCAACCAAGACCCTATTATTCCTTACAAAAAGGAAGCGAGCAAACTTTATTTCGATATGATTGAAAAAATCGACCGTAATATTGCGATGGCGCTTTATCGTATGGAAAAACCTGTTATTGAGGTTAAAGAAAAGGTTAATCCTTATGCCAACGCGAATGCACAGCAAGAGGCGCAAAGCACAAATTCGCCTGCGCCGATTCGTCAGGCAAAGACTGACAAGGTTTGCGGGCGCAATGACCCTTGCCCTTGCGGTAGCGGTAAAAAATACAAGAATTGTTGCGGACGACAGGGATAGCCCTGTAGCTACAGGTTTGGTTTGTGGCACTAAATTATTTTGGGTACATAGTTAATTTACTATGTACCTTTTTTGGTGGCGGGAATAGGTGGCAAACGCCACTGGTGCAGATTTGGTTTGTGGCACTAAATTATTTTAGGTACATAGTTAATTTACTATGTGCCTTTTTTCGCGAAAAAATAATAACACTAAATTTCCATTTGTGCTTGACAAAAACAAAGTGATAAAATAATTATCTCAGTGTGTAGCGAAGGAGCGTAAGTCCAGTTGATGAATTGGGTTTGCGCTCATTTTATTTTTTTGCAAGAATAAAAAGTTTGGTATTGACGAAATTATGAGTGTGTGGTATAATATCCGTAATAGAGGTAAAGATGAAAATGTACATAAAATGTGTGGACAAAAAGACGTTGCAACAAATGTTTGCGGGGTCGGGGTATGATGTGGTGTGGGCGCGACCATATTTTTACAAGTTCAAGCGCTCCAGAATTGACAGTGTTGAAGAATTTGTGCATAATGATGTTGATTTCAAAATAAATTGTCCGCTTGGTGGCGCTATTCGCGCGCTACTAAAAGATGTGTGCGGAAATTGTTATGTTGTCAATTTTTATGACTATTATGCAGACGTTTTGAATTATGTTGACAAAGACATTTGTGATATTTATATTGGCGGAATGGCAAAAAAGTTTGGCGCGGAATATGTGCGCGACTGCAAAAAGAATAATCACGACATTACGGCGCTTCGCAAACGTTTTGTTGAACGCTATGGCAAGCGCGCGACGCTGAATAGTGATATGATTGTGAAAATACCGCTAAAGGTAGCGCCAAATTTTGATTGGGCGCTCGGTTATGACGGTACGGACACGGCGAAATTGTCGGCGCGTTTTTCGAAAAATATTGATGAACTAAACAGAAAAATTGAAATGAATTTTAGTGTTAAAGATTATATTGAATAAAACACAAAAGGATAAAAAATGAACATAAAAAAGAATAAAAAAACAAATGAGAAAATGCTAAGCGAGTTTTTGCTACCTTTTTTGGAAAAACGCGTCAATCCTATTTTGGGGACAATGCAACGCCTCAATGATGAGATTGAAAAAATCATAAAAGACGACAAAATTGTTGGCAAAACGGGAAACGAAACGACGGCGTTAAAACTTGAAAAAATCGCTAGACTTTGCGAAGAAGCAAACAAACATACCGCGTTTGGCAAAGATTGTTACAAAAAAAATCTCGCTGGCGCCAGCGTGGGAAACGAGGTGCTTTTGTCGTACGAAACGGCAGAACTCAAGCAAAAAGTTGATTCAATCAATTCATATTTGGAAAAAGTTTTCAAGCAAGCGGACATTTGTTCTCGCTACGAATTTGTCCGTGGCATAAACACCATATGCAAATCGCCTTGGGCGGTCAATTTTGACATTTCGTTGTCTGCAACCATTTTAGCGTTGACAGCGGGCGGAATTGCGACCTTTGGCATATATTCGGGAATGGACGAGTTTGTCACGAGTGGTGCGCAAGTGATGTCGGGCGCGCTTGGCGTTTTGGGTGGTCTGTCGGTGGCAAGGGTTGTTGCGCATTTTGGGGAAAAATACAAAATGAACAAATTAAAAGACATAGCAACTTGCAGTTCACAAGCAGATTTCATAAAAAAATATGTTGATTTGTCTGTCAATGTTTTTGCAGATAATTTTTCTCTCAAATTGAATCTAGGCGAGGACAACAAACTTGTTGTGAATTACGTCACGCCTCCGCTCGTCGAGTGCATCATAGGCGCAACCTCGCAAATGGCGGACAAATATGCGCACATAGTGGCAAATGGTAGAGAAAAGGCAAACAAAGATATTGTTGCACTTGTCGATAGATAAAAAAAACTACCAACATTTTGTTGATAGTCGAAACTGTAAACGATTGAAAGTTTGCAGTTTTTTTTAATGATTGCAACCCTCACTATGTCACTTATTTGATTATGCTTCCGTTGATTGTCAAGTTCAATGAAGGTATAGAATATTCATAGTACTTGTTGTTTTCAGCATCTAATTTTGTTGTAACAACGATTTCAAGTTCTGTATTGAAGAAATCTTTTGTTTCAATGACAAGTTTGTTGTCCTTTTTTTCTATTTCAAAGTTTGCTGTATAATCGCCGATTTTATGTTCATATTCAACTTCAATATTGCCTTTAGCATCTCTTTCCATTGAAAAACTCATACTTGTTTCAATGCCATTTATGACCAAAACAAATTCGTATTCTTCTTCAACCTTTCCATTTTTGTTTTCGTGTTCTTGTTTGAAAATGACTTTGTTTTTGTCGTCATCTTTATTGAATCTTGCTTCCAAAGTAACTTCTGTTTCGCCGTCTGCTTGGTCGATTTCTTTAGTTCCTTCTATGTAGAGAGGAGAAGATTCATTGTTGATGTAAAGTTCGCCAACAAGTTTTGTTTCGCGTTCTTCCTTGTCGCTGTCTTTGACTTCTTGCGAAGGGTCACTTTTTAGTGTTTCATTGAAATACATTGTGTAGGTGTTCACTGTGCCGTCAATGCTACTTACCTTGATTGACAATTTATTGCTGAATGCAGAACCTGCTTCAACGGCTTCCTCTTTGACATCTACAGGTTTTTTCCCGCCAACTACTGAGTCAAACACATTCATATATTTGTCTAGTGATGAAGATATTGCCTCTTTGATTTTGTCAGCGATTGTAGGGTCGCCCGCTTTGTCACCTGCGCTCAAAGCCTGCATTTGTGAAAACGTTGTTGCCGATGACGCGGAGGAAGAAGGCGCTACGCCCAACATCATACCTGTCGTCGCGCCCGCAAACGCATAAACATCTGTTGTCGTGGACAAAGGCTCGCTAGGTGCTTTGCTACCGCAACCTGCAAGCAACCCACTTGTCGCAATCACGCACGCAAACAACGCGCCAGTGACACCGCCGATAAATTTTTTGCTTTTCTTCATTTTCTTTTCCATTTTATATGCTCCTTTAGTTGCTATTTTGTCAATATACATTGTTTCCAAAATAGCGTACTATTATGTAATACAATTAAATTTTCAATTTTGTTGGTAAAATGAGAGAAAATTTGCAATTGAGCAAAAATACTTCAGTAAAGAAGTGTAAATACTAAATTTTACCACTAATTCCACTATGGAATTTACTTTGAAATTAACACAAAATAAAGAAGTTTATTAATTTTGAAAAAATATGTCAAAACGTTTGATATTTTTGCGTAATTGTGGTAAACTAACGCTAGAAAGTGGCTTTAGCACGCTAAAGCCAAAAGCGAGGAGTGTATTATGGTAAAGTACTTAACTAAACGGGGGGGGGGGGGCATCTTCTGAGAACAAGATAAGTCCTCAAAAAACCTCAAAAAGCGCTACAAATTGCAAAACTTATAGCGCCGTCAAGCAGGGATACGCACGCTCAAAACAATGCGAATTTGGCGCGCAAAACGCGCAAAAAAATAATGCAAAAAACGCAGTGTTTGAAAGCGAAAAACAAAGATATAAAGATTGCAAAGTGAAATCGCCTAACGCCTGTGCGTGCAAGAGCGACTCATCAAGCAAAGTAAAGTATTTGAGCATACAAAGGCGAAACAAACTATTTGTCGTGGGTTTGTTCTTTTTCGCGTTTGTCTTTTGTGTGTCAGCAAT
>CAKVOD010000009.1 GCA_934778205.1 uncultured Clostridia bacterium | reverse complement strand
ATGGGGGAAGCCCCGCTGCTGCAGATTTGGTGAGTGGCATTATATAATTTGGGTACATAGTTAGTTGACTATGTGCCTTTTTGTATGCTAGCGCGGTCGTTGTGCATATTCGCCCATAATAAGTCGCGACCCCTTCCGGGAGATTTCTCCGCGACGGCGAGGGCTGACGCCTCCGCCTTTGGTCGAAATGACAATTGGGTGTGTGGCTTACCAAAATAACAAGGTTTGCTTTTATTATATGGTTATTATAAGGGTTATATTTGTTGTATGCGGTAGCCTAAATCAAGAAAATCATCTTAGAAATGGTAAGATACTCACCCAATTGTCATTTCGACCGAAGTTGGCGACGCAGTCGCCGCCGAAGCGGAGAAATCTCCCGGAAGGGGTCGCGGCTTATTATGGGGTGCTCAATTATTTTTACCGCGTCAGCGCGTGAACAATACATTATCATTGTGTATATGATTGATTGTTCTAAAATATCGTGGGCATACATAAAATATTGCAATGGGAGGTACATCGTGGAGAAAGTGAAAAAGTCTGGGGTTTGGCTCGCGATAACTAAGGGAGCGATTGTTGCGCTAGGCGTGGCAATGGTTTCAATTTTAGCGTTTGCGTTCATTGTTAAATGGGCGTCACTTGGCGAAAATGTGATTAATGTTGTCAATCAAGTCATAAAAATTGTCGCAATTTTCTTTGGCGTCGT
This sequence comes from uncultured Clostridia bacterium, assembly GCA_934778205.1. GTDB lineage: Bacteria > Bacillota > Clostridia > Christensenellales > UBA1242 > CAKVOD01. Next base: position 30,936 of record CAKVOD010000009.1, on the reverse strand, counting down.
TGCGTGCTTGAAGGTCAATAGTGAAAAACATCTTTACAAGGGTATGATTGTCGGCGCGCTCTTTGCCGTGTTGTCATTTTTGCTATTTTCCGCCCTCAACAAATCGTTTGATTTTGATTTGACATTTGTTTGGGACGTGGTATTTGCAACGGCAATCGGCTTAATTTGCGCAATCGTCGTGAACATTTTAAGAAAATAGTATGGAATTTTTGAGCGGGTATATACTCAGCATTGTCGGCATCATACTTGTTGGAGTTGTCGTCGACTTGATGCTTGTGGACGGACAAGTCAAAAAATATGTGCAAAGCATTTATGTATTGTTCGTGATTTTTACCATTGTCGCGCCTCTGCCGTCTTTTATCAATAACATAAAGCGCGGAGATTTTTCGCTAGAAACATCGTCAATTACAGTTGATGAAAAGTATCTTGAAATCATAAAAAATCAAAAAAATACAGCCTTATCCAATGCTATTGAATCAGTTTTTGAGAATGACGGCTTTGCAAAAGTTGTCGTATCGATTGATTCATCAATGGTCGACAAAGTCTACACAATCAACAAGGTATGCGTCGACATTTCCGCTTGCCCGAAATGCCCGAGCAAAACCGTCATCGATAAAACAGTGCAAAAAGTCGTCACAATCGACGAAAAGGACATAATTGTTTATGAGTGAAGAAAAAAAACCGAAAAAAGAAAGTTTTTTCTCAAGACTTCCATTTTTTAAGAAACTGAAAAGCATAAAAAATATTGAAATCGTAGTTGCCGTGCTGATAATCAGTGTTATGTTTCTCATATACTTTGGCTCGTCAAGCAAAACAAGCACTAGCGCCAGCAAAACAAGTACATCAATCGCAAACATTCAGTATACTAGCGCCAGCCAGTACGCCAAGGAACTTGAAGAAAGACTTGCAAAAACGCTTTCGCAAATCCAAGGCGCAGGCAACGTCAGTGTCGTCATCACTTTAGAGTCAAGCAGTGAACTTATCATCGCAAAAACAATCGAAACGACGAAAAAGAGCGAGTCCGTGACCGACAAAGGTGTGACAACAAAAACTGAGGATATTGAAGTCATCGAAAAACCACTCATCGTGAGCGGTAAAAACGGCGACAACCCCGTAATCTTGCTTGAAGTAATGCCTAAAATATCGGGTGTCGTCGTCGTCGCACAAGGCGCAACCAACGTCAACGTCAAGTTGAATTTATTAAAGGCAATACAAGCACTATTGACAATTCCAAGCGGAAACATTGAAATACTTGCATAACGTGTGCATTTCTTTGTCGCGTCACTCTATCAATTAGCATAAAAAGTTATGCCAAAGTATGGGAACAATCAAACAAAATACTTGCAAACAATTCTCAAAAGAAAATAAAAAAAATAGTTATATTTTGGACAATCCATACATTATATATAATATAAAATCAAACAACCAAACAAGGAGAATGAAAAATATGGTTAGCAAGAAAAAGAAAATTATCGTACTCAGCGTAATGATGGTATTGCTTGTTGCAACAGGTTTCCTCAATCTCGCGCTCAACAACAACACGCCAGTCCAGCCAACAAACTCAACCGTGACATCCGCAAACTTCTTCACATCTTATAGGGCGGAACGTCAAGCAACGCGTAGCCAAGAAGTCTTGTACCTCGACGCAATCATTTCAAGTTCAACCGCCTCAGAGGAAGCAAAGAAGGTGGCGGAAAACAAAAAGGTTGAACTCGTCAAACTTATGGAGCAAGAACTTGTGCTAGAAGGGCTCATCAAGTCAAAAGGGTTCGATGACACAATTGTCACAATGACAACCTCAAATGTTAACGTCATCGTCAAAGATACCAACCTTGAAGCCAGCGAAGTAGCGCAAATTGTCCAAATCGTCCAAGACTCAACAGGTAAATCAATCGACAACATAAAAATCATTCCAGTTGAATGATAAAAAGCTTTGGAAACATTAATTTCCAAAGTTTTTTTATTTTACAAAAATAGTTGACGATTTTCAATTTTGGGTTTATAATGTACAATAAATAAAGGGGAAAGGAAAACATAAGGAGAAACTCGCGTGAACAATAAAAATATAAAAAATAAATTAAAAACTGAAAATGGAATTAATTCTACAAGTCAACAAATCAAACGGATTGTTAAATACCCCCACGCCACGCCCACTTTTAAGAAAGTTAGTGGCGCAAAAATAATATCTGCAGTTGAAACGCAATCTTACAAACAAAGTGGGGTTTTCAATGATAAAATACTACTCACCCGCCGAGCTAAAAGCACTCAAACAGTAGATGAAAAGAAATTACGCAAAGTTAAAGAACTTTCCGTATTTACATTTAGCAAGCAAATGACAAAATATGTCTTTCAATGCACCCAAAAGTCGCCCAAAATTTATCGTTGGAGTGTTGTCAGCAAAATGCAAGCCATTTCGCTTGATTTCATAGAAAAACTGTATATCGCGAATGTAAAAACTGGCGCCGAGCGACTTAGTCTACAGTATGAAGCAGATACCCAACTAAAATTACTAGCGTTTACTGCAGAAATAGCGAAAGATATGTCTGTTATCTCTGCACACCAATTTAAAACGCTCTCCAAGTACCTGCTTGATTGCAAAAAAACTTTGTGGGGGTGGATTAAATGTAAAAAATAATTCACCCCCGTGGGAGCGACTAACGTTTTGGAGTTTTTTTTCCTGGGCGTGGCTGCGTTCTGGCAATTCAAACAATAACAATAACGCGCGCGAAATCAACTAAAATGGTAACAATAACAACAATAATGTCAACAACAACAACGGCGTTCGCGTTGCGCTCCATCACACTCTTGAAGCCTTCTTGCAAAAAAAAGTTTGTCGAGTTTTGTACATAGCAAATCAACACCACACGTGTTTGTAGAAAATTGGGTTTTGCAAAGTAGCAATACAAAAGATTCAAGAGAACTAGAAACGTCCCTAGAGATAGACCGTCAGAGTTTGAGATGGAGGAGTCACTTCCAGCCCTCACAAGGGTAAACAAGACCAACTGTAAATGAGCCGACGCGGTTTTAATCCGACTTTGACTCTGAGCGAAAGCCTCGTGCTTTTGTATGTTGGTCATTTTTAATAAATCACAGGTAAACCTGTCAAATAAAGTAAAGGAGTGCAAATGATAGAACAAGATTATTCACTATTTTGCAATTTCGACGTTTTTTACACCGCGCACAAACTCGCGCGACAAGGCAAAACCACCAAAAAGCCAATTGTAAAATTTGACCTTGAACAAGGCGTCAACCTGCACAAATTAGTTGAAAAAATGCAAAGCGGAACATATAAAATTCACGGCTACCAAAATTTTTATGTCTATACGCCCAAAAAGCGTCAAATACAAGCGCTTAGATACGATGACCGTATTGTCCAGCACGTCCTGTGCGACAATTATTTGATGCCGTATTTCAGCAAGCGCGTCATATACGACAACAGCGCTTGTCAGCAAGGCAAAGGACACCACTTTGCGTTGCGCCGAATCACAAAGTTTTTGCATTCATATTATAACAATCACGGCGCTAACGGCTACGTTCTAAAATGTGACATACTAAAGTTTTTCCCAAGTATACCACACGACGTTGTCAAGAAAATGATTGGCAAACACATCAAAGACCCGCAAGTCAAACAATTGTTTTTTGACATCATCGACAGTTATAAAACAACCGAAGTGTTTATGAAAAAAAACGGTATCAAGCGTTTTGAACATTTTAAAGGCAAAGACGGCAGGTGGCTTACGCGCGAAATAGTCCGTGGCGTGCCAATCGGTAACCAAACCAGCCAAATAATAGGGATGATTTACCTCGACGCCGTCGACCGCCTCGTTAAAGAACAACTGCACATCAAGTACTATTCGCGCTATATGGACGACTTTATCTTGATTCACCCAAGCAAAGAATATTTGCGTGAATGTCTTGAAAGAATACGCTACGTCGTCGAAAAGAAACTTAAATTGCAGTTCAACGATAAAACGCAAATTTTTCCACTTAAAAATGGCTTTCAATATCTAGGGTTCGTTTTCTATCTCAAAAGCAATGGCAAAGTCATAAAAAAAGTAAAAAAAGCTACACAAAAGCGCTTTAAAAGTCGCATCCGTTTTCTAAACAAGTTTTATCCGCTTAAAAAAGTTGATAGAATGACAGCCCAAAGTATACTTGCTAGTTATCACGGACATCTCAAAAATAGTACTAATGGTAAAACAATCGAACGACGAATGAAAAAACGATTAAAAATTGACATTTCAAAGCCAGAAAACGAGGAAAATTTGATAGATTTAATCTATAGTGACGACGAAATGATTGCTTTATCTCAAAAATTGAACAAAAATATGCAAAATATTTGATTTTTCCTTATAAAAAGTGATATAATGAGTTTGCAGACAAATAGTTTTTGCAAACAAATCACTATAATGTCCCAATTAACCAAATATAACCTAAAAATAGTGGTAAGTTACTTACTTGTTGTCATTTCGACCAAAGGCGGATGCGTAGCACTCGCCGACGCGGAGAGTGCCAGACGGCACAGGTGTGGGTGTGGGTTGGTGCGTATATGTTGTTGTGAGACGACAAACAAACCTGCAGTCAAGGCGCGCCTTGCCGGAAGGGCAACCCGCTTAATTAAGGGTTACTTCTCCACATTGACCGCGTCAGCAATCAATAAAGTACATCTTATTACAACAATACGCAAAAACTGTTTAAAGCAAAAACATACAAGGAGAAAAAGAATGAAAAGTACTAGATTAAAGCGCTTTTACACAGTATTCACACTATATGCAACTGCAATAGTGTTGTGCTGTGTTATGAGTGCATCACAAAGTCTTTTTAGCATAACGGCAGGCGGACCGAGCAATGGCACGTTTTACGTCAATGCACCCGTGTTTGTTGCAGGTGATACCAACCGAAGTGCCACAACGGGTTCAGCAAACACAAGCACAGGTGTGTTGAATGATACCGCAACAAATAAGCCACTATTTAAAACAGATGGAACAGTGGACGCGGAAGTCCTCGCTGACTTGCTAAATATGGTAGACAGTGAAAACGTATGGAACGGCGTGACGGAAAGCACCAAAGACCCAACATACCTTTCAGCCAAAAACTTTGGCAAATATGGTAACCTAACAGGTGACAAAGCAGGCAACGCACAAATACTTGTGAAGTTGTTTGACACAACTACGAATTCAACAAGTAATGTAAATGCAATGACAGGGCAATACTGGCAAGCAGTATACCGCTCAATAAGAGATGAAAACGGCACGCTAAATGACGTTCTCACATTATATATGGTTCGTCCGTATCTTGAAAGTCAAATATTTGACAATAGTTATGGAAACTACTCAAACAGTGCAGTACGCAATGTAATTTTGGCTGACTACACAAAACTTATAGAAAAATTTAGTCAAGTTGACCAATACATAGTAGCCCCATATCAACTATCGACAAATGGGGCAAGTGATATAACTACTAAGACGACACAGAAAGATGGATATGATAGTAACACATATCTAAACCTTGGTGGCTGGCAAAGTAGCGCATACCAAACATCCGCCCGAGGTTCGACATCAAGCAATCCAAGTATATCAGGCAACTGGTTGTCAGATACAAACTCAAACATAACAAAGCAATTAGGTGCAAGCGGCTATTGTGACAAAGCAGACACAGATTGGGGTTATGAATATGGCGTAAACAATGGCTTAGACGGCTTAGGAGACGGCTGGAAATCGTGGTCATCAATTGATAGCAACTACACCGACAAATTGTGGTTGTCAAGTGGTTTTGAAGTGTTGCACACAGGCTATAAACCAACAACGGGCGCTACATTGTCAAAATATGACGGCGATAACGACATTATATACCTTGACAGCAACTATGGTAAAGCAACAGCAGGGATAAATTCAAGCGCAAATACCTCATCGCACACAAACGCGAACCGAACTGGGTTATGGGAACTAAACGGGTACGACCGCGCATCAAATTCCTGGGCGTGGCTGCGTTCTGGCGGTTCGGACGATGGCAGTAACGCGCGCGGAGTCGGCTAGGGTGGCGGTGACTCCGGTAGTGTCGGCGGCGGCGACGGCGTTCGCGTTGCGCTCCATCTAAATCTTGCCTCCCTTGCAGAGCGACAGCTCTGCAAGGTATCTGCCAGCGTTCAAGCTGGCTCAATCGCCGCCAAAAACGTAGTTTTTAATTCAAAGGCGGCGAAAAAATATAATCCTTATATCGTTAAGAGTAGTACAAATAGTTCTAATTCTCAATATTCTTCAACGTCATTCAAGTTGGTATACGATAGTTCAAAAATATTAAAATCCTTATTACTCAATTCTTCGACGCAGTCGATAGAATTGAGTTCGCTCACGGCTGGACAAACATACTCCGCTAGCGGAATCTGTGATTACGCGGTAAGTGCGGTATCACAAAACTCCGACGGAGATAATGAAATAACAATTACAATATCCAACGCGAAAACGAATGAAGTTAATGTAAAGTATCAAATAACGGATGCAACGCAAGAATATGCAGTGGTGTTCCGTGCCTCGTTTGAAAATACAGACTCTGACAAAGATGCAGGGCTAGTGATATACATTTTGCGTGACGACGGCGTCGGCGGGTATGCTGAATTTTATTCAGTATTCGTGAAACGTGAAGAAAACGAGCAAACATTTGAATTTACATTGAAAGGCGGAATGACCTATACAATGTTGGTGTGCAAGCCGTATCTATGGAAATTGACATTGGACGGCTCGGCGGACATCACGACAATGACATTCACGCCACAGACAAACAACGAAATCCACACAATAGTTGCCTCGGGTGGGGACATCCCGAACAACTACACCGTGGTTTGACGCAATTTTGAAAGGAAAACCTTGTTTAGCAAAAACAAGGTTTTCTTTATTTATTTTGCTAGCGCGGTCGTGAATGTGTGGTAGCCCTTAAATTACTTTGACCCCTTCCGGGAGATTTCTCCGCTGCAAAGGCTTTGACAAGCCTTTTTCGGTCGAAATAACAATGGGGTTGAGTTTCTTACCATTTTTATAATGTTTTTCTTTTGTACAAGCTGGCGCGGTCAAGTTGGTTGTGCAACGCACCATATATTTTGAACCAATCGCCATATTGCTCGCGTCAGCAATCAATTAAATAAAATCGTATTTTTGTGGTGAGGTGCTTAACCTCATTGTCATTTCGACCAAAGGCGGATGCGCAGCACTCGCCGACGCGGAGAAATCTCCCGGAAGGGGACGCGCTTTATTATGGGTTACTCAAACACTTTGACCGCGTCAGCACAAAAAATAAGGAAAACCTCTATAAAAAAAATGAAAAAGTGGGCAAAAATCATTGCAATTTTTTTCAATATGTGGTAATATATTAAAGTTCATATATAAATCACTCAAAGAGCATTCGCAAAGTCGTGCCTAGAACGTAGGTTCTTTGCGGAGTTTCAACCTTTGAGGGTGCAAAACGAGGAGGTAATAAAGTTTATGCCAATAATATCTATGAAACAGTTGCTTGAAGCAGGGGTTCACTTCGGGCACCAAACAAGAAAATGGAACCCTAAGATGAAGAAGTATATCTTCACATCAAGAAATGATATTCACATCATCAACCTTGAGGACACAGTTAAACTTGCTGAGGAAGCATACAACTATGTCAAAGAAGCCGTCAAGGAAGGCAAAACAATTTTGTTTGTCGGCACAAAGAAGCAAGCAAGCGAAGCAATCGAGCAGGAAGCAAAGCGTTGCGGAATGTTCTACATCAACAACCGTTGGCTTGGCGGAACACTCACAAACTTCAAAACAATTCGTTCTTCTGTTGAAAAAATGAAAAAAATTGAACAAATGGAAAAGACAGGCGAATTTGACCTTCTTCCAAAAAAGGAAGTCATCAAGTTGAAGCAAGAGCACGAAAAACTTGCTAAAAACCTCAATGGTATCCGCGATATGACAACAATGCCAGGGGTTATCTTTGTTGTTGACTCAAAGAAAGAAGCAATCGCAATCAAGGAAGCACACTTGATGAACATTCCTTTGATTGGTCTTATCGACACAAACTGCGACCCTGACGACGTCGACATCTGCATTCCAGGAAACGACGACGCAATCCGCGCAATCAAATTGATTGCTGGCTCACTCGCTGACGCAGTCATCGAAGCACGTGAAGGCATTGAAATCGACAGAAGCGCGCTTGAAGATGACGAAACATTCGACATCGCAAAAGCACTTGAAACAACCGACGTTACATCTGCTATTGAAAGCGAACTTGCTGAAGACGCAGCAAACAAAAAAGGTAAGAAAAAGGCTAAAAAGCCAGTAAAGAAAGATGACAAGAAAGTCGAAAATAAAGAAAAGAAAGCAGAAGTGAAAGAAGAAAAGGTAGAAAAGAAAGAGAAGTCTATCGAGGAAAAAATCGCTGAAGCAGAAGAAAACAAATAATCATCATTATATGTGAACTAAATTTCAAAATTTGCAAAAAGCAGGTTGTTTGCAAATTTTGATTTCATTAAATTTGGAAATTAGGAGATAAAATTATGGTATCAGCACAAGATGTTGCTAAATTGAGAGCAAAAACAGATGCAGGAATGATGGAATGCAAAAAAGCACTCGTTGAGTGTGACGGAGATTTTGACAAAGCAGTTGACTGGCTCCGCGAAAAGGGAATGGCAAAAGCAGCAAAGAAAAGCGATAGAATCGCATCTAACGGTAGAGTTGGAATGTACAACCATATGAGTCAAGGTCAAATTTGCGTTATGGTTGAAGTAAACTGCGAAACAGACTTCGTTGCTAAGACAGACAAGTTTGCAGAACTTTGCAACAACGTTGCAATGCACATCGCAGCAAGCCGTCCGCAATATTTGACGCGTGAAGATGTTCCTGCCGACGTTTTGGCAAAAGAAAAAGAGATTGCCAAAGCGCAAGCAATGGAAGAGGGTAAACCTGAAGCAATCGCTGAAAAGATTGTCGCAGGAAGAATTGAAAAGTTTTATGGCGAAGTTTGCCTTATGGAACAACAATATGTTAAAAACCCAGACCTCAAAATTGTTGACCTTATCAATGAAGCAACAATGTCAATCGGCGAAAAAATCGCTATTCGCAGATTTGTTGTATATGAAGTTGGCGAAGGTATGGAAAAAAGAGATTGGAACGCTGACTAATTTTTGCGCCTAATCTATCATAGTGAATACAATCAAAAAACGAGCAAATGCAGGTTTTGTCTCGTTTTTTTTGTTGCTAAAACTTGCCAAATCACAGCAAGTGTGATATAATTAGAGCACATAAATGGAGAAAAAATGGAAATTACACTATTAATAGGTTTGATAATCTTTTCATATTTGCTCGGCAACCTCAGTTTTGCGCGCATAATTGCTCGAAAACATAAAGTTGACATAACGCAACAAGGTAGCGGTAACCCAGGGGCAACAAATACGCTCCGCACACTTGGTGGCAAAGCGGGCATTGCCGTTTTTTTACTCGACATTTTGAAAGGCGCATTGCCCGCGCTTGTCGGCGTTTTGGTTTTTGGTGGATACAAGGGGCTTGAGCACGGCATAATTTTAATGGGGACAAGTGAGAGTTATCTTGCACTTTACCTTTGCGGTTTTTCCGCAGTCCTCGGGCACGCGTTCCCAATCGTGTATAAGTTTAAGGGTGGCAAAGGCGTCGCTTCGGTGTTTGGTATGTGCATAGTTGCACAGCCGATTTGCACGATAATAATCTTCTTGATTTGCTTTTTGGTAATGCTATTTGTTCAATATATGAGCGTTATTTCAATGGTTTTTGTGACGCTTGTAATTGCGCTTCAACTATGTTTTATGCCAAGTGGTGCAAGTGTGCTGATGTATGTTATTCTCGTGCTTGTTTGGGCGCTGACAATCTTTTTTCATCGCTCCAACATTGAAAGGCTCATCAAAGGTGAGGAAAGAAAAACCGATTTGCTAAAGTATTTCAAGAAAAAGTCGTCTGATTAGTTGCATTTTTTAGTTTTTTTTAGTATAATTACTAGCAATGGATTGGCAAATATTGTTTGCGCACAATTGTAATTTGTTTACATACATAACACGTGCAAGATATTTTTCAATTTTAGAATTTAGGAAGGTGTGAAATGTTATTTTTAAATCAAGAAAATGAAATATATATTCAGGATATGAAGGAACAGCTTGACAAGGCAGTTTCAGCGTATGCGGGCGAACTTGCTGGCTTGAGAGCGGGCAGAGCAAACCCACGTTTGCTTGACAAACTTATGGTTGAATATTATGGTTCAATGACGCCTGTCAATCAAATGGCAAACATTATGTGCCCAGACCCACGCACAATCGTTATTTCGCCGTGGGACGCATCAGCAATCAAAGACATTATGAAAGCAATTCAAGCATCTGATTTAGGACTCAACCCTAGTGAGGACGGCAAAGTTGTTCGCCTTTCGCTTCCAATTTTGACGGAAGAAAGAAGAAAAGAACTTGTAAAGACCGTCAAAAAAATGTGTGAAGAACGTAAAGTTGGAATGAGAAATTTGCGTAGAGATTGCATTGACGAATATAGAAAGTTGAAAAAGGACAGCAAAATCACTGAAAACGAACTTGAAGTTGCTGAAAAAGAAATTCAAAAAATTCTTGACAATGCAACCGATAAAATAGACGCAATGACAAAAGATAAAGAAAACGAATTGATGGAAGTATAGTTGCGGGAAGTATAAAAAACGGAAAAAGAGCAATCCTTTAATAAAGGTAACAAGTTGCAAATTTCGGCGTAAAATATAAATAGGGAATTTGTGCCTACATTGACTTGCGCTTTGGCACGAAAAGGATTGAAAATGAAATTGATTGAACAAGGGCGATTGCCTGCACACATAGGATTTATTATGGACGGCAACGGACGTTGGGCAACCCGCCGAAAGATGCCACGTAGTTTTGGACATAAAAAAGGTGCTGATGCGCTTGAAAATATTGTTGATTACTGTTTTGAAATTGGAATCAAATGTGTTTCAGTCTTTGCTTTTTCAACAGAAAACTGGAAGCGTCCAAAACAAGAAATTGATTATATTTTTGACTTACTCCGCGATTTTATTAAGAAGCGAAACGAAAAAGGCGCGGGCGAGCGCGAAAGCGAGATAAAACAGCGCAACACACGCTTACACATTTCGGGGGACATATCGCGTTTGCCACAAGATTTGGTGGACGAAATAAAGCGTGCGCAGGAAGAAACGAAAGATTGTGACGGGCATATTTTGAACGTTGCGCTAAATTATGGTGGTCGTGACGACATAGTTCACGCCTGCAACGCACTTTTGGCGCAAGGCAAAAGGAACATCACGGAGCAAGATTTTGCGGAAGCCCTCTATTCTAATGGATTGCCCGAACTCGATTTTGTTATTCGCACGGCGGGAGATATCCGCCTCAGCAATTTTATGCTCTATCAATGTGCTTATGCTGAACTTTATTTCACAAAAACTATGTGGCCTGACTTCACGCCAAAGAAACTGAACAAGGCTTTGAAAGATTTTTCAAAGCGTAACCGCAAGTTTGGCTCAATCAAAAATTGACATTTATGCAAAGGTTTTACATAACGCATTGTTGTTATGTAAATTACATATGGACAAGCCTATATGCAAAAAATTAACTTTTAGGAACAAACATTATTATGATGAAAGACAGAATTTATTCAGCAATGCTCATTTTGGGAGTGCTGTTGTGTGCATTTTTACTGAGATACTTTGAAGCAATTGTTTTTGACGCCTTTTGGTTGGGCGTCACGCTCGTGGCTGTTTATGAAATGATTAAAATTAGCAAACGACGTGGAAATACCACTTTTGAATTGATAAACTATGCGTACCCGATTGCATTTTTAGCACTAGTTTTAGTCGCAAAATTTTTGGATATGCAGTTCTATGAATTGGTAATCATTGAATTGTCACTTTTGATTGCAGTTTCAATCATTTTGTTAATCATACCGTTTTGCTTCAAACAAAAAATCGTGTATGATGAAGAAAAATTTGATTCGCCACGCGACTATTTGATGAATAAATCATTGTCAACATTGAATATAATAGTCTATCCATCAATTTTGTTGTCTTTGATGTTTTTGCTCAATCATATCGTTGATTTGGGCATAGTTGGAGCAGGACAGAATAACATCATCATTGGTATGTTCGCGATTTTGCTTACATTTGCAATTTCAATGGCAACAGACACATTTGCAATGCTTGGTGGAATGTTGTTCAAAGGAAGAAAACTTTGTCCGCTAATTAGTCCAAATAAAACGGTTTCTGGTTTCATAACTGGCGTAATTTTTGGTGTGCTTGCAAGTATGTTGATGTATGGCATCTTTACAGCGGTTGACGCAACAAATGCACTTTTCACAACTGCTAAAGTTGGTTTGTGGCAATTTGCACTCGTGGGGCTTTTTGGTGCGCTAGCAACAAGCGCTGGAGATTTGTTTGCAAGTTATTTAAAGCGTCGCGCATTTGTCAAGGATTTTGGACGTGCGTTCCCAGGTCACGGCGGTTTTATGGATAGACTAAACGGCGTATGCTTCTGCTTGGTGTTTGTTCTGTTATTCTTTATAATTTTCTTTTAACAAAAGACAAGCGGAATTTTATTCCGCTTTTAAATTATGTTTGGTTTAATAAATTAGTAAATGCTTTTTACGTGAAAAATAATTCAACGATAATGTTTTGAAGGAGACATATGGTAACGCAATTAATGACAACCTTTTTGGGCGTGCTGACATATATTGGCTACATAGCGCTTGCATTAGCCGTGTTATTACTAATGATTACTATTCACGAATTTGGGCATTATACTGCAGGCAAGATTTTTAAATTCAAAATTGACGAATTTTCGATTGGTTTTGGGAAAGCAATATATACCAAAAAGAAGAAAAATGGCGAAATTTTTTCAATTCGTATGTTGCCACTGGGCGGATATTGTGCATTTGCGGGCGAAGACTCAGCAGAAACGAAAGAAGGCGATTTCAATTCGAAGCCGTGCTGGCAACGGTTGATTGTACAAGTTTCTGGCGTTCTTTTCAACTTTTTGTCTGCGATTTTGTTCACAATAATTTTACTTGTTTCGTTTGGATACGATATACCCAAAATTTCAACAATAGACCCAAGTGGCGCGAATGCGCACTTGCAGAAAAGTGACGTAATTACGCATATTGACGGCGAAAAAATCAACTTTTCAAATGGCAACACCTTTAGTGTGCTACTAAACAAGCACATAGGCAGTGAAACAGTTGCAATAACAATCAAACGTGGTGGCGAAAAAATTGAATCATATCTCAACATTGCAACAAAAAAGGGTGAGAACGGAAAAACATATTTCAATCTCGGTATGACTGTTTCGCCGACTCCTCAAAGTTTGTGGACAGCAATTGCGCGCAGTGTTCCGATGACATTTGAAATGGCGTGGCAAGTGCTGAAGTTTTTGTTTATGTTACTGACAGGGCAAGTTGCGCTCAGCGGTGTGACGGGTCCCATATCAACAATCACGACGATTGCATCGTACACGGAGCAATCGTTTGCAAACCTGTTTGTGTTCTTGCCGTTTATTGCCGTCAATCTTGCAGTATTTAATATTTTGCCAATTCCGTCACTTGATGGAGCGCGAATGGTTTTCACGGGCATTGAATGGATAAGACGCAAGCCAATAAATCGCGAAATTGAGGCGCAAATTCACTTTTGGGGCTTGATGGTGTTGCTCGTATTTGTCGTCGCAATCGACTTTATACATTTTTTGAGTTAGGGGAAAAGTTTGAACACTAAAAATTTTTGCAAAGGAATAAATATGGAATACTTAGACTACTTGACAAAAATAAATCCAAAATATGCACAACTAAAACTTAATGTTGTGAAATATAATACCAAAACAGCGGAAGTTGGCATTCAACTTCTTTTTCCTGATAAATTCGGCGTGATGACTGAAATAGAGAAAGCGCAAATTAAGCAAGCAACTGAAGAATATTTGGAGCATAAATATAAAGTTATAATTGCATACAAAAAAAGTTACGTAGATGTTGAAGTTATTTGGCATTTTGCTGAGCAATTTTTCAAGGAAAACGCAAAGTTTGTGGACACTATGCTTGCGAAGGCAAACTTTGATGTCAAGCAGGTTGAAAACGTTGACTCAAAGCAAAATGAAAATTATGATAATTTTGTTGTCACAATAAATCTCACAAAATCACTACGCGATGCGTTTGTTTCGCAAAATATAGCAAGCACGCTTAAGTCATTTTTAGAAAACAATATTTGCGCAAACTTTGAAATTGCACTAAAAGATGACCTTGCCGAGCAAGACCTTGCAAGTGTTTTAAAAATGAACGACAACCACGCAACGGAACTCTCATTTTTGCGCGATGTTTCTATTCCTGACGAGGACAAGTACTTTGACTTTGAAATTGTAGAAAACTTTATAAACGAAGTTCCTGAAGAAGTCGCAATGCGAACCGACCAACTGAAAACTATTGGCGAAAAAATCGTCATCGCAGGCAAGATTCAAGATATACGTGAGCGCACATATACGCCGAAAAAAGTAAAGCAGGACGAGGAAACAAAGGAAAAAACTTTGTACAATTTTATAGTTGAAGATTACTGGGGCAAAATTTCTTGCGTATATTTTCCAACACAAAATACTGCTGAAACAATAAAAAAACTAAAAGTGGGTGACACTGTCGCGCTTTGTGGCGATTTAGATTGTTTTAACAATCATTGGTCATTCAAAATAAGTGCGATTGCGTATGCTAAACTCAGCGAAAAACCCGAAGAAAATATACAATGGCGCAAACCGTTTGACGAATACCTAGTAGTTCAGCCTGAGCCTTACATTGAAATGTCGCAAATGAATTTGCTTGAAGAAAAGAAAGAAGATGCAATTTCGGAATACCTTATGACGCACGATATTGTTATGTTTGACTTTGAAACTACTGGACTAAGTGTCGAAGATTGTTATATTCTTGAACTTGGCGCCATCAAAATTGAAAAAGGAAAACTGACAGATGCGTTTGAAAGTTTGGTCAAACCACCCGTTCCGATTCCTGAGGAAATTACGAACTTGACGCATATCACGCAAGAAATGGTCGAAAATGCGCCACCGTATGAGCTGGTTCTTGCGGATTTTTACAAGTTTACGCGCGGTTGTGTGCTTTCTGCGTACAATATTGATTTTGACGCAAAATTTCTTGACAAATATGGTAAATCTATCTTGTACAACTTTGACAATGAACAAATTGACGCATTAGTAGTTGCGCGCAAAAAATTGAAGGGGTTGCCAAACTATAAACTGAAAACAGTTGTCACGGCACTAGATGTCGAACTTGTTTCGGCGCATCGCGCACTTGACGATGCGGTTGCTGCCGCGAAAGTTTTGCAAAAATTAGTTTAAGGTATGTTTATTTCAAACAAACTAACCTATGAATTTATAAAAAGACGCAACCATTATTGACAAAAACGCTTATGTGTGGTAAAATTATATCAACCTAGGAGAAATGAAATGAACAAAATTTATTTAGATAACGCAGCTTCAACATTTGTTTCAAGTGAAGTGCTGAATGAAATGATGCCATATTTCACACTTGAATATGGCAATCCACATTCTTTGCACTCATTTGGGCGAGAAGCAAACTCCGCGCTTGACACCGCGCGCGAAAGAATTGCAAAAGCAATCGGCGCAAACCCAGACGAAATCTATTTCACGAGTGGCGCAACTGAGTCAAACAATTGGGCATTGATTGGAATAGCGGAAAAATATGCTAGCACGGGCAAAAAACACATAATCACATCTCAAATTGAGCATCCATCAGTTTTGGAAACTTGCAAGTTCTTAGAAAATCGCGGATTCAAGGTAACATATCTACCAGTTGATTCCGACGGTCTTGTTAGCATTGCGGAACTATTGCATAATCTTGATAGTGACACTTTGCTTGTTTCAATTATGAGTGCAAACAACGAAATCGGCACAATCCAAAACATCAAAGCGATTGCACAAACAGTAAAAGAACGTGGTGTTTTGTTCCACACGGACGCAACACAAGCAATTGGAGCCGTCAATATCAACGTCAAAGAGATGGGCATTGATATGTTGACTCTTTCAGGACACAAAATCAACGGGCCAAAAGGTATCGGCGCATTGTACATCAAAAACGGTGTTGAAATTGCTCCGCTCATTCACGGTGGTCACCAAGAAAGGAATTTGCGTGGCGGAACAGTCAACGTTGCTGGGGCAGTAGGGCTGGGTAAAGCGTGCGAAATTGCTTGTCGTGACATTATCATCAACAGCCAAAAATTGAGAAAATTGCGCGACTACTTTGTCGACAAGGTTATGCAAGAGATTCCATATGTCAAATTGAATGGGCATAAATTTCAACGTCTACCAAATAGCATAAATCTTTCGTTTGGTATGGTTGAGGGTGAAGCATTGATGATGATGCTCGACCTTGAAGGAATTGCTGTTTCAGTCGGTTCTGCGTGCAGTGTTGGTTCACCAGAACCATCATATGTACTTCAAGCAATCAAATTGAGTCCTGAACTTGCTAGCGGAACTATAAGAATTTCAATTTCAAAAAACATCACAAAAGAAGAAATTGACTATGTCGTAGAAAAATTGGTGGTAATCGTCAAAAAATTGCGCTCTATGTCACCGCTCACAAAATCTAGCATAGGAGAGTTTAACAATGTACAATAATGAAATTATGAATAGATTTACAAATCCTCAATTTGTTGGCACATTGAGAGGCGCAAATGGTGTTGGTATGGCGCAGGACCCGAACACAAACGAAATTATCAAATTTTACTTGATTGTCGATGAGAACGGAATTATTGAAGATGCAAAGTTCAAAGCATTTGGGAGTGCAGTAGTTATCGCCGTTGCAGATGCGACTTGTCAAACTATCATCGGTCTATCAGTAAGCGAAGCAGAGGAATTGCACGAAGTGCAAATCATTGACGGACTTGGCGAAATTCCGCAAGCAAGATTATATGCACCTATCTTAGCAATGAATGCAATCAATGATGCAATCAACGATTATCACAAAAAAATGCGTCGTCTTGAAAAACAAAGATTGCGTGAGCAAGGAATGAGTGACGACGAAATAAAAAAATATCTTGCAACAATGGAAAATAACGAGCTGTTTGAGGAACCCGTCGCATTAGAAGCAGATGACGAAGATTATGACGCTGAAGAATATGCTGAAAATAACGATACAACTGAAAACGGAAACAAGCAGTCAAATGAGGACACTCAAGAACACTTGAGCGGGGCTTCAATTTTGGCAAAATATTTTGGACAAACAACAAATTAATTTAAACTCAACGGAACAAACTGAAAGCAAAGCATAGAGTATATGTTTTGCTTTTTTGTTGGCAATTGATTATTTAATCTATTTAATAAATGATTAACAATACGGAAATGCACTTCACTTCATTGTGTATTTTTTGTTTATCATATTAATCGGTGGACAATCGTATATATAAATATGAGGTTTTATCGCGATGAAATATAGAAAACAAGAAACAAATTTAAATGCTTATGAAAATATCTTTGAAAATGAATTTGAGGGTTGTTCGTTGCCGAATGATGAAAAACAATGTGAAGATAAGATAAATATAGATGAACAATATCGTGACAAGAATATTTTGATTTGTGGATTGGGTATTAGTGGTTTGGGTGCATATAGCGCGCTTAAAAAGTTGAACGCAAATATATATGTTTTTGCCGAGGATATTTCGACAATTTCAAATGACAAAAACGCTGTATTTGTCAAAAAACTTACGACAAAAATTGTTCAAGATATGGAGTTGATTATTTTGAGTCCAACAACGCGTTTGTCAAAGAAAATAAACAAAGTTATTGCTGAAAAACAAATTGAGTGTATCGGCGAAATTGAATTTGGCTTCAAACTTTGTAAAGCCCCAATATTTGCAGTGACAGGAACCAACGGCAAAACAACTACTGTGACACTCCTAAATGAAATGATTTCTACCACATATAATTCGGTTGCCCTCGGTAACATCGGAAAATCATTTTCACAAAAAGCATTAGAGTTAAGACAAGAGGATAGGGTAGTGCTAGAATGTTCATCTTTTCAATTAGCCCAAACCAAAACTTTTCGTCCCCACATTGCCGTTTTACTAAATTTAGCGCCCGACCACCTAGATTTTCACAAGAATATAGAAGAATATTATGCTTCAAAACTAAAAATATTTGAAAATATGAACAAAACTGACTTTGCAGTTATCAATTATGATGACAACTGTTGTTTTGAACATACTAAAAACATTATGCCACAAATCTATTATTTCAGCATAAAACAATCTTGTAAGGGAGTATTTGTCCAAGATGAAACGATAATGTTCAGCGACGGAATAATAACATATGCAATTGAAAAACTCAAAAATCTACATTATGTTGGAGCGCATAATTTATCAAATATGTTAAGCGCTGTGTGCGTAGCGATTCTAGCAGGAGTCAGTGTTGAGAATGTTGCCACCGTTCTTCGCAATTTTCACACACCACCTCATAGACTAGAGTTTGTCCGTAGATTACAAAACGTAGATTATTATAATGATAGTAAAGCGACCAACATTGAAAGTTGCTTGACAGCCTGCAACGCAGTAAATCAACCCATAAATCTACTTTTAGGGGGAAGTGACAAGGGAGAAAATTTTCACTTTTTAGCGCAACATTTGCCAAAAAACGTGCAATGCGTCTACCTTTTTGGCAAAATGCAAAGAAAAATATATCGAGCGCTAAAAAAGCGCCACGATATTCAGGTTTTTAAGTGTGAAACCCTCTCAAGCGCAACAAAATTTGTAGCACTCAAAGCAAAAAGTGGGGAAGTTGTTTTGCTTAGTCCCGCGTGTGCAAGTTTTGATGCCTTTAAAAATTATGAAGAGCGTGGCGAGTACTTTAAACAAATCGTCAATGATTTGCAAAAATAATTGAAATTGAGAGAAAAAATAGGTGAAATATGGAAATAGTGAAAAAAATTACCTACAACAATACCAACAAGCGCAAGAACCCCTTGCGCTTTATAAATTTGCCCATACTACTTTGTGTGTCGTTTTTGTCCTTTTTTGGAGTCGTGATGATATATTCCGCAAGCAGTTATTCCGCAGGACTAACGTATGGCGACCCATTTTTCTTTGCACGCAAGCAATTATATGGCGTAATAATAGGTCTTGTGTGTTGTTTTGTGCTTTATAAAATAGATTTTAATGCACTAAAAAAGTATGGACTAATTTCATTAATTTTAAGTCTAGCATTGCTCGCATTAGTGTTTATGCCGGGGTTATCGCGTAGCAATTATGGCGCAACTCGTTGGATTGGTGTAGGTTCGTTCACAATTCAGCCAAGCGAATTTGCCAAATTTGGGTTAGTCATATTTTGCTCTGCGTACTTGGCAAGGAATCACGAAAATATGCATAAATTCAAGTCACTTTTGCCGATTTTGCTTGGTGGTGGACTTATGTGCGTGTTAATTATGCTTGAGCCTAATATGTCAATAACAATGTGTGTCGGTGCTACATTTATTTTTATGCTGTTCGTAGGTGGCGCGCGTTTAAAGCACCTATTAATGCTTGCTGTGCCGATTTTATTTTTGATACCGTTGCTCATTATTGCTGAACCATATCGTCTAAAACGTTTGCTTGCGTTTCTTGACCCGTGGTCAAGTGCTCAAGATGAGGGCTTTCAACTTGTACAAAGTTTGTACTCATTGGGCTCTGGGGGGTGGTTTGGAGTTGGATTGTTCAATAGCCGTCAAAAGCATTTATTTTTACCATTTTCCGAAAGTGACTTTATTTTTTCAATAATTGGAGAAGAACTCGGCTTACTTGGTTGTCTTGCAATCATAATAGTTTTTATGATGTTTATTTTTTATGGGTTCAAAATTGCGAAAGAAGCCCCCAATCGCTTTGGCAGTTTGCTCGCTAGCGGTATAACGTTTGTTATTGCCGTGCAAGTAATTTTAAACATTGCAGTCGTCACAGGTAGCATTCCGCCAACTGGTTTGCCACTCCCATTCATCAGTGCGGGAGGAACATCAATTGTTGTCTTTTTGGCGTCAATAGGAATACTTCTCAACATTCATAAACAAAGTCAAATTGAACGCGAAGAAGGAATTTATGTGCCCAAATAAGCGCTGAAAGCATAGTATGAAATAGTTGAAAACAAATATGTGAGGAAAAAATGAAACAATTTTTAATAAATGGTGGCAACACACTTCGGGGCGAAGTTGAAATCGAATCGTCCAAAAATGCGTTGCTACCACTGTTAGCAAGTACAATACTTAGCGAAAAAAGTACGACATTACATAAAGTTCCAAACTTTTTGGACATACAAAGTATGATAAAGATTTTGCAACATATCGGTTTGAAAGTTGATTTTAGAGATGAAACACTTGAAATCGACGGCGCTTCCGCATCAAAAACTGAACTCGGGCTTGATTTGACGTCACCGCTCCGTTCCTCAATTTATGCAATGGGTGCATTACTTGGTCGATTCAAGAGAGCAAAGATTTGCTACCCGGGCGGTTGTGATATAGGATTGCGTCCAATTGATTTGCATTTGCGCGGATTAAAAGACTTGAACGTCAAAATAATTGAGCAACACGGCAACATATATTGTGATGGTTCACAAATGCGCGGTGGAAAAATTTTTCTTGATTTTCCATCTGTTGGCGCAACAGTTAATTTGATGCTTGCAAGTGTTTTAACAGTCGGCACAACGACAATATTTAATTCAGCCAAAGAGCCTGAAATCGTCGATTTGCAAAATTTTCTTAACAAAATGGGCGCGAAAATTAAGGGCGCAGGCACTTCAACAATTATAATAAATGGTGTAAAAAAATTACGCAGTGTCGAATACACCCCAATTGGTGACCGCATTGTAGCGGGAACATATATGATAGCATCTGCAATGTGTGGTGGTAAAATCACGCTTCGTAACTGCGTCTATGACCACAACCAATATTTGTTGAGTTTGCTTTCGCGTGCAGGTAGCAAAGTCGCAATCAACAATGACAGCATAACGATTGAAAATTCTAGGAGATTAAAGTGCATACCAAAAGTCGAAACAAATCCGTTTCCGCTTTTCCCGACCGATTTGCAACCGCAGTTTATGGCACTTGAATGCATAAGCACAGGGAATAGTATAATTGTTGAAAATTTATATGAAACGCGGTATAAGCACGTACCCGAACTGATGAAAATGGGCGCTAATATTATTGTCAAAAATCAAACAGCATTCGTAAGTGGCGTAGAACGCCTATATGGCGCCGAAGTGCGCGCTAGTGATTTGCGCGCAGGTGCAGGACTTGTCCTTGCAGGGCTTACCGCCAAAGGATATACAACAATAAATTCAATTGAACACATTTTGCGTGGCTATGACAAGTTTGAGCAGAAATTGTGCTCAATCGGTGCCGACATAAAACTTGTCGAAACAAACCAATGTCAATAGTAAAGTGAATTGTTTAGTTTGTATTAAACAAAATTCATAATTTTTAAAAAAAATCACAAAATAGCATTATCCGCTAAATTATTTTGTAAATTTACAAACTTAGCGGATAATCTAAAAAATATTATCTAAAATTGACTATTTTTTATTGACAATAACCTCAATAATTTGATAAACTAGAAGTACTTAGAATGACAATCGTTTCGGTACTTCTTGTTTTTGTTTAATTTGTGTGCGAAATGACTGGCAAAATATGTGAAGGAGAGGTAATGAGGAAGAAAAGTTTAGCAATAATGCTCTCATTGTTTGCACTTATCATACTTGTGGTTATCTTGTCAAGCACAATTTTTTCTCTTTCAAAGGTGGAACTTTCTTTCGCCGAAATACCAACCACATATTCATCAAAAGATAGTGAAAACATATTGAAAAGCGGTAAGTTCAAGTACGGTCAAAGCATTTTTCTTGTCAGCAAAAAACAACACATCAAAAATATTGAGGAAAATTATCCACGTTTGCGCGTTTTGAATATTGAAACACGCTTTCCAAACAAACTTGTCGTGACAGTCATTGAAAGGCAAGATTTTTTGGCTCTTTATAATAGCAGTGTTGAAAAATATTATATTGTCGACGGGCAAATGAAAGTGTTGCGCGTCGTCGAAGATGTCGCCAGCATCGGTACTGTTTCAAAGTGTCTTGTCACACAAAATTTGAGTTCCTATACATTCGGGGACTTTATCAAATATGACAATGAAATAAGGGTGTTGTCAACCTTGCAAGAAGCGTTTTGGCGTTGTGGTTATAGCGAAAAGCAAGCAAATCAGTGGGTAAAAAGCGTGTATGTTGATACCACAAAAGATGAGTTGACGATTAATTCATATTGTAAATTTCGTATAACAATCAAATCGCCGTCTGAGAAATTGGCAGAAAAAATGTTTGCAGGTAGTGGTACAGTTTTCAATAATGACGGAGTCGGGGAGGATTTTGTTGGAAATATTTTAGTTTATGAAAACAAAAGTGAACAAAAAATTTATGCAAACGCGATTTTGAATGGTTAATAAGAAGTGTCCAAAAAACACGACACTTTTTGTTGTCTTAATGGAGGTGAAAAAATGTTAGGACTAGACAGAAGCATTGTAGAAGTTGTAGATTATGACCCAAGTTGGAAAAATGAATTTGAAAAAGAAGCTAAAAGGTTGAGCGAACCCCTGAAAGAATACGCGATTGAAATTCGTCACGTTGGTAGTACTTCCATAGTTGGATTACCCGCAAAACCTATTATTGATATTGCAGTAGTTGTAAAAGACGAAAGCGCAATGCTTGCCTGTATGGAAATTCTCAAAGAATGTGGCTATGAAGTCAAAAACAAAATTGAAGAAAAGGGTGAAATTTTCGGCAAATTGTTGCACGACGGCGTATATACACACAATATGCACGTAGAAATCTATGGTAGCGAAAACTGGGATAACCACGTCTTATTTCAAAGATATTTGAATGAGCACCCCGAGTACATTAAGCAATATGCGGAATTAAAAATTAACAACGCAAAATTATATAGAAATGAGCGAAAAAAATATACGCTTGCGAAAGATGCTTTTGTAAAAAATGTTTTAGCGCTAGCAAAAAAAGAATATAAGAATCAAAAATAGTATATTTGTTTTTTATTAAAAATTTTTGAAAACACTATGATTTTTGCTGTGTATATTGTGGGGAAGTGTCAATTAGACATAAAAAACGAACGAAAAAGGTTATCTTGTCGCAATATAATTGCTGTTTTGAGAATTAACTACATAGAATATTTTCCACTATTTGTGTTTTTTTCTTGAAAACGATTGACAACAAGATATAAATATGGTAAAATAAAAAGGTCGTTAAGAAAATTGACTTGCGACAATTTGATTTTACTGTGGGACATTAGCTCAGCTGGTAGAGCAACTGACTCTTAATCAGTGGGTCTAGGGTTCGAGTCCCTAATGTCCCACCAAAAAACACCTTAATGGTGTTTTTTTATAACTTTTTATTCCATTTTTAGTAAATTTGTTTGATATTTTTGCTCCTAATTGGCAATATTTCTATTTTTTTTTGTTAAAAGTGGTGTCAAAAATGGTGTCAAAATTCAAACATATTTATTGTTAACTTTGCATCAATAATAGAACGCGAAACATCATATTTGATATAATGCTTTTGAGTCGTTGCTATAGATGTATGCCCTAGCCAATATTTGATAGTATAATCGTCAATTTGTCTTTCGTGGCAAGCACTGGCAAATGTAGTTCTAAAATCTTTAATTGAAAAATCTATATTTGTTTTTCCTTTAATTTTTCGTATTTCTCTTGTGATTGTACTTTCTGATATTTCAAATACTAATTCTTCGCTATTAGATGAAATTAGTATTTTTTTTAGATTTTCAAATAGTGGGATAAAGCGGTTTGATTTTTCGGTTTTAGTTCCTCGTATGTGTATTAATGACTTGGCAAAATCAATATCACAATAGCGCAATGTCAACGCCTCAGTTTTTCGTACTCCAGTATACAAGTAAAAATAAAAAAGTTTCTTTACAACTTCATTTTCGACATTTTTAAATATTTTTACAATTTCGTCGTGAGATAATCGATGTCCTTCTTCGCTTGTGTGAACCACTTTTGTAAGGAAATCTGCATAATTTTCGCGTGTGACGCGTTTCTGATATGCAATGCTAAGCGCGTTGTGAAGTATTGTGTAGATTGCTTTACGTGTTCGACTGTGTTTTATACTCATAATAAGTTTGTCCAATACCATAGGATTCAACTTTTCAATAGGGAAATCTTTTAGATTGGGTTTTATATGATGCTTTATTTGTCTATATGTTTCATATTGAGTTTTATTCTCTTTTTTGTATACGTCCACATAAATGTCTAACCATTTAAAAAATGTCATTTTGGTTATTGGTTTATTTTTTATATTTTTTCGCATTTCATCAAATTTGTCACAACACTCTTTTTGTGTTTTACCATAGGCATAGTAATCTTTCTTATTGTATCGAAATTTTAATTGCCAACGTTCATCTTTTCTTTTTGTTAATTTATGTTTTTTGTAATGTGTCATAGTTAGTAACTCCGCTTCCGCTTTTACTAACTTATTTTCATTAATGCCATTACTTTGCTTATTTTGATTTTTTTTAAATCATTAGCAACTATAGTTGCGTCAATGCTTCCTATTAGTGCATTTGTGATTCCGTTAATTTGTTGTATTCCATTCCTTAAAAAAACAGTATTTCATCGTCTATATACATCTCATCTCTCCTATTTTTAGTTATTTTGGTATTGTAATAATGACTTAACATAGAACAATGTTTGCACAGTATAACTATCTGACAACATTGTAACAAGTCTTCTTAATTCTCGAGTTTGTGGTTTCAAAGA
Organism: uncultured Clostridia bacterium; assembly: GCA_934778205.1. Lineage (GTDB taxonomy): Bacteria > Bacillota > Clostridia > Christensenellales > UBA1242 > CAKVOD01. The sequence continues at coordinate 6,102 of CAKVOD010000009.1, read as the reverse complement.
GTATTCAAAATCATTCCCGACAAGTTCATCAATTGATATATTAAATAATTTTGACATATTCTTTAATGTATCAATCGTAGGTTCATTTTTTGATAATTCATATGCTGAAATACTAGTATCAGCAAGATTTAATTTTTTAGCCAATTCGACTTGAGATAAACCATATTGTTTTCTAATTGTTTTTAAATTTTGATTGAAATTTGACATTTTAACCTCCCATTTTAAGATTTTAACAAATTTTTTTTAAAACTTTATAAAAAATGCGAAAAAATGCTTGACATTCGCATATACAATAGAGTATTATATAATAAATCGCAGAAATTATGCGATTAGGAGGAAAGAATGGAGATTTGGACGGCGTACGAGATACGTAAGGCGGAAGACCGCAAAGAAAAACAACTTGCTAGACAAGAAGCAAGAAAAGCAAGGGCTAAAGCAATTTTGGGCATTTAGCAATCACTACGACAATTACATAATTACAAAAATCTATAACAAGGAGGTTATATGTGGTATAAGACATTAGGAAGAATATGCTTCAGCGTGCTGATAGCGTTATCTGTTTTGGTGTCTATTTTTTATATCTATTTTAGATATTTTGACAAAAGTGTTACAACTGGCACCAACAATATCAATGACCAAGTGGCGCTCGACATTGTTAGCGCTGAGGATTTGACGGAAGAAGAAAAAGCGAAATATGCCGACCGTTGGTTGATACACGCGAATTACTATTCTAACAGTAAGAAAAACGGCTTAGAATTACAAGAGGTTCAGTACAACTACTTCACAGGCACCAACTTGACACAAGATGAATACTGGTCTACAGGTATGCAATTTCTTGGAAATTTCCGCACGTATATCACGACAGTGGCGAACAAGAAAGAAGCAAATTCATTTGTTGCGCAAGACTTTTGCTATTACGACACTACTAACGGCATATCGTGGATGGGCTTCAAGGGGCAATCTGGAGGCATAGGCAAAGTACTAAACCGTGACGCCTATATGATAATAAAAATAGATGATAAACCTTATCGAATCAAGTTGACAGGACAATACACAAAGTACGGCAAATTCTTGTTTTGGGACGTTGAAAAAAGCATTGTGTACTTCGATTATGGCGACGTGTTTGACTGCATAATGTCAGCCATTAAAACAAATAGCCGAGGGTATGGAGATTACTACATTAAAATCAACCTATCTCAATACTTTACAGTAGAAGAATACAATACAAAGACTAAGAGATTTGAGCAACAAAATGCTGACTTTATAGAAAATCTTGCAGTTATCAAATTCCACTATGATGAGAACGGCGCCACAAACGCTTCGCAATCATTGTTTGGCATAATTGACTGCAACCCACAATACAACGAAATTGACACAGATTATTGGCAAGAACGCGTTGTATATAATCTCACTGATGACGATTTGACATACAGGTACAGTGAAGCATATGGCGGATATTTTGTAGGTCTAACGCTTGACAAGATAGAAATGCTAAACAGTATGCCACGCTCTATTGTTAATGTAGTTATTGACTTAGATAGCAAGTATTTGTTGAATAACAAGTATAACATTTTGGGGTTAGACTACAACGCGTTTGAGGGACTAAAAATTAATATAGTGCAGTTCAAAAGCAGTAAACCTGCTACATTGTTACTAAACAGCAAATGCCTATACAACACGAACCTAACAACCCTCAAATACACAAGCAACATTACGCTTAATATGGCGGATGACGCTATTAATAGCAAGTATGTGGAGGTGGTCGAATGAATATAGGGCAACTGGCGTGTTTTAGTTTCTTGAGTGACCTAGGCAACACAATACTTGATTGTGTCATAGCAATTGCGATTGTGATATGTCTAGTGATAATGCTCAAATACCCCGAGACAAGAAAGTTTCTAATCATTGCAATAGGCTGTGTGGTCATAGTTGTTGGCATATTTTCGTCAATTGGTTTGTACAAAGAACTAACAAAGAAAAGTTTTGTCAATGGAACGCTTGACGACGTCAATATGTTTAGTCAAACGGAGTTTGATTATACATCTACAAGCGTAGCGTTTTACGACAATGTCAATGACAACACAGACATTCGATATTTTGAAAATAGTGTATTAAAAGTAGATGACTTTAACGGGCTTACAAAGCAATACAAAGTAACGCTCAATGAAAATACCTTACTTGCAAATATCGAAGCGGGATACATATCAACATCAATGACGATGCGATTCTATGACCCACACAACACCCTGCTATGTGAAGGCACGTTGTACATAACGATTGAGTTTTTGAGTGACAAAACTAACTTGAAAATGTATGTCGAAAATGGAACGCAAGCACAGTACTTTGAAAAGTACTTTAAAGAAAACGGAATCAGACTAAAAGCAATTGAGATAGGAGGCTCAGACTAATGGACAAAATGAAAATCGGACTTATCGTCTTTAATGTCATTTGTCTAGCATTCTTTGTGTTTGTGGTGGTGTGGTCAATTACAAACTGGAATACAATAAAAAGTTCGTTTGACGGTACAAAACTATATACGCAATCCGCACTAGACGAAGCCTACAAGCAAGGGCTTGGAGATAAAGAAAAGTACGAACAGCGTATCAATGACTACAAAACACAAATCGAGACGCTAAACAAAAGCATAAAAGAACTTACAGACGAAAACACAATACTAAAAAACAACAACAAAGATTATGCGAAACTAATCGAAGAACTGCAAGCGAAAGTCAAAGAACTGCAAAACAAAGTCAAGTACTATGAAAGTTTGCTATCAGCATACGAGAACGTGAACAAACTGATTGCAACATTTATGTATGATGACGAGGTCTACCTTGTGCAGTTGTATGAGAGCGGAAGCAAAGTATCTATACAAGCGCCACAAGATACCGACCACATAACATTTGAGGGTTGGCTCGTAGACGGACAAGAAGTTGACTTGGAAACCTACACAATCACGGAAAACACGACGTTTGTGGCAAAATTGACTTATTACCAAATTGTTACATACACAGACGGCGAAACTGTACTAAAAACACAGAAAGTCAAAAAAGCCGATGTGCTAGATACTCAAGGCTATGTTGCCCCAACAAAGTCATATTACAATTTTGCTGAGTGGCAACTTAATGGCGAAAGCATTGCAAACGGGTATATAGTGAACGATGACATTGTTTTGACTGCAAAATACGAGTATGCGCTAAACGGACAATATGTTTACTATGTTGGAGTTACGGGCATTCAGTTAGAAGGTGTGTTTACCATTAGTGATACAACAATTGAAAATGTAATTTCAAGAAAAAATGGAAAACAAAACACATTGATTACTTTTGCATTAAATGATAACAAAATAAATGCAACTATAGATGTTACAGGTGACGGCAAACGCCACTCGAACATAGTATTTGAACCTATGCTAGATAGTGCCAACAACATTACGGCAATCAAGCAAACAATAACCGCTGGGGATGTCTACGTTGACCACCGCTATTGTTACAAATGCGACGAAGATTTAAGCCAAAACTACATCAATATATTTGTTGACGGCAAATTGACAAAATCAATATCAAAAAGCGAAATGGCGCAAAAACTATCGGCAAATTATGCTGATAAATATGTGCCAACAATAACACTCGCGAATGGCGACACTGTCGCATTGAACTTTACGAAAGTGCAAGACTCATATTTTGTGTTCATAAACAAAATTGACGAAGACGGCTTTGGATATTCTCACTGTTATTACACAATGGCTGGTTGGGGTGCAGTACCTATCAACAACAATGCAAAAACAAGCATTACAGTGCAGTTTAAAAACGCTACTAGCCAAGCAATTGATAATAGTGTCAAATATGAATATCAAATATAAAGGAGGTAAAAAATGAGAGTTTTAGAAGGCATTGTGCTATTTCTTTGCGTTGTAGCAATTGCGTTCTTGTACTGGGCTTGCTGGGGTACAATCTCGGACAAAGTCCACGACAAAATTGACAACAAGAACGACAGCACTGTAACAACGCCAAGTGATAGCGAAAAAACAGATGCAGAACAAGCGCTAGAAGATAGCGGAATCGACATTGAAATTGGGAGGATTTAACAATTATGATATTTGGCAAAAACAAGAAAAGCAACAAAATCGAGCCGAGGGCAAAGCCCTCAAAGGCTCGCACAGTTACAAAGGCAAAAACAAGTGCTAAAGTGGGGACTAAAAAGAATGTTAGCGCTAAACACAAAACAAGTGTTAGCACCAAAACAAAAACTGTAAAACCAAGCAACAGCACAACAAAAAAGAAAAAGACTAGCCCCGCGAAAGTAGCGCAGGCTAGTACAAAGAAAACCACGAAAAAAAAACAAAAGAAGTAATCTATCCACGCGACGAGTTTCGGATGAATAAAAATACAGGTCATCCCGCTTACATTGAGGGTTACAGCCCTCAACAAAAACAAAAGTCTAGGAAGAACTTGGGTGACTACATATTTCGTGGCATTACACATAAAAATGACGCAAAGCACCCGAAAATGCAGTTAGTGCATAACCCTGAACCCGCTGAAGCGCGCGAGCGTAAAAAAGCGATACAGCGCAAAAAAGGACTAAAAGAAGATAGCGACATTGCGTATATATCCAAAGCGCAAGGACGCCAAAAGGTCGAACTATTTGACGCCAAAAAGTTAGAGGGCTGGAAATTATCTGACATCGACAAGGATAGAGTTAGCAAATTACCAAAAAACAAGCGCTAGGCGCTTGTTACAAAATTACTAAAAATTCAAACTGTTAAGATTACATAAAAAAAAGAATGCTTGTTGGCAACCCAACAATTAAGGGCGACGATAAAATCGTTTATCTCCCTAACATTCTAAAAATATTATACACGATAAAAACAAAAAAGTCAATAGAAAATAACAAAAAAATAAAAATAGGAGAAAAAAACATATGTTAAAACAAATACTTGCTGGCATAACGATTGGAGCCGTTGGCATTGGCGCTGGTTTTGCTGGCGGTGCTGTGTACAAAGACAAGACAATTGATGTCACGCAAAAAGACGAATACAAACAAATGCAAAATCAAAATGCTAGTCTTAGTGAAAAATTAGATGCTACAAAAACAAAACTCGCAACCTCACTTAGTGAAAAACAAGAACTAGAAACACAGGTTGCAGATTATCAACAAGAACTCGCAAATTTGAAAGTAAAACTTACAAATTGCGAAAATAATATTTCTGTACTGCAAGAAAGCAAAACAGTAATTGAAACAGAAATAGAAGAATTGACTACAAATGGAACTACAAATGCGACAGCCATAGAAAATGCAAATGCAAAACTACAAGAAATTGAAAACAAACTTAATACTGAAATTATGGAACGGAAATTGACAACTAGTCAAATTTCTTCGATACAAGTTCAAATTAGTGAAGTGAAAACCAAAATTAAAACTATAGAAACGACAATTGCGACACTGCAATCAAACATAAATGACATTAATGCTAAACTTGCAAGTGTGGCACATAAAAAAAGTGGACATACCTATACAAATGAATTTGCACGCATAGATGCACTACTTCAAGATGCACTACGTGGCGCCGAAAGTAATAAGGATATGTGTGCCACTGAAATAGTTATAACTGCAGAGGGTATTCGTATTCCAAAAAATCACGAAGACGGTTATGGCATTGTAAAAAAGCCGTCTACAATTAGTGACCCAACAACCGAATACACCTTATTTACTGGACTAGATAAAGTAGCATATGAATACAACGGGAAAACCTTTACAAGAATTGCAACAAATGAAGACGGATACTACACTTATGCCGACACTTCACTTGGAGAAAATGCAACGGATTACTATTATTTAGATGCCGATATTTATTGGATAAAAATTTCCTCTAGCGGTGGTTCATCTATGTGTTTGGTAGAGATATTTGGTGGTTCAATGGGTTATTGTGCATACTATCGAATACCAAACGTACAAGATATGGGTGGTCAGCTTGAAGTTTGTGGTAACATAACATATGGTTACACTGTTGGAAATGAACGAGAATAATTAAAAAATAATTATCGAGAAATTATTATATATACTAAAGTATATATAAATTTGCGCGGTTGGGGGCTACAATGG
>CAKVOD010000008.1 GCA_934778205.1 uncultured Clostridia bacterium | reverse complement strand
ATCACAATTCCTAGTAGTGTAACGAGCATCGGCAATTATACATTTTATGGCGGCAGTTTGACGAGTATCACAATGGGTTTGGGTGTGGCCAGCATCGGCAAGAATGCATTTTATGGCTGTTATTATTTGGAGAGTGTGTACTACACAGGCACAATAGAGCAATGGTGCAATATAGATTTTGTTGATGGTCTATCAAATCCACTACACTATGCACATAACTTGTATATAAACAATAAATTGGTAACGGAATTAAATATACCCAACACAGTGACACAAATTAGGCAGTATGCATTTGCTGACTATAGCAAATTGACGAGCATAACAATTCCTAACAGCGTAACGAGCATCGGCGATTCTGCATTTTCTAACTGTAGCAATTTGACGAGCATAACAATTCCTAACAGCGTAACGAGCATCGGCAGTTATGCATTTAGTTACTGTAGCAATTTGACGAGTGTAACCTTTGCGGAAAATTCACAATTGAAAAGCATCGGCGAATATGCATTTAGTTACTGTAGCAATTTGACGAGCATAACAATTCCTAACAGCGTAGAGAGTATTGGCAATTATGCATTTAAGGGCTGTAGCAAGTTGGAGAGCGTGACAATCCGCTTCTGGGTGAACAGCATCGGCACTGATGCATTTTCTAACTGTAGTGCTGACCTTATAATATGTGGCGATACATCATCAACAGCGTATAGTTATGCAAAAAGTTATAAAATCAATTATGCGACGGCGTGGGTAACGAATGCAACAACACATACGCGCAAATTTTATGGTTTTAAAACTAATAGCAATGCTACAGCGGAGACACAAACAGGGAATCACAACTTTGGTGCTGACGGAATGGCGGGAACCTGTAGCGTTTGTGGAGTAAAAAATGAGAATGTATCAACGATAACGCTTAATGTCACAACTAATGTGTCAAGATATTTCGTGATTTATGTGCTAGATAGCAACAATCAACCGATAAGACAATTTGCTGTAACAAATGGCGATACAATTGTGTTCACAGTGGCAAAATCATCTGCATTATTTACAATACAAGTGTATGAAACTTTGTATATGAGTGCAACTATTGGTGGCGAGCAAACGCTGAAAAAGACATTTACGAATGTAAGTGATGACCAAACTATTGTAATTGAAATTAGTGGCGTAATGAATGTCAATAACTGGGTTATCATCTAGTTGTCGATAAATTTGCAATAATTATATAATTAGACATAAGGTTTTCTCCTAGTATGGGATGACCTTATGTTTTTTTTCATTTTTTTTACCACCCTAACATTCACAATACAATATTCAATATATAACCGTTTATACAGCCCATTCAATACACACCATTAAAAATAACGCATGTCAACACACTTGACCGCGCTAGCAATTAATTAAATTTAACCTTTATTTAAAGGCTAGCGCTGTCAATGTGTTTATTCGCTCATAAAAAACCGCGTTCCCTTCCGGGAGATTTCTCCACGTTGGTCGAAATGACAATAGGGTTAGTACCTTACAACAAAAATAAGGTTAACCTTTTACAACAGTTATTAATGTTCAAAAGTTGGAAAAGCGGACAAAATGCCCCTTAAAAAAGTTGGAAAAGTGGCAAAAATCGTCAAAATTTGGTTGGAAAAGTGGCAAAAATCATATAAAAAACGGTTGTAAAAGCGGACAGTCGAGAAATTTGCTGCATAAATTACTATAATAATAGATTGAAATTTGACAAAAATATTGGTGAAAAAATGGCAGAAAACAAGATAAAAAAAAATTGTAAAGAGGAAAATCTTTTAACAAAAAAAACTATAAAAATTTTTAAAGAATTAGAAAGTGACGATTTGACGATTTTGCTGGATGAAAACTTAGCAAAGTATTCGACAATGCGCGTAGGTGGCGTGGCAAGCGCTGTTGCTTTGCCAAAAAGTTTCACGGCGTTTTTGCGTGTGCTTGACGTTGTCAAGCAAAAAAGATTGCCATATTATATTTTGGGCAATGGGTCAAACACATTGTGCAGTTCAAAAGGTTTTGATGGCGTCGTCATTTGCACAAGGTTTATGAATAAAATTAGTTTGCAATCAAATGTGCATAAACCAGTGTATTATAAAAAAAATACAATTTGTAATGGGAAAAATACAAAAAAATGTGAAAATAGTGCGTTTATTTCGCAAAATAAAATATTTTTTCAAAAGAACCTTAATTTGCAAACAAAGCAAAATTTAAATGATAACGGAATTTTGCCAAAGTGCGGACTGCTCAAAAAAACGACATTGACAATGTTTGCTGAGTGTGGCGCGTTGTTGCCACGAATTTCAAAACGTGTTTGCGACTTAGGATATGCAGGTTTTGAGTTTGCGTGCGGTATTCCTGCTAGTTGTGGTGGCGCGGTCAAAATGAACGCGGGCGCGTTTGGCGGACAAATGGCGGATATTGTTTCGCGTGTTTTGATTTTTAACACAAAGACTTGTAGCATATATTATAAAATCAATGAAAAAATTATTAAAAAGTATGATTTTTTGCGTAAAAAATGCAAAAAATACGCAAAATGGGTGCAAAATACCGACTTTTTGCAAAATGAACTTGATTTAACAAATGGTTGTGATTTTTGTTTAGAAAATAATTTTTGTGAATCATATAAAGCCGATTATCGCAAAACAAATATTGATGATTGTGAGTTTATTATTGGCGCGGAGTTAATTTTTCAGCGTGGGCATAAAGCGGACATACAAAAAAAACGTGCAGAAAACATAAAAAATCGCATTGCGACACAAAATGTTGGATATCCAAGTCTTGGAAGTGTTTTCAAACGAAGTGGCGAATTTATCCCGAGTGCGTTCATTGACAAATCAGGGCTAAAGGGCTTGACGCTTGGCGGGGCGCAGGTGTCAAAAGTCCACGCAGGATACATTGTCAATCGTGGAAACGCGACAAGTGATGATATTTTGAAACTTTTGAAATTTCTTCAAAACTACATTTGCAAAAAATCTAATATTGTGGTACAATATGAATTGAAATTTTTAGGAGACCACAATGAAGAGAAACAAAAATTCTATTGAAACGCAAAACGCCATCGTGCAAAGCCCGCGCGCTTGCAAAAAACTCGGCGACGGTGGGGCATACATCGGTGGCGGGCGTCTATTCAAAAAGTCTGTTGTTGAGCCTACCATAAATAATGAAGCGGGTGCCGAAGATTCTATCGCGCAACCAGTGGACAAGCGAGGCAATTGCGACAATGTCGAAGCAGTAAATACTTTGACATTTGCAAACGATACAAAACAAAGTGATGAATCGGTCGAATGCTTTGAAGCGCAAAGTAGTGCGATTGATTTTCAAAAGGAAAATCAAAATGTGCCTTTGTCAAACGAGAATGAAGAAGAAAAGAAAGATATAATTGTTCCATATGGCGACTATCATACTCACACTGTTTTTAGTGACGGGACAGGCACGTTGGAGGAAAATATCCAGCACGCGATTTCAATCGGGCTCAAGGAATACGCAGTCACCGACCACGCTTTCCGCCACAAAGCGCACGGCATAACGCTTGCAAATTTTCAGGTTCAAAAGCGTATGGTGGAACTTTACCGCGAAAAGTATCCGCAAATCAAGATATATCACGCGCTTGAAGGCAACATTATGGGATATTCAGGATTGCTTGATACAGACGCATATGTCAATGACCTAGATTTTTTGCAAATGGGTTTCCACAAAACCGCATCAAATGAAAGTTTCACGACTTGGTGGAGTTTTACTTTGTTGAATTTGATTTTTAAACCTAGCAAAGCAAAGATTGAAAAGAACACGCTCGCATACTTGCGCTGTATTGATAGGTATCCTTTAAAGTTTGTCAATCACTTAAACTATGGAGTTCTTGTCAACTGTAAGGAAATCGCAAAACTTTGTGTCGAACGTGGCACAAAAATTGAACTAAACGGCAAGCGCGTGTTCTTTTCGCAACAAGATGTAGATGATATGCTTGAAACAGGGGTTGAATTTGTCGTCAATTCAGACGCGCACGCAAGTGACAAAGTTGGGGACGTGCAACTACCAATCGAATTTGCGAAAACGCACGGCATTCCGCTTGACCGCATCGTCAATTTGAAAGGGTCAATTTTATAATTATTACAATTGGAGAAAAAAATATGTCATTTTCAGTAAAAGCAAAAACAGAAGTTGCAATGCAACCGACGGGCGGGACGTTTGAAAACCTTGCAGAACTTTCGGCAATGATTAAAACGTGCGGGCAACTAGAAAAGGGTGGCGACAGTTACAAACTTCGCTTGTCCACTGAAATATTGCCTGTGATTGAGCGCATTCAAACGCTCATTTCATCTATATTCAACGAAAATGTTGAATATACGACCGCGTGCGACACGATTAGAAAGGAAAGCAACCGCTATACAATTGTGATTACCGACAAACTTGCGACTAAAATCCTCACAAACTGCTATGTAATCAGGCGCAATCAGTTTGACGGCTGGGAGCAACTTAATGGCGTTTCGCGCTTTATTGTTTATGACGAAAACACACAGCGTGCGTACATTCGCGGTGCGTTTTTAGGCTGTGCGAGTGCAAACATCACAATTGACGAAATCGACAGTGTCAAAAAGCATCGCGGTGGTTATCATTTGGAGTTTGTGTTTGACAACAAATCCTACGCAAACGACTTTGTTCACATAATGAGCGAGCAAGGCATAACGCTGAAAACGACTTTGCGAAAATATAACGTTGTTTGCTACATAAAGGAAATTGAAGTCATCAGTGATTTGTTGGCATTGGTCGGCGCAAGCAACGCTGTTTTAGTATTGCAAAACGAACTAGCAATCCGCCAAGTTCGCAACAATTTGAACCGCCAACTAAATTGTGCGTGTGCCAACATCTCAAAATCAGTCGACGCTTCAATGAAGCAACTTGACGCAATCAGTAAAATCAATCAAACAATCGGCATTGAGAATTTGCCCGAACACCTGCAAGATTTGTGCTTGTTGCGCCTAGCAAACCCCGAAGCGTCGTTCGACGAACTTGTCAAACTGACAAACCCGCCACTTACGAAAAGTGGAATAAATCATAGATTTAGAAAAATTATTCAAATTGCAGATGAAATAAAGGAGATATGATGGACGAAATTTTTAAAGGCAACAACATACAAGATTTGAGTGACGACCTTGAATTTTCAAAAGTGAAAGAGGAACTTGACGCGCAAAATGAAACCGAACCCGCGCAAACTGAAATAGCACCCAACACCGAAACGTTTGAATGCAACTATTCAATTTCATCAAATATATCGGCAAGTTTGGACAATAAAAACGGTGTGGACAACGCGCAAATTGACACTGCACAAAATGTGGATAAAAGAATAAATAACAATGCAGAAAATGCGCAAAATAGCGTGCAAACTACTGAAAATGACAAGAATGTCGCACAAAATGACAACAATACTGCAAAAGTTGTCAACAATACTGCACAAAATGTGGATAACTCAAATTCAAAAAAAGAAGAAAAACCACAAAATAATGATGAAAATAATACCGAAAAGCCCAAAACAAAGCCATTTGTGCATTTGCACTTGCACACAGAATATAGTTTGCTTGACGGTATCGCGCGAATCGACCAAGTTGTGGATCTAGCAAAAGAGCGAGGCTATCCTGCTGTGGCAATGACCGACCACGGCAATATGTATGGCGCGCTGAAGTTCTACAAAAAATGTTTGTCAACAGGTGTAAAACCTATTTTAGGAACAGAGTTTTATCTTTGTGAAGATAGGTTTGATAAAGTGAGTAAATCAAAATATTATCACTTGATTTTGCTTGCAAAAAATAACGAGGGTTATAAAAACCTTATAAAATTAAATTCGACTGCATTTATTGATGGGTTTTACTATAAACCGCGTATTGACTATAAATGTTTGAAGGAACATTCAAAAGGTTTGATTTGTCTTTCCGCGTGCCTTGCTGGGCATATTCCGCAATTACTAATTCAAGATAAGTATGACGAAGCAAAAGAAGTCGCGCTGATGATGAAGGATATGTTTGAGGAGGGCGATTTTTACCTTGAAGTGCAAAATCACGGCATTCCCGAACAACAAATAGTCAACAAAGGTCTTGCACGAATGAGCAAGGAAACAGGCATCAAACTTGTTGCAACAAATGATGTCCATTATGTTACAAAAGACGATTGGGAAACACAAGACGTCTTGCTTTGTGTCCAAACAGGCAAGCAAATGGAAGACCAAAATCGTATGCGTATGCCTGAGCACGAGTTTTACTTCAAAACTTATGAAGAAATGCTTGAAGCACTGCCTAATTTTGAGGAGGCCTTGAACACAACCCTTGAAATTGCGGATAAATGTGACGTCGTCATCCGCTCAAAAGCGCACTCTGATATTCCAAATATCGACCCTAAATACGTGTTGCCCGCAAACGAGAACTTCATTCCAAAATATGTGCCAGAAAATGGTATGGAGCCATATGAATATTTGCGTTGGCTCACGGAAAAGGGGCTCAAAGATAAATATGACGAAATTACGCCAAAAATACGCGAACGCGCGGAAATGGAACTAGAAACAATCCATTCACAAGGTTTTGTTGAATACTTTTTGGTCGTGTGGGACTATGTCAACTTTGCGCGTGAAAACGGCATCGGCGTCGGACCGGGGCGTGGCTCAGGTGCGGGGTCAATCGTCGCGTATGCAATAGGAATCACGCAAATTGAGCCATTGCGTTACGACTTACTGTTTGAAAGGTTTATCAACAAAGAGCGTGTTTCAATGCCCGACTTTGACGTCGACTTTTCCGTTGATCGCAGACTTGAAGTCTATGATTACTGCAAAAGAAAGTATGGCGAAAACAATGTTTCATTCATCGTAACATTTGGCACAATGGCGGCAAAAAACGCAATACGTGACGTTGCCCGTGTGCTAGGAATGCCTTATTCGCAAGTTGACAAACTGACAAAACTAATTCCTGCAAAACTGCCCGACGGTATTGCACACCCTCCAATTTTGCGCCATTATTTTGGGTTGACGGGGAAACCAGATAATGACAAATATATCATTCCAGAATTGAAAACAATTTATGAAAACGACCCAGAGATAAAAAGAATAGTTGACTTAGCGGTCAAACTTGAGGGGTGCCCGCGTCAAACAAGTATGCACGCAGCAGGCGTTCTAATCGCACCCGACCGCATTGATGAATTTGTTGCGTGCGCGCGCAATGGCGAGGACATCACAACGCAAGTTGATATGATTGAACTTGAGTCTTTGGGGTTGCTCAAAATGGACTTTTTGGGACTCCGAACACTAACCGACATCAACCTTGCGCTTGACTATGTCAAAGAAGATAAGGGCATCGACGCAAGCTTTGATAGGTGCCAGTACGACGATCCGAAAGTTTACGAACTCATCGGCTCAGGTAACACGGACGCCGTGTTCCAACTAGAAAGTGCAGGTATGAAAAACTTTATGCGCGAACTAAAGCCGACGAGTCTTGAAGATATTATCGCGGGTATCTCGCTCTATCGACCGGGTCCTATGGATAGTATTCCGCGCTATGTGTTCAACAAGCATAACCCCGACAAAGTCATCTACCCGCATCCAATTTTGGAAGACACCTTGAAAGCAACATATGGTTGTATCGTCTATCAAGAACAAGTTATGCGCATATTCCAAGATATGGGCGGATACTCACTCGGGCAAGCCGATAACGTGCGCCGTATTATGTCAAAGAAAAAGAAAGACAAAATGGCGCTTGAAAAGGAAAAATTTATCAACGGGTGGGTCGACCCAACAGGCAAAAAGAGTATTTCAGGCGCAGTCGCGCACGGCGTGCCGAAAGAAGTGGCAGAGCAAGTTTTTGCAGAAATGGAAAGTTTTGCAAGTTACGCCTTCAACAAATCGCACGCAGCAGCGTACGCGTATTTGGCGTACCAAACGGCGTATTTGCGCACGTACCACGAAGTGGAATTTTTGGCGTCAGTTTTGAACAATCGTATTTTCAACTCCGACGAAATCAAAACGTACACCGCGTTTGCTAGAAAGCAAAAAATCGCGATTCTACCGCCCGACATAAACCACTCAAAAGCGTACTTCAGTGTCGAAGACGGCAATTTGAGATATGGACTTTGTGCAATCAAAAACGTAGGGCTACCAGTTGTTGAAGATATAATGCGCGCACGCAAAGAGGGTGGCGACTTTACCGACCTGCTTGACTTTTTGAAACGCACGGGCGAACAAGTTGCAAACCATCGCACAATGGACGGACTTATATTGTCAGGAGCAATGGACTGCTTTGGCAAATCGCGCAATCAACTGATGAGTGTCTTGGAGCAAGCGCTCCAAATAGTGCGCGGAGATAGGAAGAACAGCGCTTCAGGTCAAATGAGTCTGTTTGACGGGATACTTGCAAACGACGAAGCAGTGAGCCACCTAGATTATCCAAATGTCGACGAATATCGACTTCCACTCAAATTGAAGTTTGAAAAAGAAGTTTTGGGAACATATGTTTCAGGCAATCCGCTTGATGAATACGCCCTTGAGATGCAAGAGTTCACGCATACATCTACCGATTTTAAACCGCTTGAGGACGAGGGAGTCAGCGACAATGAGGACGGCGACAACGAGGCAGTATATAAAGTCAGTGACGGCGAAAAAATCGTCATCGGCGGAATTGTGACAGAGTACAAAAAACGTATGACAAAAAATGGCAACCGTGAAATGATTTCAGGACGTGCAGAAGACTTGTACGGCACGTACGAATTTGTCATTTTTCCAGCGCAGTATGAAAAAGTGAAAGGAATGTTCAAAGAGGAAGATGTCGTCAAACTCACAGGGCATATCGGCTTGCGTGATGGTGGAACTCCGTCTGTCATCGTCGACACAATTGAACCACTGAGAACGGCGGAAGCGCAAAAGCGCCTCGACAACCGCGTCGTAAAACCGCCCGAAATCATACCGACATTATATTTGAGATTCAATCTCAACGACGCACAAAAACTTTCGCTTGTCACATCAATTTTGACCGACCGACCAGGTAAAAGCGAAGTTGTAGTCAAAAATATCGCCGACGGCAAGGCATATAAATTGGCGCAAAAAGTTGAAAAATCGAACAACCTACTTGCCGAACTTTACGCCGTACTTGGGGAAACTAATGTTGTCCTCAAATGAAAAATCTTTTAAATTCTACAAACTAAATTTCGCTTTTATCCACTATGGAATTTACTTTAAGAATCAACGAAGTGAAAAATCTAATAACTTTAATTGTAATATATGTCAAAATTGATTGATAAAAAACACAAAATGTGGTAAACTAAGATTGAAAAATGAAATTTGAGAGGAGTATAGAATAATGATTTTTAGAACAAAAGTGCTAGGGGGGGGGGGGGTATAACAGTCAAAAACAACAAGATAACTGCATAAAAACGCAGGTATCTTGCAAAAAACGACAAAATACGCCTAAATTTATCTTGGTGTTTTCAGCGGTGTTATTGTTGCTTTGCATTTGTGTGTTGGCACTTGCAATGACTACTGCAAATTTGTCGGCTATGAAAACTGCTACAGGAAATATAACATTTAATCTTGAAAGTCCAGCAATTAGTTTAGAGTCTGGTTTAAAATTCTATTATGCCAATAATGAGATGACGTATGGAAGTACTACAGAGCAAGGAATTTCCTTGAATAATGTCCCATACAAACTTTCAATCGATAGTGATAATCTTTTATCGGGTTATTATGTGCGTGTTGCATTGAAATTCACTGACGAAAGTGGAAGTAATTTGTCTGATATTAGTTTTTCTAATTTTAGTGTAAAGTTTTCAGATAATACTACAATGAGTACGCCAGTTTATAATGCTGAACTTGATGCCTATTGTTCAACTTCTAGTGCAAAAGTATCTAGGGGTAGTGAAATCAATTTAATGGACTATTTGAAGTCCATTGTGCCAAATGATAAGAGTTTTGAGCTTTCTATGATAATCACTGCGGACAAGTCAGCCGATTTTAATAGTGTCAATCGTTCTCAAACAACTATTAAGGCTAGTGTTGGGGTATTTTACACTGCGTTTACTTTAGGTAGTGGGTTTGATGGCTTTTCAATAGAATATTTGGGTTACCCTGGTGCAATGTCGCCTTATTATTCGTGCAATTTGAGTACTCAAGAAAATTTAACATTTCAGTACAAAAGCAAGAATCCATATTACCTTAAGTTGGAAATTCCAGTTGGAAATACGATTTGTGGAACAGGTGCAGAAATTTATCACTACAAAAGTAGCAACAAGGATGATTTTAGTAATCAAACTGGGGTATTAAAATACTGGACAAGTGACTATAGTTACACATTGACAAGCGACGCAAACGAATGCACGACAATAACTTTGGAGTTTAAAAATAAAATTGCTACCGAAACAATAGATATATCTGCTTTGCTAATGAATTCCGCACCTATTTATATATCCGGTGGTAATTCGTATAGCAAGTCGTTCACCAATGAAAAGCAGATAGTTAATTTCTATTGTTCAAATGATGGGAACGGCTATAGTTTGTTAGGGTCTACATACATAAAATTTATAAAAAATGGGAATGCTTGTATTACAGGTGATACTCAAATAAAAACCCAAAATGGATATATATTTGCAAAAGATTTAAAAATAGGAGATATCATTTTAAGTCTTAATGAAAGAACTGGCGAAATTGAAAACACAACGGTAACAAGAGTTCTTGAAACACAAAATTCAGTTATATATTCAATTAATTTTGATGATGGTACGCATCTCAATATTACAGGTTCGCATCCAATGCTAACAGATCGTGGTTGGGTTTGCGCTGAAAGCACATTTGGAAATCCACATAATGTGTCGATTGAGTCGGTGGCACTAAAACTTGGGGATAAAGTAAAAACCGAAAATGGTTGGAAAAAAGTTGTGTCAATCACACAAAAATATAATAGCGAAACATTATATAATATATCAGTTGACAACAATCATAACTATTTTGCTAACAATGTTTTGTTGCATAATAAAATTAGTACGACCTAGGGGCGGTGATAATACCAAAACACAAAGATAGGATATAAGACCACAATATAGAAAACAAAAAGACACACCAAAGCGCGCGGGGTTAGTGCAAAAGATGTGCCTTTTTGTTTTGCAAATGGTTGTTTTTGTGATATAATACTTCATACATTAAAAATAAATGTTTGTAGATTTTATTTATGCAACTATTTGAATTGTGTATTCAAATATATTGTAAATAAGTTTTATTAAAACGCATAGTTGTAATAAATTTAGTGAAAAAGGGAAAAAATTATGAAGAAAATAGCAGTTTTAACAAGTGGCGGTGACGCTCCAGCAATGAATTCGTGCTTGTATACAATATTTCAAACGTGTATGGTCAATGGAATTGAACTTTATGGCGTGAGGCGCGGTTATGCGGGGCTAATTGAGGGCGACATATTTTTGATTGACAAGTTGTTTGTTTCAAACATCAACAATCTTGGAGGTTCCGTGCTTGGGACATCGCGTTGCAAGGCGTTTGAAACGGTGGGTGGACGCAAAATGGCGCTCGAAAATATGAAAAAATTAGGCATTGACTGCTTGATTGCGATTGGTGGAGATGGAACATACGCGGGGTTACGCGCATTTATGGCAAACGGTGCAAATGTTATTGGCTTGCCGGGCACGATTGACAACGACCTCGGGTACACCGAACGCACAATCGGCTTTGATACGGCGGTCAACAATGCGGTCGATGCGATTGATATGATTAGTCAAACAATGCTCACAAATCATCGTATTTCAGTCATTGAAACAATGGGGCGCAATTGTGGAATGATTGCGCTACACTCTGCCGTTGCAAGCAATGCAGACATTGTCATCACGCGCGAGCGCAACAAGAAATATGAGGAGTTGCGCGACCTCATTGAAGGGCAACTCAAGAGCGGAAACGTCGCACCGTGTGTTGTCGTAGCGGAAAAGTTGATGAATGTTCACGAAGTCGCGACGCGTCTTGAAACAGAACTAGGAATTGAAAGTCGAGGCATCGTGCTTGGCTATGTCCAACGTGGGGGCAGTCCAACTGTTGCCGACCGCATTTTGGCAATGCGATATGGCGTCGAAGCGATTCGTTGCGCAATGGAAGGAAAGTATGGCGTTGCGCTTGGACTTAATAAAAACATTATCACGCAAACAAATCTTGTCGACATTCCTAGTTTTGAGCCGATGTTTGACGCGCATTTGTATGACGAATTTTGCGAGCGCAATAAAGGTTAGAGTAAAGGGAGAATTATGGCATATCTATTAGCAGTTTTGGCAGTTGTTGTTGCGGTCGCATTTATTTTTGGGTACTATTTTTTTAGAAAGGACGCCCTTTATGTGCTTGGCATTGGCGCGGCGGTTTCGTCAAATGTGTACAACGTCAATGCCTACAGCATTGATGCGGGTTGGCTCATATTTGGACTTGACGCAGTAATTTATATATTGTTTGTGTTTTGTGTTATGGTTGCGTGCAAAGATTATGGCAAAAAGGTTGCCAAAGCAATAATGTTTTCCTCAATGGCAGGCATTATGCTCACCGCAACGTTTGACTTTTTTGCAAAGTGGGCAACAATCGGCATTGCGAAAGACGTCATTTGGGGGTTTGTATCATACGCAGTCAGTACGTTTGCAATCTATGTTTCATTGATTTTGGGCATTTGGCTCTATGAAAAAATGCGCTACAAAGTTGCAAACTTTTTGAATATGGGATTATCTATTTTTGTATCCAGTGCAATCAATAGTGCCATATATTTTGGCATTATGTACATCATCGGCGCGGATATGTTCGGCAATTTCTTTGGCACGCTCGTCGGGTCAATAATCGGCAAAATAGGAACACTAATTATATTGCTTTGCGCCTACGAGGTTGTGCGCCTCATAGATGCGCGCAAAAAAGCAAAATCGCTTGTTGCTACACCGCCCGCCCCGCAAGACACCCCCGAGGAATGAGTTTTATTATACTGAAAGGAGATTTATAAATGAAAAATATGAAAATTGGCACCGAAAATTTGATTGAAGTATCAAAAAACGACAACATACAAGTAATTACCGAAAAAGTTGATAAACTTGATACTGTTGTTATTTTGAAAGACAATAAACCCGCATATTTCATAACAAAAGTGGATAGCGGGGTGCTTAGTTCTAGCGAAAGCGCGCAAATAGAAACTGCCGCAATTGAAAAAATCGCTAAAGACATTTTGAAAAAGAACAAACGTGCATTTGAGGTGCTTGGAAATGGCGATATTTGACAGCGAAAAAGTGTTGTTACTACAAAAACTAATAGTAGAGGAGTCTGGGGGAACTGCTGGAGTGCGCGATTTAGGTTTGCTTGATTCTGCAATTAATAGTGTCTATCAAACTTTCGGTGGTGTAGAACTTTACCCAACAAAAGAAGAAAAGGGGGCTAGATTGGGCTTTAATCTAATCAGTAACCACGCATTTGTTGATGGTAATAAGCGCATTGGGTTGTTGGTTATGATTTCGTTTTTAATGTATGAAGGAATTAAGTTATCGTATACTGATGATGAATTAATTTCGTTAGGATTTTCTATTGCATCAAATGAAATGAATTACGAAGATGTTTTAAGTTGGGTTAAGAAGCACAAAATGTAGATAAGAATTTGAATGCATTGTGACAAAAGATGACAAAATAAGGGTTTATTTTGCTTGTATAATTTTAGGAAATATGGTATATTATCAGTGTTAATCGCGCCACTAACCTTTTGAGGTTTGGGCAAGTATAATAGAAAGGTGGAATATTTATGATTGGACAATTATTGGAAGGGAACTTCTTTCAAAACTATGGCGTTTTGATAATTCTTGTTGTTTTTTTGGTGTTTATGCTTGTTTTTTCAGCAACACGACGCAAAAAAGACGCAAAAATGGCGGAAGATTTTGCAAACAACTTGAAAATTGGTGACAAAGTCAAAACTTATAGTGGAATTTATGGCAAAATCATTTCAATCAAGGACACGCCAAGTGGCAAAATTTGTGTGATTGAAACAGGCGAAGGCAAAAATAAGTCGTATATGGCAGTAGATGTTTTTGCAATTTACAACATTGAAACACCTGTTACTGAAAAGAAAGTTGCGGAAAATGCTGACAATGTGGCTGAAAATGTTGTGCCAGATGTTGTGCCACAACAAGAAGAAAAACAAAACGCTGAAGCAACAACTGTGAACGCTGAGGAAACTGAGGCGGAAGAACAGCCAGCGCAAAAGAAGTCGCGCAAAAAGGCTGAGCCAAAGGGCGAACTTGACAAAATTAAAGCCGAAGAAAACAAATAGGTGCGAAAGCGCACTGTTGCAGGTACTGCCCCTACAAGCAATTTGCTTGCGTGGACGGTAAACGCATATGCTTTTTATGCACTTTTGTACTCGGCGGGGAAAGCCCCGCGGCTGGTGGCAAACGCCACGGGTGCAGATATTGTCCCTACGTGTAAGTAACTTTGCAGGCGGAATTGCGGATTGCTTTCTATTTGGATTCAATGTCGAGGCATACGCCACAAGTGCAGGTACTTTTTCACAAGCAAGTTGCTTTTGTGAAATTGTATTGTAGCAATTAATTTGAGGACGGCACATTGCCGTTCTTTTTTATGGTAGGATAAAAATTTATGGATTTAACACTTTTCATCATTGCGCAAGCAGTTGGTTTTGTATCGCTTGTGATTTATTGCACATCGTTGCAAGCCCGCGCGCGCAAAACACTGATTACATTACTAATTTTCGTAAATATACTAAACAGCGCTGTTTATTTCTTGCTCGGTAGTTACACGGGCGCAATAATGAGTATCATTGGATTGATAAAACTCGTTGTTTTCCAAATTTATGACAACAAAAAGAAAAATTGCCCCGTGTGGGTAATGCTCATTTTTATGTTTGCGATTGGCACAAACGCGTTGTTGACATACAACGGCTGGTATGATATGTTTGCGATTGTCGAAGCAATTGTTGTCACATATGGTGCTTGGCAAAAGAATATGACAATCACGCGCCTATGTTATTTTGCTTCAGGCGTGTTGCTAGTTGTGTTCAACCTGTGTGTCTGCGCATACACAAACGCTTTGAGTGAAGCAATAGGACTCATATTTTCAGTCATCGGTATTGTGCGACTTGATGTTATTCCAAAAATTAGGCGCAAGAAAACGTCCAAAATGCTCAAGGAATTAGTTTCAAAGAAACCGATTGTCTACAATGTCACATTGCTTGATTTCCAAAAACAACTTGAGAAAGGCAAGTACTATTCATATGGGCGTTATACAACAAAACCGCACACAACTGAAAAAGTTGAACAGTTTGACAATAACAAAATAAAAACGCTTGTCAAAAGCGGTGATGCAATCAAACAAAATGCTTACACGTTACGTGACGCTGTGACGACGCAGTCCGCGCCCATAGTTTTGACAAAAGAAAAGACAACCGAAGTTGTCTGCGACGAAAAAGAGGATTTAAACAAAAAATCAAATTAATTCGTAGTTGTCGTTGGGTTTTGAAGACTCGCGAAACATAAATTCCAAACATTCTTGTTGCTTTTCCATAATTTTTCCACACGCATATAAATAAGTTGCAAGCCATATTTGGGGAGTGTATTCAATTCCGTTTTTCTTCAACCATTCAGTGTTTGCGTGCAGTATTTGAAACATTTTTGCATCGGAAAGTTCGTTGTCAAAAAGGTTGTCATTTTCATAGTGCGCATTTTTTTTGCCGTCCTGTTTTGTTTCTATTTTCTTGCTTGAAACGCAAGGTTTTTTAGCGTTATGGGTTTTTGTTTTGGGTGTGAGTTCTAATAAATCTTTCGAATTTTCAACAAGTTGTTTTGCAAAAGTATTATAGTCATTTTTCAAAAACTGACTCAGTTGTGAAATAAATTGTTTTGCGGTTTTTGTTTTTAACAAGTCTGCTGTAAGTTTTGTTTGAAAATACTGCAGTTTTTCGCGATGAATGCTATCGCTATTGTAAATCAAACAATGTCCATTGTCAAATAGTGGGGCAAGGCGCAATGTTTTTTCGTTCAAAATCAAACTTATGTTGCCGAGGTGTCGGTCAGTTTGCATAACAAAATAGTCAAAAATCAACATCTTTATCAATTGGCTTCTCAGTTCAGGGTCAACCGAATAGTTGTGTCTTTCTGCATAATTTTGAATAGTGTCAATAATACTTTCCAATGTTTGTTGCTCATTGAATTTTGTATTGATTTTGTTGATTAAAAATATTTTATTGCAAATTTCATTGATAATATTTTTGTCAAACAATTGCTTCACGGCAGGGCTATGTTGTTCTAGATAAATATCAAACAAAAGATTAATTTTATTTTGTGGGTTGATTTTGATATCTTCTAACGAAATTTTGGTGGGAAATTTGCCATTTACAACTTCCACGCCAAGCGAAGTGTGAATATGTTTTTTTTCAATAGTTTTTGATTCGTGACGACTCTGTGGAATGAAGGGATAAATATTTTCTTCAAAAAAGTCATCGCCAAAACTGTCAGCGAGCAAAATGTTTGCATCTTCATTCAAAATAGTAAGCAAGGATATTTCGCGCTCATTAGGCTTCAAAAAACTTTTTATCTTCACGCCATCGATGTTGCCCACAATATATTTTGCGACAAATGCTTCTTGGCAAGGCAAATCAAGGAATTTACATATTTTGCTGACGAGTACTTCATTCAAAATTGTGCGCTTGTCATATTCGTCATCAAAAGAGTATTTGAACATATATCTTTCGCCGTGTTGCGTGAACCAAATGTGCGAGTTGAGGGTTTGCGGGTCTGTCTTAACTGGTAAATTAAATCTTTTACTTTTGATTATTCCTATTTTTTCCATATTATCCTTTGAGATTAATCAAGCAAAACCTTGATTTTTTTTAGTATACCACATTTTTTGATAAAATACAAGATTTTTTTGAAAAGGTGCAAGTCATATGCAATGATTTTGCAAAGAAGTTGTGTGAACAAAAAGCATATTTAAGGCATATACATACTTTGAGTATAACAAAAGAAATATAGGGGTGAAATAAATGGAAATTTCTTTTGTAGAACTTAGGCAAAAGGTAGTCGTCAACATTGTCGACGGCAAGAATCTAGGGCATATCATCGACGCGATTTTTGATGATTCGTACGGCAAACTATTAGGGTTTGTCGTACCAGGGCTAAAGCGCGGTTTTTTCAAATCGCAAAACGACATCTTTATTCCGTACCAAAACATTTGCAAAATTGGAATGGACGTAATCCTTGTAGAACTCTTGCCAAATTCGGCGCCACCACAACCCGCGCCACCACCTTCAAAAGACCCGCCCCATACCTACGCGCAAGAATATACTAAAAATATTCAAGCCACCAACTGGGAAAAAAATTGACAAAAAACCTGCAATATATATATTGTTGTAGTTTAGTAAAAATCAAGAATAATTTAATACCGCGGGCAATACTTTAGATTGCCCGTTTTTGTGTTTAATCAAGATATTTTTTACTTTTGTACGACAAAATTAATATATTGAAAATACTACCATATTTTTAAGAGATATGCTATAATGTAATCGTGAAGTAGCGTGCGACAAGCATTGAACGCGCGTTGCTACAAATATAAATTAAGGAGAAAAATTATGTCAGGATTTTGGGGTTGGTTATTTTCTTTTCACGACAGGCACTTTCGCGACGGCTACAACTATAGCAAAAACGCGCTAGGCAGGGTAATTGCGCTTATGACGCAAATTTTGTTTATTGGCATTGGGCTTGGGTTGGAATATTGGTCGATGACGCTGTGGGGCGGGGATAATTTCGTTGCAGCGTTTCTTGTGACGCTATTTGCGTTTGGAGTGGTAGTTACGGCAATTGAATATAGTCTAGTGTACGCAATTTTTGGCTTTATTTGTGCAATAACTGGCACACTTGAAGGCTTTTTGGCAAAGGCTTCAGACAAAAAGAAGAAAAAGCGTGCGGAAAAAGAGGCAAAACTTGATGCTCAAAAAGCAAAAGGCACGAACGGCACAGTTGAAAATGCGTCTTTGGAAAATATGGTTTATGGCGACACTTCTGAAGCGGACGCAAAAGCGGTTGAACTTGAGGAACGTCGTCGCGCTAAAAAATTGAAGTGGTTAGACCTTTTTGTTGGTATTTTTAGCGTCGCACTTGCAATCGGCACGCTTGTTGGTGGTTTCCTTATTCTTGCATATGCTGTTGACGGCAAAATCTAAGGTGCGATAGCGCCTGCTACAGGTACTATTCCTACGTTTAATTTACATTCATAGACGACAAACAAATTATAAAAAATTTCAACAATTTAAATTATAAAAATATCTCTTTTGCTGAAAAATATATTAGTGGTTTGATAAAAAATAAATTTGTTGAATGCTTTAGTTTTTAATTTATTAATTTTTTTTAAAAAATATGTCGAAAATGGTTGGAAAAAAAATTTTTATGTGCTAAAATAAAGCCATAATTATAAATTATTGTTTGAAAAAAATAATAATGATTAGATTTTTCAGGGGTTATGCGATTTTTTCCGTCTTTTTTAGGGGTTAGAAAAAAATGGGAAAAGCGCGAAAAATGCTATGATTTGTTTGCTTTTGACAAATAATAATGGTATAATGGGCTTGAAAGATAATTTTTGTATATTTTTTTCAATTATGCAAAAAATATCTTTGGAACAAAAACGGAGGAAAAATAATGTCAGAACTACTAACAATGTTTTCACAACTAATGATCACAAAGATTGACAGCAATTCGCAGTGGGCGTTCTTGAACCCTGTACTTGAAGTGTTGGGTTCTGCTTTGATACCAATTTTGATTATTGTTGGTACTGCGGGTATGATATATGCAATTGTGCTTGGCGTGAAACTTGCAAGGGCAGAAACGACAGATGCAAGAGACGAAGCGAAAAAGCGCCTTATCAACGCTGTTATCGCTCTAGTAGTAATGATTGCACTCATCCTACTTCTTCAACTCTTTACCGACAATATTGCAAAATGGATTGGTGATGTTGCTGGAGATGAATCAGGTGAGGGTAGCGGCTCAGGGAGTGGCGTCATTACTGGCTTGAAAATGATGCTCGGACGCTAAGTAGAATAATGACATAGTTTGCGACATTTTGGTTGCGTGCTATGTCTTTTTTTGTGCCTGTATTCTAGCAACGTCAATGATATTGTATTCAATGTTGTTGTGTAATAAATAAATTGTGTTTCCCTCCGTCAATGTTTGCCTTGACTGCATATTCGTGACTATCCAATAAGAAATAATAAAAGTAGAAAGTACAAGACCTTGCCATCGAAAAACATAGGAATAGTATTTGCATAAGCCCCGCGAGAATAAAAAGGCATAGAAAAAATTAAAAACTTGCCGTCTATAAAAATTGATTAAGCGTAGGAATAGTACCTGTAGCCGTGCGCTATCGCATTGAGAGATATGGCGCATTGAAAGCGTAAATGTGCGCCGTCCGCGAATGTAAATTACTTGTAGGAACAACACCTGCACAAGCCCCGCGAGAATAAAATGACATAGAAAAAATAAAAACTTGTCGTCCATAAAAGTTGATTAAGCGTAGGAACAGTACCTGTAGCCGTGCGCTATCGCACCGCTTGACAATGAAAAGGGAAATGAGTATAATTAAATAAAAGGAAAACGCACATACTAAATGAAGCAAACCGCACATAGGAATGAGGCGTAAAAAGGTGACACAAATGAATTTTAACGCACAAAAGCCAACCGTAATGACAATAGCAAACGTCACAGGTCCCGAAACAATGGAAAGAGTGGGCGTCGCAATCTTGCGCGAATGTGAATTTGACGTCTATACAAAAAACAAACGTATGGATGTTGTAATTGAACATAAAGGTGCGCACCCAAAGTTTTGGGTCTACGCGGACAAAGACACCGCACTACTGTGCAAACTCAGCAATATGCGTTATTCCATCGATGGCGAGCTCATAATGACCAAAGTACTAGACTCAATCAGTTTTGCGCACGTCAAATATTTGCCCGCAATTTGCATCTTGCCAAGTGATGAAACAGCGTATGCAACGCTAAGCTCAGATGTAATCAAAGGTAGAACGAAAAAAGTCGGCTCAGGCGAACTTGAAGAAATCAGTGGCAGAAGCCTTGCAAGCCAATATTTGAATTTTGTATACGACACACAACACGGAAAAACCATTAAGTACCAACACACAGTTGATTTCTATGTCAAAGCGCTTGACGAATTGTACAACCTCAGTTCTAGCGAACTCAAAAACCTGCGCAATGATATGCTGAAGCAAGCGCTGATTCAAGGATTGTTTGTTATGAACGATATGCACGAAGAAAATATCGGTTTTTTGGTCAATAAAAGTACGAAAAAAATGTCACTTATGCCAATATATGACTATGGTTCAGCGCTACAACTCGATTGGAATTTCAAGTCGACATATAACAAGTCGAAAACATTTAATGGCTACCTCACAAAAGACTTGCAAGAAAATGTGCTACAAAAACGCGCAAACAATTTGTTAAGCAGTGGGAAAAACAATGTTATGTTTGGAGTCCGTACGCCATTGATTGATGCCAACACAAAATTTCACACAAATGAAAACGACCGTCGCGAAACATTCACAAAAGATTCATTACTCGTTTTGATGCGCGAACTTGCGCACGAAATGCAACACAACAAAGAATTGCGCGCCTTTTATGAAAACATTAAACGTCAAGTAGACTTCTATCATATCCGTGATTTTTATGCAAATAGTTTCGACCCAACAACAAATGAACAACTTGTTCCTGAAATATATATTGACGTGGCAGAACAAACGTTCAAAGCATCGTGCTTTATGCTCGACAAGGAGATTAAAAACGCTAAATATTTTGAGCCACTCAATGAGAATGTCGATAAAATTCTCAAAGAAAATCAACTTGGAAACATCCCAATTTACAACAAAAAATTAGAACGCTAATTATCAGCATTCGTAGGAACAGCACGCGCAGTCGCGAACTATCTCGTTTTGGGTGCATAGCAAATAACTATGCACTCAAGACTAGATAGTGCCCCCCAATCTGTAACCGTGGCGTTTGCCACCCCGTCGCAAGGAGAGAATATGAGTAGTAAAGTAAAATTAGGAATAATCGCAACGCTAATAACAGCAATAGCAGTTATGTTTTCAGGCTGTTCATTTCCAAACATCGGCAGTGGTGGCAACAGCAATACCAACAGCAATACAACCATAGGTGGTGGCGGATTCGTTCTGTATCCCGACGGCAAACGAAATGACGACTCAAAGCAGGACATCGGCAAAGACGGAGTGGACATATCCGCGTGTTATGAAAACCTGCTCGGCGTCAAAGTCGCATATGACGGCTCCGCGCACACCGTAGAAACCCTGCAAGACGCAAAGTTTGAAGCAACCTATGCGCGCATAAGCGAACACTTAAAAACAAACGCAACGCTTGACCCCACCGAGTTTGTCAAATCAAACGCCGAACTCGGCGTCGACGAAACATATGTCAGCCGTGCAGTGTGGATATATAATTATGTCAATCAATATCGCGCGCTCGCGCGCCTTATCCTTGCCGACATTTCAAAAAATTATGGACTCGGCATCGACAATGGGCTTGTCTTGAACAATAACTTGTATGGTAGTGTCGAATATGACGCGTTTACAATCGTGGAAAACGGAGATTATAAAACAAACAAAAACGCAATCAATGCAAGCGTCACCGAAACAACAACCACATTGACCGCAACAAACCCATTTGTAGGGCAGGGCACAGCAGTATACGACAATGGCAGTGTCTATGTCGATTTTAATACTGCAACAAACATTAGTTTTGAAACCGCAACCCCAGTTCCAAGCAAAGCATATCCATTTTTGCGCAACCTCAATGATTCAGGCGTCGCATTTGTCGTCACAATGAATAACCCTTACTATGACCCTAGCAATATTGTCAACCAACCAACAATCGACGATGGCACAGGCACACAAATCGAAAATCCACAGTATATAGCAGGGCATATTTTGGGCGTGTCCACAATCTCGTTTTTGGGGAGCGTGAATACCGATAACAGCATTTCATACGAAATCGGCACAAGTGCAATTAGCACGCCAACCGCCAACGAATTTTTGAACCAGTACGTTGATAAATTCGCAAACTACCTCGCACTAAAATTGCTTGAAACGCACACGTTTGCGACCACAACATTTGACGGCAACCCCGAGGACGTGGACGACATCGCATTTTTTGAACACTACGAAAATTGGCTGACCTATCAAGGCAAACTCGGCTTTGACGAAAACTATTTTGATTCGAATAATATCGAATATAACACCGTTGATATGTTTGCCGAAGTCGTCGAGAAATATATCATCGGCGAAAATGTTGTCGTAGCAGACGAAACAGCAGGGGCATTGAGTAAAGATATAAAAAATACAGTTATGCAGTCAGTTTTTGATAGTATAACCGCAAAAATGAGCAAGAATACCAACAATTTTGTATTTGACAACGACAATGGCGAAACTTATTTTCAAACAGTGTATTGCGTCGAATATAAAGATTATTCAACAAAAGAATTGTTTAATTTAAAGAAAAGTGACGAAAAATCAAATAGTGCAAGCAACGTCCGCGCGCAAAATGTTTCCGCAAGCAACGTTGGGGATTGTGATATAAAAATCGACATCGGCGCCGACGATATCTTGGTTCTGCCCGAAGAAAACTATTATAGTGTCGTTCTTATGCTCAAGCAAGGCACCGAACCGTGCATTGCGCAAGGGCTGATGACATTATTTTGGGCAAAAAATAATGATATCAACATAGAAATGGGTTACCGCTATGTGCTTGAAGGCAAAAACAAGATTTTTGCAAATGTCGATTATTCAATTGAACCACCAGAAGTCGAAGGCGAAGAAAAAGTTAAAAACGAATTTACAGGCAAGGTCGAAAAATATGACGGTGAACAACTGACAATGGATGTCGCAAACAAAATGTCGTTTGCACTCGAGGACTATAATACCCCGAAAATAGATACAATAAAGAATAAGGAAATAACGCTCTCAAAATTTACGAACAACTTTGTCGCCACAACTGCAACAATGCAAAATATCGCGCGCATCGCATATTCGTTTGACGCCACACTCAATTACTACTATTATACCGAATCATCTACCGACTGCGACTTTGTGGAAGTTACCTTGCGTGCATCGCTTGTCGAGTCTGCTCCCGAAACGGACGCACTGCCGTTCAGCCTTGTGCTAATGGAAGCCATACTCGACACCGCCAGTGAAACAACAGAATAACCGCGCCAGCATCAAAATGGAGCAAACCTTATTATAGTGGTAGTCACTTGCATTCTAGTGGTAAGGTATTTGCTCCCTTTGTTATTAATAAAATGTTAAGGTACTATCTTTATTGCCATTAGTAAAGTGGCAATGTACTATCTTTATTGTCATTTTGACCAGTGACAAATGCCAAAGTACAGGTTTGACAGATGCACACAATGTACTTTGTATTTTGGGATTGTAGTAAGACACCTACCACTTTGTCATTTCGACCGAAAGTGGGGGCGTCAGCCACCACTGCAGTGGAGAAATCTCCCGGAAGGGCAACCCGATGCATTATGGGGCACTCAGTTAAATGACCGCGCTAGCAAAATAAAGGAATATCATTATTTAGATGCTGACGCGGTCAAGGTGCATTTTCGCCCATAAAAACCGCGACCCCTTCCGGGAGATTTCTCCGCTGCAGCGAAAATTGCATTTCCGCTTTCGGTCGAAATGACAAGGGGGAGAGTAGCTTACCACAAAAATAAGGTTTTCCTTAATAATGCAGTAAAAAGGATAGAAAGAACATTACTTTGCCGTCCGCAAAAGATGCTTAAACGCACAAAGTATACCTGTAGCCGTGGGCTTTTCTACCGAGGAGAAAAGAAAGTATAATGCAAATAACTATGCCGTCCGTGTATGTCATTTGGGTGTAGGAACTGTACCTGCACCAGTGGCGTTTGCCATCGAGTAGTAAAAAAGCAGAAAGAACGACGTTTTGCCGTCCGCAAAAGACACTTAAACATACAAACAGCACCTGTAGCAGTGCGCTTTCCCACAAAAAGTTGAAAAAATATGTCAAATAGGGTTGATTTTTTTTGTAAATTTGGTATAATATCTAAGTATAGTAAAAAACTAACTTAATATAAATACGGAAACGCGTCACGGCTAAGTGTTAGGTGTGAGTCGTGCACGCAAATTTTGAGGCACTAAGGATGGAGGAAAAATGAGGTCACAAGTACTAGGGCTGTTCGGCGACATCGTCAACGGCATCGGCAACATATTCAGTGGCATCGCCAACTGGTTTAGCGACCGTATCGGTCAGTATATCGACTATTTTGTAAGCATCATACTCAAGTTTGTGTATGAAATCTTGAAAATATTTTTCATATTGATTGATTTCGTTCAAATCTTGTTCAGAAAAATCGCGGGGCTTGATACAGTTCGATATAACGGGCAAGATAACATCTCAGGCGACATCGCGTGGTGGTTGTTTCAGCAACCCGCGGTTACCGACGCACTGATTTCGCTAATAGTCGTCGCAGTAGTGATGCTGTTTATGGCAGTATTCGTAGCAATCATTCGCAACAATTATAAAGCGAAAGAAGCCAAAGAAACAGCAATTGGACCCGTCATCGGGCAAGCCTTCAAAGCGCTGTTCTCATTCATATTCGTGCCAATCGTTTGCTACTTTGGCGTGTTCGTTTCAAACGGACTATTAAAAACAATCGACCAAGCAACAAGAATATCGGATGCCGTGTCAATTTCGGGCGAAGTTTTCTCCGCTAGTGCAATGAGCGCAAACCGCGCCCGGTTGAGTAGCGACTTTGCAGCAACATTGAACGCCACACCGGGCTTGAACTTTGGCATCTTTCAGGACGACAACACGGGCGTTCTAACAGGTAAAACTGCGGCAGAAAAAGTCGACCGCGCGTTTGCATCACAACAAAAAGTGGACGCACGGGAACTCACAATCGACGACTCAATGGCGGGATGTGAATTTATGTTCCACCAGCAGTCGCCGGGCACAATCTCGCAATTCGATTATCGAAACACAAACCTCGTGTTTGTCTACTATGATTTGACCAAATTCAACTGGCTGTTTGCATTTGTGTCGTGTTTCTTCATCACAACAACACTATTGTATGCAGCAATGGGGGTAGTCCAAAGACTGTTTGAAATCACCTTGCTGTTTGCGATCTCGCCACCATTTATTGCGCTTATGCCACTAGATGGTGGGAGTGCGTTCAAAAACTGGGCACAAAAATTCATTCAAAGCACAGTTATTATGTACGGTACAGTCGTAGCACTCAACTTTTTCTTCATCATCGCACCGATGCTCCAACAAATAGACTTGTTCTATTCGGCAGATGAAATTGCAACATATGGCAAATTGACGTGTGACCTGTTCAATGGGTTTGCGCATATCTTGTTCATAATGTGCGGTTCACTTATGATAAAGGACTTCACATCGTTGCTCACCGAGCTAACTGCTGGCAAAGCAGCATCACTTAATGAACGCGGTGAGAAGGCATATGGAGAAGCCAAGAAAAATGCTGCAAGTATGGCTAGCAAAGCAAGCGCAGTTCACGGTGCCGCATCCAAAGC
This sequence comes from uncultured Clostridia bacterium, assembly GCA_934778205.1. Lineage (GTDB taxonomy): Bacteria > Bacillota > Clostridia > Christensenellales > UBA1242 > CAKVOD01. The sequence continues at coordinate 8,284 of CAKVOD010000008.1, read as the reverse complement.
CTACAACAGTCATTACAGCCCGCAGGCCGTTCAAGCACGTAAAGCGGCTAAAGTAGCAAAGCGCGATGAAAAAGATAAAAAGGCTGCTTACAAAGCAACTGCTGAAGGTATGGTTGAAACTGGCGAAGTTAACAGACGCGCGGCGCGCAGACTTGTGAAAGAGCAATTGGCTAATGACAAAGGCAAGCAAACTCTGTCAAGTAGATTACGTGGTAAGAGTAACACATTTACTAACAAACAGGCTAAATTGAAAAATGTTTCAGACCAAATGCTTGACCCTAATACAGGACAATTAGCCATTACTAGACAAAATGCTTCAAAACAAAATGTATTGAAGAGAATTGCTAGCGGAACAGCTACTGATAGAGGACAACGCAAGCAGGCTGTAGCAGCGGCACAGCAACAATATGCAAGCAACGCTGCTAACCAAAGTGCTAATATGAAAAAGTACTATGGTACAAAGCAAACTGCTGAGCAAGTCAACGCTAGAAACAAAGCGGTATATGATAACGCTCGCAAACAAGGCGATTCAATCTTGGAAGCAAAAGCTAAACAACGTAAATATAGTCAATACATTAAAGTTAATGGCATGAATAAAAAAGACGTTAAAGCGCAACTCAAACAAGATAAGAAAGATTGGAAAGATGATAAAAATCTAAAAGACTAATATTATATATGCTGTCTAAAAAGCCAGCACTCACAAAATCGTGAGTGTCGGCTTTTTCTTTTGTATGGGAATTTTTGTATAGCGATTTTTCTTGCATAATAGATTTCTTATAGTACATTTTGCCCGCGCAATTTTACATAGCGCAATTTTGCATAATACAATTTTGCTTAGTGCGCTTTAAGTAGTGCATCCTAAATACTCACGTCTTTCACTTCAAAAGTCAATAGTTTTTCCGTTTGAAACCGAAAAACTTGTTAAAAATGCAAAGTTTTTACGCCCAAAACCGAAAAACTTTGTAAATCGAGGTAGTTTTCCGACTAAAAACGTCAAAAAATGCCACAACAAGTGGCAAACGAACTTGACAAAAACTTCTAAAAGGTGTATACTCATTTTAGAAAAAGCGCAAATTTGCACATTTTCTAAAATGGGCATCAACATAGGAGATAAAAATGGAGATTAAAAGAGACTTTTATTTGCAAGAATTAATTGACCGTATGGACAACGGGATGATAAAGGTCGTGACGGGCATTAGACGTTGTGGCAAGTCATATTTGTTGTTCAAAATATTTTTCAACTACTTGAAAAGCGTGGGGGTTGCCGACGACCACATTATTTGTTTGCAATTAGATGATAGGAAAAACAAAGAGTATTTAGACCCCGACAATTTGTATAATTTCGTCAAATCTCGCATTGTAGACGAGCAAAAGTATTATGTACTGCTTGATGAGGTGCAATTTGTCAATGAATTTGAAAGTGTTTTGAACAGTTTTTTACACATTGACAATGTGGATGTATATGTCACGGGGAGCAATGCGAAATTCTTGTCAAAGGACATAATCACTGAGTTTCGCGGGCGTGGGGATGAAGTACGTGTTCACCCGTTGTCGTTTGCGGAGTTTTACTCTGTTTTTGACGGAGACAAGTTTGATGCGTGGAACGAGTACTACACGTATGGCGGGTTGCCTGCAATTGTTGAGCGTAAGACTGAAAAACAAAAGGCGGACTATTTGACAAATGTTTTCAAAGAAACATACATCAAAGACATTGTCGAGCGCAACGGCATTAAAAACGATGGCGAACTTGAGGAACTTTTGAACATTCTTTCGTCATCTATTGGTTCGCTGACGAATCCGTCCAAACTGAAAAACACATTTAAGAGCGTAAAGGGTGTGGAAATTTCCGAGCCAACGATAAAGTCGTACTTGACGTATTTGGAAGATTCCTTTATAGTCAACAAGGCGTTGCGATTTGACGTAAAAGGAAAGAAATATATCAATACGCCGTCAAAGTATTATTTTGAGGACGTAGGCTTAAGAAATGCGCGCCTGAACTTTAGGCAACAAGAAGAAAATCACATAATGGAAAACATAATTTACAACGAGTTGTGCATTCGTGGGTTTAATGTGGATGTCGGCATTGTGGAAGTGAACGAAAGGCAAGAGGATGGCAGTTACTGCAAAAAAGCGCTTGAAGTAGACTTTATTGCAAATCAAGGTAGCAAAAAATATTACATTCAGTCAGCGTTTAGAATGCCAGATGAGGACAAAATTAATCAAGAGAAAAAATCTCTACAAAATGTCGACGACTTTTTCAAAAAAATTGTCGTCGTCAAGGATAGAACAATGCTTTCGCGCGACGAAAAAGGAATTGTCACTATGGACATTTTCGACTTTTTACTCCTACCCAACAGCCTTGAACTTTAGTATGCAAATAATACTCGCGACTCACACAAAATTTTACAAAAGAACATTAGACAAAGCGAACCTTAAAAAAAACAATTTTTTAAACCATCAAAGGCATCGTTTCAAAACACGCTTTTATTCATTATTGAGAAAAAACTGACATCAAATTACGGAAAAAGCAGCATCAAACTACAGAAAAAACTGACATTGAAACACGAAAAAACTGACATTAGTTGGTTAAAGTTCGCACAAAACTTTATTTTTGTTAGGTTGTTAAGGATATTGGATATTTTTAAGTTGCGCGATTGTTATTGACTTGACAAAGTGGAGCAGATTGTTGTATACTGCAATTGATTTATTATAATAAGAAAAAGGAAAAGAAAATGAGTAATTATAACCATATTGAGATAGAAAAAAAGTGGCGAAAGTATTGGGCGGAACACGATACTTTTCACACCGATATTAGAGATTTTTCAAAGCCAAAATATTATGTTTTGGATATGTTTCCGTATCCATCGGGCGACGGCTTGCACGTTGGGCACGTCGAGGGTTACACGGCAACCGACATTGTAGCGCGTGTCAAACGTATGCAAGGGTACAATGTATTGCACCCGCTTGGCTTTGACGCGTACGGCTTGCCTGCCGAGCAGTTTGCAATCAAAACAGGCAATCATCCTGCGGACTTTACAAACAAAAACATTGCGAATTTTACTGAACAAATGCAAAAACTTGGCTTGTCGGCAGATTGGTCGCGCCAAATTTCAACTTGCGAACCTGAGTATTACAAGTGGACGCAGTGGATTTTTGAGGAACTTTACAAAGCAGGGCTTGCAAAGCGTGTTGATATGCCTGTCAACTGGTGCGAGGAATTGGGAACTGTTCTTGCCAACGACGAGGTTATTGACGGCAAGTCGGAGCGTGGCTGTTATCCCGTTGTCAAAAAGAATATGAAACAATGGGTTGTCAAAATAACGGATTTTTGTGACCGCTTTTTGAGCGGAATGAAAGAACTTGACTGGCCGAAATCGACGCTTGATATGCAAACAAACTGGATTGGCAAGTCACAAGGCGCGCAAGTGACTTTCAAAGTGGACGGATTTGATGAAACTTTTGAAATTTTCACGACACGCCCTGACACAATGTTTGGCGCTACATATTGCGTACTTGCTCCTGAGCATAAATTGGTCGACTTGATTACGACGGACGCGCAAAAGGGAGAGGTTGAGGCATACAAATTGACGTGCGCCAGCAAAACAGACTTGGAGCGCGGGCAGTTGAACAAGGACAAAACGGGCGTTTTCACGGGTGCTTATGCAATCAATCCTATGAACGGCGCAAAACTGCCGATTTACATTGCGGACTATGTTATGGCGTCCTATGGCACGGGTGCGATTATGGCAGTTCCAGCGCACGACGCGCGCGACTATGAATTTGCGAAAAAGTACAATTTGCCGATTGTGGCGGTTCTTGCGGGTGGCAACATAGAAAACGAAGCGTTTGAGGGCGACGGCGAACATATTAATTCCGATTTCCTCAACGGGCTCAACAAGGCGGACGGCATCGCGCGCGCAATTGCGTGGCTAGAAGAAAAGGGCGTTGGCACAGCCAAAACGACATACAAAATGCGTGACTGGATTTTTGCGCGCCAACGTTATTGGGGCGAACCTATGCCTGTAATTTACCTTGAAAACGGGCAAACAGTTTTGGAAAAAAATCTACCGCTTGAATTGCCTATGGTCACGGACTATCGCGGGCATAACGGAAAGGCGCCTCTCGACAACGCCACAGAGTGGAAAAACGTTGTAATTGACGGCGTCAAAGGCGTTCGCGAAACCAACACAATGCCAGGGAGTGCGGCCTCAAGTTGGTACTTCTTGCGATACATCGATCCGCACAACAACGAAAAACTCGCTGATTATGAGTTGCTCAAGCATTGGATGCCTGTTGACCTTTATGTCGGCGGTGCCGAGCACGCGGTCGGACATTTGTTGTACTCGCGAATGTGGAACAAGTTTTTGCACGACATTGGCGTTTGCCCGTGCGAGGAGCCGTTCAAGCGTCTTGTTCATCAAGGTATGATTCTTGGCACCGACTCACAAAAGATGAGCAAGAGCAAGGGCAACGTTGTCAAGCCCGACGTGTGCATCGAGTCGCACGGCGCGGACGCTTTGCGTTTGTATGAAATGTTTATGGGGCCGATTACGGATACAAAGCCGTGGAACACGAGCGGAATCGACGGCGCACGCAAATTTATTGAGCGCGTATGGCGTTTGTATGACGAGATGGAAAAAATCAAAGATGAAGCAAATCCTAATCTTGAACTTGTATATCATCAAACGGTTAAAAAGGTTACAGAAGATTATGAGGCGCTTTCGTTCAACACTGCAATCGCGCAGTTGATGGTTTTTGTCAATGCGGTTTACAAAGAGGATGTTTTCCCACGCGAATATGCTTTGAACTTTTTGAAAATGCTCAATCCTATCACGCCATATTTTACTGAGGAACTTTGGCAAAAACTGGGCAATGATGAGAGCATTGCATACGCTGAGTGGCCAAAATTTGATGCCGAAAAGGCAAAATCTGACGAAATTGAGATTCCAGTGCAAATCAATGGCAAGGTTCGCGCAAAGATTATGGTTGCGCGCGGAACTGCTACTGCCGAACTTGAAAAGACGGCAGTTGCTGAGGTGGAACGTCTTGCTACAGCAGGCACGCTTGCGGGAATCACTTTGCCTTTGCAAATCAAGAAGGCAGTTTGCGTTCCTGACCGCATCGTCAACCTCATCTTGGCGGGATAGCCCGCGACTGCAGGTACTGTCCCTACACTCAATTAGCTTTTGTGGACGGCAACGTGTTTATTTTCTATAAATTTTGATGCTCGAATGGATAGGGCACGGCTGCAGATATTGTTCCTACACTTAATTTGCTTTTGCGGACGGCAATGTGTTTATTCTTTAGAAAGCTTGATGCTCGAATAGATAGTCCGCGACTGCAGGTATTGTTTGTATATTAAAGTTAGTTTTGAGGACGGCGCAATGCCGTTCTTTTTGTGTAGATAGGTATTCGTTTTGTGGTGCGAAAGCCTGCGGTTAACTATAATCAAGTATAACCTTATAATTATGGCAAGTTACTAACCCTTTGTCATTTCGACCGAAAGCGGAAACAAAGTTTTCGCTGCAGCGGAGAAATCTCCCGGAAGGGGTCAAACTAACTTATGGGCGAAAATGTACATTGACCGCGTTAGCAATAATAAAGGAATATCATTATTTAGATACTGACGCTGTCAAGCAAGTGAGTGCTCTATAAGATATTTGACTCCAACATTTGACATAGAGCCAAAAAAATAAGACGCGCGGGAAGTATCCCGTGCGTCCGTTTGACAACGTTTGCGTTAGTAAAATTCACTTGTAATAGCCGATTCGCGCATTTAACCTTTGGCAAATATTTCTAGCACAAGCACCAAAGGAACACTGAGGCGCAAATGCGACGCTTTGGCAAAAATTGTCAACCCGACTCACATCCTCGTTTAGTGAAGTGGAATTCAATGGGTACACCACAATTTCAATGGAAATGAGGCGGAACGAAAAGCATACATTTTTCACAATTGTTTTGTTCATTGCATAAAACATATGTAGGGATGTTTATGAAAAGTACAGCCAATATTTGCAAAAAATCAATAGCATATGTAGGTTATTGCAGTGCAAACCTTGCAAAGTGGATATTGCTTGTTCAGCAACCCATAACGCTCAGCGCACTTTTTGTTAGCGTATGCTTTTCGTTTTGCTTATGTTCAACACTATTTGGGGAGTAGGCGTTTCAAATAAAAGCATAGCCAAAATTGTCCCAGCAAAAATTAAAATTTTGAAATACCTTTTCCAAACGTGTTGAATTTTTGTCCTAGCGTGAAATACAAGTGATACTGTTTGCTCAACACATCGCTTTTATTTTTACTAGAACGTTTATAATATAGCACGTTTTTTTATTTTTTGCAAGTATTTTGTACAAAAAATTTACAATTTTTTACAAAAAAATCATTTTTTTTCACAATTTTTTATCAAATCTCATTAATTTTACCACTAAGGAAAAGATTTTAGCAAACGCTGAAGCCTTTTCGTCACATAGTTTGGGAAAAGTACATAATAATATTTCTAAGGAGAAAAAGAGATGAACATTTTTGGAGATGAAAACAATTTTTTGAGTTTAGTTGCTGAACCTATTGCTGAAAACGACTTGACCGCAACTGAAGTGACTGATTGCGTGTCACCTGAAAGCGCATTGAGTGAAAGTGCGCCACATCCAAACGACATTTTGTTGTTTGGCGATGAGCAAAGTTTTCAAAGCGTCATTGCCAAACCATCGGCACAGCAAGAGTCAGCAGATAGTTCGGTGCAAGCGATTCTGCAGTCAATCGACGATTTTACGCGAATCGACACCGATACGCTTGAAAGTGAACTGCAAACATCATTTTCTGCTATCAACGAAAATCTACCAAATAGCGACGAACTTGACGACATTTTTGAGAGTTTGAATCAAACCTTTGTCAAAGTTAGTTCCGCCGATTGTGGGAAAATTCGCATCGGCAATGATTATGGCGCATTTGAAATAGACCGAAAGTGTGGCGCGCCGTACGCACGTTTTTGTCCGTGTCCGCCCGAAAAGGAACCGCATTGTGAGTGTGGAAAGGGCAAAAGTTCGCAAGACTGCGAGCAAAGCGAAAAAGCGGGTGGCAGTTTGACCGACTTAACCGACCTATTTTCGTGGTACTGGACTGCCAAAGATAAAGGGGGTTGCGATAGCAATCATTGCAACAATGGCAATTGTGATAAGCATTTTTCAAATAATTGTTGCCCGTTTGATAATTCGCCAAATTGTGGCGAATGGAAACCTCAGCACGATAGCGCAGTTCCGTTTGAAAAACAGTGCGGATGCAAAGACTTTATGCACTGCGACAAGCCCGCTATGTGGACGCCACAAAACAATTGTCCGCCACCGCCGATGCCACAAACAAAACCGTGTGGCAAGCGTCTTTCGCGTAACATATATTATAGATTGCTCCAAACAACACAAGCAGTCGCTTTTCTCATCGACCGCGCCCCAACTATGCAGTCGCGCAATACTTTATGTTGCGTCAAGCAAAACCTTAGCACATTGAGTCTTGCAATGTTTGCAACCAGCAAGCGCATTTGTGGTGCGCGCCCAATTGTTATGAACGCGTTTGAAAGAACCAACTGCCCATTTGAACGTGGCGTCAACGCCGTCATTTGTGAACTCTCCTCAATATTGAAAGATATACAACTATTGCAAACGCTCCCAACCGCGCAATGTGCGTATGGCGCACTTGTCGTCATCGCGTTTGGCGTCAACCGCGTCCTCTCAATGATGTATACTTTATAAAATTTACTAATTCTAATGATTGTGCCAGCAATAATAAAAGAAAAGTTTTATGTCAAATGTTGGGGTACATAAATACAAATTATTATTAATGACCTTTATTTTATGCGTATTATATGTCATTATATTTTGTATACACCCCAACATTTATTATACATTTAAAGATATTATACATTCAAAGAAAACCACTATTGTAGTGGTAAGGTACTCACTTTATTGTCATTTCGACCAACGCGGAGAAATCTCCCGGAAGGGGACATACTTCATTATGAGATACTCAATCATATTGACAGCGTCAGCAATCATTTTAAATAACATCATTATAAAAAAAACGTAAAAGCCTGCCACCCACGTAGTGGCGGGCTTTTTTGCTCTAAATCGTCTAACACCCGCATAAATACTAAGTTTATGCGGGGGTTAGGGGATACGACACACGCGGGTAGGTATATGGAAAAGCGGTAAAAAAGGGTAAAAAACGACAAAAAGCAAAAGTTTTTTATAAAAAATGTTGACTTTAAAAAGAGTATAGTATATACTAATGAAG
>CAKVOD010000007.1 GCA_934778205.1 uncultured Clostridia bacterium | reverse complement strand
ATTTCATACATTATTATAATACAAAATCACTTTTTAAATACAAATTAAATACAAAAAACGGGTTGAAAATTCAACCCGTTTTTTTTTGTATGTTCAAATTGGTGATTTACCATTGTGTAGCAATGTGCCGTCGGCAAAGAAGTTGCCGAGTTCCGTGACCGTAAAGTCATAGACACTTTCAGTGTTTAGACTACATTTGATTGAAACAACCGTTTTATATGAGTATTGCGATTTTACTTTATCGCCTACTTTAAGTGAAGTTGTTTCTACGGTATCATTGCCCATAATATGCGGATTATAAACAAACTCATCGTAGTTTGTGCAGACCCAACCGCGCGTTGTAAGCATAGGGTGATTGCCCGTCAACTTGATTTGAGAACCGTCGTCAAATGTGACTGTATAAATCTTGTTGTTTTGCTTAATAAAGGTATTCGTTACTTGAGAAAGTATCAGTTTCCCCGTTTTCATATCCATACCAAGGACATAGTCCCCAACCTTAATATCAATTGCCAATTTATATTCGCCATTGAAGCCTGTTGAAATCTTTGTGTCAGCCGTAACACACGACGAAATTGTTTCAAAAACCCAACTAGCCGTTATGCTCATATCACTAACTACTTCAAATTCAGACGATGTAGCCATAGGCACATCATTCAAAAGGTATTGTGAAACTGTGTAATTTCTGGTAGATGTGGAGGTTGAACCAGAATACAATGAAGTTTTTGTAGATGAGGAAGACATTCTATAATATAGGTCATATCCACTAGTTATAACATAATCGCCGTGAGAAAGCGTTTTCGTTACGACATTCGTGTTAGGCGAATCGCCTGACGGCGCAATTGTAATAGTGTAGGTATTTACAACTGGCGTAATAACAATGCTTTCGCCACCTTGCAAACTTGCAATGGTAAAGGTATAAACACCATTAGCACCACTTACAGCAGTCAATTCTGTTCCATCAACTTTGACAACAGGAGCAGTTTTGTTGCAAGATGCATTTGGTTCAACTTGAAAAGTGTATGGTTTGCCGATTTCTGGACTTTGAGTTATGCTTGTGGCGACATAACTTGCCCCGCTAGGCAATACGACTGAAGAAGTACTCAAATTGTAATACAAAAAGTTTGTACTACTATTTGAAAAACTAGCCTCTAGTGAAACACTTGCTTTGATTTGAAGCGTTGCATTTATCAAGGCGTCCGTCACTTGCAAATTTGATAGCACTGAATCAAGGAACATATACGAGTACTGCGCTATTGCATTGTTTGAAACTAATGTTATTATTCCATTGTTTGCAGTTGCATTCATAAATGTTGAATCTGAGAACATTGGTTTGTTGCCACTAGAATTATAGGATAATGCGGAACTCCCTAACATGTTAAGTTCAAGCCTTATGTACGCACTATTTGCACTTTGAGTGTTAGACAAGATAAGTTTTGCCGTCTCATTAGAACCACTTGATAAAAGTGTTCCGCTTGAACTTTTGCCGAGATACATTTTCCCATTGGCACTATCATAATACAAAGCCGAATTTCCAACTCCCGCTGTTGGCGGTAATACGATACTAATAACACCCGTTGCGGTTTTACTATCTTTGAGCACACCATATGAAATGCCCAAGAATAAGCCTGAAAACAGCATCATTATTGCAACAAGCCACACCAGAACTTGTGCTGAACTATTTTTATTTATCCTTATATTATCTTTAGTATTTTGCATACTACACCCTTGCGCACATGTGTTTATTCTCGTACTGTCGCTATGGGTAATATGTGCATTTTTATTGTTTTTTATTAAATTTTTATCATTTTTTTTACAAGCACTTTGCAAATTATAATTGTCTATGCGCATTTTGTTTGTTGTATTTTTACCTGTAATTATACGAGTTTGTCCACATCCTTGTGGATAGTCATAAAACGCCCCCCCCCCCCCATATTTAGTTAAGTTCTTCACTATTTCCTCCTTAACACAAAATCTATTTTAGATTTTACCACAACGCAAAAAAAATATCAATCAAAAATTAGTTTTTTTTTGAAGTTTTATGTTATAATTATTGAAAAGATAAAGATTCTACAATTGGGAGTTTATGTTGGAAAAGATTTATTCAAGAGAATGGCTACACCCGTTTATATTTATAGTATTTTCAATTTTGCTTGAAATTATAAATTTTGCGTCGCTTGGATTTGGCGTTTTGCCAAAATATTTTTTGCTTGATTTTGCTTTTATGCTCATTTATCTAGGTATTTTGTTTTTGACGCCTACTGGTGGGAAAACTTGGATTTCCCTTGCTAGTGTGCTATTGTTTGTACAAGTGTTTTTCAACATTCTAAACAATACTCTTTATCATATGTTGAGCGAAGTATTTAATTTTTCAATGCTAAGTCTTGGCGGGCAGGCTGTGCAAATATTTGACGCTAGTTTTGTCAACTGGTGGTATGTGGTTTTGAATGTGCTTGTTTTTTTTGTGTTTGTAATGCTTAGCATATATTTATACAAGACGCTACCGCGAAATTCTTTTAGCAAAAAAACGCGTATTATTATGATTCTATGCTTATTCATTGGTTTTCAATCGGTGGGCATCGGTACATTTTGCGCACAATCATACAAACTTAGCCATAACACTAATTCAAACGAATCTACAGAGATTACTGACAAAGATTTGTGGAACAATTCATTTATGAAAGTTGAGGCGTTCAAGCGCTTTGGAACATTTGGATTTTACATCAAAGACATTGGTAGACAACTTTCATCCTCAAAAACACTGCAAGATAATACAAAACTTGAAATTGATATGCATATTTTGGAAGGTAGCAAAATAAAAAACACGCACTCAAAGTATTTTGGCACTGCTCAAAATGATAATTTGATTATGCTTTGCCTTGAAAGTTTTGATAGTTTTGCTATTGACCCAATTAACACTCCTTTCCTTTATGAATTGACAACAGGCGGAGCAACATTTATGAACAACTACCACTCAAAAAATGCAACCAACATAAGCGAAGTACTTGCTTTCGTTGGAAATTCGCCATATGAACGAATGCTTTATGATTACGGATATAGCGTTGGAGTTGAAGTGCCGTACGCTCTCACAAATTTGTTTAAAGAAAATGATGTGGAAAGTCAAGTCAACTACTACCATGGTTATTCAAAATATTTTTACAGGCGCTCCGACATTATGCCAAAACTTGGATTCGATAATATTTATGGACTTGAGGACTACACAATAACGGGGTCAACGGGCAAATGGACAGATTGGGACCTTGATAGTGAGATAATCAAAAATATCATTGATTCATTCATTCCAAAAGATAAACACTTCTTTAGTTACTACACGAGCATTACAACACACGGCCCTTACAATGGCAACAATGCGCGATTGAACAAAAACGTTTCATACGTTCGCGAACATTTTGCTGAGTACGAAAACTATGTGAACACTCAAACTGATTTTGTTGTACCGACAAACGCAAGCGACAAGGATATTTTGATTTACTACAAAGCATCGTGCAAAGATACGGACGATATGGTAAAATTGATTTTCGATAGATTAGCGGAACTCAATATTCTAGACACAACGACTGTTGTTATGTACGGTGACCACTATAGTTTTTACGAAAACTTAACTTATAAGGTAAAGGGCATTTCGACGAATAATCCTGAAAATGCAAAACTATATAATGTTCCACTCATTATATATAATGATAAGGTTGCAAAGACGCAAATTGATTCTTTCTGCAACTCATACGATATTTACCCCACCGTTTGCGATTTGTTTGGATTTGAATACAACTGCAATTTAGCGCAAGGATTTGGTATATTTACAGATGACATCAAAAATTCCGTTTTAGTGTCGTTCCAAAACGGAATGTGTACGGACAAAATGTTTACCTATGACTCACAAAAGATTGAAGTGAACGATGAATCAATCACAGATGAAGATATTGCTACTTTCAAAAAAAATATTGCTACTTTCTATAAAAAGCAGGAAACGATTGAAAAAATCTACACCTACAACTACTTTTCATACCCTCATCCAAGTATAACAATGTAATACTCTTCATTTCCTAAATATTTTCACGTTTCGGGGAACATTTCTACTTTGGCTACAACCTCGGGCTATATAACAATAAGACTATAGTGTTTATTACTCGTAACATTCATTACTTATGACAAAGTATGATAGTGATAAAGAAAAACACAGATATTTGAGCAATGCTCAATATCCGTGTTTTTTGTTTGTTAGTCATATTTATATTCTTGAAAATTCTGCATTAAAGGCTATTTGTCAGCCACTCAACTAAATAATCACCCTCAAAACATGAAAAACAATTGTTAAAACTAGAATGCAGGCGACGGAGTGCCACCACCACTGTAACTCCAATACGCTTGAATAGACATGTCACTTGTTACAATGTACTCCTTATCTACCATAGTTATGCCATCATCCAAACTATAACTTGATACTGAATACCTGCTACCGCTAGTACCCGTATATATCACTGTATTAGACCCACCCGATTTTCGGTAATACAAGTTTACATCACCAGATTTCTTTATGATATAGTCGCCATAGGAAAGCGTTATTGTAGTAGTACTTGCACCCGATGGCGAATCTCCCGTTGGCGAAACCGTAATTGTATAGGTATTTATAACTGGCGTTATTGTTATATTTTCCCCACCTTGGAGGCTTGCAATTGTGTATGTGTAAACACCGTTTGCACTACCCGATGCAGTTAAAGCAACACCATTAACTTTTACAACTGGTGCGGTTTTGTTGCACGAAACATCAGTTGCGACTTCGAAAGTATAAGGTTGCCCTACTGTAGGGCTCTGCGTCACTGCGTTGATTGTGTAGTTAGTTCCTGTTGGAATATCAACCATTGTATCGGAGGTAGTAAAATTGTAATACAAATAATTTGAACTACTGCTTGCAAAATTAGCATCTAGTGAAACACTGGCTTTTATTTGAAGCGTTGCGTTTGTCAGCACCTCCTTTACACGCAAATTTGATAACACATTATCTAAGAACATATACGCATACTGTGCGACTGCTTTTTGCGTCGTCAGTGTGACGATGCCATTTGAAGTTGACGTGGCAAGCGTTGTGCTATCCGAAAAACTTGCGGTTGTGCCACTTGTGTTGTAATTTAACGTTGTCATACCAAGCAAATTCATTTCCAGTTTTATGTACGCGCTACTGCCACTTTGAGTGTTTGCTAACACAAGCTTTGGCGAATAAATTGTATCAGCAGTCAAAACATTTCCATTTGTATCCATACCTTGATATATTTTTTGATTTGTAAAATCATAATACAGGTACGAACCGCTGACGCCTGCAGTTGGTGGCAAAACTATACTAATGACGCCTGTTGCAGTTTTGCTGTCTTTGAGCGCACCAAATGTGAGCCCTAAGCACATTCCAAGACACAAGGTCATCATTGCAAAGAACCACACAAAAATTTGTGCGGACTTGCCTTTTGCTGATTTCGTACTATTCCCGTTATTTTGCATACTACCCCTTTGCGCACATTCTTTAATTTTCGTATTGTCACTATGGGTAATATGTGCATTTTTACTATCTTTTATTAATATTTTCTCAACATTATTTTCTTGCCCGCCCTCGGTGTTTGTTAGGCGTGTGGTCGACTCCAATGTTACATTTTCACTTGTAATTTTTGAGGATGTTCCACTCTCTTGTGGATAATTCTTAGACGCCCCCCCCCCCCCGTTTAGTTAAGTGCTTAATCATTTTTTGTTTCCTCACTCGTAAATTTTCGTTTAGTTTACCACAAATGCAAAAAAATATCAAGCATTTTTTATGCAACAGATTATTTTTCCAATAGAAACATCCTTATTTTTTGAAGCAATTTAAAAACTAATATTGACTTTAGAATGTGTATATGTTATACTTTTCATTATTGGATAAATTTGCACATTTCCCTAGTAAATTTAGTGAAATTTGCAGGTTTAATCAATTTCTAAAAGACATAATTTACAAAGAGGTGTTGATATTATGGATGTAAAAGAAAAAGAAAAAGAAAAGAAGAGATTAGCAAAAAAACTAGGAGGAAAAGTGGTTGACGACCCACTTTTCACTGATGACGACAATGGTAATGTGATATGGTTAACAGTTGAAGGGAATCAAGAGTCAAAGTCATTGATTGGAAAATTAAAAGACAAATATGATACCCACAAGGATAACAAGCGACAACGACTTATAGAAAAAGGAAATTCTATTGTTAGAGAAGCAGACTCTCTACTTTCAAAACAAAAGTATGATGACGCAATAAAATACTATCAATCTGCTAAAGAGATTTTTGCAAATCAAAACTATATTGAAGGTTGCACGCTATGCGACCAATCCGCAAAAAAATGCTACTATGAAAAAGCGCAAGGATTGGCTACAAAAGCAAAGCAATATGAGAATAACAAGCAATTTTCTTTTGCAATTGAACTCTATTCTGCTGCAAGTGAAGTTTATAAAAGTGGCAACTTTGATGAATACTCAAACAAATGCGATAAATGTAAAAACAGATGTTATGAAAGGATTGGGGACAACTTATTTCAACAGGCACGCGACAAATTCGATAATGGGAACTTTGATGCCGCAAATAATTTGCTTGCGCAAGCAAAGACAAATTATAATACAGCAGGCGCTTTTGTAAAATACAAAGAATGTGTCGCCCTTAATGCTAGTTATCTTATACTAGAAGGTGACAAAAAATATGCGCGCGCAAAAAATTGCAAAAAGTATGTTGACGTTGTAGATTTTTATACTCTTGCCCTTGCCGATTATAAAAAAGCCGGAGATGCTAAAAAAGCAAAACAATGCCAAGCAGACTTAGGGATGTACATATTTAATTTGGGAAGTGAAATGTTTATAGACTCCAAATTTGATTCAGCACTACCATATCTTCAAGAAGCACTTAAATACTTGGACGCGGTAGATGATACGAGCATTAAGGAACGTTGTATGATGCATTTAGGTGATTGTTTTTATGAAAATGCTAAAAATATTCAACTGACAAAACAATATGACAAAGCACTAGAAACTTATGGAAAAGCAAAACACTACTATGAATTAAGCAACTATGATTTTGCTTTAGAAATATGCGAAAAAGCAATTTCTTCATTAAATAACTATAAACAAAATAGCATGGACGATGGAATCGCTTATCTGAGGAAAGCGGATACAAATATTAAAAATCAAAATTACTATAGCGCTGCACAAAACCTTACTAAAGCTATGGATTGTTTTTCAAGATTTGAAGAACACCGTCCAACTTGGGAAGTTTGCAAAAAACTTTACGGTCAATGCATCAATAGCATCAACTCAACATATGTAACTTATAATCATATTTCGCACAATACAAATGATGATGACACCAACAACAATGAACCAACCAGACCTTCTATATACGGCGGTTACTCTGAAGAAGAGAGACTCCAAAATGGGATAAATGATGCTGTTCGCAAGGCTGAATGGTTGTACAATGAAGGTATTAAAGATTATAACAATGAAAGATTTGAAGAAGCGAAATGCTGGTTTGATAGAGCAAAGGACGCATATATACTCTTAGATACTAGAAATTTGGTAGTAGAAGGTGTCAATCTTCAAGACTTAGAACTTGATAATTTTAGATTTGAAGAAGAAATTCAACAATGCGATGCAATGTTTGCATTGTGCGATGTCGGCATTGAACGAAAGTATCAAGAAGAGCGAGCGCGTGATATGGGATACGATTATTAAAAGATATTTCGTTTCTTGTCAAACTTATACATAATTTAAAAGCATACTATGGAGTTTTCGCTCCTGTAGTATGCTTCTTTTATTATAAACATATATTATATTTTCGGTTTTTAACAGTTTTATACTTAGACTTCAAATCAACATTGCTTTTGTAATTGTCTAAAATAGACAACTTTTTCAGTTTTTTCGCTCGGCAAAATGACATCCTCATTTTGGAGTTCTAACTCATCGACATTGACGGAAAGTTGCTTTGCAATGTCCCAGTAGGTTTTGCCCTTTTGCACGAGATACAAACTGAGCGCACTGGTGCTTGCGGGCTTTTCTTCCCCTATTTCAATGTCGCTCACAAGTGTTGTGGTCAAATTGCGGACGGCATTGATATTGAGTTCAATTTCCGCGATGATGTCAAGTTCTTGAGAACGTTTGATACGAACATCTACACTGACTGGACTTGCTTTGGCAATTATTATATCGTCGACTTTTAGTCCACTAAGTCCTATTTTTGTTGAGAATGGAATTTCTGCCACGATAGATGTGTTCCCGCTCAACTCGGTTTCGCGGTCGTAACTTTGGAAAATTATGTTACAATACGCAATGCCTTCAACAAGTAGGACGTCGCCGTCTATAAGTTTTTTTGTCAAGTCAATGTTGTTGATGTTGTATGAATAGACTTTTTCAATCGTTTGACTATCCTTTTCAATTGTAACATTTGTATCAATTTTTTCAGTTTTGTTCACATTGCCGACAATATTGAGTACACCTTGTGAAGTGTTCGTGATGCTGATTTCGTTGGTTGTGCTATAAGCGTCGGTCAAACTTGTTATTGTTTTTGTTCCGACAACTATGTATTGTGCTGTCATTGGGTAATCAATGTGCGCGAGCATACTGCCCTCCACATCCTCACACACGACTTGCAATTTGTCGCTCATAATGGAAACATTGGCAAATGCCTTTGCGCCATCTTCCGCATTTGCGATTTCAAATGTTTGCTTGAAATCATATGTGGCGGTTTTGCTTGCTAACGTGTGGTTATCATCTAAAGATTCAAAAACAATATTGTTGACAATAATTCCATCCACAATGATTTGACTTCCACTCACTGCGACATCTTTGACGGTTGCGCTAGCGCTACAATCAAGAACTCTTGCGACATTTCCCCCGAGTTCTACTTCAAAACTTTCAGCAAAATTCTCACTATTGGCGTCAAGCAAGGTTGAAATTTGCACTTCGGTTGGTAAAGTATACAAGCCTTCGCTGTCGCATTCGACATACTGCGTTTCGTTTTCGCAAAAAACGCAAATCTCAAAATTCAAAACAAAGTTTGCTTTGATTTCGTCCGTGCTACTTGTTTTAAAATCCAAATCCGAAAGAACTACATTGCCAAGACAAGAAAACTCAGTCGCAACGTCGCCAACATCGATGACATCGGCAAAACTGCATTTATTGTCGACGACACAATTTGTTCCGTCGACATCTTCATACAAAACTTTTGTATAGACCAATCCTTCTACTTTAATAAATTTCCCTTCGCCTTCGCATTTTTCTAGCACGGGAGTTGAACTCACTGCTAGTATCGTTTTTGAATTTGGCGCAAAAATTGAACACTCAAGTTGTTTTTGCTTATTAATAATGTTAACACCGTTTAGCGCACTGCACACATTTACATTTGGTTTGTTTGTCATATTTTCCTCCGCGTTTATATAGTCTATTATGAAACACTCAAAAATATGACACCAGAAAAATAAAACACTTAATTGCCATTGCAAATAATGAGTGTTGTATTTTTTGTTCTTTATGCAAAATAAATCGTGCCGTCATCAAGCACGTTTTGAAAAACTTGTGGCATCTATATCAACATTTCCACATAAGATGTCAATATAACTATATGTTTGCAAATCCATTGCTTTGTTGCAATTTTTAACGCTATCTCCTTGCAAGCGAACAACAAAAATTGACTTATAAGTGTTTTCAATAATCGCTTCAAAATTGCTGTACTTTTTTCTTCCTTGATTGACAAGTAGGTTTACTTTTTTCCCTTTCAATTTTTCAATTTCCTGCTTTATATCCTCAATTTGTAGACTATTATTGCGCGCAATCATAATTATACCTCAAGACAATTATTGACAAGTTTTTGAGCAATATACAAAAAAGGAGCAACCGCAAATGGTTTACTCCTTTATTGTTTCTTTCTTTTTTTCAAAGCATTCGTCAATTTTTATGAGGTTTGATTTCTCAATTGGTACAAATTCTGAAAGTACGGCGTCGGCGTGTTCGGGCGCTAGTTGATTGAGCGCAACGCGATAATTTACACTGATGCCGAAATCTTCGTTATTTTGTGCGTGCCCTTTGCAAACATTCGCAATCGTAACATATTTGTCACCAACTTTTGCGACGATGTCAAATTGCTCGCCAAACTGAACATTTTGTTCTTTCAAAACTGTCATAATGTTCTCTTTTGTTATCTTGCCAATTTTTGTGGACAAAGTAGTTTCGTCGTGCTTACTATAAAACGGCGCCGTAAAAATTGCCCAGTTTTCGTCTTTGCCTACCTTATACAAACTTTGCTTACAAGCATAAATTGGCGCGCCGATTGCGGTAGTTAAGCGCGTCAAGTCGCGCATTTTTGAATCGAACTCTTTGTTCCCACTAAATACACGCGCGCATTCGTATTCAGATTTTGTGACAAATTTTTGCTTGTCATCTTTATAAATCGCGAGATTAAAGACATCGGCAAGTTCTTGTATGTTTTCTTGCATTGTTCCGCTGATTTTCTCAAGTTCAACAGTCGAATTTTGTTCACACGTGAAAAGTTTTTCTTTTTCATTCAATATAAACTTTTGCCCCATAACTTCAATTATGGTTTTCCCGTCAATAGAAGCACTTTGGCAAGAACTAAAGCTGTTGTCGCACACTTCAATTTTCGCATATTGTCCTTTCGTGATGCTCGTGTTCCTAAAGCTTGGAAAATCATACCAGAAAATCACTTGTTTTTCGCCAACTCCTAGAATAAACGGAACGCCTTTTATTTTCCCCGTTTGGATATTTTCTATCTTTTCGTCAAACTCTTTTTGCAATCTATTGATTATGCACATTTTTTCAATATACGAGCGCACTTGCATAAAGTCCGTTCCCACATACTGCACTTTATTGACGTACTGAATAGCGCTGTACGCTAATCTATCAACATACAATTTCCCGTCGAAATTGAGCCCTCGCAAATCGGTTTCAAGCATATTTGCTAAGTAGTCCTTGAAAGTCAAGCCTTGAGAAAGCAAGTTAGAACACTTTCCCAAAACAATTGTTGTCATAATGTCGTTGTACTGGTCTTGCGTAGTTTTGTCAATCAAACTAAGCAACTGCGAATTTATGTCATCAAGGTTGTTTTGTTTAATATACGCGTCAAATTCGCCGTTCAAAAATTGCTCAAAATCAATTTTTTCTAAGTTTTTGTCTAGCACTTCAAATAAATAGATTAGTTTGATATACGAGCCATAATTGATATTGTATCTATCAATCGTAAACGCTTCCGTCAGCATCTCATCCGCCCAAAGTGGCAAATTTTTATACGTGTTGTGATAGACAAAGTGCGTAAATTCGTGCATCAAAATATGTGAGAGCATATTTGGCAAATTTGAAACACGTATTTCATTTTTACCACAATAGTACGCACCCCCCACTTCGCTTCCGTCGACAACAACCTTGTCCTCTAACTTTATCGTAAGGTTATTATAAAGATTATTCTTAAATAATTTGTCAAAATCTATTTTAACATTTGGATGTTCGTCAATATATTTTGCCCACTTTTCAAAAACGTCGACAAGTGACGCGCGCAAAGCGTCGTCGACCTTTATTTCGTCGATGCGTTCAATTGCTTGATAAAATGCGTTCATTCGCCACCTCTCGTGTTCCACGACTCAAGCACGGCAAACAAAACGTCCGCATCGTCAAGTTCACGAACTTTAATCACTATATGCCCAAGAATATTTTTTGCAATTTCAAAAAAACAATAAATGCTAAATTTATCATCTTTATCGTTGCGCGCCTTTATTACTGCAATTTTCTTTCCGAAATCACAGTTTTCTTCAAAAATTTGGCTACTTTTGCTAATTTCGTCACGCTTTTGCCCTAAAATCAGTTGAAAAGCATCTAGATTATTCAAACTATCAACAAAAATAAGCATACTTGCTTGATTGGCAATATTTTTGAATGCGTCTAAACAAGTTTCTCCCGTTTTTACTCGCAAAACTTCGTCATTTGTCCAATCGTCATTCAAATCAAATGAATATCCTAATTCTCCGCGAAAATACATTTCCTTTCTCCTACGCGCAGTATATCACAATTTGTACCTTTTTGTCAATATTTGAATATATACAGTTAAACTCTTAATTCGCAAAAACACATATAAGTAGTATATATTTAGATAAGTTTTAAAATTATTAGTAAATGCTCACGCAACAAAAAAAGAAAAGCAAAATATCCCGCTTTTCTCATTTATCATTTATGCAATAATTTGTTTGATTGCATCAAATATTGTTGTCTTTTTGACATCTTGGTCAATTGTAATTTTTATTTCTTTGACTACAACACCATCTTTCATAACATACGCAGTACCAACTTCATCTCCTGCTTTAAGTGGCGCACTGATGTTTTGATTGATTTCAATTTTCGTTGTAATCTCGCTTTGTTCGCCTCTTTTTGTCACACAACTATATCTCTCGCTGACAATTGGCGTAATTTGTTTAACTTTCGCTTTTGAAATCTTTACGGGGTCAAGTTTTTGACCTTTTTCAAAAATTGTTTTATTTTCGTAATTTGCAAAAGCCCAATCTAACAAACTTGCACTTTCGCTAAAACGTTTTGCCCCGCTTTCAGCACCGATAACAACTGAAATGATGCGCAAATCGTTTTTCTTGGCGCTTGACGCGATGCAATAGCCAGCCTCTTTCGTCGAGCCAGTTTTGCCTGCGTCACAACCTGCATAATAGCGAATAAGTTTATTTGTGTTGGTAAGTCCTGTGATTCTCCCCGATGGGTGTACAAGGTCTTCCATCCAAATAGTGCTGTACTTAAAGTACAAGTCGTGTGAAAGAACTTGCCTTAACAATATTGCAACGTCCTTGGCGCAAGAATACCCATCGACGGCTGGCAGTCCTGTTGCATTAGAATAGTGCGTCATTGTCATTGACAATTCATTTGCACACGCGTTCATTTTTTCGACAAAACTTTGTTCGTTTCCTGCAATTGTTTCAGCCAGTGCAACACTCGCATCGTTTGCCGATGCAATTATTGCGCTTTTCAAAAGCTGTTCGACAGTATATTCACTGCCCGCATCTAAAAACACTTGACTACCCCCCATTCCTGCAGCATTTTTAGAAACACAAATCTTTTGGTCGAGTGATAGCGTGCCATCATCTACGCTTTCCATTGTGAGCAAAATAGTCATTAGTTTTACCATACTTGCAATAGGCAGTTTTTTTGTTTCCTCTTTTGATATTAAGATTTCGCCACTGCCTGCGTCGGCAACAACGACCGATTTTGCAGTCAGCGAGTCAACCAAACTTTCGGCGGAAACCGCGCTAAACACTGGTATATTTGATATGAGCATATGAATGCCCAAAATCGCCGTAGCAATTGTTGTAATTATTTTTTTCATAGTTTTCCCCTCCTAAATCTAAAACTTATTGATTATGTCTTTAATTTTATCAATTATCACGTCTGATTCATTTTTCTCCATTGTGAGAATATCCGTTTCAAACATCAATTTTTCGCCAAAATATACGCGCGCTGTGCCAACTTTTGTTTCGGCTTTGATTGGTG
Organism: uncultured Clostridia bacterium; assembly: GCA_934778205.1. GTDB lineage: Bacteria > Bacillota > Clostridia > Christensenellales > UBA1242 > CAKVOD01. The sequence goes on along the minus strand of CAKVOD010000007.1, from coordinate 39,883 downwards.
CTTTCAAATTGTTTGGAACGTCAAAATCGACGCTAATTTTTTCTTGTTCTTCCTTTGTAAGTGGATACCTATAACCTTGTGGATTATAAACGCGAACTTTATTTTTTTCGCCATTTTCTACATTTATGCTACAAATATAGTTGTATGGTGGTAATATATTAACATTTTCGTAGAGTTCAAACGCTGTATTTAGTAGGCTTGCGCTTTCCTCAAACATTGGACCACAATTCAACACAACGCACACTGCGGTCATATTTCCACGTTTGACGGCTGAAACTAGACACCTCCCCGCCCCTTTAGTAAAGCCCGTCTTGACGCCAACACAGCCATCAAGTGAATTAAGTAATCGATTTTTGTTGACAAGATATCGTGTTCCCGTTTCGCCTCCGCTGATTTTTATGTTTTTTGTCGAAACAATTTCAGCAAATGTTTTGTTTTGCAGTGCTTTGCTTGTTATCAATGCTAAGTCATATGCGGTCGTGTAATGTCCATCGGCATCAAGCCCATGTGGGTTGACAAAATGGCTGTTCTTTGCGCCACACTCAAGCGCTGTTTGATTCATCATTTCAGCAAACGATTCAATCGAGTCAGCACAATGAAGCGCTAACGCGACGCTTGCGTCATTCCCACTGCGAAGCATTAGTCCATACAAAAGTTCACGCACGGTTAAAACCTCGCCACTTTTTAGATATATGGAGGTTCCTTCAATGCCGATTGCTTTGTCACTAATTTTGAATGGTTCATCTATATTTGGGCAGTGTTTTATCACTGTATAGGCAGTAACAATTTTTGTTGTGCTAGCCATTTTTAGTTTTTCATCCATATTTTTACTGAAAAGAACCCTGCCACTTTCCATTTCAAGCACTGCCATTCCGCGCGCACTGCAGTTTTGCGCCGAGATATTGGGAATGACAGTTTGAAATGAATTGAAAATCAACATAACACTCATAATAATTATAACCGCAAAGGCAAATTTTGAATGCGTTTTTGTCATTTACTTTCTCCATTTTCTTTTTCATTATTTTTGTTTTTTGTTTCATTTGATACTTTGCTCGCTTGCGTTTTTAGATAGGTTTTCGCCAAGTCCGAAACAAGGTCGGCAAGTTTTTTATAGGCAGGTTCTTCTTGAATGCTAATGAGTTCAAACTGCCCTTCACGACCGACTAAAAAGCCAATCGGCTTGACAGAAAAACCAGCACCCGAGCCACCTGAAAATGGGTAAGCGCAACGTCTTTTTTGTGTGCAAGGCGCGGTACACTCACCACCCCCTGCGACAAATCCAACCGATACTTTTGTTATTGGAATAATCACACTTCCGTCGTCTAGACCCACGGGTTCCCCCATCACTGTGTCAACATCAATAATGTTTTTCAAATTTCCCATTGATTGCTCCAAAATTCTTGAAACTGGGTCATCTTTTATTTCGTCATCTTTCATTGTGTTCTCCTTTCTGTTTTCATTATTTTGTCTAAAATTTGAAAATTATTGCATTTTTTTTGATTTTTCTAAAAAATATTACGTTTTTTAACCTACAACATTGACTTTTGTTTCATTTTTTAGTTTTTCAAGATTCAATTCTTTTATACGTTTATGCGCTTTTAGTAACGATTTGACAAAACAAAAAAGCACATCAAAAAGTGTTATTGAAAAAACAATTTCAGCACAAAGCGACAACTTGTTTTGACAAAACAATGTTTCATTGTCAACGGCGTGGTATGAACCCGACTTCCGCGAAAAAACTTGCGCAAAAATGAGGTCAATCACAAACAACACTGCCCCTGAAATGACTGCCGTTGCCATCGCATTGTCCTTTTTCCCAACTTCAGAACATATATAAGTGTCAGCCAACACGATTTTGCGAATTATTGAGTTAACAAATAAATTTATAAAAATTAATTTTTTGTCCTCTTTACTAAGTTCAATTTTCGTTTCCCTGTTTCTTTTATTGCGCGCCGTGATTTCGCCATCTGAAATCAAAAACTTTTCCGCAAGCAAATGAATGCCCCATAAGTTTAGAACAATCGCGCCCTTATTGTGTAGCAAATTAACATAAAACATAAATGAGAATTTCAGCGGAATAAAAAATAAAAACAAAACCACTGCAACAATAATTTCAATTACCATATCTTAGTATTTTTGAAATGATAAAAAATATACCGCACGCCAGTAAATTCGTTGCGAAAAACGTGATTTTGTGTTATAATTTAGAAAAGGATTATAATGAATAAAATTAATATTACTGTTTTGGGAAGCGGTAGCAAAGGCAACTGCACTTTGGTCGAAACACAAAATACAAAACTACTCATAGATTGTGGTTTTTCAGCCCGCGAAACCGTCAAACGCCTTGAAAGTGTCGGCGTCAATCCAAATGAAATCAACGCAATTTTATTGACTCACGAACACAAGGACCACACCGCGGGCGTTGCAACTTTTGCAAAAAAGTTTGAAGTGCCTGTGTTTGGCAATGAAATTTCGCTTGCCGAATACACTCGCTCAAACGAAACCCCCAACATTGAATTTAACGATTTCAAAACAGACGATTTCTATTTTCGTGAATTAACCATTGCCCCGTTTGAAGTTTCTCACGACTCACGCCACTGCAATGGATATGCCATTTATTGCGAGGGCGAAAAATTTAGTTTGGCAACCGACCTAGGGTGCATCAATGATAGAATATTAGAGAGCATGGCAGGAAGTCAAACAATTGTCATTGAATCTAATCACGAACCCGATTACCTAATGGCAAATTCACACTACCCAGCAGTGTTAAAAGAACGCATCGCTGGCAGATATGGGCACCTTTCAAATCAAGATTGCGCAAATGCAATTTTGCAACTTGCCAAGCGTGGCACACAAAACTTTATTCTTGCGCACCTAAGTCACGAGAACAACACCCCTCAAAAAGCAAAACAAATTACATCTACACTATTAAGTTCGCAAGGCGCAAACGTAAATAGTGAAATCAAAATCAATGTTGCTAGCCAAGAACTTGTAACAAAACCAACATTATAAATAAATTTTTACACGCTAAACTGCATATTTTTCATACTATGCCACACTTTTTACACACTGTATTACATTTTAAAAATAATTAACTAAGAAAAATTGTACATTATACTACACATTTTAGACAATATAACTAAGAAAAACCGCAAGTATACCGAACAAAATGAGAAAAGAGGACGCAAAACGTCCTCTTTTTCTCATTCATCATTATTTTTTTTACTTATCACTATTTTCTTTTTTTTTGTTTATATTCCTCAATGATTTGTTTATATGCGTCCATTAATTTTTCAGTGCATTGTGCCCAATTTATGTACAAAGTTTGCCCCGCATTTTTGCCAATTTTTTCTAGCCTTTCTCTATCGGCAACTGCGCGCATAATTGTTTGAGCATAATTTTCAATATTATCATCGCACAAAAAGCCGTTTTCGCCGTCGACAATTTCACAGCCCGCGCAAGAGTCTTTGACAAAGACACCCGCGGTGTCATAGGCTGCCGCCTCGACTTTGACAAGCCCAAAGTTATCATACAGCGACGGGAACAAAAGCAAGTTTGCACGTGAGTTGATGAGCGGAAATTTTTCGCGCTCCAAAAAGCCTGTAAAAATGACTTCGTCATCGGTAAAACCTAGTTTCTTTGCATATTTTTTCGTGCTTTCGAGGTCAACACCCTTGCCAACGACATAGAATTTAAATTTAATTCCGTTTTCTTTGACAACCTTCAAGGCGTCGAGCGTAAAGTTTATGCGTTTTAATTTCATTACGCGCCCAACATAGAGAAATACTAATTCATCTTCTTGTAAATTAAATACTTCATTTGCTTTAGCAATATTAGCCGAAACTTCTTCACTTGTTGCTTTTTGTAGTTCAGTTCCGTACGGCAAATAAACGATATCACCTTTGTAGCCAAACGAACGCGCTTGTTCCGCTACTTTATCACTGCAAACAAATATTTTGTCAAATTTGTTATAACGTCTACCAAGATGTTTAACAAATAATTCGGCAATCCATTTGATTTTGAACACTTTTTGAAAAATAGGTCTAAAGTTTGAGTGAAAAGTTGCAACGCAAGGTATTCCCTTTCTCTTTGCCGTCTTTAGAGCAAATTTTGCCATATTAAACGGCGAATGAACGTGCACTATATCAAACTCAGTTTCTTTGACAAACTTTTTGAATTTTCTATCAGAGTTTGGTAAGCAATAATAATCACGCAAAATTGGAATGTATAAGCTTTTGCAACGCACAATCTTGTATGGATACTTTGAGTCGTCCGCTTTTTTATGTCGTGGGACAGTCGCGACAAGCGCGCATTTGTCATATAAATTCATACAATAGTTGTGCATACATTGTATGACCCCATCTACATCTGGCAAATAAACATCCATTGCCATCATTACACGAAGATTCTTGTTGTTTTCTTCCATAATATTAATTCCCTATCACCAAAAATCGTCGCAAAACAATTTCCCCCAAACCATTTTACGATTGATTTCCTTGATTATATCAAAAAAGCGCCAAAAAGTAAACTTTTTGCGCTCATTTTGTTGTATTTTTTTTATTTTAATTTAAATCTATCTATTAAGTGACATATCAAATACCTTTTTTAGTGGATTTTATTCCTAAAATAATTGTTAATTTACTTTGAGAATTAGCAATTATTATTTATAAAATTTTATTTTTTTACTGAATTTTCTAAAAACTTGACTTATTAAATGAGATATGTTATCATTAGATTATGAAAATACTATTACGAGAATTAAACATTGAAAAACCCACAAAGACTGGATATCCTTTTTCATTGCCACTATTTGCAAATGGTCTAAATGTAAAATTTAACACCCCAATTACATTTATTGTAGGAGAAAATGGCTCTGGGAAAAGCACATTACTTGAAAGTTTGGCAGAAGCAATCGGGTTTAACACTCTTGGTGGGAATAAAAATCATTCATACCAAAATCTCTCAGCAGATAATTTTTCTTTAGCCGAATATTTCAAATTATCATGGTCTGTAAAACAAAATTACGGTTTTTTCTTTAGGGCAGAAACTTTTTTTGAATTTGCCAAGAATTTGGACGAACTTGCTAATAATATTAACACCGACCTTTATAATGCTTATGGCGGTAAGTCATTGCAAAAACAATCACACGGTGAATCTTTTATGTCTTTTTTTACTAATAAAATCAATGACGGGATATATATTTTAGACGAACCAGAGGCAGCTTTATCTCCAGAAAAACAATTATCACTTATATCTTTATTAATTGACTTATCGTTGCGTGGAAATAATCAATTTATCATTGCAACTCACTCTCCATTTATAATAAGTGTTCCAAATAGTACATTATATGAAATTGAAAACGGAGTTCTTGTAGAAAAAAACTACAAAGATACCAAACAATTTCAATTGTTTAAAGATTTTACAAATTGTCCAGAAAGATATTTAAGATATTTGTGTACAGACATTGACAAAAACTCAACGAAAAACGGAGAAAAATAAATGTTTTTTAATATATTTAATTATATAGATGTTATCAAAATTAAAAATAATTTTTTGATTATTGACACTCAAAATAAATCTATCTTTGATATAACAAAAACTGTATATAAGCTTTTAAAAAAATGTGAAAATGGCGTGCCCTTAAGCAAACTAACTAAAAAGTCGATTAAGTAAATTTACTTAATCGACTTTTTTAGTACTATTGTTTTTCTTTAGAATTTCAACAAGTTTAGATATGAATCTTTGTTTGATGCCGCCATAAATAGGTATAGGCGCGGGCCATCATTTCTACCAAACAACAAGTTGTAAATATTTCTAAAATGAAGTTTTTGTCTTTCTATGTTCTCTTTTTTTGAAAGTGTAGCGTCGTTTATGATTGTATACAAATATGTTTGAATTTCGCTTTCCGTAAAATCATTGTTTGCAACATAGTCATACAATTTTTCAATGACGTTCTTTTCTTCAGCCGACATGTTTGCATAGTATTCGACGTTTGCGCTTTGGAGCAAATCATATTTCTTTTCGGGATTATATGTTTCAATCCAGTTTTTAACTTTCTCGACTCTGTCAAAACTTTCGCTATCAAAATTTACACCCGCTTTGGCAAGCGCTTTTTGTAATGCTTCAATGTTAAAATCTACAATTGGTGCAACACTTGAGATAATTCCAAAACCAGTTTTTTCTACAAGTTTTGCATCTCCAAACAATAATGAAATCAATTCTTGTTCAAAATCGCTGAGTTCGCCTTTATTTGCTCTTGCAATCAACTTGTCAAATTCAGAATAATGACGAATTATAGTGTCGTTGAATGCAAATTCAAATGCTTCTTCAGGTCTATACTTTGCAAACAACCACTCAATTATAATTGGCTCATAAATTTCAAGCAATTTTGCAGGCGTGATATTATTTCCCGAAGAACTGTGCATACTGCCGAGTCCTTGTATTCCGAGCCAGCCATATCCTTGGAACAGTGGCGCTTGTCCGCCAAAAATTTCCTTGACAATTACTTTTGCAACATCATAACTACCATTCGGCGTTGCGTGGTCGATACCACCGGGTTCAAAATCTACACCTTCATATACCCAACGCATAGGCCAGTCAACTTTCCACGAAAGTTTTATCAAATGATAATCGCGAACATTGACGCGATGTTCACAACCACAGTTGTTGCAGTAGTAAACAAGTTCGTTTGTCTTTTCATCATAACTTATTACTTTAGTCAAATCTTTTTTGCACTTGTCGCAATAAACGGAAATAGGATAATAGTTTTCCCTGTCCTCATCGCTAGCATCTTGCGTCTTAAATGACATCAAAATATCGTAAATTTGCGCGCGTTTTTCAAGCGCCAAAATAATTTGTTCAGTATATTTGCCAGATGTATAGTACTCAGTTTGGCGTCTAATATCAAGTTTAATACCAAATTCTGCAAGCGACTTTTCAAATTCGTGTTCAAAGTGCATTCCATATGAAACATCAGTCTTGAACGGGTCCTCAATGAATGTGTAAGGTATGCCAATATTTTTTTCAAAACCATCGACAACACTTGCGATATTTGACGGAACTTTTCTCAGTCTATCAAAATCATCCCAACTAAGCATCAGTTTTGCTTTTTTACCTCTCAGCGCAAGCGCCCTTGCAACAAACATACTGGTTGCGACATCGCGAAAGTTCCCGATATGAACCGAGCCCGACGGACTAATTCCGCACGCGCAAACATATTCTTCTTTGTCAGGCTTCTCCGCAATCAACCTGTCCGCAATTTCAAAAGCCCAATGAGCCATAACATCCTCCTAAAAAAAATGGTGACCCATCCGAGGCTCGAACTCGGGACAACTTGATTAAAAGTCAAGTGCTCTACCTACTGAGCTAATGAGTCATCTTTATTAACAATACGCAAATTATACCAAAAAAAAACAAAAATTGCAACCCCTTTACACTAAAAAATTGCAAATAATTGTTTTTTCTTTAACTTTGTGATACCATAACCTCTATAAAAACATTATTAAAAATATATCAATTGAAAAAAAACAAAAGCGTGATTGCACAAAACATATGACTCCAACACTAAACTTTGTGCCTAAAATGTGCCTAAATAAAAAAAACCACAATACGTAGTAATGTTCAAAGTATAATTTACTGCATATTGTGGCTTTTCTCGATGGCGGAGATGGTGAGATTCGAACTCACGTGCCGATTTCTCGACTAACGCATTTCGAGTGCGCCCCGTTATAACCACTTCGATACATCTCCATAGATATAAGTATACTATATTTGTTTCTAAAAATCAACAATTTTGGCAAATTTGTTTTTGAAACGCGCATATTTGTGCTATAATTTTAGTATGGAAAATAAAATGCAATGCGTTGGCGGTTGTCCCGTTCAACAATTAAATACGCTAGTTAGCAAAATTTTAGACCCAAATACGGTCGTCATTGTTTCAACTGCCCCTGCGCCACGTGTGGCACTGGGCGAAGTATTTGGCGAGAGTGGCAACGCACAAGGAAAAATCGTGGGCTTTTTGAAGTCAATCGGTGTTGACTATGTTTTTGACACAACATTTGGTGCAGATTTGACAACTATTTGCGAGGCTCGCGAACTGTTATATAGATTGGATAAAGATGACCATTTACCACTCCTCAACAGTTGTTGCCCTGCTTTTGTAAAGTTTATTCAAAACTTTTACCCTAGTTTGAAAAACAATATCAGCACGACTTTCACTCCTATCGCAAATATGGGAACTTACATAAAAGCAATTTTTTCTAAAGAACTCAAAGTTTCCCCGCGACAAATTTTTCACATTGCATTGACACCTTGTGTTGCAAAGAAAATTGAAATTAAAGATACAAAATTTGTTTTGAAAAATTATGATACGAAAACAGAATACACCACTTTCCCAAAAAAAATATCTTCAAATGCTGTAAATTTATTGCAAAAAATAAAAGAAAATCACGTTTGTGACTCAAAATGCACGCCGTGTAAACCCGTTTTGCAAAATATTAACGCGCCAATTTATTTGACTGATATGGTTATTACTACCAACGAACTTGCAAACTTAATCAAAATGAGCGGTCTTCCATACAATGAAATTCAACCGCTTGATTGCGACAAAATTAATGGAAATGCAATTCAGTTTGGACATTCAGGTGGCGTAGTGAAATCAGTATGCGAATGCGCATACTATTTGACTCACGGCGAGTGCCCGCCAAAAAACTTTTTTGAGTTGAAGCAACTAAATGATTATGCCTTTGTTGCAAACCTAAAAATCGGCAACCATAAAATTAAAGTCGCAAAAATTGACGGACTCAAAAATATGGAAGATTTCATAAAACACAATGACGTCAAGGAATATGCCTTCATCGAAGTTATGACTTGCGCGGGCGGGTGTTTGGGCGGAACAGGTCAGCCAAAGCCCGCCGACCTCACTGCACGCAAAAAAATACTTTTGCAAACTGAATGTCACAACTCTGCTGAAAATTCGCTTGCAATGTCTATCATTAATATACAACCTAATTTATTTTTAAATGAAAACGACAAAAATATTTAAAAATTATCGGTTTTTTTATAAAATAAAAACAAAATAGCATTTCAAAAACATTTGACTTATTTCATAAAAAAGTATATAATATGCAAAGAAAATTAGTCATAGCCCCTTTGGAGTGCAATGTCATATTTTCAAATACTTCAAGGAGGGTTTCTCATGGAAGGCGAATTTCAAGACGAAACTATAGTTTGTGTAGACTGTGGTAAAGAATTTGTTTTTACCGCAAATGAACAAGCGTTCTATAAAGAAAAAGGGTTGGAAAATAAACCTAAGAGATGCGTAGAATGCCGTCGCAAAAGAAAACAAAACAATAACAACAATAGCCCTAAAAGAGAATTTTAGGATATAGGATTGTGCCAAATTGGCACAATCATTTTTTGTTCTAAGTCTAATCAAATCATTTTTCAAACACATACAATCATAATAATTGTATTTAAAACAATTATTTAGAGCAAAAAACGTCAAATTATAGTTTATTTTTCTAAAAAATGGAAATAATAACAATAAGGTGAAACTATGTTTAATTTTATTGTATTATTGATTGTAATTTTTGGTTCACTCAATTGGTTTGCAATCGGCGTTTTCCAATTTGACCTCATAGCGGGCATATTTGGTTCTCAATCAGTGTTTTTTAGTAGATTCGTCTATACTATAATCGGGCTTGCGGGGTTTTGGTCGCTATTTGTTACGTTGTTTAAAAAGGGCAATGTCGTTTATTTCGTGAAAAAACCAAAGCAGAAACGAACGCGAAACGCTGTCTTTGAAACCGCGCAAACAAATGATGCCACCACTTCGCAAACGGGAACGCAACAACCCGACTTAAACGTCACTGACGAAACGCAACAAAGTGAAGCAAGTGTGCTTGTTTCGGAACGAACGACCGAACAAGAAAAAATTTATGATATCCCACCAGCCAAACCACTAAAGGCAAGCCATCCAAAACTGACAAAACCCGACCAACCGATTGACCAGCCTAAAATTTAAGACGTCATTTTAATAGAATTATGATATGCTTTATTATCGCGGTCAATGAAGTGAGTACCCTATAACAAAACACATATCCTATTGAGAAATTTTTCCGCGACAAAGCCTTTTACAAGCCTATTTCGGTCTAAATGACAAAAGATCGTCGTACCTCACTCTATAAGTAACATATACAAGTGTAAATTAAAACTCAAAATTTAAAACCCAAACCAATAAATATAAAAAAATGCAAAAAATCAATCGCACAACTAATTATTATTGTGTGCATTAAAATTTTGCATTTTTTTGATAGATAAATATTTTTTTTATTTGACAATCCAACTCTCAGCCCCGATTTTTGAAAACTTGACAGGATATATTTTCCCGTTCAAAGTTTGCATTGCATCAATAAGTTTTTGGCGATTCATCGGATTGCAGTAAAGCATCAAAAATCCACCTCCACCTGCGCCTGAAACTTTGACCGCTTCTGCGCCATTTTCCATTGCATAATTTATTGTTTGTTCTAGTTCCACATTTGAAATAATCGATGAAGTGCGCTTCTTGTTCTCCCATCCTTCGCGCAAAAGTTCTGCAAAACCGCTTATATCGCCAGTAATAACGCTATCTTTCATCTCATATGCGTATTTTTTCAAATTGTGCATAGCGTCCATTGTCTTTTCATTGTTTGATTTAGTGTTTTTTATTTGTTCGTTGATAATTTTCGCCGAACTTCTGCTTTTCCCACTATAATATAGCAAAAGAGAACACTCAAGTTCGTTGATTATATCCTTACTCACGCGCAACGGATTGACAACCGTTGTTTTGTCGGTTTTAAATTCCATTAAGTTGAAACCTCCAAACACCGCCGAGTACTGGTCTTGTTTTCCACCTGTCAACTTGAGGTCGTTGCGCTCAATATCATACGCGAGGTATGCCTTTGTATAATCATCTAGCCCAAGCCCGAGCCACCTATCATATGCTTCAAGTATTGCGACCACCATTGTTGATGACGTACCAAGCCCTGACCCAATCGGGGCATCATTACTTGTACTCATTTCAAACGAAAGCGGTTGCCCATTATTAAAATCTTTGACAATTCGATTATATATCCCTTTATGTAAAATTAAATTGTCGTCCGTTATGTCAAATTTTGAAACGCATTCCACATCAATGGAATTATTGTTATCATATGCATCGATTTTGATTCGTCCATTTGTTGTTGGAATTATGCTACAATAAGCATACATACCAAGAGTTGCGTTGAAAACCGCACCGCCATAAATATCACTATAACTTGGCAAATCTGTTCCACCGCCAGCAAGTCCAATGCGCAAAGGCGCTCTACTTCTAATTTGCATATACTTCTCCCAAAACTTTGTATCGTCAAGTCAACGATACCAAAACATTATAACATATTATTTGGCACATACAATAAAAAAAAGAGCAAAAAATGCTCTCCTTAAATAAACAAAACTGCGATTTTGTCGTCGAATTTTGTGTTTTTTGCTATTTTTTGACTAATTAAACAATTTTTTATTGATTTAATTTGTCCTGTTTTTCTTCGGTTGCTTGCTCAGCATCTTCCGCTTGTGGCTCAGTTTCAGTCGTTTGTTTCACAACGCTTTCATTTTCGTTTACCGCGCTTGCATCAATTGCTTCGCCGTCAACAACTACGACGCCGTCAACAATTTGAACGCCACTGCCCGCCTTTTCTTTTTCGTGCTCCTCAGCGGTATAATAGCCTTGAGCACCAAGTTTATAGAACTCAAGTCCCGCAAATAAAAGTGCACCTATAATGCCAAGATAAAAACCAATTCCTGCTTTGTTTGACATAACAACAATAGTTTCGCCACTTTTGAAACCAACTTTTTTGAGAACCATATATTCCATAACAAACATTATGGCAATGAAAATACCAAGCCCAATATTAATACCTGACAGCATTGCACTATTTTTGAACACTAAGTTCATTGTTATGATATAAATGCCACAAACCCCTGTCAATATTCCGCACATAACGAGCGCCCAGTTGCCACTCGTCATTTTCCACATTTGTGAATACGTTGTTCCAACTCCATTGCTGTCGACATATCTAGCAAGTACAAACGAAAGCAATAAGCATACGCCTGCCAAAATTGTAACCCAAAAATCTGTTCTTTCATAGCATTTTGCCCACTCTTTTTTGTCGCGGACAAAAAAAACATTACTAAAAGAGTTATACTTTTTCATAACAAAATCTCCTTGCAATGATTATACCAAAAAAAAACACATTTTCAAACTATTTTCGACAACAAATTGCAATTTTTGATTACTCGCAAAAATAATTCTATATTGAATCTCTTTCCCCTTTTATCTCACTGCTTACATTTTGCGCTGGCGCACCAAAAATTGCGCGTATTATATCTAAGACAAATCTAATAAGTTTCATCTCAAGCATTTCTTCTTCGTCTAATTTTAATTCTATAACATCATCAAACATTTTTTCTTGCTCTTTACTAAATGTTTGATACAAGTTGTCCACCGCTTTACCAAATTCCCGCTCGCAACTTTTTAATTCTTCAGTCACCTTAATATAATAAAATGAATCATAAATCATTTTTTCAATATCAACCATAATATCCTCTCATACACTTGATAGTGTATCATAGGTATTACTTATATGTCAAGCATTTTATAGGCAATTCTTATAAAATTATGTGAGGCAAAATAATGATAACAGTAGAAATTATAAGAAAGAAATTGATAGAAGCAATTAAACTTAGTGGAAAAAGTCAAACTGAACTTGCTAAAGAACTAAATGTTACGCAACCAACCATTGCGCAATATGTATCGGGGAAAATTATGCCCTCACTTGACACGTTTGCAAACTTATGCATTATTCTTGACTTAGATGCAAATGATATGCTAAGTATACCAGAGGAGAAAAAAGATAAAAAATTAAATGATACAAAATAAAAAAGTGGGTAGCCCACTTTTTTATTTTGTAAATTCGTCGTCCATATCTTTTGTTTTTTGTGCGGATTTAACAGCATCCCAAAGTTCGTCGTCAAATTCAAAGTTTCCAACCAATGTGTTGTGGTATGTTTCAATTTCAAGCCCTTTATATCCATTGACTTCGTTTGCGTGCAATACATTAATTGTGCTATCATAGAAAGCACTTTCAAACAAGTTGTCGTGTGCAACGTCCGCTGTGCGCATAGGCATTACCGCAATTAAAGAGCCAAGCCCTTGCTTGCAAGCGTCAAGCGGTGAAAGCTCTTTTGCCTTTGCTTTTTGCAAATCATACAAACCAACTGCATAATATCCATTTAGATTGTTCTTCCCTACGAGTTGAACAAACCCAACGACTTGGGTACCACACGATTTATATGATTTGAAAACATTATCTCTAACAACTTTGTACGGGACATCAAAACACCCTACTTTATCCTCAAGCGCTTTAATGCTACAACCTAGAATGTTTTGCGACACTTCCACCTCATCTGCGGTTTGAAGCCCGCGACGACATTTGATTTTGTCCATAATCAAATCTTCCTTGTCACGCAAAGCATACTCATTCAATTCTTTTAGTTCCGTAATATCCATACTTATCTCCTTTTACTCCTTGAGTATACCACACTATCTTCAATCTGTCAATAGGGAAATCAATTCTATCCTAAGAAAACAAAGTACTTTGCAAAATATATACCTTGTCAATGCGTTTCAATAAATTAAAAAAGTTGCCAAAATCAATAAAAAAGCAAAAGGTTTAAAGCCTTTTGCTTTTCTTTATATGAAATTAGTCTTCATTTTCGTCGTCACTTGTGAAATTTTGAGAAGTTTCAATTTCGTCACTATCATCTAAATCAATATCTAGGTCATCGACACTCAATTTCTTGTTCAAAAATTCGTTCTCTTCGTCAAGCTCTTCGACGTCATTTTCGCTTTTTTCATTTTCAATGATTTCGTTTTCAATATCATCATCAGGTTCATTTAACCCGTCATTTTCTTCGACGGCTTCAAATTCACTTTGCGTATGTTCTTCGTCGCATTCTTTGACTGTGACGCCGACACTGACAACTACATTGTCATTTTTAATGTTCATAATACGCACGCCATAAGTCATACGTCCAACAACACTAATTTGTTCGGCGTGAGTACGCATAACAGTCCCATTGACTGTCACGAGCATAACATCGTTTTCCTCGGTAACTTTTTTCATACAAACAAGTTTGCCCGTTTTAGTATTGAATCTGCCCGCTTTGACACCTTGCCCAGCGCGCGCAGTTCTACGAATTTCGCTGACTTTGAGACGTTTACCAATACCCAATTCCGAAACAACCAAAACGTAGTCGTTTTCATCAACAATTGCCATATCGACAACTTTTGCACCTTCTTGCAATCTCATTGCGCGAACGCCCTTTGCGGTACGCCCCATTGCACGAACGCCACTTTCGTTGAAACGTATGCAACGCCCACTATCACTTGCAAGCAAAATTTGATTTGTGCCGTCACTCAGCGCTACGCCAATAAGTTCGTCGTCATCAATAAGCGTAATCGCGTACTTACCATTTTTGTTGATTCTCTCAAACGCGCGCAACGACGTCTTTTTGATGAGTCCATTACGTGTCGCCATAACCAAATATCCATTTGTACGGTCACTGACTGGAATAATTGCAGTAATTTTTTCGCCTTGCGCTAGGCTCAAAAGGTTTACCATTGCTCTACCTTTTGCCGTTTTTTGCGCCTCAGGTATTTCAAACGCACGCATACTATAGACGCGCCCTTTGTTTGAGAAACAGAACAAGTCGCTATGCGAGTTTGTAATCAACATATTGTCGACAAAATCTTCTTCCTTTGGCTTGTGCCCGATGACACCGATGCCACCCCTGTTTTGAGATTTATATTCACTCAAAGCAAGGCGCTTGATATATCCCTCACGCGTCAAAGAAATGACAACTTCTTCTTTAGGAATCAAATCCTCAATATCAATATCGCCATAATCAACGCTAATTTCCGTGCGACGTGGCGTGCCGTATTTGTCTTTTATTTCAAGTATTTCTTTACGAATAATTGCGTCGATTTTTTGCGGACTTTCAATAATACTTTTTAATTCCGCAATCAAGGCTTTCAAATCTGCCAATTCTTTGCGCAATTTTTCGACTTCAAGACTGGTTAATCTTTGCAAGCGCATTTCCAAAATCGCGGTACTTTGTTTTTCAGTGAGCAAGAAACTATCACGCAATTTTTGCCCTGCTTCGACTTTATCTGCTGATTGCTTGATTATTCTAATTACTTCGTCGATATTTGCTAACGCAATTACCAAGCCTTCAATGATATGCTCTTTTTCTTGTGCTTTTTCAAGTTCATACTGCGTTCTGCGCAATATAACTTCTCTCTGGTGTTTGAGATAGTAGTACAAAATCTCGCGCAAGTTCATAACTTTAGGTTCGCCGTCCGCAAGCGCAAGCATAATTATTCCATCGCTGACTTGCAAATTGCTGTGCTTATAAAGCAAGTTCAAAACAACTTGCGCATTAGCATCTTTTTTGACTTCAATTACAACGCGCATACCGTCACGATCAGATTCTTCACGAATATCTGAAATTCCTTCAATCTTTTTGTTTTTGACCAAGTCCGCAATTTGTGCGACAAGGCGTGCTTTGTTGACTTGATATGGAATTTCAGTGACAACGATACGACTTTTGTTGCCGTCCTCCTCAATGTCCGCTTTTGCTCTTACTACAATACCGCCACGTCCCGTTTTGTATGCCTGACGAATAGCATTGCGCCCCATAATTATACCACCAGTTGGAAAATCTGGCGCAGGCATAATTTGGATAAGTTCGTCAACAGTAATCTCGGGATTGTCAATCATTGCAACGACGCAGTCAATTGTTTCGCCAAGGTTGTGTGGCGGAATGTTTGTTGCCATACCAACGGCGATACCGTCCGAACCATTGACAAGCAAGTTTGGAAATCTGCTCGGCAAAACGGTAGGTTGCATAATTGTACCATCAAAGTTTGGATAGAAATCAACACAATTTTTGTCCAAATCACGCAACATTTCTGCAGCGATTTTGGACAAGCGCGCTTCAGTATACCTCATTGCCGCTGCGCCGTCCCCGTCGACCGAACCAAAGTTTCCGTGTCCATCAACAAGTGGACAGCGGATTGAAAAGTCCTGCGCTAAGCGCACCAACGCGTCATATACTGCTGAATCGCCGTGAGGGTGATATTTACCGAGAACATCACCGACAATTCTCGCACACTTTCTATATGGCTTGTCGTTGAATAGGTTGAGTTCCCCCATACTGAAAAGGATGCGTCGATGAACAGGCTTCAACCCGTCGCGAACATCGGGAATCGCACGCGACACATTGACTGCCATTGCGTAATCCATAAACGCTTTTTTCATTTCTGATTCAACGTCTACTTCAACCACTCTTTGATTGAGATTTTTATTGATTATTTCTTCATTATCCATAATTTTTCTCCATACAATGTCATATTCATAAAATTAGCATTGCATATTATTTTTTTATACAGCGTTTTTATCAAAAATCAGCATTTACATTGCTTAACGCTTTTTTATTTAAGTGAGCACACTTTGTATGCTAAATATCAAGGTCTTTTACGAATTTAGCATTTTCTTGAATAAACTCACGTCTAAGTTCAGGGTTTTCGCCCATCAATAGGTCAAAAATCTTTTCCGCCGTTTCCGCATCATCCATAGTAACTTTTTTCAAAATACGGTTTTCAGGGTCCATTGTTGTTGACCAAAGTTGTTCGGCATTCATTTCGCCAAGACCTTTATAACGCTGGATTTCTATTCCCTTTTGGTCGATTGTTTCAAGATATGCATTTAGTTCTTCGTCGGAATAAAAGTATTTTTCGTCCTTGCCTTTTGCTACTTTATAAAGTGGAGGCTGAGCAATATAAACGTGCCCTTGCGAAATAAGTGGGCGCATAAACCTAAAGAAGAATGTCAACATCAAAATTCTAATGTGGCTACCGTCGACATCCGCATCGGTCATACAAATGATTTTGTGATAACGCAACTTGCTTTCGTCGTATTGTTCGTGAATCCCACAACCAAAAGCAGTTATCATACTCTTGATTTCGTTATTTTCAAAAATTCTGTTTGTTCGCGCTTTTTCGACATTCAAAATTTTACCGCGAAGTGGCAAAATCGCTTGAAAACGTCTATCTCTGCCTTGTTTTGCTGTGCCACCTGCACTGTCCCCTTCGACAAGATATATTTCACAATTCTTTGGATCGCGGTCAGTACAATCGGATAGTTTGCCCGGCAAAGTTGTATGCTCCAAAATACTTTTTCGACGTGTCAAGTCACGCGCATTACGCGCAGCATCGCGCGCTTTTTGCGCGGTTACGCAACGCATAACAAGTTCGCGCGCAATTGATGGATTCTCCTCTAGATATGTGCCAAGCCCTTCCGTCATAACTTTTTCAACGTACCCACGCATTTCAGAATTGCCAAGTTTTGTTTTGGTTTGTCCCTCAAATTGCGGATTTGTGAGTTTTACACTGATAACCGCGGTCAACCCTTCGCGCACGTCATCGCCCGAAAGTTTTTCATTATCTTTTATAATTTTATTTGCGACAGCATAGTCGTTGATTATTTTTGTCAAACTATTTTTGAAGCCTTGCAAATGCGTTCCGCCCTCAATAGTATTGATATTGTTTGCATATGAATGAATAGTCTCGTTGTATGTATCCGTATATTGCATACAAATTTCAACTTCATAATTGCTTGCCACTTTTTGTAAATACAAGACATCTTGAAATAGCGTTTCCTTGCCATTGACAAGTTGCGCAACAAATTCCTTTATACCGCCAGCAAAACAATAGGTTACGCTTTGATTTGAACGCTCGTCAATAAGTTCAAGCGTCAAGCCCTTGTTCAAAAAAGCGATTTCTTTGAAGCGGTCTTTTAAAGTGTTGTAATTGAAATCAATTGTTTCAAATATTTCAGCATCTGGAAAGAAACTAATTTGCGTGCCACGCTCATCGGTGGTGCCGACAACTGCAAGTGGCGCAAGTGGTATACCTTTGCGATATTCTTGAAAATAATGTTTTCCATTTTGGAAAATATCCGCTTTGAGCCAAACCGAAAGTGCGTTTACAACCGAAAGCCCGACGCCGTGCAACCCGCCCGATATTTTGTATCCATTTCCGCCAAATTTACCACCAGCGTGCAATTTTGTCAAAACGACTTCCACCGCTGACTTATGCTCGGTTTTGTGCATACCTGTTGGAATGCCTCGACCATTGTCACGGACGCTTACCGACCCGTCGGCGTGAATGATTACTTGCACTTTGTCGCAATAACCTGCAAGCGCTTCGTCAATTGAGTTGTCGACAATCTCAATAATCAAATGATGAAGTCCGCGCTCATCTGTTGAACCGATGTACATACCGGGACGCTTGCGCACTGGGTCAAGCCCCTCAAGCACCTGAATATCACTTTCATCGTACTTCACAGAATGTTTGAGTTCACGCTCAAGTTCGTCAAGATTTTCTTGGTTGTTTTCTACGTTCATAATAGCGCTCCTTTTGCCTTTGCGTCCTTATTTTTATAGCGAATTTATGCCAAAAATATTCGCAAAATGTGTTTTATTTAATTATCAATATTATAGCACATTTGCTCAATTTTTACAAGCATTTTGTTGCATTTTTGCCCCATAAAAAGTGGCTTATTTTCGTACTTTTATCATATTATAAAATCTTTATTAATATACATTAAAAAGAGGAATTATTATGGAAAATATAAACGAACAAAACGACAAAATCAGCGCCCACAAAATTGAAATTTGCGCTAGAAATCATACTATCATTTCAGGCATTACCAATGTTGAAAGTGCGACTGAAACGGGTGCGGTTTTGTATGTTGATAAAATAATTTTAACACTTGAAGGCGAAAGTTTAAAGGTTCAAAAAATCGATGTTGCAACAGGCGATGTCGAAATTTTGGGAACAATAAAAAGTCTCAAATACAGCGACACGAAAAAGAAAAGCGGTTTCCTCAAAAAACTTGTCAAATAAAGGAGAACTTTATGCTTTTTGAGGCTTATGGTCAATTTAGCGTTTTTTTGGCGTTCATTTGGTTAGGACTAGGGGTCACTGTCACATATGACATTTTTCATTTTCACAAACGTTTACAAAAAGTATGCTTTGATTTTGTCTATTGTCTTTTGTGTGGAATTTTGTTTATTTACTTTATGCACTTTTATAATTTAGGACAATTTCGAGCATTCTTGTGCATCGGGTTTGTTGTTGGTATTTTGGTTGAAAAAATATTTTTTTCTAAAACGCTTGAAAGTTTTAGAAAATTGTTATATAATTATTTTATAAACATTCTTACTAAAGTCAAAAATAATTACATTAATACTCTTTCCGTGATTGTTAAAAAGTCAAAACCGACAAAAAAGAACGGCAAACAACGCGTAAAAAAGTTAAAACATTCAAACAAACTGCAAAATAATTTTGTAAACTTAAAATGAAAGGAGAAACGGTATGAATGAACAAAAACTCCGTATGATTATCAATGTCGGCACCGTGATTGCAACTCTCGTACTTGTTGCACTCATTATCGGCTTGATATTTCAATTTGTAAACCGCGGAATACTGCAAGCGAACCAAAACAAACTGCAGTCCGAACTTGACAATCTCAACAAACAAGTTGAATTTTACGAAAACAAAAACAATTATATCAGCGAAAACATTGAGGACTACGCACGCGAATACTATGGCTATGGTAAAAACGGCGAAAAAAAGTACACCTATGAATAATATCAAAAAATGCAATATACCTGCAAAATAAATAAGGTATGTTGTTTTTTTTATTAATTATCATATCATTTTACTCAATTTTCGCAAAAAAAATTGCCAAACTTAAAAAAAAATATTAAAATCCTTTAATTGCCTTGTATTTAATTTTAAAATGCGCTATAATTACATTGTAAATGTAGATGTTCTACATAAAGGAGGCAAAAATGAACATAGGCGAATATTGGTGGCTTATTGTTGGATTAGTTATAATCGTTGCTCTCGTAATTATTCTTGTAGTTTTGCAAGTGCAAACAAAAAAAGACAAAGAAAAGTTGAAAGAAACTAATGACAATGTCGAGCAAGAAGCAAAAGAAGAAACCACTGAGCAAGAAACTGAGAATACCACCACTGAGCAACCAAAGCAAACCAAAAAAACAACTAAAAAATCAAAACAAACCAAACAGGTTGAGGAAGAAACTCAGGTTGATGAAAATCAAATTGAATCAAATGCAAAAGAAAACAAACAAACCAATTCTGTTGAAGCAAATGAAGACGTTGTAGAAGAAAATCCAAAAGCAAAGAAAACTACAAAAAAACCTTCAAAATCTGAAACTGACAAAAACACCGAAACAACTGAAAAACCTAAAAAGACAACCAAAAAGGTAACTGCAGTAGAACAAGCAGAAGCAGAACCAAATAAGATTGCCGAAGAAAAGAAAACTGAAGACAAATATAGTGTTACATTTGATAAGACGGCACAAAACTGGGTTGTCAAGAAAGAAGGCGCAACGCGCGCAACAAGACGTTGTGAAACAAAAGAAGAAGCAATGAAAGTTGCAAAAGAACTTGCTAAAGCGCACGACGCAAAACTTTCCGTTCACAAAAAAGACGGCAAATTCCAAAAGAAAAGTAGTTATTGATTTATAAAAAACACAAGGGACGACGCGTTCCCTGTGTTTTTTGTTTGCCTTATTAATTTACAAATAGTAGAAGCTTAGATATAAAGTTGACAAAAAAGTAAATATAGTGAGAATATAATAGATATCACAAAACAAAAAAACGCTGAATAATCAAATTCTGCGTTTTTTTGTTAATTAGTTTTCTTCAGTTGCAGTTGTTTCGTTGAGATTGTACTTATTGCTATCATCAGCAGTCAAATTATCGTACATTTGCGCTTTGATGCTATCGTTCTTTTGAACGGCAATTCTACGATACTGCTTGAGTCCCGTCCCTGCAGGGATAAGTTTCCCGACGATGACATTTTCTTCAAGCCCGACAAGTGGGTCAATCTTTCCGCAAACTGCGGCTGCAGTCAATGCGTTTGAAGTGCTTTCAAATGCTGCTGCTGCGAGGAATGAACTATTTTCCAAAGATGCTTTTCTAATACCAAGCAAGATTCTTCTTGCACTTGCTGGTTCGCCATCTTTTTCAAGCACACGTTTGTTCTCCTCTTCAAGCGCAGTAATATCAACTGTTTGACCTGGGAGGAAATCTGTATCCCCTTGGTTTTCAATCATAACTTTCCTGAGCATTTGACGCACAATTATTTCAACGTGTTTAGCATTGATTGCAACACCTTGTTGTCTATAAATTTGCAATACTTCTTTGATGAGGTATTCTTGAACACCCTTCACGCCTCGAATTCTCAAAACGTCGTTTGGATACAACGAACCTTCAGTCAATGGAGCACCTGCTTCAACACTATCTCCATCGGCAACTTTCAAGCGTTTACCATATGGCAACAAGTAAGATTCCTGCTCACCGTCCTTGCTTGTGATAGTGATTTCTTGACGTTTATCAATGTCCTTAATGGATACTTTACCTGCAATATCCGAAATTGTAGCGACACCCTTTGGTCTACGCGCTTCAAAGATTTCTTCGACACGTGGCAAACCACTAGTAATATCGGCAGCGACTGCGACACCACCACTATGGAAGTTTTTCATCGTCAACTGTGTACCCGGTTCACCGATTGATTGAGCCGCGATGACGCCGACTGCCTCGCCGATGTTGACAACATCAGTACCAGCCATATTTCTACCATAACACTTAGCACAAACGCCGTGCTTGCTACAACAAGTAAGGCAAGTTCTAATCTCGACTTCTTTGACGCCCGCTTCCTCAACGCGTTTTGCTTGTTCTGGCGTAACCATTGTGTCAGCCTTAACAATAACTTCCTTAGTTTTAGGGTCAACAATGTCTTTGACAGTATATCTACCAACAATACGACTTTCAAGAGTTTCGACAACTGCGTCGTCACCCCAAAGTTCTTTAACAACAACACCACGTGGCTTTTCGCCGTTGGATGCAAAGCAGTCCATTTCGGAAACGACAACGTCTTGCGCAACGACAACCAAACGACGAGTCAAATAACCTGAGTCAGCCGTTTTAAGCGCTGTATCGACGACACCTTTACGAGCACCACGTGCAGACATAAAGTATTCAATTGTCGACATACCCTCACGGAAGTTTGATTTGATTGGAATATCAACTTTTTCACCTGAAGTGTTTGACATAATACCACGCATACCGCACATTTGGTTGATTTGTTCAGCCTTTGCACGCGCCTTAGAATCTGCCAAAATCTTCAAACTGTTAGATTCGTCAAGGTTGCTAAGCACAATTTTCTTCAACTTTTCAGTTGTAGCGTTCCAAAGTTCAATGTTCTTTTGTGCCTTTTCAGCGTGAGTAACAAAACCACGACGATAAAGTTTTTCATTTTCCAAAACTGCTTTTTGAGTTTCTTCCAAAAGCTCTTTCTTCTCTTTTGGAATGACCATATCAAATACACTAATAGAAATTGAAGCGATAGTGCTGTACTTGAACCCGCAAGCCTTGATTTTGTCAAGTGTCTTGATTGTTTCTGTTTGACCGACTTTTTGGAATGCAGCAGCGATGATGCTACCGAGCAATTTCTTTTCAACCGTTTCGTTGACTTCGTAATTAAGCACATTTTCGCGCTTTGTTCTGTCGACAAGCCCTAAGCATTGAGGAATACACCTGTTGAAAATAATTCTACCAACAGTTGTCTTAACTCTACCACGCACTGTTTCGCCTTCAAATTCAGCAGTGCGCATAACATAGATTGGCGCTTGAAGTTCAATAATGTTGAGGGCATACGCCATAAGCGCTTCCTCCTCACTACCAAACATCATACCTTCGCCCAACGCATTTTTCTTTTCAACAGTGATGTAGTAAACACCGAGGACAATATCTTGTTCAGGCGACATAACTGGCGAGCCGTCGGAAGGCTTCAAGACGTTGTTTGCTGAAAGCATCAAAAGTCTTGCTTCCGTTCTTGCTTCAATTGAAAGTGGAACGTGAATAGCCATTTGGTCACCGTCAAAGTCCGCGTTAAACCCGATACAAACGAGTGGGTGCAACTTCATTGCTCTGCCGTCAACAAGAACAGGTTCAAACGCTTGAATACCGAGTCTATGAAGTGTTGGAGCACGGTTCATAAGAACTGGGTGGTCTTTGATTACGTCCTCAAGAACATCCCAAACAATTGGTTTTTCTCTTTCAATCAAACGTCTAGCACTCTTGAGGTTTTGTGCCTCATTGAGTTCGACAAGTTTTTTCATAATAAATGGCTTAAAAAGTTCAAGTGCCATTTCACGTGGTAAGCCCATTTGATAAAGTTTAAGTTCTGGACCTACAACAATAACTGAACGCCCTGAGTAGTCAACACGTTTACCAAGTAAGTTTTGACGGAAACGCCCATATTTACCCTTGAGCATACTAGCCAAAGATTTTAGTTCTCTTTGCTTAGCACCACCCGTAACAGGTTTTCCGCGTTTACCATTGTCAATCAAACTATCGACCGCTTCTTGAAGCATACGCTTTTCGTTTCTAATAATAACTTCAGGCGCGCCAAGTTCCATAAGTTTTTTCAAGCGGTTATTTCTATTGATGACGCGTCTATACAAATCGTTCAAGTCACTTGTAGCATAGCGCCCACCATCCAAAACAACCATAGGACGGAGTTCTGGTGGCAAAACTGGCAAGCAGTCCAAAATCATCCAACTTGGCTTGCTACCCGTTTTCAAGAAACTTTGAACAATGTCAAGTTTTTTGACTGCTTTAATGCGTTTTTGACCTTTTGCAGTCTTAAGTAATTCTGTCAACTCGTCAAGTTCTTTCTTGAGGTCAAGTCTGTCAAGCAATTCTTTGATTGCTTCAGCACCCATACCAACTCTAAATGAACCAACACCAAGTTTGTCGACCAAATCGCGATATTCGCGGTCTGACAAAATTTGCTTGAATTGCAAATCAGTCTTTTTAGGGTCAAGCACAATGTAATTTACATAGTACAAAACTTGTTCTAGTGTCTTTGGCGTGAGATCAAGCAACGCACCAATCCTACTAGGTACGCTCTTGAAAAACCAAATGTGCGAAACAGGCGTAGCAAGTTCAATATGCCCCATTCTTTCGCGACGAACTCTCGAACGAGTTACTTCAACGCCACATTTGTCACAAATGACGCCCTTATACCTAATCCTTTTATATTTCCCGCAATAGCATTCCCAGTCTTTTCTAGGTCCAAAAATTCTTTCGCAGAAAAGTCCCCCCATAACCGGCTTTTGAGTACGGTAGTTGATGGTTTCTGGATTTGTTACTTCGCCATGCGACCACTCTCTGATTCTTTCAGGCGATGCAATGCCTATTTGTATAGAATCAAAATTGTTTAATTCAAACATCGTTTATTTTCTCCTAATCATTATCATCATAATCATCGAACAAATCGTCCGTTTCAAATTCATCTTCCACCATCGGACTAACTGCCTCAATGCCGTCTTTGTCCTCAGTTTCGGTAATATCTTCAATTTCTTCTGCAATTTCAATGTCTTTGAGTTCTTTGTCACGTTCTTTGATTGTCTTTTGAATATCAACATCATCGTCGTTTAACTCATTCAAGTTGATTTCCTTGTGTTCTTCATTCAAAATCTTCATATCAAGCCCGAGGCTTTGGAACTCTTTCATCAAAACTTTAAATGCTTCAGGAACTCCCGGCTCAGCAATAGGTTCGCCCTTGACGATTGCTTCGTATGTCTTGTTTCTACCATTAATATCGTCGGACTTAACTGTCAAAAGTTCCTGCAAAATGTTTGCAGCACCGTATGCTTCGATAGCCCAAACTTCCATTTCACCGAATTTTTGTCCACCGAACATCGCTTTACCACCGAGTGGTTGTTGCGTAACGAGCGCATAAGGTCCAATACTTCTTGCGTGCATCTTGCTGTCGACCATATGGTCAAGTTTGAGCATATACATATACCCAACAGTAACTTTATTGTCAAACGGCTGACCTGTACGCCCATCATAAAGCGTCATCTTGCCGTCTTCAGGCAAATCATTTTCCTTGAGCATTTTTTCAATGTCGTTTTCGTTGAACCCGTCAAATACTGGAGTTGCAACGTGAACGCCAAGCGTTTTTGCGATAAGTCCCAAGTGAACTTCAAGCAGTTGTCCCAAGTTCATACGAGATGGAACACCCAAAGTGTTCAAAACGACGTCGACAGGTTGCCCGTTTGCCATAAATGGCATATCTTCGACTGGCAAAACTCTTGAAACGACACCCTTGTTCCCGTGACGACCTGACATCTTGTCGCCGACAGAAATTTTACGTTTTTGAGCGATTGTAACTCTAACAAGTTCGTTTACGCCCGGTTCAAGTTCATCTTTGTTCTTTCTTGAAAGAATTTGAACATCAACAACCGTACCGCCGTGACCGTGGTCAACCCTCAAACTTGTGTCCTTAACTTCACGCGCTTTTTCACCAAAGATTGCGCGCAATAGTCTTTCTTCAGGGATTAGTTCCGCTTCGCCCTTTGGCGTGATTTTACCGACAAGAATATCTCCTGGGCGAACTTCCGCACCAACTCTAACGATGCCGTGTTCGTCCAAATCTTTAAGCGATTCTTCCGAAATATTAGGAATATCTCTTGTAATTTCTTCATCGCCAAGTTTTGTTGCCCTTGATTTTGTTTCAAGCGTTGTAAGATAAATTGAAGTGAGGACATCTTCTTTGACAAGTCTTTCAGAAATTAGGATTGAGTCCTCGTAGTTGTACCCTTCCCAGTTCATAAATGCAATGAGCAAGTTTTTGCCGAGCGCAAGTTCGCCCCCGTTGGTTGAGTACCCGTCCGCAAGAACTTCCCCTTTCTTGACCTTTTCGCCCTTTTCAACGCAAGGCTTTTGGTTCATACAAGTATCTTTGTTTGTTTTGACAAATTTGATGAGTTCGTGGTTGTGTTCCTTGCCGTCACTGTCAGTAACAACAATATTTGTACCAGAAACATATGTTACGACGCCGTCGCAATCGCTGAGAACCATTGCACCGCTGTCTCTAGCGATTTTTTCTTCCATACCCGTGCCGACAAATGGCGCTTCAGTTTTCAAAAGCGGAACTGCCTGACGTTGCATGTTGGAACCCATCAACGCACGTTTTGCTTCCGTGTTTTCAAGGAAAGGAATCGTCGTTGTAGCGGCACTTAGCAATTGACGAGGCGAAACTTCGACATAGTCAACACGCGCGCGT
Source organism: uncultured Clostridia bacterium (assembly GCA_934778205.1). Taxonomy (GTDB): domain Bacteria; phylum Bacillota; class Clostridia; order Christensenellales; family UBA1242; genus CAKVOD01. Next base: position 13,568 of record CAKVOD010000007.1, on the reverse strand, counting down.
TCTACTTCAATAATTCTGTCTTTGAATCTGCAGACCAAACGTTCATTTTTGAGTTTTCCCTCAGCATCAAGCGGTTCAGTTGCTTGTGCGATTATATATTTTTCTTCTTCATCTGCCATAAGGTAGTCAACGTGGTCAGTAACCTTTCCAGTTTGCTTGTCTACCTTTCTGTAAGGCGAAAGAATGAAGCCATATTCATTTATTTTTGCATAAAGTGAGAGTGAGTTAATCAAACCAACTGATTGACCTTCTGGCGTTTCAATAGGACAAATTCTGCCATAATGCGTATAGTGAATATCACGAACTTCCGCACTCGCGCGTTCCTTTTTGATACCGCCCGTACCAACCGCTGACAAACGTCTTTTTTGCGTGAGTTCCGCAATCGGGTTGACTTGGTCCATAATTTGTGAAAGTTGGCTTGTTGCAACAAAGTTGCGCAATTCCTTATTAATAGGTCTTGCGTTGATAACTGTTGTAGGGTCGGCTTGCGTGAGGTCTTGCCCTTGCATACTTTCTTTTGCAAGATTGACAAGTTTCACCATACCTTGCCTCAAAGCCCCCGACATAAGTTCGCCAACTGGACATACTCTACGGTTTGCCAAGTGGTCGATATAGTCCGTAACGCCAATGCCAGCGTTGAGGTCAAGCAAGAAACTTACTGACGCAATCAAGTCGTCGATTGTAAGCGTCTTTGTGCAAAGTTTGTCGACATTTTCGCTGATTGCTTGCAACTTTTCTTCTTTTGTCTTGTGTTCCGACAAAATTTGCATAAGTGTTGGATAGTGAACCAGCTCATAAATGCCAAGTTCGCTAGGCTTGCAGTTGATGACTTTGTCAAGATGAACCATACGGTTACCAATCATCTTGTGCCCCTTGCCGTTGACTTCGACCCAAACTTCGTTGATGCCTGAATCTTGGATTTCCCACGCAAGGTCACGGTCAATTTCCGTACCCTTTTTGATGACCTTATCTTCAAGTTTGACATCTTCAAACAAAACTTGTTTGATAATTCTGTTTGCAAGGCTCAACTTGTTGTTAAACTTGTATCTACCAACGCGCGCTAGGTCATAGCGTTGTTCGTTGTAGAACACTGAATTTAGATAACTCTTGATAGCGTCAGCGCTAGGAAGTTCGGTTGGACGCAACTTTTTAGAAAGTTCAATCAAACAATCTTCAGGATTTTTGAGCGCTTCCTTGTCAAGCGTCGACAAAATGAGTTCGTCATTACCAAACAAGTTTGCAATGTAATCATTGAATACATTAGTGCTTGACTCGTCCTCCTTTTTGACGCCCATTTTCTTCATATATGCCTTTGCCTCCTCATAAGACCAAAGCATACCTTTCAAAAATACGCCCAAAGAAACTTTGCTTGCGCGATTGATGATTGCTTTTATGACGCCAAGAGGTGTCGTTTCAAACTCAATCCATTCGCCACGACTAGGAATCATTTGCCCAGCAAAAAGGCGAATACCCGTCTTGTCCATTTCCGACTTGTAGTAAACGCTAGGACTGCGGACAATTTGGCTGACGATGACACGCTCAACACCATTGATGATGAAAGTCCCCTCCTCCGTCATCATCGGCATATCGCCAACATAAACTTCCTTTTCCACAACTGAGCCAGTTTCGCGATTAATCAAACGACACGTCGCAATGATAGGGCAAGAATATGTAAGCCCCCTGCGCATACATTCGTACTTGTCGTACTTGGTTTCAGGGTCAAGTTTGACATTGAGAAAACTAAGTTCCGCCTTGCCCGAAAAGTCTACGATTGGCGTAAACTCTTTCATAATGTTCCACATTCCCTCATTTAGAAACTTGTTGAAGGAATCTTTTTGAATAGAAATAAGATACGGCAACTCAATCGGTATATCCGCACGCAATATTTGCAAGCGTTCCCTTTTGCCATATCTCTTTTTGACTGCTTGTCTGCCATTCTCTGTGTTTTGAATCATTTGCCACTCCCATTTTGTTCTTTCATTCCAATTGTCAAAACTTTCACACGCCAAACTTTGCCCCTCACGCCCACTTGGAGCGGAAAACAAGCAAATTCATCCACGACCAACAAAAAACCTGCTTTAGTCACAAAAACGACAGCATTTTGCCGTCCTTTAGAGTGGTGATAATGTAAAAATCAAGACAAACGAAATTATTTAGATAAAATACATAGTATATTACCATAAACAAAAACAAAAGTCAAGCATTTTCCAAAAAAATATTTTTTCCCTTTCCTATTCGCCCCGTCACTACTAAAAAAGCGGTATAGCATTTGCTATACCACTTTCATCATATCATAACCCAGTTGTTGACATTCATTACACCACTAATGTCAATTGCAATTGTTGTATCTCCAGTTAAATTTGTATAAGTTCGTTTTAAAGTTTTTGTTCCACCAATAGTTGCACTCATATACAAAGTTTCATACACTTGTATTGTAAACGCAGATGATTTTGCAACCATAAACTCAATTTGCGTGCCATTTGTAACAGCAAATTGTCTTATTGGTTGATTGTTGCTATCTAACACATAAATCACGAAATATCTTGATACATTAGTTGTGACATTAAGCGTAATCGAAAATCCATCTATGGCGCCACATTCACTACATATGCCGTCAACAAAATTATGGCTATTTGTCTGGGTCTCCGCTGTAGCACTGCTGTTAGTTTTAAAACCATAAAATGTGCGCATATGTGTTGTTGAATCTTTCTTTACCCACGCCGTCGCGTAATTAATACTATTATTTTTTGCATAGTTATATGCTGCCGAGCCAGTGGTACTCGAGCCACATATTGTAAGGTCAGCGCTACACTCAGCAAATGCATCAGTGCCGATGCTCGTTACGCTGTCAGGAATTTCGATGCTCGTCAATCCGTTACACTCAGAAAATGCATAATCGCCGATGCTCGTTACGCTATTAGGGATTGTGATGCTCGTCAATTTCCCACAACCAGAAAATGCCACCAAGCCGATGCTGGTTACGCCCGAGCCTATTATCACGCTCGTCAATTCGTAACAGGCAGAAAATGCTCCAATGCCGATGCTGGTCACACTGTCAGGAATTTCGATGCTCGTCAATCCGTTACACTCAGAAAATGCATAATCGCCGATGCTGGTCACACTGTCAGGAATTTCGATGCTCGTCAATCCGTTACACTCAGAAAATGCATAATCGCCGATGCTGGTCACACTCGAGCCTATTTTCACACTCGTCAATTTTCTAAGGTTATAAAATGCAAAATTGCCGATGCTGGTCACGCTATCGGGAATTACTATGCCCGTCAATTTTCCACAGTTCTTAAATGCACCACCAGCAATTGTTTTTGTGCCTTCTTTGATTGTGCACTTTGTTATTGTAGCATCATTAGCCTTGATTAGATGCACACCAATATATATTATCGAACCAAACGAACCAAGGGCGTAACTAACATATTTTGTGCCATCAAATGCTTCATCGCCGATACTCTTTACACTGGCGGGGATCGTGATGTTATTCAAATTAGTACAACCCTTAAATGCAGCATCGCCGATGTTTGTCACACTGGCGGGGATCGTGATGCTCGTCAATCCGCTACAGTCTCTAAATGCACCACCAGCAATTGTTTTGGTGTTTCCGTCGATTGTGCACTCTGTCATATCTCTAGCCTTGATTAGATGCACACCATTATATAATACATCATCTGTTCCATTAAGAAAGTTGTTCAAGTATCCCGTGCCATCAAATACGTGATCGCCGATGTAGGTCACGCTGTTAGGAATTGTGATGCTCGTCAAACTGCTACAGCCATCAAATACATAATTGCCGATGCTGGTTATTCCATCTTTTATATCAACGTTTACTATATTAGTTTGAGATTGAAAAACATTGTCCCAGATTGTCCCACTTGTAAACCCATCCTTAACAGAAATAGTAAGCGTTCCAGTTACTGAATCAAGTGTGTATTTTGCATTAGTACCACAATCGTCAGTAGTTACTTCGGCATTTACTGGATTGAGGGTAGTTGTTTGTGGGGTCATTTTGTTTGGAGCAATAAACATTGCTGACAAACAAAAGACAAACGTGAAAAAGAACAAACCCACGACAAATAGTTTGTTTCGCCTTTGTATGCTCAAATACTTTGCTTTGCTTGATGAGTCGCTTTTGCACGCATAGGTGTTAGGCGATTTCACTTTGCAATCTTTATATCTTTGTTTTTCGCTCTCAAACACTGCGAGTTTTGCATTATTTTTTTGCGCGTTTTGCGTGCTAAATTCGCATTGTTTTGGGCATGTGTATCCCTGCTTGACGGCGCTATAAGTTTTGCAATTTGTAGCGCTTTTTGAGGCTTTTTTAGGACTTATCTTATCCTCAGAAGATGCCCCCCCCCCCCGTTTAGTTAAGTACTTTACCATAATACACTCCTTACTTTTGGCTTTAGCGCGCTAAAGCCACTTTCTAGCGTTAGTTTACCACAATTACGCAAAAATATCAAACGTTTTTCGGCGTTTTTTGAAAAATTGTTGTTTTTCTTTTATGTTGGCGCGTACGACTTACGCACTTTGTGTGTTAAAATTGTGGTAAGGTACACACCCCATTGTCATTTCGACCGAAAGCGAAAACGTAGTTTTCGCTGTAGCGGAGAAATCTCCCGGAAGGGCAACCCGCTATATCGTTAGTACTCAGTTCAATGACAGCGCTAGCGAAATAAAGAAATATCATTATTTGATTGCTGGCGCGGTCAATAAAAAAGGATTGCAACATTATTGTTAGATGCTGTTTCATTATTTATTGGCTGGCGCGGTCAAGTAGATGAGTACCCCATAACTGAGTATGTCCCCTTCCGGCAAGGCTCGCCTTGACTGCAGGTTTGGTTGCCGTCTCACAACAACATACACGCACCAACCAACAACCACACCTGTGCCGTTTGGCACTCTCCACGTTGGTCGAAATGACAACTAGGTTAGGTGGCTTACCACAATTTCAATTTACAAAATATGTGGCGCGCACTCTCCAAACCTGCAGTAGCGGGTTTTCCCGCAAAAAAGGCGCATAGCGGAAACTATGCGCCTAAATCGGTTATTTGGCAAGGAATGATTTGTTGCTGTCAAGCGGAATGGTTGGTTGCGCGTTGATTGATATGTTGCTTTGCACATCGCCAAACTTTAGTTTGAAATACCCTGCGCTTGCAATCATTGCGCCGTTGTCGCCACACAGTGACATTTGCGGAAAGTACACTTCAATGTTTTCTTTTTTTGCGCGCAAAGTTATTTGCTCGCGCAAATATGAGTTCGCACCGACGCCCCCTGCTAGCGCGATTTTGTTTTGCCCGCTTTGTTTGCACGCGGTTATTGTTTTTTCAATCAAGTCGTCGAATGCTTGGCACTCAAAACTTTTGCACACGTCGTTGATGTTGTACTCCTCTTTTTTTTGTTTGCAGTGGTTGACATAGTTGATAACTGCCGTTTTTAGCCCGCTATAGGAACAATCATAGTAGTTGTCAAAATTGTGCGATTTACAAAATGTTATATTGTTTTCCCCGTCTTTTGCAAGTTTATCGACCATTGGACCGCCGGGGTACTTTAGCCCAAGTAAGCGCGCGACTTTGTCAAAACTTTCGCCGACGGCGTCATCAAGCGTTGAGCCAAACAATTCGTGCTCGGTATAACTTTTTTGCAAAACTATTGCAGTATGCCCGCCACTGACGATGAGGCACACAAAAGGTGGCTTCAATTGCGGAAAGTCGATAAAGTTCGCGCAGATATGCCCTGCAATGTGGTTGACTGGCACAAGCGGAACGCCCAAGCCATAGGCAAGTCCTTTTGCGTAATTAAGCCCAACGAGCAGTGCGCCGACAAGACCCGGTCCATACGTGACCGCGACGGCGTCGATATCTTTTTCGCTGATGCCCGCGTCGGCAAGTGCTTGCTTGTAGACAAAACTAATATTGTTGATATGATTTCGACTTGCAATTTCTGGCACGACTCCACCATACTGTGCGTGAATAGGAATTTGCGTTGAAACGACGTTTGAAAGCACTTTTTGTCCATTGATGACAACTGCGACGCTCGTTTCGTCGCACGAAGATTCTATGCCCAATATGATGAGGTTGTCCTTTTTCTTTAGTTCTTCAATTTTTTCATTCATTTTTTCGTCGTAAATCATAATATTGCCCTTGCCTTGTTTTTTATTAATTTTTAGTTGTTTTCTTTAATCAAATAGTCATTGATAAATTCTTGTATATCGCCGTCCATAACGCTTGTTATGTCGGGGGTTTCAAAACCCGTGCGGTGGTCTTTGACCATAGTATATGGCTGGAAAACATATGAGCGTATTTGACTACCCCACTCAATTTTTTTGAGTTCGCCTTGAATGTTGCTCATTTTTTCGCGCTCCTCTTGCTCCTTTAATTCCGCGAGTTTTGCCGTCAGCATTTTCATAGCGGTTGCCTTGTTTTGAATTTGAGAACGCTCGTTTTGGCACTGAACGACAATTCCCGTTGGAATATGCTTGATTCGCACTGCTGAATCGGTTTTGTTGATGTGCTGACCGCCCGCACCGCTCGCTCTATATGTGTCGATTTTCAAATCGTCGTCTTTGATTTGCAGTTCCTCGCTCTCGATGACTGGCGTAACCTCGACACTCGCAAACGACGTATGACGGCGCGCGTTTGAATCGAACGGCGAAATGCGCACGAGTCTATGCACGCCCTTTTCGCAACGCAGATAGCCATATGCGTTTTCGCCCTCAACCTCAATTGTAGCACTTTTGATGCCCGTCGTGTCGCCCGCTTGAATGTCGATGATATTGAACGTGAATCCGCTCCTCACGCAATAGCGCTGGTACATTCTAAAAAGCATATCCGCCCAATCGGTCGCCTCAGTTCCACCCGCCCCGCTGTGAACAGTCAAAATCGCGTTGCAAGTATCGTATTTTCCGCTCAACAGCGCGCTTATCCACAACTTACGGCTCGCTTTGTCAATGAGTATTTCTTCATTGCCAATTTCGCCCGCCATTTGCTCAAGTTCGTCATCTGTCGCATTGTCGACCATAAACTTGACCGCGTCCGCTTTTTCGCTCAAATCTTTTATTTCAGCTAGCAATTCTTGCAAATGCCTAAGGCGCTTGCCAACCGCTCCACTGTGACGCATATCGCTGTAAAAATCGGGAGCGGTCATCTCTTTTTCAAGAGATGCTATTTCCGCGTTTATTTCGTCCTCTTTGAAACGTGACTTTATTTGCACAATGCGCTCATCTATTGTATTGAGTTTTTCAACAATTTCTTCCCTTGTCATTATCTTTCTTTCTCCTTGTTGTTGACTTTTCCACATTTTGTGCGCTCATTGTGGATTGTTTTCATTATTTTTATCTATTTTTTGAAAAAAATTGTTCATTTTTTCAACTTTTGTTTCTTGGTGCGCAATTTTGGACTGTGAGTTATCCACATTTTCGCTTTCGGGTTGTGTAAAACTATTTTGCGTTGGCGCAACATTATTGCCCGCAATATTTGCGCCTACATTGCGTGCGTTTCTCTTTTTAGCAATAAAGTTGCAAAGTATCATAATCGCGCCAAACACGACCACAAGCGCAAGTGCTAAAATGTACCACGCGACTGAGTGAATGCGGTAGCGGTACAAAACAAGTCTGTTTTCGCCGTTTGGGTCATAATTCCAAACAAAGTGCTTCATACTGTATTCGCTCGCAACCGTTCCGTCCTCGTTCAATTGTTTTTCGTTTTGCGTATATTCTCTGTCCGCATTTGATTTGATGCGGTTGACTTGCGCGTAACTATATGGCACGGCATAATCGTACGCGAGATTTGCAAGTTTGACGTCCTCATTGAGTTCGACGCCCTGCGCGCTCAATTCGGTTTTTATTTCATTGTAGACGCGCTCAATTTCCACAAGGTCGGCAATCGGCAAAGTTGTGTCTTGAAAAATAATCGTGTCAAACAACCAGCCCTTGCTCGTCTTAGGTTCGGCGTCCGCTTCGTCGTCGTCTGTGCTACCGCTACCAATGTAGTTGAGGTATTCCTCATAAAAGTAGGAACTATAAAACAACACATAGCACGTAATTTGTCCGCTCGGTGTCATACCGCCGTTTTCGCTCGGCGTAATGCTCGATTTCCACGGATAACGATTTATCATACCTTTTTCAAGCATATACGAACTTGCAAGCGAGTTCACGCGCTTCTTGTAGTCGTCCAAATATTCATAAACTGTACTATAAATTTTTTCGACATCTTCCGCGCTGTATTTTTGCGATAATTCCTTTGCATCTAATACTACGGAAAACGACTGTCTAATTGTTCCGTCGGGCAAAACGCTCATACCGACTGAAACGGCGCTACTGCAACCACCGAATATGCACACGGCAAACATTAGCACCGCAAACAATATATATCTACTTTTCATATATTCTCCACATTTACTTGCATTCCATTTTTTTTAGCGCATTCTCAATCGCATATATTATATGCTTGCTATGCGCGTCCTTTATGGCTTTCTATCAATTTGATTCTAAAACCAACACATCAAGTTTTTAAAAAACGCCAATTAAAAAACGGAATTTTGCAAAGATTCTATATATTATATATTTTTTTTTCCATTTTAACAACTGTTTTGACAACTTTAATCTAAAAGCACACCTTTCTACCCTCACACCCCACTCATTTTCACATCCGCATTAAAAATATAGTCAATCATAACCTTATTATTATGATAAGCCACTCACCCGCTTGACCGCGCCAGCAATACAATCAATCATAACCTCATTTTTTGTGGTAAGCCACTCACCTCATTGTCATTTCGACCAAAGGCGGAGGCGTCAGCCCTCGCCGTCGCGGAGAAATCTCCCGGAAGGGGGCACACTAACTTATAAAATAAAATGCACATTGACCGCGTCAGCAACTAAAAAAGGAAAATCTTTTATAGTGCTAGCGCTGTCAAAGAATTTGAGCGCCCATAACAAACCGCGTCCCCTTCCGGGAGATTTCTCCACTGCAAAGGCTTTAACAAGCCTTTTTCGGTCGAAATGACAACGGAGTTAGTAACTTCCCACAATAAATATGGTTAAACTTTATTATATTGCAGCCACCCACCCCCACGCAAAATGTACATAGTAAATTAATTATGTACCCAAATACATACAGCGCCAGCCATCCATAGGCGCGGGGCTATCCCCGCCAGCAGTGCGCTATCGCACAAATACTGCAAATATCATTGAAATTTTGCAAATAACGTGCTATAATAAATTATCACAAAGAACCACACCAAAGGAGAACCCACTATGAAAGCATTTATCGTCGGCGGAACGGGGCTTATCGGCTACAATGTTTCGCTAGAACTTCTCGCGCGCGGTCACGAGGTCAAAAGTCTTGGGCTGACACCGCCACCAAAGGGGGGCATTTTCGCAAAACAAGTCGATTACACGCAAGGCAACATTGAGCAAATGGCTGACCACGAACTCATCGACCTAATCAAAGGCTCGGACTGGCTTTTGTATGCTTGCTCGTCTAACGCGCTCGACATTGTCAAAGCACCCGCGATTGAATATTTCAAGGTGCATAATGTGTTCCCAACGGAACGAATTTTGCGCCTTGCGCAAGATGCAGGCGTCAAAAAAGTTGTTATCATCAGTAATGCATATGTTCATTTTAATAGCACGATGGCAGACTTGCGCCTTGAAAAGTGGCATCCGTTCATACGCGCAACGTATGACCAAGAAAATGTCGCGCGAAGATTTAATATGACCGCGTTCCCCGTCATCGTACTGCAAACACCGCAAATCTGGGGGACGATGCCCGTTAGACGCCCATTGCACTGCGACGAAATTCTTGAAATGTACCGCACATCAAATTATTCCGCGTTCAAAGGTTCAATTCCCGTCATCACAGTAAAGCAAGTTGCGCAAGCGGTTTGTGGCGCGTTTGAAAAATTGACAAGGGGCGAAACAATCGCAATCGCGGGCGACAACTATACCTACAAGCAAATCAACGAGCGCATTATGGAAGGGCTAAATATGAAACCATATGTCCGCTATAAATGCTGGCTGAAATACAAAATTCACGAACGGCTAAAAATGCGCTATCTCAAAAAATCTGGGCTTGAAGCAGGCATCAACGGCGTGAAAATCTATAGTTTCAAAAAGCGCAAAGCCTACATTGACCCGAAAATTGCCTACAAAAAACTTGGCGTCCTACCCGACGACATCGACTCAGCAATCCGCGCCACCTCCGCCCGCTCAATCGAGTTCGCCAAAGAGCATAAGGAAATTTGACCTTAATTTTAAGCGCTTGACTAAAATAGTATTGTAAAAACAACACACGAAGATGAAAGTCCATTTAATGATGAAAATTCAATTATAGATTAATCACAAAAAAATAGCATTAGTTTTTGACTCTATTGCTATTTTTCTATTTAAAACATTATTCATCTTTGTTTGTTTTTATAGATTTTTTATCTTTAACTGCAAGCAATTCTTTATTGTCAGCGTTTTGAGAACTGACAACTTTTGTCCCTGTCGACTTTTCAAACTCGTCTTTCGCTACACTTGCAACCTTTCCACCACGACGGGCAACCTCCTTATTGGCTTTCATTGAATTTGGCTTTTCTTGTTGCGAAATGGTTTTTGTGGTTAGTTCAGCAAGTTGATTAAGTGTCAATTCGACGTCGGTCATATTGTCTCTTAGACTTTCTTTTTTCAAGCCTTTCAAGTTTTTGTAATCTTTAACTGTTAGTCCACTCCACGCTTTTGTCATTTCGTTCGTGAGTATTGCATAATCTTGCTCATTTTCTATTCCGCGATTTTTCCATTCATCCGTCAGTTCTTTTCTTATTTTGATTGACAACATTCTTTGAGTTATCCATTCTGCTGGATACCCTTTTTGTCTATAAAAATCGACACCTCTTTGCATTGCTTTTTCAGGGTCGGCAATTTCGTCAAGTCTTTCACTTCCAACTTGGGCAAGCCAAATTTTAAAAGGCTCCGCTTTTTTGCTTGGGATTGATTGAACAAGGCGAAGCAAATTTTTTGTATTGACCACATCAGTGCTATAAAACTTACCATCACTTGACTGCAATTTCAGTTGTCCGATTTTTTCGGACAACTGACTTCCCTCTTGTTTTAACTTTCTTTTTAAATCGTTCCAATATTTTCGTGGTTGAACACTATCAGTTAACACTTCAATTACATCAACAACCGAAAAATACCAATCTTCTTCTTGTTCGTTCCACTCCGCTCTAATTTTTTTATCTTCAAAAACTTTAATATTTGACATACCCTTTCTCCTAACAATGTTATTATAGCATATTTTTTTTGTATTTGCATTGATTTTGGACGCTTTAAGCACACTAGCCCGAAACTTTTGGGCAGACTTTGCAAATTGTGTGCTATAATATGATTGAACATTTTGCTAAAGGAAAAATATGTTAGAATTTGATATAGCCAACTTGAAAGACGCGATAAGCGAACTTGAAAAGCGCATTTCACGCATTAAGGCGGAACTGCAGTCGCAAATCAGCAACACGACTACAACGTGTGATTGTGGCACGCAACTTGCTACAATTAATACGGAAATTACTTCAATCAAAGCGAGCATTGCGGACTTTGATACGCGCCTAAAAAAGGTAGAGGTAGCACTCAACATCACTCCGCCGATTATTGAAATTGGATAATAAAAAACCTTTGCATTTTTGGAGAACATTGACAAATTCTCTTCAATTTTGCAGAGGCTTTTTATTTTTTAAATGTTTTTTATTTTATAATTGAGTCGCAATTTAAAATAAATTATCTTATTTCCGCATTATTTAAAGCATTTTTCAATTGTTTTTATTATTTTTTTGCATCAAATTTTATGACAAATAAATCACATTTCCAAAATTGTGACACTAAAAAAAAACATCTTTAATTTGAAAAGGTGGCCGTTTTGCCCCGCGTCAAAGCGTTGCGTTTTTGTCCAAAATGCGAATGATTTCTCTGTCAGAATTCGGGAACATATGACTGTACGTGTTCAAAGTTTGCTGGGTGTTGGAATGCCCCAAGCGTCGCGACACGAGCGCCACGTTCGCACCCAAGTTTATGAGCAAACTCGCGTGAGAGTGGCGGAAATCGTGGATGCGTATCTTCGGCAAATCGGCAACAATCGCGTAATTTTTCAGCATTCGCGAATAACTAAAACTCGCAAGCGGTGCATCTCCCCCAAACAAAAATTCCGCGCCAACACCGCGCGCCCGCTTCCACGCAAGATATTGTTTCAATTGATTCAACAAAACTTTTGGCAAACTTATGTTGCGCAAACTACTCTTATTTTTAGGAGTCGTGATTTTATATGGCGTGCCGTCCAAAGTTTTGCGCGTCAGCGACTTGCAAATGGAAAGCGTACCTTCCGTGAAATCAATGTCGTCCTCTTTCAGCGCCAAAACCTCGCCCACCCGCGCCCCGCTATAGTAAAGCGTCATAAAAAACGTAACCCACAAGTTCTTGATGCGTTCGCTTTTGGCTCGGCGCATACGCGTGATGAACCGCCGAAACTGCTTGAAATCATAAAACTGCATCTCGCGCACCTGCTCCCAGTTCCGCTTGAGTGGCTTGAAATTCAAAACAACGTTCGGCACGTCAAATGTTTGACTCAAATAACTATAAAACGCACACAACTCGGCGCGTATATTGTTCACGTACTTTATGGATAACTTGCGCGACGAACGCAAACTCTGCGTGTCCAAGAGTTGCGCCCGCCAAGCAATAAGGTCGCTCTTGCCAATGCTAAACGCATCGCGTGCGCCAAAATACGGCAGTATGTGCGTCTGAAAAACGCAGATTTTGTTGTAAATCGTCGCCCCCTTAAGACTATATCGAACCTCTGCTAAATAACGTTCAAACAGCCGATGAAAATTTGTGTCGCCCGCCTTGTGAGTCGCGACGTAAGCATCATACCCCGCCTCAGCCTCAGCACGCGTAGCAAACCCCGACAAGCGCTTGTTGACGCAAACGCCGTCCTCATATGTTCTAAATCGAACCGACCACTTGCCACTAGCAAGCACCGCCCCACCGCACGCAGAACAAACCGTCCCGACCGATTCGCGCCCACACACCGAGCAAAACTTCTTCCCCCTCTGTACATAATTTGGCATATCTCCTCCTTTGTTAAAAGCAATGATAAATCAAAAAACGCACACAGAACAAACGCAAATATCAAAGCCCAACGCCAAATTATAATACAATTTGCCAAAACTTTCCAAATCGCCCCTTTCTTTCTCTACCCCCAATTCCAATCAAAACATCTGCTACATTTACACAAAAAAAACATTTTCTTCATTTCCCCTTGTAAAAATAAATTCTATTCTTTTTATCTTTCCCTTGTAAAAAATGCGTTAAAAATAAGTGTAATTCTTTTACATTTTCCTTATAAAAAATAGCATTTATTTCTTCATTCCCTCTATAAAAAATAGTATATGAAATTGCGTTTATTTTCTCAATCTATCTTATAAAAAACAAGTATCATTTTCTTCATTTTTCCTTGTAAAAAACTGAAACAAAAGAAAAAAGAAGGAGAAAATTAAAAATGCAAAAAGTTTCAAAACAAAGTTTGGCA
>CAKVOD010000006.1 GCA_934778205.1 uncultured Clostridia bacterium | reverse complement strand
TTGAGCATACAAAGGCGAAACAAACTATTTGTCGTGGGTTTGTTCTTTTTCGCGTTTGTCTTTTGTGTGTCAGCAATATTCATTGCTCCAAACAAAATTACCCCGCAAACAACCACCCCCACACCAGTAAATGCTTTGGAACCAAGTGGTTCTTGTGGTACTAATGCAACCTACACACTTGATTCAGAGGGAACGCTCACTATTTCTGGTACAGGGGCAATCGCTAATAGTGCTTTTAGAGCGCAACAAGGTATAGCAAAGGTTGTTATAAACAGTGGAATAGATAGCATCGGCGTTACTGCATTTCTTGTCTGTAGAAGTTTGACGAGCATCGAAATTCCTAACAGTGTAACAAGCATCGGCAATGGTGCATTTGTTGGCTGTATCGGATTGACAAGTATCACAATCCCCGACAGTGTGACCAGCATCGGCAATAATGCATTCCAGGGCTGTAGCAGTTTGACGAGCATTAGCGTTGCATCGGGCAATTTAAAGTACGATAGTAGAAGCAACTGTAATGCAATAATTGAAACAAGCTCAAATACCTTGATTGCAGGATGTAAAAACACCACAATTCCTAACAGTGTAACAAGCATCGGCAATGGTGCATTTACTGGCTGTATCGGATTGACAAGTATCACAATCCCCGACAGTGTGACTAGCATCGGCAATTCTGCATTCCAGGGCTGTAGCGGATTGACGAGCATCACAATTCCTGACAACGTAACAAGCATCGGCACTGATGCATTTTATGGCTGTAGCGGATTGACGAGCATCACAATCCCTAGCAGTGTAACGAGCATCGGCAATTCTGCATTCCAGAACTGTAGCGGCTTGACGAGCATCACAATCCCTAGCAGTGTAACGAGCATCGGCAATTCTGCATTCCAGAGCTGTAGCGGCTTGACGAGCATCACAATTCCTGATAACGTAACAACCATCGGCACTGATGCATTTAAGAACTGTGCTAATCTTACAATATATGGTTCGGGCAACGAAAACTCGGCAGCATATATATATGCAACAAGCAATAGTATCCCGTATAAAGGTTCTTGCAGTGTTACAATAAAGTTCAACGCTAACATAAAAAGGGAATTCATTGTTTATGTGCTTGGGAGTGACGGGAATCCGACAAGACAGTTGATTATGCAAGATAGAGGCACATATGTACTTAACGGAATAAAGCATCAAGAGGCGTTCTCAATATTAGTAGCGGAAACATTATATTCAACTTGCAAATTCAAGGACACAGCAACAAACACGACGGAACAAACACGCAAGAAAGTGTTTGAAAACGGCATCGACAGCAATAAGAGTATAGAAATATCAATATCTAGTGCTAGCAACAGTGTCAACAACTGGGTTATACTGTAGCGTGACCACCAAAATTGATTGTTATATATCAATAGGAAGAAATTTTAGATTTCTTCCTATTTTTATTCTTTTCGTTATTTGCAAATTTTGTGGGTGTGCTTTTATGGTGCTATTAGTTGTATTTTATACATAAATGTGCTATAATGAAAAAAATGCAAATTTTTACATTAGAAACAAAGGGAAATACTAATGATTTACAATATATTCATTGTGGTTGGGGTTGTGCTTGCCACAATTATTCCGCTGATTGTGTTTAGGAAGAGAATCGGCGAAAATAGATTTAGAATAATTGTCAAAATACTTTCAATCGCGTTGTTTTGCTTGGCATTCATAAGGATGTACCTCAATGACAACTTTATTTGGGTAATCAATGGTGGTGTTTATGACAACACATATTTTCACACTACGGACATTTTGCAAAGTCTACTTCGTTGGGGAATGCTGTTTGCGTTTGTCGTTTATCCTTGCGCGACTTTTTTCAAGACGAGAACGCTCAAAAACTTTGCGATGTACTTTTGTTTGCCTGTCGCAATTGTCGCGCTTTGCTGTTATGATGTTTTCCTTGATTATTTCACGACGCCGTCGGGCAGGGGCATTTGGGTTGATGCGCCGTTCCGTCACATTGAGTTTTCGCTAGAACTTGCGCTACTCATAATTGTTCCGCTGGTTATGCGCTTTTGCATTGGCGAAAAGTTTGACGTCAAGAACAAAAAAGAATGGATATATTTTTTCACGCTTTTGCCATTGGGGCTACTCGTAACTGTGCCTGTCACGCTACCACAATCGTTGTTCGGCTTCACGCAAATGTTTATGATTCCGTTTTCAGCGCAAAACTTTTTGTGGATTGGCATCATTTTGGGTATGCTCGCAGGGTTATATTTTGGGTTCCGCTTCAAGGACTACGAAACGCGCAAAATGATTTGCACATTTTTGGCGCTATTCTTGTTTTTGCACTACAACTCAATTTATCTTATGGACTTTAAAATCAGCAGGCTTCCGTTCCAACTGTGCAATCTCGGCTCGTACTTGGTGTTGATTGCGTTGCTAATCAAAAAACAAGGGTTTTTCAACTTTGTGTTGCTCGCAAATGTGCCTGGCGCGATGATTGCTTACTGCGTGCCTGACATCAAGGAAGGTATGCTGTCGTTTTGGAACATTCACTTTTACATTGAACACACGTGGGTGTTCATCGTGCCACTCTTGTTGGTGGCGCTGAGAATTTTTGAGCGTCCAAAACTCAACGCAATCAAGCACTTTTTCATCGGGTTCAGCATTTATTTTGTATTTTGTATGCTCGCGGGCATTGTTGCAAACTGCTTTTTGTATGTTCCATATCATCCATTTTGGAACAAAGTCAACTACTTCTACATTTTCGACACGACCGTGCTTGGCGCGTTGCCATTCCTAGGTTTTACAATGAAGTGGGGCGTGACGCTTGGCGGTTATACATTCTATCCATTATATATGCTACTAATATACATACTATATTCAATTTACTGTATGGCGTTCTTCTTTGTGTATCGCAAACTATGCCAAATTGGCGACGACCACTTCAGGGTGCGACAACTCAGGATTGACCTTTACGAAAAACGCGGAAGATATAAAAATCGCAAAGTTCCGCAACGAGATTATGAACAAGAGGATAAAAAATGTTAAAAATTTCACACTTATCGAAAAGATACGGCAAAAGCACAGTAAAATCAGTTGACGACCTTTCCTTGGAACTCAAGGAGGGCGAAGTTTTTGGCTTTCTTGGACCAAACGGCGCGGGGAAAAGCACGACAATAAAATGTATTGTTGGCATTTTGCCGTTTGAGGAGGGCGAAATTGATGTTTGCGGTGTCAATCTGTTGAAAGAACCATTGAAGGCAAAGCAAAACATTGGTTATGTGCCTGACAATCACGCTGTTTTTGAGCGTTTGACTGGGCGCGAATACGTCAACCACATTGCAAACCTATACAATGTGCCCGTCGAACAAATGGAAGAAATTAGCAACTACTATGTCAAGTTGTTCAAACTCGAACACGCGTTTGACAACCCGATAAAAAGTTATTCGCACGGTATGAAACAAAAAATATCCGTCATTGCGGCGCTTGTCCACAATCCAAAACTGTGGATACTTGACGAGCCACTCACGGGGCTTGACCCGCAAAGTGCCTACCAACTCAAAAGCGCGATGAGGAAGCACGCTGACAAAGGCAACACGGTGTTCTTTAGTTCGCACATTTTGGACGTCGTCGAAAATCTGTGCGACAGGGTTTGTATTATAAAAAAGGGGAAAATGCAAGGCATTTTTGATATCCACGAACTGAAAGCAAACAATCAGTCACTTGAAAAATTGTTTATGGAAATCATAGGAGATTAAAGTGGAAAAATCGCAAATTTCAAAACTTTTCAAACTGCAACTTGACAATAGGTTCACGCTATTCAAAAAGCGCGATTGGAAACTTGCGCTGAAGCAAATTTTCAAATACCTTGTTTTTGTTGCGGTGGTCACGCTGGCACTCTATTTGGTGCTGAACAAAGTAGTTTTTTTGCTGGCAATAAAAATCAACGCGCAAATGATTGCGACCGTCATATTGTTTACGCAAGCAATAACATTTTTCTTTGCGCTAGGCAACATAATTCGAACAATGTATTTGTCGAAAGATAACGAATTATTGATGGTTTTGCCCGTCACATTCAATCAACTTTTTGTGTCAAAAACAATGGTTTTGTATGTTGCGGAATTGATTTTTTCAATAAAATTCGTGTTGCCTGTTTTTTTTGCGCTCGGCTTTTTGGGGCATTTGCCGATGCTATATTTTGCAATGATTTTGCTTGTCATTCCAATACTGCCGTTGCTACCGATTGCGGTTGCGTGTTTGTTGAGTATACCGACGATTTTTGTAGTTAAGTTCCTCAAAAAGCACACTATACTGTCGGTTTTGACAGTCTTAGTGCTGGTTGCGACAATTTTTGTGTTGTATATGTTGCTTGTGGGCAAGGTTTCGGGGGCGTTCAATATTGCTGAAAAACAAATTGAAACGGGCTTCAAAATCAATCGTTTTGTAGAGCATTTTGGCGCAAGTTTGTTTGGCTATTATCAAATCGGGCAAAGTATGCTCAACATTAGTTTGATTTATTATCCTATTTTGTATTGCGTTATAGCGCTCGGGGTTATGTGTTTGTGCTTGCTAATTATCAAGCCGTTTTATTACAAAATTGCGACAATTAGCACTGAGCAAACTTCGCGTGTCATCACAAAGAAAAGGGCATTCAAAAAAAGGACACCTTTTGCAGAACTCTTGCTCAATGAGGTTAGGTCGGTGTTTAGGAGTTCAAGTTATATATTTCAATTTTTCCTTTTCCCGCTTTTTATGCCACTAATTGTGTTCACGTACGACAAGTTGATTTTGTCAATCGCGGTCAATCAAGCGGGGCAAAATATGATTTTCGGTTCACATATTCTCATATTGACAATCGTTGCATTGATGAGCAACATCATCTCGTCAATCGCGATTTCAAAGGAAGGGAGCGTGTTTTACCTCGCGAAAACGTCGCCGATTCAGTTCCGCACGCAAGCGCTTGCGAAATTGGCGTTCAACGCGATTTTCACGGTCGGCGCAATACTTTTCACGACGGTTGTTTGCTTGATTGCAACAAACTTGCCTGTATGGGTTGTGCTTGTCAGCAGTTTGACGGCGATTATCTTGAGTTTGGGGCATATCTGCCATAGTTTTGATATGGACTTGCAAAACCCTGTGCTTGACTGGTATGACAACAGCGAAATTTCAACAATCGGCAAAAGCACGACAAAGAGTATGATTTATGCGCTCGTGTTTGGGTTTGCGATGTGTTTGGTTGTCACGCTGTTGGGAACTTTGGGCATATTCGTTGCGCTCGGCATTAGCGTTGTTTACCTTGTTTCAAGAATGCACTTGCTTGATGTGAGAATTGATTATTACTACGACAAAATGGAGATTTAAGAATGAAGAAAGTGATAGTTGCAATATTGCTTGTCTTGCCGTTTTTGCTCATTTACTTCATTTCGTTTACGGGGCAGGTTTTGTCTAAGTACACGCACATTGCGGTGGAGAGAATAACTGTTCTAAACGAATTTGGCGATGAGTATAAAGAGGACGACATCATAAAAATTGGGCTGAACGACGAATTTGATTTGAAAGTCAAGGTTTATCCCGAACTAGCGAGCAATAAAGCCGTCAAGGTTGTCAATAGTGACGAAAATATTTGTCAGTTTGACAAGGAAAATTTGAAAGTGAAGGGCATTGAATACGGCTTTTCGACTTTCGTCATCACATCGGTAGACAAGCCGTCTGTGCGTTTTAGAATAATGGTTCAAGTGGCGCACGACAAACTTGAGGACTTCAAGATTTTTGCGTTTGGCAAGGCGATTGCGTTCGACGCAAGCAATACTTCGACTGAAACTATTTCTGTGACAAAAGGTAAAACGATTTCGTTTGGTTCGGAGATTGTGCCGACGACGACGCTACCGATTTATCGCACTTTGATTTGGACAAGTAGCGACCGCACCATTTTGCAAGTGACGCAAAACGGCAAGGCGACTGCTATTGCTGAAGGCACTGTGACGCTTCAAATCAAGTCAAAGAAAATCAATGACGACGATTTGGAGATTGTCAAGTTTGTGAAAATCAAGGTTCATTCGCTTTCGGATTTCTTTGGCGTCGGGTTTGATTACGACACGTCGACTGCGGACATACTGACTGTTACCGCTTCTATGCTTGATGCGGACGGATATTTTGATTTGTTCGGTATTACAAAAATTGGCGCGGACGCGGTTGCTGACGGCATAACGCAAGACAAACTCCAATACCGCGTTGAAAGTGGTAGCGTGGCGTTTGTGGACGCGAGCCAACTTGCTAGCGGTAAGATTGCTTTCTTGCAAAGTGGCAAGTCGATTGTTATCAAACTGTTTGTTGTTGGCGAAACTGAACCACGCGACACCATCACCCTCAAACTGGTGCGATAGCGCACGGCTGCAGGTTTGGTGAGTGGCATTATATGAATTTAGGTACATAGTTAATTTGCTATGTACCTTTTTTTGTGGTGGAACCCCGCTGCTGCAGGTATTGTACCTACGATATAGTTACTTGCACGGACGGGCGGGGATAGCCCCGCTGCTGCAGGTACTATTCCTACAAGCGATTTACGATAGAGGACGGCGCACTGCCGTCTTTTCTATATGCTTTATTTCTCGGGTGGTAAACGCCACTGGTGCAGGTTTGGTGAGTGGTTGACCATTTGTTGAGGTCGGGAAAACCAAAACAAAGGCAATTGTTTTTACAAACTCTTTATTATGTGTGCTGTGGATTGACAACGGGCATAAAAAAACACTACTAATGTGAAGTGCCCACTATGGCGGGGACTTCAGCGCTTAGCAGTGTTTTTTGATTTTTAGAGCAATGAGATTAGCATTGCAAACAATGATAAAATGATTGCAAGATTATTTTTTTCTTCCTTGCTTTTTAGTCTATTTAGCAATGAAATTATAAACGCTGTAAGACCAAGTCCAAAACTAATGAAGAAAAATATTGCGTAAACTACTGTGTTGAGAGCTAAGGCAAGTATAAATTTGTTCAACATCACCATAAACATTGAGATGACGACAAAAACATATGGCAAGTATGCGACTGAAAACATTGCTTTTGTATCAAAGGCTTCTTTTTGCTCGCATTTTTTTTGTTCAACGCTGTTATTTTCTTGAGCATTGACAATTTTTTCATTGTTGTCATTGTTGTCATAGATTTCGTTTTCCATAATTGCACCCCTTTAAAATTTGTTATAATATTATTATACTATAAATCGACATTAATAGTCAATATATTTTGTAATTTATTTTTTGCCAACATTTTTATGCGTTAGATTGTACATTATTCTAAATATGTGCGCGTGTGCAAAACGTATGTGCATATATGCAAAAATGTATACATAAACATTTGCAAAAAATCAAAAGATATGATATAACAAGTTGTTCTAAAAATACAATTACAAAGGAGAAAGAAATGAACAGTACAATTAAAAGCGTGTTGTGCGCAGTGTTCTTGGCGATTGCACTAGGCGTAAGTTTTTGCTTTGCTGGTTGCGATGATGCTAGCATCAAAATTTTTCAAGAAAACAGCATAACAGAAATTGCGCGAGGCAACACACTTGACATTTCATACGAGGCAAAAGGCTTCAAAGACGGGGACAAGGTCGAATTGAAAGTTGAGGGCGATGCCACGATTGAACAAACCGAGAATGGCGGAAAATTGACCGCCAACACGGACGCTGAAGTCGGCAGTGAAATCAAAGTTTGGGCGGAGGTTGGCGAGAAAAAGAGTAAAGTTCTCAAAATCACTGTCATTGACCTTGCGCCAAGTGATGTGAAACTCAACCTTGTTTCCGACAAAATTAAAGTGGGGGGCGGGCGCATAAGTTTCAATGTTGGACTCACGCCAAATTATGCGACAGTTAGAGATTACGAAGTGAGCATTACAAAAATAAACAACGCATTGCCAACTGACGACAATAAAAACTGGGCGACAATTGAAGGCGACGAGTTTGTTTTGGGCGCAGATGCGCCAATCGGCACAGTTTTTGAGTTGACAGCGTTAATTGTTGGACACAGTGACATTGCGGGCGTGGCAACAATCACGGTTGTTGAAACCGCACCTATGGACGAAATCACTGCAAACGATATTACAATCAAAACATTGACTGATTCAAACAAGAGCGCGGAAGTTACGGCGTATTACAAAAATAAACTTGTTGACACAACGGCGGATATGTTCTCATATGTTAGCAGTGACGAAAACATTGCAAAAGTGAATGCGGATGGAACAATTGAGGCAAAAGGGCACGGCGAGGCAACAATCACAGTTACCGCTACTGGTACAGACGCTACAACGGACTTCAAGGTCTATGTTATTGCGCCACCAACAAGCATCGAACTTCAAAATGTTTCATCACTCATCACGCAAACAAGCGCGTTCAGTTTCGGTAAAGCGGACGCTTTGAATTTGAGCCTCAAGGGCATCAACGCAAACTTTATTTGCTCAAATGCGTATACTTTTGCTTTCGCAATGCTTGATGAAAACGGCGTAGCAATCGGCAATATTGAAAGTTCAGACATTGCAACTGTTGGCGACAACAACACAATCACTTTCAAGAAAACTGGTAAAGTTCAAATCACAATCAAATCAAATTCAACGCTCAACGGACAGACAACAACAGAAGCGCAAAAAATCGTCGTTGTCAATGTCAATGAGGGTAGAAATATTTCAACAGTTGCTGAATTTAAAGCATATGCAACACAAAATACGCAAATTGTTGCAAATATGGTAAAAGACTTATATTTGACAGCAAGCGAAAATTTCGGTATTGAGACAAACGGCAACTACACTACACTTGATTTCTATGGCGACCGCACAATCAACGGCAATGGCTATTTGATTAGCACGCAAGATTTACCACTTGCTACTTCAAACGCAAAGGGCGACGACTTTTTGAGATTTAGAGCAGTCAATAGTTCAACGCCTTTCAGTGTCAAGATTTATGATTTCTCAATCATCGGCTGTGGCAGTGTTACGGGCGTATACAATGGGAATGTGGAAGCGAATAAAAACAGCGCAGTCGTAAGTAGCAATGGCGACTACATCAACACGTATCGTCGTGGCTTGAGAATACGTGGCTCAGATTATAACGATGTTGCTAGCAATGAAACAAAAGCATATGTCAAGGATATGGAAGTCAAAAACGTCAGTGTTTCGGGCTTTGATGTTGCAATTAGAGTCGAACACTCGGTAAACGGATTTATGAGTGACATTAATGTTGCAAACTGCTTCAGCAATGGTATGGAATTTAGCCAAAACACTTTGACGCTTAACAATGTTACTTTGGGTCAAGTTGGTGCATTCGGCATCGAAATGACGCCTGACGATATGAAAGATAAGAAAACTGCCAATCCGCAAGGAACGGCGGGCATAAATTATGATGAAACCGCAAGTTTGACACTCACAGGCTACATCAACAGCGAAAACTACAATAATGGTAGGTCAACGCCGTATATGGCAGGGTTGGCTAAACAACTTGGTACGTCCGTTCCCGAATTAATGAATGCAATTATCTCGGCTATGGTCGACGAGGCAACAAAATCAATTACTGATTCCTCTGCCAAAGAACAAGCGCAAACAGCACTTACAAATAAACTCAATTCTTGCTTGAAAAAGAAAGTGGTTATTGATGACCAAATGCAAGAATTAGTAAACTTCTATCTTTTGATTTTCGTAAACAAAGCAGACGGTATGATTTATAATGGTGGCAACACTGAAAACAAGTTTGCAAACTACACTTCAAATGGTGCTGACAATATGATAAATGTCACACAAATTTTGCAAAATCTTGCAACAAATGTAGAATACGACGGCTACAAGCAATATCAATATATTCAAATGGATTTGTATGCAGGTTCTGCATTCGGCAACATCGGGCAAGTTATACTCGTAAACCAAGCATACGACCCAAATTATACACCTAAAACAAACGCATAGGTTTGTCAACATAATAATGTTTGTGCAATTGTCTACACAAAAAGTTTGTAAAGATTTTGAGTGATTAGAAAACGACAATTGTTAATACAAACAAACAAAACAATCAAACCAGCATAAGTGGGCGCGCAAGCGTCCACTTTTCATAAAATAGTGCCTCAAAGTGTTTGATAATTTTCAAAATATATGCTACAATATAACTTGACATTTTTGTCTAGCGCAAAATGCGCAGAATAGTTAAAGTTTAGATATTTTGTATAACTTTACGCAATATAAATATACTATATTATTATTAGTTGGAGGAATAATGGAAAACCAAGAAAACAACAACCAGCAAAGACCAAACAACACAAAGAAACCACAACAAAACAAAAGTAACAGAGTGTGGCTCTATGTTGTTTTGTCGGTTATGCTTGTGTTAATGATTGTCTACATTGTTGGGCTTAGCAACAAGATTGAAACAAAGTCGTACACTGAGTTTCAAGCCGATGTTGTAGCGGGCAAAATTGTGAAAATCGACTCGACTGGCAACACGCTACGCGTTTTGTTGAAAGACTCAAAAATCAATGATAAACAATTTCCTAGCAAAGCCGATTACAAGGTCACATTTATCAATTCGGAATTATTGATTACATTGATTAATGATTATAACAACGGCAAATATTCTGAAGGCGGTGTTGCGCCTGAAACAAAGATTGACATAACATACAATCTTGCAAAGCAGTCGTGGATTTCATCAGCGCTCCCATATATGTCATTCTTGCTCATTTTGGTGCTTGGCTTCATTCTTTGGAAAAGTATGATGGGCGCAAGTGGCAAAAACTTGGGCTTTGGCAAAACGAAAGTAGTTATGGGCGAAAACGTCAAAGTACGTTTCAGTGACGTTGCGGGCAGTGAGGAAGAAAAAGCCGAAATGCAAGAACTTGTCGAGTTTTTGAGAAATCCGCGCAAGTTCACGCGACTTGGTGCGCGCATACCAAAGGGCGTACTTTTGGTTGGCCCACCGGGCACTGGTAAAACTATGCTTGCAAAGGCAATCGCGGGCGAAAGCAATGTTCCATTTTATAGCATAAGCGGTTCTGACTTTGTCGAAATGTTTGTAGGTGTCGGCGCATCGCGTGTTCGCGACTTGTTTGAACAAGCAAAACGCAACGCGCCTTGCCTCGTGTTCATCGACGAAATTGACGCTGTCGGGCGTCAGCGTGGCGCGGGACTTGGCGGTGGCAACGACGAGCGCGAGCAAACGCTCAATCAATTGCTTGTGCAAATGGACGGATTCAGCGGAAGCGAGGGCGTCATCGTCATTGCGGCAACAAACAGACCAGATGTTCTTGACCCAGCGCTTTTGCGTGCGGGCAGATTTGATAGACAAATCGTCGTCAACAAGCCTGATGTTTCGGGGCGCGAAAAGATTTTGAAAGTTCATTCAAAAAATAAACCGCTTGCCGACGATGTCGATTTCAAAGCAATTGCAAAAGTTACAGTTGGATTTACGGGTGCAGACCTTGCAAATGTTATGAACGAGGCGGCAATTCTCGCTGCTCGTGACGACCGTAGTTTGATTACAAATGCGGACATCAACGACGCGATTGCAAAGGTTCAACTCGGACCGCAAAAGCGTAGCAAAGTCGTTGACCCAGACGACAACAGGCGCACGGCGTACCACGAATCGGGACACGCAATTGTTTCGTACGTATTGCAAAAATACAAGAAAATTCACGAAATTTCTATCATTCAACGCGGTATGGCACTTGGATATACTCAAGCAAGAGATATCAAAGACAGCAACTCTATGTCATATGAGCAACTTTGCGACGAAATTTCATACGCAGCGGGCGGACGTTGTGCTGAAGAACTTATTTTTGGCGAAAAGAGCGTCGGCGCTAGCAACGACATCAAGCAAATGACAAACATTGCGCGTGCAATGGTTACCGATTATGGTATGAGTCCAAAATTTGGAATGATGTATCTTGGCAGTGACCAAGAGTTGTTCCTTGGGCGCGACTACCAATCACACGCGTCGTATAGCGAAAAAATCGCGGGCGAAATCGACGACGAAGTTAGACGCTTTATCAACGAAAACTACCAACGTGCATTACAAGTTTTAAAAGACAATATCGACAAGTTGCACGTTATGGCAAAAGTTTTGCTTGAAAAAGAAACAATTTATACCGCTGAAGTTGATATGATTATGGAAGGCAAGTCATTTGACGAAGTCATTGCATACATCAACGAAAAGGCTGAAGCGCAAAGAAAGATTGAGGAGGAGGCGCGCAAGGAACGCGAAAAACAAGCGGAACTTGCATTGCAAGAACTCAAAGAAAAGGCACAACGCGCGCTCTATGAAGCGGGAGTTGTCAGCGAGCCAGTTTCAAGTGATATGGCGAGCAAATGCGCGGAGGAAAACAAGCAAAATCCGCAAGTATGCGAGGTTGAAGCGGTGAAAGAGGGTTCAAACGACGAAAAAGTCGAAGAAAACGGCGAAAGCGAAATCGCGCCAGCCGATGATAAAAAGCCAAACGATGGAAATAATAAAAAGGAAGAGGAATAGGTGAACTATGAACGATGAAAAAATCAATGGCGGGGTTGAAATTAAAATGAAGTCGCGTATGTCGCGCACTGCGCTTGCGTCCGTCATTATGATGTGCGTGCTTGGCGTGCTTGCGATTTCTATCATTTTGACGGCCATTATTCCTAAGTCCTATGCAATCACTTTGCCAAAAACTGAGCCAAGTTATGTCGTAATTTACAAGGGTTCGACAACAGCAATCGGGCAAGTCTATAATGATGTGGATGCGGACAAAAACAGCAAGGAGCAAAAATCTTATAACGAACTCAAAAAGGCATTTGATGATAGTTTTACAACTAGCACATTGAACGCAATTTTCCAAAAGGAATTGTCGAACAAGGTTGATTATAACTATCTCGGTACAAACAATAAAACGCTCAACAATATTGTTACCAATAATGAGTATGTTTTGGAGTTTGTGTACGCTGGCGAACAAACATTGCAAAAGGGTTCAAAAGATTTCATTTGCCCTGAACTTGCAAACTCGTCATCACTCTATGAGGGTGGGGTCGTCAAGTTCAAAAAACTTTGGGTGACAGTCAACAATGTTGACGGCGTCAATGAAGTGAAATTTTACGTTCAAAGGCGCGTGAGCGAAACATCAAGTCAATCATCATATGCGGTGATTGAGATTGTGACGAAAGCACATCAATCACAACTTGCATCTGTCATTGCCAATATTACGGCTTAGTCCACTGCTGGCGTGGGGTGGCAAACGCCACAGGTGCAGGTGCAGTTACAACGTTCAATCAACTAGAAAGGACGGCGCGTTGCTTTTCTTTTTACATATTTTAGTTCTCGGGGGCATACGCCACAGGTACAGATTTGGTTGAATGGCATCATATGAATTGAGGTACATAGTTAAAATACTATGTACCTTTTTTGTGGCGCGATAGCGCGCGGCTGCAGGTTTGGTTGGTGGCACAATATATACTGATGTACATAGTTAAAATACTACGTACCTTTTTTGCGGAATAGGGCGTGCAGGGTTGGTGGGTTGGTAAGTCACAAAAGAGAGTGGGTTTAGGGTATATGCGCTAGCATTATAATTAAAGATAACCTTATTATTTGTGGTAAGTTACTAACCCTATTGTCATTTCGACCAACGTGGAGAAATCTCCCGGAAGGGGTCAAATTAGCTTATGGGTTACAAATATTCATTGACCGCGTCAGCAAATAAAAAAGGAAAATCTTTTATAGTGCTAGCGCTGTCAACATATTTGAACGCCCATAACAGGGCGTGTTGCCCTTCCGTCAAGGCTCGCCTTGACTGCAGATTTGTTTATCATCTCACAGCAACATTTACACACCAACCAACACACACACCTGTGCCGTCTGGCACTCTCCGCTACAAGGTTTTTGACAAACCCTTTTCGGTCGAAATGACAATAAAGAAAGTGGCTTATCACTTTTTATAAGGTTATCTTTAATTTATACATTAATTTAAATGTGATAGGTGTGCGAAATAGCGCGTGGCTGCAGGTTTGGTTGGGTGGCTTGGCGCTATTAATAATGTTTTTTGTAAAATTTTGTAAAAATTTAATACAAAAATGAAAATTTTGTGCTATAATCAAATCATAGGAGAAAAATATGGTAGAAAATGAAATCATTGCAAGTGAATACAAATCATTTGAAGATATAAAACACAAACGAGATGACGGCAGTGAATTTTGGCTTGCAAGAGAGTTACAAAAAACGTTAGAGTATACTGAATGGAGAAATTTTAGCAAAGTTATTGATAGGGCTATGCTTGCTTGCAAAAATGCGGGATTTGAAGTGGTTGACCATTTTGTTGAAGTCAACAAAACAGTCGAAATGCCTATAAAACCAACGAAGAATAAAGAGAATTTTGGTTTTGTTGAGGTCAACAAAACCAAAACAAAGTCAATTCCTGATTACGAACTTTCTCGCTATGCGTGCTATTTGATTGTTCAAAATGGTGACCCACGAAAAGAGATAATTGCGATTGGACAAACGTATTTTGCCATTCAAACAAGAAGGCAAGAGTTAAATGACTACTTTAATTCTCTTGATGAAGATAACAAAAGACTTGTTGTTCGTGGAGATATTAAGCAATGGAATCAACTACTTGCTGAATCTGCACACAATGCAGGGGTTTTGACCGATGAGGAGTTTGCAACATTTCAAAATGCGGGCTATATGGGTTTGTATGGTGGCGAAACGGTTGCGGATATTCACAAAAGAAAAGGCTTGAAACCAAATGAAAAGATTTTGGACTTTATGGCAAGTCCTGAACTCATAGCAAACTTGTTTAGAATTTCTCAAACTGAAGAGAAAATAAAAAATGAGTTTATACAAGGTGCAGATAACGCGACAAAAGCACACTATGAAGTTGGTTCGGCTGTTAGAGATGCAATAAAAAAAGTGAACGGCACACTGCCTGAAAATATGGAAACACCAAAAGAAAGCATAAGTGAGATTGAAAAGAAAAAGCTTAAAGAACTGAAAAAGAATGCAAAGAAACTAATGTTAGATGAGTAAAGGTATCAAATGCGGGGATAGCCCCGCGGCTGCAGGTTTGGTCAGTGGCACTATATGGGTTTGGGTGCATATTTAATTGGTTATGTACCTTTTTTGTCATTTATTAGAAAAATTGCACAACCTGAGGTTGTGTGTTTACTTTTTCATATTCTTTTTGTGTATAATGTCACAAGAGGTAAAAAATGTTGGAAAGTATAAACATACAACAAATAATATATGAAGCATTTCTTGAAGTGCGCAATAAGGAGGAGCAATTGCGACGCGTGCGCGCGTATGGTAAAACGCTAGATAAATTTTACGAAACGCTGACTGAGGAACAGCAAAAACTGTTTGATAAAGTGCTTGAACTGCAATGGGATGAAGAATACAATATCGAGCAAAAGTTGATACAATTTGTTCTAGAATTTGTACATTCGCTACACTGAGTGCGCCAGTGGCGTGACCACTACGCAAAAAATAAGGAACATAGCAAAGAGTAAGGACATTATTTGCATTTTAGCGCTAGCCGACTGCACCAGTGGCGTCTGCCACGAGAACTAAAATTACATAGAACACACGCAAGTACGCCGTCTTTAAAAATTCATTTGGGCGTAGGAACATTACCTGCACTAGTGGCGTCTGCCACCTATCCCCGCCGAGAATATACAATTTATAGAATGTACGAACTATGCCGTCCGCGAAAATTGCTTGTGTGTAGGGAAAGTACTTGTAGCGGTGCCCTATGGCATCATAAAGGGCACAAAGCAAAATAACTATGTACATTTGTTGATGTAGTGCCACCCAGCCAAACTTGCAGCCGCGGGGCTATCCCCCATCGAGAACAAGCGCATTTAGAAAGTACGAATTATGCCGTCTGCGAAAATTGCTTGCTTGTAGGGACAGTAACCGCACCAGTGGCGTCTGCCACCCTTGACAAGGGGAGAAAAATTTGATATAATAAATAACGAAACGGGGCGAGTAGGGGAGCATATGAAAAAAGGTTTAATTGATTTGCACATACACACGACGTATAGTGGCGAGGGCATCAAAACCGCGCCGTCCGAGGTCATAGAATTGGCGCTCATCAAAGGCGTTGAAACACTTGCAATCACCGACCACAATACCACAATGGGTTGTATCGCGGGGCTCAAGTATATTGAGCGCAATCCCGAACTGTGCAAAGATTTGAACTTTATCACGGGCATTGAAATTTCGTGCGACACAACAAGCGTTTTGTCGTACCGCGACGAGCAAAAACACTTGCGTTCATCGCTTGCAGGCGGAATCCACTTGCTCGGCTATGGAATCGACCCATACAATGAGGGTTTTCTTGACCTCGCGCGCTTTTATCGTAGTGACACGGGCAAGCGCACACTCGCAGCATATAAATTCATTCGTAGATTTTATGGCATAACAGTCGATAAAAACACGCTGTATGAAGTAATCAAGGAATTAGAAAACGAAATCAGCAGTGGCGAATATACGCAGGACGAGGTTTCGCAAGAACTTTTGGCTCGCGCACTCACAACTGGGCGCAATGCGCCACTCGGTCGTAAAAATCAGTACGAGAACTTTTGCAAAAGCGTCATTAAGCGCGACAAGCAAACATATAATGATTATCTATATAGAATACGCAAATTGTTTGCCGTTTCAGGCGACCAACTCGACGAAATGGCAAAGCAAGACATATATGAAATGATGGACCTAATTGAGCGCGCAGGAGGCGTCGCCGTGCTTGCGCACCCAACGTTCTATCGACCGAAACGCGAATTGTCTGTTGCGGACTTTGAACTTTTGAGTGAATTTATTGATAAAGTTACAGGACACTACAATGAGTATACAGGCGAATTTATGCGTGGCATCGTGGGCATCGAACTTTTGCACGGCAGTAGTTTTGACGACCAGTTTAGATTCAAATTCTATGACAATATCATCAAAAATAAAGGTCTTTTCATCACGGGTGGCAGTGATTCACACATCACAAATGTTAAATCTAACAATTTGGGTTATATCAGGCATAACTTTAGCATAAAACACCTTGACTTTGTCGATAGGCTTGACGAAATACTTGCGCTCAGCCAACGCGCCACCAGCATAAAGAAGCAAAAGGAGCGCGATTGTGAAATCTTGAAAGGCGCGCAAGCAGGGCATAAAAGCGTCGACGAACAAGCGATTTTGTTCAACGATTATAAAGCAGTCAAGGCGCGCGAAATCATTGAAGGACAAACAATCAGTAAAAAATTGTTGTCATTTGAAAATGAAATTTCAGCCGTTATGTTTGCATTAAAGGAAAAACTGTTTGAAAACGAGGACGTCGAAAAAAGCGAACACAAAAACCCGAAAAGTTTGCAAGAATGGACGTCGCTTTACGCAATGTATATGAAATCAATCATTGAAAATCAAGATGTTTTCTTTGGAGATAAAGATGTTTTTTATGATTGGTTGCAACACAGGCTTGAATTTGTCAATCAAGCGTGTGATGAACTTTATGATTTGTCGGCGTTGGATGCAAATGTTCAAATGGAAAATAATTCAGCAGTAGACAATCCCCATTTCAAAGAATCAAAGCGCATTATGAACGCAATCGCTGACGAAATCGAGCAAGAAAGCGCATCATATTGTGCGAGCAAAGTTATGCACGAACTTGAGCGCGTCTAGTTGCGCGCGGTTTTGAGCAAAGTAAAAAGGAAAATTATAGGTTAATATGAACAAAAAAGAATTAATGTGCCAACTTTTCAAGTTTGTCGCATTTTCAATTTCAGCAGGCGTGATACAAATGGGATTGTTCACACTGCTAAACGAACTTGTCGGCTGGAAGTACTGGCCGAGTTATTTGATTGCATTAGTGGCGTCGGTTGTGTGGAATTTCACATTCAATCGTAAATTCACTTTCAAATCAGCAAGTAATGTGCCCAAAGCAATGACGCTTGTTTTGCTGTACTATGTCGTATTTACACCGCTTTCCACCTTGTGGGGGCAGGCAATGGCAGATGCGGGCATCAATGAGTACATAGTGCTTGCGTTCACAATGATTGTAAATTTCGTGACTGAATTTTTGTATCAACGCTTTTTCGTCTTTCGCAAGTCAATCAATACGAATTGTCGCGCAAAGGTTTGTCGCGAACCAAATGTCGAAAACTAATTTAATGGCGGAGTGTAATCTTTTCTCTAATTTTATTCTTATAAGTTAGTTTAGCTAGCCTTTTCGGTCAAAATGACAATTTTTATTGTTTCAAACGAAATGACAGCAATAGAAAATATAATATATTAGTTAAAAAAACAATTTTTCACGCTAATTTGCAATGAAAAATTGTTTTTTTTGTTTATTCAATTATTATCTTGAGAGTGGCAACGACTTTGCCCCCTTTTGTTATTTGTAGGGAATAATTGCCAATAGGCGCTTTATCAAAAAATATTTCATTTTCTAGTTTTGATATAAATGGCGCAGGTTCATTGATATTTTCTTTCGTAGAATATATCATTGTTTTGCTTTGGTCAAACAACGTAATAATAACATCGGGCAAGTTTGAAGAACGACTAATTGCCCCGTCAATAGTTATGCGTTTCCAAATCATTATTGATGTCGTAGTGCTTGTGGGAATTGTGAGCACTGCATTTTCGCTGTCAAATACGGTTTCGCAGTTGCAAAAAATGTATTCTTGTGAAATTGTCAAATTGTACATATGTTCAAGCGTTGAATTGTTTTCACAAATTTTGATGATGCCACTGCCATATGCTGTCGCTTGAAAATCAAATACATTATTTAAGAAATATTGAGAAGAAGTTTTGCCATTTTCAAACGTGATTTCAAAGTCAGTGAACGCGTATTCAGGTTCAAAAGTTGGCTCGAGCGAAAAAGTATCATACAAAAACAGATTTTTTGGCGGTTCAGCAAATTCAATGTTGTTAGGAATAACTGTTTTCACAGCAATATTTTTTGTGCATACAACGCCTGAGCCGTCCGTCGCTGAAATTTCAATCTCGGCAACACCCGAAGATAGTGCTTTTACAACAAATGTGTTGTCCTTTTTATCAATTGTAATATTTGTTGAAGCAGTTGTGATTGTGAAATTCTCAGTTGCTGAATTGCCATTTATTAATGTTTTGATTGTCAAACTACTAAAATATCCGTCTGCATTCGCCTTAGTTTCGTAGTCATCATTGAAAAGGTAAAGACAATCGCGCGAAGTGTTGCTATCGTCTACAAAAGAACAGTCAATTGCTTGAATAAATTTTTGTTGCGATATGTCTAAATCAAAACTATCTGTACAATTTGTGTTTGGGTCAGTTGCGGAAACAATTATTTTTGAAGCGTCCGCCTTTGTGAAAGTCACATCAAATGTTTGTGAGTCTGTACTTTCAATGTGTGAAGCATCAATGCCCGAAAATGTCGGCGAACCTAAAATAGGTTTGTTAAAAGCCAAGTGTAATTTGTATAAATCAAGCGTTCCGTCCGCCTTGACAGAATAATGCAGTGTGTCAATTTTGGTGTCGTTTTTAGAAAATGAATATTCGATTACATCAAGTTGAGGTGCAATCTCAACATTGATTGTTCTTGAAATCATTGTATCTTCATCTAAAAGCGTCGATACAGTGATTTGCGTCGAACCAACTTTTAGCGCAGTCAAAATGTTGTTTTTGTACGACAAATAATTTTTGTCATAAATAATTTCAGCATTGATTTTGTCACCAACCTCATTTTCATAATCAATAAATGTCTTGTCGAGTTGAGTGTCGACATTCATATAAATTGTATCACAGGAAATATCTTCTGCATAAACATAATTTTTGACATAAATGTCCAAATTTGCGGTTATGTTGCCAGAAATTCCAAGTATAGTCGTTAAAACTTGCGTTTTACCCGCAGTTTTTGCCAAAATGCAATTATTTTCAACTGAAATAATGTTGTCGTCAAAAGAATATTCACAATTTGTGTACGGTAAATTATTGACAAGTAAAGAAAAATTAGCGGAAGTATCAATTCCGCTTGTATGTAAATTGATTGTCGATTTGTCAAATGACACTGAGTTTGCGTAGATTACCAACTCTATTTCTTTTTGCGATGAACGCTTTGAAACATATAATTTTGTCTTGCCACAAGCAAGTGTTATAATTTTATTATTTTCGATTTTGGCAATGTTAGTATCTTTGATTTTGAAAGAAAATTTATCTAAAACCTGTGTGACTTTTGAAAGATTGAAAGTGTCGCCATACGCAATTTCGATTTTATTTTGATTGATTTTCAAGTTTTCATCGTTACCGCCCAACGTGAGCGAAAGCACCACACAAAGCGTGATGCCAAGCGCGAGTGTGGCACCTAAAATGCCAGTGAATAATTTTTTGCTGAACATATTTCCCCTAATTGACTATCTTATGTAATAAATTTATTTTCCATATTTTACCAAATTTTGACAAAAAAATCAACCACTTAGGGTTGATAAATTTTAATTAGTCACTATAAGTAATTAAATCTTTTTTAAATTAATTGCGCTATATACAAGAATAGGCAAAAACAGTTGCCATATGTTTTGCTTAGTGTGTTGGCGCGGGCGTCATTACGGCGTGGTGGGCAGGGAAACGATGAAACTTGTGCCAGCATTTGGGGCGGAGTCAACGTCGACTCTGCCATTGCAAATGTGTAAAATGCGTTTGACAAGCGCTAGTCCTAGTCCGTTACCGTCCTTTGAATGTGAGGTGTCGCCTTGATAGAACTTGTCAAAAATCTTGCTTTTCGTTTCTTCGTCCATACCGATGCCGTAGTCCTTGATTTCGACGCAAATGTTGTTGTTTTCATTAAACAATTTTATGCCAATATTGCCGTTTGTGTTGCTAAACTTGATTGCGTTGCTTATGATGTTTTGCCAGACTTGTGCAAGCAAATCCTCAAAGCCCACGTATTTTGTGCTTGGCAAATCAAGTGAAAAGTTTATATTTTTTTGCGCCCACGCAGGCTCAAGTGACAAAATACATTGACGCAGTTGTTCGTCAAGCAAAAACTCCGACTTGCTGAGCGAAGCCTCTTGATTTTCAAGGCGCGAAAGATTTAAAATATTTGTTGTCAAATTTGAAAGTTTTTTGATGTTGTCGTCAAGAATTTTCTCATATTGCGCGCGCGAGTCAGCGTCCAGATTGTCGTGCCTCAACGCTTTTGAATATGATTGAATGACTGAAAGCGGTGTTTTGAACTCGTGCGAAACGTTTGAAATGAAGTCTTCTTTCAGGGTTTCAATGCCTTTGAGTTCGTGCACCATTTTGTTGAAGTTTTCAATGTATGAGTCAATATCTTCATTCCCCGTCAGCGCGACCTCGACGTCAAAATCGCCACGCGCCACGCGCTCCGTCGCGTTTTCTAGTTCCTTGATTGCGCGACTAACTTTTGCATTGCCAACATAAATGACAAACAGGACAAGGCAAAACAGCGAAAACATCGCGAGCAAGTACCCGCCAAACGGGTTTGGTTGCCCCTTGAACCACGACCCGCGCGCGAACCCAAAAATTGAAATCGTCGCAATGATTGCAAACGTGATGACCAAAATCCAAAGAACTATGATAGTTTGCTTTATGAAAATGCGACTTATCTTGTTGTCTTTTTGTTTTTTCATTTGATGACCGCCTTGTAGCCGAGGTTGCGCAGTGTCACGATTTCAAAGTAAGGGCAGTCACTGAACTTTTCGCGCAAACGATGCACGTGCGTGTAAACTGTCATTTCGTCAGAATCTGAATATAAGCCCCAAATTTCGTCCATAAGTTGCGCGCGCGTGAAAATTTTGTCAGGGTAGGAAAGCAACTTGAACAAAATTTGAAATTCTTTTTGTGGCAATGTCATCGACTTGCCGTCTATCGTCACGCTGTACGTTTCGTAATCTAAAATCGCGTTGCCGACAGTTAGTTTTTGTTCGCTACTAATTTTTGCCCTGCGCAAAAGCGCGTTTATGCGCAAAATGAGTTCATCAACATCAACGGGTTTTGTCATATAGTCGTCCGTGCCAAGTTGAAACCCCTTGTATTTGTCCGCTTGCGTCGACTTTGCCGACATAATCAAAATGGGCATCGCGCTGTTTGTTTTGCGCACATATTCAATCAAGGAAAATCCGTCCGTGTTTGGCATCATTATGTCTGTGACCAAAAGGTCAATGTGATTTTTTTCGTACATCGCAATCGCTTCATCTCCGTCGCGCGCGGAAAACACATTAAAATTTTGGCGTTTTAGTTCGCTTGAAATCAAGTTGTTCAAGTCCTCATTATCTTCTGCAATCAAAATGTTCAACATTTTTCACTCCTATGCACCTATTTTAACAAAAAAAACTTAATTTTACAACAATTTTTGCCACTAATCGTTTGATATTTTTTTGACTTTGTGGTAAACTAAAAACGAATAATTTATAAGTGAGGGAAAGAAAATGATTAAGAACTTAACTAAATGGGGGGGGGGGGGGCATATAAAAGTTATCCACATAGTTGTGGAAAACTTGTAGAAAAAACACATAAAAAGTTCATAAAAAATAGTAAAAATGCACATATTACCAACAATGAAAGTACTAAAGCAACAAAATGTGCAAAAAAGGTTGGTAATATGGAAGATTTTAAGAGAAATGAAAATAATATAAAAATTAATAATTTAACGGCGCAAACTCGATGCCGAAACTTATTTGCAACAGCAATAGCATTCTTGCTTTTGTGTCTTTTTGCGTTCAGCGGCACGACTTTGTATGAAAAAAAATATGGAAATGTTCAAGGGGCGGCTAGTGAATGGAGTTATTATATTGGTATTTTATTTGAAGAAGATTACGGGACTCCTATGACTAATTGGAAGAAGGCGACAAGTGAGGCGTATAATCTTTCTAATGATGACTACAAATATTCTTGGTTGGGATATATAGGTCATAGGTCAATTACGGGGAGCGAAAACAGCACAGAATGTACGCTATATTTTGATGAATTAAATAGCGCTTTAAATATATATGGTAAAAAAATTAAACGCCTGTATATGAAAGATTCTTCTGGGAATGAAATAAAAACGATAACTGGAACAGCAACGTTTAGTTGGAATGATAAGGCATCATATGGTTCGTGTGATAATATAGGAAACGATGGTGTGAGTGTTATTAATGTTTATCCACTATACATTGAGTGGGACACAAGTACTGTTGCAATCAATTATTATGACCAAGGCGGGGCGGAGTTCAGCGGAAAGCACGTAGGAGAGTACGCAACAACACACATAAATGGGAGCGCTACAACGCTTGACACGCCAACCAAAGCGGGGTACGTATTTGGCGGTTGGTACTTGAACGACTCGACTTGCTCAAGCGCGAGTGCGTTAGTTGAAACGCTCAGCGCAGGCACAACCTACACAACGATTTCACTCTACGCAAAATGGACATTAGCGAAATGCACGCTGACATTGACTTGCCAAGATTTCGGCAGTCAGCAATATATGATATACATATATAAAGGCGACAACATTTATCTACAGTTCGCGCCAACAAAAGCGACTGAAACGCTGACGCTTGCACCTGTGGAAGATTATGCCACAACGCCATACAAAGTTTGCTTTGTGTTTGGATATTTTGGGAACATAACATTTGAGTCACTAACGAACGCAACGGCAAGCGGGCGCAATGTCACGCTCACAACCTTTGCGGACGCCAGCATAACATACACAATCGCGACGCCAAACATTAATTCTAGCATAATGATATAATGAGAAAGTGTAGCGTGGGTAGTCCACGCTACTGGTGGCGTCTGCCCCGAGAACTAAAACATATAGAACGCTCATAAGCGTGCCGTCCGCGCAAGTCGTTATATCGTAGGGAGTAACCACAGCCGCGGGGCTATCCCCGCCTGCAGCCGTGCGCTATCGCACCGAGAACAAGCAAATATATAAAGCACAAAAGTGCGCCGCCCGCGAAAGCAACTGACACGTAGGGAAAGTACCTGCACCTGTGGCGTATGTCCCCGAGAACAATCGCTCATAGAAAGCGAAAAAGAATGCCGTCTACGAAAATAGTTTTGGCGTAGGAACAGTACCTGCAGCCGTGCGCTATCGCACCGAGAACAAGCAAATATAGAACGCTTACAAGCACGCCGCCCGCGAAAGCAACTGACGTGTAGGGAAAGTACCTGCACCCGTGGCGTACGCCACCACTTTAGATGTAGTTCAAAAAAGAAAGAGTATAATTTGCGAGTAAATGTTTTCAAAATGTGATATAATAATATAATGAAAACAAAATCGAGGCAAATTATGGAAAAAAATAACAAAAAAACTAAAATTCAATATGTGGGTGCGCTACTGCTAGCAATCATATTGTGTGTGTGCCTATTGTTTGGCGGTTGCTCATTTGGCGGAACAAAAACAATAACAAGCATCGAAAAAACGGGCAGTTCAGGGCTCACAGACACATACACAATCACGTACTCCGACGGCAGTACGTACAATTTTTACGTTGAAAACGGCAAAAACGGCAAGGACGCCACGTCGCCAACGATACAAGAAATTTACAACCAATATGTCGCACATTATGGCGAGATTTCGTTTGCAGATTTCTTACAAATATACTTGAAAACCGACAAAGTGGACAATTCGGCAGTAATCAACAAGTGCTTGCAGTCGTGCTTGAAAATTTACACCGAGTTTTCGGTCACAAGCACGAGCGGTTGGCCATACCAAACGACGACAAAAGCCATTGCGATTTCGTGCGGTTCGGGCGTCGTGTACCAAATTGACAATGATTATACCTATGTTTTGACAAACTATCACGTCGTTTACAATGCTTCGGCAAACGCTGACAATGGAGGCAACATAGCAAGGAGCATTCACGGCTATCTTTATGGCAGTGACGGAACGCCAACCGAAACTAGCAACACAAGCAACGGCTATAAAGTTTATGACTACGGCAATTATGGCATTGAGTTTGCATATGTTGGCGGTTCAGTCGAATATGACATTGCGATTTTGAAAGCAAAAACCAGCGATGTTGTCGCAATCAATGAAAACGTCAAACAAATTGCGCTCGCCGATTCCTATTGCGTCGGTCAAACCGCGATTGCAATCGGGAACCCTGAAAACGAGGGAATAAGTGCCACAGAGGGCATAGTTTCGGTGGACAATGAATTTATCAATCTCAACATTGACGGCACGACGCGCAGTTATCGCAGTATCCGCATAGACACGGCAATTTATGAGGGTAGCAGTGGGGGCGGATTGTTCAATTCGCGTGGCGAACTCATCGGGCTTACCAACGCGGGTGACAATGACGACCAAAACGTCAATTACGCAATCCCGCTTGACATTGTCAAAAACGTTGTCAACAATATTATGCTTTACTATGATGGAACAAATCCGTCGACTGTGAAAAAAACGAAATTTGGCGTTACGGTCAATACTTCAAACTCAAAGTATGTTTACGACCAAACGACGGGCTATGGATATATCAAAGAAACAGTTTCTATAGATAGTGTCACATCAGGTTCGATTTTTGCGACGCTGGGCTTGAATACGGGCGACGTTTTGGTGTCGATTTTCTTGAATGATAACGAAATTGTGTTGAACAGGTATTATGAAATCGACAACGTATTGTTGCAATTACGCGCAAATGATACGGTGTCAGTCAAGTATAAGCGTGCGGGCGCAACTGCACAAACTGACGCATATACAATTGTTTCGACAGATATAAAATAACAAAATTTGACAAAAAATTATAAAAAAAATAAAAATAATAGAAAAAAACAAAAAAAATATAAAAAAAGTTAAAAATTTTTAAAAATTCAAATAAAGTTCAAATTCAATATTATATAATGACGGCAGTTAATCGAGAGATTAACTATGAGGTATGCCCATTGGCTTGTTAGCACCTCTTTGAAGCGTCTTTTAAACAAACGACAACTCATCCCCATTAGATTTGAATGCGTATGTTTTGATTATAATGCGCAAAAGGTAAATGCAGAAATGCACGCGACGTATCCCCATTACTTGTTTTTATCCCCAAATTAGACAAGGCGTCGCGAAATTCCCCGAGTTGAGTTTGGAATGTGTAGTTCCGTTGCATAATCCTAACAATGCAATAATGCCATTTTTTGTAAAGTGGACTGCACTGCGTATATGAAAATTTTTCTCCTTTTGTATAACAATCTTGGACGCTTCCCCCTAATTTATTACACAAGCCTAATTGTCTAATACCTCATCGCAACGTGCGCTAGTACCCCGCTAGCGCACGTTTTTTGTGGCGGGATAGCCCGCGGCTGCAAGTTTGGTGGGTGGCACTATATTGTTTTGGTACATAGTTAATTTACTATGTACCCTTTTTTGTGGCGAACGCCACTGGTGCAGGTATTGTCCCTACGTCTAAGCGACTTGTGTGGACGGCTAAGTTTTAAGCATTCTACACGAGTTTATTCTCGGTGGGATAGCCCGCGGCTGTGGGTTTGGTTGGGTGGCTCTATACGATTTTGGTACACGATAAAATTACTGTGTGTCTTTTTTGTATGCTGGCGCTATCAATTAGGTTAATCGCTCATAACTAAGTTTGACCCCTTCCGGGAGATTTCTCCGCTACAAAGGCTTTGACAAGCCTTTTTCGGTCGAAATGACAATGTGGGTAGGTGGCTTATCACAAAAATAAGGTTATTTTTATTGTATTTGTTATAAGGTATGCTTTCATTTTATGCGGTAGCTTAAACAAAGGAAACCCATATAAAAGTGGTAAGGTACTCACTCAATTGTCATTTCGACCGAAAGCGGGGGCGTTTGCCACCGAGAACTAAATAATATAGAAAGTATAAAACGCGCCGTCTTTAATAGCAAATAGTGCGTAGGAATTGCACCTGCACCAGTGGCGTCTGCCACCGCTGTAGTGGAGAAATCTCTCGGAAGGGCAACCCGCTATATTATGGATTACGCAGTTCAATGACAGCGCTAGCGAAATAAAGGAATATCATTATTTAAGTGCTGGCGCGGTCAATAGAAATAGGGTGCTTGGAATTATAATAAGGTATTCCTTATAATATATAAAAGAGGGTTTTGCGAAGTCGCAAAAAATGTGCCACAAAACGCTTGACTTGAATATGCTATTTCAGTATAATTTAGTCATACAAGACAAATACTATTCAATAGGAGGCAAAAATGAATAAGTTAAAACTACTACTTTGTGGAATCTTGCTCGTTTGCACAAGCGTTGTGTTCGTGGCGTGCGGTGACAAAGATTTCAAGACTGAGGACGTCAAACTCGGGCAAAATGAGTTCACGTATGACGGCAATTCTCACATCTATGACATTACATACAAAGACACTAAAATTTCAGCACTTTATTCTCTTGACGGGGAAAAATTTACTGAAAAAGACAAACTCGCGATTATCAATGCGGGTACTTATAAGGTATATTTCAAGATTTCCGCTAAGGGCTTCAAAGATTATACTGGTAGCCACAATGTAATCATCAAAAAGGCTACAATCAATGCTGACAATTTGACTTTTGGTGCTACAAGTTTCCAATACGACGGCACTAAAAAGATGTTTGATGTTGGCTATGGCGACGAACAAGTTGAGGTAAAATACAGCCTTGACGCGGGCGCAAGCAAAACATATGTGTCAAAAGAACAAATAAACGTTGTTGATGCTGGCACATATACTGTTTTCTTCAGCGTTTCTTCGCAAAACTTTGAGACCTACTATGGTCAAAAAACAATGGTTATTGCAGACAAAACTATTGAGGCGAAAGACGTAACAGTTGTTGGCGCGCAAGACGGCAAAGTTACTTATACTTATACTGGTTCAAAACAAATTTTTGACGTAACTGTTGAGGGTATTGAAAACGCAACTGTTGTGTACTCACTTGACGCGGGCGAAACAAAAAATTGGGTTTCAAAAGCAGATTTCCCAGTTTTGGGCACTGACGCAACAAACAACGACAAGCCACACACTGTGTTCTTCAAGGTCAGCGCAACAAACTATGCTGATTATATTGACAGTGTAGTTGTTTCAGTACAACAAATTCAATTTGTTCCAGAAGATTTTAACATCACTACAAGCGGAACATACACGGGTAGCGCGCAAAGCTTCGATATTCAATATGTTGGCACAAAGATTGCGCAACCAGAAATCTTAATTCGCTATGCACTTTATGACGGCACAAGCGCATTTAACCCTGAAACCGATTGGAGTACTTCAACAACTGGTCTTAACATTGTAAATGCGGGCGAATATACCGTATACTACTATGTTATTGACCGTTCTACAAAGAAATTGCACGCTCCATATGGCGTGAAAGAATTATCTGCAACAACGCTTGCTGATGCAAAATCATTCACTTTCACTGTAAACAAAGCAAACCTTGCTGATTTTGGCGCAATTGAAGCAACTAATACATCATTGGTTTATAATGGAGCAGTAAGACTTCCAAATGTTACATTTAAAGCAAATGATGGTGTTACAGTGGAGCCAACAATTATGTTTGCAACAACTGAAGACGGAACATATTACACAAGAGAGAATGCGCTTATTAATGAGGCTTTTGCAAACTTCAAAAACGCTGGAGAATATACTGTTTACACAAAAGCAGTTGTAGGCGATTCTTCAAACTATACTGAAATCAAGAAAACAATCAATTTCACAGTTGCAAAATCTTCTAACTATGTCGACATTTTTGTGTCTGGCGGAAAAGAAATTGGATACAGCGCATATGCAGTTCCATTCCCAACTATATCAAAATCAAGTGACCAAGCAAACACATCACTTTGGTTTGCTGCTAGTGAAGACGGAACATACTATCCTTCTAAAGAAGAAGCAATT
The DNA here is from genome assembly GCA_934778205.1 of uncultured Clostridia bacterium. GTDB lineage: Bacteria > Bacillota > Clostridia > Christensenellales > UBA1242 > CAKVOD01. Next base: position 67,700 of record CAKVOD010000006.1, on the reverse strand, counting down.
GCAAGTGGGGATTTTGACAAATTCAAAAAAGTTGCTACTCACACAATTTACGTAAAAGCAGTCCCTGAAGATTTAGACAACTACAACATTGTGTACAAAACAGTGACTTTCGATGTTATCAAGGCAACTGCAAGTTCATCAATGTATAGTACACAAGGTGAATTCACATACAATGGTGAAAAGCAAGAACCAAAGGTTACTGTTCACGAAACATTTGAAAATACGCAATTCAGTTATTCGCTTCAATTCCTTACCGCAACAGAAACTGGTTGGAAAAGTTTGGATGACCTTGGACTTGACTTTGTCAATGCAAGCGAAAATGCAACAAAAATTTACTACAGAGTCAGATCTGACAACTATAATGATATGGTTAGTTCATTTGACTTTGTAATCAACAAAGCGAACATCAAGGTTGCAGTTGATGATATTTATCAATTTGAAGACGAAGCAAAGGTTGAGCCTACATACAAGATTACTAGCGGAGAAATCTTAAGTGGTGATGCTGACAAAGTAAGCATTTCGCTTGTTGTTAATGGATACGATGCGGGAGCAACCGCTGGTACAACATTTGACATCAACGCAAGTTTGTCAGGCGAGGGCGCTAACAACTATAAACTTACAGCAAACACTGGCACATATTATGTTGTTGGACTTAAATTTGACACAGTTACAGCCAAGATGGCTGAAATAATGAATGCAGTTTACAACAATAAGGCTGTTTTGGGAGAGCAAACATTTTACTCTTTTGCTGAAATCAATACTAAGTTGAAAGATGCTGGGCAACCTGAACTTGAGGGCTACTATATGGAAGTTACAGCTGCTAATGTAGATAACAATCAAGTAGTTGTTATTGACGGCATAAAGTATGATACCAAATCGAAATTTAAGCTTTCAATTGGAAATTCAAATTTTATTGAAGACGACGTATTCCGCATTGAAAACAATAAATTGATGGTTGCTTGTCCTGTTATTGCTTCAAAGGCAACTTCTAAAAACACAGTTGCAGAGCAGGCTGTGATTGCAAGTGTTGCTACACAGAATGAAAATGCGACAATTGCAAAGCGTGCTGACACAGATAATGAATACGATATAGTGTTAAAAAATGGTCAAACATATGTATTCTTTGAAATACAAAATGCAACTGCGGGTGGTCAATATATCACAAAGAAAGGATATGCAAATGGCACAGTAACATTTGGTGCTTCAAGCATCGATGAACTTAATGGCAAATATGGAATTGCTTTCTATCCAGTAGGCTGGAAAGACGTTGCTCAATTCAATGAATTAGAAAAAGAATTTGTCATCAACTACTCAGCGTATATTGTTGGAATTGGCAATGTCAACGCTGTGCTTCATATCACAATCGACAACGGAACAACAGGCAAATAAACCTAGAAAAAATGCGTGAAAGCGCATTTTTTTTGTGGCGGGATAGCCCGCGGCTGCAAGTTTGGGCGGGGATAGCCCCGTTGCTGCAGGTTTGGCTGGGTGGCTCTATACGATTTTGGTACACGGTTAAATTACTGTGTACCTTTTTTTGTTGGCTGGCGCTGTCAATGAGATTAATCGCTCACAACTGAGTTTGACCCCTTCCGGGAGATTTCTCCGCTGTAGCGAAAATTGCATTTTCGCTTTCGGTCGAAATGACAATGTGGGTAGGTGACTTATCACTAAAATAAGGTTATTTTTATTATATTTGTTATAAGGTATGCTTTCATTTTATGCGGTAGCTTAAACAAAGGAAACCCATATAAAAGTGGTAAGGTACTCACTCAATTGTCATTTCGACCAACGTGGAGAAATCTCCCGGAAGGGGGACGCGGTTTATTATGGGCAATTAAATAGATTGACCGCGCTAGCGCTATATATAAAATGTTTTCCTTTATATAATTAATGACGCGGTCAAGGTGTAATTTTTGTAGGCGCGGCAAAATCGACAATATTTGATATAATGCTCGTGACAAAAGTGCGTAAATACGCAAAAATTTCACGAGTATTTGTTGACATAATAATCTTTTATTGATATAATACTCGTGACAAAAGTGCGTAAATACGCAAAAATTTCACGAGGTGGCTATGGAAATTCAAAGAAATTCATATCTAAATAAGCTTATCAACAAAAGAGAAAATGGTTTGATTAAGGTCATAACAGGCATTAGGCGTTGCGGAAAGTCGTATTTATTATTCAACATTTATCACGATTACTTGACATCTATCGGCGTCAGTGAAAAACAAATCATAGAACTTGCTTTAGATGAAACCAAAAATGCAAAGTACCGAAACCCGATTGAACTTGACACTTATGTTAGAGAATTGGTTTCGGACAAAAGCAAAATGTACTATGTGTTCATTGACGAAATTCAAAAGGTAGAGGACATACAAAATCCATATATTGATGATAAAGATTCAAAAATTGGCTTTGTAGACACCTTGCTTGGGCTTATGAAGTTGCCAAATGTGGACTTGTACGTCACGGGCAGTAATTCGCGTATGTTGTCATCGGATATTTTGACTGAGTTCAAGGATAGGGGAGATGAAATAAGGGTTACACCTTTGACATTCAAAGAGTTTTATGACGCATATGAGGGAGATAAAAACAACGCGTGGCAAGAATATGTTATGTATGGCGGTATGCCCCTAGCGGTCACAAAAAAGACTCACGAAGAAAAAAGTAAATATTTGAAAGACTTGTTTACTAAAACATATATAACAGATGTCATTGAAAGAAACGGCATTCTAAACGACAAAGAGGCGCTAGAAGATTTGTTGAACCTAATTTCATCTTCAGTTGGCTCGCTGACAAACCCTACCAAAATTGCAAACACGTTTGCGTCAATAAAACAAGTCAAAATTTCGTCTAGTACGATTAGCGCTTACCTTGATTATTTCATTGATGCCTTTATCATTAACAAGGCATATCGCTATGATGTCAAGGGGAAAAAGTATATAGATACTCCGCTAAAATACTATTTTACCGATGTTGGACTTAGAAATGCTAGATTGAATTTTAGGCAACAAGAAGAAAATCACATTATGGAAAACATAATCTACAATGAGTTGTTGTTTAGAGAATATGATGTCGATGTCGGCGTCGTAGAGTACAATTACAAGGACGAACTTGGCAAAAGTAAAAGAGTGCAACTTGAAATTGACTTTGTTGCAAACAAGAGCAGTAAACGATACTACATTCAATCGGCGCTAAACATTGATTCAGCAGATAAAAAAGAGCAGGAAACAAAATCATTGAATAGAATTGCAGATTCTTTCAAAAAAATTGTCATTGTGAAAGATAACATTATTCCGTGGCACGATGAACAAGGTATTTTATATATCGGCATTCAGCAATTTTTGCTAGACGAAAATGCAATTGATTTGTGATTTTGTTGTTATCATCTCGTGACAAAAGTGCGTAAATACGCAAAAATTTCACTAGGGTAAAAGAATAAATATATAAAAAACGCAATAAACTATTTTTTTATTGCGTTTTTTATATGTGAAATTGTTTAATCAAAATAAAACAATTTCATTTTAGGCATAAGGTAGTAATATTTTTTTGTTCAATGTTGCTTTCTGCAATTGTTCAATGTAAATTTTGTGTTTCAAATACAATGATTGATTAAGTTATTCAGCAAGTAATTGCGCGCATTGATTGAAAATTGACGCGCGGAATTCCTTAAACATTGCTTGTTGCGGGGCGTCGGCGTGGGCGCACTTGATGCCCTGTTTCGTCATAGAATTTTGATTGCACTTTGCAATATGGTTCATATTTTTCAAAAACGCTTTCGATTGATTTATGTTCCATATAACAAAGGTTGCGCAAAATATACATTGACAAGTGGGCGTCGTCGCAACTTCGGTGCATACTGAATGCGCCGTGCGGTATGTCGAGCGCGTCGGCAATTTTTTCGAGCGCCCGGACGGTCGTATCATTGGTCATTTTTTTGTAAATAAGTTGTATGTCGTAGCCTGTGAGAGAGAGTTGTGGTAGACCATAGCGCTCGCACGCAAGGTTTATGAAATTGAAATCATTTTGAATGCTGAACCCTACAAGCGTTACATCGGGCAACATTAGCAATTGTTTTATGTTGTTATAAAATGTGCGAAAGTTTGGTTGTTCGTAAAACTTTTGTTCTGGATAAAACAACTTTATTCCGTCGTCTTTGCGCCCGCTGAGTTTAAAACGCAATTGCGGATTGACGAGTAGGTCGAATTTGTCTAGCATATGAAAATTGCAATCGGTCAACACGCCACCAAGACTGCACAAGTGCACGCCGTCGCAACATTCAATATCTATAAATAGGTAATTCATTATTTATCTTGTTCCTTTTTGCTTAAATTATAATTTTAACCCTTAATTTTCACTATTATAGCATATATATCAAAAAAAATCAAATACTGCCGCAAAAATGTTCAAGTAGTGGCGCGGTTTATTATGGGCAAATGCGTGTCTCGCCGCGTCAGCAACTATATAAAAGAAAATCATTTTTGTAGGCTAGCGCTGTCATTTGAGTTAGGATATTATAACGCAACGGGTTGCCCTTCCGGGAGATTTCTCCGCGTCGGCGAGGACTGACGCCTCCGCCTTTGGTCGAAATGACAATGGGGGCGGTGGCTTACCACAATAATAAGGTTATTTTATTTGTTATAAGGTATATTTTCATTTTATGCGGTAGCAAAAACATGGGGAAACCGTATAAAAGTGGTAAGGTACTTTCTTTATTGTCATTTCGACCGAAAGCGGAAATGCAATTTTCGCTGCAGCGGAGAAATCTCCCGGAAGGGCAACCCGTTTTATTATGGGGTACTTAAAAACATATACCTTGTCAGCACATACTATGAGAACGAACATATATAGAAGGCGATTGTGTTTGATGTCTACTTAAATAACTTGTGTATAGGGATAGTACCTGCACCAGTGGCGTTTACCTTTCGAGTGATAAGCATTATAGAAAGCATTTGCCAATGACGTCCACACAACTTACTTAGGCGTAGTGACAGTGCCTGCAGCAATGCGCTATCGCATTAGATATACAAAATACTTGCAAAAAAAGTGGCGAATGTGGTATACTAAGAGCGGAGAACAAGCAAATGAACAAAGAAAATGACGTACAAGTTGAGGACTTGGGGCTTGAAAGACAAATGCAGTCACAAGGGGAAACGCAAGTTAAACAAAATAGTCATTTTGATGACAAAAAGCCATACAAGCGCGAAGACTGCGAGACGGGGCAAGTTACTGACCCAGACGAAATCGACGAATTGCGCCACAATCAGCAAATTGACATTTTGCAAAATCTTATGCTGGGCGACTACGCTGTTGACGGCGAATATGTTTTGACTGACGAGATTTGTGACGAACTCGTCAAGGCGAAAAAAGTTGTTACCAACAACTATGAAAATTATATCTTTGTGCAGACGTTGCGCCCGATTGGCGAGTTTGGGCACGGAAAGTTTTTTGTTACGGTTTCAAAACTTGGCGAAAAACTTATGGCGACTCTCACATTTGTTGAGCCTGTTCACAAGATGAACAAACTTGTCACGAATGCGCAATCGTGTCAAATTGCAAGTTTTGTCGACAATGCGGGGGAACAATTTTTCTACAATATGAAAGAGGAATTTAACATTGTTGATGACGACTATGTTTATCCTGCCGATGCGACTGACGAGTTCAAGCAGTGCAAGCGTCGCAAAAAACACCGATTTTTGCTTTGGAAAGAGTCGGTTGCGGGCATCGAGAGGACAGAAAAGAAGATTTTTGACGCGCGTATGAAAGTTTTGAACGGCAACGATAACAACTACACGAAAAGTTTGCTTGAAATGTTTAGTGAATTGCTTGGCAAGCGCGCATCGTTCTTTGACCGAGCACTTTCGCGCAGTTTGTGTATGAATCAGTTGCTTGACGAGTGCATTGACGTTTTGCAAGGCAAACATCCAAATATTGAAAAACAGATTTTGAAAGATATGCGCACTGCGACCAAACCTATTCGCAGGGAGCAAGAGCGCGAAATCGAGGGCAACAAAACCATTGTTGCTACGCGACTTGAAAAAGAGCAAGGTAAGGCAAAGAGCATTCCGAAAAAGCAACCGACTGAAAAAAATGCGCCGTCCTATCAAAAGTCGGACGAAAAGCGCGTTGAGACTGAAAAAGTTGACGAAATTACGACAATGAAAATTGATATTCACCGCAGGGGTAGTGAAGCGGAATTGGGTAACGGAACCGCTAAGAAAAAACCATTACAGCCGACGCCTCAAAAGAATAACGAACCTCCAATAATAGGACATAATGTTGCCTCTGATTTGGAGATGAATAGGTAGAGTGCTATTTTAGCGGTTCGCTCTTGACAATTTAGTGCAACTATGGTAAAATTAGTCATAATAAGGAGAATATTTTATGGCTGGAAAAATTGGAATTGAAAAAATTTATGAAGATGAAGGCGTCAACACAGTAAGACAAGCGCCCGTTGAAGAAGTTGAGGCGGTAGAAATAATGGCAAAGTCTGCGCCTCAAGTACCTGCTAGACCAAAAAAGGCGCAGAATGTGGCAAAGGAAAATTCAAACATTGTGACGGAGAATCCTACAAAGCGTATGAGGGAACAATGCCTTGAGTGTTTGCGCGAGTTTGAAGAGTGTTTTGCCGATTTGCCTGATTTTGGACACTTGAGAGCAACGACAACTGACAATCTTAGAGTTAGTAAGGGGCAATATAAAATTGTCAAGGACGAACTTTTGCCAAAGATTATGGATGAAAAGTTGGCTTATGAGAGTTGGGACGGCGCGAAAAAGGCGGTCGGCGATAATCTTGCTGAACTGCACGAGTGCATCAAGGACTGGGACGGCGACGAGATTTTCACGCGCGGACAAGAGAGCATTGACAATATGTACAAGGTGTTTATGAGTGCGTCATATGAGGCGCGTTTCAAGGAAGTTGGCTTGGGCGACGAGTTTGCGTGCGCGCACGAAAAGTTTGCGAAGTATTTCAATGACCGCGCTGAATCGATTGCGATGTTTGACGAGTTCAAGCAGAGTGTCAAGGATATGGAAGAACTTATGGCTCAGACAGATGCTATTGTTGAAAAACAAAAAGCCAAAGACGCTGAACTTTCTCGCTAGGTGGGTGCGATAGCGCACTGCTGCAGGTGTAGTCGGTGCAAGCAAGCAATTTGTGTGGACGGCGAACGTTTGTGCTTTCTATAGACTATAGTTCTCGGTGCGATGGCGCACTGCCACAGGTGCAGTCGGTGCAAGCAAGCAACTGAAATGGACGGCGAGCATTTGCTTTCTATGATTGGTTGTTCGCGAGTTAGCCCCTCGGCTGGTTGCAAACGTTACTGGTGCGGGTACTGTTCCTACAACAAATCAACATTATTATGTGGTAAGTCACTACCCCCGTTTCATTTCGACCGAAAAAGGCTTGTCAAAGCCTTTGTAGCGGAGAGTGCCAGACGGCACAGGTGTAGGTGTGGGTGGTGTGTGTATGTTGTTGTGAGACGGCAATCGAACCTGTAGTCAAGGCGAGTCTTGCCGGAAGGGAGCGCGGTTAATTATGGGCGAGTATAAATATTGACAGCGACAGCCTTTAATAATGACATTCCGTTGTTTTGCTAGCGCGGTCATTTGACTCAGCATCTCATAACATAGCGGATTGCCCTTCCGGGAGATTGCCACGTTGTCAAGGTATGGGCGGGTTCATATGAGCAGACGTACCTAATGTGCTAGTTTTGTGTGATAAGCGAAATCAGTGGCACAATACTCCATTGACTGCCTCGCAATGACAATGGGAGTGTGTGGCTTACCACTTTTTATAAGGTTTTTCTTTATTTTATGGCTAGCGTGGATGCGAAAATGCACATTGACCGCGTCAACATTATAAAATGAAAATATTGATTTAGGAAATTAATTATGATAGATTTAAACAGTATTGAACCGTCAAATTTTATTGAAGAAGAAATTTTAGAGGACTTGAAGTCGGGGCGTAGCAAGGAAGTTGTTACGCGATGTCCGCCAGAACCGAGCGGGTACTGGCACATCGGGCACTGCAAGGCGTGGATGATTGATTTTGAAACCGCTATGAAATTTGGCGGTTATACTTATTTACGAATGGACGACACCAACCCGAGTCGCGAGCAAGGCGAGTTTGCTGAAAGTTATGTTGAAGATTTAAAGTGGCTTGGCTACACGCCAAAGGCGGTTGTTTTTGCGAGCGAGGCATACTTTGATAAAATTTACGACATTGCTGAAAAAATGATTATGAATGGCGACGCGTATGTTGACGAACTTTCGCAAGAAGAGCAACTCAAAATGAAGGGGACGCTGACTGAAGCGGGCGAAAACAGCCCGTTTCGCGACCGTCCGCGTGAAGAAAGTTTGCGCTTGTTCCGCGAAATGAAGGAAGGCAAATATCCTGATGGTTCGCTCACTTTGCGTGCGAAAATTGATATGGCGCATCCAAATATTTTGATGCGCGACCCGATTATGTATCGCATTTTGAGAGAACATCATTACAAAACTGGCGACAAATGGTGCATATATCCTATGTACGATTTTGCGCACCCGATTGAGGACGCGCTTGAGGGCGTAACATATAGTTTGTGCGACATTTCGTTTAGAGTTCATCGCGAGGTTTACGATTGGTTTGTTGAACACGGTTGGGACAAGCCATTTGCGCCAAAGCAAAGAGAATTTTCGCCACTCAATCTTGAAAATGTTTTGCTTGGCAAGCGTTATTTGAAAGCGCTTGTAAATTCGGGTGCGGTTATGGGCTGGGATGACCCGCGCTATATGACGATAGTTGGGATGAAAAGACGTGGCTATACGGCAGACGGCGTCAAAAATTTTGTGCGCAGTTGCGGAATAACTAGCGAAAACACGATACCGTTCAGCGCGTTCGAATACTATATTCGCGAAGATTTGAACAAAGTTGCCACGCGCGCAATGGTCGTTCTTGACCCGCTCAAGGTCATCATTACTAACTGGGATGAAGGGAAAACTGAGGAAATCGAGGTTCAAAACAACCCGACAATTGAGGACGCGGGTACGCACAAAGCCTTGTTTGGTCGTGAAATTTATATTGAAAAAGAAGATTTTGCACTAGACCCGCCACCAAAATACAATCGACTTGTCGTCGGAGGAATGGTACGACTAAAGGGCGCGTATATCATTAAGTGCAACAACGTTATTATGGGCGAAAACGGCGAAATCGACCACCTTGAGTGCGAATATATCGAAGGCACAAAGAGCGGGCAAGACGAAAGTGGCATCAAAGTCAAAGGCACAATCCATTTTGTTGCGAAAGCGAACGGCTTTGAATGCACGATTAGGAATTTCAAGAACTTGACAAAAGCGGAATACCTTATGCCAACCAAAGCGCTTGCCAAAGGCACGCCGATTGAGGACATTTTGGAACCCAATTCACTTATTGAAACAACAGCAATTGCCGAAAACTTTTTGAAATCGGCAAAAGCATATGATAAATATCAATTTATGCGCAAAGGTTATTTTGCGCTCGACAAAGATTCAACGCCTGAAAACTACATTTTCAATTTTACAATCTCGCTCAAAGATTCGTGGAAACCAATCGTTTAGGCGCGAAAACATTTTAAAATTGCGCAATATCGAACGGCATAATGCCGTTTTTTATTTATGAGAAATTACAAGCACCTATTGACATAATTGATTTTTGGTGCTATAATACTGCTATAAGACGAGGTGAAAAATGGAAAAGACAATTTATAATGGGAAAGATTACGATTTTACGACGGGGTTATTGAAAAATACTTATGTTCGTCCGTACACATCGATTGGGCGTGAGAATGAGGCAAAAGAATATGTTGAACGCGAAGATTTTGCTGAGCCAAAGCGCGTTGAATGCAATAATGGTATCCACGTGGGCGCTATCAAGTGCGATTGCGAAGAAAAGGGCGCGCAAAGAAAGAAAGTCGAAAAATTGCTTGACGAAAAAGAGTATGTTCCAACACTTGGCGCTATTAATGGTATTCACGTTCGCCCTTACAATACTATTGGTTATAATAACGACGCTTGCGAGGGTAAATGTCACGACGACGATTTGGAAAGATAAAGATTTTTTGTATATAATGAAAAAATTGAATACACCATAAGAAAAAAAATCAAATGTGCGCAAAAACATTTGATTTTTTTTGTTTGGTTGTTGCTAGTGCTGTAAAGTGTGCGGGGCAATAAGTTTTAAAATATCAATGAATAATTTTCTTAGGACTGCGCAAACTATTTGCGAGGAGGTTACTATGAAATTTAGACCTGGTGAAACGGCGCCTCATTCTGGACAATACAAGATGTTTGATGAGAATGGCGAAGTTATCAATATTGTCGACCTTCAAAAGGGTCAGACTTTCCCGCCTACACCTAGTAGTTCTTGCTACTTTGAAGAAGCCTAGTGGGGTGCGATAGTGCACCGCTACAGATTTGGTGAGTGGCACTATATGAGTTTTGGTACATAGTTAATTTGCTATGTACCTTTTTTATGTGTGGGGTAGCCACGGGTGCGGGTACTGTTTCTACAAGTAATTTGTTTTTATAGAAGGCAAACTTATATGCTTTCTATATGCGTGTTGTGTTGGGGATAGCGCACCGCTACAGGTACTGTTGGGTACTACAATAAACTAATAAGGACGGCGTACTGCCGTTCTTTTTAGTTGCTTTTTGTTATAGGTGTGCAAATATTTTGTTCGCAGTAGCATAGTAAAATGGTATCCAAAAATAAAATAGTGTAAAACGATTGTTTTTTTGCGCAAAGTGTAATATAATATATAAGCAAGATTGCCCATATGCGCATTGTGTGGACAATCTTTGTTGAAATGTGGAAAACTGCTAATGAAAAAGTCTTAGATATAGTTTTGCAGTGTGCAAAGAATTATTACTTTTAAAAGGGGTTCATTAGATTATTGCGACGCGGTAAGTTTTTAGGGAGTGGCGCAAGTATGGTTTAAATGAAACACAAAAAAAAATAAAAAGGAAATTTTGGTAATGATTAAGATTATAACAGATTCAACAGCATCAGTTACAAAAGAGTATGCAGTAGAACACGACATTGCGATTGTTCCGCTGAAAATCAACATTGGTGAGCGCGAATTTTATGAGGGCACACCTGACACATATCAAGAGTTCTACGACGCGATGCTGTCGTCGCGCGAGTTTCCGAAGACGACGCAACCTAGCACGCAAGCATATATGGATGCGTTTCAAAAAGTCGTGGACGCAGGCGATGAGGCAATTGTTTTTTGCATCGGGTCGTACTTGTCTGGCTCATACAACGGCGCGTGTCTGGCGCTCAAGGAAGTTGAGGGCGCGAGCGAGTGCATAACGATTGTCGACTCCAATTGTTGCGGGCAGACAACGCTTATGCTCATTGAGGACGCGGTTGCGGACATTGAAAAGGGACTTTCGCGCGAAGAAGTCGTTGCGAATATTGAAAAAAACATCAAGGGCGCGGAAATTTGCTTTTGCCCTGACAATCTTGAATATTTGCGCCGTGGCGGAAGATTGGGCAAAATTAGTGCGATGCTCGGCACGATTTTGAAAATTAAGCCGATTCTTTCGTTTAGGGAAAACACTCTAAAATGTGTGCACAAGGTCATCGGCGTTGCGAAGGCGATTCCGCTGATGATTGCGCGCATTCCTGAGACGGCACGCAAGATTTACGCGTTGAGCGCGGTAAACTCAAAATATTTTTCGATGCTACTACAAAAGGTCAAGGAGCGCTTTCCAAATCGCGAAATCTTGACGGGCGAAATTTGTCCAGTAGTGGCAAGCCACGTCGGGCCAGCGGTTGGCGTTTCGTGGGTGGAATAATTAACAATTAGGTGAAGAAAATGGATAACAAATTGACAATGGATAAAATGGTTGCGTTTTGCAAGGACAATGGTTTTGTCTTTCAGGGTAGCGAAATTTATGGCGGACTCGCCAACTCGTGGGACTATGGTCCGCTCGGCGTTTTATTGAAAGGAAACGTGCGTGATGCGTGGTTCAAGAAGTTTATTACTGAAAACAAGTACAATGTTGCGATTGAAAGCGCAATTTTGATGAACCCAAAGGTTTGGGAAGCGAGCGGGCACATCAAGAGCGCGACCGACCCGCTAATGGACTGCAAGGCGTGCAAGTCGCGCCATAGGGCGGACCATTTGATTGAGGCGTATTTGAAAAAGCACGCGGATATTGATTTTGACCCGAACGGTAAGACGGATGAAGAACTTGAAAATTTTGTTTTTGAGCATAAAATTGTATGTCCAATTTGTGGAAAGAGTGATTTTTCGCAAATAAGGCAATTCAACATTATGTTCAAGACCTTTCAAGGCGTCATTGAGGACAAGACGAGTGAAATTTATTTGCGCCCTGAAACTGCGCAAGGTATGTTTGTGAACTTCAAAAACATTGTGCGTTCTATGCGCAAAAAAGTGCCTTTTGGTATTGGACAAGTTGGCAAATCGTTTAGAAATGAGATTACGCCGGGAAATTTTATTTTCCGCACGCGCGAGTTTGAACAAATGGAACTTGAGTTTTTCTGCAAGCCGGGTACTGACCTTGAATGGTTTGCTTATTGGAAAGACTTTTTGAAAAACTTTCTTTTGTCGCTTGGCATTCGCGAGGAAAATTTGCGTTTGCGTGACCACAGCGCGCAAGAATTGTGCTTTTACAGTAAGGCAACGACCGATTTTGAATACAAATTTCCTTTTGGTTGGGGTGAACTTTGGGGGCTTGCTGACCGCACGGACTACGACCTCAAACAACATATGCAATATAGCGGTGTGAACTTGGAGTACACTGACCCAGTCACAAATGAAAAGTATGTTCCGTATTGCATTGAGCCAGCGGTTGGACTGACGCGCCTCACACTTGCGTTTTTGATGGACGCATATACGGAGGAAGAACTTGCGGACGGACAGACGCGTGTTGTTTTGAAACTGCATAGGTTTTTGGCGCCATACAAGGTTGCGGTATTGCCACTCATCAAGAAAAATCACGCTGAAAAGGCGGACGAGATTTATGCGGAATTGTGCAAACATTTTTCTGCTACTTATGATGAGTCGGGCAGCATTGGAAAACGCTACCGTCGTCAAGACGAGATTGGTACGCCGTTCTGCGTGACCGTCGATGACGAAACGCTTGCAAATGGCACGGTTACGGTTCGCGAGCGCGATTCTATGCAACAGGAAACTATTCCGCTTGCTGACCTTGCATCCTACATTTCTTCCCGCATCACCTTCTAACGGGGAAAGCCCCGTGGCTGTGGGTACTATTAGTACAAGCAATAAGCAAGAAAGGACGGCGTATTTGCTGACTTTCTACCAATATTAGTTCTCGGTGGCATACGCCACAGGTGCGGGTTGGTTGGGTGGCACTATATGAATTTGGGTACATAGTTAATTTACTATGTACTTTTTTGTGCGAGAGCGCACGGCTACAGGTGCAATCGGTGCAAGCAATTAATTTATGAGGACGGCGTATTGCCGTTCTTTTTATGTGTTTCAGTTGCGTTAATAGGAAAAGCTCCGCGTCAGCGTATAAATAAAGGAGAACTTTGCAAAACATTGTTTTTTGTTTGACTTAAATTGTCAAATTTATTATAATAAGGGTATTATTGATTTGAGGCGAAAATGGTAAAGAGATTCGGGTTGGTATTCACGTTTATTGTTACAATGGTTATGTTAAGTGGTTGCAGTTGGGGAATATTCAGCAACGAGTTGCGTTTGATTACGACATCGCAAATCGAAAATTTTACCATTTCCGATGGCAAAGAAGCATTGCGTTTTACGGGCGAAAACACGATTGCAAGTTTTTATAATCACGTCAAGAGTATTTATGTTCGCAAAGATAGACTGACGGAGCAAGAGAACGGCACAAAATATTTTGGCGAAATGGTTTTGAAAATTGAGGTAGATGCGACGCGCGACAGGGAATTTAAGTTTGACATCGTAAAAACTGGCACGGACGCACAAAAAACATATTATATTCAAAAGATTTACAACGAAAAATACTATCTATCCGAGCAATTATCACAAGATTTGGTCGACTATTTTTACAACTTGTATTACGGGAATACAATCATTATTGATTGATTGAAAAATTTATGGAAAAAAAGTTTGATATAGAAAGAATCAATGCGCAATTGGAACGTTGCGCTAACCCTCAAAAAGAGGCTTGGGCACGGAGCATTATTCGAACGCAGATGCCGATGCTTGTCGTTATGTCGGCGGACATAAACGCGATACTAAAAGCTATTTCGACGGACGAGGTTGTGCTGTATTTGGATGCGGAAACGTTCAAATACTATGAAAATACAATTATTTATGCTAAAACCTTACATCGCGTGCGAGATTTTGGATTGCTCAAACATTATTTATACAAGTTGATGCCTATCATTGACAATTGGGCAACTGTTGACGCCATATCGTGGTGCGAAAGCGCACTGCTACAGGTAAAGTCGGTGCAAGCAAGTAACCGAAATGGACGGCGAACTTGCGGACATTCTACTGTTACAAGTACTTGGTGCGATAGTGCACGGCTACAGGTTGGGCAAGATTGTTTGTTTGAACTCAGCAAAACACTACTTTTAGACCCGCGCACATTTGCGCGCCGAATAGGTGTTCGCATACTATTCAAGTATCTTGATGATGCTAATGTTGACAAAACGCTTGCACTTGTCAAAACTATGAAAAACGAAACTGAATACTATGTTAATATGTGCATCGCGTGGTTATTATGCGACTCTTTTATCAAACAACGTGAAAAAACGCTCACGTTTTTGTCACTTGACAACGTGAGCGAATTTGTGTTGCGAAAAACCATTTCAAAATGTTGTGATAGTTTCCGCGTTGCCACCACCGACAAAACTATGTTGCGCGCTTTACTGAAAGATTTATAACTTTTTGCTTGATTTGCTTGACTAAAAGGGGGAAAATGGGTATACTAATTGTGAAAAATAAAATATTCTGGAGAGAAAATGCTTATGAAAAATAGAACAAATGTGCTAGGGGGGGGGGGGGTATACTGATGCAAAAAATGGCAGTATAGCCCCTCAAAACAATGGGGAATATTGTCAAAATTTGCAAGATACTTGCAAAAATCGACAGAATACGGCAAATTGCAAAATTTGCGGAAACAATAATAAGAATAAAAATTTAGCGAAAACACATAATAAGAATAATTGCACTACTACTGAATTTGACTGTACTAATGATAAAAAAAGTGCAAAAATGAAAGGTAGTAGTATGAAAAATAATAACCAAAGAATTTCAACAATTTGTACGGAACAAACCCGCGCAAACCAATTTCGCAAAATGACAATTTTGAGCCTTGTCATTTTACTTTTGGGACTTGCTTTTGTTGCGTATACAACATATAGTGTTTTAAAAGATTCAAAGACTGCGACGGGAACAATTGCGTTCACATTTGACAGTCCCGCACTGCGTTTTAACAACGGCATTGAGATGTTTTACTCAAATGTTGGGGCGGATGGAACGCTAAATAATGGTGGTATAACATATGGTAGTTCGAGTGCCGTTAGTCTTACTACTGACAGTAAATACAATGTGACAATCGACGACCAAAATCAACTGTCGCAATACTTTGTCAAAGTTGAATACATTTTTAGTGACCTAAGTAGCACAACGAATTTGATTTCATTTGATAGCACCACATATACATTTGGCGAAGCTTCGCTTGGCGTAGTTTCAGCCGATAGCGTCCTAAAGAATAGATTTAGTTTGACCTCCACCACTGCAGTTAAAACGGGCACAACCTTTAATTTGTTTGAGCCTCTTTCACACTTTACATATACGGGGGAAAACTTGACAACGGCAACGACTCCGCAAACTATTTTCATAGTAGTTTCAGCAGATACAAAAAAGGATATGTCCGACTCACGTGCGCAAGCGACGATAGAGGGGCAAATCGGTTTTAATGTTGTTGCGGGTTCGACTGTCAGTGACGTGAGTGTGCTTAACGATGTCGTGATTGAAAATTTGTATCAAAACGGAACATATCAGTCAACTACAGTTAGTGGTTCAGTGAATGTGGCAGTAACAAACCCTGCAAAGTACACAAAAATTACAATGCAATCAACAGCGCCTCTCTATAGTCAAAATATGGTTTCATCCTCAAAGAATGGCTGGATGTATGTATTGACAACGGACGCAAATGGAACAAATTTGAGGGCTACGAATGAAAGCACACTTTCTTCAATTGATGTGACGTCAGTATTAAAAAACGCGCCCGTCGGCACATTTAGCGCCACGCAAACAAATGCGACATACACATTCAGCATATCGTCATCTGTGGACGGCGTCAATTACGCACTTATGACTGACGCGAGCACTGGCGCTGCTGCTACTGCAACGCTTAATATAACTATTACAAATAGAACAAAGCCAGCTTATACAACAAGTGGTGAAATGAAGATTGAAATCAGTGGGGGATTTAACCCAAGCATTTCAGTAACAAGTTCATTGACTATAAGCGAATTATCACCAAATGTTTATTTTAAAATGATTGTTAATGTTCCATTGAATTCAGTTTCCTCAAGTACTGAGAGTGTAACATATGGTGGAAACTCATATAATTGCGAAAAAATTGCTAATGGGTCATATACATACAAATTTACAATCATATCAGCGTCAAAAATTTCGAGTGTCGATTTATCTGGTTTGCTTGTTCAGTGCATAAGCGGAGATGGTTATAGGGAAACCTCCGACACGATAACTGAAGCGGTCGAACTTTATTACTCATATGATAACAAGAACTTTACTTCATTTGATGAATCAATCAATTGCGTTTATAGTTTATCTTACAAAGTTTGTTGTATTACTGAAGATACGGCAGTTTCAGTTGGCTTTAATGGAGAAACAAAATTAGCAAACGAAATTGAAGTGGGAGACAAAGTTTTGACTATGGACACTACGACAGGTGAATTGAGTTTGCAAAATATAACGAATGTTGTAGTTGTTACACGTTATTCGTTGGCGACTGTTAGATTAAAAGACGGTAGCGTCTTGAATCTCACACCCGACCACCCGATTTTGACAAGCACAGGTTGGGCAATTTGCGGAACAAGCACATTATATGATGTGTCACCCGATGTATTAAGAGATAATCCACTTGCGGTGGGGGATATGGTAAAAACGCTAAGTGGATATGTTGAAGTTGAGTCAATTGACATTATGACAACAACTAGAGGAATAACAGTGTATAGTTATTCGGTTGAAAACAATCATAATTTGTTTGCAGGGGGGATGTTAATTCATAATGCTCTTTGTCCAACAGTCCCCCTAAATGCATATAATGATATATAAAATTTCAAAAGAAGATGGGTTGTGCATCTTCTTTTTGTCGTTTGTGGCGGTTGAGTGGTAGTAGTGGTTGTGGTGGGGTGCAATCGTTTTGTTAAATTGCGATTTTATGATATAATTTTGATATGAAAATTGAGATTTTTATATGTCAGGCGCGCGGAGACGGCATTGATTTGGCGTTTGCCACGATGAAAGAGCGACAAAAACAAAATATGCAGGTGCTTATTGTTCCTGAAAAGTTCGGCGTGAGCGCTGAACGCGCAATGTTTGAAAGCACGAATTTGCGCGCGGTTTTTGATATGGACGTCACGACGTTTGACCGTTTGGCGGACAAGTATGTCATTGACAAAAATATTCAGTATTTGTCAAAGTCGGCGGGCATTATGCTTGTGCAAAAAATTGCGCTTGACATTGGCAAGGACTTGAAGATTTTGTCAAAGTCTACGACTTTTAGCGGTTTCAGTGAAAACATTTTCAACACAATAATGTTGTTCAAGAGTTCTTGCGTCACGCCCGAAAAACTTTTAGATGCGACGAGCGAACTCAGTGATGTTTCCAAACTCAAACTTTTGGACATTCAAAAGATATATGCTGAATACGAAAATTGTTTGAAGGACCGCTATGTTGATTCTGCGAACAAACTTGACAAACTTAATCGCGAATTGGAGTTTGACGACGACACGCGAAATACGGATTTCTATATTTATTCGCCAAAACTTACAAAGCAAATTTTGTCTTTGTTGCAAACACTTTGCAAGTTTGCGCACAGTGTGACTTTCATTGTGGAAGAAACGCGCGAGAACGACAACTATATTGTTTTGCGAAAGTTGGCAGATGAGTGTGGCGATGTGTGTGAGCGCGAAATACCAAAGCGCGCAATTGACAAAGTTGTAAAATATGGGCAAAGGTGCGCGTGTGACTGCGTGCAGTTTGTGCGCGCAAAGGACCTAAGTGGCGAAGTCGAGAGCGTTTGCACGAGCATTGCGCAAGGCGGGACGCGCTACCGCGACAACTTTGTTTTGGTTTCGGGGCTTGAAAAGTACAAAACGCAAATTGTTGAGAAAATGCGCGAATGCAAGATTCCGTTTTTTCTTGATTACAATGAACCGCTTTCTTCACTTGCGCCCGTCGCATTTGTTTTGCAAATGCTTGACCTTGCAAGCGAGTTTCGCATTGACAAAGTTTTGGCGGTCATTAAATCGGGATACTTGAATATATTGAAAGATAAAGTTTTCAATTTTGAATTATACCTCAAAAAATGGGGCATAAATGAGCGCAATTTCAAGAGCGCGAACAAACCACAAGACGAACTATTTGACGATTTTTCAAGTGTTTACAATGTTTTTTGTGCGATTTTTGATGATTTTTCAGCAAAAATGCGCCAAAGTGTGAACATATGCGAAATTTTGCAAGCATTGAAAGAGTTTTTGCAAAGCATAAATTTCGATGAAAAAATTGCGGAGTCTGCGCAACAACTCAGCGATTATGGGCAACTTCAAAAAGCAAAATCGTATGAACAAATCACAAAAAAGATTGAACAAGTTTCAAAACAACTTGCCGAGATTTTGGGACTAAATAGCGTACCACTAAAAGATTTTAAAATCATTTTCAAGGCGGGACTAGATAGTATAAATGTTAGGACGCCACCGCTCACGGTTGATTGCGTGTATGTTGGCGATGTTTCAACGTCTATGCTATATCGTGCAAAGAATTTGTATGTATTAGGCGCGGTTGAGGGAGATTTTCCTGTTTCAAATCAAGATTGTGGTATGGTGCAAGATGACGAAATTGAGGGAATGCGCAAAGTTTGTGATGTTGATCCGACAATTAGACGAGTAAACATAGAAAATAGGCAAGCAGTACAAAGCAATCTTGTATGCGCACATAACTTGCAAATAAGTTATCCTGTTTCTGTGCTTTCCGTCGAGCAAAAGCCTGCGACGCTTTTGAATGAAATTATGCGCAGTGTTGGCGGAATTTACGGGAATACTGCTGATTTTGTCGACTATGCTGGCATAAATATGCTAGATAGTGCGCAAAATGTGGCAAAAAACATTGTGACTCACGAGCGTTGCGAGCGCGTTTTGCGCGAACTTGATGCGGATATTGAAAAAATGAGCGTTCACACGCTTTCTGCGCGCGTATGCGGGTTGGCAAGTAAACTAAAGGTTGATTTTGAGAAGCCTAAGGTTGAGGACATTTGTCGCACGCTTGACAAGCCGAGTGTTTCGCAACTACAAGAATACTTTAGTTGTCCATTCAAAAACTTTTGTCATTACGGTTTACGCCTTAAGGAGACTGCGGACAACACGTTCAAGGCGGTTGATGTGGGCACGTTTTTGCACAAGGTTGCCGAACTTTTCGGGAGATATCTTATTGACCGAAAAATGAAGTATGTTGAGAGCGAAAATGCTGAAAGGGTTTTTGGCTATGTGGTAAAGCGCACATTTGAGTTTTTTGGGCTTGAAGATTTTGGGCGAAAAAACAAAAATGTTGACGCTGAAAATTTTGCGGTTTTAAAGAATATTGCGAACTCGGCGACGCTGATGTTGCGCGCAATCAATGAGCAAAACAAGATTTGCGATTTTGTCATTTCAAGTGTGGAAAAACCTATCAATTTTGAAATTGAGTGCAACGGCAAAAAGGTTTCAATTTCGGGCAAAATCGACCGTGTGGACACATTTGGCGATTATGTGCGAATTATCGATTATAAAACAGGCAACGACAAGTTTAGCATTGACAGTTTGCTTTGTGGCAGGCAAATTCAGTTGTTCATATACTTAGGCGCGATTGCGAAAATTGCGGACAAGAAGCCTGCTGGCGTTTACTATTTCAAGATAAAGGACGGCTTTACGTCGCCATACACGGACAAGACGTTTTTGAGCACGTACAAGTTGAACGGCGTGACGATTGATGACGAGCAGTTGGTTTTGGTGCAAGACGTGACTTTGAGTGCTGAAAAATTGAAAAGCGATGTTATTCCTGTTGAAATAACAACCGCTTATGCAAAAGGGGAGTTCAAGTTGCACAGCGGGCGCAGTTCGGCGGTGTCAATGGAGCAAATGGAAGTGTATATTGATTATGCTTACAAGATATTTGAGCAAGGCGTGAAGGAAATGGAGGCGGGCAACATTCAACAAAGTCCGTTTGACGGCGTTTGCGATTATTGCCCTTACCGCGGCGTTCTTTGCGACTCGGCGGGGATAGCCCCGCGGCTGGTGCGATAGCGCACTGCTGTGGGTTTGAGTCACTACAAATAACTGAGTTATAACCTTATTATTGTGGTAAGGCACGCACCCCATTGTCATTTCGACCGAAAGCGAACTTGTTCGCTGCAGTGGAGAAATCTCCCGGAAGGGCAACCCGATACATTATGGGGGACTTATACACAATGACAGCGCTAGCATATAAATATAGTTTCATTTCATTTGGCTGGTGCGCTCATTTTACATTTTCGCCCATAATAAACCGCGCTCCCTTCCGGGAGATTTCTCCGCTACGGTCGAAATGACAATAAAGTGAGTGGCTCCCAACATTTCTAACATACAAAGCGTCTAGGGCGCACGTACCAAACTTGCACCTGTGGCGTTTGCCACCGGTCGAAATGACAATAAAGTGAGTGGCTTACCACAAAAAAGGTAATTATTTAAATAAACAAACAATACAAGAAAAACAAGGTGGAAAATGACTAAAAAAATGACAAAAGAACAGCAACTTGCGGTCAAAACGACTGACCGCGCGGTTATCGTTTCGGCGAACGCGGGTTCAGGAAAGACAAGCACGATGATTGCTCGACTTGTAAAACTGGTTGAGGAGCACAAATGCAGTGTTTCCGAAATTCTTGCGCTGACGTTCACGCGCAGTGCGACGACGGAGATGAAACAACGCCTTTTTTCCGCTTTGCAAAAGAGCGACGTTTTGAGTGAGGACGAAAAGCGCAGGGAACTCACTGAACTCAATGTTTCGGACATTTCCTCGCTTGACGGTTTTTGCCAAAAAATCATAAAAAAGTACTTTTATGTCAAGGGTATTGACCCGAATTTTGGCGTTATTGATGAGGTTGAGGCGGGGTATCTCAAGGCAAAGGCGCTGGAGGACACGTTCAGCGAATTTGGTGAAAAGAGCGAATTTTTGGAGTTGGCGCAGGTTCTTGGCGCGACAAAAAATTTGAGCAATATTAGCGAACTTGTTTATAGTTTTTCTTCGTTTTTATCGACGCTGAAAAGCCCAAAGACGTTTTTGGATAATCAATTAAAAAACAGCGCACAACAATACAATTTGTGCGTGCATTATGTTCTTGATTGCTTCAAGGCGGACAGCCAACAAATGCGCGTGGCGCTAAATGAAATGAAATCGACAGTTGAAATATGCGGTTATGACGAAAAAAACAATGAACGCGTAGACTTATTGATAGATTTTCTAAACTTGTTCAAAACATTTAGACTTGACGAAACAAAGCATTTTGCAGAGATTCCTGACTTGCCAAAGGCACCTAGCGACAGAAAAGGAAAGACCGCGGACGAGTTAGAGTTTCGCAAGCAAATGAACGACAAAACAAAGGAATATCTTGCGTTGATTTCAAAATATGCTGTTGTATTTTCGTTTGGAAACACGACAAAACTTGCAAAATCATATGAAAATTCACTTGTTTATGTCAAAACGCTTTGCAGAGTTACGGAAAAATATATTGAAAATTACGCAAAAATGAAAAGCGCGCGCAATGTTTTAGATTTCACGGACCTAGAGGATAGAGCAATAGAGATTTTGCGCGATGAAAACGTCAAAAAAGAAACGCGCAACAGATACAAGTTTATTTGCGTAGATGAGTTTCAAGATACAAACGAAAAGCAAAGCGAACTTTTGTCACTTGTTTGTGGCGAAAACAACACGTTTTTTGTTGGCGACCCAAAACAAAGTATTTATAAATTTCGCCAATGTGATTTGAATATTTTTGTAGAGTTAATTGAAAAATTCAAAGCGGACAAGTCAAAAAAGTTTATTGCGTTCAAGCAAAATTTTCGCAGTCACAAGCACATTTTGATGTTTGTAAATAAAATCTTCAAAAACATTATGACAAAAGATGTTGCAAACATTGATTATGTCGGCGACAATGAATTTTCAAACCTCAATGTGCGGGTGTTTCGCCTAAAAGGTGCGCTCAAAAATGTTCGCCCACGCAAGTTCGGGTACATTGATAGAGTTACAACATACTACCTTGTAAAAGGCGATGATAAAGTTTATTTTGAAAGTAAAGTTATCTTGAAATCTCGCAAAAAACTGCAAAAATGCGCAAAAAAACTGCAAAATGACGCTAAAATTGAAGAAAATTCAACAAAAAAAGAAAAAAACAAAAAGCAGTCGATAATATTTAAGGCGGAAAAAACGTGCGAGATATACAGCGTTGTGCGTGAGCAAAAACGCAAAACTTTGACAAAAACTTTTGGCGAAGGAGATGTTGTTGTTTCGTACATTACAAGGTTTTTTGAAAATAAAATACGCATTACTGACCCCGAAACAAAGCGAAAGCGTCCTGTGCGATTTTCCGATTTTGTAATTTTGTTGCGTGACCGCAAGCACTTTGATGACTACATTGAGGCGTTGAATGGCGCGGGTATTCCCGTGAGTGCAAAGTTCAAATTGAACCTTGTCAAAGAGCCGTGCGTTATGAATTTGATAAACATTTTGCGCGCTGTCAGCAACCCGCATCAAGATTTGCCTCTTGCTTGCAGTTTGAAAATTATTGGCGGATTTTCCGAGCGCGAACTTTTTGAAATCCGCGAAAACTATAAAGATGATTACTTTTTCAAGGTGTGCCAAAATTTGTTGAATGATGACAGCAAAAATTCGAAACTCAAAGAAGAATTACAAAATTTTACGAAAAAACTTGAAAAATATCGCGTTTTGGCGCAAAATTTCACTGTTAGCCAACTTTTATATTACATTATTGATGATTGCAATTTGAAAAATTACTTTCTTTCTCAAAATGACGGGGTTGACAAATTAAAGCAAGTGGAACTGTTTTTGGCAAAACTTGAGGGCAAGAGTTTTGAAACGAGCGTCGACGAGTTTTTACATTTTATTGACAGTTTTGAAAAGGCGTTTGAGGTTGACTATTCGACAGTGAGCAGTGACAACTGTGTCAAAATTACGACTATTCACGACAGCAAGGGGCTGGAGTACCCGATTACGATTGTTGGCGGTTGTGGCAACGCGTACAACTTCACAAAGGATTCGGCGTTTTGCTTTACAAAAGAACTCGGACTCGCGGGCAATGATGTTGACTTAGTTAAACGTACCAAAGTTGAGTCAATCGCACACGTGGCGGTTTTGAAAAATAAGCAAATGGACGAACTTTTGGAGGAAATGCGCATTTTGTACGTTGCGTTGACGCGCCCGAAAGAATACCTTATGCTTGTTGGCGCTAAGCCAAAGAGTGTGCCCGAAAGAGTTGTTGATGTCAAATGTATATATGACTTTATTGAATTTATGGAAAAATAGGGAACAATATGGAAAATAGAAAAATAGAACTAAAGGCAAACAAAAGTCGTGCAGTAAAAAATGATATGCGACTTTATGGCAAGGGCGACAGCGCATTTGCCGATGAAGTGGCAAAAAACCTTGACAAGCCATATCAATATATAGATAGTACGACGCTACCGCTCAAAAATAGCGTTTCTGTTCTTCTCAAAAAAGCGAATGAACAAACGACTTTTGAAAAAGATGACTTTTTGACTATTCCAATTTATAATAGTGAAGTTTTGGAAAGTACGCAAGTCGGCGTTGCGTACCACACGGCGATGCAGTGCCTTGATGATGATTCAGCCGATGCCTTTTTAGCACGTGTTCACGAGGCGCTTTCAGATGAAGAACAATGCGCGGTTGACACGCAAAAAATTCTAAATTGCAGAAAAACTGTTTTGGAAATTGTAAAATCGCATAGCAACGGAAAACTTCATAAAGAGCAAAAATTTATGATGTATATTCCATACAACGAAATATTTTTTGAATCAAACATTGATGACCGCATTTTGGTTCAGGGAATAATTGACTTGTTTATCGAATTTGACGAAGAAATTATATTGATTGACTACAAAACAAATAAGACAAAAGACATACAAAAACTCAAAAAAGAATACGAAATGCAAATGTCACTTTACAAAAAAAGCCTATTCGAAAATTATGGCAAAAGGGTGACAGCGTACTTGTATAGTTTTTCGACAGAAAAATTAATACAATGTGACGCATAAAAAACAAAAAATGCAAGATAACTATCAAAAAATGATAGGATAACCGTAAAAAATGGCGGTTATCCTTTTTTGTTGTGTAAAAAATGATAAAAATTTGAGAAAAAAACATAAAAAATGCCGATTTCGTTTGACAAATTTTATTAAAATTATTATAATTTACTTAAATTTTGACATTTTTTATCTTTTTTTTGTAAATTATGTTATTTTAGGGGTTAGTTTTGCAAAAATGAGGTATAAATGTCTTGATAATCACAAATGCTAATTTGACAAAAAAGGAGAATTGTTATGAAATCAGCACTATTGGCTTCAGCTTTTGATTCAATAGAAAATTTCTTAGCGACGATTGCTGACGCGCTTCAATTTGATGTTTTACTTTACATATTCATCGGGTTGTTCGCTTTGCTTGTCATTATGACAGTCATTAGATTGCGTTTTACGTATGAAGTGAGGGCAATAAAGTCATTTAAGAAAATCAATAAATATTTTTTGAAAAAACCTTATATCAATGAGTCAAACCTTGTTGAATTTAACAGGTTGATGAAAAAAATACCTTATCAACTACGCGACAGGTGGCAATACTTTATGCTCAACCGCGAAGGTTTGCCGAGCAACTATATGACGCTCTATCATTGCGTTGAACAACCAATCAAAACGAGTAACTATAGGTCGACAATTGTAATGCTCAAATATATTTGTAGCATATGCGTTGTTTTGTGCACACTTTTGAGTTTGTTTTTGATTGCAGGCACTTTGACAGGTAAATCACTTGTTCAAGCGCTCATCATTCCTATGGGTTTCTTCATTTTGAGTCAACTTTACATTTATTTTTTGAATGCAAAATTCAACGCTGTGAGTGTTGACCTATATGAATATTATCTTGCATTTATTCGCAATCTTGACAAGGCGTCCGCGTCAATTCCAGATTATGTTGACTATGAACTTTTGTTCACGGACAAGGAAATTCGCGACGGTATCCCAGTTTTGCGTGAATATCTTGAAAAGCGCGCGCTTCTTGACAAACTTGCACGCGAAAAGGCAAAGCAAAACGAGAGTGAGCGCGAGAGTTTCGATTTCACAAATCTTGGAATCGACGGCTCATTGCTTGTTGAGCGTGCGATGACGACGAGTCAAGACTATTTGAACACACGCAATAGATTGAAAGACGAAATCACAAAACTTGAAACGGAAAAAGACAAGTACGACGCTCAATATATTTCCGTTGAAAAGGATAGTCAAAGAAAATTGCAAGCAATCAAGGAAAACCTTGACCGTTTGCAAGCGCAACTTGACGCGTCAGCAAACCGCATTGAAGCAAACTATATCAAAAAGCAACAGAGTGCGGAAAAGGCAAAACAAGCGGAAATTGAGAAAAATCTTGAAGATTTGCACGTAAAATATGCGCAACAAGTAGAGTTTCTTGAAAATGAAATTGCGAAACGTAAGCAAGCAATTGAAGCCGACAAAAAGGACGTATCCGAACAAATGGATGCAGAATTTGAAACATATAATGAAAAGGTTTATACAATTCTTCGCAACAAAATTGACCAAGACGATGCCGACGAACTGAAAGTTACTCGCGCAGAACTTGACAGCACGCGTGATAAACTTGCAAGCGAAATGCAAGAAAAAGACAACCTCAAATTGACGCTTGACATCAAGGGACAAGAAATTGACACAATGCAAAGCAAAATCGAGGCACTCAACGACAAAATTGCAAAACTCACATCGCGTGACCGTCGCAATATCGCCAAGATGTATGACGAGAATATAGAACTTAAGAAACGCGTTGCGGAACTTGAGAACCAAGCACAAAATGATACCGCTGTTGTTGCGAAAAACGCAGAGAACGCAGAAAATGAAGTCGCAGGCGAGAATAACGACGAACCAGTTTATTACGATGCAAATCATAATGTTGTTGATTTCAGTCAATATTATGACGAAAATGGTTGGTTCAAGGAATTCCCGAAAGTTTATGATGCTGAGGGCAATTACTACGACTTTGCCGATTATTATGACAAGTATGGTAATCCGCTAGAACAAACAGACGAAACTGCGGAAGCGCCAGTTGAAGCCACTGAAAACACTGAAGCGGTCGAGGAAGAAGCGCAAGCAATAAATCCCGCTCTTGAAGAAAATGTTGTTGAACAACAACCGAATGAAGAAGTAGTTGAACAACCGCAAACTGCCGAAGTTTTGGAAACTGTTCCACAAGAAAATGAGCAAGCAATCGAAAGTGAAAGCAACGAAACGGGCGATGAAAATGTAGACGCCAAAGAAGTTGCGCAAAATGATGTTGTCACTGCTGAAATTCCAGCCGACAGCGCGGAGGATATGGACGACGGCGACGTCGTGTACTATGACAAGGACGGCAAGCCAGTCGACTTTGAACAATACTACGATGAAAACGGGAAATTTAAAGAGTTTCCTAAAGTCTATGACAAAGACGGCAACTACTATGACTTTGCCGATTACTATGATAGGGACGGCAACTTGCTTGGAGAAAACAATCAAATCAACGAGGACGATATTGTTCCTATCACAGATGATGAAGAAAACGAAGTAATCGACGACGAAAACCAAAACGCAGAAAAGCAACCTGTCGAACAAACGGCGGAAAATAATTTGGTTGAGCCAGAAAAAACCGTAAAACGCGGGCGCGGTAGACCAAGAAAGACTGAAAGCGACGATGACAAACCAAAGAAGCGTCGTGCAACGCGCGTTTCGGCAGATGAAACTTCTGCAAAGAAAACGACGTCAAGTTCAGGTTCTAAGACAGGAACGAGAACGACCGCAAAATCGACCGCAAAGTCAAAGACAACCACAAGTGAAAAGGCAAAGCCTACTAAAAAGAGTTCAGCCACAAGTAAAAAGACCAGCACGGCAAAAAAGTCCAGTACAAAGTCTGCCACAGCAAAAACTGCTGGTGCAAAGAGTGGCGAAACGGCAAAAAAGAAATCGACTGCAACAAAGTCATCAACAAAAAGCAATGCTAAAAGCAAGGCAACAACGACTAAAAAGAGAGTGAGAAAGACGCCAAAAGATAACCAAATCAACAAAGCGGATGACGAACTTGACAAGTTGAATGGACAAATTAATTCCGAAAATGCAATTTTGGAAGCAAAGCAAGCAGATTTGAAGAACAAAATCTCGCAAACGCTATCCGAATTACAAGAAAAGCCAACTGTTGACCGCGACCTTGAAGAAATCAAGGAAATTATGAACCGCTTGAAAGAGCAGGCAGCGGAAGCAAAGAAAAACGGCATTTCAAAAGAGGAACAACAACAAATCAACAGGTCACTTGCCGAACTTTTGCGCGCAATGGCAAACAAACAAAATAATAACAAATAATAGACAAGGAAGTCCGCAAAGACTTCCTTTGTTTTTTAGTTGCATTTATTCTAATTTATATGCTATACTAACAATGAAATCTTATCAAAAGGAGTGATGATATGACAAAACAAAACATTTTGGGCGCGATGAAATTTGTTGCCCTCGTACTCATTATGCTTTGCGTTTCAGTTATGTTTGTTGCCTGTGGCAAAGGCGACAGCAAAGGGAGCAAAGAAGCAAAACAACAAGCACAAATGCGTGAAGTTTTCAACTCCGCAATCGAAAAAACATTGAATTATGACGGCTCATATAAAGTCGTTAAAGTTCAAAAACAAATCGAAAAATATGACGACGCGGACGGAAATCCGAAAACAAGGCTTGTCACTGACTGCAACACAATGACGCTTGATGCAAGTGGCAATCAGTATACTTCTACTGAAGATGACGGCGCGGACGGCGTTATTGATGAGGCAACTTACGTCACAAAAGTTGGCGAAAACCCTGTGATGTACGATTTTGAAAAAGCGTTAAGTGAAAGTGGTGTTGACTATCATTATACAACTAAAGTTTCAACCGACCACGCTTCAAAGAAATATAGTTTTGCGGGGTTGCTCTCAGATGAAGGACTTGGAGCATTGTTAAGAGGCGTAAAAAACGCCGATAGGATTGACGTTATGTTTATGTCAATGGGGATGTTTGAAGTCCTTATCGACGAAAACGCATTTAGCGAAGTTAAGTTTGCAAACAATAATGGCAACTACACGATGACATTCAACTATGACGGATTGTTGTTGGGTGATAGTTCTAGCGTAAACAATGTTAGACAAAAGGAATATTCTAACGCAAAGATTAAAATCATTGTTGAATATTCTGCTAATGAAGTTACAAAGTTTTCAATGGAAAACAATATGACCTACACAACCTCAGTTTGGGGCGAAAAAACAAGCGAAGAAACTGATTATGCTTATAGCGAATATTGTTTTTCAAAAAGTTTTGACGAAAGCCTTATGCCGCAATCGTTTGCTGAATATCCAGTCTATGAAGACGCTGGATACATTTCTTCAACGATTAGTTTCAATTATGGTGGGGGCTCAGCAAGTACGGAACTTGTAACGGGCGACAGAATAAAGAATGGATACGATAGTTTAAGCGCTAGCATTGGTCTCAACATAAAAGAGGGTTTGACAACCGATGGCAAATGGTACTCCGACCAAGACTGCACTCAAGAGGTAAATATTGAAACTGCAACTATGCCGTCATATAACTACGACCTTTATGCGAAAATCGTGCCTAAAGCCGACTATGCAATGGTTTTGACAAAAATGGTTGAAAAGAACGGGCTTTTTGATATAGGCGAAAACTATATTTCAATCGACACCAAAAAGAGCACGGTTTGTGACCTAGGTGCAGATTATGACGAACTTGTCGCTGAAATGGGCAAAGATTCATTCAAAATCTATGTCAACGGTAGCGAAATCACAGGTTCTACTTTCCCTGTAAAAGCAGGCGAAACATACACTATGGTTTGCGAAATTGATTATCCATTCATTTCAAAATTCACTGTTGCTACGAAAGAACAAAACGCAATGTTCCAAAAGGCAATCAGCAGTATTGATTATATAAAATCGGGCAAAACATCGTATACAATCGACTACATTTATCCATTCGACACAGAAACAGTTTCTACGACAAGAGGAACATTTGACAAAGAAACTTTGCGTATGGTTAGTATGGAAACGACGAAAAATACGTGGGGCAATACAAGTATCTACAAAAAGCAAGCCGAAAAAGTTGGAGACAATTACAATATCTATACCAAACCAAACGGTTATTATGACTTTGAAAAAAATACTGAAACCGCCGACGAATTTGACGGGCTTGACACTGGCATTGACGAATTGCCTGATTCTTCTAGTTTGTTCACTTTGTCATCATATATAAAAGAACTTGCGATTGATAACAACTCAAGCACCTATACAGGTGGATACACTGGGCACGAAGTTGCTACAACAAACGACACCTTGAAAATCACATTAAACTATACTTTTGGTAGCATTGTCATTGAGTATAAGTTTAGCGGTGACCGTCTCGTGTCAATCACGCATTCTTTGACAACAAAAAATGACTATATGACTGAAACAAACACAACACAAATCAACATTGCCTATACCTACGGTTCAGCGATGTGGGAAGATGTTTCGCACCTCAACGAAACTGTTGAGGGTGGCGAAAGCGCATAATTGCTGTGCTATGTAATTTTTATCAATATATTTTAAAAAGTGCAAGAACATAGAAAGTTCTAGCACTTTTTTACTAACGGGGCTTTGTGGTATTTTACGTTGTTTTGCGGTATCTTGTGCTGTTTTGTGGTGGTGTGCAGAATGTTGTGGATGTTTGCGCGATAAAAATAAGAAAATAGGAAACAAAAGGGGAAACGAAAAACTGATACTTTAGAATTTTTGCAAATAAAAATGGAAAATTAAAGCAATTTGTGAGGTAGCCTTTGCCCTTTTATGAATACAAATGATTTCAAAGCCCCGCTAATAAATCAACTTTTTGTTAATTCACAAAGCAAATCGATTTTTTTTTGCGCGCAGGGTATAAAATAGTTGACTAATTTTTGTAAATTCTGTATAATTATAACAAATAATCAAAAAATAAATGAGAGGTAGTGTTTTATGCAAACAAAAAAGTTATCATTGAAAAAGATTCTTGCAATTGCGCTTTGCGCCGTAGTTTGCGCAGTTGCATTTGCCGTTCCATTTGCAATGCAACAAAAGAGTGTCGATAATGTCAGCGCGACTGGAAATTGCACTATAAGTGTAACATTTAATGGCTTTCCTACGGGAAAAATAGCACCATATGCTGTGGTTAGTTTTACATATATGGAAAGTAATAAAGCAAAAACAGTGTCTGAAATTGCTACGAGTAGTAAAACTACAGTTACATTGCCTATCAATGGATTGAATGGTAAACTTGAAATCAATTGTCCTTTGTATTCGACAATAAGTGTTACAGGGCAAACTGATTTAAAAGACAATATCGGTGCAACCGCAAGTTCGTATGCAACATATGATTTTACATCGGCACCAACAAGCCTTAGTGTTATAGTTACATTTAGTGACAAGGGTTGGTTTGCTGGCACTACAATCTATTAATAATTGAAAGATACATTCAAAAAGCCCGATAAATGAAGTGCCCCCTGCAGGGTTCACTTCATAAACACGGGCTTTTTTCTATATTCAAAATCCAATTGCATACACCTAAACTCCAAAATCTATGCAATTATATGCAAATGAAACGCTTTTTATCTAAAATTACTGACGAATTGCTGTTTTGGTGGTGTAATCTTGGCAGGAGAAGGGAAATGACTAAATCAAAAATTTGGACTATAATTATGAAGTGAATCCCCAAACAGGGACACTAAATAAAAAGACCCTTAAAAGTAAAAGACTGCGATGGTAGTTTTGAAGTAAATAACAAAATTTATGAAATTTTAAAACAATTTTGAGTGAGTTTATGATATAATCAATGTTGGACATAAAGTTTTCTCCTGTTATTGTTTTTGTCAAACTAACTTTAACATAGGTAGAACTTTATGTTTACTTTTTTTTTATAAATTTTTTACCCACCTCAACATTTATTATACAACCAAAAAAAACTACCATTATAATGATATATTATTTTCTTCAGAAATCCTCTCAAAAGGTGTTATCTCCAAAAAAATGGCAAAATTTATAATTTTTATCTCCAAAAAAGTGATGCAAAAGCTTTGACAAAAGTTTTTGAAAGTGGTATAATCAATTTGATTTAGGTGTTCAAGGGGTTATCGCCTAGAGGTATTTGACAGCTCGTTTTGGGCTGTCTTTTTTATGCGATAGCGCGCGACTGGTGGCAAACGCCACTCGTACGGGTTTGGTAAGTGGCACTAAATGCAATGGGTACATAGTTAAATTACTATGTACCTTTTTTCGGGGAAAGCCTCGCAGCTGGTGGCAAACGCCACTGGTGCAGATTTTGTTTTTTTGTATGAATGTTGCTGTGAGATGACAACCAAATCTGCAGTCAAGGCGAGCCCTGCCGGAATGGCAACCCGCTTTGCTATGTAGTACTTAGTCAAATGACCGCGCTAGCATACAATAAAGGGCTACCTTATTTTTGTGGTAAGTCACTACCCCCGTTGTCATTTCGACCGGAGTTGGCGACGTAGTCGCCGCCAAAGCGGAGAAATCTCCCGGAAGGGGACGCGGTTTATTATGGGGTACTTAGTCAAATGACCGCGCTAGCGAAATAATGGGATATCTTTATTTTATGTGCTGCCTCTGTCAATGGGGTTGTATGCCCATAACTAATTTTGACCCCTTCCGGCAAGGCTCGCCTTGACTGCAAATTTGGGTGCCGTCTCACAACAACAAATACGCATCAACCAACAACCACACCTGTGCCGTCTGGCACTCTCCGCTACAAGGGTTTTGACAAACCCTTTTCGGTCGAAATGACAATAAAAATAGTACCTTACGATTAAAAAGCAGTTTTATTGATTTAGGCTACCGCAAAATGTAAACCCTAAATTACAAATACAATAAAAAAAATCCATATTAATATGCTGAGCGGTTTACCGCATTAATACTGTTTTCCATTTATTTATAGGTTTGTGCATTGTGCCCACACATCAACACATTGCGATATTTGTTGAAAAAAAACAAGTAAAAATACAAACAAAAATACGAATATTGGTGTATAATATGTGTATAAATAGGAGGGAGTAATGGATAGTTCAAAAAATGAAAACTCAAAAAAGAACGCAGTTATTTTTGGAATCATATTTGCGCTAGTGGTTGTTGTTGCCGTCGTTGCGGTTATTTTTGTTATGAACACAAATAATCAAAAGCCAGCGGGTACCGTTCAATTCAACACGAACCCGAGTGTGACAATGGTTGTCAACAATAGTGACCGCGTCATTGAGGTACAATATCTCAACCGCGATGCCGAAGTTTTGCTTTCAAAGACTAATTTTGTAGGTAAGAATGTCAATGAGGCAGCAAAATTGTTTGTGCAAATCAGTAGCGAAGCGGGTTATATTGATGCAACAAACGCATCGACTGGAAGAAAGGTTGAAATTATTATTTCAAACAATGACGACAAAAAGGTAGATTCACTTGGCAAAAAACTCACTAACACAATGAATAATTATTTTGACGAAAACGGAATCATTGCAGGTGCAACATACTTGCCACTTGATGCAATCAAAGAAAAGGCGGACGCACTTGGCGTTTCGACAAATAAGTACATTCTTGTGAAAACGGCTGTAAAAATGCACGTTGATTACACTGAAGATGAACTCATCAAAATGAGCGAAAAAGAAATTTTGAACGCTATCAAAGAAAAGTCAAAAGAACTCAAAGATGTTGCGCAAGAATATTATGAGAGTTTTTGTGGCGTTGCAAAGGACGAACTTGCAAAATTTGAAACGTTTGTAAACGGCGCAGTAAGTCCAATTTTGGCTCAAATCAAGACACTTGATCCCGATTTTGAACTTAACATTTCAGTTGATATGTCATTTGGTGACTTGAAAAGCCAAATCACTGCCAATATTTCAAGCGAATCAATCAAGCAATCGGTTGAAAGTGCGTTAGACGCAATTGAAAAGAATTTCAACGATACAAAGGCAAAAATTCAAGCAGAAATCAAGAAGTTGCAAGATAAAATAGTTGCAGACAGTAAGGAAGCGTTCGAGAGCGCTAAAGTAGCGCTTGAAGGCAAACTTGCAACGTATAAAAAAGATGTTGAAGAAGCAAAAAAATATTACAAAGAAAACAAAGAAGAAATTGACGCTAAAATAAAAGAATATCGCGGTTCAATTTCTGTTGACATTGAAATCAACTTTGTGGCGTAGGCCACGGCTACAGATGCTGTTCCTACAATCTATTTAATTTGTAGGCAGGCAACGCTTGTAAACTGTTGTCAAGTATTGTAATCAATTGGCATAGGCGCCACGGCTACAAATGTTGTCACAAAATTCAAGTCATAACAATTAGGACATAAAAAGAATTTATCTTGCTAATAGATAAATTCTTTTTTTTTGCGTTTCATAATGTTTTCAATAATTTGAAGTCGTTTTTTGGCATAAAGTGGTGTGCTAAATCCATTGCGATAATTTTCATTTGAAAATTCTAAACACGTTTATGACTTCATTTAATTCCTTATTTAAGCAATAAGGCAACAGTAGTATCGATATATTTTCGCGCCACGCATATTGTTATATAATTTGGTGCTTCCGGCAGGACTCGGACCCGCAACTTCTTGGTTCGAAGCCAAGCACTCTATCCAGTTGAGTTACGAAAGCGTATTTATTTATATGTTTATTATACACTTTTTTTGACTTTTTGTCCACCTTTTGTATAATATTTTCATTTATGTAAAAAAAAAATTAAAAAAATTTGATATTGAAATTTGAAATATAATTAATTAATACTTGCCAAATATAAACTATTTATAATATGCACAATGCTATTTTATGTGCAACTTGCGATAGGATAATTGCAAGTTTGCGCATTTGTAGACGAAAACTATGGAATATTTTGCCAAAAGGGGTGTTTTATGTATAAAAATATGCCAAATCAGCCAAAATATGTTTGACAAGAAAGCAAGCCTTTCCTTGTCTAAACTAATAAGGAGAGAGAAATGGAGAGCAACAATCGTAAATCAAAAGGTGGCGCGCCAACCAACAATGGGGCAAGCGACGGCGCAAATCACGGTCAAGCAACGCAAACAAAATCACGCGGAATGAGTGGCACAACATTTGCAATCATTGCACTTTCAATGTTGTTGGTGGCGTCGGTCGTGCTTGGGTTGACAGGCGCGTTCTTCACGGGCAGTGCAGACGTTGCGGGTACAATTACACTCGGTAATCCCGTAACAATCGGCGTAACGCAAGGCGGGGCAACAGCAACGACTTTGACGTTTAGTGGCGCAGCAATGCCGGGAACAGTCTACGACCAAGCAATCGCAGTTGCGCAACCAGCATCAACATCTGATTCAGTTGTTCGTGCAAAAGTGACTCTTACAAACACGGACTCAGCATCTGTGAGTGTTGATGTTGCTACCGCAAGCGGTTGGACAAAAGGTGACGACAACTACTACTATTATGGTGGCGTGTTCAAAGCGGGAGATTCTCACGACTTCATCACGTCCATAACAGTGCCAACCTCACTTACTAACACTGACGCAAACAAAAAGTATGCAGTCAATGTTGTTGTCGAAGCTATACAACACGCAAACGGTGCTGCAAAGCAAGTTTGGACAACTGCTCCAGCAGAGTGGACAACTGCTTATGGCTCTGGCACAGCGGCCTAATTGTTAGGGGTTGACTAAACACCAGACTTAATCAAAAAGGCGCACACAAAAAATGTGCGCTTTTTTCTATATATCATTAATGTTTTTAATAAAAACATTTGTGTTTTGAGGCGCAGTTTGGTATAATAATCGTAGAAATAGGGGAATTAAGTTGTTTGTAGCGTCTAAAACAAAAGATGCAATCAATTTAACAAACCAATATCAAAAATGGAGATGAAGATATGAATTTACATTCGGAAAGAACAATGCTAAAAAATGCGCTACTTGGCAATTATGCAATTGGCGCGTTCAATTTTTCTAATATGACAATGTTGCGCGCAATTGTCGATGCTGCAAATGAAGAAAAGTCGCCTGTCATTTTGGCGGTCAGTGAATCAGCGTTTAAAATTGTGTCGCCACAATTTTTGCGTAGGCTGATTCAAGCGGTTATGGAAGATGCGAGCGTTCCTATCGCTTTGCACCTTGACCACGGCAAGACGATTGATGCAGTTCAATCCGCGCTTGATATTGGTTTCAATTCGATTATGATTGACGGCAGTAGCAAACCTTTTAATGAAAACATTGAACTAACTTCCAAAGTTGTTGAAATTTGCCATAAATACGACGCATCTGTTGAGGGCGAACTCGGGCGACTTGCGGGTATTGAAGATGATGTCAAAGTGAAAAACGCGGACGCAATGTACACCGACCCGCAAGAGGCGCAATATTTTGTCAATACAACAGGTGTTGATTCATTGGCAGTTGCTATTGGAACAAGTCACGGTGCGTACAAGTTCAAAGGCGAGGCAAAATTGAGATTTGACATTTTGCATCAAATCGAAGAACGATTGAGAGGATATCCTATTGTTTTGCACGGTGCAAGTAGTGTTCCGCAAGAACTAATTGCGCAAATCACAAAATACGGTGGCGTGATGACGGGAGCGAAAGGTGTTCCTGAAGAACTTTTGAAGCAGGCGAGCCAAATGACTAATGTTTGCAAAGTGAATTGTGACACCGACTTGCGCGTCGCATTCACGGCAAGTGTCCGTAAAACGTTGGTAGAACACCCCGAAAAGTTTTCGCCACGCGACTATTTGCAACCTGCGCGCGACGATGTAAAGGAACTTGTCAAATACAAAATGCGCAATGTCCTTTGCAGTTCAAACAAAGCCGAATAGGCATACAAAATGTTAAAACATCGCAAAAACATTTGGTATTTTGCGCCATTTGTGGTAAAATAAATGTGAAAAATCAAGGAACAAGGAGAACAAATATTATGATTTTTAGAACAAAAGTGCTAGGGGGGGGGGGGGTATAATGATGCAAAAAATGACAGTATAACCCCTCAAAAGAATGAAGAATACTGTCGAAATTTGCAAGATACTTGCACAAATTGTAAAAACATAAAAAATAGTTCTATTCAAAAAAATATAATAAAAAATGTACATATTACTAATACTAATTTTGCTGAGAATAAAAAATGTGCAGAGGGTGTATGTAATATGGAAAGTCAACGATACAAACTATATACAAAATCAAATAGCAAAAAATTATTTGCCATAATGTTTGCATTATGGTTTTTTGCGTTAGCATTATTTATGGGAGTATCACTATTTTGTTATAATTTTAATGATAAGGATGCTACTTTTGCGGCACCATCCCCTGATGGTGTGAGAATGGGGGTTTATATAGATTTAAATTTAGATGATAGCGATATAGGTGAAAATACTCTTTCAAAGCTAAGTAGTATTGCTTGGTCTGGCAGTTATTATACTGGCTCAAGTTCTTCAATTACTAAAATTAATGGTTCTGCATCTTTGTTTGACGTAAACTCGAATAAATATAATAAATATACTAGTATTTCCGATAATGTAGTTGATTTAACGCTAAAGTCAACCTCGTACTTAGATTCTGGTTTTATAGTATCAAGCGTAACACTAGATAATATTTATAAAGTTTTTAGTGGCGCTGACTTTGGTGTTGACAAAAAATTTATGGGGTTTTCAATAGCCTATCCAACTGCAAGTGAATCCAACAATGCAAAAATAACGTCGACATCAACTACTTGTGAATTTACTTCTACTGGGGCAATAAGCAGTAATATGATTTTTAAACTTAATAGTGGAGATGCGACTTCATATTATGGATACTTATTGAAAGCGGAGTGGGCAGATATGGGGCCGACGAATGCAGATGTGACAATCAACATTGCAGTGCAGGGGGCAAACAATAGTGGCGTCATTGTGTATTTACAAAAAAATGGTGCTATGATAGCACAATTTGCTCAAGCAAATAATGGGAATATTATTATACCTAATCAAAAGATTGGAGATACTTTTGAACTTTTAATCAGCAAGCCATATATGTGGTCGATTACAGCGACGGGCAGTGGCGAACTTTCGGGGTGCAAGTACACTTATACGGTGCAAGACCCGACAACCGATGCTGTCATAAACACATTCACATTGTCTTTTAGTGGTGGTGGAACTTCTAATAACGTCGTGATATTGTGAGATATGGCACAGTAGAAAGTCTAATTTTTAAAGATTTTGTTATTAAATTGTGTTACTGCCACTATTTTGTGCCAATGAATACGCGTAGATGATAGATAATATGTGTAGTTATATCTTAAGTTATAATAGATACATAAATAATACTTGAAATTTGTGTGCGTTTTTGATATAATAATTTACAAAAGTTATTATCAAAAAAATATTGATATACAAGTAATATACAATAAAAATTGCGAATCAATATTTTGCGGTAGAAAAACACAAAAACAAGGCAAAGGTGCATTTTATGGACAAAAAAACGGTTGTTGTTGGGATGTCGGGAGGCGTTGATTCGTCTGTTTCGGCGTACTTACTAAAACAGCAAGGATATAATGTTGTTGGGCTATTTATGAAAAATTGGGAGGAAACGGACGCAAACGGCTCTTGCACAGCAGAGCAAGATTACGCCGACGTCAGGCGCGTTTGCGCGAAAATCGGTATTCCATATTACACGGTCAATTTTTCAAAAGAATATATGGACAACGTGTTTGCGTCGTTCATTGCAGACTTTGAGAAAGGGCGCACGCCAAATCCCGATGTTTTGTGCAATCGCGAAGTTAAGTTCAAGCCGTTTTTGAAGTTTGCAAAGTCAATTGGCGCTGACTATATCGCGACGGGGCATTATGCGCAAATTCGCCACACGGACGGGGCGCACTATCTTTTGCGCGCGGTCGATGAAAATAAGGACCAAACCTATTTTCTCAATCAGTTGAGTCAAGAACAATTGCAAGATGTTTTGTTTCCAATCGGGCATTTGACAAAGCCAGAAGTCCGTGAAATCGCGCGCGCACAAGGACTTGTCAACGCTGACAAAAAAGATAGCACAGGTATTTGCTTTATTGGAGAACGCAATTTCCGCGAATTTTTGAAAAACTATGTTCCGTGTCAAGCGGGGGATATTTGTACGCTGGACGGCAAAGTCATTGGCAAGCACGAGGGCAGTTTGTACTACACAATCGGGCAACGTCGTGGTTTGGGCGTTGGAGGACAAAAGGGCGACACTTTGGAGCGTTGGTTTGTCGTCGACAAGGACATCAAGAAAAACGTTGTGTATGTTTCGCACGACGAGAGTTTGCTCTTGAGTCGCGCACTTGTCGCGTGCGATTTCAATTTCATACCAAGTATGCCTAAAGAAAAAACTTTCAAATGTATGGCGCGCTATCGCCACCGTCAACCACTGTTTCCCGTTATTGCCACAATTATGGACGACGGCAATGTGCGCGTCGATTTTGACGAACCACAACGTGCTGTCAACGCTGGACAATTTGTTGTTCTATACGACGGCGAGCGTTGCCTAGGTGGTGGCTACATTCTGTCCGTCGAAAAATAAAAAAATATGGTAAAAACATTTGATATTATTTATTATTTGTGGTAAAATAGACGTGAAAAATCAAAGAATAAGGAGATAAAACATTATGATTTTTAGAACAAAATTGCTAGGGGGGGGGGGGGTATAATGATGCAAAAAATGATAGTATAACCCCTCAAAAATACGAAGAATACTGTCGAAATTTGCAAGATACTTGCACAAATTGTAAAAACATAAAAAATAGTTCTATTCAAAAAAATATAATAAAAAATGTACGTATTACTAATACTAATTTTGCTAAGAATAAAAAATGTGCAGAAGGAGTATGTAATATGGAAAATCTACAATACAAAGTAAATACAAAATCAAATAGCAAAAAAATATTTGCCATAATGTTTGCATTATGGTTTCTTTTGGTCATATCGATTTCACAATTGTGTATAACTATTTTTACGCAAAACACAGACGCTGTGCCAACTGGTAATCATTATTATGATATTGTGATTAAAACGAATGAATTAGGGCTTACTGATGCGGATTTTTCTACTTTGAAATCTGCTGGTTGGAATGATTGCGAAAGTGCGGCTTATTATCAAAGTGATTTTGCAAGATATATATGCAAAAATGTTGGATTTCAAACGTATGATGGAAATCCAAGTATAAGTACTGCGCAAGTAGATTTACCGATTGCAATCCTTGAAAATATATGTGGGAAAGTGCAGATGAAAGCGACGATTGGCGGAGTGGAAAAAACATATTCAAACACGAATTATACAATGAGCGGTTATACACCCAGTGATTTTTCAAGTGGACCTTATCCAAAAAATACTGATGATGCCTATATATTGTTTGTAGATGTCGTCAAACTTCAAACACAAAATAGTTTGGAATTGACAATTAATTTTGAGAACATACAGTATCAAGGAAGTTCAATTCCGCTTTACGTGTTTGATAATGACACAAACGAAATTTTGAGTACAACTGCAGTTGTTCAAAGCGCCACATCTGCGCCTATTAAAATTGATTTTGTCGATATCACAACAGTCCGCATTTCGCTTGCTGTTCCATATCTTTGGGAAATTGAATGGACAAATGCAGATAGTTTGGTCAACAAAAGCGCTGTTGTCAAGGTATCTGGAGAGGTGGCGATTAGTGCTAAGGTAAAGGTTATAAATAGTTATAATAATATAATAATTGTGTAGTGCACTGTTGACTTATTTTTTGTAATTCTACTTATATTATTTACATTTTTTTAAAATGCTTTAAACTAAAGGTTGTTATTAATCATTATGCAGATTGCTTTGTGAGTTAATAATTCATTATTTAATGCAGTTTATTTGATAAGGTGTCGTCAAATAATTGCATTTTTTT
This sequence comes from uncultured Clostridia bacterium, assembly GCA_934778205.1. Classification (GTDB taxonomy): domain Bacteria; phylum Bacillota; class Clostridia; order Christensenellales; family UBA1242; genus CAKVOD01. Next base: position 27,243 of record CAKVOD010000006.1, on the reverse strand, counting down.
TCAATTTATTGTATAATAAAACTACATTCAGAACAATATATTATATTGTTTTAGTTAGATTGTTGTCGAATGTCGATGAAGGAGAAAAAATGAAATTATCAGTTGTTGTGCCATTATTTAATCACGCGGAAAACATCTATTCATTTATCGACGAAGTGGACGCGCGTGCGCAAAAAATTGCTGACGAACACGAAATTATTGTATCGACGAATCAAGAGTTTGAGTTGGTCGAAAAACTGCACGAACGCTTGAAAGACAAGGTGCACATAATCGCGGTGCGTGAAAGTGATGATTATCAGCAAGTCGTAATGGCGGGTGTGGATAGGGCTGGTGGCGATGCTACAATTATTATGACGCCCGATTATGACCCTGAACTTATGGACGAAATGGTCAAAGAATGGCGTGCAGGCAAAGATGTTGTTTGCTTGAGGCGCAAGCACGGCAAGTTTGGGCAGTTCATCACAAAGTTGCGTCTCAAAATTTACAACATTTTCTTGTTTATGTTTGGAGATATTTTCAGCATTGGCATTTTGAAAGACGCACAATTGCTCGACAAAAAAATAATCGACAAAATGAAAACTGAGCAAGATTTGGCGCACCGAATTAGAACTATGTATGCACCGCTTGATTACAATACGGCGGTATTCAATATCGAACATAAAATTGAAAATTTTGAAACAAAAGGCACACCAAAACTCGATTTTTGGCTTGGCGCAGTTGGCGCTGTCGTAACGCTATTAGCGATGATAACCGCGTTTGCGCTTGCGGGTGCTTTGCACGCGCCGATTTGGTTTTGGACAATTGTCATCATATTTGGGCTTATCTTTGAATTTGTGTTCATAGCGTTGCTTGTCAATGCAACCGCGCGTGTCAAAATTGGCATTTTACATAATGTAGATGAACAAGGGCGCATTTATAACGCAGTGCAAGAATATCACAAAGAATGTGTTTTTGACAAAAAAGCAGATATTTTGCAAACGGCGCAAAAGACCGAAACTACACCTAAAAAGACTGCAACCGCGCGCAAAACTGTGACAAAAAAGGTAGTCAATGAAAAAGCGCCTGCAAAAAAATCAGCAAAAGCAGTTGCTCAAAAAGAAGAAATAAAAGAGTCAACGAAAAATACCGCAACGAAAAAAGAAACAACTACAAAGACAAACGATGTCGCACAAAAGAAAGTTTCAAAAACTGTTGCGAAAAGAGAAACAACAAGCACAGAAGTTGAGCCAAAGAAAACGGTTAAAAAAACAACAAAAAAAGCGGACGCAAAAACTGAAGTAGGCGAAAAAGAAGTCGCAAAGGCAATCAAAACAACAACAGCAAAGACTAAAAAGCCGACTGAAAAAAAATCGACAACAACTCAAAAAACTAAAAAAATAATTGAAAATAAATAAAAAACGGTTTACCGCGAGATTTGCGATAAATCGTTTTTTTGTTGCACTTATTTGTTGTAAGTAGCAATGATTGTCAAAGTGGAATCCTTTTGTATGAATGAAAGATTGCCATTTTTATATTGATTGAAGCCCGTTGATGTTGAGCCATTGCCAACGGACTCAAGTAAAGTGAACCATACGTTTTTTTCAGGGTTTTCCTTGTCAGGAGCACCAAATGAAACATAATATTTGTGCCCAACGGCATATGTCAAAGTGATTGAAATTTTGCCGTTGTTGATTTTTTGATTTTCAAATTTAATAAAATCTTGTACGTTCATACCGGTTATATAGTCTTGGTCTAAGAATGCGATGTAAAAGTTGGTTTCTTGATTTTTATATTCTGTTGGCAAATTGCTTGTATCAAAGATGACTGTTTCTGTCCACGTTTCAACGTCGATTGATTCAGCAACAGTGAGTTTTACAACTAGCGAACCTTTTTGCGATGTGGTGTTGCCGTTACTTAAATCAATTATTATCCACGTTGTGCCGATGTGTATTTTTGTCGTATCAATAACAAGGTTTGTACCAATGATGATATTGCTTTGGCTTTGAAAACGATTGTTTAGAGTGAACGCATCGTTTGGAATGACGCTTTGGTTTGATGAAGTAATTTTATAATTTAAAATTGTCATATATGATGCGTTTAGCGGAATATACAAACCGACGCTACCGCTGTTTGGAACAAGTGTTTTTGTGTTAGAAGACGAGAACGTCGCAAAAGGGCGTGAAGAAGAATCGGTTGCAAGAACTTCGACATAATCTTCAAGAACTGCTGAAACTGTTACATCTTTTGTGAGAATAAATGCAAATGTTGTGTCACTTTGTCGGATTGCTCTGTCCGTTTTGGTTTCACTGCGATAAGTTACAGCAGTTAGTTTCTTTTCAAAATTTTTGAGTTCAACATTAATTGTGACTGTATCTCCAAACACGCCTTCAGTCATATTTGACGTGAGCGTATAGTCATTTGATTGTGTGAGTGTGATTTTATATTTAGTTTCTTCAGGTGGTTTATCGTCGCCACAACCAACGAAAGCGAGTGCGCAAACAACTGCAACGATTGCTATTAAAATACTTTGAATTTTGTTCATAATGCTTCTCCTATTATATTGTTCTTCATAATGCTTGTTAATATGTATGCAAAATGAATTTGACAAACATTAGATGTTTGTGTTAATTCGATTTAGCATAGTATCGCAATATTTTATGTGCAATTATAGCACAATTTACTTTCCAATGCAAATATTTTGTCCTATATTTTTTCTACTGAACAATTTTACAAGAAACGAAAAATTGTTCAGTACTAATGAACAAAAATGCGCAATTTAGTAAAATTGTTCAGTACTACTGAACAATTTTGTTGACTTTGTCAATAATATAGTGTATAATAAACATAAATAAGCAGTATGTGAGGGAAAATATGATAAAAAGAGAACACTATATTGAAAAGGTGCGTGAATTTTACGATTCTGATTTAATAAAAATCATTACAGGCATTCGTCGATGTGGAAAATCTATAATATTAGAGCAAATTGTTGATGAAATCAAACAAAAGAGTGACAATATAATTTATCTTAACTTTGAAAATCGTATTGTGACTGCAGACATCAATAATGCAATGGACTTGATAGAATACGTGCAAAGACATAAAAAAGAGGGGAAAACCTATCTATTTTTTGATGAAATACAAAATCTTGATGGTTGGCAGGACGCTTGCAAAACGCTACGACTTAATGATTGTTCAGTTTTTATTACGGGTTCAAACTCAAAACTTTTGTCAAGTGAGTTTGTCAAAGAACTTAGCGGGCGCTACGTTTCATTTAAAGTTCGTCCTTTTGTTTTCAAAGAACTTACTGAATATGCGACGGAGTTAAACAAAAAGGTAGATGTTTTAGACTATTTGATTTGGGGTGGGTTTCCAAAACGCATTGAATTTGGCACTTTGGACGCGCAAAAAACATATTTGTATGATTTGGATGATACTATTGTTATAAATGACTTAATAAACCGCTACAAAATACGAAAAGTTGACTTGTTTAAAAAATTTACAAACTATGTTTTGAAGTCAAATGCGCGTATATTCTCAATACGTAGCATTCACGATTATATCAAAAACGAATATGCAAACTGTTCGGTCAATACAATTTTGAAGTACCTTGAATACTTGAAAGAAGCATATATTATTGAATCAGTCAATCAATATTCATCAAAGACAAAAAAGGAATTGAAGTTCTACCAAAAAATTTACAATGAAGATGTCGCATTCAATTCAATTAGGTGCATTGACAATAGATTCGATTTGACGCACAATCTGGAAAATATCGTTTACAACGAACTTTTGTATATGGGATATACAATAAGTGTGTATGACAACAACGGACGGGAAATCGACTTTGTGGCACAAAAGGGTAACTTGAAGTATTACATCCAAGTTGCGTATAGTGTTGCCGAGCCAAAAGCATATGACCGCGAAATGTCCGCATTTGTTGGGCTGAATGATTTGGCGCAAAAAGTTCTCATTACAAATGACGAAATTGATTATTCAACTAGTATTGTTAGGCACATAAAGTTGAAAGACTTTTTGCTACTAAATGATTTACAAACACTATAGACACAAAAAACGGCTATTTTCGCCGTTTTTTTTTGCTTTTTTTGTGTTCTATTTAGCAAATCTTTTTCAATTGCTTATTTGGCTCTGCCGATAAGTTTGTCGATGCTACAATCAAGGTAGTTTGAAATTTCAATTAGTGTGGAGAAAAGAGGCAGTGCGCCATTCTTCCAAAGCGTGAAACAAGCGGTGGAGTAGTTGAGCGCATAGCACAGGTGGCGTTTTGGTATGTTTTGTTTTTCTAGAAAACTGACGAGGTTGTCGTAGAAATCTATTTGCCATACTTTGAGCGGGGCAAAGTCAGGCTCAACTTCTTTTCCAGCGAGATAGTCAAGACTCAAGTGGAGGGCGTCCGCAATTTTGATTGCCGTTTTGAATGTTGGTTCGCCCCGATTTAGGCGTGAAATTGCCATTTGACTGACGCCTGCAATTTTTGCAACGTCAGTGCCTGACAGTTTTCTCGCGTTCATAATTTCTTGTAAATTTTCTCCAAATATTGACATAAATACCCTACATATATATTTCAACCGAATTTTAGGAAAATTATTCATAAAAACACTTTACTAAACGCGAAATAAGCGCTATAATAGAAGTAATGTAGGAGTATCAAAGTAAAAAAGGAGGTTTATTATGAATACAATGGAATTCTTACTGCAAATTTTGAGCAGTGAACTCTCAAATAATGTATTTATGATTGACGGCAAAATTGTTGTTCAATTAAATGATAACACATCTGCTGTTTTGTTTGAAAATAAATAATCGGCAAAAAAATATTAGCACAAGAATTAAAAAATAATGAAAAAATGGGTAAAATTCTATAAAAACTAAAGGAGAAATCAAGTAATGGACAAAAACAAGATAACAATCAACAATTTTGAAGAATTCAAGCAATATTTGCGCGAACTTATTGAAGTAGATTTTGATGACGCAATTTTTGGTAATGGATTTATTATCATCAATGGCAAACGCATTGAATTTTGTAGCGTTCCGCAAACAAAATAAGACGATGAAAGAAATAGTTTTTCTAAACGAGTTTTGTATGTGCAAAAAAATGTTGACAATGATTTATAAATGACAAAATAGTCAAATCAAATTGAATTTTGAAAAGGTTAAACTGCAAGGGTATGCCAATGTGTGGGCGAATGCACCTATCCTGCAAAACGTTTGACTTTTTTCTTTTTTTTGAGTACAATTATATTTGAATAAAAAAATGTGCAAAAATAGATTGGTGATATGTTTATTTTGCTTGATTTTACAAAAAATAAAGGGAGGCGAATTAAAGTGAAAAAAATGGGTAAAAAACGCTTTTCTTTGTGTATGGTTTTTCTTGTGTTTGTGGCAGTCGTTTGTTTAATGGCGAGTGTGTGCATATGTGGTGGCGTCAAAGCAAGTAAATCAGCGTGCGTTGTGGCAAATGAAAGGGTTGCCATAAGCGTGCAAAATGCCGATGACGCGGGTGCGGGCGAAAGCGCGGGAAAAACTATTCCATATACGCAGTCAAGCGACTTGATTTTGTATGAATATCTTATGTTTGTGCGCGACGGGAAATATCCAGAGAATGAGGAAGCATTGACAAGCAATCCATTAAATGAAAACGATTTTGCCACATTGACAAAACTTGATTTATCGGACGTGCGCGACGGCGAATATCGCATCACAAAACTAGATGATTTGGGGCTGTTCAATTTTTCTGCGCTCAAAGAGCTAGACTTGTCAAAAAACAACCTGACGCAAATACGCGCCGTGACATTTGCAAGAATGAAAAGTTTGGAAATTTTGAGCCTTGAGGGGAACGCGCTTACAATGCTTGAGTTTGGAAATTTGGAAAGTGTTAAAAATTTGTACGCCAACAACAACAGTTTGACATCTGTCGACCTCTCCATTTTGGCGGAAGGTGGGCAAGCAAAACTTTGCTACAACCAAATTGCCGACATTCGCAAACTAAATTTGCAAAGTGACGGCAAGGGCGCAAGTGTCGATGTTTATGGCAATAAAATCGATAACTTTGTTAGTGGGAAATACGCAAATTACAACTTGACAATCGGTTTTCAATATGAATATGAAAATTACAATGAAAAGAGTGTCGTGAAGATTCATAAAACTATCGGGCAGGAAAGTTATTACCTTGACTGCGTCAACACAAAAACTGAAGCACATTTTCGAATCGACGACGCGAGCGTTCTTGCCCCCGCAACATACAATATCACAATGTGTGATGAAAACGGCGCGCTAAGTTACAAAGTTTTGACGCTCACAGTCAAAAAGTCTGCGCCAACATTCACAATCACGGACAGTATCGGCAATGAACTTGACGTGACAAAGGTCATCACAAAGGAAACAAAAATAACATTCAATTCAAACGATAGTAATTATAAGGTTGTATACTCAATCAACGGCGCAAGTTTTGTCGAGGGGAACACGGTTACGCTCAGCAAGTCGGGTACGTATTCGTTTTGCGTCTATGCAAAAAGCAGTATCGGCGACGATTCGCAAACTTATAATTTTACGGTTCAACTGAAAATTAACAACAACAACTTTTTACAAACACTTGGAATCATAATGGCAATTTTTGCATTTGCAATGGCAGTTTATGGCGTGATGTTTTTCTTGAACCGAAAACGCGCGGCATAGGCCGCTGCTACAGGTACTGTCCCTACCCTCAACTAACTTGTGTGGACGGCGTGTGTTTATGCTTTCTATATAGATTGCTACTCGGTGGGATAGCCCGCATCTGCAGGTGTTGTTCCTACGTTCAACTAACTTGCGTGGACGGCGTATGTGAGTGCATTCTATGGTGGTTATCGCTTGATTGCAAACGCCACAGGTGCAGGCGTTAGTTAGTGCGTCTATTTTGTATTAAGTTATTAACCAAACCTGCAGTAGCGGGCTTTCCCGCAAAAGTCGAACGCAAAAATAAAGTGGTGGCACTTGAAGTTTGCAAAAGAGGATGAAAAATGAAAATAAAAACATTACTATTTGCTTTAAGCGCAATACCACTGGGGCTTGCAAGCGGACTTGCGTTTGCGGACAAAACAGACGCTCCGCAAAATTGCGCCACGCAATATGCGCAAATTGAGCGCGGGAGTCTGCAAAAGATTGATTTTTCAAAAATAGATTCAAATGCAAAATTTGGAATTGATAGGAGTGTTATCGACTCGCGACTTTTGCGCGACCTTTTTACTCGACTTGACGCGTACCCTGAGGACAGCCTCACGAAAGGCAATGGGGAAGATAGTGCTGGTGAAAGTGAGGAAAGTGGCGTCAATGCAAAACTCCTTGCGTATTTGACGGAACTAAACGATGGTGTTGAGCCAACTGAATATACCTACAATAATTTGACAACTTTGACATTCGACGGTACTTTGAGCGAAACTTGCAATCAAATTGTCGAAATCAAAGGGCTTGACAATTATAGATTCAATGCTGTCACGCAAATTACAATCAAAAATATGTCAAATTTGACTGTGGCGGACTTGAGCGGACTTGTTGGCACTCGCAGAGTTTTCCCAAACTTGAACACAATTATTGTGGACGGGTGCGAAAATCTCGCGAACTTGAATTTTGCTGAAAATGTCGTGCTAAAAAACATAAAAATCAGTTTTTGCCCGCAAATTTTATTTGATATACCTAATGAAGTGTGCCAAACACTTGAAACTTTGAGTGTTTCAGGTGCGCAAAACGCATTCAACTTTACGCTAGTTTTTCCAAAACTCAAAACGTTAGAATTTGTCAACACAGGGACAGTTTCACTTTCAGTCAACGGCTATGTTCTGGAAAATGCAACAATCACAGGCAACAGCAATTTGCAAAGTTTGACAATTTCAGCAAGCGAATTGGCGCAATTTACGCTACAAAACAACTCGAAATTACAAATGCTCGACCTTTCAAAATGCGTGAATTGCAAAACAATCAATCTTGACAAAATTGACTTTGAGGAGAATGGCATCATTGTTTCGCGCAACCTTGTCTATGCGCCAGAATTGCGCACGTTCTTTCTCAATGGCAACGACTGGTTGACGCAGTTTGATTTGTCGCGTTCGCCAAATTTGCAAACGATTGTGCTGACAAGTTGCACAAACCTTGAAAGACTCGACCTTGCCGACTCTCTCACATCGCTTGTCACGCTTGACCTCACGGACTGTCGCAACTTGCTCGACATTAGTATTTTGAGCGCTGTAAATCTCACAAAACTTTCGCTCTCAGGGTGCAATCAATTGAAAAATGCCATTTTTGAGAATGTGGGTTCATATTCAAAGTTGCAATACCTTGATTTGAGCGGGACGGGCGTCCAACAAATAGATTTCAAAAATTTTGAAGAACTTGAAATTTTGTTTTTAGGTTCGTCATATTTATCAAGCATAAAACTCGACAATTTGCCCAAATTATACCAATTTGAAATTTCAAATTCGCCAAATTTGAAGCAACTAGAGTTGTCGAATCTTGAAAAATTAAAAACGTTCACACCGCAATATTGTGATAGTATTGAAGAAATTGATATTTTGAGCGTTGCGCTAGAAAACTTTAAAGTTTCAGGCAAAAATAGATTGAAAGAAATTACATTGAGTTGTGCTGAATTGAAAAGTTTTACCGTCCTCAACTGCAATAGTTTGACTGCGCTTGATTTTGCTGAGTGCCAAAATTTGACGACGCTTGAAGTCGTCGGCTGTGCTTCACTCGTCAGCGAAAGTTTTGCAAGTCTTGAAGGAATAACCGCGCTTGAAAGCGTGACTGTTTCGCAATGCCCCAATGTGTATGGGTTTTCGCTAGCAGACAAGCCGAATTTGACAGTCCTAAATTTGAGTTATCTCAACAGTTTGACCTCGCTTTCGCTTTCAAACTTTTCAAAAAGCACGCGCATCTATTTGCCAAGCAAATTGTCAGGACTCAGGAGTTTAACGCTCACAGGGCTTGCCCGTGCTCAGTTTGACTCCGACACGCTCGACATCTCACACGGTGTGCTTTCGTCTGTGAGAATAAACAATGTTCCATTTATAAAAATAAATTTATGTGACAATGTGCTTGCAAGCATCAGCATTTCAGGAATTAAAAACTTGCAAGAAATCGACTTGTCAAACAATCGAATCACTAATATTGACGCCGTGATGTCATTGCTTGCCACGTCCGAGCAGTTGAGCGTTGTCAATCTCAACAACAATCGCATCGACTTTTCAAAAGGCGACGCGTTGAAAAGTTTGAAAACGGGTACATACGCACATTGCGTCGTGTTGGGACTTCAAAACGCAATCAATAATAACAAGTACACCTATGAGCCAAAAATTTATTATGGTGGAACGGGTATACGTTATCCAAATATTCGCGCTGTCGTATATCATAGTAATTCAATATATCGCATCTCGGAGATTTCAGATTCAACATTGCGAAAATTCGACCGCTCAAACTTGGTTGAAGATAGATTCAAAAAATGTCAAAACGGAACATATTATATAGTTTTTGAAAAACTAGATAGCAGAGGCAACAAAATTGAGATGACCGAAGCCGAACAATCGCAATTTATGCCAGTCTATTTTGTCGTTTCAAAAGAATTTGATATGATAAAATTCATTTGGGTAATCTTTGTTGGATTTGCAGGGCTGATATTTATCTATGTAGGCATCTCGTGGTTGATTGAGCGCCGTCGTAAACAACGTTTGCTCGGGGACGATGTCGGCGACTTGTCTGATAGTGGAACAAAACTCAGTCGCAAAGAAATCAAACTCGCCGAACGCGAACACCGCAAATTGTTCAAAGAAAACGATAAACTTGACAAACAAGAAAGAAAAAACAAAACAGTTGCCGACAAAGAGCGTTTGAAAATTGACAAAGAAAACGCAAAAGAGCAACAGAAGATGAACGTCGAAAACGCAAAACTTGCCAAAATTGCGGAAAAGGAGCGCGCAAAAGAAGAAAAAGAACAAAGAAAACTCGATAAGGCGCGCGAAAAATTATTGCGTGAGCGTGGCGAAACTACCGAATATAAAGTCAAGGAAGAAAGGAAAATGAAAACGCCAGAAGAAAAAGCGAAAGAGAAAGAACTGAAAAAAGAGCAAAAAGAACTCAAAAGAATGGAAAAGGAAAACTTGAAAGCGGAAAAAATGCGCGAGAAAAATGAGGAACGCGAAATCTTGGGCGAAAGCAACAAGTTTGCCAATTTATTTAGTAAAAAAGCAAAGAAAGTTGAGGACGACACCGATTTTGATGTTGATGCACTTGTGGCAAATCGCAAAGACCTAAAGGTAAGCGACGCGTCGATTGATGACGAAAGCGGACTTTCAGACAAAGACCTTGACGAAATCTTGGCATCGCGCAGTGCAACTGCGCCAACTGCGCCGAAAGTTCCACCAAAGCCAGCATCGCCAAAACTTCCGCCACGACCGAAAAACTAGTGCCAAATGGCATAGGTGTGGGTGTGGGTTGGTGCGTATACGCTTGTTGTGAGTAATTACAAGTCTTAACTATGAGTATGCTTCATATGGGGTGACACACATACGCTTGTTGTGAGTCCAAACTTAAAGGCGCGGACGTTCCAGCACAAGCCCGCAGTCAAGCCAACCTTGCCGAAAGAATATAGCGAAATTTTGCAATGAAAGTGTCTAATAGAAGTAAGTTTATAAAAGTGCTTGACAAAGAGTTGAAAATGTTGTAAAATATAAAAACATAATGTAATTTTGATAAGGAGATTAGTATGAACAAGGAAATTCACCCAAACTATCACGAAGTAACAGTTGTTTGCGCTTCTTGTGGTGAAACTTTCAAAACAAGGTCTACCGTGAACGGAGACACATTGAAAGTGGACATTTGTAGCAAATGCCACCCACACTACACGGGAAACAAGAAGATTGTCGACACAACTGGTCGTGTTGAACAATTCAAGAAGAAATTTAATCTTGATTAATCATCTAAATAATGATATTATTCATAACAAAAACGAGTTTCACACTCGTTTTTTTATTGAAGCAAAACAATTTTTAGTGTTGCACAATGCAGAAATTGAAAGCGGTATTTTTGTTTAAAGTAACAAAATTAAGTTTTAAGAAAAATAGTATTAATCACTTGGCAAAATAGGGTGGCGAGATCGTATGGCGCTAAAGTATAGCGTGGAGCATTATGGCAATAATAAATGTATGAATAAAGAATACAATATTGCGGGGTTTCCAGTTGTGAAAGGCGCGTGCTTTTTGTACAACGAGTTTATGGCGGTGGGAGTGAGTGACAAACGACGCGTTGTCGTGAAAGTTAAGCGCATCAATAGTGATGCGCGGTTGCGTAAGTTCCCATTCATACGCGCGCTGATTTTTGTCATTATTGCGATAAAAAATGCAATTTTTGGTTATTTTCTCAGTCAAAATATGCAAAAGCACAAAACGAGGACGACATTTTATGGTTGGCTTGTTAAAAGTACAAAGTTTTTGGTCGGGCTAATCGGGCTTATTGTGGGGCTTATTTTCGGCAATATGTTGCTTGTGGCGCTACCAAATTTTTTGACTATGAACATATACAAGGCGTGCGGGTTTGTGGTCGTGCGGTCAATGCAATACAATTTGCTAAACTCGTCTATCACGGCGATTTTGTTTTTGGCAACAATATTTGTTTTGGCGCGCTTGATGAATACCGAATTTTTTGCTTATAATGCGGTCAATAAGACAATGAATGCGCTCTATGACAAAGTTAGTCTTGACGTCAAGCAAGTTGAAAAACAAAGTTCGCGTTTTTTCTTCAACCCATTTTCAATAGTGATTCTATCGCTTGTCATTGCTATTTTTGTGCTACCATTGTTTTTTGAGAAAAATTTTGTGTTAAATTTGATTTACAAAATCGTTTTATTTGCTATAATATTGTCGACGGTTTATGAAGTGTTCATATTTTTACGGCAGTATGACAGCAAGTTTGCGCGCGTGCTAATGTTTCCGTCATTTGCCGTGCAAGCGTTGTTTCCCAAAAATACGAACGAAAAGAACATATTGTGCGCAATTGTTGCGCTGAAAGAGGTTTTGATGATGAACGAAAATGATAAAATTAATGAAAGGCATAATTTGATTTATGAATGGCAAAAAATTCGCGAGCGCTTTTTGAAAAACGGCATTGTTGATGAAAGCGACGTCGACTGGATATTTTGCGAAGTGCTGAAGTGCAACCGCGCGGAACTGAAGTCAATCAAATACATTGCTCCAAGTGACCTTGAGCAAGTTTTGGACTACGCCGAACAGCGACTGCAGGGTGAACCTTTACAGCGCATTTTTGGACACGCGAACTTTTATGGGTTTGAGTTTGAACTCAATGATGACACCTTGATTCCTCGGTTTGACACCGAAATTTTGGCAGAGTGCGTAATAAAAGAAATAAAGGAGCGCGCCCGCCCGCTCAAAGTCCTTGACCTTTGCACAGGTAGCGGGTGTATCGCAATCACGATTGCTAAACTGACAAATGCGCAGGTTATCGCAATTGACATCAACGAAAGCGCATTGCAAATGGCGCGCATAAACGCCGAACACTTGAACGCGAAAGTGCAATTTTTCAAGTCCGACTTATTTGAAAGTTTAGGCGAACAAAAATTTGATATAATTGTATCAAACCCGCCGTATATTAAATCTAGCGAAATTCCAACGCTTGAAGTTGCGGACTTTGACCCGCACTTAGCCCTCGACGGTGGCGCTGACGGGCTTAATTTTTATCGTAGAATCGCGCTTGAAGCACCAAAATATTTGACCGCAAATGGGAAAATCTTTTTGGAAATTGGCAAAGGGCAAAGCAAGGACGTAAAAAAACTGCTTGCTGATGATTTTGTGGACATAACGTCGCGCAAAGATTTTGCCGGCATTACGCGCGTCATTCTCGCCACAAAAAAGCACATTGGCGAGCGCTCATAACACAGCAATCATAGAAGCGTTGCTTTTCTCATTGGTCGCGGTAGCATTTGTACTTTATTGACAAAAAGTGTGGAATAGTGTATAATATTTGAATAGAAAATAATAGAAAGGAACAATATGGATAAATTAGAAAGTTACGTTAAAAGATATAATGAAATTAACGACGAATTAATCAACGGCGCAAATTTAGATAGGCGCGCGTATGAAAAACTTGCGAAAGAGCAATCAAGTTTGAGCGAATATATCGAACTTAACAACCGCAAAAACGAACTTGAAAAGGCAATCGACGACGCAAAGGAAATCTTGAAAACTGAGAACGATACGGAAATAAGACAAATGGCGGAGGAAGAACTTGAACAAGACCGTCAAAAATATGACGACCTTTTGAAAGAAATCGAAATTGCGCTCATCGACAAAGACGAGGACGACGAAAAGAATGTTATCCTTGAAATACGCGGTGGAGCGGGTGGAGATGAAGCGAGTTTGTTTGCGGGCGAACTCTTGCGTATGTACCAAAAGTATGCTGAAAAACATAGGTTCAAAATGTCGATTGTCAGCATTTCGCCAACTGAAGTTGGGGGCGTCAAAGAAGTTATTTGTACCATCAACGGTAAAGGTGGATACTCAAAGTTTAAGTACGAAAGCGGTGTGCATAGAGTTCAGCGCGTGCCTGAAACCGAGTCAGGTGGGCGCGTCCATACGTCAACAGTCACTGTTGCTGTGTTGCCAGAGAACGAAGATGTCGACGTTGTGATTGAAGAAAAAGATTTGCGAATCGACGTTTGTCGCAGTTCAGGCGCAGGCGGGCAGTCCGTCAACACGACCGACTCGGCAGTCCGCATTGTCCACTTGCCAACGGGAATGATTGTTACTTGCCAAGACGAGCGCTCGCAAATTCAAAACCGCGAAAAAGCAATGCGCATTTTGAAAAGCAAACTTTACGACTACTATAAAGCGCAAGCGGACGCTGAATATGCCAACAAGCGCAAGTGCCAAGTCGGCACGGGCGACCGTAGCGAGCGTATCCGCACATACAACTTTCCACAAGGACGCGTCACGGACCACCGCATCAACTTGACGCTCTACAACTTAAACCTTGTTATGGAAGGCGACCTAGATGAAATCATCGACGCACTCACGAAAGCGTCAATTGAAGAACAACTCCACAAGGCCAAATAAATATTATAGTATGACATTTTATACAACAAAAAAGGCATTCACATTATTTTTATTGTGAACGCCTTTTTTAGTGTATTTTTGCCAAAAATACGATGAAATCGTAAAAAGCCGACAAAAATACGATGTAATCTTATTTTAGTCGAAAATTTAATAAATGTCAAGCCTTTTTACTGTTTTTTCTTTTCGTTGTCTACATTGAGTATGTCGCTGGGGTCAAGGTCAAGTATCACGCACAAGTTTGCAAATGTATCAAGTGACGGCATTGCTTTACCTGCAAGGTACTTTGATATGGTAGGTTGTTTTATATTTAATTTTTTAGCTAGTTCCGTTTGTGACAAGCCACTTAGTTTTATTGCCTCACATAAATTATCTCTAATTTCACTCATCGTAATCATAACAATATCTCCTAGTAATATTTTATAACTAATGGGTATAAATTGCTTGACTTATGCACAATGGGTATGATATTATACCTATAGACATTAGTTATAGGAGATTATATGGTAGACATAGAAAAACTGATATACGACTCATTTTTAGAAGTTAGGGAGAAGTTTGAACTAAAAGAAAGGGGTTTTAGGTACGGAAAAATAACGGACAAATTTGTCAACACGCTAACGACACAGCAGGAAAGGTTGTTTGATGAATTTTTGTTTACAAGAATTGATATGGAAATGGAAATAGAAAAAAAATTAATACAATATATTTTAGAAATATTGCGGGGATTTTTTGTTGTTTCGGCGGTTTCGCCTAGCAATGGAAAATTCAAAAATTAAAACGCAAGTTATGAATGCTTTTTATTGAGCGGGTTACCGCTTTTTTTGTTGTGGAAAAGTCAGTAAAAATGCGGGGTCTAGGGAATCGATGGTCAAAAAAGTGGCAAAATTTTAGGTATGAAGGGTCAAAAAAGTGGCAAAAATTAGACTGACAAGGGGCAAAAAAGTGGCATTTTTTGATTAGGTAAGGGTCAAATTCGTGGAAAATTGTTGACAAAACGTTACAAATTTTAACAAAATAATACCTCTTTTTATATAAATATGTTATAATATTTTAAGAGGGGAAAATGTTTGGTTATGTTTCTTGCGACGAAGCGAGGTTGACGCCCGCTGAACGCGATATAGTAGGTTCGTTTTATTGTGGGCTATGTATGGCGCTAAAGCATACATTTGGCAATTTTTCGCGAGCGTTTACAAATATGGACTGCACATATGCTTATATGCTCATTGTTAGCGCGCGTGAGTGCGAAATTGATGTCAAAAAGCAAAGGTGCTTTTTGCATCCTTTTAGTAAGCGTCGAATCGCGTATTTGGATGAAGAACTGACAAAAAAGATTGCGAGTGCAACAGTTTTGATTTCGTACTATAAAATTTTGGACGACTGCAAGGACGAAAAAAAGAACGCGACAAAACGTATGCTCAAAGGTTTTTATAAAAAAACGGCACGCAAGGCAATGTCGGTTTTGCCTGAGTTCAAAAACACTCTAGAAGTGTGTTTGGCACAAACGCAAGAATGTGAGCGCGCGGGGAGGGCAGGTTCGCTGTTTCAATTGATGGACATTTCGGGCAACATACTTTTGAGTATGGCAGAAAATTGCGGAGCACCGATTTTGAAGCAATTGTTTTTTGAACTTGGCAGATTTGTTTATTTTATGGACGCCGTCGACGACTATGAAAGCGACCGCAAGAAAAAGCGCTTTAATGCAGTTGCGCAACATTTGGGCAATTATCCAACAAAAAAGGAATTACTGCTCAATAAAGCAGACGAACTAAACAAAATATATGAAAACTTAAAACGAAGCCTAAGTGTTGCTTATGCCGTACTAACGGGCGAGGAAAACAATCCAATTTTTGAAAATCTATTTCAATATGGGCTTGACAAAACATATGAAAGAGTGCGCAAAGTCAAATGACCTACGCACTTTATTTGTTTTTATCTATCTATCTATCTATCTATTCATTCATTCATTTGTTTGTTTGTTTGTTGCGGAAAAATCGGGCGCGATATGTTTGTTAAATAAAACAAATGATAAAACATTAGTAAACTAGATTATAAAATTTTATAAGCAAATATAAGTCAGTCGCGACGCTACAAATTAGAGGTGTTTAAATTAGGTTGCTTTGTCGTGTCGGTAAATTGAGTACTTTCGCTTAGTTTGTTCGGCTTGTAATTGTGACGGCTTTATTTTTATGTGCATCGCGGGCAGGCGCTTGCGTGGTGCGTGGAGAAGAATAGGAAGAACATTTCAAAATAATGGCGGACACTGGTGGGGCAAGAATAAGCCCGATTGCGCCAAAAAGTGCACCGCCAATGATGAGTGAGAGAATGACGGTGAGGGTGTCCACCTTGATTTTATGACCTACAATAAGTGGCGTTATAAAACCTGTCACGATGATGACGATTGAAACTGATACAATTGCTGAAATGAGCGCGACATTGGCGCTTGCCAATACAAGTGAAAACAGTATTATTGGCACGAGTGCGATAATTGGACCGACATACGGTATGATGTTGAAGATTGCCATAAAGAGCGAAAGTTCAATCGGCATAGGGGCGCCACAAATTACAAGCCCGAAGCAAACTGTCACAAAAATGATGATACCTTCAATGAGTTTGCTGAAACCATAATCGACCAAAATGCGATCGGAATCTACGACAAAGTTTTGCAATTTGCGAAATTTTTGTGGCGAAACACGCTGTTTTGTGAATTTTTTTATATTCTTTTTGTATTTGTCGATATTTAGCAAAAAGAGAAAACTAAAGAACAAACTTACAATGAGAATACCGACAAAGTTCAAAACACTGCTCGCAAACCCCGCAAGCACGCCCGCAAGTTTGGGCGCAAATCCCTTGAGATAGTCGACAAATTGGTCGATGTTTTCATTGATGTAATTGTCGACATCAATTTTCTCTAAATACGGAATTTGAGACAAAAACGCGGTTAGTTCGGTTTTGATTTTTGTCGCATAGGCGTCGGCATTTTTGATGATGTCTTCAATGATTGACAAAAATTTTGGAACAAACAAAAAGAAAATGCCAACAAGCAATGCAAGAAACAATATAAAAACGACAATCAGCGCTAAATTCATACGGCAATGTTTCGGATTTTTTGCGCGCTTGAACATAGATTTAAACGCCTTGTTCGCAAGCCATTTTTGTGGCTCTTTTAGTAAATAAATGACAAATATTGCGATGTATACTGGCATTAGACCTACAAGCAGAGCCGAAAGCAACTTTTTGATTGTTGGAATGAAGACCATTGCGACAACTATTGCAGTCGTCAACAACAAAAATAATTTCCACCATTTTTTGTGTGCGGGCGTTTCTGCGCATTGTGCATAAATGTTATCATTTTTCTTTTTTATTATATAATGTCTATTCATAAGATTATTGTACGCGAATATGCAATAATTATGCAGTAGCATAAAATATTTTGTATTTTCAACAAAAAGTGACAAATAAAGTGCGTATTTTGCAAAATAGACGTGTCTAAACGTTAGGCGCGCGTGACAAAACCTTGTAAAATAGAATCAAACAAGGAGATAAACTATGGAAGCGCAATTTAAACTACTGAAAGCCGACGAGCAAACGGTCAATGACCTTGATTTCTATTTGCCTGAAGGCAATATACTGCAACAACTTGCTGATTTTTTTGCGATATTTTCAGACACATCTCGCATACGCATATTGTCCGCGCTTGCGCTGTCGGAAATGTGTGTCAGTGACTTGTCAAACATCTTGGGAATCAATCAAACGACTCTTTCGCATCAACTCAAACTTTTGAAAAGTCAAAAACTTGTCAATTCGCGCAGGGAAGGCAAAATCATCTTGTATTGTGCATCAAACTACATAATCAATGACCTTATGCTTTCGGGCATCGAACACCTATTGCAAAAATAATGGTATTGAATATTGATAGTCGCCACAAAATAGGCGTTTTCACATTTATTTAGGGAAGCGCATATATAATGTAAAATCGTGGAGGCATTTTTATGGACTATCAAATTTTGATTTTACTTGCGATATTCCTTTCAATATTTGTCACGAGCAATAATATTGATTTGTTCACAAACACAAACTTTATCTTACTTTTGCTCCTTGCGCTCGGTGCGTATGGCGTCAATTCGACGAATCGTTGCAATCGTAGTGGTGGTTTATTTTCAAGCGATTTTGTGTAACAAACAAAATGGTTGTGAACATAAATGTTTGCTTAGTATCAAAAAAGACTACAGAAAACTCTGTAGCCTTTTAAATTTGTCAGTTCATTGCGCATTTTGACTATCGCTCCACAATATTGTAAAAAACATTTTCACAAATTTTGGCAGGGTGGAGCAATGTCACTTGTTCTTTTGCGTCAGTATAAAAAGGATAATCTGACAATAGTTGAGGTTGTGCAATTTCTTCAAAGTTCTTGACCAAAAATTCTTTAAAGTCGTTGTGACCTAGTCCAATAGTAACATTTTTTACGGGGCGCCCGTTTTGCGCAAAGTCATTTTTTAGTGCCATTGCCAAACGTTTTAAGCAAAGCACAAACTCTTTGTCGCTGATTTTGCCATTGTAAATATCTTCAAGCGCATTGTGTGGAACCTCAATGTTGTCAAGCGTGATTTGCTTGTTTTTTTCGTCATACCAAATCCACGCTTGCCCAATAATTCGTGAGTCCGCGCTAAAAACCACGAAAGTTGAGTTTGGTTGACTCATTCCGTATTCGACGCAGTGCGAACCGACGCCACCTGCTACTTGGCAACAATTTGTGATTGTTCCTATGACGGCGCCGAGCGGGTCGCTTTTTTCAAGCACCTTAAAAGTGATGGGGTGGTCGCCGTCTATGAGTGGCTCAAACACGCATTTTTCTTTGAGTCCTTGTAAGTACCATTTTTGTAATAGGTCGAATTGATATTGCGTATAGCCATAAAGTCCCGCCTTTTCAGCAAGTTCTTCTGCTCGTTCATCGACATTTGCATAATCTTTATGCGTGAGAACACTCAATATGAGTTCAGGCGTCAAGCACTCGCTCCTATGATGCGTCGATACTTTTCGCTCTGGGTATGTTTTTTGAACGTTTGCAAAATTGTTGTAACACGCGCCAACGAGTGAAATGCGGTCGTCAGTTTCAGGAATGGTGTATTGCAAAAAGTCAAATCCGTTGAAATTTTGCATAAAAAACTTTGCAAATTCAGGGTTATACTTAATTCCGCGATTGAAGTCGCGCACCATTATGTGTAATTTTTCAATCTTGTATTCGCTCAACAAGTTTGTGGAAATATATTCCGTCGCTTTCTTGCTTTCCTTTCCATCTGTGCTAAAAACGCCGAGTGCGTGCGCAAGTGTGAAAACTGTATCAACTGCAATGTCTGTCTTTAATTTTATGTTATTCATCAAAAATTGCCAATTTTTGCGGTTGTTGTTGAGGTAAAAGTTAGGAATTTCTGAAATCGGCATTTTTTCGACGACTATGTGATGTGGTATATGGTCGTACTCTCTCCATTCATAGAGTTTGTACATTTCTTCAAGATTGATTCGGTTCAACTCGTTGTGTGACGTTGCCATTTTGTCAAATTCTTCTTTTGAAAGGCAAGCCAAATCTAATTGTTTGTCAGCAAAATAAAAATCTCCGTCTATTGTTTCAAGAACAAGCCCGTTGCAACTGTTTGCATAGTGCAACACATTGTCTAAAACTATTTCCTGCCCGTCAAAATGAATCACTGCGCCACTTAGAAACGAATGATTGATGTGCCCAACCGTTGTTGAATAGTAAATAGATTTTTTGCAAAGTCCTTCGCAATTAAAAAATGCAGAATCGCCAACTTTTGTAACAGTTCTTGGTATGTGCATTTCTTGAAGTCCTGCAATGCCTGAAAACGCACTCACGCCGATTGTTGTAGTTTCCTCAGGAATAATTGTCTTTTTGCAACCTGCAACAAGCAATTTTTTTGACTTGTCAAAAATGCAGTTGCAACCCATATCACTATAAATATCATTTTCAGCAACGACAATTTTTTCAAGATTCGTGCAACATTTGAAAATACCATTTGAAATTGATTCAACAGTTTTTGGAATTTTAATTTCTTTTAATTTTTTGCATTCGGAAAATGCAAAATTTTCAATTGTACGCAAACCGTCGTTCAAAACAATTTCTTCCACATTGTGAAATTTTGCAAAACCGTTCACACCTATTTTTTGAACAGAACGTGGCAAAACTATTTTTTTAATGTTGTCCTTGTTATTTTTGCCAATCCATTCATTTGCTTTGTAAATTACACTCGTTCCCTCAGGAATGTAAAGTACTTCGTCATCGCGATATTCCGCCATAAATTTCTCCTAAATCTAAAGTTGTTGTCATTATATCATAAATTTTGCCATTTTTCAATGGTATATATTGATGTTTTTACTTAATTAGAATCAATATTTAGTGATTTTGCTAATATGTTTGCGATTGCTTGACAAAAAATTGAATAATTGCTAAAATATTAACGCAAAATGATAATGAAACTTTATTTTTCATTTATAGCGCAAACGTTTGCGCGTAATTTTAAAATCTTAAGGAGAGCATTATGAAATCAAATTTTGTTACAAAAAAAATAGGGTTGCTGTGCGTAATTATGATGCTTTTGGTCGCAACGGTTGCAGTTTTTTCAGGTTGCAACGATGACAAGGTGAAGAGCATTTCAATCACAACTGACCCGATAAAGACAACATACCTTGCGGGCGAAAAATTTGACGCTACGGGTATGATCATCATAGTTGAATATAAAAACGGAAATACGGAAGCTATCAAGTTTGCCGACAACAATAACCCTAAGAATGACGGGTATACTTATGACCTTTATAAAAAGAGTTTAACTACCGCGGACACGCAAGTTACTTTTTCGTTCAAAGGCAAAAAGGTAACATTGAAAATCACAGTCAACAAAAGGAATATGGATGCTCCTAAGGTGGAACTAATCACATATATCGCTTTAAATGGCGCGCTTACCGTCACGCCAATTGACGGCGCTGAGTATAAACTTGCTTTAACTGAATGGCAGGATAGCAATGTGTTTAGCGGATTGACAAATGGGACAACATACGATTTGTCCGTGCGTTTCAAAGCAAGTGATTACAGCAACGCAAGCGAAGTTACAACTATTACTGGCATCAAGATTATGGGCACACAAAACGCTATTAGCGAAAGTGCTATCGTTATATCAGTAACCGACACAACAATCACAGTTGAAGAAATTGCAGGTGCTGAATATAAACTTGACAACGGCGAATGGGGCAGTGCTAGAGAATTTACAGGACTCACAGCAAATACGTCACACACTGTCTACGTGCGAATGGCTGAAACGGAAACAGCGTTAGCATCTGAATCGACCGCAAAAACGGCAATAACAAAACCAACGCCTACTATTGAATAAACAATAGAGAAAAAAGTCATCTTGCAACAAAAGTGAGATGACCTTTTTCGTTATAAAAATATAATTAGCAAAGTATTTATTATTGAACTGCTCTATTTTCGCGCATCTCGCGTAATTTTTGGAATTAAATAACAAGTTTACGCGTTTTTGTCATTATGGTATGCGTCATATATGGCGCGGGCTTGGTCTTTGCGAACGACTGCCTCAAGGTCAGCAAGTGACGCTACTGCAATGTTATCAAGGCTCTTGAAGTGAAGCATAAGTTCGCGCGCAGTTTTTGCGCCCACTTTGTCAATGCTTTGCAAAACGCTAGTAATCTTTTGGCGTTTGTTGCGGTGGAAAGTAATTGCAAAGCGGTGGCTTTCGTCGCGCACGCGCTGGAGCAAGCGGAGTGCGAAACTTGAGCGCGCGAGAATGCGTGGCTGACTTTCATCGCGCTTGAAAACTTCTTCCTCTTGTTTTGCAAGGGCAATAATGTCTACATCAAAAGGGAACTCGTCCAAAATCGCGCACGCACTGCTAAGTTGCCCCTTGCCACCGTCGACGACGATGAGGTCAGGGAGCGTTGCAAAACTTTCGTCTTTCTTTGTAAGTGCGTCAGTAAAACGCCTGCGCAAAACTTCCGCCATAGATGCAAAGTCGTCGGAGCCCTCAACAGTTTTGATTATGAATTTGCGGTAAAGTTTTTTGTTGGGTTGCCCGTCGATGAACACGACCATACTTGCGACTTTGTTTGTTCCGCTAATGTTTGAAATGTCGTAACCTTCTATCTTGTGTGGCATTTTGGAAAGGTTCAGTTTTTCTTTGAGTTGTTCGCACGCACCAAAAGTGAAGTCGCGCAAATATTTGTCGCGGTCAACCTGTTTTTCAAGGTGTTCAAAAGCGTTTTGACAGTTATTTTTGAGAATTTGTGCCTTTGCGCCAATTTGTGGTTGCAGAATTTCGACCTTGTGACCGCAAAGGTTTTCAAGATATTCTTGTAGTAATTTGCAGTCATCAAATTCGGTTGGAACAAGAACCTGTGGCGGTACAAGTCCGTTCATACCATAGTACTGAACTGAAAAACTTGTAATAGCTTCGCTACTTGTCAAATTGCTGTCAAAAATTGTGTGGGTTTCGCATCCAACCATCTTGCCACCGCGAATAACAGAAATTGCAATCGCGGAGTTTTCGCCATTTGTGACGAAACTGATTGCGTCAAATTCGTCAGTTGAGCCGAGTTGCATAATGATTTTGCTTTTGAGTTTGGCAACCATTTGCAAGCGGTCGCGAAATAGGATTGCGCTTTCAAATTGTTCCATTTGACTTGCCTTGAGCATTTTTTCTGTCAAGATTTCTTCAACTTTACTATCTTTGCCCTTCAAAAAGTCGATGCAATCCTCAACCACTTTGTGATATTCCTCAGGTGTAACTCTGCGCGTGCAGGGCGCAAGGCATAGCCCAAGCGAGTAGTTGAGGCATTCGCGCTTTTGTTTTGACTTCATATTGAGTTTGCACTGTCGCAGTGGGAAAGCGAGGTGTATCGTCTTCAACAATTCTGTCGCACTAATGCCCGCAAAATAAGGGCCAAAATATTTTGCGCCGTCCTTTTTGACTTTGCGCACAATTTCGACAGTTGGGTAATCTTCTTTCAAATTTATGCGAATGTAAGGATACGCTTTGCCGTCTTTCAGTAAGATGTTGTAAAATGGCTGGTGTTTCTTAATCAAAGTGCTTTCAAGTGCAAGCGCATCAAGTTCGGACGGCGTGAGAATGTAGTCAAAATCATAAATATGAGCAACAAGCGCATCGGTTTTGACAGTCTTTTCTGTGTTGAGAAAGTAGGAACTAACCCTGCGTTTCAAATTCTTGGCCTTGCCAACGTAAATAATATGTCCGTCAATGTCTTTCATCAAGTAAACGCCACTGGTATTAGGCAATTTATGCAGTTTTTCTTTTATCCTTTTCATTATTTCGTCGTTCATAACTCACCTTTATTTTATTATACCACAATTAAATATTTTTAGCAATCGTGCATTGAATTACATTAAATTTAAGTTGTGAGCATATTGCCGTGAAAACTTGTTCTTAAAAATTTTACCATTTAGTTTGCAAAATAATCGCAAATTTTGATGTGAATCAACAAGCATTTTGTCAAAAATGTGTAAAATACCCTCCAAAATCCTTGAAAAAATGTGTAATTTTTCACGAAAAAACGTGCAAAAATGTGTAAAATTTACAAAAAAAACTTGAAAAAATGTGTAAAACGTATTTTATTTAAGATAGAAATGTGTTATAATTGTAAAAAGATTGAATAGATTTTGAGAACGAACTATGAATTTTGGGAGGCAATTATGTATAGGAAAATACTAGAAGATTTGAAGAATTGGAAAGAATCGGTTGGAAGAAAGCCACTAATACTGCAAGGAGCCCGACAAGTTGGCAAAACGTGGGCAATGCTTGAGTTTGGTAAACAATGCTTTGAAAACTATGTATATATTAACTTTGATGAAAACATTGAAATCAAGGAATTGTTTGAAACAAATAAATCGGCAACAAGATTGATTGAGCGTTTGACGCTAATTGCTGGGCAGGCAATCAAACCGCAAAAAACGTTGATTATCTTTGACGAAATTCAAGAATGCAGTGCAGCGCTAAACGCGCTCAAGTATTTCAATGAAAACGCGCGCGAATATTGTGTTATCACAGCAGGAAGTCTTTTGGGAACATTGCTCGCAAATCCGCAAAGTTATCCAGTGGGGCAAGTCGATATGCTGAGGCTTCATCCATTATCATTTGAGGAGTTTTTGCTGAATACTAATGAAAAATTATACAAGGCATACGAGCAATGTACGGACGGAAAGATAGAGCAAATCTTTGCTACACAATTGATTGAAACATATCAAAACTATTTGATTGTGGGGGGCTTGCCTGAATGCGTCAGTGCGTGGATAAATACAAAAGACCCTCAGCGCGTAAATAGCATTCAAAGGAATTTGATTGAACTATATGAAAATGACATTGCAAAACACAACGGCAAGGTGAATGCAGGGCGCATTTTAATGGTATTTAGAAACATTGTCACGCAACTAGCCAAAGAAAACAAAAAATTTATTTATGGCAACGTGCAAAGCGGGGCGCGTGCAAGAGAGTTTGAAGAAGCGGTGGAGTGGTTGGTTTCTAGCGGACTTGTTTATAAGGTTTATGAATCAAGCAACAATCAATATCCACTGCGCGCATATGATAATTTGAGCGCTTTCAAACTGTATATGTTTGATATAGGACTTTTGAAACATATGGCAGGCGTAGAGAATGAAAGTATTGTGCTCAACAGCAATTTTCAATTCAGGGGCGCAATGACCGAAAACTATGTATTGCAACAACTCTACCCGATTTTGAATGTCGCACCAACTTATTTTACGTTTGGACATTATGAAACAGATTTTTTGGTACAAAAGGGGGAAAAAATTGTTCCAATCGAGGTAAAATCAAATGCCTCCGTTTCATCAATAAGCTTGAAGGCGTACATTGAAAAATACAATCCTCAAATTGCAGTTCGCTTTTCACTCTTGCCGTTTGAAAGGCAAGAAAAAATTGTAAACATTCCACTCTATTTTGTTGAAAAAATGCAAAAATTATTGTAGTTTTGTGGCAAAGTGTTTCAATTAACAAGAAAAATGATATATGACTAAATAATAATGTTTGAAAAGGGCTGTCAGCACATAGCGTTGATTGCCTTTTTGTATAAGTTTCGTTTTTCTTCGGGAGTTGCAAAAATGCTGATACTTTTTGTAATCGTGTGCATCGCTTTTTCAAAATTTTTGTATTCATTGTCAGCGTAAATATCTAGGTCAGTTGCGGAGAATAGCCCAATGCTTGCGAGCGCGCGTTGGTTTTCAGCCTCCATCAAAAACGAAATAAAATTTTCACTTTGTGCTTGTTGCTGTGGGTTTAAAATGCCAATATATTGAATGAGGTCAGAAAAATTTTTCAGTGGAACATATGCGCAAGTTTGCATTGCGTTGAGGTTTGTGCGATTTTGAACGCGGTAAAAATCTCGTGCCGTGCCAAGCAAAACAGAGGCGTTGTTTTTTGTAAAATCACTGTATGCTTCAAAAGAAGTTTTTTCTAGCATTTTGGGGTCACAAGTCTTGAGATTAGCGCGCGCGGTTGAGTTCTCAAGCATAGCAACTTGCGCATAACTGTTCTTCAACCCCGCAGTGTAAGCGTATTTAGGATTTTTGGCGTCAGGTTTACCGAACGAATAAGCGGTGTCAACTGAAAGTTGAGTCAAAACGCGCTCATCAACGGCGGAATTGCCAATCAAGCAGTAGCCCGACATATACCACGGAAGGGCATAAGTCTTGCCGTCCTTTTCAGCAAACTTTTGAATTTCCGCACGTGCTGGACTTTTGATGTCGATTGTTTGCAACTTGTCGCAAAAATTGTTTGCGACGTGGTGTGAAAAAGAAATGAGGTCAGGTAAATTGCCCGTATTAATCGCGTTTATGGCTTCCTCCTCACTCAGTGTCTGCACAACGACAAAGCAACTTGCCTTTTTTGCGTGGTATTTTACCGCTATGCGATTTAAAAACCCCGCGCGGTTACCGCTCCCGCCCTCAAAACTATCAATGTGCCAAAGTTTCAAAAAAGTTGATTCTGTGCTTTCGCTTTGCGGAACATACACACCATAGCGCCCAAACCAAAACGGCAAAACGCAAATCGCGCTTACAAAAATCACGACAAGCAAGATTGATTTTACTATTCTTTTTTTCATATCTCATTATATGAATTATCCTCCCTCATATATGATTGCCCACTGTGGTGGGGCCATCCCCGCCCGCGCCAGCAATAATCTAAAAAATAACATTGTTCGCAAAAAAATAACATTTTTCAAAAAAAACACCTAAAAACATTTGATAATTTTTTGTGATTGTGGTACACTAGTCACAACAATCAATAAGCGAAGGTGAAAAATGAAAGAAAAAATGATTAAGCACTTAACTAAATGGGGGGGGGGGGGCATCTTCTGAGGACAAGATAAGTCCTCAAAAAACCTCAAAAAGCGCTACAAATTGCAAAACTTATAGCGCTGTCAAACAGGGATACACACGCCCAAAACAATGCGAATTTGACACGCAAAACGCTCAAAAAAACAATGTAAAAAACGCAGTATTTGAGAGCGGAAAACAAAGATATAAAGATTGCAAAGTGAATTTGCCTAACGCCTATGCGTGCAAGAGCGACTCATCAAGCAAAGCAAAGTATTTGAGCATACAAAGGCGAAACAAACTATTTGTCGTGGGTTTGTTCTTTTTCGCGTTTATCTTTTGTATGTCAGCAATATTTATTGCTCCAAACAAAATGCCCCCGCAAACAACCACCCCCACACCAGTAAATGCCGAAGTTACTACTGGCAAATGTGGAGATAATGTAACCTATGAATTTAATTCAACAAATGGAACGCTTAAGATTTTAGGGACTGGTCCTATGAAGGACTATGGATATTATGATCAAGATATAGAAGAATGGGATGGCGAGCCCACTCCATATTTTGGCCTTGTAATAACAAGCGTCGTTATAGACAGTGGTGTAACAAGCATCGGCGGGGGTGCATTTTCTGGCTTAACGGATTTGACGAGCATCGCAATTCCTAATAGTGTAACGAGCATCGGCGATTCTGCATTTGGATATTGTGTCGGGTTGACGAGCATCACAATTCCTAGTAGTGTAACGAGCATCGGCAATTATACATTTTATGGCGGCAGTTTGACGAGTATCACAAT
>CAKVOD010000005.1 GCA_934778205.1 uncultured Clostridia bacterium | reverse complement strand
ATGGGGGAAGCCCCGCTGCTGCAGATTTGGTGAGTGGCATTATATAATTTGGGTACATAGTTAGTTGACTATGTGCCATTTTGTATGCTAGCGCGGTCATTGTGCATATTCGCCCATAATAAGCCGCGACCCCTTCTGGGAGATTTCTCCGCGACGGCGAGGGCTGACGCCTCCGCCTTTGGTCGAAATGACAATTGAGTGAGTACCTTACCACCTCTACAACGATTTTCTTGATTTAGGTCACCGCACATAATAAATATAAACTCTATAGTAGCAATATAATAAAGGAATACCTTGTTATATTGGTAAGCCACCAAATCCCCTTGTCATTTCTCCACTACAAGGGTTTTGACAAACCCTTTTCGGTCGAAATGACAATTGAGTGAGTACCTTACCACCTCTACAACGATTTTCTTGATTAGGCTACCGCATATAAAAAATATAACGCTTATAATAATAATATAATAAAAGTATACCTTGATGTTTTGATAAGCCACTTATCCCTGATGTCATTGCGAGGCAGTCAATGGAGAGAGGGGCGGAACACTATATATGTAACACTAAGAAACTCACTAGGTACGTTTGCTTATTTGGACACGCCCATACCTTGACAACGTGGCAATCTCCCGGAAGGGGACAAATTACATTATGGGCAATTACAATAATGACCGCGTCAGCAATAATAAAATGGACCTTATTTGGGGGTACTTAGCCATACTGACAGCGCTAGCATAAAAAAAATTTTATAGTAAATTTCATAGTGGAATTTACACTTTAAAATTTGAAAAGTAAAAAAAACAGAAAAAATGGCAAAAATGAGGGCAAAACATTTGATATTTTTCGACAATTGTGGTACACTAAAAATATAAATGTAGTTTTAGAGCATATGAAATGCTCCAACATTGCAAATCTTACTTAAAGGAGAAAGAAATAGTGAAGTACTTAACTAAATGGGGGGGGGGGGGGGTATAAAAGTTATCCACAATCCCACAAAAGTTCAACACAATTAACAAGTGAAAACGCCACTGACAATTGTCAAAAAAGTGGCAAATATGCTAAAAATTTAATAAAAAATAATGTAAATGCACATATTACCCATAGCGAAAGTACAAAATCAATTAAATGTGCGCAAAGGGGTAGTATTATGCAAAATTACAAAAATAGTGATGATAGAAATATAAAATTGTATGGTCAAACGGCGCAAAGAACACAGCGCAGGCGCTCCACGTCAGCACTAATGCTTTTGTGGCTTTTTGCGTTTGTATTGTTTGCTTGCGTGTATTTTATGAATGCACCACAAAACAACGCAACTGCTGCAGGCACTGCGACTGTTGCAAGTACAAGTTTGAGTGGGAGCGGAACTTCCGATAGTCCATATCTAATACAAAATGGCAGTGATATGTTGTTTTTGTCCACGACTTCCGACACTTCAACCTATTGGGCAAGTGGCAAATACTTTAAGTTGACAAACAATGTAGAGATTATTGCGAACACGTGGAGTCCTATTGGGAATAGTACCACTAAATTTCAGGGTACATTTGACGGACAAGGAAATATTATAACCATACAATCTACAAGTGGCAATGCGGTCACCATAACGTCTAACTATGCTGGGTTATTTGGTTATGTAAGTGGAACAGTAGAAAAACTGTCTATCAATTGGGCAAACGGCTTGAGTGTAACGCCGTCTAGCACTACAAGTTATGCATATGTTGGAGGTTTGGTAGCATATTCAAATGGCATAGTAACAAATGTCGGGAATTATGGTAATATCGAATTTGATAATCCTTCATTTAGCGAAGGTAAATATTATTATACATATGTTGGAGGTGTATTAGGGTATTATGACAAGTATTCATACGATAAATCAATTTATTTTTCGAATGCATTTTGTTATGGGAATATAAATGTTACAACTGGAGGGAGTGTATATTGTGCTGGGGTTGTAGCAAAAATTCAAGGAGGACCATTTTCAAGCGGTACAAATGTAACAAACAGCGGATTTATAGGAGACTTAATTGCAACAAGTAGCAGTTCAACGGTGTCTGTCGCAGGTATTACCTATGATGTACGTATGTTACGCGATGGGCCAACTGAGTTTATACCTGTTTATAAAATTTCCAATTGCTTTGTAGTGACGAACAATTTGAGCGGAAATATGGTAGGAGGTGTCGTTTGCGATTTGTATTCTTCTAGCAAGGCAACTAATGCCTCACTTGGTGGGGACATTGAAAACTGTTTTGTTGCAACGGAGTCATCTGCCACAATTAGTGGCACAAAAGTTGGATACTTTGCAGGCAACAACGCTCAAGGAACAGCAAGCACCTGTAAATACGGTCCAAATATTGCACTTTCAGGGACAACGCAAGACACATGGGGAACAAGTGACCCAACATTGAACTTAAAAAGTGCTTCGACATTTTCAGGTTGGGACACAAGCATTTGGAATATTGTTGACGGGAAATATCCAACTTTGAAAGCACTCAAACAATTAGTCAACGCACACACAATCACATTTGATGTAGCAACAAATGGTGGTAGCGGTGCAAGCATTTCCACTGCCACAGTTGAGGTTGAGGACGGCGAGTCTTTGACAATGGCAACATTGAACGCACAAAAAGCGCTTGCCTTAAAAACAAATTGGACGTGTATTGGCTGGAGCAGAACTGCTGGAGAAATTGATGTTATCACTGACGCCATATCAAATGTGACAGATGATTTTACATTATATGCAGTTTTTAGTCGTGATTTGGTATTAAATTTCTATGAACTAAACGCAACAACCGCACAGCAAATTAAAGGCACAATTTATAATAATTCCACAGGAACACGAGTGAATACGCCCGCACTTAGCAATTCCTCATATACAAAAGTGGGTTGGAGTGGAACAACAGACTATACAGGCAGTGTCTTGGATCAGAATAGAAACATTCCGTTGAACGAAGACAATACAGGTGCAACATTTTATGCAGTATATAGTCATCTCGTTTCAGTAAATTATAACGCAAACGGCGGTTCTGGAACAATGACCGCCTCGACAGGCACGGCATATTTGATAGCAAACAAGACAACTTCGCCAAATAAGAAAGGCGTTTCAATCGCATTGAAAAATAATACATTTACAAAGGCGGGCAACAAATTTACAAAATGGGCGAAAGGTAGCGTTTCAGGTGTTCAGTATGGCGCAGGTGCAAGCGTTTCGCTTAATGAAAATACGACTTTCTATGCCATTTGGGAAAAGAATGTATACTTGACAAAATTCAATGTGACGTTTAACAACGAAACGCCAAAAGGCGGAATTTTCGTATACATTTTGCGTGACGACGGAAACGGGGGTTATACTGAATTTTATTCAAGTTATTTTGACGGCAAAACAAATGTGTCGTCTGCGACATATGAACTTGAAAATGGCGCAACATATAGCGTTGTCATCAGCAAGCCATATGTTTGGGATTTTGACATCAGCGGAACAAATGTTTCGGGCGCTGGTTTCTCAAACGGAATATTTGCATTTACGACTGCAAGTGATTCAGGCACAATCAATATCACGGCAACGGGTGGAACTCCGCCAAACACATTTACAGTCGTTTAAATGAGATATCAAATAGAATATTCCTAAAGTAGTTTTTTTAGAAAATTGCTTTAGGATTTTTTTATAGTAATTACAAAATGAAAATAGGACGCAATTTGTGCGTCCTATTAAATAAAGTATTCATAATATATTCAACTTGTATTAGCGTTCCAAGTCAGCGTCCTTTGCAGGGCGTTCCTTAAAGGTGCTGGCAAGGGTCGAGCAATCTTCAAGCAAGACTTTTGCGTCGAAATATTGCGTTTCAACTTCAGCATAAAGTGCCAAAATTGTTTGCTCGTCGTCAATATGTTTGCCGACATATAATGATTGTTGCACAACGCGTTCTTGCAATAATTTTGCGCGTTCTTTGACTTCTGCAAAAGCGGTTTCAAAAGTTGCGTCGTTTTCAAATTTAAGATTTTCCATTCGCGTATGCTTGCAAGCCATTTGATTGACTTCGCGTGCGTTGTTGATAATGTTTTTGTCAAAGTAAGCCTTGTTCATTGCGGTGAGATTCGATTCAGACATTTCCTTGATTTTTTGTGAAAAAGCAATCAGCGTTTCTATTTGCTCTGTCTTTTCTGAATTAGTCATAATATTCTCCTCCAAACGCCGAAAAATGGCGGTTGATTTCAATCAATTAGTTATATAAAAATTGATTAATCGTTCCTACATTATCATTGTTTGAACGTCATTAATCTACTATTATTATATCATATTTTTGCGTAATTGTCAAACGAAAGCAAAATGAGTGCTTTGTAAGGACGCTAGCGTGTCGTGCGTGAGTGCTTGTAAATAGCGCAAATATTTTAGATGAATTATTTTTTAGATTAGTACCAAAATTGATATTTTATTAGTAGAGAACTTTACTTTTTGGCAGTTCAAACCCTTGCTTTTATTTGTAAATTTTGGTACAATATATTAGTTTTTAATCGCCTAACATAACATTATTTTTTTTGAAAAATATTTAGCGATTATTCAATATTTTGCATAAGCAACAAAAAGGGAAACAAATGGTAGATATAATAGAAGTTAAAACAAGAAAACAATTGAAAAAATTTGCGGAGTTTGTCAACAAACTTTACAAAGGTTGTCCACATTACGTGCCAACGCTTTTTGCCGATGAACTTGATATGTTCACACCGAGCAAAAACCCCGCATATGAAGAATGTGAAGTTGTGCTATATATGGCATATCGCGATGGAAAAATGGTGGGGCGAATTGCGGGCATCATACAAAATACATACAATCGTATTCGCGACTGCAAGTTGGTTCGTTTTACTCGCTTTGATGCAGTCGATGACCAAGAGGTCGCAAACGCACTTTTCGATGCCGTCACGAAATGGGCAAAGGAACGTGGCATCAACGGAATTGTGGGTCCGCTGGGCTTCAATGACCTTGACCGTGAAGGGCTTTTGATTGAAGGCTTTGACCGCATTTGTACGTACGAAACGCAATATAACTATGACTATTATCCAAAATTGATTGAGAACTATGGTTTTGTCAAAGACGCCGATTGGGTTGAATATAGAATTAAATTCCCAGAACAAATTGATGAACGCTATGAGCGTATCGGCAACAAAATTTTGGAAAAATACGAACTAAAAGTCATCCGCGATATGCCGAAAAAAGAATTTATCAGCAAGTACGGCGAAGACATCTTCGACCTCGTCGACGAAGGATATGGCGCACTTTATGGAACTGTTCCGTTCAGCAAAAAAACGCGCCAACTCATCTTGAGTCAGTTCGGGTTAGCGCTCAACACCGACCTTATGGCTCTCGTCGTCGATAAAGATGACAAACCCGTCGCATTTGCGCTGACGTTGCCGTCGCTCTCGAAAGCGCTTGTTGGCTCGGGCGGACACTTGTATCCGCACACAATCATCAAATTGTTGAAAGCAATTAAGAAGCCGAAAGACATTGATTTTGCGCTTGTTGCAGTTAAAGATGAATATTTGCACAAGGGCTTGAATGGCGTCATTTTCAATGAACTTATGCACCGATTCTTGAAAATGGGCATCGGCTACTGTGAAACGAATTTGAATCTTGAAGATAATATTGCTGTTCAAAATATGTGGCACAATTACGAGCGTGAACAACACAAGCGTCGTCGTTCTTACCACAAGTCAATCTAACTTGAATGATTGATTATAAATCATTTTAGTTTAATATAAATTTCGCATTTGAAAAGTTGGAAAAGTAATTCCAACTTTTTTTGTTGTGAAAAAGCAAATGTTATTGTGATAAAAAATTATAAAAAAAATACTCAAACCATAGTGGTTCAAGTATTTTAAAAACTTTATACAATCAAATTATTTAATCATATCTTTCAAAATTGCGCGTTCTTTTTCAACAGATTCCTTATTGTCAAGTTCGTATTCAAGTTCGGCGGATATTTTTTCAATCTTATGAAGTAGTTTTTCGCTTTCGACGCCGTCTTGGCACGCTTCGCGTTGAGCAAGCAAATCATTTTGTGCTTTTGTCAAAATTGTGATTGTTTCATTGAGGCGTTTGAGTTCCGCTTCAACTTCAGCAAGTCTAACTTCTGCTTTAGCACCAGATTTTCCTGCGACTTTGCCGTTTCTGTCGTATGAATTTGACACTTTGACTGTCTTTTTACTGCGCTTTCTCTTGAGTGCTTGTTTGATTATTGTCCCAATGATAGCGATCAAAAGGGCAAGACAAATCAAAATTCCAGCAACGTCAACAAGTTCTAGTTGAGGACGAGTTTTTGTTTTGTTTTCGTCATTTGAAGATTTTTTGCCGTTGGTAAGGTCAACCTTGCTTGCAACTGCGCTGTCAAGGTTTGCAATGCTTTCGTTGTATTCATCTTCAGTATAGTCAGCAACAGTGATGTTGCTTACCGCAACTGTACCACGTGTGAGTGCGTTTGTTGCACCGAGGTTGATTGCGATTGTGCTTGTTGTTTCGCTGTCAGAAGTTTTCACATAGAATGTGTATGTGATATAATCTTCAGTTGTTGTGATTGCGTTTGATTTTGCATTGAGTCCAGCAAGTTCAAGGAACACGCCATAAGGAATAACCTTTTTGTCGTCATCAAGTTTTTTGTTTTCTTCATCTTGGTTGATTCCCAAAACTTTGAGCGTAACGCTCACGGTGTAGAACGAACTTGCGCTGAATGTGTATGATTTGTTTGAAGTGAAAGTATAGTATGTGTCGTTTGGACTGCTAATAATCAAGCGATTGTCGGACTTTGCTTCGTCGTTTGCAAGGTCGAGTCCCAAACTATTGTGACTTGCGCTGATGATTCCTGCAACGATTGAATCGTCTTTAGTCGCGTTGTTTTTGCCTGTGTATCTATAAGGGTTTGCAACGCCGTTGACCGTGTCACCAGTGATGAGGAAGTTTTCATCTGCTAGGTCGCAAACAAGGTTTGTCGATGTTTTTTCGATTGCGTAAACATCGTCTTCAACGCTTGTTGATGTGAAGTTGTCAAAGAATGCGTGTCCAGTTTGTGGAGCGTCCTTTGAGCCGAGCGAAAGGGCAAATGAAACATTGCTTGCGCTTGACCCGTTTTTCACATAAATTGTATATTGAGTCCATTCAGTGTTTGTGATAGTCATTTTGCCGATTGTTGCATTGTCATTTAGAACTGCAACTTCAGCCGATTTTGTCAAATATGAAATCTTTGCATAGAATGTGATTTTGTATGTTCCATTGCTAGGAACAGAATAGTCACTGCTCTTGAATGTTTGGTCGCCTGTGATAGGGTTGTAAATCATCAAGACGTTGTTTGAAACTTTGCTGACATCTAAGTTGTTGTAATCACTTTTGATAACCCCGGGGTTTTGAATGCCACCATAGTTTGCTTTGTATGCGTCAAAATATTCTGACTTTGTGTTGATAATACCGCTATACTTTGCGTCAATTCCCGATTCGCTAGACAAAGTCCAGTCGCTTGGCGCGAATACGCCATCAACTTTCTTGCCGTCAGTTGTCAAGTTGAACGCGCCATTTGCGATGTCAAGTGACTCAAGGCTTGCAAGTGAAAGCGTTTTTAGATATGTGCCTGAAGTAGCGTTTGCATATTGGCTGACAGTCAAGCGCGTTGTTCTAATTTCGTCAAAGAAAGCATAGCCACGTGTTTCACTATCGTTTGTGCCGAGGCTAAGTTCTAGTTGAAGGTCAACCGATTTGAAAGGATTTCCTTTGACATAGAAAGTGTATTGAGCCCAGCCATTTGTGAATTTGTTTGTGTAAGAACTTGTGTTGATGTTTGTAAATTCAGAAGAATAAGTAGCCGTTTTACCGTCCTCAACAACTTCAACAAGTTTGATTGAAGCGCCGTTGTCGGAAAGTTTGCCAGTCTTGACCCAAACTGAAACTGCAAGCATTTCAAATCTGTCGACAGTGAATTTGCTTGATTTGTAGGTCATTGATGCTTCAGCCATATTGTTGATAAACAATCCTTTTTGGTTTACAACACTGACATTGCTATCATTTACCGCATTGGTCATATTTGTTGACGGAGCAGTTGTAATCTTTGTTTCATCTTGATTGAAGCCGTTTGCTGAAAGGGAAGTTACGCCCGAAACACTATTGCTACTAGTTGTTGTGCGCGTCCAACCCTCCAAGCCGTTTTCAAAACTGCCGTTTGTGACTTTATTGAGGTTATCTTGTTTTAGGTCAATTTCCTTTGAGGTGATAGCACTTTTGCTAACCGACTCATACGCTGTTTCAGTGAACTTGTCCGCCTTTACAGTGTCAAAGAATACTGCACCCCTTGTATTTTGCGTTTGACTGCTTGTGCCGAGCCACAACTCAAGGTTTGCGTTTACGCTACTAAGACCTGTTTTTACAAAAATTGTGTAAGTATTCCAAACATTGGATTGAATGTTGACAAATGAATTGATTGCGGAATTTTCGATTCCGTCGCCTGTCAAATAAGCTGAGAACCCGTTGTTGTCGTTTGCTCTTGTCAAAACTGAGAAACTGATTGCGTAGTAACTTTGTGCATCGAGTGCAATTGTCGATGATTTGTAGCCGTATGAAGTTGAGTTGTTTTCAGCATTAATCATCAAAACGTAGTCGTCCTTGGCGTCAACCTTAGTTTCAGGGTTGATAGTAAGTCCCAAATCTTCTTTGTTTTTCTCAAAGTTAGAAGTAGACGTGTCGATGACTCCCGCCTTGACAAGTCCTTTTGCCGATTCTGCGCCGACGGCGGTCCAACTGGACGGCGTGCGGACGCTACCCGAACCTGACCTCTCGGAGAAAGTGCCATTGGTAATGGTAACTTGTTCCGTATATTCCTTTAACTCCGTTGCGCTAGCGTATGACTTAACGCCCGTTTGAACCCACGCAGGCACATACAAAAGAACCTGTGCCAAAAAGAACACGATTGCGAGCGTGAGCGCAATTACGCCTAAAGATTTTCTTTTTTGAATTTTTTTCATTTTATTACACCTTTAATATAGTAGTATTTGTTTGGCGAATGCAAGTTTTGCTACAAGCCAAATTGTACTTTATATTATATCTTATTATCGCCCAAAAATCAAACATTTTAGACAACATTTTTGAAAATACTACCAAATTTTGAGATAAGCAAAGATTGATGACATTATTTTTATGGTTTAAGTTGGAAATAAAATAAAAGCAAATGTAAAATTTGTGTTTTTTCGACATAATGACTTTAAAAAGTATCAATTTTTGCAAAGTTTTTAAAGTGGCATTTTAAAAAGTCCTTGACTGTTGGAAGTTTTTAAAGTATAATTGATAAAAAGCGTGGCTAGTAATGATAAAAAGAGGTTCATATTTAAACAAATATGATGTTAATGAATATTATGACGGCATTCGACATTTGAATATATTTGATTTTTTACTTGAAGAAAATGTTTGATTGAATTGTTTGAAAATATTAGTTTTCAACAACGTGATGAATATTGGTAAATTCAATGCGAAAAAGACTTTGATTTTTTTTTAAATCAAGGTTTTTTTTGTTGATTTTGCACACAATATTACTATGAGAAAAGTGCGGAAGGTAAAGGCGACTGCGTTACGGCGCGTTGAGTGTGGAGTTGAGAATATTGATATATTCAAAGCGCTGACGACGAACGACGGCAGTAAGTATAGGGGCTTTGATAAAAAGAAGATACCCATTTTGAAAGGTAACTCTTTGAAACAAATTAACAATTTCAAAGCGCAACCGACGGCGAAAGACGGGGAGAAAATTATCAACACAAAAAGCATAATCATCTGCGATGACGACAAGGTCAAGCGCTATGCTGAACTGGTAAAAAATTCCGATATGCGCCCGATTGCAGTTGTTGGCAAAAATAATGGCGCGCATGCACCAAAAAAACTGACCGCAAAAACCGTTGTTTTATGCATAGTAGTTGGCTTGATTTTGGGGTTTGTCAACGGATTTCTTGGTGGCGGTGGAGGAATGCTTTGCGTGCCACTGCTTGTATTTGCACTTGGACTAACTGACAAGCGCGCGCACGCAACGGCGATTTTGATTATGCTACCGATTTCGCTCGCGTCGTTTGCAGTCTATGCTTGCAGTATGCGCATTGAGTGGGAGCTTGCACTCTGGGTTGTGCTTGGCAGTGTCGCAGGCGGTGCGCTTGGTTCGATTTTGTTGAAAAAGTTGTCAAATTCGTGGCTTCGCGCAATTTTTGCCTTGATTATGATTGTTGCCGGATTGAGAATGATATTCTAATGAATAGAGGTAAATAATGGACATATTTTTGATGATAATATTTGGTGTAATTGGCGGACTGATTGGCGGAATGGGTATGGGTGGCGGAACGCTCCTCATTCCTCTTTTGACGCTGTTTGGTGGCATAACTCAACGCGTGGCACAAAGCCTTAACCTCATCGCTTTTTTACCTATGGCGGTTGTCGCATTAATTATTCACGCCAAAAACAAATTACTTGACTACAAGCGGGCATTGATTATAATTTTTCCCGCCATTATTGGAGCCATCATCGGCGCACTCTTGACCAGTGGCACAAGTGATGGCGTATTGCGTCTATGCTTTGGAATTTTCCTTATCATTCTTGGCGTCGCCCAACTAATCAGCATTTTATTTATGAAAAAAACAAAAAAATAAAACATTGCTTGTACATTTGTGCATTTTAGCACTTTACTTTTTTTTCGAGGTTTGGTATACTAATAGGAATAGGTGCAAGTATGACGAAAAGAAAGTTGTTAAATGAAAAAAATGAGTGCCAAATCCGCGCAAAAAACACACAAAAACGTTGTTTTTTTGTGATTTGTATGATTTTTGCGCTGGCTTGCGTGCTTTTTTGTGGAATTAATGTTCAAAATACAAGTCAAAAACAAGTGTATGCCAATAGCGGTGCGCAAAATGTGGATGAATCAACTTATACGATTTCAAATTTGACAAAATTGCGTCAATGCGGGGACAAGTTGTATTTGATTGATAGCACAACTAATGCGCTCATTTTCGGCACGGCGGACGATATCCGCGCAGGTTCAGCAAAATCAATCACAAGCCGATATGAAGTCGGCAGTGAAGGAAACATTACGGGCGTGCATCCATTTGGGGCGTTGCGCGACGTAACGGTGCTACAAAACGGGTCGGTGTTCCTCATTGACGGCGTGGCAGGGGGCGTCCACGAGTATACGACGGAGGGCGGGTTTGCGAGTGTGCATAATGCCTTTGAAAACGGCTATTTGATAAATGACGTCATCTCAATTTGTAGTGACTATAATGACGACGTGTTTGTATTGCAAAAGTCGGACGGCTACAAGATTTTGAAGAAAAACATTGATAAAAAATATTTTTCAGTTGCATTTGAGTTGCCATACGCAACAATTACAGCGTTAGGTGCAACATATGATGCCGATGCCAAAATTATATGTTCATTTGAAGATGAAATAATTTACATTGTGGGGGGTGGCTCAATTTTGAGAGTTGCGCTCAATGATACGACGCCAATTGCGACCCAGTTCGCTACGTATGACAGCACTTGCCTTGATGTTGCAATGGATTATCTCGGGTATCCATATGTAGTGCTAGATAGTGATAAAATTATTCGTTTTGGCACAAGCGCCGTTAGTTTGGCGCTCAGCACAAAATCGTGTGCATTCAACTGCGAAAATGGAGTGATTACTTATATAAAGGACGCCAAAAACTTTGCAACATTTTCTAGTGACTTTGTCAACAATCTTTCACGTTTCCAACACGAAATCGATTTTTCAGCAAGTGAAAACTTGAGTTCTGCATCAGAAATTTATAAAATCAATGTGGGAGTGGGTGCAAACGCATATAAATACCCATTCAAAATTGTCAAGTACGGGCAACTAAACTTGAATACAATGGTTATCAAACTTAAAGATGTTGTAGCACACCCAACGTATGCGTATGTTCTAGCCAACATAAACGGAGCAATGACAGCGTGCTATATAAATAAGGATAGCCTTACAAAATGTGAGGACGAAAACACTGTTTCAAGCGACTATTATACATTTACAGCCAACACAAAACTTTTTAAGTATCCAACGGCTGACATAATAAACGAAAAGACGTCAATCGTGTTAAAACGCGTACCAAGTGGCACAAAACTTGAAGTTCAAAGCGGTGTCTGCGGTTACATGGACGCGCAAGAACGTGAATTTTATCAAGTTAAATTTGACGAAAAGATATATTATGTTATGCGCGCGCTCGTGACAGACGATGAAACTGTTGCAACCAGTAGCCTACAACTAAAGGCAAACAATGCGCACTTGAAAGGACATACCGTCGCGCAAGTATATGACGGTATCAACGGCGGTACAGTTGTCGGGGAAATCGCTGTGGGGGCAAAGTTTTATGTCAACGCAAAGACGTTTGACAATACCAGTGATTTTACATATGTCGAATATCTAGATGAAAATAATAACTATATTTGTGGGTTTGTGGCAACGTCAGCAATATCGCTTGACCTTGTTTCACCACTATTTATCTTAGCAATATTCTTGATTGTCATAGTTGGCATTTTGGTGCTAATTTTGGTATTATATCTCATTTCGCGTTCCAGTAAAGGGAAAAAGGTCGCAACAAAAACAGGAGATTGAGCAAAAGTATTGCGAATGATAAATCAAAGAAAACATATAAACCAAACGCTTGAAGAATGGCAAACAATATGTTTTCTTTTTTCACAAGTGAGGTGGGGTGTTTCATATAGTAGTTTAGTGTAGAGGTGGCATATATGAAATATGAAATGGTGGGGGAAACCACAAAAAAAGATATACTAAGCAAGGTAAAATTAGCAAAAAAAGAGTTTGCAACAAATGTGCTTGTTGTGTGTGGCGGAAAAAGTTTTGAACACGACATTTCAATTTTGACGGCGCAAATCATTGCAAATGTTGAGTTAAAAAAATATAACATATTTGTTTTATACCAAAGTTTGAATGGCGATTTTTATTTGATGCCAAAAGATTTGTCAGTTAAAGAGTACAAAGAACACGCGCAAGGGTTGAAAGTCAAACTTTCCACAAACTCGCAAAATATTTGGAGCGAGAAGGGTAAAGCACTTTTCCGCGCAGACGTTGCGGTTGTTTGCGCACACGGGCAAAACTGTGAGGACGGAACACTTGCGCATCTATTTTCATTGTGCAACATTGCTTGTACGAGTTTTAATCCAACATCATTGAGTGTGACTCTTGACAAAGAATTTATGAAAGATGTGTTTACTGCAAGCGGGTTCAAAACGCCCGATTATTGCGTCATCAAAGCGGGTGATTTGGTCGACTTAAAAATCACGCTTGCCCTTAATGATAAAGTTACAAAATTTGATGAAATTCTTGCAAATGAAAAACTGAATGCTGACACAAAAGCGATTTTGCAAGCGCTCGCAAAAATCGGTTTTCCTATGATAATAAAACCCGCAAACTTGGGTAGTAGTATAGGAATTTGTACCTGCGAAAATGTGGGGGAACTAATGTCGTCACTTGATTTTGCGTTCAAATTTGACAACAAAATTTTGTGCGAAAAAATGATTGATGACTTCATAGAGATTAATTGTTCCGCGCAAAAAATCGGCGATAAAATTATCGCATCGCGTTGCGAAGAACCTATCAAGCACGCGCGTTTTTTGACATTTAGTGACAAATATTTGAGCGGAGAAAAGGGTAGCAAAAAAGTTAGCGTAAAAAATAAAAATACAAAAATTGAGCAAAAAAAGCCTCAAAATATTGAAAAAAACGCAAAAATTGAGCGTTTTGATGATAAATTTCAGTCAAATTTAGAAAATATTATTAAAATGACAAAGTTTTTACATAGCGAAAACGAGGACATTGTAGAGAGTGTTCCGCCACTTGATACGCTCAAAAACGCATATGGTGTTTTGCAAAATATTTGGTGTGAAATCGGCAACAATGAAAGCGAAGTAACGCAGTCAAACAAAAATGATGATAGCATTAAAAGCGCTCGCGCAAATTGTGAAAACGCGCAAAATTTTGTCAAACTGACAGAGCATTCTGTTCCAGAATTTGTAATCAACGATATTCAAAAAACAACGTGTGCACTCTATAAAAAATTTGATTGCACAAGCGTTGTCCGCGTTGATTATTTGGTTGGTCGCAACTATGAAATTTTTGTCAACGAAATAAATTCAATACCGGGGTC
Source organism: uncultured Clostridia bacterium (assembly GCA_934778205.1). Classification (GTDB taxonomy): domain Bacteria; phylum Bacillota; class Clostridia; order Christensenellales; family UBA1242; genus CAKVOD01. The sequence continues at coordinate 119,999 of CAKVOD010000005.1, read as the reverse complement.
ACTCGCTTATTATTTGTGGGATGAGGACATTTCCGCATTTGTCGATTCACTCATAATTGAAGCGTACAAAGCACATAAAGAGCGTGCTAAAAAGTCATACTATTTTGAAACGAATTTGTGAGGCAAGACAATGAATATTTGTTTTATGGATAGTGGGGTCGGCGGGTATGCAACCTATCTTTCTTTTTGTCATTTGCTTGCAAAAAACAATTGCGAAACCCAGTTGCAGTTATTTTATTTTGCCGATTTTTTCCATAGCCCATATGGTTCAAAAACACGCAACGCAATTTGTGACTTAATGTGTCGCAATGTTGAAAAATTGTTGAAAACATATGGAATTGATATTTTTGTTTTGGCGTGCAACACCGCCACCGCGTGCGCAATAAAAACGTTGCGTGCGCGTTTTCCGTCAACAAAATTTGTCGGTGTCGAGCCTGCAATCAAACAAGCCGTCGCGACAAAAGAAAATACGCTTGTGCTTACAACAACTGCAACATATTTTTATTCTGCATATGTGCGCTCCTATATCAACAATGATAAAATCTATTTTTTACCGCTGACAACTATTGCGCGTAAAATTGACGCACACATTGACGATGCCCAATATCTTTTGCGCATCACGCGCCACCTTTTCGCACCATATCTTTGTCATAATATAAAAAATATAGTGCTTGGATGTACGCACTACAATTTTCTTGCCCCGCATATTTTGTCACTTTTTCCAAACGCCCGCCTTTATGAGCCGTCGCGTGCCGTCGCCCGCCAAATTTTTCCATTGTTTGAATTGTGAATTTATCAATTATCTTCGTTTTTATTTGTTTTGTGAATAGGCTTAACTTTAACAACAACTTTATAATCTGCTTTTTTGATTTTTCTAGACTTTATCTTTTGTTTTAGTTGCAATTTCATCAAGTCAATTTCGTCAGTGGAAAGATACTGTAATGATTCTATAATATCTTTGTGTTGTTGATAGTTCTCAAAGTCACTATAAAAAAATTCTTCACTTGAAATATCTAATATCTCTAATATTTCCACTAACATTTTGGTTGTCAAAGTTATTTCTTTATTCTCTATTCTATAAAAATAACCCTTTGTGTGACCTAATCTCTGACCTAATTCATATGATGAAATATTCCTTTTATTTTGGAAATAACCTATTCTATAAAGTATTTCATCTTCAGTTATACAATTTTTGCTCATAATATTCTCCATTTACGGATATTGTATATGGTTTTTATTGGTAATTATTCCCATAAAATGATTATTTATCAAAACTTATTACACGTAAATGGTTGATTTTATTCTCATATTATGTTATATATATAAAGTATGAAATCAGTCAAGATATGTTCCGTGTTTGGACACAGGGAAGTCAAAGAGGTTGACTTATTAAAAAAAAGTTTGCATTTTTTGTTTTATGATATTATTAATAATTTGGGCATTGAAGAAGTATGGTTTGGGGGGGGGGGGTGGGCGAATTTGATGAGTTATGCTGGCAGGTTGTTACTGACTTAAAAAATAAATACAATCTAAAGATTGAGAGGGTTTTATGTCTTTGGGATGAAAGACATTTAAGAGTATCAAAAAGACCAAATTGGCTAAAAAATGGGGATTATGAAAGATTGGAGTACCTCAGTTTTTTTTTGATTATTGGAAAAATCGTATTTTCTTTAGAAATAGAGCCCTGATTGATTGTAGCGATTTTTTAGTATTTTACGTAGGAAATGACAAGGAGAAAAGCGGTGCACGTACAGCACTTCAATATGCAAAAAAATGTAAAAAGAATTACATCAACATCTATTCTAAATAGTACAATTTTTACAGAAATATATCAATAGTGCGAAAAGAAAACACAATAATGATAATTTTTCGAAAATCACTTGCAAATTTTTGATAAATATGCTAAACTATTTAAGTTTAAAAAGGATTAATACCTTTAATCTAAGAAAATAACAATTTTTATGGAGGTCATCGTGGCAAATATTAAATCTCAAGAAAAAAGAATTTTGATTTCCAACGAGGAAAGAATGCAAAACAAATCAAAAAAAGCTCGTATTGCAACGGAAATAAAAAAGTTTAGAACAGCACTCACTGAAAGTGATATGAAAAAGGCTGAAGAACTTTTGAGAAACTGCGTTTCTTTGATTGACTCTGCTAGACTTGACGGCGTATATCACAAGAACACTGCTAGTCGTAAAGTTTCCGCACTCACAAGAGAATACAACGCTACAAGTGCAAAATAATTGTTTGATTTGAGAAAGGCTAAACCTCACTTAGGTTTAGCCTTTTTTGTTGTAAAATTTTTGCGAAATAAATGTAGTCTAAGTAAAATGGTTTGAAAATAAGGACGAATGTGCTATAATCTAAAAATAGGAGATAGTATAACAATGTCGAACAAGGTAAAAAGCCATATACATAAAATTGTCAATATGTTTGCGTGGCTAGTGGTGTGCACGTGGGTGTTTGTAGGGGCGTCTTTTGTAGGTTTAGGAATTTTTGACAACAAAAATGCAAACAATAATGTTCAGGCAAACGGTTTGCGTGCAAGCGAAATTTCAGTGCGACAAGTGAAAACAGTGGGTGACGCTTCATTTTGCGCCAACTTCAACCGCAATGATGTATCGAACATTCATATGGATTACGCAATAATTGCAGGTAGCGAAATTGAAGTCAATGAAAAGTTAAAAAGTTCAGTCGTCAGTAAAGTTGAAAAGTATGCAAAGTCGGCATTTGACAAAAGTTACTTTGTTATGGGATTGATGCAGTTTTCGCTGACTGAGGACGGTGCGCGAATGACCGATTTTTCAGATTTGACAAGTGTTGAAATGGAAATAACAGTTTCAGGCAATGCAAAAAATGCCAAAGATTCATATCGCGCGATTTTTGTCAAAACAGACGCGACGACGGAAAGCGCAATTGTCAACGGTTCGTATGATTTATTTGATGAAATCGACACAAGAACATTTGTCGGCAAAAATATTTCGTGTAGAGAAAACGGCAAAACAAGTGCTGGCACAAACTGCTTGTTGACTATTGACGCGGACAGTGACGGGTTCATTTTTGTGATGAATGTAGGCAATCCACAAAGCAGTACAGGGCTTATAATTATGATTGTTGGCATTATTTTGAGTGTGGTTTTGCTGATTGTCATTTTACAAATTTTTCACAGTTATAAGCGCGAAAAAATGCGCATTGCGTCTAACGCGAAGTACAACGCAAGTCAAATCAAAGAGGCGCCACAGCAACAGTCGATGACGAGTGAGGGTTCAAGCGCAATTGATTCAGCAACCGCCCGCGCGCACACATCGGTTGCAAGCGACATTTCACTGCCGAAAAAGCCAAGCGCGCCACCAAAAACGCCAGCAAAGCCAAAATTGCCGAAAAAAGACTGAGTTAGTTATCAAATTTAACAAAAATTGAATAAATAAAAAACAAAAAAGGAATTAAACATTAATAGGGGTAGCAAAGAAAATGAAAGTAGTGATAGTGACGGATGCCACGAGGGCATTTGGTATTGATATGGTTTCAGAATTATGTCGCGAGGGATATTTTGTCATTGCAATTGCGCGCGACGCAAAGGAGAGCGAGTTCATCAAAAAGACGGTTACGCACCGCTATGATTTTGCGCAAATTGAAACATTTGTAGGTTCGTATGACAGCATACGTTCGTTGCGACAAGTAGTTTTGAACATTCGCTTGCTTGCGACAGAGTATAAGTTTAACGGAATTTACGCAATACTTTGCAATCAAGAGCGCGTGTATCCTGAGTTCAAGTTCAATGAGGATAAAATTGAGCGAACATTTATGGAGAATTATTTGACAAACATTTTCCTTGCTGAGTCGTTGCTTGATTTTTTGCAAAACGAAAAGGACAGTCGCGTTATTTTGCCGACGTTGCCACAAAATCAGTTGGTGGGCATCAATATGGCTGACATTTATCGTGAGAGGGCATACGACCCGCAAAGCGCGATTAGACAATGCAAGTTTGCAAACGCTATGATGGCGGGTTATATTAATGGGGTGCTGAATGTGGGCGAAAAACCAGTTCGTGCGATTCTTTATGAGACGCGCGATGTGGCAACGGATGAAGAACTTGACGAGGAGAAACCACAAGGCAAGTTTGCGCGAATCTTCAACAAGCCGACAGAATTTGATGTTTTGATGAACACAATTATTGCGACTGTCAATGATAAGTCACGTGGCGGGGTTTGCTACAAGGCGTCAAAGCCGATATCGGCGCCTGCGGTTTGTGCCAACAAGGACTTGTGCGAAAAATTTTGGGTGCTTAGCGAAAAGATATCCAAACTTAAATACTTCGACTAGTGCGATAGCGCACGGCTGTGGGTACTGTTCCTACGCGTCAGTTACTTTCGCGGGCGGCAAAGTCAATTTTATTCACTTGCTTTTGTTCTCGCGGGCGCACGGCTACAGGTACTGTTCCTACACGAAAGTTGCTTTCGCGGGCTGTAGACTTTGTGATTTCTAATAACTTGTGACTTCGGGCGGGGATAGCCCTGTGGCTATGGGGACTGTTCCTATGCGTCAGTTACTTTCGCGGGCGACTTTCGTTTGTATTTTCTAGATAAGTTTGTTCGCGGGTGATGGAACACCGTCACTATTATTTTAGTATGTTGACTGTGTTACAATGGTGCATAGTTGTGCGTCGCGTATAAATAAGTAAACCTTGTTATTTCTGGTAAGGCACTCTTCGGTTGTCATTTCGACCGAAAGCGGAAATGCAATTTTCGCTGCAGTGGAGAAATCTCCCGGAAGGGGAAGCAAATTATTTTGGGGTACTCATCTTACTTGACCGCGCTAGTATTCCATAATATAAAAGTTTAACATATATAAAATTAAAGGTAAATCCAAAAAAACGTAAAATAAATAAAGGAGGTTGGAGCGCGCAAAAAGTGCGTGCGAAAGAATATGTTTGTAGATAGAGCAAAAATAGTAGTAAAAGCGGGCAATGGCGGAGACGGCAAAGTTTCGTTTTATAGAGATAAATTCACAACAAACGGAGGCCCAGACGGCGGTGACGGCGGGCGTGGTGGCGACATAATTTTGCTTGCAAGTCGAGATGTCAATACACTTGTTGATTTCAAGTTCCAAAAACATTTTCGCGCGGGCAACGGCGAGTGTGGTGGCAACAATCACTGCACAGGCGGAGACGGAAAGGACGTTATCATAAAAGTTCCGTGCGGTTGCGTGGTCAAAGACGCGGAAAGCGACAAAGTTATTGTTGATATGTTTGAAGAAGGGCAAAAATTCACGCTTTTGCACGGCGGAAATGGTGGCAAGGGCAATCAAAACTTTGCAACATCGCGCCGTCAAGCGCCAAATTTTGCGCAAAAAGGCTTTTTGACTGAAGAAAAAGAAGTCGTTTTGGAACTAAAAACAATTGCAGATGTCGGGTTAGTCGGGTTTCCTAATGTCGGGAAATCTACATTACTTTCTGCAATTAGTGATGCGAAACCAAAGATTGCGAATTATCATTTCACGACATTAGCGCCAAATCTAGGCGTCGTGAAGTATTATGAAAAAACTTGCGTTGTCGCGGACATTCCGGGGCTAATCGAGGGAGCGAGTGAAGGTGCTGGACTTGGTCACGAGTTTTTGCGCCACATTGAGCGCACGCGCATATTAGTGCACGTCATTGATATTGCAGGCAGTGAAGGGCGCGACCCATATGACGACTTTGTCAAAATCAATGATGAATTGAAATCGTATAGTGAAAAACTTGCCGAACGTCCGCAAATAGTCGCAATGAACAAGTGTGATATGCTCGGCGACAATCGCGAGCCGATAGAGGAATTTAAGAAAAAGGTAAGCCTACCTTGCATTGAAATATCCGCATTCACGCACAAAGGAATTGACGAACTTTTGCGTGAAGTGTTCAAAAAACTTGCAAATCTCCCTGCAATTGAACCTGAGAAAACGGAAGCGTTTGACTTTGACGCCGTGCAAGAACTGACATATACAATCACGCGTGAAGATGACGGCTCATTTGTCGTTGAAGGTAGTTTGATTGATAATATTGTCCGTGGTGTCAACCTGTATGACTATGAATCGTTTGCATATTTCAATAAACGAATCAAGGACGAAGGCATTGAAGACGCACTCTATGACCGAGGCGCTAAAGTGGGCGACACTGTCCACCTCGGTGGCGTTGAATTTACCCTCGAATAACTGTAAAGCAGTTTAATGAAACACATAGCAAATATGTGTTTTTTTTTGAATCCCCGTACCCGTGGCGTCTGCCATCGAGAACAAAAAAAGCTAAGATAAAGCAACGTATGCCGTCCATAAAAGCAACTGAATTGTAGGAACAACACCTGTACCTGTGGCGTCTGCCACCGAGAACGAAAAAAACTAGGAAAAGCAACGTTTGCCGTCCATAAAAGCAACTGAATTGTAGGAATAACACCTGTACCTGTGGCGTCTGCCACCGAGAACGAAAGTATGAAAATAAAACTTGCCTTGCCGTCAACAAAAGTAATTGAATCGTAGGAACAACACCTGCAGCAGTGGCCTTTGCCACCGAGAATAAAAGCAAGTAGGTAAAACTCTCTTTGCCGTCCATAAAAGTAACTGAATCGTAAGAACAATATTTGCAGACGCGGGCTGTCCCGCAAAAAATGTGTTACTTTTTATTGACTTTTGAAAAAACTATGTTATAATAGCATCGACAAACAAAAAAAGCGCCCTCTCGCTTTGAGTTCGTCGCCTACAAAAGAGAAATTTCGATACGACACATAGCACTTTTTGCACAAGGACTTGTGTCGTTTAAAAATATTCCACAATTAGAACATTTGTTCTATTTCAACAATACAAGGAAAAGGAGATAAAATAATGGAAACAAACAAAGAAATAATGATTAATGCAGTAATCAAAAATTATATAGAAATAAATCAACTTGTCAAAATGCTCAATACACGCATCAAATTTCGCGCAATAAACTCATATTGCAGTGACATTTACCGCAGTTGTGAAGAAGTAGCAAACAGTATATGCCAACTAATGGAAAGGAAAAGTATCCTACAAAATTTGGTAAACACGCTAGACGAAAGCATTTGCGCATTGCCCGCCCGCCAGCGCGAAATTTTCGAACTTCGCTACAAAAAGCGTGAAAGAATCAACACAATCAGCGAAAAAACAGGTCTTTCAAAACAATCAGTCTTTAGAATAATCCACGCCTTGCCAAAAACGCTTGCCAAAGCGTTGAACCGCGATACATTTTTTGACCGTTTTTGCGAAATGGACTATCAAAAAATCGCATTTATCGCAAATGCCTACTCTAATTGCGACGAAAAAGCGCGCGGGGTAGCGTGAAAACTAAAGCAGTTCATCGTCCTTGATTTTGCGCACACGTTCTTTCTTGCTTTCCGCCTTTGTGTTTTGCTTGTCAATGAGCAAATTAGTTTTACGCGGAATAATCAAAATCAGCGCAACCGCAAGCACGGGTAGCGTCACTAGCAAAACAAGCAAATACATATAGCCACTCACGGCAACATCTGCGTTCTTTGACTTGTCCTTTGTTGGTAGTGTCTGCGTCGTTGTGCTTGAATTTTCAGCGCGTGCAAACGAAATCGTACATAAAGTTTTTGAAGTCGATTTATCAAAAAAACATAATTTTGCGTCAAACTTTGAGAAAAAAAATTTGTGAATTAGAAAAGGAGTGTTTGTAGTATATTCAATGTCATCATTTTTTTGAATTTGCAAAACATTAAAACCGTTTGACGCAAAACAAGTGAGTGCAGTGCAAGGCGAAGCAAAAAAAAGTATCGGCATAAAAATAAGTAAAAACCTAACAACCTTTTGCATTCAAACCTCGCAAAAATAGTATATCGTGAAACAAACGAATAATCAAGGGAAATGAAAACAACAAAACATAGAATAATGACAACATATGTTGATTTATAAATCAAAAAGTCGAATTTCAAAAAAAGGAGAGATTATGGAGGAAAGGCAAACCGTGGAGCGCGCCCTCGCAATTGAGCGTGAACAAAACGCGCGTATCGGTGCACTAAATAACTATAATAAAGAAAAAGTCCACAAAAAACAAATTGCCTTCCATAAAAACAAGTGCAAAAATCGGTGGGTATTTGGTGGCAACCGCAGTGGTAAAACCGAATGTGGCGCAGTTGAATGTCTTTATATGGCGCTGGGCATTCATCCATATCGCGAAAACCGCAAAAATGTTGCAGGTTGGGTTGTTTCGCTCTCTACGCAAGTTCAGCGCGACGTCGCGCAGAAAAAAGTTTTGCATTATCTGCCAAAGCACGCAATCGTCGATATTGTTATGCAAACTGGGCGAAAAGGAACCCCCTCACGCGGTATCATTGACCAAATTGTAGTGCGCAACGCGCAAGGCGGAACAAGCACAATCGGCTTCAAGTCTTGCGACCAAGGGCGCGAAAAATTTCAGGGCGCATCACTAGATTTTGTTTGGTTTGATGAAGAACCGCCTGAAGACATTTATGACGAATGCAAAATGCGTGTTTTTGACCGCGACGGCGACATTTTCGGCACGATGACGCCACTGAAAGGGTTGACGTGGGTCTACGAAAAAATATACAAAGCAACCACGTATGACAAAAACATTTGGTGCGAGTTTATGGAATGGGCGGACAACCCGCATCTATCGTCCAAACAAATTGCGATGCTTTCAAAAAATATGTCGCAAAGCGAACTAGAGTCGCGCCGATACGGACGCTTTCAAGCGAACGCAGGGCTTGTCTATACTGAATTTGATGAAAATATACACGTCATACCACCTTTTGACCTTCCGCTTGCGTGGCAAGACAACATATCAATCGACCCGGGTCTGCACAACCCACTGTCGTGTCACTTTTATTGTGTCGACTACGACGGCAACGTCTATGTCGTTGCCGAGCATTATGCAAGCAACCTAGATGTCGCAACACACGCACGCCACATAAACAACATAGCCAAGCATCTCAACTGGAAACGAGCACCTAATGGAATGCTTGAAAGTCTTATCGACTCCGCCGCCACCACGCGCACGCTCTCAAGTGAAAAAAATGTTGTTGAACTATTTTATGACAACGGGATTTTAGTAAATCCGCGCGTCAACAAAGAGTTGTTTAGTGGCATAAATCGCGTCAAATCATATTTACGCGATTGCGAGGGCAAACCGCACCTATTCATTTTCAACACGTGTGTGCATATGATTGACGAAATCAAAAAGTATTGGTGGTCGGACGGTGACGCGCCAATTAAAAAGGACGACCACGCCCTCGACGAGTTGCGCTATTATCTATGCACAAAACCCGAACTTGCACGCTTACCCGACGTTAAAAGCGAAATCACGCGTGACAAAGAACGCCTTTATCGAAAACTACGGCGTGGCGCATAAGGAGAACTATGGAAAACGAAAAAACAGGACTTGAGAAACTCGCGCGCGGTTTTGATAATGTCGAAACAATTGACGAATACGCCCTCGACCCTGATTCGGGCGAACTCAAACTCATCAAACGTCGCGTGACAACAAAATATGTTCCGCCCGACCTTGACGCATATAAAATGCTGTATGGTGCAACGAATTTTGATGCACTCACCGATGAGGAACTGCAAGAAGAAAAAGTGCGACTAATAAAATCATTAATTGAAACCACAAAAAAACAACAAAAAAAGGAGTGAATTATGGAAATAAGAAAAACAATTTTTGTCAAACAATGTGACATTGTCGGTTGCGGGAATCTCGCGGAATACGTAGTCACAAAAAATCCCGAGGACGCGCGCACACATTTATTTTTGTGTGAAAACTGCGCAAATGAACTAAAAAAATGCCTAAATTCAATCAAAAAAAGTGAAAAAACAAAATAGGAGATTAAAATGGAAGAATTAGTAAACGAAATTTTAGAAGAATTTGAGCGTCGCAAAATGGAGCGTAAACCCTTTGAAAGGCAATGGCAAGTCAATTTGAATTTTGTCGTCGGCAATCAATTTTGTTCAGTCGACGGACTCGGCAATACTTGTAATCTTGAAAGCGATTTTGAATGGCAAGAAAGACAAGCCTACAATTATCTTGCTACAATGTACGAAAGTAGACTCGCGAAACTCGCGCGCGTCCGTCCAAAAATGACCGTGCTACCAAGCACTAGCGAAGAAAAAGACATCAAATCTGCAAAAGTCAGCAAATGTATCTTGAAAGCAGTTGGACACAAACTGAGTTTGTCAAGCCTCATTGCTAAAGCGACAAAGTGGAGCGAACTTTGTGGCACATCGTTCTATAAAATTGTTTGGGACTCCAACAGTGGGCGCGTCGTAGGGCAAAGTGAAAAAGGAAAGAAAATCCACGAAGGCGACGTAAGCGTGACCGTTTGTCCGCCGTTTGAAATATATCCCGACAATTGCGCGTGCGAGAGTTTGGACGACTGTCGCTCAATAATTCACGCCCGCGCATATCATGTGGACGTCATCAAACAAATGTGGGGAATAGATGTCGCAGGCGAAAATATTGACGTTATTTCTGCCGATACTGCAGAAAACACAAGTGCAGGACTAGGAATTGGAACGCTCAACAATAGTGTCATTAAAACAACAAAAGAAAATCACGCTGTCGTGCTTGAATACTACGAGCGCCCATCAGTTGCACACAAAAACGGACGATTGATAATCATCGCAGGTAAAAAACTCGTATATTCTGGCGAATTACCGTTTGAAAATCTAGATGACGGCGAGCGAGGACTTCCGTTTGTGCGCCAAATTTCGCAAGAGCAAGCGTCAAACTTTTTTGGCACAACGATTATTAATCGAATAATTCCGTTACAACGCGCGCTAAACTCCACTAAAAATCGCAAGCACGAGTTTATGAACCGCATTGCGCAAGGTGTTTTGAGTGTTGAGGATGGTAGCATCGACACAGACTCACTCGAGGAGGACGGTTTGCGCCCAGGGAAAATACTCGTCTATAGGCAAGGTTCAACCCCGCCACACTTTTTGCAAAACGGCGGACTGCCAAGTGATTTTTCAAACGAAGAAGATAGGTTGATGAACCAAATGACCGTTTTGTCGGGGCTTAGCGATTTGACAAGTGCCATTAGCACATATGCAAATATGAGCGGAACTGCACTTCAACTTTTGATTGAGCAAGACGACGCAAAATTGACAACCAGTGCCGAAGAAATACGCAATGCAATCAAACTAATTGGTAAGCACATTTTGAGGCTATACAAGCAATTTGTTGCACGCAAGCGCGTTGGCAGAATCATTGGTGGTGACAATCGTGAAGTCGAGTTGTTTTACTTTGATAGTTCTGACATTAGTAGCGAAGACGTCGTTTTTGAAACCGAAAACGAGTTGACCGAAACCGTTGCTCAGCGTAGAAGTATGGTTTTTGAACTCTTGAACGCAGGTTTGTTGTCCAACGAGGATGGGAAAATCGACAATCGTATGCGAAGCAAAGCGCTAGAACTTTTGGGCTTTGGAATTTGGGAACAAGGTCAGGACATCGCAAGTTTACAGCGTGGCAGAGCGCAAAAAGAGTGCATAGAATGCCTAAACGACGGCAAAACGCCAAAAGTTTCGCAAATCGACGACCACCAAATTCATATAACAGAGCATACCGCATTTTTGCTTTCAGATACGCTTGATGAATCAAATCAAAAGCACGCGAAAGTTCGCGATAAAATTTTAGCGCATATTGAGGAGCATAAGCAAGCAATTTCCGCGCTTTCACTCCGTGAAGCGACAAGATGACTTTTATCATTTTGCGTGTACGCTATCTAAAATACAATGAAAATGCGTTATAAAAAAATATGTTATTTCAAACTTTAGTAAAAAAACAACAACATTTCTGCGATAATTGATTTTTTCAACCGCAGAAAACAAATGAATAAGTGTTCAAAATTTTGAGTCCAAAAGTAGCAAAAATTGACAAAAAAACAATGAAAAATTCAGCACGCAGTGCAATTTAGGGAAGGGAATTAATATGGAGAATAATGAAGAAAAAATCGAAAATATAAATACACTTGAAAATTATGATGTTATGGAACAAAATGGTGTTTCGCGCGCGGAAAATGAAAAATCCGTTATTCAATTCCCAAACGCCGAAAATGGAAACAACGAAAGCAGTGCGGAAAATCCCCAGAGTGCGAATGAAGTAAGTGAGAATTGTAAATACCTAAAAACACGGGACGCGCAAAATATGAACATACTTGGCAAATTTAAAAGCGTTGAACAACTTGCAAAAGCGTACGAAAATTTGCAAGCCGAGTTCACGCGAAGAAGCCAACTACTAAAACAACTTGAGCAAAACAAAGTTGATAATCTTAGTGAAAAGACCGACCTAGAATTTTGCGAAAGTGAACAAAGCAATGTAGTTCAAACACAAAGCGAAAGCGCACAAAACAGTGAAATTTGCGCACAAAATGAAAGCGACCAGCCAATCGCCGAAAATGATTTTTTCAGTGAAAACACTGAAAAAAACGCAAAAAACACTGAAAAAACGCAAAAAAACGATGAAAATCCATCAAATTTTGATGAAAATCAAATCAATTCACAATTGAAAGCATTTGTCGAAACAGGACAAATCAGCAAAGAAACATATCTTGAAATAGCAAACGAGATTATGCAAAATAGCAAACTTTTAGATGATGCAAACGGTTTGACGCAAGCAGTTTTGAAAGTGCTTTCCGAAGGAAAGACAGACTACGAAACAAAAATAGCGGACCCTGAGTTCATCGTGAGTTTGGCTCAAAACAACAAACAAGCATATGATAAAATCATCAGCGAATATGTCGACGGCTGTCAGCGAAAAAATTTGCCGTTGTTTATGACAAAGAATTTTGGCGCGAGCATACCTGCATCGACGCCTGCCGTGCCGAAGACATTGAGCGAAGCGCGCGTAGTTTTGGAAAAATTATTGTCCGAGTAAAATGCAAAATGTTCAACTACCGATTTCGCAAATTGTGATTTTATCAAAAAAAGGAGCAAAAAATGGTAACATTAACAACAGCAGAAAACGCCTTAAAAACAGTTTACCTTGGCGTAGTAAGCAATCAACTTAATACAAAAACGAATCCGCTTTACAATATGATAAAGCAAACGACGCAAGATGTTTGGGGTAAAGAAGTCAAAAAACTTGCACCAGTCGGCATTAACGGCGGTATTGGCGCAGGCACTGAGGACGGTACACTACCAACAAGCGCACAAAATAATTACGTAAATTTCACATCGACATTGAAAAACTTGTTCGGCACAATTGAAATTTCCGACAAAGCAATTCGCGCATCAAGCAACAGCGCAGGTGCGTTTGTGAACTTGTTAAATTCTGAAATGGAAGGCTTAATAAAGGCAAGCAAGTTCAATTTTGGACGTATGCTTTTCGGCGATGGAACAGGCACACTTACAACTTTGACTCCAGATGAGGACGTCCTCACTTGTGGAGTTGTTGCTAGCACACAAAATCTTATTGAAGGTTTGGTTTGCGACCTTGTGACAAACAAAAATGCCGTTGTTGGCACAAAATTGCGCATCACATCAATTGACCGCGCAAACAAAAAAGTTTATTTTGACAAAACTTTGGACCTAGACACAGTAACTGACACGATTTATGTCACAGTGCAAAATTCCTACAAAAACGAAATCACTGGTCTTGACGGAATTTTCAGCAACGCGACACTTTATGGGCTTAGCAAAGCAGATTATGGATTTATGAAACCACAATCGACGACATCGGCAACGATTGACGATATCAAAATGCAAAATATGATTGACCTCATCAACGAAGCGTCAAACGGCGATGTTGACTACATCGTTTGCTCAAATGGTGTCAAACGCGCATATCAAAAATATCTCAACTCATTTAGGTCAAACATTGACGTGCTTGATTTGAAGGGCGGTTACAAAGCAATTAGTTTCAACGGTATTCCGCTTATTTCCGACCGCTTTGCAAAGGCGGGAAATATGTATTTCCTCAACACGAAAGATTTTGCTTTGCACCAACTTTGCGATTGGCGTTGGCTTGAGGGCGAAAATGGCAATGTTTTGAAGCAGATTGCGGGCAAGCCTGTTTACACTGCAACACTTGTCAAATATGCTGAACTGCTTTGCGACCACCCAGCGGGGCAAGGCGTCATCACTGGCATTACCGAAGCCTAGGTGGCATAGGCCACTGCTGCAGATACTATCCCTACAAGCAATTTGCTTTTGCGGGCGGTAAACTTTGGTGCATTTTATGTGTTCAGCGTTCGTGGTGGGGATAGACCTGTAGTGGCTAATTATAAGAAGGAAGATTATGAGAAGAACAGAAATATTTGACGATGCGCTAGAAATTGTGCATCAAATAAAGAGCATAGACGGCGGTTACCGCGTGTTTCGCAACCACACCACGCACGCCTTTGAAGTGATGAAAGAATATGGCACGCGACTACAAACGGAAGTGACATATTTTGGTACACTTGATGAGCGTTTTCTCCGCAAGGTGTGGGCAACTCGCAAAGAAAATGCGGAAAAAATCTTGAAAGAAATGGAAATTTCCAATAAAAAACTCGAAAAAGAAGAAAAATATCAACTTTTTCAAAAAATTATGCAAGATGTTCGTTTATGAATTTTAAAATACACTGTAAATTCTCGATGTGCTAAAACGCGCAGAAAAACAAAAAAGGAGAAAATAGCGCACCTAAAGCAATTCGGGTGCGCTATTATAAAATGATATGAAAGTAAGTGATATATTAAAACGCGCAGGTGTTTATCTTTCGCTCAGCGAAACGGAAACGCTCCCGACAATCAGCGAAACCGACACTCGCGCGCAAACTGAGTGCAACACGCTTTTGTTTTGCCTCAACGAAGTTCTGTCGGAACTTTCGACAGACTATTTCCCACAAATGATTGAAGAAGAATATCAACTTGTGGGCGGAAAAATTAATTTCGACGAACTCAGCAAGTCAATCAACAAATTGCACGCTGTAAAAAATTTGCGAAATGAATATCTAAAGTTCACGCTCAACTGCCAATCGGCAACAGTGGAAACAGGACAGCGCAAAGTGCTTGTTCGATATTCATATTTGCCTAGTCCGCTTTCGTCATTTACAGCGGACATTGATTTTGAAGCACTAGGCGTCACGCCACGCCTCATCGCACTAGGCGTTGCAACCGAGTATTGTCTTTACAAAGGGAAGTTGAGTGAAGCGAATATGTTTGACTCGCGCTATCGCGATGCAATCAAATCGGCACTAACTCCCGTGCGCAGTCTTAACATAAAACCGCGCATTTGGTAATTTATTCCACCCTCAAAAGTGACTTTCACTAAAAGGAGAAAATATGTATTACAACAAAAAACAACCACGGCAAAATTCAAAATCGTATACATATAGTTTTGACGATTTCAGCAAAGGCGTCAATCGCGACGTCGACGAAAACGCACTTTCAATGGACTATGCGTATATGGCATACAACGTAAAATATAAGGACAAATCATTAAAGCAGGGGCACGGTATTAAAGACTTGACTACCCCAAGTCTCAAATCGGGCGAAACATTGACATTTCAAGCCCCGATTTCAAATGCAAAACCATTGCGCATCTGGAACACGCACATCACGGCGGAAACCACAGGCACTGAAAGAGATATTCTTCTTGTCTACTGTGACAACGGCTATATTTACAAGTCGTTTATGCCAACCTACGCACCTGTGTTCACAAAAATATTCACAGAGCCCTTCACGTCGATTCCAACGGTCATAAACTACAAGTACAACGGCAAGTATGTTTCAGTCATTTGTAGCCCGACCGACGATATGTATCTTTGGAATCTAGACACAACACCTGTCAAAAGCACGAAAAATTTGCATCTCACAAGCCTTTGTTCGCACTACGAGCGTCTTTTTGCCACAACCTCGACAAACAAGCATCAAGTGCGTTTCAGTAAGGACTTTGACATCACGAATTGGAATGAAACGAGTGACGCAGGGGGCTTCATTGAATTAGTGGACGACCGTGGCAACATCAACAAAGTGTTGAGTTTGAATGACTATGTCTATCTCATTCGCGATTTTGGCGTTTCGCGCCTGTCCGCCTATGGCGACCAAAGCGAATTTAGCGTTACGCACATTTGCCACACTTCAAATCTCATCTACGCAAATACCGCGACCGTATGTGGCGACCGCATTGTATATCTTGCAACAGACGGATTATATTATTGCGTTGGTTCAAGCGTGTATAAATACAACATCAAAATCAACGATTTGTTTGACAAAACCGCGCTAAACACCGCTTGTGCTTGCTATTACGACGGCAAATATTATTTATCCGCGCGTATGAATTTTGACGACGGCAAAAACATTTCCTGCGAAAGCGAAACCGATTATAAAAACAATGTACTAATTGAATTTGACTTACAAACGCAAAAACTGAACATAACCCGCGGTATCGATATTTGCGCAATGGCATCGTTTGTGTTCGACGGCTGGCAAAGACTTGCCGTGCTCTTTAACGGCGCGAACAACCAAAAAATCGGGCAATTGACCGACGACGGCAAAATTTTTGATTCCGCAACAAAAAAGTGTTGGCAGTCACCCGCAACCGACCTTTCAACGCTTGCGCAAAAGTCCGTGCGGAGCATCAGCTTGATTTCGCCAACAGACGTCGACATTACAATCAAAACTGAGCGAGAGTCGCAAACATTGCACGTTTTGGGTAGTGATAAACTGCAAAAACTTGTTTGCAATGTCAAGGGTGTCAAAATTAGTGTTGCGATTGATTCTAATTCACAAACACTCCACATATCAAACCTCAGTCTTGATATAGACGTTTTGGAGGAATAGAATTTTTGAACAAAGCAATTCAAAAGGAACTAAAACGCGGGTTCTATCTCTCTCTTCAAAAGGGTAGAGCAAAAATCAACATAACAAAAAAGGAGCAAAAATATGACAGTAGTAAATTTTTCTGAAACTGACCTTTTGGAATTATCTAAAAAGCGCAAAAAAAAGGACGACGAAAACACAGTCAATCCAGCTGAAAAACTTGTGGCGCCAAACACTAATTTAGAAAGTTTGACGCAAAACACTGAAAAAAACGCAAAAAATGATGAAAAAAACACACTTTTTGCAAAAAATACACAAGAAAAATCAAATATGGAAAATTTGAAGCAAGAAAACAAAGACTCAAACTTGACTGAAAATAACAAAGAAAAAGCGGAAGATAAAGCACCCAACGCAGGCGTCGCGCCAGCAAAAAATAGTGCAGTCAGTGACGCATTTAAAAAGTTTTTTGACACAATCAATTCAAGTGCGTCTGAAAATAATTCCGCTGAAGAGCCTTCATCTACACCCGAAACGCCTTCTCAAAAAGATAGTATGCTAGATGACCTCAAATCGCAAATTGTTGGAATCGACACTAAATACGATATCTTTCCAAAGAAGGGCGACAAAATGAGCGAAGACCTCACCCTTGACCGCAAAGAAACAATCAAAAAAACTGATGACGAATTGAGGGGGGAAGCAGAAAGTTCGCTCGCCGAATATGCAAAAGCGCAAAAGGACGCAATCAACAACACCACCGACAAAAAAATAAGTAGTTTTGACGGCAAGGAAGAGAGTTTGCGTGCGCAAAGTGAACTAGACAAAGCGCAATTGCAAAACTACTATAACGCATACAAGCGTAACGCTGAAAACGACGCTCTAAAGCGCGGGCTTCAACGCAGTAGTATTGTGATAAACAATCTCAACGCGTTTGATAAAGAACTTGTCGAAAAATTGATTAACATTGATAAAACGTTTGGCGAAAATATAGCCTCAATCAACGATAAAATAAATACATTAAATGAGGAGCGTCAAAAAGCGCTCGATGAGTTTAATATCACATACGCCGTCAAAGTCAATGACAAAATAAACGCGCTAAAAGAAGATTTGCAAGCAAAAAATGATGAAATTTTGGAATATAACAACAAAATTGCGCAAATTGAAGCCCAATATAAAGCGAACGCGCAAAAAAGAAATCAACAAGTCGACGAAGATTACTTGAGCCAAATTTACAAATATTTTGCAAATCAAGATACAATCAAAGCAAACAAACAAAAAGAGTATGAAACGGCAGTCGACAAATATCTAGATTCACTCTCCAAAGACGACGCGCTTGCTGAATTGTCCAACAATTCATTCATTCGCGATATTTTAGGAACAAGTCTTTCCTACTATATTTATAAAACCAAGGCGCGCTAATATGTGGGAAGAACTCATACAACTAGCCGTTGGTAACGGCATTTTCGCCGTGATGTTTGTCTATCTATTAATGTTTGAATTAAAAGACAGTCGCACGCGTGAAAACAAGTATCAAAACACAATCGACGCGCTTGCGCAAAATCTCGGCGCAGTCGAGGATATTAGCCAAGACGTCAAGGAAGTGAAAAAAGATATAAGTGAAATCAAAGCCGAAATCAAGCAACTTCAAACCGCAATCATAAAAAACCGCGTTTGTCCCCTCTATTCGTGCAACCACGCGCCCGACCTTTCCGACCGCGCCCACGTCGCGTGAAAATAGGGTTTGAATAGAGGAATTAGAACATCTTTTATAATCACATAAATTATAAAAAGTCGTAGTGGCTAGTGGATTTGAACTCCTCTCCTGTCATTTCGACCAAAGGAGGAGACGTCAGCCCTCGCCAACGCGGAGAGTGCCAGATGGCACAGGTGCAGGTGTTGGTTGGTGTGTATGTGTCGTTGTGAGACGACAAACAAACCTGCAGTCAAGGCGAGCCTTGCCGGAAGGGATAAGCGGTAAAAATGAGTGACAAAAGGAAATTCGCTTGCATACACTGCAATAGTAGGGTTTAGTGCAAAGATTTCGCTTTAAAGCGAGGTAAAAATTGAAATTATTTGAAAAAATGAAACACTACAATTTTTGGGTCGCACTAAGTATGGCATTTTTGTTGTTGCTAAACACCGTCGCGCGTGCATTTCATATACAAATTGACAATGCGTTGTACAACGACATTGTAATGGCAGTTCTAGGAGTGGTAACCGTGCTAGGGTTTGTCCAAAAGGACGGATACGAATTTACCGACACATCAAAAGCGGATGCCGACAAAAAGGCGGACGACAATAAAAAAGACACGGCGGAATCAAAAGAGACAACGTTGCCTCTCAAAGAACCCGCCACCGAAACAAGAGCGCACGAAATTGAAATTGTGATAACGCCCGACGCTGATATGAAAAGCGCCGATACACCAATTTCAAGCGACGCAGTTACAATCAAAGCAAACAATAGCAATAAAAACAGTTAGACCCAAAGGGGAAAGTGCCAAACATTCGGCACTTTTCTTTTTTTGTGTATTGCGTTCGCAAGGCAATTAAAATTTATGATAATTCAAATAATATGCAAATTCATAGCCATTGATGGCGAAATTGATTTATATAATGATAAAAAATCAAAATTTTAAAAAACATATATAAAGTGTTTGTATTTTGGGGGCGGTTTGTGTTATACTAAAGCATATAAATCAACTTTAAAGGAGAGTTTTTATTATGATTTTTAGAACAAAATTGCTAGGGGGGGGGGGGGTATAATGATGCAAAAAATGACAGTATAACTTCTCAAAACAATGAGGAATACTGTCGAAATTTGCAAGATACTAGCACAAAATCGCAAAACAACAAAAATGACGTTGTAAATACTTTTTACAAAAATTGCAAAAATGAACGTTATAAAACTAAATCTAATTTTGTTTTCCAAACTACACTTTTAGTGGTTTGGTCTTTGGTTGTGTTTCTCTTTTTGGGGGTGCTTTTTTCCGCTCGTCCTGTTGACAACGATAAAGTTTCCGCGGCACGTGGCCCGGCTTGTTTTCTTGATATCCTTTTTGATTTGGGATACGATGAAAGCAAGCTTACTGGGCTTGACACATTTTTGTCACTAGACTCAAGTAAACTAAGTGTAAAAGGAACTTATCATAGTGGGCAAATGGGTATAACAGTAACGTTAGAAGAAGATTCTTTTAAAAATGGTGCAACTCTTTCAAAATTCACTGGGGCATTAGGCTACGGCCATGGTACATACAGTGGTGATTATACCTTTCCCAATGCAACATTAGTGATAGATGAACAATTGTGGGGGTACGACGGTGGGAATAGTGGCATTAAACCTAATATAGTACTTACTTCGCTTGATTTAACCCCTTTGTCAAATTATCTGTCAAGTTTAGAAATGGAAAAAGCATTTATTGGGTTTGAAATCGTCTTCCCAACTGACGGCAACGTAACTATTTCTAAAAACATTGTTACATCTGGAGGCAACTATTTGACAGGTGTCATTTTTACAGGCGGATACAATTCTGGCGATATAGGTTATGGTTGCATTTTAAAAGCCGTGTGGGGAGAAAAGGTAACGACGTCTACAACAACAATTATGAGCAGTGTGTCTGGTGTAGAAAGTGGCGCGATATTCCTTTATGTTATGTCGAGCGATGGAACAACGAGCCAATTGGTGTTGACGGGGAATATGAGTGCTCCTCTTACGCTTACGCAAAATATTGGAGATTCTATAACAATACTTGTCAGCAAGCCATATATGTGGACAATGACTGTGAGTGGTGATTGCACTTTAGACACGGCAAACAAAAACAAAATCACTTATACAGTCACAAAAGACAATAAAAATATAACGTTCACCTTTAGTGGCGGAGCGTCGTCAAGTATGATATGTATATAGGCAATTTTTTATAAGTAATATGCAAAATTAAAATGTTGTGAAAATTTGAAATAGCAAGGCATTTTTATTAAAATATAATGCAATTGAAAAACAATTTTAAAAAATGAGAAAGCGAAAAAAGTTTTCTCATTTTTTTGATTTGCAAAAAACGCTTGCAATTTTTTTTGCTTTGTTGTATAATACTATCGTCGCAATAAATCTTGCAAAGGTACTATGCGCGCATTTTGCGCAAATTGAATTGAAAAGTTTAATAATTTTGCAATCAAGTTTGAATTATTGACTGATATTAAAAGTCGTTTTTGTTTTTATTTGTCAATTTTTTGTTCAAACATAAATAACTTTGTAATTATTGTGTATGTTAAAAACGCTTGGTATGTTGTTCATCGGGAGGACATAAAATGGTATTGCGCAATTCGTTGAAAGTATTGTCCACAAATTTTTCGCTAGTTTGGAAAAATATGGCATATATGTTGGTCGTGCTAGCGATATTTGGTGGCGCCGTTGTTTTGATTGGATATGACATCGTCAAAACACTTTCTGACGGCGGTTTCTTTACCGCTTTCAGCGAGCTTTGGAGCAAACTATACGCATATAGCACAACTGAAGTCAGTCAAAAATTTGTTGACTTGGCGGGTAGTGCCATAGATATAATTGGCAAAAATCTTGAAGCGCTTATGCCAAACATCATCGGTGTGTGCGTCGGTTTGTTTTTGCTTGCAGTCGTCTTTAATTCCGCAAGTTTGGCAAACTGCGAAGTTTTGCGTGGCGCAATGTCAAGCTTGACGCGCGTCGGTTTTTGTGGCGCTTACATTCGCTATTTTGGTCGCGCGCTTTTGCAAGGATTGATTCAAACATTTATAAAATTGCCATTCTGGGCAATAATTGGTGTCAGCGGATACTTTGTATTAAATTTAATGTCAACAAGCGAAATTTGGGGCGTACTTGCGCCAATGTTGTTTGTCTTAATCTCAATGTTTGTGCTTTCGCTTGAGTCAGCACTCTTGTCGTGCTTTGTGCCACACCTAGTGTTGCACAGCGATAGAGTCGGCAAAAGTTTTGCCGAGGGTGTCAAAGTTGTCAGCCATAGATTTTGGAGAACGCTTTCAAACATTATCGTGCTTGTAATTTTCGCGTTTGTCACAAACTTTGTTTGCGCTCGCTACACATTCGGCGCATCGCTATTGTTCACACTGCCACTTACAGTGGTATTTGTCAACGTAGTGTTTATGGTAAACTACTACGAGTCGCAAGGAATGCGCTTTTATCTTGACCCAAGCAACATTATGAGTCCACGCAAATTCGCGGAACACGACCGCGCAAAACAATCGAAATTTGTTATATAAATTTTAATTATCATTATAAGTAAAGGAGAATATTATCAAAAATGGAAGAATTTGAAGAACCGACACTGAGTTATGAGGAAATACTTTCCGAAATAAACGGTCGCCGCAAAGAAGAAACAAAAAATACTATCAATAAAGAAAGAGTAAATAAGGATAGAGTCAGCGAAAGCAACTCAACCGCACCACAAAGTCGCAACGCAAATGTCGCAAACAAAAGAGAAAACAACGCGCGTCAAAACAATTTTGGAGCGCAAAGAATAGAGAAACGCAACGCGCCAAACAAGGCAGTTGTCGAAGTGCAAGTAGGCGAAAGTGCGCCAAATGCGCAAAATTTTTCAAAAAGGAACTTTAGAAAAAACAACAATTTTCCACCGCATAAGGAAAAAGTTATAGAAGAAAGAGCATCAAAAAGAGCGCCAATCAACAACAATACAAGCCGTAGAAACGCCAAAGTAGATGCAATTGTGGACAACGAAAACTCTAAAGAACAACCTCAAAGAAGCACGCGAAGAAGTAGAATTGCAAAAGAGGTCGCAAAAACAATCAAGCGCGAGAACTTGAAAAATAACGCAAAAGCCACAAAAAATATGCCAATTGAAACAGCAAATGGTTCAAAAATCAAGTTTTTTGACACCGACGACAAAAAACAACAACTAGCATCACGTGGCGGGCGTCGTGGCGCAAGCAAAAGAATGAATTTGCAAGCAAAAGAAGAAGAGGAAATCAACCCAGAATTTTTGGTTGAGCGCGATCCAAATAACTTGAAAGTTATGTTTTTGGGCGGTGTCGGCGAAATCGGTAAAAATATGACCGTCCTTGAATATGGCGACGATATTATTGTTGTTGATGCAGGTTTGAGTTTTCCAACCGAAGATATGCCGGGGATTGATATTGTAGTTCCAGACATCACATATCTTGTAGAAAACAAAGACAAAGTTCGTGGTTTTGTCATCACTCACGGCCACGAGGACCACATTGGCGGTTTGCCATATACGCTAAACGAAATCCACGCGCCAGTTTATGGCAGTAAACTCACAAACGCATTTATTCAAAACAAACTGCGCGAACATCCACGCGTCAAAGCAAAGTTTGTTGAAGTACAACCGCGCGAAACTGTACAACTTGGTTGTTTTAGTGTCGAATTTTTACACGTCAATCACAGTATTGTTGGCGCATATGCCGTTTCAATCACAACGCCAGTTGGCGTAGTTTTCCACACGGGCGACTTCAAAATTGACCTCACGCCAGTCGATGGTCAGATTGCGGACACGCAAAGAATGAAAGAAATCGGCGACAAAGGGGTTTTGCTCTTGTTGTGTGAGAGTACAAATGTTGAAAAAGCAGGGCATTCAATGAGCGAAAGTCGTGTCGGCGAAAGTCTTGATATGCTTTTTGGCGAAAATGTTGGAAAACGTATTTTTGTCGCAACATTTGCAAGCAATGTCCACAGAATCCAACAAATTTGCAACACAGCGGACAAGTATGGGCGTAAAGTCGCGTTCAGTGGTCGCAGTATGATAAAAAATATGGAAGTCGCATCGCGCCTCAATGAGTTGCACTTCAATATGGACAATGTCATTGATATTGACCGCATCGAAAATTTCCCAGACGGCGAACTTTGCATCATCACAACGGGTAGCCAAGGTGAACCTATGAGCGGACTTTCAAGAATCGCAAGTGGCGACTTCAATAAAGTTGTTGTGTCGGAAAACGACTGCTTTATTTTGAGTAGTTCGCCAATCCCAGGCAACGAAAGAGCCGTCAACAACACAATCAACGCTCTTTTCAAGCGTGGTGCGGACGTAATCTATGAATACTTAATGCCATTGCACGTTTCAGGACACGGTCATTATGACGAAATTAAAGAAGTACACGACCTCTTGCGTCCAAAATATTTTGTGCCTATTCACGGCGAATATAAACATCTCAAACACCACAAAGATTTGGCGCTAGCGTGCGGAATGTATGAAAGCGACATCAAGATTTGTGAAATCGGCGACTGCATTGAAGTCAATCAAAATGTGTTCAAAGATTCTGGAAAAGTTCCGTCAGGTTCAAGACTCATTGATGGACTCGGCTTCGGCGAAATTGATAGTTCGGTTCTCAAGGATAGAATTGCGCTCAGCGAAGAAGGTTTGTGCGTAACGGTTGTTTCAATCGACCGCAAAAAGGGCATCATTAAAAACGGCCCAGAAATCATCACGCGCGGACTTGTATACGCAAGCGAAGCATCAAGTCTTGTCGAGGAAGCGCGCCAGTTTGTCCGCGAAACGCTCTTGCAAAGTGATTTGAAGAACTGCGACATACAAGTGCTAAAGGTTACCGTGCGCAAAGCGTTGTCTTCATTTTTCAATCGCAAAACGCGTAGAAATCCAACGGTTTTGACAATCGTTTTGGATATAAAATAGGATAGAATATGAACAAAACTGACGAATTTGTCAAACAAAAAGCACAACTGCAAAAATTTGGGGACAAGGCTATGGAAACATTTGCAAAAGACAACTATGTGCCAATCATACGTCCCGCGTCCGCAAATTTTTTGCGTACAATTGTCGCAATCAAGCAACCGAAAAACATTCTTGAAATCGGCACGGCAATTGGTTATAGCGGGAAACTAATGCTTGACGCTTGCGAAAGTGCAAAACTCACAACGCTTGAAATAGATTTTGAGCGTTATGAAATTGCGCAAAAGAATCTCAAAAAGTATAAAGAACGAGTTGATTTCAAACTTTGCGATGCAGGCGACTACTTGTTGAATTGTGAAGAAAAGTTTGACCTAATTTTTCTCGACGGCGCAAAAGCGCAGTATCTTTCATATTATCCAAGTTTGATGACCGTGCTAAACGACGGTGGCGTGCTTGTCGCGGACAATGTTTTGCAAGACGGAATGACCACAGGCGAAACGGAAGTCAAGCACAAACTTGAAAGTACCGTCGACCGTATGAACGTGTTTTTGGACAAACTTTGCAAAAACAAAGAACTAATGACAACAATTGTTCCGCTTGAGGACGGACTTTGCGTTTGCTACAAGTGCAAACGAACTTAGTGGCAAACGCCACAGGTGCAGGTACTGGCTGGGATAGCCCCGCGGCTACAGGTTTGGCGAGTATGCACCACATACTTTGTACATCAAAAATGTGGTAAGTCACACACCCGTTGTCATTTCGACCGAAGGCGGAGGCGTAGCCCTCGCCGAAGCGGAGAAATCTCCCGGAAGGGTTAGAATGTAATGTTAAAATGGAAAACAAAAGGAGAAACTGATGAAAAAATTAGAATTGCTATCGCCAGCAGGCAGTAGCGAAAAACTTGAAACAGCATTCTATTTTGGTGCTGATGCTTGTTATTTTGCAGGCAAAAAGTATGGACTGCGCGCGTTCAGCGACAATTTTGAGCAAGACGAATTGCAAAAGTACATTGCCTATGCGCATAGTTTAGGTAAAAAATGCTATATCACAGTCAACATTTTAGCGCACAATGCAGACTTTGACGGGCTTGCCGATTATTTGATTTATTTGCAAGAAATCGGCGCAGATGCAATCATTGCTTCGGACGTTGGAATCATCAGCCTTTCAAAAAAAATAGCGCCAAACCTTGAAATTCATCTCTCAACGCAAGCCAACTGCACGAACAAATACGCGGGCGCATTTTGGGCGGAAATCGGCGTAAAACGCCTCGTGCTTGCGCGCGAAGTTAGTGTTGCGGAAATAAAGGAAATGCGCGAATATTTGCCCGATGATATGGAAATTGAAGCCTTTGTCCACGGCGCAATGTGTATTTCCTACAGTGGCAGATGTCTGCTTTCAAACTATCTTTGCAAGCGTGACAGCAATCGCGGGCAGTGTGCGCAAGCGTGCCGTTTTGAATACTTTTTGCGCGAAAAGAATCGCGATGAGGAAATGACAATTCAGCAAGACGAGCGCGGAACGTATATTCTAAATTCAAAAGATATGAAAATGATTTCGCACCTAAAAGAAATGGCGGACGCAGGCGTCACATCGTTCAAGATTGAAGGGCGAATGAAAACGTCATACTATGTTGCAAACGTGACAAACGCCTACCATCGCGCGCTTGACCTTGTGGAAAGCGGAAAACCGTTTGACGAAATGCTTGATGCAGAACTTGAAAAATCAAGTCACCGCAGGTATACAACAGGATTCTATTTTGATGAAACGGATAGAGAATATATCGAAAGTAGCACACCAATTTCGTCATATTATTTCATCGCAAATGTAGTCGAAGAATCAAATGATGGACAAGTGAAAATTGAACAACGTAATCGTTTTTGCGTTGGCGACGAACTTGAGATTTTATCGCCTAGTGATTCGTTCAACAAAACGTTCAAGGTTGAAAAGATTGTCAACTCAATTGGCGAAAATGTTGACGTGGCACAACGCGTGCAAGAAATTGTCACAATCAACTGCCCATACCCACTCCACGTCGGCGACCTTCTTCGTCGCATGGCGGGAAAGCCCGCTGCTACAAGTTTGGCGAGTACTTCTATATAACTTAGGTACATAGTTAATATACTATGTACCTTTTTATTTACCAAGCGCCACAGGTACAAATACTGTCCCTACGTCTAAACAACTTTCGTGGTCGTAATATCAAAGTAATACTAATATTTTTGATTACTCGGTGGGCGAGAAAGATCACTGCTTATATAGTACAATAATTGTGCAATGTAATTGCGTGATGTAATGCATTGAATATTTTGACGTAGTCAAAAGTTTGCAAAAATTTTGCAAACTTTTTTTTAAAAATTTTCAAAAATTATTGACACTAAAAAAAATGTATGATATTATTAATATGTATTAATAATAAAATATAAATTTGCATATGATTTTATATATTGAAAATGTCGAAATATGCCAAAATTTGACAAAAATCAGTAGATAAAATCAGCCTAGCAGTCGCAAACAAAATTCCAGTGGAGACAAGTAAAATGAGCGCCGAAAAAATCAAGAAATACTTGCAAGAAAGCCAAAAAGATGAACGTTGGCAAGAGAGTACGCAACTTCGTGAAATGGTTGCCGAGAGAGAGGAATCTTTAGATAAAAGCACAAAAGCAATTAAAGAGAATGGTAAGTTAGTTGCAAAAAAAGACTCTAATCTTGTCAAAAATGATATGGATAGTGACGAAAAAGTGTTTAATGCAGATTTTTTAGATATTCTTGCGCGCGCTCCAGTCGATGATGTTGAAATTGATTATACCGCTGAAGAAATCGCGAGAATTAAAGAATCCGTTGGCGAAGTTACGGGCGATATGATTGAAACAATGGAAAAGTTACGCATTGCGTGCGAAAAAGAGATTCAAGGGGAACTTGAAAGATATGTTGAAGCGGGGGGCAATCCTGAAGACTTTGAACCACAACTCATACCATACGGAATTGTCTATGAAGCCTATATGTATGACAAGAAACTCAAAGAAAAAGAAAGATTAAAACAAGAGCGCAGTTTGAAAAATAGACTTAAAAAGCGGTTTGCAAGTAACGTGGAAACTGAGTCTAAAACAAAAACTACAAATGTTGCAAACGAAAATAAAAGTAAAATGAACAACAAAACGGCGGAGAAAGTTTGTGTCAGCGGGAATGAAGCAAACAGTTATGCAAAAAATAATGAGGGTGTAGAAAATAAAACCGAAACAAGCAACAATCGCGTCAATAATGCTGTCGGCAACGCAATTGTTGGAAGTGAAGAATTTAAAAATAATTTCCAAATAGACAAGAATCTCGCGTCAAGCGCAAATAGAATATATGAAAAGAAAACATCTGATTGGGATGAGCAACGCGAATCTAGTGAGGCTATTTTATTGAAAAATCACGAGTTGAGGCAACTTGGCATTCCCGTTGACGAAACTCTTGAAAGACAAGTATCGCAAAATTTAACTTTCAAAATGCTTTCGGCAATGATGGTTGTTAGTTCAATAGTTGCAAAAGACCCACAATGGACACTGGCGCTTGCTACAAGTGGCATAAGTTTGTTTATTTGCACAAAGTACACTGAACACAAGGCTGATTTGAAATACCGCAAAGCAGTCGATGATGTCCGCAAGGCGTTTATCCGTGCGCGTGGTGCAATGACCGAAGAAGATGTGCAAAGGATATTGAACACACACAAAGTAAAATTGCCCGATGAATATGCGCTTGCTTGTATGACGCAAGAAGAACGCGACGAAATTTTGGATAATGCAAAAAATCCAAAAGAACTCAGTAAGCGAAAACTTATCAAACATATAAAACGCGAATTGACAAATTTTGAAGTTCAGCGCTATGAAGAAATGCGAAAAAAACAAAAAACGGTTGCAAAAGAGCCAAATGCAAATTCGCGATGAAATGTGTTTGTGATAATTAAAAAATAAATTAAAAATAAATAAAATGGTGAAGTTATGAAAGAAAATGCGTATTTGAAACTAAAAGATTATTGCATCAATTTTAATGAACAATTTAACGAAGTAAAAATAAAAGAAGATGAATGCTTTGCCATTTTGCAAGAAATTGCAATTGAATATGCAAAGACTCACCCGTCATTTGACTCGAAATTCAAAATAAAACTGCTTGAACAAAAAGCGTATTATGATAGAAAAATAAAAAATGACAAGGAAATTGAAAAAAGAATAATTGAAGATGAAGATATAAATATGCTCAATCATAAAATTCGTG
Source organism: uncultured Clostridia bacterium (assembly GCA_934778205.1). Taxonomy (GTDB): domain Bacteria; phylum Bacillota; class Clostridia; order Christensenellales; family UBA1242; genus CAKVOD01. The sequence goes on along the minus strand of CAKVOD010000005.1, from coordinate 91,332 downwards.
TTGACTTTGTTTATATTGAATCGATTTTGCCATCACTTGATAGACGCATTCAAGCGTACAGTAAAATCAAAAGCGTCGAAGAAGTCGGCGAAGATAAATTCATTTCCTACTTTGTCACAATCACAAACTTGAGATATTATAGCCACGCCACAGCAGGGAGTTATCTCAAGTGCTTGAAAACTGTCGAAGATGTATACAATAAGGACAAAGGATTTTTGAAAAAATTTTTACGCAAACGAAAAGAAAAAGTTGAAAATGAAAGAAAAATCGAAATTGAAAGATAATAGTCTAAATTTTTTGCTTTAACCCGCGCAAAACGCGCGCGTTTTTTTTGTTTGCTAAAATTTGTTTTTTTAATAAAATAGTTGTCATTTTTAATTGGAAAGAGAGCAACAATCAAAATTATATTTTTTGATAAACACATATTTTCGTCAAATTTTGACATACAACACAAAAAATGTTGTCCTTGTTTCAAAAGTCCATTAGTTCAACAAAAACGTGAGCAAGCACACTTGCGCGAATACAAAGCAAACTACCTTGTATGCCGACAAGGTATGCGCGCGACATTGGCGAAACATTAATCACTTGAACAATTGCGCCCTTGACAAACCCGAGTTCAAACAATCTTCGTCGCAAATTTGGCTCGGCGGTTATATCAACAACTCTGCAAAATTTTTTGTCCGTAATATCGCTGAGTTTTTGTTGAGAATTTGTGGAAATTGCGCAAAAATATGAAGAATTTTTCCGCAAAGTGCAATTTTCTGTAGCCATATAATACTCCTAATTTAATTCATAAGCGACATTTATTAATTGAATTTCTGGTGCATAAACATAATATAATATTTTAAGCATCGAAAAAATGTGTTTGCACATTCATTTGAAAACGTAAAAATGAATATATCAATCAATTGGCGAATAAAACCTAAAAAGTGCGTCTTGTAATCACAAAATGCGGTCTAAAAAAAAGTTTGTGTTCATAAAATATCATATGAATAAAAGAGAACATAGCGCTCCTTCCGTCTTGCTTGTCGGTAATCCGAACACAGGCAAAACGTCACTAATCAACCGCGCAACAAAATCAGCATTGCACATCGGGAATTGGCACGGTGTAACTGTCGGCGCAACCGCGCGCCCCTTAGCAATTAGTGGCAATGTGGATATGCTCATAGACCTGCCGGGGACATACTCGCTAAGTCCATTTAGTTTGGAAGAAAATGTGACCGCCGAATATGTTGCGACAAAAAATTTGCCCGTACTAAATATTTGCGAGCAAAACAACCTTCGTCGCAATTTGTTGCTAACTTTGCAATTACTAGAACTCGGCATACAAGTTACGTTGCTTGTCAACCGATTTGGAAGAACTCAAAATACGCCAACAATTTTTGACGAAGCATTGCTATCAACAACGATGGGCGTACCCGTGCAAACGATTGACTTTTTTTCAAAAAATGAAGTTGAAAACTTTTTTAAATCGTACAAACCAAGCAACGAAAATAAAAAATACAATCTGCCATATTTGCAAGATTTTCCTCTCAAGGAAATAAAAAAAATAATTATTAAAAACAACCTATTACAAGACTTTTTTTCGCAAAATTTGTCAATAGAAGACAATGAAAAATTGCTCAATTTTATCGCATTTCGTGCGCTTGAAAAAGACGAAAAAACGATTGCAAAATTAAAGAAAAATGATGAAATAATGGCACTAATAAATGCGTGCGACTACCAGTCAAAACTCTACCAAGCGCGTTTTAATTACATCAATTTTTTGCTGAAAAGTTGTAATTATTCCTTGCAATTAAATGAACATGATAAATTTGAAACTTCGCAAAAATTAAAAAAAATACCGAAAAAAATACAAAAAAATGCGTTTTTTTCGCGTTTTTCACAAAAAAATGAACAAACAAAACAAAAGCAAACAAAAACTCCGCCTCAAGTAAAGCGTTGTAAAACAACTGAAAAATTAGATAAAATACTGCTAAATAAATATCTTGCATTACCCATTTTTGCGCTTGTTATGCTCGCGGTTTTCTATCTTACTTTTTCGAGCGTCGGGGCATATATAAGTAGCATTTTTGAATTTGTAATTGTCGAAATTATCGGTGCGCCACTTTTGTTTTTTATTGAATATAAAATTGGTACGGGATTTGTCTATTCATTGGTAGCAGACGGTATAATTGGTGGCGTTGGATCTGTCGTGTCATTTTTGCCACAAGTAATCTTGTTGTTTCTATTTTTGACAATCTTAGAAGAAAGCGGTTATATGGCACGCCTTGCTTATCTAATGGAAGGAATTTTTAATAAGGTAGGGCTGTCAGGCAAAAGCGTCTTTACGTTCCTAATGGGATTTGGTTGCACCGCTACAGCAATAATGACCGCGCAAAATCTCAACAACAAAAATGAAAAAATTAAAACCGTGCTGACAACTCCATTTATGGCGTGTAGCGCAAAACTTCCAGTATTCGCCGTAATAGGGGGCGCATTTTTTGCAAATGGAAATGTCTTTCTCATATTTTTGATGTATATCATTTCCGCGCTACTCGGCATATTGATTGCGAATTTGCTTGACAAAACGTGCCTAAAAAACGCCGACTCAAGTTTCATTTTAGAGTTTCCGCCATATCGAATGCCCGCACCGCGTACCTTGTTTTCGTCCGTGTGGAAAAACACAAAAGAGTTCTTGACGCGCATCGGTGGCTATATATTTTTCTTTTCAATCATCATTTGGCTTTTGCAAAGTTTCACGCTAAGTTTTGAGTTTATCGGCGAAAATAGTGCGCAAAACGCGCAAAATAATGAAAAAATAAGCATTTTGCAAAGCATCGCACAAATTCTCGCCCCGCTCTTTGCGCCACTCGGCTTTGGCGAATGGGGCGCAGTGAGCGCACTTTTGGCAGGACTAATCGCAAAGGAACTAATCGTCAGCAGTATCGGCATCATCAACAATGTTTCCGCAACAAACGAACTTGTCGGCGCAAGCCTCCTGCTCCCAACAAGCGCAATATGTTTTACGCCCGCAAGTGCGCTTTCGTTCCTCACATTTTGCCTCTTGTATACGCCCTGCATCGCGACAATTAGTGTTATGCGCGCAGAAATCGGGGCGAAATGGACAATAATTTCCGTCGCAATGCAACTTGTTGTTGCCTACATCGGTGCATTTTTTGTCTACAAAATAACAAGCGTAATCTTGTTGTATGGCTGGCTTGTCGGCATAATTATCTTGCTTGCCATTTGCGTGATATGCTACGCTGTCGCAAAAACAATCAACCACTTTTCGCACCCAACGCCTTGTACCCGTTGCAAAAACTCTGACTGTGAAAAGAATGCCCATTGAAAACACATTAAAATGTAAATAAATTTATAAAATCATAATAAAAATGCAAAATAGAATCATAAAAGTTTTAAAAAATAAAATTGAATATAATTTTTTTGCTATTTTTAATGTAGTTCATCTATAACAAAAGAAAGTGTCTTGCAACACTTTCTTTTGTTTGATATTTAGCGTGAACAATCAATAAACAATTGCAATTCATTGTTATATGCTTCGCACGCATTAGACAAATTAGCATTCAACTGTCTTTCTCTCTTAGGGCTGAGAGCCTGCGTTTCAATGAGTAGAGCAATCTTGTATGCGCTTTCAATCACTTTTTCACAATTTTTTGAAGGGTTAACCTCTTGCATAGCGTCTAAAAGCAATTTTTTATTGTTCCTTTCAATATTCATTTCGTCAATGTGCATAACAATAACTTGTTTTTTCTCAGTAGTCATAATAACCTCTTTGTTTCAAATTTATTTTACATTTTGAATTATATCACATTTTGCACCTTTTGTCAACCCGCCTTAATGGTACATATGCCTCTGTAGCCCGCGCTAGCCAAATAAGTTTAATATCATTTTGCAGTACACTAGCGATTGTTTTTTGTAATGAGTTATCAATTTCATTACTTTTTGCGTTTAATTACTAATTTATTATTTTTTTATAGTGAGTCATTTATTGCATTGTCATTTCGACCGAAAAAGGCTTGTTAAAGCCTTTGTAGTGGAGAAATCTCCCGGAAGGGGACGGACTTAATTGTGGAATTCTCACTATATTGTGTGTGCTAGCAAATTAACGAAGGACATATTGATAAAAAAAATAACAAATGCACGCAAAAACATTTGATATTTTTTCGTCATTGTGGTAAACTAAAAATGTAAATACTATATAAGTGAGGAAAAGAAAATGATTAAGTACTTAACTAAATGGGGGGGGGGGGGCGTCTAAAGAAGATAAGGTAGCGCCCGAAAATCATTCAAAAAATGCCGAAAATGGCGCAAAAACCGCGCAATTTGGCGCCCGCAAAAACACGCTGTTTCTGGGTACTAATGGTACAAAAACTAAATCGCAATTTCGTTCCACGGCATTATTAGTGTTGTTGTGGCTTTTGGTGGTTGGACTAATATTTTGTATGTTAGGTAATATGAATTCAAATAGCAAAAATGATGAGATGACTCAAGCGGTTGCTTTAAGTCAAGATTCAACTGATAATTATTATACAATTTCAACTGCTGATGAATTTTTAACCCTTTGCAATAATAATACTTATTGGGATAAAAATATAAAAATGGTAGAAGATATTGAAATAAAAGATAGAATCTTTACTCCAATTGGTGGGTCTACCGCATTTTCTGGCATTTTTGATGGTCAAGGACATACTATTACCATTTCTAATTCAACCTGCTCATATGTGACAAGGCAATATTCGGGAACTACTTATGTATATTTGGGCATTTTTGGACGAGTCGCGGGGAGAGACTTGAGCAGCGATGGTCTTAGTAAGGTAATTAATTTGAAAGTGCATTACAATATGAGTTCATACTGTTATTCTTATAGTAATTCGGCTAGCAATGAGGAACAAATTTATTCAGGCGGTATTGTTGCGGGTGCCGACTATTGTAAAGTGAAAAATTGCATGGTTACAGGTAATTTGATGATAAATATCAATGTTTCGCGTTGCTCTGGCAATGTGGCTATGGGCGCATTTGTTGGTTGTGCTTTCTCGACAATTAGAAATTGTGCATTTACTGGTGCATTGGAACTTAAAGTTAATGCATCAAGTTCTGCTAGTGTGTATGCAAATCTTGGTGCAGGTATTGCACAAAGCGATGGGGGGTATTGGGATCCTGAAAATTGTGGTGATTATGATACAATAACGAATACAATATTAAATTTTTCGTCAGTAAAATACATAAAAAATGGGACATCAATTACGAGTGTTGGGTTTGCAGATTTTTATGGAACTGGTGACGGGAGTGGAGTTTTTGATTGCAACAATTTAGCAATTGGTAGTGGCATAACGCACAATGGTTATGGTTCGAAAAATTACATATGTTCAAGCGTTCCATCCGAGCTGAAATATAATAAAGAAGCATTTACCAAAGGAACAACAACTTATCCTTGGGAGAGTTATGGGGAATGGGACTTTGACAATGCTTGGACTTTTATTGACGGCGAAAACGACGGCTTGCCTGTGTTAAGTGTTTTTTATGCTTCAAGAACAACCGAAATGACCATAACGGGTGCAGTAGAATGTGCAAATAGTATGTTATTATTAACAGTTGTTGACGAAAATGAAAAAATTGTTCAAGAAATTTCGTTTGTGACAGGTCAAGCAAATTTAAGTGCTGTAATTGAACTCGCCAAAAACGCAACATATAAAATACTCGTGACAAAGCCTTTTGGTAGTGTAGTAACGGTCGCAGGGGCGACGACACAAGTGTCATTAACGGTGTGGACGTTTAGCACAGGGGCGAACGACACAATGGCTATTTCCTTTGTTTTGAATGGTAGCGGGAAATGGACAAATACTGTGGTTGTTTGATATCATAGCAATTTTTATATTTTTACATAACGGAATAAAAACGCTCTTTGTGAAGCAAACTCGATAGAGGCACTTCATTTGTGGGCGTTTTTTGATGTCAATGAGTGGTCAAAAAGTAAAGTTTTGCATATCATAATGATATGGTAGAAAAAGAAGTAAATATTCAAATATTGAGAGAAAATATTGTAAAATTAAAGAAAGCAAGTTGTTTTGATTGCAAACACAAATATAGTAAAAAGCGTGCAAAAAGTGCAAAAAACAACGAAAAAGTGAAAAATAATATCAAAATGCCAAAAATATGCGCTGTTGTCAAAGCAAACGCTTATGGACACGGTTACAAGCAAGTGTGCAAAGGAATTGCAGATATAGTCGATTTTTTTGCGGTAGCAAACGCGACAGAAGCGTTGCAGGTTCGTGACCTAAGTTTGAGAAAGCCGATTTTGATGCTTGGCAAGTTTAATTCCAGCGATTTGCCACAACTAATCAAAAGGGGAATCCGCTTGACGTGCGACACGCTCGCGGACGTCACAGCAATCAATGAAATTGCGACAAATCTAAACAAGCGTGCATATGTTCATATAAAAATCAACACAGGAATGAATCGACTCGGCGTCAAAACGACTCTGCAACTCCAGCGACTACTAGACGCAATTGACAAGTGTAAACTCATCAAAATTGAGGGCATTTATACGCACTATGCGACGGCGGAAAACGAAAACAGTTATAAACTAAAGCGTCAAAACGCAAAATTTCTTTCAATGCTCGACCTTGTGCGCAATCGCAAACTAATCGTCCACGCCAGCAACAGTTCCGCGTTTTTGAAATCAAACAAATATAATTACGATATGATACGACTTGGACTTGCAATGTATGGCTACGACAATACGCACAAAGTGGATGTTAAACCTTGTCTTAACATTCGCGCGAAAGTTGTCAAAACCCAAACCTTGCAAAAAGGCGAAACTGTCGGTTATGGCGCAAGTTTTACTGCATCTCGTGATATGCAAATTGCCGTCGTCGCAATCGGATATGCCGACGGTTACTTGCGCGCATACGAAAAAGGACACGTCCTCATCTGCGGGCAAAAATGCCCAATCGTCGGGCATATATGTATGGATATGCTAATGTGTGACATAACAAACCTGAAAATCAAAAAAACATTCACCTGCAGTAGCGTGTTTGATAGTGTCGTTGATACAATTTGCGATTCAATGCAAATTTCGCGCACAAACAACGACGAGATATTGATGTATTCATTCAAATCAATGATTGACAAGGTTTTTCCACACAACTATAATCTTTATAAATCGCTCGACGACTTTGACGGACTCGACGCCAGCGTCCCACTCCTTGCCACAATACTTGGCACCGACGGCGCGGAACAAATCACAGCCCGCGACCTCTCGCCCCTCGCAAACACAATTGAGTACGAAACTCTGACAACCTTCAACCTCCTGCGACTGTAAAATTTTGCTAAGCATCTGTAAATTATTATTTGATTCAATATCAGTATAAATAAATCATTATATTATATTTGTTTTTATTAATGGTCTTGCGGGCAAAAAGTCCGCTTTTTTTGTCAAACCGATTGAAGAAATGAAAAAGTGTGCTATAATAATGATTATGAGAATTATAGCAGGAAGAAATAGGGGCAAAAAATTGTTGCTACCAAATTTTGAAGGAACGCGCCCGACGGCGGACTTGGTCAAGACAAGTATGTTTGGGCTTTTGGACAGTTATATTGACGGCGCAAAAGTACTTGACCTTTTTGCGGGTTCTGGTGCGCTGGGGCTTGAGTGCTTGAGTCGTTATGCTGAAAGTGCTGTATTTGTTGATATGAACAAAAAAAGTTGCGATTTGGTGCGCAAAAACGCTCAATCAATGAATTATGACCCTGAAATTATCAATTTGCCGTACGACAAAGCACTTTTGCATTTCAAAAAACGCGGGCAAAAGTTTGACATAATTTTGCTAGACCCACCATATCACAACGGATTAGAAAGCCAAGCGCTCTTGAAAATTGTTGATTTTGGAGTTTTGGCGGACGACGGCATTTGCGTAGTCGAAATGGCAAAAGAGGATAGTATGGACGCAAAAGTTTATGATTTTTTCGAAGAATTAAAAAATCGAACCTTTGGCATTAAGCGCATACTATTATTGAAAAGAAAAACTATATAAATAGGGAGCATATGAAAAAAGTAAAGAAATGTTGTTTTACAGGTCACCGCCCGCAACGTTTGCCGTGGGGATACCGAGAGTGCGGTTGCGCGTTTGAAAAATGTTATGACGACTTAGAAAGTGCCATAATAAAGGCGATATTTGACGGATATACTTACTTTATTTCGGGTGTCGCGCTCGGTATAGATATGCTCGCAAGCGAAATTGTACTAAAACTGAAAAACGAATATGACATCAAACTTGAATGTGCGATTCCGTGTATGGAGCAAAGCAAGGGGTGGAATTCAAAAGCGAAATTGCGTTATCAAAACATCGTTGACCACGCCGACATTGTAACTTATGTCGCGCACTCACTATATTTCGACGGATGTATGGAGGAGCGAAACAAATATATGGTTGAAAATTCCAGTCGAATAATTGCAGTTTATGGTGGGCGTTTTGGCGGTGGCGGAACGAAAAAAACTATTGAATACGCGCAAAAGAAAGGGCTTGAAGTAATTTTAATTGAGCCATTTTATCAAGACGAATAGTAAATTGATTGCAAAAATCAAAAAAATGTGGTATCATAACTAAAAGTCAAGGTGCGAGAATTGGCGTTTTTGAAAAAATGATTTTGTTTTCAAATTTGCCTACTTTGCACAAAAAATAAACAAATGAGGGAAGAATATGCAAAACACAAAATTTATTGCGCTAGATATCGGTTCTGGCAAATTGCGCCTTTGCGCAGTGGAGGTCAACGAAGGCGTCATCAATATCCGTGAGAGTTTTGAGATAGAATACGATGGCGTTGTAGATGGACAATTTTTGGAGGATTCGACGGAACTACAAGATGCGTTGCGTGAACTTTTTAGCGACGTCAATACTGAGGAATATTCAAAGGTGTATGTCAATGTGCCAAGTGATTTTTGTGGATTGACAAAGAAAACAATAACAAAAACCTTTTCAACGCCGATTGAGTTTGACAACGCGCTAAGAAATGAGTTTTTGAAAAACGCACAAATTGACCCAACTGAAATCGACGGCGGTGTTGTGCTAAAGAAAATTCTCGGCGACTTTTTGCCACACAGTTCAACGCATATCGCGGGCGAACGTGGACAAGAAGATTTGTCTGCGGAAGTCGATTTTATCTACGCAAGCAAAGCATTCATAGAAAAAATGAACGAGTTGCTACAAAATTGCGGAATGACAGATGTTTCGTATAAATGTGGCATTGTCGAACAAGCAATGCAAATGACAAAATCAAGTTTCCGCGATATGGGCGTCGTGCTTATTGACACGGGGTATCTATTGACAAGTGTCATTGCAGTCAAAGGCGACAATGTTGAAAGTTTGTATTCCTTTGACCTTGGCGGTGCGCATATCACAACAGATTTGAGCGAAGCTTTTAATATTCCGTTCAAAGTTGCTGAAAACCTCAAACAAAAAGTGCTTTTGACCGTCGACCCGTCCGAAGTTGACTACTATGTTGTTGCGGACGAAAAGACGCAAAAGGAATACGAACTCAAAGCAAGCGACGTCAATCAAGTTGTGCGTGCTAGAATCGAACACATCGCAAAAATGGTCAGCAAATGCGTGACAGATGAACAAGGAATTTATCAATTCTTGGTCACAGGTGGCGGGCTTTGCGAAATGAAAGGCGCGCTTGACATTCTTTCATCGGCGCTCGGTGTCGTTTGTAAAGCGGAAAAACTCGAAATGGGCGTCCTCGAGGAATATAGCGAATCTGCGCTTGCAAGTTTGATAAAATCAGCGTATATGAGCGAAAAAATCGGTTATCAAAATATGCCTTTCTACAAAAAATGGTGGCAAAAAATCAAATCCGTGTTCAAACGCTAATCACTTTTGCTGGCACAACGCTAGATTATATTTTTTGTGCGGGTACCACTCGCACATTTTTTTAAATAATGTTTTTAATAATTTAGGAGTATATTATTATGGGATTTTTCAATTTGTTTAGAAAGAAAAAAGAAAAGAAATCGATTTCCGAAGAAGCAGGAATAACCGACGAAGAATTGACGCAAAAAATTCGCGAAAAATTTGATATAATTGACTTTGGTATTTTAGGGACTATCAGCAGTGATAAATTTAATGTGTATTTTTCGCTAGATGACTTAAACTATGAATTAAATTGCTCATTTGACGAACAACAAGCAGTTGATTACGTAATTTCAAAACTACAATGGTGGCAAAAAACTATAAATGAGCATAAATACTTTTTTGCAAATTACTTTTTGCATTGTATGATCCTTTTTACTGCTGGAACGGACAGTCACTTTTGGGAAGGGTATATAATTGATGAAAATCAATATGACGACGCAAAGTGTTCGCAAATTTTTGACAGCATAATGACGCCTGAGTTTGAGGAAAGTTTGGAAATATACACGAATAAAGACACAAAGTTGTATCTAGGTGACCTAATTAAAGAAAAGTTTGCTTTTTTTGATTTTGATAAGTTTATGAAAGGTATAAAATTAGAGTACATAACTTTTGCGTTAAGAAATGAATTAGCAATACAACTTTCGGATGAAAAATATTCCGCTTTTTGTGGCGCGTATGAAAATTTTTCGGAAAACTTAGAAGGGCTTGATTATCATAATTTTTGATAATTTAGGGTTTTGTCAGTCGTTTTAGCGCGCGTATAGTATGTTTTTTTGGCAAATGCCTTGACTTTGCAGGGTAAATTGTGGTACACTAGCAAAGTTAAAAATTAGATATGTTTGCAAATGATTTTTTAATTTGCAAAAATTAGGAGATATTATGAAAGTTTCTAATATAGGTTTTACATCGCAAAAATTAGGAGATTTGGACAGCCAATTTCCAGTGCAAGATATGCTCTTGAGAACAGGGCAACTTGAGCAATATTCGGGCGGAATTTTCGGGCTTGGGCATATTCCATATTTGGTGGAACAAAATATCAAAGCAATCATTTCAAGAGTTTTGACAAAACATAATTGCGTGGAAGTTTCATTGCCACTTTTGCAACCTGAAAAAATTTGGGCAGACTCAGGCAGATTGCAAAAATATGTTGAAAATGGACAAATGTTTAGATGTTTGACCGACAAAGGCAACTTTTGCCTCGCACCAACCGCTGAAGAAGCAATCGTTGAGTTTGCGATGAAAAGATTGACATCGCACAAAGATTTGCCAAAAGTTTTTTTCCAAATTGGCGCAAAATTTAGAAACGAAATTAGGCATAGAGGGTACTTGTTGCGTGGCAAAGCCTTTGATATGATGGACGCATATAGTTTTTGCAAAACTCAAGACGAACAAAACGCAATTTATGACGAAATGAAAGTTGCGTACAAAGAGATTTTTGAAGAACTCGGGCTTGCCGTCCAACCAGTCGGCGCCGACAGTGGGGACATCGGCGGGGATAAGTCGGAAGAATATATGAGTATCACGCCAATCGGCGAAGATAATGTTTTGATTGATACAAAATCGGGCATCGCTCTAAACTCGGAATTGCTTGAAAGGGAAGATGCAAAAGAATATCTTGAAAAAACATATAATTTGACCGAAATTAACTCTTTGGAGCAAAAAAAGGCAATCGAACTTGGGCATATCTTTGACTTAGGTAAAAAATATTCATCGACAATGAACGGCGTATATATCGACAATGAAGGCAAACAACAAAACTACATTATGGGTTGCTACGGCATCGGCGTCAGTCGCACACTTGCATATTTGTATGAAAACAGCATTGTGACAAAAGACGGCAAGTTTGACGGCATCTGTCTGCCCAAATCAGTCGCACCATACCTATTTTATATCATTGCAAAAACTGACGACGAAGAAAAGTTTGCAACAGCAAACAATCTCCACAATAGTTTGAATGAACTAGGCATCAGCGTCCTGTTTGACGACCGCAAAGATATTTCAATAGGCGCAAAAATCAAGGACGCAAAATTGACTGGCGTGTCATATATTATCGTTATGGGAAAATCGCTTGATGAAGGTTTTGTAGAAATTGAGGAACTAAAAACGGGTGAAAAAATAAAAGTTTCAACAGCCGACCTTGTCAAAGAAATGTGCAAACTATTGAAAAAATAAAAGGCGAACAAATAATTTCGTCTTTTTTTGTGTTTACTATTGTGATGCAATAAAAAATGTTTGAAAATGTTGTCTAAAATATTTGACAAACAAATGTGAATTATGGTATCATTATGCTAAACAAAAAAGCGTAGTAGTTTTTGTATCAAATAAATGTTTATTCACTAGGAAAAATGTCAACATTTTGGAGCAAAAATTATGATTTGCTGTTTGATGTCGTATCAAATGCAGAGGTTTTTGTTCTTACATTTTTTGAGTGTTTTACTATCTATTTCAAGATTACTAAATGTTTTGTTTAGAAAAAAATAAGGATGGGCAAAAAAATGTTTGAAAATTATAACAACAATGGCTATGGCAATGGAAACGGCTACAACAACAATGGTGGTTTCAACTCCAATGCTCTTTTTGGCAATACAACTACTGAAACAGTCGAAAGACCACAAGAAAATTTTAATTTTGCAGGCGAGGAAGTCACTGCAAATACATATGAAATGGAACATTCCGATTCAGACGGCGTTTCGACAGTCGTTAGAATCAAAGTTTTTGGCGTAGGTGGCGCAGGAAACAACGCTGTCAACCGTATGGTTGCGCAAGATACAGGAATTGCAGATTTCATTGCTGTCAACACTGACAAGCAACAACTTTTGATTTCAAACGCACCAAAGCGTTTGCAAATCGGCGAAAAAATCACAAACGGCTGGGGCGCTGGCGCATTCCCTGAAATGGGACAAAAAGCAGCCGAAGAAAGCAAAACAGTTTTGCAAGAAATGTTGCAAGATGCTGATCTTGTTTTTGTCACTGCTGGTATGGGTGGTGGAACGGGTACAGGCGCTGCACCAATCATTGCAAGCATCGCAAAAGAAATGGGTTTGCTTACAGTTGCAGTCGTAACAAAACCATTTATGTTTGAGGGCAGAAAGCGTATGGAAAACGCTGAAAAAGGTCTTGAGGCGCTCAAAAAATACGTCGACACATTGATTATTATTCCAAATGATAAACTTTACAAGATTTTGCCAAACAAAACACCTATGATGGAAGCGTTTGCATATGCTGACGATGTTTTAAGACAAGGTATACAAGGCATCAGCGATTTGATTGCAAAACCGGGTCTAATCAACCTTGACTTTGCAGATATTCGCACAACGATGAAAAACAAGGGCGTCGCACATATGGGGATCGGTCACGGCAAAGGTGAAAACAAAACAATCGAAGCCGTCCGTCAAGCAGTTTCAAGCCCGCTTTTGGAAACAACAATTGAGGGTGCAACGGATATTATCTTGAACGTCAAGGGTGGCGCAGACTTGTCGCTTGCTGAAGTTTATGAAGCAGCGGAACTTGTGCGTGAAGTTGTCGACCCTAACTGCAATATCATCTTTGGTTCAGGCATCGACGAAAGTATGACTGACGAAGTTGAAATCACAATCATTGCAACAGGTTTTAACAACAATGTTATTTCTGAAGCGCAAAATGAACAAAAGCAACAAGGGTTAGGCGCGCAATTTGCTAGACCTCAACCACAAATGCAACAACAACCACAAAGAGAGGCGCAACGTCCTCAAGGCGGAATGAGTCGTATTGAAGTTGACGACAATGACATTCCACCGTTCTTGAAGCGCATCAAACGCTAAGTTTGAGGAAAATGGCTGAACGAAACTCAAGCATTGAGTTGTAAAAATAGATAAAAGTGTTACAAAAGCAAGGCTGTGCAGGGGCTTTGCTTTTTGTGCATAAAAAGGAAAACTATGAATTTGATTGAAATTTTAAAATCATTTGATAACACATTTTTTGAGAAAGGCGAAACCGAACAACTTTCACTCATAAGTGCACTTTATGAAAGCATAATGAAAAGTTGTCATTGTGACAGCCTAAAAACCGCGTACAAACTTGAGTGTGTCAAAGACGACAAAAACTATTTGTATAAGTTTGAAAAGGGCGCCCCAAAACTCAATTTGAATGCTTGTAAAAATTTTGCCACGTGCGGGTATTTGTTTGTCATAGATTGCGTGGTAACAATCGTCCGTGTCCAAATGCAAAGAGGGTTCAAAGAATTTTTGGCTGAAAGGGAAAATAATGCAGGACAGTTTTATTGTGTGAAAGAAAACGATGATTTACCCGACAATTTCAAAACTCTTTTTAGACTTGACAATATAATGCTGATGTATTCAACGATTGAAAAAGACAAAACAGATTTTTTCAGTATCACGCAGTTTGACAGGCGCGCTTTTGCCCGCAACTTTATGCTTACATTTTTTACAATTTGCGCGCGCCCCGAGCGCAATGATTACCTTGCGTACTTAGATGATTGTTTTTATCAACCAGATGAAGATGTTGAGCCCCTAAAAATGGAAGAACTTGAGGACGCAATTGTCGCAAAATTTAAGTCCGAAAACGCTCTCGGCTTTCTTGAGGAAATGGAACTCCGCGAAGTGCTTTACCACAACATTGATAAATAACTTGACCCGATTTTTTTAAAGGTAGCAAATATGAAAATCTTACAAAACATTGATTATGAAATCAAAACATTACCAAAGCCACAAATGGCAATTGTGCCACTGAAAGTCGCAAACGGTAACGTCGCATTGCCGATTGTTAAAATAAACGAAATTGTCAAATGCGGGCAACCCATTGCAAAGTCAGCAGGGTTCAACTCTGCCGATGTTTTTTCGCCTGTCTATGGCAAAATCGTCGGCTTTGATACGTATCCATTGAGTGACCACTCAAAGTCCTACTGTGTTTACATAGAAAATATGGAACAAAGCCAAACCACTAAAGGAAGTGAGCGAAGCGCTGAACCTCAAACAAACGAAAGCGAAAAAGTAGCAAAAACAAGCGCTTCAAAAGAAGAAAAAACCTTTACTTTCAAAAAGCTTGAATCAAATTCAAAAGCACTCATTTTGAAAAGGCTTGCCGATTGCGGAGTCATCGACCACAACGGGGATTGCGTGAGCGACAAACTTTCAAAGAAGCACAAGATTTTGTGCATACCTTGCTTTGACCAGACCGCATATTCTTGCGAAAATACCGCCGTGCTTGCAAGTGATAGTTTTGATAATATCTATAATGTAGCAAAAAAAATTGCGACAATTTTTGAATTGCCTGTAGTTTTTGTGTGCCAAAAAGGCGATGAAATGACGGGCGATGAAAATGTTTATAGTTCTAAAAGTGATTTAAGAAAAGGAGAATTATATAAGCTTTTTGTCAAAAAGATTGATACAAACAACATATTTTCAAAGCACTTTTCCTCACGTTTCACTATTGAAGAACTTGTTGTACATACTGAAAATCCTATAGTAAATAACGAAAACAATGCTGAAATTGAAATAAACGAAAACGCTGAAAATTTGCAAGAATCAAAAAGCGATTTACTAAATGATATGCTAAGTTCTTCTGTTACAAAAATCAACTTAAAGCGTGAGGGCGTTACAATTTTGAACGACGGCAAAAATTCGCAGGACTCAGCAAAATGCAGTGATTCAAATATAAAAGTTGAAGTAGACACTAAAAGCGTCGACAAGTTTGAAAAAATGCGCGCTCGCGCACTTTCGTTGTCGCCATATAAGATGCTTGAGAATATGCTAGTTTTGACTCCCATTGACTTAATGCACATATACCGCGCAATTGAATGCGGAATACCCCAAACAACAACTATAGCAACGTTTGGTGGCAAAGCAATAACTTCAAATGGCGTGTACGAAATTTGCAGTGGTTGCACGCTTGAGCATATAAAAGATTCGCTCGGTGGCACGCACAGCGAGCAAGATATTGAGGATGAAAAAACCGATACTTATGACGCAATTGAAGATTTTTTTGACGCGCGCGCAAAATATAAGGAAGAAAAAGATGAAGCAAAAAAAGCAGAACTAAAAAAAGCAATGCAACAAAAAAAGCGCATTGCAAAAGTGCTTGCCTTGAACTTTGTGAAAACAAGCAAAAAGAAATTGAAAACCTGCCTCGGGCAAATCGCGTTCGATGACCCCGAAAACGGCGAAACCTTTGGTGACTTTCGCGCAGTTTTTGAACTCCGAAATCACGGAATTTACTATCTAACTTGCAAGCAATGCTAATTGCCACACGGCAAGGCGTGAAGAGAAATTGTCTTTAGCGCCTTTTTTTCAAGCCTCGAAATGTATGAGCGCGAAATGCCAAGTTTTTTTGCAACCTCAAGTTGTGTGAGTGGTCTTTCATCATTTAGCCCATAACGCATAACAATAATTGAGTATTCGCGCGCGTTCAAATATTGTTTTGTAATTTTCAAAACTTTTTCCATAAAAATTTTATTTTCGACACTCAATTCGACATTATCTTCATCATCATCAATAATGTCCATCAAGCAAATGTCGTTGCCGTCTTTGTCTTTGCCAAGCGCCTCGTTGAGGGAAGCAACATTTTTGTGCTTTTTTTGTTTTCGCAGAAGCATCAAAATTTCGTTTTCAATACAACGCGCAGCATATGTTGAAAGTTGCGTGTTTTTGTCTGCGGAAAACGTGTTGACGGCCTTGATGAGTCCAATTGTTCCAACAGAAATCATATCTTCCGCCTCAAAAGTGGAGTTGCTGTACTTTTTGACAATGTGCGCAACAAGCCTTAGATTGTGATTTATCAGTTTTTCTTTTGCAATCTCGTCGCCCGCCCAGTAGCGCTCAAGGTATTTTTGCTCATCTTCCGTCGAAAGTGGTTTAGGGTAGCCATAAGAATTGTTTATGTAAGACGAAAAAAGCATAATTTTGTTCATAAAATTTGCGAAACTTTCAAAAATCATATTTAACACCACCATAAAGTATAAATATGTCGAGTCACGCAAAAATTTGCTTGTCCAAAACAAACTAAATATGTGCTTGACAATCGTCAAAAATTGTGCAATAATATTGAAAATGTATTCGGCAACGCAGGTATAGTATGAAAACTGACAATCAAGACGAAAAATTTATGCGCAAAGCAATTGAACAAGCGAAAAAGGCGGAAACTCTCGGCGAAGTCCCAATCGGCGCCGTCATCGTTTGTGATGGCAAAATAATTGCGCGCGCTCACAATTTGAGGCAAACAACAAAGGACGCCACCGCACACGCTGAAATTCTTGCAATCAAAAAGGCGAGCAAAAAACTTGACACTTGGCACCTAGTTGACTGCACTTTGTATGTAACACTTGAGCCCTGCCCAATGTGCAGTGGTGCAATCATAAATTCGCGAATAAAGCGCGTCGTTTTTGGCGCAGTCGACCCCAAAGCAGGTTGCTGTGGCACATTTTACAACTTACCAATGGACGCACGTTTCAATCATCGTCCGCAAGAAATTGTTTCGGGTATTTTACAAAACGAATGCGCCAGCCTCCTGACAAACTTTTTTGTCGCAATCCGCAAATCAAAAACGGAAATTAAAACGGCGCCCCAAAACGACGAATAACCATTTTATCATTTTAACTAGTGGGGGAATGTTATAGGTGTAAATTTGGCTCACCTAGTTTGTGTATTTTGTGCGTTAGAAATGTAGTAATATATTTACAATAATGTCATTTTGACTAGAGGCGAAGCCGTAATGAATAAAGTTTTTGGAAAAAAAATAATAAGGAGAAAAAATATGTTATTAGTAGTAGGATTAGGAAATTATGGAAAAGAGTATGAGCGCACGCCTCACAATATGGGTTTTTTGGCAGTAGACGCTCTTGCAGACCGAATAAACTTGGAATTTACTAAAAATAAGTGCAAAGCACTTGTCGCAGAGGGATTTGTTGGCGACGAAAAAATCATTCTTGCAAAACCGCAAACATATATGAACTTGAGCGGAACATCACTGCGCGAATTTGTCACAAAGTTCAAAATTCCGCTTGAAAATGTCATTGTCATTTCCGATGACATTGATTTGCCCGCAGGCACAATCCGCTACAAAGCACACGGCAGTGGTGGCACGCACAATGGTCTCAAAAACTGTGTCCAAGAACTCGGCACAGAAAATTTTCCGCGCATACGTATAGGCGTCGGTAAACCTGAATTTGGCGACCTTGCGGACTATGTTCTCGCACCGATTCCAAGTGAAAAAATGAAAATTTTGGAGCAAGGAATTAGTCAAGCGGTTGAAAAAATTCAAAATTATATTTCGAAAGGGAAGTTTATTGACTAATATGGAAATCACTGAAAACTTGAAAAAGTTGTTAGATGTCAAAAATGGTGCGCACGAAGTGGTGGCTGGCTGTCAATTAGGTCAGCGCCTCTTTTGTTCAGCGTGCCTAAAAGAATTTTTTGTGTATGTTGTGTCAAACAGTGAGCAAATCGACCAAATTTGCGCCTTTTTGTCCACGCTCTCACGAAAGCCCGTCGCGTTTCCGTATGTTGATGAACCAATGGTGTATTCCTACGGTAACTCAAACGCTTACAAAATCAAGGCGTTGAGTTCGATTATTGACAACAAATGCGATTGCATAGTTGTTGACGTTCGCGCGCTAACCTCTCATTTTCCAAATATCGAAAAATTTAAATCAAATGCAATTGCGTTCAAAGTTGGGCAAACACTTGACCGCGAAACACTGCATTTGTCAAAATTAGGTTTTTCGCGTGTCACAAAAATCGAAAAAACAGGGCAGTTTGCTGTCCGTGGCGATATTGTCGACATATCAAGTGAAACAGTCAATGTTCGTATCAGTTTTTTTGACGACGAAATTGAAAGCATAAAAACAATGAATTTTGAAGACAATGTCGCAATTGAGTCATTAAATGAAGTGACAGTTTACCCCAACACTCTTTACTTTGAAAGCGACAAAAACGCACTGCTTCAAGCCTTGAATACGTGCAAGAACAACGAAAACGCCGACGCAATTGCAATATTTTCAGCAATAAAATCGCAAATTGACGAGAATTTACAGTCATTTACTGCGTCAAATAGTTATAATTTCTTGTGTTTTGCCGTCAACAATGAAAACCTTTTGAATTTTTTGCCAAACGCAACGATTGTTCTTGACGAGCCACAACTCATCAATCAATCGCTAGAAAACCACTTGCAAACACAAGCACGGGGCATAAGTGAATATCTTGCGCAAGGGCAAATATATCAAGGTTTTGAAAAAAACTATTTTAGCGAAAGTGAAATAAAACAAATTTTGTCGCAAAAAACTACAATTGCATTTGATAGTTTTGTTCACAAAGCAAATATAGAATTTGAAAGTGAAGCAACGCAAAATTATAAAAATCGTCCCGAAATTATGGTCTATGACCTCAAAAGAATGCTTGAAGAGGGCTATGCTATCCGCCTGTTTACGTCGAGTGAAATTGACCGCAGTTTTTTGACGGAGTTTCTAGACAATCAATTGATTGCGTTTTCAGTTGAAAATGCGCTTGACCGCATATACGAAAAAGGTGTCAAAATAATCAATCAACCCCTACCACTTGGTTGCATTTTAGTAAATGAAAAAATTGCCTTGATTCCGTACGGCAACAGCAAGGTGACGAGAAAAACACAAACGAGCGCCGAAAAGCCGTTTTTTGAACTTCCTCAAGCGGGTGACTATGTTGTTCACTCGTTCCACGGCATAGGACAATGCCTTGGTATACAAAAAATGAAAATATCGGGTTACACGCGCGACTATATCGTCATAAAGTACGACGGAACAGACAAACTATATCTACCCGTCGAAAATGCAAACGAAATCAGCAAATACATTGGTGCCGAAGTCGCTCCCAAACTAAACAAAATCGGCGGAGCAGAGTTTGAGCGCGCGAAAAATCGCGTCCGCCAGCAACTTGAAGTTATGGCAACGGATATGTTGAAAATTTATGCCGAGCGTGAAAAATCGCAAGGGCATAAATATGAAATCGACACATTTTTGCAAAAGCAGTTTGAAGAAAGTTTTGTCTATGAGGAAACACCCGACCAACGCAAAGCAATCGCGGACGTCAAAGCCGATATGTCCAGCGGTAAAATTATGGATAGACTCATTTGCGGGGACGTTGGCTATGGCAAAACTGAAGTCGCATTCCGCGCAACAATGATTGCAATCGACAACGGCAAGCAAGCAGTGTTGCTCGCTCCAACAACAATTTTGAGCGAGCAACACTACAAATCAGCCGTAGCGCGTTTTAGTGGGTTTGGTGTCAAAATTGCGGTGCTAAATAGGTTCAAAACTCCAAGTGAGCAAAACGAAATCATTGAAAAACTTGCCAAAGGCGAAATTGACCTACTTATCGGTACGCAAAAGGTTTTGAACGAAAAAATTGTTTATAAAAATCTTGGACTCCTCATTTGTGACGAAGAGCAAAAACTCGGCGTAAAAGACAAAGAAAGAATAAAGAAACTGAAGCACAATATTGATGTTCTTTCAATGTCTGCAACGCCGATTCCGCGCACCTTGCATATGTCGCTTGTTGGCATTCGCGATATCTCAACAATCGCGACCGCGCCACAAATGCGCAAAGCTGTACAAACAACTATTTGCGAATATTCAAATGCTGTCGTTTTGACAGCCGTCAGTCGTGAACTTGCGCGCGGTGGGCAAATTTTGATTGTCAAAAATCGTGTTGAGGGACTTGAAGAATATGTCCATAATTTGCGCCAACTCTTGCCTCAAGCACGCATAGGTTACGCGCACGGACAAATGAAGAAGGAACAACTAGAGAACACGATGAAAGACGTTTTTGACTGCAAAATCGACATTTTAGTTGCAACAACCTTGATTGAAAACGGCATTGACCTACCAAATGCAAACACAATGATTGTTGTGGACGCAGACAAATTTGGTTTGAGTCAACTTTATCAATTGCGTGGTAGGGTCGGGCGTTCAAGCGCGCAAGCGTACGCGTATTTCACATTTGGCGCATTTAAAGCCTTGAGTGAGGAGGGGCAAAAGCGTTTGCAAGCAATGCAAGAATATACCGAACTCGGTAGCGGGTTCAAAATCGCAATGCGTGACCTAGAACTGCGTGGCGCTGGAACAGTGCTTGGCGAAAAACAAAGTGGACACCTTGAAAAAGTCGGGTACGATATGTACTGCAAACTGCTTGAACAAGTTGTCGCCACATTGAAAGGCAAGGAAGAAAAAGCTGAAGTTGACACAAAAATTGACATCGACATTCAGGCAGAAATTCCAGATTATTATATCAATTCACAAAGCGCAAAAATGGAAATTATTGATATCATTTCAAAACTTGCTAGCGAGAAAGAATTTGAAACGCAAATGGAAAAATTGAGGTTCAGTTATGGCGCAGTTCCACAAGCAACCATCAATCTTGCAAAAATTGCTTGCGCAAAAAATATCTTAAAATCTCACGGCGCCCGTCGTATAATAATGAAGCAAAATGGCAAGAATTTTATTGAACTTGAACGCGAGCCAGAGTTTGCAATTCCAAACACGCAAACTGAAAATTTTGGCGAATACTACCACGTCATATTCAACCAAAACGACAAAATAATGACAAACCTTGATAATATACTAAAAAATGTCCAAATTGCGAAATAATTGTAGCGCAATCGTTTGCTTTTTTGGAAAAGATTTGATATAATCATAACAAACTTTTGTGTGGGAATATGCCCGCAAAAAACTAATATGGAGATACATTGTGAATAAATTAAACTATCTTATTGTCGCAGTCCTCGTGTTCACACTCACCGTTTTCAGTGGCTGTACACTCGTGACCGACAACCAAACAAAATATATGAGTCAAACAGTTGCGGAAGTCAAACTTGACGACAAAAACACATTGACCGTGTCAATGGAAGAGTTTTTGATTTATTATTCAAACTACGCTAGTTCGTACGTGCAAAATGGTTCAACAACCAAAGAAGCAACCGAGAAAGTGCTTGATATGATAATAAATAGAAAATTGATTGTCAACCACCTCAAAGGTATTGAAGGAAACGCCCTCACAACGGCGGAAATCAACGATTGCTGGACTGCTGTTTATAATTACGTCTATGAAAAAATGGATTCCTATAAAGATGCAATCTATTCCGATTGGGGGCTCAAAGCGGAAGACGAAGAAAAAGCAAAGGAAGAATCTAACAGTTTTGTTGGAAGAAGTGAGTACGAGCACGACTACATCGTCAAAAATGGCGAACTTGTAAAAGTAGAAAAAGATGATGAATCACGTGTCGACACCGTCATCAATCCAAATCCTTTCAAATCATATTTTTGGCAAGCAGGTGAAGAAAATATTAAAGGCTTCACATCGGTTGGCGCTATAAAATCAAAATTGTCTGAATATAGCGATGGACTCCAAGAAGAAGAAATGAAAAGATTTGTCAAAGACTTGAAGACTAGCGAAAGTTATAAAAAGTATAACGACAATACATCGTGGGCTATTCTCGAAAGAGAACTCAAAAGAGTGTACGACATCCAAGTCGACAACAAATACATCGAAAAATATCAAAACACATTTGAAAAAGCATATACCGTTTCCGCTGAGCAAGTTCTTGCAACCTACAAAGCAGCAATGAAAGGGCAAAAAGAATTGTACGGCAACGACATCACCGCCTACAACAACGCAATGAAGTCGGACGCCACAAGCGTATACTACCACCCAACGCAAGGTTGGTTCTACGTCAGCCACTTGTTGATTAGTTATAACGATGAGCAAAAAGCACAAATCACAGAATGGGAAAACCAAGTGAAGAAAGGCATCATCACTGAGGAAGAAAAGGACGCGAATATTGAAACATTGCGCACTGCGCTCACAGCAACCGCAAGAGATAGTGAAGGCAAGGATACCAAAGTCGTAAAATCAGCAGAAGCAGTGCTTGCTGAAGTCGATTCAACACTTGCCGTCTATGGCTCTGACACAAACGCGAGAATCAACGCTTTCACAGACCTAATCTATAAGTATACTGGCGAAAGTTCATTCCTTTCAAGAGATTATGATTATGCAATTCCACTTGACAAAGAATACGACTCTATGGTCGATGAATTTGCAACCGCTTCAAGAGATTTGCAGAAAACTGGTCAAGTTGGCACATATTCAAGACTTGTCTATACGCAATACGGCGCTCACATTATAATGTATACAGGTGCTCCAAGTAATGCAAATGACAATATTGATGCAACAACAATACAAGACCTTGAAAATGCAAAATTGAAATCTTCAAGCACAAAAAATATGCTCGATTTGTTTATTTCAAAAGTTACAAAAAGCGACTATAACGTCCAACAAGAAAAGTTGATTGACCAACTTCGCGACGGAAAGCAGATTACAATTTACAAAACACGTCTTGGAAACTATTTAAAATAATGACCAAATGAAAAATAGACAACTAGAAATAGTTGCCTATTTTTTTATATTGTGTTATAATAATTAAAACAAAATTTCTATATTTGGGAGTGAGACCAAATGATAAAATCAATAAAGATTGAAAATATCGCACTAATTCAAGAGCAATTTATTGAATTTGGAAACGGACTAAATGTTTTGAGTGGGGAAACGGGCGCAGGGAAAAGTATAATCATCAACGCACTTTGTTTTGCGCTCGGCTCGCGTGCGGACAAAAGTTTGATTAGAAATGGGCAAGACTTTGCTAAAGTTACGCTTGAATTTGATGTTAAGATTTCAGAAAAATTAGCAAACATACTGAAAGAAATGGACGTCGAACAAGAAGACACTTTGATAATTGTACGTAAAATGAGCGTTGACGGCAAAAATGAAATCAAAGTGAACGGCGTTCCTCAAACGCTCGCAATGCTCAAACGTTTGACAATCTTGCTTTGTGACGTCTATGGGCAGTTTGAACACGCGAATTTGCTCGACGAAAAAAGACACTTGCAAGTACTCGACGAATTTGGCGGGGTAGAGATTTTTCAGTTGATTGAAAGATTTAATGAAAAACTGAGTGAGTGTCGCGAAATTAAAGATCAAATCAGCGCATTGGGCGGAGATGAAAGCGAGCGCGCAAAGAAAATTGATTTTCTCACTTTCCAAATAAATGAAATAGACTCAGTCGCGCCACAAGTCGGTGAAGACGAAAGTTTGACCGCTCAAGAAGATATTATGGCAAATGCTGAAAAATTGAAAGAAGCATATTTGCTTGCGCGCCAAGCGCTCGACGGCGACGAGTATGGTGCAAGACTTGCCGTGTCAAGCGCTAGGAACAAAATTAGTTCAATTGTGAACATTGATCCATCAATGCAAGAAGTTGTCGATAGATTGTATTCGCTTGATGCCGAAATCGACGACCTCTCAACAACTTTGGGAAATAAAGCAGAGGCGTGCGACTTTGACGCGGAAGAATTTGCAAAAGTAGACGGACGCCTTGACGCAATCAAAATGTTGAAGCGCAAATATGGCACAACAATCGACAATGTGCTAAAGGCAAAGGAAGATGCCGAAGTTGAATTGAATAATTTAATCGATGCCGAACAAACGATTATCAAACTAAACACCGAACTTTCAGGGAAAATGAAAGAACTGAAGTCAATCGGGGAAAATTTGACCATCGCGCGCACAAAATTTGCCCGTGCACTTGAAATGGATATTTTGCGTGAACTCAAAGAGTTGGGTATGGAGAAATCGCAATTTGTTGTTGATATAAAATCAACATTTGACGAGCAATCACTCGCAACAAATGGACTTGACAAAGTGACATTTATGTTTTCAGCAAACGCAGGCGAACCCGTCAAAGAACTTTCCAAAATTATCAGCGGGGGTGAACTTTCACGTTTTATGTTAGCGTTCAAAAGTAGCCTTGCGAAACTAAATAACATTGGTACGCAAGTTTATGATGAAATCGACGCAGGTATTAGCGGACACATCGGGCAAACAATTGCAATCAAACTAAATAAAATTGCAAGAGGTTGTCAAGTCATCACAATCTCGCATTTACCGCAAATAGTAGCAATGGCAGACCACCTCTATAAAATCGAAAAATTCGAGAAAGACGGCAAAACATACACGCAACTAAAATTGCAAAACGAACAAGAAAGCCTGAATGAAATTGCTCGCCTCTCAGGTGGCGCAAACATCGGTTCTCACGCAATTGAATTTGCAAAAGAAATGAAACAATGGGCAATGGAAAACAAAGAAAATGGAATACATAATTGAAGAAAACAAAATAATAATACCAAAGCCAAACGACTTCCAAATTAAGCACATATGTGATTGTGGACAAATGTTTAGATATGAGGACAAAATTACAAATTATATAGTTAAGTCGTCAAAATATGAGGCTATAGTGTATGAAAACAACAAGAAAAGCGCAATAATTGAAAGTAAAAATATAAAATACTATGAAAAATACTTTGATTTGGCAACTGATTATGGTATAATAAAAGCGGAACTTATGAAAACGCCAATTTTAGAAAAAGCCATTTCTTTTGGTAGCGGTATTAGAATCGCGAAACAAGACCTTCTTGAAATGATTATTTCTTTCATAATTTCCGCAAACAACAATATTTCGCGAATCAAACGCACAATCAATCTATTATGTGAAAGTTTTGGAGAAAAATGCGAAAATTATTTTGCATTTCCAACACTGCAAGCATTAAAACAAGTCACAAAAAAAGATTTTGAAAATTTTGGTTGTGGTTATCGTTCGCAATACCTTGTCGACACAATTGCAAATTTGAGTCTTGAAAAACTTGAAACATTGAAATGTTGTGACGATGAAGTTGCAAAAGCGGAACTATTGAAGATGAAAGGCGTTGGAGAAAAAGTTGCTGATTGCATTATGCTGTTTGGGCTTAGCCGTAAAAGAGTTTTTCCAGTCGACGTGTGGATGTCGCGCGTGTGTGATGATTACTTTGACCTCAAAGGGAAATCGCGTCCGCAAAAAGCAAAGTTGATGTGTGGAAAATTCGGCGACCTCTCAGGGTATGCGCAACAGTATTTGTTTTATTATAAAAGAGAAATGAAGGAGAAATAATTATGGAAGACAAGCATATAGCAGTTCTCGTGGACGTCGACAATGTGGATGTTTCACTCGACAATTTTCACGAAATCTTAAAAGTTTTGAAAAAACAAGGCACAGTGGACTATGTCAAACTTTATGGCTACAACGAAAGAAAGCACACCAACTGGGGTGACACAATTTCGTATCTTGGCATTGACACTTGTACAACAATGCGTTTTAGGAAGCGCAACAAAAGCCAACTTGACTTGAGAATGGTAGTTGACGCCTTGAATATTAATTATACAGAACCAAACATCAACACATTTTGTATCGTCGCAGGCAAAGGTGACCTTGTGCCACTTTTGGCAACGCTACGCCTCAGTGGAAAATATTTGCTTGAAGTTTTAAATTTTGGTTCCGAAATCAATGGGCACCTTTTCAATGAAAAAATCTTGCTCGCAAGTGAAGTTGACATCAACCAACAAAAGAAAAACGAACTCGGCAAAAAGTTGCGTCAATTTTCTGAAAGAACTGCCGCAATGGCAATGGAAGACAACATCAACAAAAATGAGCGCGACAAATTGATTAAAGAAGTCGAACAAGCTATTGCCGAACTTGAAGAAAGCGGACAAGGCTCAAAGAGTGAAGACCCTGAGGAAAGAGAAATTTTTGAGAACCTTCAAAATATCGTAGAAATTTTGAAAACAACATTATAATAAAGGAATATTTAGGAGAATAAAATGAACATTTGGCACGATTTATCTAGTGATAGAGTTAAAGAAGAAGAATTTACAGCAGTGATTGAAATCACAAAAGGCAATAAAGCGAAATATGAACTTGACAAAGAAACGGGAATGATTATGCTTGATAGAGTCCTCTCAACATCAATGGTCTATCCAGCAAACTATGGGTTTATTCCCAAAACATTGAGTGACGACGGCGACCCACTCGACGTACTTGTTTTGTGTAGCGAACCGCTTATCAGTTTGAGCCTTGTCGAGTGCAAACCAATTGCAGTCATCAAAATGATTGACGGTGGCGAAAACGACGAAAAAATTGTTGCAGTTGCAAAAAGTGATAAATTTTACAATAAATATAGCGATATGAGCGAACTTCCAGCGCACATTTTTGATGAAATGGTGCATTTCTTCAAATCATACAAAGCACTTGAAAACAAGTCTTGCGAAATCACAGGCGTCGAAAACAACGAAAGTGCAAAGAAGTACATTCGCGAAGCAATCGCGCGTTACAACGAAAAATTTGCTAAATAAAATAATTATAGAATTTTACAAAAAAAATAACAAATCAAAGCAAGCAAAAAATGCGAATGCCCGCATTTTGCTTGCTTTTTGCGTGTTAAAGTATATAATTTTTTGACACAGCGAAAATGGTAGAATACATAACTTTGTGTCATTAAAATTGAAGGCGAACGCGTAGTTTGCGGTGTAGTGAAGAAATGCACGATAGGGGCGAGGCGCATTAAAGTGTGCTCATCAATTATAACCTTGCTAGCATACAAAATTAAATCATATTCAAGTGTAGATTTCGTGAGAATTGTATCTATAAAAAATCAATTGCATAAAATGTCGGCGTTAGCCTCAAAATGTTTGACTTAAATTGCCATAATTGATATAATAATATCAAATTTGCAAATAATAATCAAAACAAACGAGGAAAGAATGAAGAAAGCGAATTTTCTAAACGCGTTAGCGACCGTTGCGTATTGTTTTTGCGCAATCATATTCATAATTTGGGCGTCAATTATAGTGGCATTTTGTTTGGGTTATTATACGCCCAAAACAGTGTATGCTGAGGATATCACAATCGAAAGCGCAGACAACCCGCGCATTGAGTATATCAACAATCAGCCCGTCTTACGCCTTAACGGAATCACTGAAAGTGACAATCCGAACATTTTAACGGATGCCACTTTTATTGTAAAAGGCAAAACTACTCCAAAAATTGATGAAGATGGAAATATTATTGATGACAACGAAGTCACGGAAAAGAAAATATACCTATCTTCAACAAATGAGGACGTCGTAACTGTCCAAAAAGAAGGGGAACTCAACGAACCGATTAAAATCACAGTATCAAAGAATGCAGACGGAACAAATAAAGGCGGATTTTGTTTCATCAACATCAAAAATGAGCAAGGCTTGTTTATGAAATCGCCACTATGCGTTTTTGTCGACATACCAGTCACCGAACTTGAAATTGAAAGCAAAAATATGCAAACTGAAGAAGTTGACGGCGAAACAAAATATTACATATATGAGAGCGAAACAGGCAACATAACAACAAAGTTTTTGCCCGAAAACTCCAAAGATCCAACGCATTTGGACAACAATTCCTCATTTGCAAAATTTAGAAGAAATGCCAAAACTGTTGAATACTATTTCGATGAAGAGAGCGCAAAAGACGTCGTTTCAATTGATGCTAGCGGAAAAATTACCGCACTAAAAGTCGGCGAAGCCAAAATATGGGCGCGCGCTTTGAGAACATACGACGATATTGACTTTGTCAAAAACTATGTACCAGACCAACCAGAGGACGTAGGCTATATTCCAGCGGAAAAACTTGTCGGACGCTATGTTTATACAAGCATAACTGTTGAAGTCAAGGAAGTGACGCTTGACGCAATTGAAATGAGTGGCGGAATGATAAAACTTGACCTTTTCAAAACAAAAGCTCTTTCAGCAGTCGACTTGGGCATAACACTTAAAGCCAGCAACGGTAGCAACACCTACTTTGCTTCATTGCTTGATGATTTAATCATCACATCGAAAAATAAGGAACTCAAAGTTGAAAAGGACACAAAAGCAAAGGTTTGGAATTTCACGGTGCTACAATATCCGTCAAGCGGACTTACAATTGAAGTTACATTGCCAAATTCGTCCTTGTCCGCCTCAACATCAGCATTTGACGTCAATCTTGACAACGTCAAAGCGTTAAACTTTGAAGGGACAAGCAAATCGGACACAAACAAAACATATAACGACCAAGTTTTGAAAAGCATTGTCAAGTATGGTGAAGTAATCACAACCGCATACAACAACACGATTTGGCAATGGGAAGGCAACACGGAAATCGTGCCTGAAAACGGCAAAACCTCAACATCTTATTTCGAGATAAAACTATTTGCTGTCGGGGCGTATCACTATGGAACACAATATAAAGCGGGCGTTTTTGCAAACGAACAGGGGCAAGAAATAATCGGGCTTTCAAACGTAACATTTGCAAACTTTGGGCGTGAAGTACGTGGCAATAACCTGACAGACCCAAGCGTAGTGCAAGCGCTTGCAAGAGGAACAATAGTTCTCCGCGCTTGCGTGATAAAAACCGATATCGACGGCAACCCTGTCGATCTTGACGGCAACATCATAAAGTTTGACCAATTTGGTAACGTAATTGATGATAACGGCGAAATCAAAACAACGGATATGCCGACATTCTTTTCAATTGCGCAAAGCCAACTCGTGCTATTTAAAGTCGTTGAAAACCTTGTTGAAATTGAGGGATATATTGAAGGGTTGCCAGAATATGACGGCTCAGCCGAAAATACCGCGATTAACAAAAAGCACATAGCAGTATCTTGTGGCAGTGCCGTTTCAATTAAACTTGAGGGCAACAGCGTAGGTGCATTGTTCGACGCCTACAACAATACAACAACAAAAGGTGCGTGGTTGCGTGCAACAACAAAAGAGCAGGACGAAACCACTGTCAATCCAACGCTGACATTTGTTGAGGGCGAAGGTGGCTTGCAAAAATATTATTTGAATATTGAATTTAATGCTAGCAATCTAACAACTGAATACCTTGAGCAAGGCGTCCAACTGATGTACTATACAGGTACATCAAGCACGCAGGACGGATATGAAAACTTGACTTTGTTCCAGTTCTATGTCATTGAAGTTCCTGTTGAGAAAATTAAAATTAACACAAACGTTGTGCCAACAGAGTATACTGACAACGGCGAACCTGTCTACAAACTTGCAGGCATAATCAACTACAACCAGCAAATACTAAATGGCAAGAGTGAAGTTACGTCATTGAGTGTCGACTGGGGTACACTTGACAATGAAGGCAACTTGACAAAATTTGAAATTTACAAGCCAACATTGACGGCGGGCGAAATTCAAATTCTAAAAGGCAAAGTCGCGGGTAAAGATTACATATTGCCAACTCCACTGCAAATTTCCAACGTAAGTTTTGAGCAAGACGTAACAAGCGAAACAGCACCATATGGCGCAATTATTCCGTATACACAAGGTGGCGAAACTGAAAAAATCGGCGACATTATGATAAAAGAACTCGGCAAAGAATTCGACATCGTGTGCGCATCATTAAAGAATGGTTCAACAATCGTGTCTGACACTATTCACATCAGTGGCACGCTCGCTGGTTCAGGAGCAGTCAGCCTCGCGTGGAACAGAAACACCGAAGCGGAGCAAGAAGAGGACGCATATACTTTGACTGTTTCAAGCGCGCTCCTCCAAAACATCAACGACGAAGGGGGCTTGAAATTGCGTGAACAAGACTTGTTTGGTCTAAGACTTGTTGGTGCAGGCGTACAATCGCAAGATGTTCACATCTCAAGCTCATCACAATTCTTGAGTTTTGAAGTTCCAAACGAATATTCTACTCTCGTAGAAAAAACAAAAGATGATAGACTTGTCTATCGTTCCGTGACATTTGATACGACAACAACAATTGAATTAAATGTCATTTTGACAACCGAAAATGGACTAAATATTAGACAAAAATACAAAATAAAATTCACTGTTTAAAGCGTAAATAAAGGAGAATTATGCAAAGGTTTATTCCAAGAAAAACGAAAGTTAAGATGCAGTTTTTGAAAAACATAACTCTTAGCGATATGATTTTGGCATTGATTGCAATTATAGGTTTCATTCTATTTTTGCAAAGCAACTTGCCCTATAAAATTTATATAGCGATAGCGTGGCTAGCGGTTTTTGTGAGTCTTTGGATGCCTATTGCAGACGGGATTCGACTTTATCTCACAATAGGGTTAGCGTTCAGGTTTTTGGCACTCAAAAAGAAATTTAGTAAGCATATGATGCGTAAATATGCGCCAATGACCGAGATTATACCGTATGATGCAGTAGTCGAAGGGCGTTTTATCAGTTATCAGCGTGAATATTATGCGCAGGTCATTGAAATTGAGCCTGTAGAATTCTTTATGCTCAACGATTATAAGCAAAATTTGCTCATCAACACAATCGGTAATGCTCTCAAACGTTTGACCGAAACACAGCAAGCAAGTATTGTCAAAATCAACAAAGCAATGATTTTTGATAAGTACCTACTTTCAGAGGAGCGTAAATATGACGGCCTTATGGAACTCCAAAGCGAAGGCGAAATGACCGCCGATGAAATTGAAGTTCGTTCCGAAATTTTTGAAGCGCGCCTTGATTATTTGCGCACAATCAATGAGGACGACCGCATCTATAAAGACGCGTACTACATAGTTGTATACGATAAAGATAGGGAACAACTTGAAATCACAACCGAAGGTATGTTGACGGCATTGCGCACAAGTTCGACTCCAATCTCTGCACACACCTTGCAAGCGCAAGAATTGACGGTATTTTTGAAAGCCAATTATGGCAAAGATTTCGACGAGCGCGAAATTGAAATAGTTCCACTCAGCGAACAAGTCAAATGGGCAACGCCTGACAAAGTCGAATTTAAAATGGGTAAAACAATTATTGACGGCAAACCTTATAAAAACTTTGTCATCACTGACTATCCAATTACAGTTGGAAATGGTTGGGGTTATAACCTTTTCAATCTTGACCGCACAAAGGTAGTCGTCAACATAAAACCAGTTCCGCGTTTGAAAGCAGAAAAGCAAATCGACCGTGCACTTATTGAAATGGAGTCACAATCTTCTTATTCACTAAAGAGTTCAAAACAAATCGAATATCAAACTCACATAGGAACTCTGCGTGAACTTTTGGGCGACATAAAGAATGCAAACGAAGAATTATACGATGTCAACATTCACATTGTGTGCGAGGAAGGCGCGAAAAAAGAGGTTCGTGCAACCCTCAAGCAAAATGGATTCAAGTATTCTGAAATGTTCGGTCGACAAGTTGACGAATTTGTCAGCAATAACATATCAAAAATTGATAAAGTCAAAGATGCCGTACGTGGTATTCACACAAGTTCGCTTGCAGGTATGTTCCCATTCATAAGCAACGCATTGCAAGATGAAAGCGGTTTCTACCTCGGCTATAACTCACTTCCTGTATTTGTAGACTTCTATAAAAGAGACTCAGTTCGCGTCAACAGTAACATCGTCATCGTTGGTAAATCTGGTTCAGGTAAGTCGTTTGCAACTAAAACTTTGCTAGCAAACCTTGCCGCCGACAACGCGCGTATATTCATTCTCGACCCCGAGGACGAATATGCACCGCTTGTAAAGAACTTGAAAGGGAAACTTATTGACGTCGGTTCTAGCCGTAGCGGTATATTAAACCCGTTCCACATCAACGCTTCACTGCAAGATGATGACGATGAGTACGGTATCAAAATTGAAGATATGACAGAAGAAGAGTACGAGGAATACGAAAAGAAGAAAAAAGACAAAGGTGTCGGCGATGCATATGCTTTGCACTTGCAATTCTTGGAGGAATTTTTCCGTATCATTATGGAAGGTATGCCAAGCGACGCATTCGAACTTTTAAACTCGCTCGTTGCCGATGTTTACGAATTGAAAGGCATCACGATGCAAACTAATATCGCAACATTAAAGGCGGAAGATTTCCCAATCTTTGATGACCTCTACAAAATGATTTTGGAAAAAATTGAAACAGAAAAAGATGAATATATTAAGAGAAATCTACAAATCATTGAAAACTATGTCAAAAAATTCGCAACAGGTGGACGTAACAGCAAACTTTGGAACGGACCAACCTCAATTGAAACAGCGGAAAACTTTGTTACATTCTCATTCCTTTCATTGATTTCTAACAGAAACACAATCACAACCAACGCTCAAATGTTGCTTGTATTCAAGTATCTTGAAAATGAAATCATTAGAAACAAGGACTTCAACACTTTGAACAAGAGCAACCGTAAGATTGTTATAGCGGTCGACGAAGCACATACTTTCATCAACCCGAAATACCCAATGGCGCTAGACTTTATGGCGCAAATGGCAAAACGTATAAGAAAATATGGCGGAATGCAAATCATCATCACGCAAAACATCAAAGACTTTGTCGGTTCGCCAGAAATTGCAAGACAATCTAGTGCGGTCATCAACGCATCGCAATACTCAATGATTTTCTCGCTTGCACCAAACGACATCTCCGACCTTGTCGGCTTGTATAAAAATGCGGGTGAAATCAACGAGGACGAGCAAGATAGTATTGTAACTGCAAATATCGGTGAATGCTTCTTTATCTCTGGTCCGCTTTCGCGTACAACATTGAAAATTTCGCCATTGCCAATCGTCCAAGAAATCTTCAGCGACGTCCGCAAATGAGTGAATTGTTATGATTTTTAAATATTGATACTAACAAAAACATATTGCATCAAACTTATTTGTTGTCGATTTAATATTATACACTATGTTTTAAATCACAGTGCCAAAATCTAGCAAATAAGTCATAAATGTTGTAATCTAAAAGGCTTTGCAAGTCATTCGACCTGCAAAGCCTTTTTTTGTCACTCCACCATACCAAGACTGAGTGACAGTGCGTGATTTATGTCGTGCATTAAGTTTGGCGGTAGCACGCACACCAATTGTCCCAAACGTCGTTTATCAAGAGTACGTAATTGTTCGCAAAGAATAATCGAATCTTTCGGCAAGCCATATGTAGTCGAATCAAGTTCAATGTGCGTCGGCAACTTCGCCTTGCTAATTTGACTGGTAATTGCCGCCACAATGACAGTAGGAGCATATTTGTTGCCAACATCGTTTTGCAGTACAAGAACAGGGCGCACGCCTCCTTGTTCGCTTCCAACAACTGGACTTAAATCCGCATAATAAATTTCGCCCCTCTTGATTGACATTTCATTCTCCCTTCAAAAACCCGATGTACAAGTAAAAACTTTCATTTTCAAGTTGAGTATCCATTTTTTCAACTTCCAAAAACGAAAAATCTAAACATTTCATCTCTCGTTCCATTTTATGCAATTCGGACGCAATCTGTCTACTTTTTTTGCCGTACTGAGTTTTTCCCTCGCGTAAACTTGCTTTCTCAAACTCAAGCATTTGTTTGTATGCGCCAATGCACAAATTAAGTGGCTTGCCCGCACCCGCGCCGTCCAAACTCTTGTTTTTCTTATCCAATTATTGCCTCCAACTATGTTTTTATACAAAAAATCAAATTATTATGTGCGTTTTAAAATAATCTATGCAGAATAAATTTGCTGAAGATTTTTATGTTTCAAATCATTTTACTTGTCAAATTTTTAACGCAAAAAATGCAATTTTTTTATCAATCTTTTTTTACAATGCGCAATTTCCACTATGAAATTACGTTTAAAACTAAAACTTTTTTACACATTCAATAAATAGGTTAAAAAATATTTGATATTTTTTTTAATTGTGGTATAATAACCTATAAGTATTATTTAAGTGAGGTAAAGAAAATGATTAAGAACTTAACTAAATGGGGGGGGGGGGGGGGTATGAAGATTATCCACAATATTATAAAGAATCTTCATATTTAGTAAACATTGATAACAAAAAAAATCTAATAAAAAACAACAAAAATGCACATATTACCCATAGCAAGCATACTAAGATTGACAAATGTGCACAAAGGGGAAATATGGCTAAGAATTGTAAAAAACAAGAAAGGTATAATTTAACAAATAATAAAAACATTGTGCAATCTTCGCGCAAAAGAAAAACCGCAAAGGCATTTATTTTGTGGCTTTTGACGTTTGTTTTTTTCTTTACATTTTGGCAAAATAATTTTCAAAGCAAACCAAATGTTCTTGATATTAGTGCGGCGAGTGATCAATTGCGCATCACAGCCTATGATTATGGGCTACTGAGTTCTTTTGATATTACTGTAGAAGGTTCGGATTTTTATACACCTTCACATATGAATGATGATAAGGGATACTATTGGTATACGGCCACATCTAATATGGGTAATTTTAGTAACGTTTACTTGACGGTAACAAGTGCTCCAAACGGATTTAAGTGGAAAAATGTTGATAGTGGTGACATTTATGACGATCCTCAAATAAAAACAACAGTGAAAGCGGTGGGTATGTTTAGTATTAGAATAGAATTGGTAAAGGTAGTAAATCCGACTACTTTGACGATTTCTTGCAATGTTACTTGTGATAATAGTATGTTGTTGCTTACAATAGTGGATAATAACAAGGACGTAGTGCAGGAAATCGGTTTTGTGTCTGGGCAAAACGAAAACACTGCTGTAGTTGAACTTACTCAAAATACGACATATGAAATACTCGTAACAAAACCATTTGGAAGTACCATCAGTGTTACAGGGGCGACCAATGTTTCGCCGACCATTTGGAAAATCGATACAGGTTCAAACAAAACACTATCAGCCACATTTAATTTAAGTGGTAATGGCAAGTGGAGTAATACGGTTGTAATATAATTACATTTTAAATAGAATATAGCAAATTTTTTGCTATTGACAAGGGGGAAAGAGTGTGTTATAATTACAATAATGGAGGCGAACACAATGAGATTAATTGAGCAAAAACAGGAATTGTCGTCGCACGAAAAGTATGTGAAAACGATGAAAACGGCGCAAAAAGTGGCGTGTGCATTGAAATACATAAATGCTGGCATAGGTGTTTATGACGCAGTAAAACTGGCAGTAATACTTAGCACGGGAACGGGCAATATAGCAACAAGCGCAATGGGACTTGCATTATCTGTAGCATTAGTTATTTCAGCGAGTTTGGTGGAAAAAGATTGTAAGGAATTTACTAAATAATGTTGCATAATTTGTTTGTAAAACATACAATGTAAATGATGACAAAACAAAAGCGATTTGAATGTAAGTGAGATTTGAAAAATAAGAAAAGAGAAATGTCAAAAACTGAAAAAACATTGACATTTTTTTTGTTTTATGTTATTATATCAACACACATATAGTGTGTCAAACGCATTTATGCTTGATTTTTTGGGCTAGTTAAGTAATCGAATTATGAACAATAATTAGGAAAGTCCGAGCATCGTAGGACAGGGTGCAAGCTAACGGCTTGTGGAGGCAACTCTAAGGAAAGTGCAACAGAGATATACCGCCAAAGATTTTTCTTTGGTAAGGGTGGAAAGGCGAGGTAAGAGCTCACCAATGTCTATGGCGACTTAGGCATTCTGTAAACCCCACCTGATGCAAGGTAGAGAGTCAAAAAGGGCTGTCCGTCCGACTTTCGAATTACACCGCTTGAGCTTGCTGGTGACAGCAAGACTAGATAGATGATTACTCACGACAGAACTCGGCTTATGGCTAACCCGAAAAATCAAACATAAGTGCGTTTGTTTTGTTTTTTTTAATATATGTGATATACTATGCATATGGCTAAAAATAAAAATGAAAAAATAACGGCAAAAAATGAAAAGCGTGTTCGTGCTCAAGAACAAGCACTTTTGAAAGCGGAAAACAAAAAAATACAAAAAGAAGAACGCGCGCAACTGAAAAAACAAGCGCAAGATTTGGCAAAAATAAAAAAGGAAGAAAAGGGAAAACGTCGTCAAGCGGAGCGTGCCTTGCGTCGCGAAAAATTTAGCAAATTTCGCGAAAAACGCTTGCAGTTGCAAGAAAGCAGTCTTCCACTTGACAATGCTGCATTGATATATCCTGCGTCAAAAAACAATGAATGGAATGAGATTTTTCGAATTTCTGCATACCTCAAAGATGAAGTAGACCCACAAAAATTGCAAGTGGCGCTAGAAAAAACTATGCTACGTTTTCCATACTACAATGTGGCATTGCACAAGGGTTTTTTTTGGTATTATTTTCAATATTTAGAGCAAAAGCCAAAAGTTATGCAAGAGGAATTTTATCCTTGCCAGCCTTTTGATTTTCGCGGTGATAAACATTTATTTCGTGTTTTATACTATAACAAAAAAGTGACTTGTGAGTTTTTTCACTCGCTTTGCGATGGTTTTGGTGGTCTAAATTTTATGGACTGCTTGCTGATTAATTATGCTCGCGAATGTGGAATGCAAGTTGACGCTAAAAATTTTATGATAAATCCGAACGATATATACGACCAAGAAGAACTTGAAGATGCGTTCAATCGTTACGCCGACTTAAAGAGTACCAATAGTCGCAAAGAAAAGTCCGCCTATCAAGTTGTTGGCACGCCACTTGTTTTGGGCAAACTTATGGTTACATCGGGCAAAATGCGTGTTGACGAATTGAAGAACGTAGCAAAAGAGCAAAATTGTTCTCTAAATGAACTTTTACTAGCGACACTTTTGTATTCAATAAACGTTGATAGGGTCGAACATAAACGCAAAAAGCCTGTCAAAGTTTCATTGCCGATTGATTGCAGAAGGTTTTTTCAAACGAAAACTATGCGCAATTTTTCGTCATATAAGAATTTTAGCTTAGAAAAACAAGACGCAACGCTTGCCGATTGCATTGAGATAGCAAAGGCGGGAATGAGCGAAATCAATAAAGAATATCTAATGAAAAATATCAATGCAAATGTGCTTGCGCAAAAGAATATTTTTGTGCGACTTATGCCATTGTTCATCAAAGATTTGGCATTGAGATATAGTTTTAATACGTATGGCGAACGTTTGTTCTCGACTGCGTTTTCAAATCTTGGACTTTTAAAAGTTCCTGACGAAATGCGAGAGTATGTTGATTCATTTGAGGTAATGATTGGGCGTGCAAAACTTAATTCTCTAAATGTCGCTACGTGTTCATATAATGGAATGGCAGTTGTTACTTTCACACGGCGCATACAGCAAAGCAATGTGGAGCGTGTGTTCTTTCGCACACTTGCATCGCTCGGCATTTCAATCGACCTAAATTCAAACTAGCGGGTGGCAGACGCCACAGGTGCAGGTACTGTCCCTACGCTTAAGCTATATTTGAGGGTGGTAAACTTACATACTTTCGATAAACTATTATTCTCGGTGCGGTGGCAAACGCCACAGGTGCGGGTTTGGCTTGTGCGACCTATGTAATTGCAAATAAACGATGCGGAGAGTTACTCTAATTGTCATTTCGACCGAAGGCGGAGCCGAAGCGGAGAAATCTCCCGGAAGGGGAAAGGAAAAGAAAATGGAAAACAATTTTTGCGATAGATGCAAAACAACTGTTGACGCAGGGCAGGCGCACTGCCCATTGTGTGGACGTTGTGTCAACGATAACGTTATTGACAAACATGAAAAATATCCAAATTACAAATCGTTTGGGCGCTCATATTTCCATATCGCAGGGCTATTGATGCGCATATTACTTGTTTTGACATCGGTGGCGATTATAGCAAACCTTATTTTAGACATCAACAACTTGTGGTGTTTGTATGTTTTTTCGGGAGCGGTTGCGGTACATTTGGCAGTGCTTGTTCCAATTCGTTACAAGATTAATTTTGCCTTGCAAATGAAGTTTATGACGCTCGGCATTTCTCAACTAATCATAACAATCGAAATAATGACGCATACATTTGGGTGGGGCGTGGGATATGTAATTCCACTTATGCTATTTGCGCAAATGATAGTGTGTGCCATTTTTGCTATATGCAAGGGATACATCAATTTTGAATATATACGCCCGACACTATTTTTGTTTGTATGTTCGTTGATAATCTTTGTTCTTGACTGCTACGTATTCAAAGTTGTCCAATGGCCAAGCGTGAGCGCATTTTTGCTTTGCTTTGCCTGTTTTGGTATTATATTGTTGTTGCGTTACAAACGCACAATCAAAAGCATCAAAAAATACTACAAATTTTGATGAGTGCTTGACTAGATTATAATTGCATAAAATGTTCACAAATAGAATGAAACATATAAGTTGATGAAAATACTTTGTAAATTTGTCAAAAATTAGAAATGAGAGGTAAAATGGATACTTTATCAATAATAACAATAATCGCATTTGTCTTAAACATTCTGCTTGCGATAGCAATGGTTATTAGTGAACAAAAATCAGTACAAAGCGTGCTTGCGTGGCTTTCAGTATTGGTATTTTTGCCACTCGTTGGGTTCATTTTGTACATAATGTTTGGCAACGGACTTGGGATTCGTACGCGTCGAATGTTGAAGCGCACAAATATGATTAACATCGGCAATCGCAAGGAATTAGAAGCGATTATAAAAGAGCATAAGTATGAATTTGATGAAAAAACCTCAAAACTTGTGCAAAAATATGATGAATTAATAACATTCAACTACAATTGGGCAAATAGTGTCTTGACGGAAAACAACAGCATACAATTTTTTGCTGACGGGAGTAAACAATTTGAGGCATTGAAAAAAGATATTTCTTTAGCAAAAAACCATATACACCTTGACTATTATATTTTGGCGCACGATAAATTTGGAAAGGAAATAATCAATCTTTGCACGCAAAAATTGAAACAAGGCGTGTCAGTCAAAATAATCATCGACAGTCTTGGCTCGCTGAAAACGCGCAAACGTCACTTTAAAAAGTTTATAAATGCAGGCGGTGAATTTCGAGAGTTTTTTCCACCGATATTGCCATTTAAAATGCTAAATTTCAAAATGAACTATAGAAATCACCGAAAAATTGCGATAATTGACGGTAAAATTGGATATGTAGGTGGCGTCAATGTTCGTGCTGACCACTTAGGTTGCGACAAAAAACTAACTCCGTGGCGCGATGCGCATATTCGTCTTGAGGGGCTCAGCGTTTTGGCGCTACAAAGCACATTTTTGTCAGATTGGCGTTTTTCAACAAACGACAAAAAATATCCGATAAAGTATCTCAAAAAAGATTATTTTCCAGAACCTAATTTGGACGGCAAATGTCCCGTACAAATCATCGCGAGTGGACCAAGCAACAACAAAGCAGAAATAAAAAATGCTCTCGTAAAAATGATAAATATGGCAAAAAAATCTATTAAAATTCAAACGCCGTACTTTGTGCCAGACCAAGTGTATCTTGACAGCCTCAAACTTGCGATTGCAAGCGGAATCGAAGTGAAATTAATGATTCCCAAAATACCAGACAAAAAATTAGTTTATAACGCTAGTTTGAGTTATGTGCGCGAACTTGTCGAACTTGGAGCGAAAGTGTATTTATATAAAGGTTTTTTGCACGCAAAAACAATGGTTATCGACGATGAAATTTGCACCATTGGAACTTGCAATAGTGACAATCGTTCATTTTACTTGAATTTTGAAATAAACGCATTCATTTACAATGAAGAATTTACGCAAACCGTGCTAAAATCAATCGAAAATGACATAAAAAATAGCGTTGAATTTAAAAAAGGTGTAACAATTCCACGATTTAGGCGTTTCAAAATGGCGCTCAGTAGACTATTCACGCCACTTTTGTAGTTTAGCCAATTTGTTTGACAAATTGGTTTTATTAATGTTATAATCAAAATAGGAGTATTTATGGAAATAAAACAGGTTTGGAACCAAGAAATTGCCGACAAATTTCTTGATATGACTTTTGATGAACAAGCGCAATTATATAGACGCTTTAAAGTGCAGTTCAACGCTCTTGCAGTTTATAATGAAACAATTGCAAACGAAAAATTTTATCAACTGCTTGAAGAATGCGTCTTGCTTGCCGTCGACGGCGACGCAATTGCGCAAGATTTTTTGACCTACATCTACAAGAAGGGTAGAAACGGACTTTTTGAGCCAAACATTCTGCGCGCCTACAAGTGGGGAATCATTGCGAGCGCGAGCGGTAGCAAACTTTCAATGAATAGACTAAAGTTTTTCTTTCAGCCTGCGTTTTATAAAATTGCTGAATATGATGAAGTCGACAAAATTGCAGAAGAATACGATTTGACGCCCGAAAACATTGAGTATTTTTTTGCCCGCGCACTCTCGGATATGATTATTAGCGCAAGTGATGTCAATATGATTGCACTTAGTAAGCTTGATATAATACCTGACGAGCTTTCAGAGGAAGATTTGCGGGAACTTGAGCGTGTTCGTGACCGAGTCATCGGCAATATGATAAATTTACTTGTTGCTGATTGAATTAAAAAGATTATTATTAATTTGATTACTAAATTTTTTGACGCAAATTTAATGGCTCAAAAATGTAGCGCCTTTTGCATACATTTTTAGTTGATTTTATATAGGGAAACAAAATGAAAAACAATTATAGAAAATATTTTTTAGCAAGTGATTCGACACGAATGTTTTTGTACGCAATGCTGTTGCCATATGTGGCATTTGTTCTGTTATGTGCCGTATATTCAGTGATTGCTAGTTCAATCAATGTGAAATATGACGATTTTATGAAAACTTTGCCAGTATTAATGATAAACGCCGTGTTTATGCAACTATGCTTTGTTGCTATATACTTTGCATTTGTGCATAAAAGACGTATAAATTTCGTAACCGCCTCAAAATTAAATGTAAAACCGAACGCGTGGATGCTCGCAATAAGCATATGTATGGGTTTTGCACTGCTTTGGTTCTCAAGTCCAGCAATGGATTTGTTTGAGCGAGGACTATCTGCAATTGGTTGCGACATCAAAAGCGACCTTGGGTTTGAACTAAATTCTGCTGGAACAATCATTTTTGCAATACTTTGTCTAGGTATTTTGCCCGCTTTTGTCGAGGAATTTATTTTCCGTGGCGTCATTTTGCAGGGGTTGCGCAAATATGGCAACTGGTTTGCAATCATAATGTCGGCATTGTTGTTTATGCTCATACACGGCAACATCCAGCAAACAATTTACCAGTTTGCCTTCGGCGTTTTGGCAGGGTACTTGGTCATTAAAACAGGCTCGTTGTGGGTTTCTATCATCATTCATACAATCAACAACACGTTTATTATAGCATTGAATAGTATTCAAACGTGTATGGGGATTGAATCGGTTGCCACAAAAATAGATGTATTTTATGTCGTTCAAGCCATATTATATCTTGCTTTGCTTGCCCTTGTCGTATATTTTGGAATTAAACTTTTAAATAAAGTCAAAAATAAAGTTGAGAAACAGACTTCCGCACCTACGCAAAATGTGGAAAATGCGCAAGAAAATGTGGAAAATGTAGCAACTTTGCAAGAAAATTCAGCAACAACGCAAGAAAATTCAGTTGTTCAAGAAAATGCGACTATCCAAGAAAAGTCAGTGATGACGCAAGACGTTGACGAAGAAACGTCAACAATTCAAGCGGATACTGATGAAGATGAAATTGAAAAAAAGTTTGCAAAAATTTCATTCAAAGAGGGTTATGCTGGTTTTATGCGTGATGGAGCAATCAAAAAAGAGGGGTTGACAGGTTTTTTTGTTGCCCTTGCAATTGCAATTTTAAACACGATATCAATGTTTATAAGTTAAAAACGGGAATATTAAGCAATAATATTATGCGATATTATGTCATATATTAATACGAAAGGAGAAAAATGGAAGAACTTTTAAAAAACGAGAAGCGTCTATTTTGGAGCAACCTATGTTACTTCATTGTACTCACATTATTTGTGGTTTTGCGCATTGTAAGCAGTGCAGGGCTACTAAAATTTGCAGGCGAATGGCAAGACAAAATGTTTACAATAATTGTGCAAATACTGATTTTGTTCACAGTTCCAATGTTGATTTATAGATTTGTTTACAAGCAAAAAACAAAGGATATATTTCGTTCATTTGGGTTTAGAAAAACAAGTGGCAAAGTTTTGTTTTGTTCAGTAGGAATGGGCTTTGTAGCATTTTTCTTGATTATATTTGTTTCGACATTTTTTTCCGTGTTCATTCAAATGCTTGGCTATAAGCCATATGTGCAATATGGAGCAAGTGCAGAAGTTAGTTTTTGGACATTTTTGCTTGACTTAGTGTTCATCGCAATGCTCCCAGGTATGTTTGAGGAA
The DNA here is from genome assembly GCA_934778205.1 of uncultured Clostridia bacterium. Lineage (GTDB taxonomy): Bacteria > Bacillota > Clostridia > Christensenellales > UBA1242 > CAKVOD01. Next base: position 48,440 of record CAKVOD010000005.1, on the reverse strand, counting down.
TTTTCTCATCGTGGAATGCTGATGAGTGGTTTTTCAAAATTGGGGTCATTTAGAGCAGTTTTGCTTTCAGGGCTATTGTTTGGTTTGATGCACCTCAACATCACGCAATTTTTCTATGCGTTTGTTGTCGGAATGCTCCTTGCAAGTGTCGCATTAATCACAAAAAGCATTTGGCCAAGCGTGATAATTCACTTCATAAATAATGGACTAAACACTTACATTGATTATGCCGAATCAGCAAACATCTTTGGCGCAAGGTTCAATGAATTCATCAACCTAAACGGCGTCAACATTCTCACGCGGTTTTTGATTTATACACTTGTGTTGTGCCTTGTAGTTTATATCGGCACGTGGTTGCTACTAAAAATGTTCAAGTACACAAAGCAAGCGCAATTTTATAAGTTTGCCAAAGAGTTTGCAGGCCTAAAAGACCCAAAGCAACTTTTGGACGTCGAAAACGCGCAAGAATTGCTTGAAATTTATCTCTCACAAGGCAAAAATATTGATGCGGAATTACTAAAACTGAAAGGACAGCCACAAGACAACCAGTTGCAAATTGGCGAACAACAAACAAAAGACCAGTCGCAATCAACAGACATTCCCGCGAATCTCAACGCGCCAACTGCGCAACCTGTTCCTCAAATTGTTATGCGCGAAAGTACGCAAAACTCACAAAATGTTCCGCAATCACTTTCTGATTTTTCTCAAACGGGGAGATTGCCAAACGGGCAAAAAATGAGTTTGACCGACCTAATGAAAATTATCTTACCGCGCAACAAGCAAGCGGAAAAATATAAACCGACATTCAAAGAAAACTTTTTCTTGTACTGCTCAATCTTTCTTGGTGCGGTTGTAACATTTATGACATTTTTGTGGGGATTATTCTAATGATGAAAATAAAACTTGTTTGCGTCGGTTCAATCAAAGAAAACTTTTTCAAGTCCGCGATTGACGAATACACCAAGCGATTGCAAAAGTTTTGCAAACTTGAAATAATTGAAGTGAAACAAGGCAAGTCCGACAACGACAATGCAAAGGCGGAGGAATATGCGGAAATCGTCAAGCATCTTGAAGGCTATGTTTGTGTTTTAGCAATCGAGGGCAAACAACTCTCAAGCCCTGAATTTGCTGAAAAACTTAATGATATTGCCACGCACGGCGGTTCAGTCGTATCTTTTGTTATAGGCGGTTCATTTGGTGTCGATGACCGAATTAAAAATGTCGCAAACTTTTTGCTTTCGTTTTCAAAGATGACATTTCCGCATCAATTGTTTCGCGTGCTGACTTTGGAACAAATTTATCGCGCTTTCAACATCCAATCACACACCCCCTACCACAAATAGTGCCATACGGCACAGGTGCAAGTGTAGTTCCTACGTCTAACTGGTTTATGTGGACGGCGTACGTGTGTACTTTCCATAAGCGCCTGTTCTCGATGGGGAAAGCCCCGCTACTGGTGGAAACGCCCCTGCTGCAGGTGCTGTTCCTACGTCTAACAACTTGTTGCGTCGGCGTATGCTTTTGACTCTACGCATTTATGTGCGCGTGTTGGCTAGCCCCGCTGCTATAATTATAGTTTTTGCGTTCAAGCATTTTTTTATAGATAAGCGTTATAGTGTTTTTTTTAATTGATGAGTGTGCGTTTGATTGTTTGACGGCTGTGGGTACTATTCAATTAATAAAAACCTTATTTTTATGGTGAGCCACTACCCTTATTGTCATTTCGACCAAAGGCGGAGGCGTAGCCTTTGCCGACGTGGAGAAATCTCCCGGAAGGGGACGCACTTCATTATGGACGAAAACGTAACTTGATTGCGCCAGCATTAATTTAATAAAAACCTTATAATAGTGGTAAACCACCACAATAACAGGAGAGAAAAATGAATAAAATAATAGTCATTGAAGGCACAGACGGTTGCGGGAAAGAAACGCAATCAAAAAAACTTGTCGAGCATTTGAAAAACCGAAACATTAATGTAATAAAGCAGGATTTTCCAAACTACGAAAGCGCAAGTTGTGCGCCCGTCAAAATGCTTTTGAACGGGGAACTCGGCAACACCGCCGATTCGCTTGATGCCTATCAATCATCAATATTGTTTGCCGTCGACCGTCTTTGTACATTCAAAAAGGAATTAAAAAAATTTGAAAAGTCAAACGATACCATCTTAGTACTCGACCGCTATGTAGAATCGAATTTGTTGTATCAAGCGTGCAAAATTGATGATGATGTGGCACGTAGTCAATATACAAACTGGCTTTTTGACCTTGAATACAGCAAACTAAAGTTGCCAAAACCAGACCTTGTCATCTACCTAAATGTACCCCCTCAAGTTTCCACGCAACTTGTCAAACTGCGTGGCGCAAACAAAAACGGGCAAGAAAAAGACATATACGAAAGCGACAACAATTATATGCAAAAAGTCTATACGCGCGGTATAGATATGGCAAAGTCGCAAAACTGGGCAATCATAGATTGCTTGAACGAAAACGGACAACTAAAGTCAATCGACGAAATCGCAACGCTCATAAATGAAAAAGTTGCTCCAATTGTCGCAAAAAACGACCAATTAGAGCGCTAAACTTAAATAGATACAAAATGTTTTAATATGTTGTGTATAACATTTTTGTTTTCTTTGTAAATTTGTTTTAAATTATCGACCCGAATTGGGTGCGATAATTTGTCATCTCCAACTTCAATTGTGAAGGCGGGGATTTTTAATTTTTCGATGCAGTAGTCCTTGAACCCGCCCGCACTTGACGAACTTACATCAATAATTCTATATTTTGTTGTCTTTTCAATTATCTGCGCAATCGCCTTGTCACGCAAAAGCTCTTTTTGTTTTTGAAAAAATTGATAGTAAATTTCTTGTCCTTTGCAGTGATAACTTATTGTTAAATCGGGGTTGATTTTGTTAATCAACTTGACAAGTGCTTGTGTTTCGGGCTCGGAACTTGCAAAACGTCCAACGTAGTTTTCAGCACCACTAGATTTTGTATTTTTTGTACCCGAACCAAAGCGTGCATCAAAATTTACATTCAAATCAACAGCATTCGCATTTGCTTTCCAAAGCGAAAAATCGCGATTGCCAAGATTGAGTTCAATCAATCGCTTTCTTATTAATTTTACCAAATCTGCATTTGTGCATTTGCTAAAATCTCCAAATGTGTTTGGGTCAAAATTTTTTCTTGCCATTGAGCAAATATCTTCTGTAATAAAATTGACGCCCTCAGCGCACAAACGCAATCCATCTACATTGCTGTTTGGCACAAAATATAATTCATAATTGAGCCTCAAAAAAGGATTATGCGCACTATTTATTTTAGAAAGTTCGCGATAAACTTGCACATAATAATGTTCAATCAACCGAAAAACTAAAAACGTTGTGATATGCTCCCGCGCGTGAATGCCCGCCTGCACTAAAATTTTAATCGGCTTTTTGTTATAATCAACGCGCTTAACCAACTTGAAATAGTAAAGTGGCTGATTTAACACCGACTTTCCATAAATTTGAGGCTCTAGTCCCATATTCTTTAGTTCTGCAATTTTTTGCAAATAAAGTTCAAATTCATTCATAAAATTATTATATTAGACCTAAATTATATGTGTGACACCGCCTGAAATATGGCAAATAAATGAAAAAAATGTATAAAATATTTTGAAAAAAGCAAAAAATGTGGTACAATATAACAAGTTTAAAAGAGGGAGCGGAGCATACCGCTTCCTCAAAACTTTCAAACAAGGAGATTTTATAATTATGCAACAAACTTATATTATGTTGAAGCCCGATGCCGTAAAACGCGGTCTTATGGGCAAAATCATTTCAAGAATTGAGGACAAAGGATTCAAAATTGTGGATGCAAAAATGTTCACATTGACGCAAGCGCAACTTGAAGAACACTACGCACATTTGAAAGACAAACCATTTTTTCCCGAAATCGTGTCATATATGACAAGCGGTCCCGTTTTGGGAATGATTGTTGAGGGTGACGACGTCATCGCAGGAATGCGCAAACTAATGGGCGCAACAAAATGGCTCGAAGCAGATGCAGGCACAATACGTGGTGACTTTGCGTGCAACACAACACAAAATCTTATTCACGGTTCCGATGCGGAAGAAACTGCAAAAGCAGAAATCAAAAGATTTTTTGGAAAATGAAATCTAGGACAGCAATTGCTTTTGTTGTCCTTTTTTGCATAAAAAAATCATTATGGACCAAACTAAGTAAATTTACAAGTGACGAATTACAGGAGGCAAAATATGAAAAACTATCTAATCAGCGGAAAATTCCGCGAAATTCTAATAAGATTGCTTGACAATCCATTTGGCAAAACCGACCTTGCCGAGTTATGCGACGTCATACCATTTGAAGATGGGCAAGAGGAAATTTTCATTGAGGACGGGCATTGTTTTGTCCGTCACACAAACACATACGCCACGTTTTTTTATGTGGACGGCAAAGAAATCGACAACTATGAGTTGATTCGCCGAATTGTGATGCGTTATGGCATCGAATTGCAAGGGCAGGACGAGCGCTCAAAAGCCCACTTTGTCGACGAAGTCAAAGCACTACTTTTGAAAGAAAAATAAAATTGTCAAATTTTTAATTAAAAAGTTGACAAAATTGTTGAGAATTAGTAAAATACTAATATGGAAAATAATAATCAAGAAAACAATGAATTTAAATCAAGTAATGAAAAATCAAACAGCGAAATTTCTTTCAAGCAAAAATGCGCATTTTTTTTCAAGGAGCGCACAAGTAAAGAATATATGCGTCAAGGCATAAAATCAAAGTGGGGGCAATATATTACTTTTTTTGCAATTATTGCAATAGTTTTGACATTAGATTTAGTACTAAAATCGGTATTTGACGGCAAGGTGGCAAAGTTTATCGGTGGTTTTATTAGCATTGATGGGCGCGCTCACAACACGGGTGCAGCGTTCTCGATGTTTTCAAACGCAACCGTAGCGTTGTTAGTATTTTCAATCATATTTGTTGTGTTATTCTTTTTGTATGAGTTTTTTACAATGAATACCAAGCGTGGTTTCTTTTACTACATAGCGTTTGCACTTCTTTTGGGCGGAACACTCGGGAATCTTGTTGACCGCTTGAACTTAGGATATGTGCGCGACTTTATCAAACTGGAATTTGTTGATTTTCCAATTTTCAATATTGCTGACTGTGCGTTGACCGTCGGCGTCATACTGCTTGCAATTTGGATGTTGTTCATTGAGTCGCGACGCCCTAAATTAATAAATGGGAAAGAATAGGGGAAGATATGGAAGAAAAGCAAACCGATTTTGACGACGTCACAAGTTTGACATACAACAGTAGCACTCCGCAAAGGCTGGACACGTATCTAGCAACAATATTTACCGAGTCGTCGCGTTCGCAACTAAAAAAACACATCGACGGCGGTAATGTTTTGGTCAACAATAGAATAGTTAAAGCGGGTTACGCACTGCAAACGGGTGACGAAATCACAATTTGTAGTCTTGCGCCTCCGCCAATGGACATAGAACCCGAAAACATACCGCTTGACATCGTCTATGAAAATGACGATTATGCCGTGATAAACAAACCGCAAGGAATGGTTGTCCACCCCGCCGTGGGGAACTATGGCGGAACACTTGTCAACGCACTTTTGTATTCAATGAAAAATCTCAGTGACATCAACGGGCAAATTCGACCGGGGATTGTGCACCGCCTCGACAAAGATACATCGGGGCTGATTGTCATTGCAAAAAATGACATTGCGCACCGAAATCTTGCCAAGCAAATTGAAACCAAAGAGTGTAAACGCTACTATCTCGCGCTCGTCGAAGGCGTCGTGAAAGAGGATAGCGGAATAATTGAAACAAATCTTGCTCGCGACCCTGCCGAACGTAAGCGGTTTGCCGTATGCGCACCAAACGTCGGCAAACACGCAGTGACTTTATATAAGGTTGTGAATAGATTTAGAAATTATACGCTACTTGAGTGCGAACTCAAAACGGGACGCACACATCAAATTCGCGTCCACTGCAAGCACATCGGGCACCCCATTGTTGGCGACATAACATACGGATATAAAAAACAAGAGTTCAAACTCAATGGGCAACTTTTGCACGCCTACAAACTTATTGTTAAAGATCCCGCCACAGGCGAACTCAAACAATTTTCTGCGCCATTGCCCGACTACTTTGAGAACATTCTCAGCAAATTACCAAAGTAAAAAATCTGCCACATTACATATAAAAAACAACTACTATGTTGCAAATTTTTTGAATAAAGCGTCGATTGTTGAATATTATCATAATGAAATTGTTAATCTATTAATAGGCTCAAAGGGGACAACTCATTGAGTCTTTTTCAAAAGTTGACAAAATAATGGTAAAAATTACAAATAAAAAGGCAAAAAGTGTGGACAAAACTTTCAAAACTTGCTATAATATATCATAACGGAAGCAATGTCGAAAGATTTTGCGAACGATTGACCGCCTTTTGGCAGTCGCAATGTTTTGTTTGTTGTTTATATAAAGAATCATTGTTGGACATTCAAAGTGGACTGGAACTTCAACCTGTCATTTCGACCGAAAGTGGGGGCGTCAGCCACCACTGCAGTGGAGAAATCTCCCGGAAGGGGTATCATGAGTGGATATGATTATGTTAAAACTTATATAACCAAACAAAGCAAATAAATTGAAGGAGAAAATTATGGCTAAAGGTGATTTCGGAAAGTTCCTTAACATTCTTGCATACATCAGCATTGTTTTAGTCGCAGTAGCCCTCGTTTTGGCAAAAATCTTGGGCTGGGCAAAGGCTGGGCAAGATGTTGCAAGTGCAATGCAATTGGTTGCAAACATTCTTGCATATTTCATCACTGCAATTGCTGCGTTTTATTATGTTAGAAGCAAGAAAAATATATGGTTCACAATCGTGTATATCGTGTCCCTTGTGTTGATTATTGTATTTATTTGCTTAATTGGTTTTAATGTATAATTATGGAAAAACAACAAAAAATATTGTCCGCAATAATGGCGAGCCTCGCAGGTGGCGCTGTATTGTTTATGATTCTGTCGAAAGTAGAATCAGCATTATTAATGGTTGGGCTAGCGCTACTGTCGGTGTTTTTCGGGTTGCTTACATACGTGAGCATTTCCGCAATGCGCAAGCAGGAGCGTGAGGCACGCAACCGTAAAATTGAAGAACTATTGAACGCGGAAGACGATGACGACGACGTCGTGATTGAGTCAAAACAAAAGAAACGACCAAATCTTGATAAGTATAGTTATGTTATGCTCAGCATAATCGCAACGTGCGTCTGCGTCTATATGTTCATTCGTTCTATAATATCATTTTGAGCGAAGAATCGCTCATTTTTGTCAAACTAGGAGAAGAAAATGGAAAACAAATTAATTAGTCAAGATGAAGAAAAAATAGTTTTGTCCGTTGAAATGAACGCAGAAGAATGGGACAAAGCGTTGCAATCTGCGTATGAAAAAACACGTAGCAAGTTTAATATCGAAGGGTTTAGAAAGGGCAAAGCACCACGCAAAGTAATTGAAAAATTTTATGGTGACAATGTGTTCTTTGAAGAGGCATTCAACGATTCGATTTCTGAGTTTTACATCAAGTATTTGCAAGAAAACAAGGATATTAAACCCTTGAATAGTTACCCTGATTTTAAAATTGACGACCTCAGCAACAATGGTTATAAAGTGACGATGACAATCGCACTCACACCAAAAGTTGAACTTGGCGCATATAAAGGGCTTGAAGTGAAAAAAGTTGCCCACGAAGTCAAGGATGAAGATGTCGAAAACGAAATTAAACGTATGCTCGAAGCGCAAGCAACCGAAGTTGAATGCGACCTTGAAAAAGTAGTCGAAAACGGCGACGTCGCAGTCATCGATTTTGACGGCACAATTGACGGCGAAAGATTTGACGGCGGACTTAGTGAAGATTATCCGCTTGAAATTGGTAGTCACACATTCATTGACACATTTGAGGACCAACTTGTTGGGCTCAAAAAAGGCGACACAAAGGACGTAAAAGTCAAATTTCCTGAAGATTATGGCGCAAAGAATTTGGCAGGCAAAGACGCAGTGTTCTATGTAACAATCAAAGAAATCAAGCAAAAGAAGTTGCCAGAACTCACTGACGAATTTGCTAAATCACTCGGTGAATTTGAGGACGCAAACGCATTGCGCGCGTTCATACGCTCAGCGCTTGAAAAGCAAGCAGAACAACGCTCACAGCACGAAACTGAAAACGCTCTTGTTGACTTGATTGTCGAAAAGAGCAAGGTCAAAGTTCCAAAAGATATGATTGACGCACAACTTGAAAATATGATGCGCGACATTGAATATAGACTTATGTATCAAGGCGTTTCGCTTGAGCAATACGCAAAAATGTCAGGCACAACCATTGAACAATTGAAAGAAGAAAGACGCGCGGACGCTGAAAAAGCAGTCAAGACTCGTCTTGTTCTTGAAAAGATTATTGAGGACGAAAAATTGGAAATCACTTCCGAAGAAGTCGACAATAAAATACAAGAACTTGCAAAAAATTCTAATAAATCTTTTGAAGAATTTAAAAAATCATTGCCAAAACAACAACTTGATTATATAATTAATGACGTTATTGTCAATAAATTATATGACTACCTCGCAAGTCAAAACAAATTTGTGGCATAGGCCACTGCTACAGATAATGTTTGTACGCTAAAGCAACTTTTGTGGACGGCAAGCCTTAGTGCCTTTCTATTTGCTTTGTCACTCGTATGGCATAGGCCACTGCTACAGACTAAATTTAATATCACTGTTGACACGGCACGCGCCGTGTTAATTCACGAAACGTAGTTTTTCCGCCATTCGCAATGTACTAGTATTTTAAGTGACAATACTTTTATTGTTCGGGTTGATTAAACTACACTACTGTCGTTTCGACCGAAAGCGGAAACGTAGTTTGCGCTGTAGCGGAGAAATCTCCCGGAAGGGAAAATAAAAACAAGGAGTAAATTATGTTGATACCATCAGTTATAGAAAAAAATGCTAACGGAATATTCAATTACGACATCTATTCGCGTTTGCTTGAGGACAGAATAATATTTTTGCCACCATATCCAATTAATGCCGAAATTGCAAATTCAGTCATCGCGCAAATGTTGTATCTTGAATCAAAAGACAAAAACAAGGACATATTCCTTTATATTGACAACCCGGGTGGCGAAGTTTATAGCGGTATGGCAATCATCGACACAATGAACTTCATTTCTTGCGATGTTTCCACGATTTGTGTTGGGCTTGCCGCATCAATGGCATCATTGATTTTGGCTAGCGGTGCAAAAGGAAAGCGTTTTGCGCTCCCGCACAGCAGAATTATGATTCACCAGCCACATAGCACGGCCGAAGGGCAAACGACAGATATTCTTATTCAAGCGAATGAATCTCAGCGCGTGAAAGAGGAATCTATCACACTTTTGTCAAGCGCAACAGGCAAAACGATTGAAGAAGTCACAAAAGATATTGACCGCGACAACTATATGACGTCAGAAGATGCAAAAGCATATGGAATTATTGACGGAATTATGTCCGCTCGTCAAATTAAAACCAAGTAACAAGGAGAATTTATGACATATAACGACGAATTAAAATGTTCATTCTGCGGAAGAAGTAAAAAGGAGGTCGGCAGACTTGTTTCTAATGCCGAAGGCGATATTTGCATTTGTGACACGTGCGTAAAAGTGTGCCGTGAAATTTTGAACGCGGACGAAAGAACAATGTCCACAAACGAAAAAGTAAACCTATTGCCCCCTGAAGAAATCAAAGCGTTTTTGGACGAGTTCATCGTGGGGCAAGACGACGCAAAGCGCATCTTGTCAGTGGCGGTATACAATCACTATAAGCGCATAAACTACCTTGTCGACCACAGTGACAGTGAAGATACCATTGAACTTGACAAAAGCAACATCTTGCTCATCGGACCAACTGGTAGTGGTAAAACTTTGCTCGCAAAAACGCTCGCTAAAATTTTGGATGTTCCATTCGCTAGTGCAGACGCTACAACATTGACCGAAGCGGGCTACGTAGGCGACGACGTCGAAAATATTTTGCTAAAATTGATAGTTGAAGCAAAATTTGACATCAAACGTGCTGAGCGTGGCATAATCTATATCGACGAAATTGACAAAATTGCCAAAAAGTCGGAGAATAGGTCAATCAGTCGCGATGTTTCAGGTGAAGGCGTGCAACAAGCACTATTGAAAATTCTTGAAAGTACGGTCGCAAATGTTCCACCACAAGGCGGACGTAAGCACCCTCAACAAGAAACAATACCGATTGACACAACCAACATACTATTTATTTGCGGTGGCGCTTTTGTCGGACTCGACAAAATTGTTGAAGAAAGAAAGTCGGAAAAGAAAAGCGTCGGCTTTGTAACTGAAGCAAGTGAGGAAGTTGAGCAAAAAGACTATAAGTTTGTCAAAGATATGCAACCTCAAGACCTCATCAAATTTGGTCTTATTCCCGAATTTGTCGGGCGTCTACCAGTCGTTACTGGTTTGCAACCACTTGACGAAGCATCGCTCATCAACATTATCACTAAACCGAAAAACAGCATAATCAAACAATATAAGCAAATGTTTGCCATCGACGGCGTCGAACTTGAGTTCACCGACGACGCAATCAAGTATGTTGCGGAACGCGCAATCAAACTTGGCACAGGCGCGCGCGGTTTGCGTACTATAATGGAAGAAAGTATGCTAGAACTTATGTATGAAATTCCGTCTGATAAATCAATCAAGAAAATAGTCATAACGCGTGATTATCTCGACAAAAAAGCCGACGCTGAAATAACGCGTGGCGAGCAAGTTGCAAAAATTGAGAAAGTCAAGCGCGAATGTAAGCCTGAACCTAAAGTTGATATGAAAGTTGTCCACAATTAATAAAAATGTGAAAAAAATATCAAACAAAACATAATTCACTGTGACAATATCAAGGGTTAAAGAAGTCAACAATTATGTAGGAGTTTAATTTAAAAAACGCGCTTAGCATACAATAGGTACGCAACACGTGTTTTATAACTACAAAAAAGGACATCGGGTATGAAGTGTCCCCGTTTTGGGGGGCACTTCACAATGACCGATGTCCTTATTTATAAGAGAAAATATACATTTGGAGCAGGTGAAGGGAATCGAACCCTCACAACAAGCTTGGGAAGCTTGTGTTCTACCACTAAACTACACCTGCAATACTGTGCATCCGTTGTTGTTGTTTCTACCAAACGTAGCCGTCACTTTATCGACTCCCCCAAAGCAACCTTGTGGCACATACTAGCTCCTACTTAATGCTGCTGCGGTCAGGCTCTGACATGGTTCATAGGTTAATATTGCACAAGACCTTGAGTTCAACATCGAAAAATGCCACTTGCGTAAGGCGCGAAGACCCCGAAAACGGCTTTCAACCCTACTATAGCGGATTGTAGGTTGAGGGCACCGCTAGCTCCCCATCTAGCACAGCAAATGGATTATAGCACAAAATTTTCTTTTTTGCAAGCAATTGCTAAAACTTTTGCAAATTTAATGCTAGTGATTCTAGTTTATCAATAGTTTTTTTGCCAAGAGTATTGCATTTTTTTTGGAAATGTGGTAAACTATTGTGAATTAAAGGAGACGAGTATGACAATTGAAGAAATGAAAGCCAAAATGGGTAAAGTTCAAAGCGGTAAAAACGTGCAAAATTTTCGAAATTCGAAGACAAACTCGGCCACTGGCGAAGTAACCCGATTCCAAGATGTTGCAAATAGTGCGTTTGAGGAGCGCAGAAAGAAAGAAGTAAACATTATGAGGAATATTGTTTATGGGAAAACACCTGCGAATATTCTAAAAACCACAAGCGAACGTAATGGTGCAACCGATGTTACTTTCAAAACTCGCGATGGAAAAGTTGTTGATTCAAAATATATTCAACCGCAAAGAATGACCGCAGAATCATTTATAAAAACAATTATGACAATCCGCAACCTCTCAGGGCAAAATGTAATGATTCCTGAAAGTGAAGTTGAAAATATGGGTCTTGAACTTGCGCCATACGCAAAGCCTTTCTATGATGCAAACAACAATAAGTTTTATGAACTTAGCGTTACAAGACGTGCAAACGGCAACAATGGGAAGCGTTTGAAATTTTATGCAAACAACAAAGTTACGCAAGCAGTTGTTGACAAACTCAACGCGCCAGCTACAAAACCTAAAGATGGGGTTGACCCAAACGTAAAATCTGCGCTTGATATTTGCGAAAAACTTAGCACGCTGTTGGGCGTTACTTTAGTGCCATCAAAAAATGGAAACGTTTTTATGCCGTCCACACTTGGTAAAGTATCGAAAAAAGCGAAAGAAACCTTGTCTACGCTCACACTCAACAAATGGAAATCAAAAAAATTTGTTCCTCAATCAGGCAAACTGCTTATGAATATTGAAGGAATGAATGGAACGGAAGTTTTGACGAGTTATATTTCTAATTGCGCAATGAGGTCATTCAATACAAACCTTGAAACTTTCTTGAATATTGTCAATAGCGACCGCGGATTTTTAAATGGTTCAGCACAAGACAAAAAAGCGCAAATAGAAGACTACAAGAAAAATTATGAACTTATCAAATACAAAATTCACAACATTTGTTCAGACTTGATTGCAAGTGAAATGTGCAAAATGTTGCCTGATACAACCGCCGAAGAAAGGCTCGCCTTGAGTGAAGGATATTTGACATCTGCAATGCAAAGGATGAACGGTCTCGGCAAATACCTTGATGACCCATATGTTATGAAGTTTATTTCTACAACAGTAACAAACTCAGTTTCACGCTATAATGCAAACTTCACATTCTCAACAAAAGAAATTGTGGATGCAAACTGCAAAGTTTGTGGCTATAAAAATCTTTTCAAAGTTGGCAATAGAGAAAAAGCAATTTTTGGCGAATATGAAGTGCCAACGAACGGGGATTTCCAATTCTCTGCATACCCAAGTGTAGAAGTAAGCAAGGCAACCGAGCCTGAAAAAACGTCAGAAAAAAAAGCCGAAGAAACACCTACAGTCACACCTGCAGTCACACCTAAAGTTGTTGAAGAAACGAAAGTTGAACCTAAGAAAAAGCAACAAGCTGACAAAAACATTGAAACGGGCGAAGATGCATTAAAAAATACGGTTATGTCACTTGGTAAAAATGGACAAATGGTTTTCAATGTGGCCAATCCTGACAATGTTAGAATTATCGAAAATGAAGACCAAAATATAAACGAAAATTTTGAAATTATTGACGGCGTTCCAACTAGTGAAGTTAATAACGTTGTGAATGAACATAAACCAGAAGCGACAAAAGAGGAGCAATACGAATACATCTATGATGCGCTTTCACCAGAAGGCAAAGACGTGTTCGAACAATTCCCAGAATGCTTTGATGAAGCATCTCCAACTGCGGACGTCATCAAGTACGTATTGAGTAAGAACTATCCTGATGGGACTGCAATCGAAGTATCAAATGAACATAAGATGATAATTAATAGTAAAAATCCTGATAAGTTTGAATATGAGTATTATGACAATGGATATAAGGAACTTCTTAAGGCAGAAAAAGTAGCACAATTAAAAGAGGAATCAAGACAATTTCGTGAAGAAAACAAATACTATTCATCAACACCGGTTGATGTAGTCCCAAGTCCTGGACGTGAAAGTAACGGGCCAATTAAGGATGAAAACCTTATGCGCACAATGTTCTCGAATGTTGAACGCGGTGAAGCAAAGGGTGATATCGTTGGATATACAGACAATAATGAAAATATATTGGACACAGGTAAAGGAACTAAAATAGAAACTCATAAAGGTCGTGTTGATGATAACGGTATTATACACGACATAGACGAGGACTCAAAAGAAAAGTCACAAGCGGGTAAATCTACTCAATCACGAGCAATAAAAGCAAGTGATTTTGTAAAGAAAGCGAAAGAAATCTCAGGTAAGAGTGTTGAAGTTAAAAACGATGATGTCGTAATAGAAGAGCAAACCGTTGATGTTGAACCAGAACAACCACGATTGACTAAACCTAGCGCAAAGAGAATAAAACCAACATCTGTAACGCAAGAAGAACTCGATGAGGCATTAAAATATTATTTTGCGACAACAAATGGAACTTCAAAAACCGCAAATGAAGCAAAAGAAAATGAAGCAATAGCGGAAAGTTTGAAATATCACTTTGATTCAGTAGACAAAGAAATTTTGAAATGCGCAGACCCAAAAATAAAAAAGTGCAAATCTGTAGAACCGGGCTTTGATATTCCGTTTAAAGTATTTGGAGAAAGAACAACTGATTCAATTAGAAACACGCTTTCAAAGTATGCCGTTTCATTGACGACAAAAGCACTTAATGAAAAGAGTTTGAGTGACAAGAAGCGTGCGATTGAAAAAGAAGATGCAGGTACAATAGCATCGGAAAAAGCGCAATCAATTTCAGCAAGTCAAAATGCTGTTACAACATTGTTCAACAACAAACACAACAACAAACACGCTAAGCAAGCGATTGAAGTTATTGACAAAGCGGAACGCATCGGCGAAAACGTTGAAATCATAGAAGCAACTACAGTCAAAGAATTAGATGCAATTATTGATGCCGAAATTGACAAAGTAATTCAAGCGTATGAGGAAAACAAAACGAGCTACCCTGAATGGGGCAACTGCAAAACTGTTGCAAGTTTTGTGAATTACTACTATAAAAATATTGTTGGCGCTGAAACAAAATATGGCAATGATTTCAAAAAACAAGTCAAAATGACCTGCCGTAAAATGGACGCCGCAGTTGTAGTTGACCAAAAACTTTCGCGCGACGGTGTGACATACAGAATGTATGATGCAACAACATTTATTGAAAAAGATGAAAAGAGCAATATTGCGGGGCTTAATGCCTACACAGTTCGCAAGATTGTAGAAAATTCTAGTGCTGACCCAAAATTGGAAACAGTAACAGTATATTCAGATAATGCAGATTTGGTTGAAGATGCTCAATATGACGAGCAATTCCGCGAAACATTTGATAGTGTAGAAAATATGAAAAATAATGACGGCTACATTGGTAAAGGCGTTTCTGGGATGAAAAAACCAGTTGTATTTCCAAGAAAAGCTGATGAATTGCGCCGAGCACAAATACATCAAGCAATAAAAAGTGATATATAAAAAATTGCTAAAATAGTAAATTTAAGTTGCACAATTAGTAAAAGCGACAAAGGAGAGAAAAATGGACGCAAATGACCCAAAAGTAATTGAATTGAGTTTCAAAGTTTTGGAATCAATAATTTTGAAGTGTGAAGAAAAAGATTACGATGATACTATGAAAATTGCTCAAATTATGAACAAAAACGCGCAATTTGGGAATTATCCTGAGGAAATAAAACTTGCATATACTGAAGCAATTAGCAAGTTGCAAACTCTGAATCAAGACCAAATCAATGATTTGCGTGAAATGCTCAAAGCGGAAGAATAAGTTTTCACATTAATCGCAAGCAAACGGAAGAACCGCCGAAACTGAATTTGGCGGTTCTTTTGTGTAAAATATCGAAAAATACCGCGCAAACACTGCAAAATGTTTGATAAAACGCACTTTTTATGCTAAAATAATCTAGAGGAAACTTTATGTTTATGAACAAAAATAGTGAAAACGAAAATAGCAACGCAATGCGCTTTATAACCGCTTATAACACAATCGACAACGCATTGCGTTCGATTTATAACTTTAAGCGTAGTATGACATATGCCGATATGATTAGGCGCGCATCAAACCTAAACTACGTCGTACGAAAGTATGAAGATAAGCTTATCGATTATGGTAGACTGCGAAATGCAATCGTGCATTCAAGTTATGAAGATGTCGTCATTGCCGAACCGCACATTGACGTTCTTGAAGAATTTGAAAAAATAGCATCATTACTCAGCACGCCTCCCAAAGCGATTTCAACAATTGCCACGCGTGACGTCATCACACTGCAAGCAGACACACCTGTGCGCGAGGTTTTAAAAACTATGTCAAAGCGTGGGTATAAAAATGTCCCGATTTATGAGGAAGACGCCTTAATTGGTGTTGCAAATGCAGGCAAACTTGCCGAAACGCTCGGTTCAGCGCTCCTCGCGGGTGAGAACTTGCAAGAGTTTGTCGATGAAACATCAATTGGTGACATACTTATGCAAACTGTTGATGAAAATTACTATGTCATTACAAATTCAAAAGTGACTGTAGAACAAATTATGGAACTTTTCAACAAAAACCGCAAATTGCTCGTCATACTCATCACGCAAAACGGAAATAATCTCGACAAACCATTAGGCATCATAACCGTAGGCGACGTCGTTGATATGAATAAAATTCTTGATTTGTATTAATAATAAACTATAAAAAGTAAGGGAAGAAAATGGAAACAAAAGATTTGATAATATATGAGGACAATCATATTTTAGTCGTCGTGAAACCGCAAAATATACCAACGCAAGAAGATTCCAGCGGTGACGAAGATATGCTCACAATGCTAAAAAATTATATAAAAGTTCGCGACAATAAGCCAAACAATGTATATCTCGGGCTTGTCCACCGCCTCGACCGCCCAACTGGCGGAGTTATGGTTTTCGCAAAAACTAGCAAAAGCGCAAGCCGTCTTTCTGAACAAATGAAAGAAGGGGGCTTTGAAAAGCGTTATGTAGCGGTTTTGAACGGCATACCAAAAGATAAGCGCGGAAAACTTGTCCACTATTTGAAAAAAGACGATTATAATAACATCGTCAGCATTGTGCCAAGCTTGACAACAGGCGCTAAGCGTGCGGAACTAGATTACGAAATTTTGGACACAAAAGACAATCTGGCACTTGCATCTATTTTGCTTTATACAGGTCGTGGACACCAAATTCGCGTGCAAATGAACGCAATCAATTGCCCCATTTTTGGCGACCAAAAATATGGAGCAGGGCAAGTGAAAAACAATCTAGCGCTTTGGGCATACAACCTAAAGTTTGAACATCCAACGACAAAAGAAAGAATGAATTTTATTGTGATGCCACCCAAAGAGGAATACCCATTCAGCGAGTTTGACCTCGACCGATTTTTGAGCATCCACGTCGAATAATGTTTTTTGCATAAATATACAATAATAGACGTAAAGTTTCAAAATACTACACATAATTTGTGATAGTATTTTTTTATGGAAGTAGCAAAGAAAAAAGAAATCGCAATAAAAATGACAAAATATATCTTATACTTAATAATGATGGTTGTCCTTAATTCAGCCACGCTCAATGGGAATTTGCAACCTTTTGGTTTTGCAATGTTTTTTGCGCTCATATGGTGCAATCAAAATATATTTTTGGTGTCAATCACATATTTTCTTTCTTGTATATTCTTTGGATTGACCGAACAAATACTTGTTTGTTCAGTGACAACAATAGTTTTGTTTTTATTTTTTTACTTTTTGCACTATAAATTCAAAAAGCCACTCAATATATGGCTTATTGTAATCTATGGTTTTTTGTGTCAAGTAGGTTTTTTATATTACACAATCAATAGCGTTGATGGACTATATTTGAGCCTAGCATATGTGACTGTTGGCTTAATATTTTTGCTAGCAACATTATCATTTTTTCAAGCAATTGTCAAAAAGAAGTTTCGCAATTTCAATCTAGAAGAATGCGTGTGCGCAGGACTTTTTTTAGCAGTCTTTTCACTAGGATTATCAAACTTTGAGCCGTTTCATATTGCGATTGTACAAATCTTTGCAATTTTTTTATTACTAATGCTAAAAAATGTCAACAAAACGGCAATGTTTTTGGCAGGAATAACAATGGGACTCGGCGCAAGCCTAAATACATTTTATGCAGGATACCTATATCTTTTTTGCGGGTTAACAATCATAATTTGTATATATAATGACAAAAATCCGTTTTTTTTGATTTTATCAGCATTGCTTTGCGACCTTTTTGTAGGCTTGTACATACAAGCATTTCCAATATATCATTTTCAGTCATTAATCGCAACATTTTTAGGCTGTGCCTCATATATTCTTTTGCCCAAAAATTGCAAAGAAACAATGATAAGTGTGATTGCCAGCAGTGAAAAGGGAACTCTTGTCGAAAATGTCGTAAATGCACAAGCAAAAAAAATGAATCGTAAAATTTTGGAAACCGCAGAAATTTTTGGCGAACTAGAAAACTTATTTACGTCAATGTCATCTGGACAAATGACGCAAGAAGAAGTCATCAGCACAATTACACAAGAACTTGTGCAAAAATCTTGCCAAGATTGTAAAGATAAAAATCGATGTTTGCGTTTGACAAGCAATGAAACGATGGAACTTTTGCACGACCTCGTGTTCATAGCATTGCAAAAAGGGAAACTAACACTTGTTGATGTTGAAAGTCGACTTTCGAGCAAATGTATTAGAATAAATACTTTGCTCACACAACTAAACTCTCTCATTGCCGAGTTTAGTAAATATCAAAATAGCATAACAAAAGCGGATACCTCGCGTCGAGTCGTCGCCAAAAGTCTTGGCGGTGTCAGTTCTATTTTGCAGGAACTAGCCAGCAATGTGGACAATCAAATTAGACTTGATTCTCAACTTGAAAGGAACATACAAGAAGAATTGACTTATGAGGGCATTCTGTGTCGCGAAATTTTGCTGTACGAAAAGGATAAAAATGTAATAATAAATATGCTCATCAAAAATGAAAATCTTTTCAAAAGTAAACTAATAAATATAGTTTCAAAAGTTGCAAAGCAAAAAATGATTATTTCATCAATTGAAACAAGCACAACGCCAAATTTTAGTACCGTGATAATGAAACCGCAACCAAAGTTTGATGTTACCTATGGCATCAGTTGCCGTACGAAATCGGGAAGTGAAAGCAGTGGTGATACGCACTCATTCAACCGCATTGACGACGACAAATTCATTTTTGCCCTTTGCGACGGAATGGGGAGCGGGGAAAAAGCGCGCCTTGCAAGTGAACTTAGCATCGGCATCATTGAAAACCTATATAAAGCAGGTTTTAATAGTGAAACAATCATAGATTGCACAAATAATTTACTTACAATGTCAGCAACCGAAGTTTTTTCAGCAATTGACATCGGCGTCATTGACCTAAAAAATGGAATTTGTGACATAATAAAAATCGGCGCGCCCGTAGGTTATATCAAGCACGACAACAGCACTGAAATCATACAAGCAGGAGCATTGCCACTCGGCATTTTGGAAGAATTACACCCCAGCACCACAAAAACAGCACTATGTCACGGCGATTGCGTCATATTTTTGTCGGACGGCGTCCTCGACGCCTTTGAGGACGAAACAATTTTGCAAACATTTGTGAACAATTTTGAAACAAAAAATCCGCAAACGCTAGCCGACGCAATCTTGAACGAAGCCGTGCACCTAAACCGCGACGCCCCCAATGACGATATGACCGTTTTTGTCGTCCGCACCCTCAACAAAATCTAATTGTTAGTTAATACAACACAGTCAAAGAATAGAATGTGCTATACTTAGTATGGGTTGTTGTGAGTTGAAGACCAAGTCTGCAGTCAAGTCGAGCCTTGCTAGAACGGGCAATGAAATGAAAACATAAAAATGTACTTCAAAAACAGTTGTAAAATGTTCTATTTTGTGGTATACTAACCACGAAAAATCAAAGAATAAGGAGATAAAACATTATGATTTTTAGAACAAAATTGCTAGGGGGGGGGGGGGTATAATGATGCAAAAAACGACAGCATAACCTCTCGAAATAGTGAGGATAACTGTCGAAAGTTGCAAGATGGCTACAGTTTTTTACAAAATGCGCAAAAAACAAAAAATTGCAAAAACTGTAATAAATTGTACAATGATAAAAATCAAATTAATAAAAATTGTTACAAAACTAAATCAAACTTTCTTTGTCGCGCCGTACTACTATCCATATGGCTTTTGGTGTTTACAAGTATAGTTGTTTCTCTAATATTATTACAACCGAAAAATAATGATAAAACCATTTCTGCAGCGGGGGATCCTGGTATGGCAGATATATATGCTTATGTTGGGTCATATAGTTTTAGCGACTTCAATATCTATTTTAATGGTGAAGACTATAGTAATAGTATTGAATATAATGAGAATTCAAGCGGATCATATTGGGGTACTACAGTAGGTTGTGTTTCTTATGGGTTGTTGGAAGTTACTGCAGCACCTAATGGGTATAAATGGAAACTTAGAACAGGAACGGTACAAATTGTTGAAGGGTCGACTGTAAAGGATGGTGAAGGAGCAGGGCACATTTTTGAGAATAGCACAATAAAGGAGTATATTGCCCCCAGGGCTGGTGCTAGTAGAATTATTTCTATTGAACTTGTAAAAGTAGGGAATGACGTGAGCATCAATGTATCAATCACGGGCAATTATAAAAGTGAAGCAAGCGGGGTTATATTGTACCTAATGAAAGATAATGCGATACAAAGTCAAATTGTAGCAAACAATAATGTACCAATCAAATTGACTCAAAAAATTGGCGAAACGTTCACAATTCTTGTCAGCAAGCCCTATATGTGGACAATGACCGTCAGCGGTGATTGCACACGAGATGATGACAATAAAAACAAAATCACCTATACCGTCGCATCCACTTCGCAGACAATAACACTTGAGTTTAGCGGTGGTTGTGCCTCAAGTATGATTGCAGTTTGACAACAAACATGTAACTAAGAAAAAAGTAAACAACATATGCAAAGAGTTAAACGCCTCATCTGTAAAACTAAGTTTGAATTTGTCGCTAATTTTCTAGAGATATTTCATCTTGAAATTCACTATGAAATTTCTTTGAGAATTAACAAGCGCAAAGTTGATGCAAAAAAGTAAAATAATTATAACAAAATAGTTGTAATTTTGCAAAAACTGTGTTATAATAAAAAATCGAATGTTATTAGACTAGGAGTAAATTATGAATATTAGTTTGTTGCAAACGCTTGCAGGCGCAGTTCCAACATGGGTATCGGAGTCATTTCCAATCATACAAATAATTCTTGTTGCAATCGTCGCACTTTGCGCAATAGCATTAATTGTTTTGATATTCTGTCAAGAATCAAACTCAAGTGGTTTGGGTTCACTTGGCGGAGCGGAAAATAGTTTTTACGCACAAAACAAGGGCAACTCTCGTGAAGGTCGTTTGAAAAAATGGACATATATTATTGCAGGAACAATTTTGGTTTTGACTGTAATATACCTAATTTCATTTAGAATTTATAGCGGTAGTTGAGTTTAAAGGGCACGAAATATTCGTGCCTTTTCGCACATAAAAAGCAAAATGCATTCAAACTATTGCTTTTTTGCTAGTTTTCTTGTACAATATAAGAAAGGTGATCTATGAATAAAGAAGAAATATTGAAAATTTATGAAAAAAGAAAAAAAATCGGCGATTGTTCATTGAAAATGCTCACAAACGCCGTTGCGTTTGACAAAAATCTATCCACAGATGAAGCGGAAATTCAAATTCGCAAACTAATGGCAGATGGCGATTTGGTGCTAGAGCCAGTCACGCAAACACTTAAAACTCCCGAAGAAATGGGACTAAAACAAGGCGTTTTGTCCAAAAATCCTAAAGGATTTGGATTTGTTTCAATCGCAGGACAAGCAGAAGATGTGTTTGTTCCATCCGTCTTTATGGGTAAAGCAATTTATGGCGATCGTGTCCTTGTTGAAGTGGTCAAAGATAAATTTAATCCCGACAAGGAGTGTGGCATCATTCGTGCAATCACAGGGCACAGCACTAAAAACATTGTCGGAACAATCGAAAAAGTCGGCAAAAAAGTTGTGTTAGTTCCCGACGAAGTAGATAGATACCCGATGATTGAAATTTCAAGGAATTTCACACTCGACGCATTGACAGGGGACAAAGTTGTCGTCAAAATTCAAAGTTATGACGACAAATTGCCAAAGGGCGAAGTTGTTGAAATTTTGGGCGACAGTTACGACCCGTCCGTGCAAGTTTTGGGCATTTTGCGTACGTTCGACTTGTATGAGGAGTACCCAGAAAAGCAAGTCGCGTTTGCAAAAACTATCAAACAAGAGGTTTTGCCTGAACAAACCAAAGGTAGACTTGATTTGAGAGATATGCTCATTTTCACAATCGACGGCGACGACGCAAAGGACCTTGACGACGCAATCTCGCTTTCAATGAACAACGACGGCACCTATCGTCTTGGAGTCCACATTGCAGATGTTTCAGAATATGTAAAACCAAATGGCGTGCTTGCCGAAGAAGCATATGAAAGAGCAACAAGCAACTATTTCCCACGCCTTGTAATACCAATGCTACCAAAAGAACTTTCAAACGGCATCTGTTCTTTGAATCCAAACGTCGACCGCCTTGCACTTTCAGCTTTTATGGACATTGACCACAAGGGCAATGTTGTAAACTTTGATATTCATAAATCAATCATCAATTCAAAAGAAAGAATGACGTACAAAAACTTTCAAAAAATTCTTGACGGCGACGAAGAAATGTGCGAGCGTTACGAGCATCTTGTCGATGTCGCAAAAAATATGGAAAAACTCGCCGACATCTTGTCGCGTCACCGCGAAAAGCGTGGCGAACTTGATTTTGACATACCCGAAAGCCAAATTATTTTGGATGAAAACAACGACGTTGTCGACATTCGCCCATATCCAATTGAAAAATCAAATCAGTTGATTGAAAGTTTTATGGTTGTCACAAATGAAGCAGTAGCTGAATTTATGGGCAAGCAAGAAATACCCGCAATTTATCGTGTGCACAACATTCCTGACCCCGAAAGACTCGAAGCATTCAATCGCTTTCTAGGGCAGTATGGACTTGCAATAAAAGCCCCTAGCAATGACTTTGCTGAAATTCGCCCTCTAGATTTCCAAAGACTATTGAAGGAAATTGAGGACAAAGAATATGGCGAAGTTGTCCGCAAAATTGCCTTGCGCAGTACGAAAAAAGCATACTATGACATCGAAGATTTGGGGCATTTTGCACTTGCAAACAAACATTATTGCCATTTCACATCGCCAATTCGCCGTTTGCCAGACTTGATTATTCATACAATAATAAAGGAATATCTTGACGGAGAACTCACACCTGAGCGTAAAAAATACTGGGAGCGTACAACAATCGAACTTGCGCGCAATGCTAGCGAAAAGGAACGCAACGCCGATGAAGCAGAGCGTACTGTCGATGATTACTATAAATGCAAGTTTATGGCGCGTTTCCTCGGGCAAGAGTTTGAGGGCAAAGTCAACGGCGTAACAGCGGAAAGAATTTACGTTGAATTGCCGAACACGGTTGAAGGGGCAATCAAAATTGCTGATTTGCCGTATGACAACTACGTTTTGGACGAAGATTTGCACAGACTTGACGGCGAGCATATGTCATTCAAAATGGGTGACACCGTCAAAATCAAAGTTCTTGCAACAAACGAAACGGCAAGAACAATAGATTTTGGGCTTGTGCGCAACTATGAAAAGGAATATAACAACGCGTCAGTATCATTTGATAAAGAGCCAACAATCAAAAAGAAAATGTACGACACCCACGGCGAAGCGTACTACATAGAACGTCGAAGCAATGACGAAACGCGCAAGGAGTTTTACGACAGAATTGGAATGAAAGACCCGCGTGAAGAACGACGTCCGCGCGTAACTGTCAAAAATAGTTCCAATGGCAAAGGCAAAAACAAACGTAGAAGTTTTGAAAATTATCAAGGCGACTCAAAACAATTCGACAATC
Organism: uncultured Clostridia bacterium; assembly: GCA_934778205.1. Classification (GTDB taxonomy): domain Bacteria; phylum Bacillota; class Clostridia; order Christensenellales; family UBA1242; genus CAKVOD01. The sequence continues at coordinate 24,658 of CAKVOD010000005.1, read as the reverse complement.
GCGGTAAAAAAAAAGAAGACGAAAGTAAAAAACAACATCGTAAATTTCAAGACATTTCAAAATACTTGAAAAAGAATAAAGCCAACAATGAAAAAATTGACGAACTCGAACAATAGCGTTAGGCAAAGTATATAGAATATAAACATAATAATATGTTTCAATGGGGTAGCGCAAACAAGTTGAAATACCACCATCATTTCGACCCCAAACGGAGGCGCAAGCCTTTAATACCGCTGCAGCGGATTAAGGTGTCCAGTGCAAGCTTCTAACACGCTACAATGGTGTAGTACAAACAAGTTTAAACACACCACTGTCATTTCGACCGAAGGTGTAGCCGAAGCGGAGAGTGTCAAACGGCACAGGTGTGGGTGTTGGGTGGTGGACAGATGTTGTTGTGAGTTAAAAACAAAACCTGCAGTCAAGGCTAGCCTTGCCGGAAGGGGCGAAAATAACATAAAAAGTCGAAAAAATGCTCAAAAAACAAAAAATTTTTAAAAGGGTATTGCAAATTTCAAAATTTGTGGTATAATATTGAGGTAGTAAGAGTGAAAGTCATTGCAACAAACAAAAAAGCATTTTTTGAGTATGAGATTTTGGACACCTATGAAGCAGGCATTGTCTTAATGGGTTGCGAGGTCAAATCAATTCGAGAAGGGCATATTAGTTTACTCAATAGTTTTGTTTCTGTCAAAAATGGCGAAATGTGGTTGAAAAATTGCTATATTAAAACATATGAAAAATCAACTGCTTTCAATCCTGACGAAAGACAAAAACGGAAATTATTGCTAAACAAGCGTGAAATTCTTAGATTGCAATCTGAAATCAATGAAAAGGGCTTGACAATAGTTCCGCTCAAAGTCTATTTCAATAAAGATAACAGAGTGAAACTTGAAATCGCAGTTGCAAGGGGTAAAAAACTTTACGACAAAAGAAAAGCGAATAAAGAGAGAGAACAAAAAAGGGAACTAGCAAGACAAAATTAGTCTTGCATCCCAAATCCAAGGGAGCGACTTGGATTCGACGCATCAAATTTTGCGTGAAAAAGCGTGCCGAAGTCCATCTTCGTAAAAAGGGAAATTAAATTAAACGCAAATAATTCAAATGTTGCACCTATGGGTGCAATGGCTGTTGCTGCTTAATTTAGCAACACCGAGTCTAGCACTTTGATTTCATTCGTCGATTTGCAGGCTTTAAAGTAGAATGATAGTTTGGAAAAAGTGATTGAATTTTCAAATGAAATTAAATCTATAGCAAAGTGACTTTTGGTCATCATCAAACTTTGCCGAACTTTGAAAATGACCTAGCGCACGGAGAAAAGCACAGCGGAATTGGTGTGGACGCGGGTTCAATTCCCGCCGCTTCCACCAACGCTATGGTGGCGAAAAAAAATAAGGAGAAATATTATGACATTTGCAAATATTTTGGAAAGTTCTACAGATTTTTGGGGTGCATTCCTCAACATTCTTGGCATCATTGGAATCATTGCTATCGCAATATTTTTGGTAGTATTTGTTTCTGACTGGATTTTGTCAACAATGTCAGATAGACAAGGAATATTCTTCAAAAAACACAAAAACGACAATACGACGGTGACAAACAACACAACCAACATCACCAACAACTATGCTGAAAGAGAACCAGTCGTAGAAAAAGAAGAAGAAAAAGGCGAAGAGGTTGACTTTGAAAAGGCAAGGCAAGAGGAAGCACAAGCAAAACAAGAGTTTGTTTTTGATGAACCTGCTCAGCCAGAACCTGAACCAGTGGTCGAAGCTAAACCTGTAGAACCTGACTACGACGCAATGATTGAAGAAATCAATAATGACGCGCTTTCAGCATATGGCAAAGTGAAAAGTGAGGAGTTTGCGCGCCAAGTTCTTCAAACAAACGAAGTAAAGGACGACGAAGAAAAACCAGCAGTTGTTGAAGATGAAACAGATGACTTTGAGGACATCAGTTTCAACGATGAAGATGAAGACGTTTTTGAAGATGAACCAGTTGAAGAGGAACAACCAAAAGTTGAAGAAACAAAAGAACCAACTGAAGAAGAAAAACAAGTTCAAAATGAAATTTTGAGACGTTTGGAAGAACAAGTTGCTGAACTTCAAAAACAACTTCAAGCGCAACAACAAGAAAATGAAGAATTGAAACGCATTGCCGAAGAAGAAAAAGCAAAATTGAACGAACTTATTGCAAAACGCAATGGAGATGATGACGACGAAGGCAGAAGAATGAAAGATTACGTCGGCAACCTCGACGAACTTGAAGCGCGCCTTGAAAATCTCAAAGAAAGACTTAAAACAAATGAAAAAGAATTGAGAATCAACAAAAAGGAATATATTCCACTTTCAAGAGTGAAGAAAACGCTTGAAAGCGACAAAAAGAAATTGCGTCGTCGTGAAGCAATTGTTGCAAAACGCAAAGTTCTACTTTATGGCGTAAACAACTATGCCGACATTGACGAAGAAAAGGCAAAAGAACTCAATGAGGAACTTGACTTGTTGGAAGGCTTGAGATTGAGCGTAGCGCATTGTGAAGAAGTTATGGAAGCAAACAAGGATAGATATCCAATCCTTGAGCAAACAAACAAAATCTTGACAGAAACAAATGCTCAAATCAAATCAGATATTGAACAAGTTGAAAAAGACATAGAACTTGCAAAAAAGATGCAAAATGAAGAAAACTAATATTGAAACTAAAAAAATATCAAACGGTAGCGCAAATCGTTTGATATTTTTTTGTTTTTGTGGTAAACTGAACTTGTAAAATGTTATTGGAGGCAAAGAAAATGATTAAGAACTTAACTAAATGGGGGGGGGGGGGGGTATAAAGGTTATCCACAAATTGTAAACAAAAAACATAAGGATAACTTACCTGAAAATGGCTTTAAAAGTCAGCAAAATTCAGTTCAATCAAGTGTAAGTGTTATAAAACGGAATAAAAATAAGCGTCGCACAAAAATTCTGTTAATGTTGTGCTTTTTTGTGTTGTTCGCCTTTTGTTTCTTAGCAATTATTTTGGGGGCAACATATTATTCAGAAAATAATAATAACATTTTGGGAGTAAGTAACATCGTTTCAGCGGAACAGTTTGGCGGTGGTAGTGGAATTGAACAAGCCCCTTACCAAATTCAAAATTTTGCTCAACTTCTTTATTTTCAAAATGTAATAGAAAATAATATAAACGACGCAGACGGAAATCCGTACAAAAACAAGTATTTTGCAATAACTTCAGACATAAGAGTTCCAGCAAAGTATTCAGTCAATAATGGCGCAACGCAAATTGTTTGGAGTGGCATCGCGGACGGTTTTAGTGGCACATTGAACGGAAACAACAGTGTTATCACATTTGAAAACGCTCAGCAAGGGTTGTTTAAGTCAGTTAGTGGTACAATTACAAATCTCGGCATAGCAGGCCATATATCAAATAGTAGTGGCTCTTTAGGTGGTATAGCGGGGAGTTGTTCATCTAATATTAAAAATTGTTTTAATACAGCAACAATCATTGGTGGAGCAAGTGCAAATGTTGGAGGCATTGCTGGTTGGTGGTATCTTGGTACTAGTTACGTCGAATCACAATGCTATAATTCAGGTATAATAAAGTGTGGGAATAAAAGTTCTGTTGGAGGCATTGCTGGAGACCTTTATGGATTCGATGGTCGGGCTAGTGATTTCTATAATTTGGGAGACATTTATGGTGGAGATGGATGCAATATTGGCGGTGTTTTTGGATATATTTCTATAGTTGATTCGGGGGGGTGTGATGTGAATTATGCTTATAACTCTGGCAATGTTTATGGTGGGGGGAATAGTCATATAGGTGGAGTTATAGGGAAGTGTGAAGGAGCATCTGAAAGTTCTGCGAATTTGGAAGATGCTTTTAATGTGGGCAATGTTACAGGGGGAACAGGTAGCAAAGTAGGTGGTATTAGTGGATACTTAATTAGGGGGGGTCATATCTCGCATTGCTATAGCGTTGGTTATGTTAGCGGAATAGGAGATGCTATTGGTGGGATTCTAGGCGAGAGTGATTATAGTTATGCTTATACTCTTTCCACTGGCGCAATTTCGTATTGCGCAACATCACAAAATATAAAGTTGATAGGCAATAAGATTGATGATACTACAAGTGAACCATCTCAAAGTAGCGCAAGTATTTCTGCAGATAGTTTTAAAACAAGAGAAGCATTTGCCAGCGGTAAGGGTTTGCCATATTCTTGGAACTGGGGTTTTGATAAAATTTGGGCAATTGATGCAAACAAGAACAATGGCTTTCCATATTTTCAAGAGCTTCCAACGTCAATAGTTACTGTAAATTTCAATGGCGGTAAAATGCAAGATTTTGACAACACAACATATATAATCAGTATGCCCGCGGGTAAGTCGGTTGATTTGTCAATATTGAATGTTACAAAAAATGGCACACCTTCTTATGGATATGTCGTAAATAATGGTAGTGACGGAAATATTAAGAATAATTTCATATTTACATTTGGCACAAATGATTGTACAATCAATGCTTCGTGGACGCCTATACCAACAGAAGTGCCGATAAAATTTACGGCAACATTTACAAATGACACGCCGAAAGGAGGAATATTCCTATATATTATACAAGAAAGCGAGAGTGGAACATATACAGAACTCTATACTCATTATTTCCAATGGAATATCAATCAACAATTTGTAAATTATGAATTAATGATGGGTAAAACATACAAAGTAATCATAAGCAAGCCATATGTTTGGAATTTTAATATTAGTGGCGAGAATGTAGATGATGCGTCTTTCCAAAACAATATTTACACATTCAAGCCTGTTGACGAAACGGGAGTTATAAACATAGTTTCTACTGGAGGGACTCCGCCAAATTCTTTCATCATAGTGTGAATTTGAGTGGCGTATGCTTCATCGTATAGAAAGGGATTTGCTTTTTAAGCAAGTTCCTTTTTTAATCGTTGGGTAGTGACTAATAATGTCATATGCGCATTATTGCATTATGATTAATATAAACGACGAAGAATACATATAATATTTGAAAAGCAAATTGAAATGCAAGCAAAATATGGGTAAAAACATAAAGTGGAAGTGTGCTTGATTTTTGCGGGGTTATGTGTTAAAATATAATATGGGAAAATACATTATGAATTTTATAACAAGAATGTTTAGGCGCAAAGAAAAAAAAGATGTCGTCGAAGTTGCAGTTAGACCTAAAGTCGGGCTTGCACTTGGTGGCGGTGGTGCGCGTGGCTTTGGGCATTTGGGCGCAATCAAAGCGTTTGAGGAGTTGGGAGTTGAATTTGACGCAGTTGCAGGCACGAGCGTTGGCGCGTTTATTGGGGCGCTGTATTGTTATGGCTACAAAGCGGACGAACTAATTGAGCGGGCGCTCAAAATGAAAATTAAGGACATTCGCACGTCGAAAATCGTGTTTGTTCCGTCAAAGACATCAAAATATGAGGAGTTTATCATTAGTTTGATGGGAGATATTGACATTTCCGACCTCAAAAAGAAATTTGGCGCTGTTGCGGTGGATATGAAAACAGGCGAAGAAATAGTTTTCACTGAGGGCAGACTTTGCAAAGCAATTGCGGGCTCGTGTGCCGTGCCAATGGTTTTTGACTGCGTGCAATACGAGGGAATGAACCTTATGGACGGCGGGCTAGCGAACACGATTCCTGCAGACGTTCCAAAAATGCTTGGCTGTGACAAAGTTATTTCAGTTGACATCAACAAATATCGTGGCAGAGGTACAGATAGTGTAAAAACTTTTGACCTTGTGCTTGCTTCAATTCGCATATTGATGAAGGCAAACTGCGTGAAAGGCAAGTTGAATACTGATGTCTTGATTGAGCCTGATTTAAAAGATTTCAAGGCAACAAGTTTTGTCGGCGCGGAAAAAATGATTGAAGAAGGGTATAATGCGGTTATGCGCCAAAAAGACGAGATTTTGCAGTTGTTTGCTCCGCCTGTCACTGGACAGCAAACGTCGCAAAAGCCAAAGAAAATCAAGGAAAAAAAGAAAAGATTTGGCAAACACAAGTCTGTTGATATTGAACAAGAAATTGAAATTTTTGACAACGATATGGCGGGGTAGCCCGCGTCTGCAAATACTGCTCCTACAAGCAATTTATTTGAATAGACGGCGTAGCGTGCTCGTATCTATACAGTTAATTTCTCGTGTAGCGTAGGCCACCGCTACAAATATTGTTTCTACGCTTTAGTTATATCGTCGGACGGCGTAGCCTAAAAGTATCTATGTAGTTTATTTTTCGTGTGGGATAGCCCACGTCTGCAAATATTGCTCCTACAAGCAATTTATTTGAATAGACGGCGTAGCGTGCTCGTATCTGAGCGGTTAGTTTCTCGTGTGGCGAAGTCTAAGAATATTTAGTTAGTTGGTTTATCTTTAGTAAAGTTTGCTGTTGCGTGACAAAAAAACTTGTAAAAAATGTACAAAGTTGTCGAAATGTTTGACACAAAATTAAAAGTTCATTATAATATTAGTGTTAGTTTTTAAAAACTACACTAATTTTTTATTATGTGATAAAGAGGATTATTTATGGCAGAAACGAAAAAGAAGAAAATAAAAAAGAAAAACATAAGAATGACCTTTTCTTGGACGCGATTACTCATATTTTTGATTATTGCAACTATGATTGCTTGCACATATTTTGTCAAAGAACCGATTGAAAAATTTGTTGCGGATACTTTTAATGTAAGTATCAAAAACACTGAATTTGGCAAAGTTATTTCAGCGGGCGACCTTGAGGTGCATTATATAGACGTTGGGCAAGGCGATAGCATAGCGATTCGTTTTCCCGACGACCAGACAATGCTCATAGATGCTGGTGACTCAAAAGCGAAAAAGCAGTTGCTAAATTACCTCAATAGTGCGTTCTTTAAAAACGACCTTACGCGTGAATTTGACTATGTTTTGCTCACGCACAGTGACTCCGACCATAGTGGCAGTATGGTTGCAATCTATGAGGAATATCAAGTAAATTGCAGTATTCGTCCATATGAATACTCAACCAAAAGCGCGCACGAACTAGCAGGCAATCCCCACAACGCGCGAGTCAAAGGGACAGCAACATATGGCAAATATATTGACGCCGTCTATGAAGAAAACGACATTGCCGACGATGCAGATGTTTTGTACGCACATAAAGGTTTGAAAATTGAAAGCAAAGTTGCAAGCATTGTCTATAACTTTGAATTTTTGACACCAAATCTTACATACTATGACGATGCAAATGACTATTCGCCAATGATTTTGCTTGAATATAAGTCGCTCAGTTTCCTTTTTACGGGTGACGCACAATCGGCGCAGTTTGGCGAATTGCAACAATTGATTGAAAATAATGTCAACAATTTGAAAACGCGTCTTTCGCGCGTCACGGTGTACAAAGCAGCGCATCACGGTAGCGCGCTCCACGATTCAAACAACCTGACGATTTTGAAAGAATTAAACCCCGAATATGTTGTCATTGAAGTTGGAAAGGACAACAAATACAAACATCCGCATCAACAATTTTTGGATTGGCTTGCTGAGGCTAACATAACAAAAATATATAGAACTGACCAAAACGGCAACGTTCTAATGGGCGTCAGCACAACGAACGGCGGTCTTAATATTGTCACGGACGTCGAAGTTGCGGACGCGCCACAAGTTCTATACTATAGTTGGGAAATAATCGCAGGAACTACCTTATTTGTTGTGTTTATACTTTGTTTTTATGACTATCGCTACAAAAAGCGCCAATTATTGAAACAACTTTCATCAAATAAACCAGTAAAAGTTTCCGTCTTGACAGAAGAAAACGAGGCAAAAGCAGCAAAGAACAAAAAGAAAGCAAAATCGACGAAATCAAAATCAACAAGCACAGCAAATAAATCAACTTCATCAAAATCAAATGAAAAATCAAATACAAAAAAGAAAAGCAACTAAAGTAGTAAAATAACTTAACAACTCAAAAACGCGTGCGTTGAGCAAGCGTTTTTTATTGTGGTATGTAATTGTTCGTGCGCTAAGCGTTTGGCGTCGGCGCAGGTGTCGGGAAGAGAGGTAAGTCGAAGTAGCCCGAGCAAACATCTTCCGTAAAACTTTGGCAAGGCGGTATCAAGCAGTAGCCGTAACTAGGCACAAGAATTTCCGCATCTGCAACAACTTTCAAAATTAGAGCCAAGCAACAGTTGACTGTGAGTGGCGAATTTGCGTTTTCAGGGAAAGTGCCTTCAGTCAAAATAACTCCGCCCGAAGCCTGTATGCGATAAGGCATAATTGACGGTTGCGGAACATACAAAACGACGTCCTCATCAACAGTAAATTCGCCTTGTGCCGTGCCTGCCACGTTGTTTGCATCCGTGTAAACAATGTCTACAGGAATTGTCACCGTCGCGCGCACCCTTGCAAAGTTTGGTCTATCCTCAAGCCTTTCAATTACAAGATTTGACACCGTGAAAGGTTGATTTGCCGAATTTTGCCCCGAAACAAACGTCAGTGGCAATGTTGGATTTGCTGGATTGAAGCCAGTCAATGGTATTGATTGCCCCTCAATCTGTGTTTGTTGCAAGCACGCGTCAAAAACTTTTTGCGTTTGGATGCAAATTCGTTCGCACAAACCATTTAGCGCATTGCCTTGAATGACACCGGGGGTTCTATCACCGCGAATGTTTCCAATAAAAAATGACATATTTTCCTCCTTATAGTTTCTAATAAATAATATGTGACATTCGTCGCGTTTGTGATAACATTTGACATTTGCACACAAAATTGATATACTTTATCAAATCAGCAACACACGCCAATATGTTCGCGCTAATGTTGCATTGAAATATTTAGAAAACTTTTTTGTTGCAAACTATCATTATATATAAAAAGGTTTGAAAGGAACGAATTATGAACATAAAAAAAGCAGAATTTATCACAAGTCTAGCAAAAATCAACAACTATGTTGATTATGATATGCCCGAGATCGCGTTTGTCGGGCGCAGTAATGTCGGCAAATCTAGTCTAATCAACGCGTTGACAAACCGAAACAAACTCGCAAAAACAAGTAGTATGCCGGGGCGTACACGCCTTGTCAATTACTTTCTCATAAACGACCGCTTTATGCTTGTCGACCTCCCGGGGTATGGCTTTGCCGTTGCAAGCAAGGAAGCACAAAAAGAATGGCAAACACTAATTTCAGGTTACTTGCAAAGGTCAAACAACCTCAAAATGGTGTTTGTTCTTGTCGATATTCGCATAACACCAAGCGAACTTGACAAGCAAATGCTTGAATATTTGTATTATTACAATATACCATTCAAAGTCATTGCAACCAAAACCGACAAAATCGGCAAAACCAAAATTAACGCGCAAGTGCAAATGATAGCGACAGAACTCGGACTCGGCACGGCGGATATTATCCCCGTTTCAGCGTCGGGGAAAGCCAATCTCGGCGCCGTGCTCGACTTTATGGACTCAGTTCTTGACTACGAAAATCTGCACATCGACAAAGCAAAAATATCAGCAATCAAAGAAAAAGACAAACCGCAAGGCATCGTCGTCGGTTCGGGCGAAAATATTAGCGAAATCGTTTTGCGTGAGGAAGAACGCAAAAAAAATGACGCTAAATTGAAAAATAAAGCCACAAAAGCAAAAACGAACGGTGCAAAAACTGACGGCAAAGTCAGCAAAAAAGCCACAAGTTCAAAATTTGGAAATAGCAAAATGAACAACAAAAATGTAGCGCCGAAAATTCCGAAAAAGAAAAATGAAAAAAACGCAAAACTGAGCACCGCAAGCGACAAAACAAAGAAAAATAATGAAAAGTCGAAAGAAACAAAAGTTAAAAATACTCCGCGTTATGTATTGAAGAAAAGGAAAGCAAAAAAATGAAAGTTTATGCAATCAGTGATTTGCACCTGTCAATTTCCACGCCGAAACCTATGGATATATTTGGACATATTTGGGACAATTATACCGAGGACATAGAAAAGGACTGGAATGAGAAAGTTACTGACGACGACATCGTTTTGCTCGCAGGCGATTTTTCGTGGGCAATGTACCTTGAGGACGCCGTCAAAGACTACGACTATCTCAAAAAACTTAAAGGGCGCAAAGTTATGATTCGCGGGAACCACGACTATTGGTGGCAATCAATCTCAGCCGTCCGCAACTCCGCGCCAAGTGATATGTATTTTCTGCAAAATGATTGCGTCCGCTTTGAAAATATATTAATTTGTGGCACGCGTGGTTGGACAGTTCCCGAGCGTGGGCGCGAACAAACCGCCGACGACCTAAAAATCTACAAACGCGAACTTATTAGACTAGAATTAGCCTTGCAAAGTGCAACCAAACTCCGCAAAGAAGGGGATATATTGATAGTAATGATTCACTATCCGCCATTCAATAGTGCAATCGACGACAGCGACTTTACCAACCTTATGGAAAAGTACAACGCCAATATTTGCGTGTTTGGTCACCTACACGGCAACAAGATTCGTTCACGCCTTGAGTACAACAAAAATGGAATTGACTATTACCTTACAAGTTGCGACAAACTTGAAAACAAACTCAAGTTCATCTGCTCCACCGATGCAACAAGAAATGAATAAAAAGTTTTGTTATATTTTACAAGCACACAGTGGAAACAGTGTGTGCTTTTTTGCATGTAAAATAGTTAAGCACTTAACAATCTATTAAAACAAATGTTCTACAAAAAGTAAAATTTGGCAAAAATTTGTGTGCTATATCAACAAATTATGCACAAAATGTGTAAAAGTGTTCAAAAATGGTTGATTGTGGGAGAAATGTGTAGTATAATATGTGCAACAAGGAGTAGTGTACTATGTTGCTGGGGACATATTTTTATTCCGTCGATGAAAAGGGACGCATACGTATGCCACAAAAACTCAAGTCACAACTTGGCGAAAACTTTGTTGTAACAAAGGGTTCAAATGGTTGCCTTTTTGTGTTTTCGCAAGAAGAACTCAAATGTAGTATCTATGACAAGTTGAAAGAATTGCCATTGACGGCTGTTGATGCGCAAAAACCACTACGAATGATAATGTCGTCCGCGTTTGAGGTGCAGGAGGACAGCGTTGGTAGATTTACATTGCCCGCAATATTGAGAGATTTTGCTCAAATTGAAAAAAATATTGTCATAATTGGCGTTGGTTCACGTTGTGAAATTTGGAGCGAGGAACGCTGGAACGCTTACAATGCTGATGAACTCAGTTTTGATGAAAGTTTTTCAAAACTTAGCGAGTTTAACATATAACGCGTGCGATAGCGCACGCCTGCAGGTTTGGTTGAGTGGCACTTAAGATGAAATACCAAAGAAAGGAAAATTAATTTTAAAGTCGAGCGCGCTTGCCTGCGCATCTAGCATAGTTTGTGTGAAGTTTGAAAAATGGCAAAAATGTGGTGGAGGGCGAAAAATGTTCAAACACTATTCAGTTATGCTCAATGAATGTATTGAAAATTTGAAAATCAAGCCCGAAGGCACATATGTTGATTGTACCGCAGGTGGCGGGGGGCATAGTTTTGAAATAGCTAATCGGTTGAGCAACAATGGCAGGCTCATCGCGATTGACAAAGATATTGATGCAATTAATGAGTGCAAAAACAGGCTGGCGCAGTTTGGCAACTGCAAACTTGTTCACGATGATTTTCACAACTTTGCTGAAATACTTGAAAAACTGAATATTTCCAAGGTTGACGGCATAATGATTGATTTAGGCGTTTCAAGTTTTCAAATTGATACTGCCGAACGCGGATTTTCATATAGGTTTGATGCTCCGCTTGATATGCGAATGAACAAAGAACAAAGTTTATCTGCCTACGAAGTTGTCAATAACTATACCGAGGAAGAATTGACAAAAATATTTTTTGAGTACGGCGAAGAAAAGTTTTCGCGAAGGATTGCCAAAGCAATTGTTGACGCCCGAAAAGAGAAGCCGATTGAAACAACGTTGCAACTTGTTGCCGTCGCAGAAAGTGTCTTGCCCGCGAAAGTGAGATTTGCCGAAGGACACAGTTGTAAAAGAATTTTCCAAGCGATTAGAATTGAGGTCAACGGCGAAATTGACGGACTGAAAAACGTACTAAAAACGATGTGCGAGTCACTAAACACGGGCGGGCGAATGTGCGTATTGACGTTTCATAGCCTTGAAGATAGGATTGTCAAAGACACGTTCAAAGAACTTGCTACTGACTGCATTTGTCCCAAAGAACTACCCGTGTGTGTCTGCCATCACAAACGCACGTGTGATATAATCACAAAAAAACCAATAGTCGCAACGAATGCGGAATTAAATGAAAATTCGCGTTCGCAAAGTGCCAAACTCCGCGTTGTCGAGCGCGTTTAGAAACGTCGCACAAAGAGTGCGCGCGACGTTCTAAATAAATTAGAAAAGGAGTATAATATTATGTCAACGGAATTGAAAACACTGACCGAAACGGAAGTAGAAACACAAAAGAAAGACGCAAAGAAAATCCTGTTTGACTGGGCAAATGTTGAGGACGAAAAAGAAATTTCAGAAGCTTCAAAAGCACAACTCAAAGAGTTCTCGACTTCTCACGAAACGGACAAACTGAAGCGCATATATGACAATTATGACCTTGTCGATTTTGTAAAAGAAACAGGCACAACAGATAAAGAAGTTGTGCAAAAGCAAAAACAAGTCGAACAAGAGTTTGCGCAAGTTGCAACAGCCGTGACGACGCCAACAACGGCGAAAATTGAGTTTCAAAAACTCAGTACTCCTAAAGTCAATGCGCGTAAAAATTCAAAAGCAAAACTGAATTTTCGTGGCAAGTTGATGTTAATCGGTTATTCCGCAGTTGTGGCAGTAATGGGCTTTTTAGCGATTTTCAACATCGTCCAAATCAACAACATCAACGCCGAAAATGCGCGAATTGAAGCGCAAATTTCGCAAAAAGAGAATTCGCTCAACGAACTTTTCAATACCTACAAAGAACTAAACAACGAAAACAAAATTTCGGAAATCGTACAAAACAAAAATATGACAAAAATTGAGTCGTCTAGCAAAACAAACATCACGCTTCGCGACCCAAAACAATATACAAAGGAAAGTAATTGGTTTGATTCCATATGCAATTTTTTCAGCAGTTTATTTGGAGGCTGATATGAAAACAAACTTTTCTTTGTTATCTATCCACAAAAGGCTTTTGACTGCTACAGTTTCAATAGCCTTTATTTTTTTTGCATTGTTTGGTAGGCTCTTTTGGGTGCAAATCATTAGCGGACACAAGTATAGCGCCCGCGCCGTCGACCAGTGGACACGTGATTTGCCACTTGAGGCAAAACGCGGAACAATCTTTGACCGCAACGGCAATGCGCTTGCCGTTTGTAACACTACATATAATTGTTACGTGCGCCCAAACGCCGTCATTGACTCAGCTTACGTTGCAAAAGTTTTGTCAAACACTTTGGATATATCATACGACAAAGCGTACCAACTTTCCAGCACAAAAGGCGTGTCTGAAGCGCTTGTCAAAATGCAAATCACAAGCGCACAAATGAATGCTATAATTTCCGCGAATGCGCTCGGCGTTTACTTTTCGCAAAACAATGAAAGATATTACCCATATGGCGATTTACTGACGCAAGTTCTCGGTTTTTTGAGCGTCGACAATCAAGGGCAATCAGGGCTTGAAGCATACTACAACAATTACTTGAAAGGAACAAACGGCAAAGCGCTTACCGAAGGCGACTTGATAGGACGCGAACTTAATTCAAACTTAGTCGAATATCTGCCAAGCATCGACGGCAATTCGTTAATCACATCGCTCGACCTCCCACTACAAGTCGCGCTTGAAAACACATTGAACGTCATAATGGCGGAGCAAAAAGCCAAAGGCGCAACAGGCATTTTGATGAACCCAAACACAGGCGAAATCCTAGCAATGAGTAGCAAACCAAGTTTTGACCTCAACAACCCGCCTCGCGATGACGTATCAAATATGATGTCAACGTCAAAAAATAAAGCAATAACCGACGTTTATGAACCGGGTTCAACGTTCAAAATATTGACAATCGCCTCCGCCCTAGAGGAGAACCTGACAACCGAAGACGAGCGTTTTTTTGACCCCGGCTACCGCATAGTCGACGGGCAAAGAATCAAATGTTGGCGAACAATCGGGCACGGCAGTCAGTCGCTTGCCGAAGGACTAATGAACTCGTGCAACTCCGTGTTTATGGACTTAGCACTTCGTATGGGAACTGAAACATTTTATAAATATCTCCAAAGTTTTGGCATTAGCAATCCAACAAAAATAGACTTTTTAGGCGAAAGTAGCGGAATATTGATGCCACAAGGCGACGTCAAGAATGTCGACCTTGCGCGCATCGGTTTTGGTCACGCCGTCGCAGTCACAATGGTGGGCTTGTTGTCCGCAGTTGCTTGCGTAGTCAACGGCGGTACAACCATAACGCCAAGTTTTGTTTCAACAATCAAATCCTCAAGCGGACAATTTCTCTACCTCAAAAACGGCGCAGGCAAACGCGTCATCAGCGAAAGCACAAGCAAACGAGTCCGCAATATGCTCGCGCAAGTCGTCAATAAAAAGGAAATCCGCTCATTTGTGCCAGGATACGACATTGGAGGCAAAACAGGAACAGCGCAAAAATATGAAAACGGCGTCATCGCAAGTGGCAAATATGTGTCATCTTTTATCGGCATCTATCCCGCCGAGAAGCCCGAATATTTGCTCCTCATCGCAGTCGACGAACCGAGCAACGGCGCATATTATGGTAGCATCGTCGCCGCGCCATATGGAAAAATGTACTTTGAGCAAATGTTCAAAATTTTGAACATCAAGCCAATTGACCTTGAAAACGATGCAAAAAAACTTGAAAAAACAGTGACAGTTCCAAACGTTCTCGGCAAAGGACTTGCAACCGCCGTTGCCGAACTCATTGAAGCAGGTTTGCAGTACGAAATTCAAGGCGACGGCGAAATTGTGCAAGAGCAACTTTTGCCCGCAGGCACCAAAACTTACAAAAACGACATCGTCTTGCTAATAACTTGATTATCATTATGTGGCGAATATAACAAAATAATTTGCTTTTGTCATTTTGAGCAAATACTGAGAAAAATTTTGCAAGGGAACACCCCACATAAGTGTGTTGACATAAAATAATAATAGGTGAAAATATGAAAATAGAAAACATAATTGAAGGTATCGAACTAAAGACAGTCAAAGGACTTTCCGCACAAGAGATAAAAACAATCGGCTTTGACCCCGAACAGCCCACAGATTTATATGTCAATCTAAAAACGGATTCAACTGTTGCGCAAGAAAATGTAAAAATTGCAATTGAAAACGGCGCAAAAGTCGTCCTCACGCAAATGGAATTAGCACTCGACATCCCGCAAGTTGTCGCAAAGGATGTCCGCAACGCGTTTGCACTCTGTGCTTGCAATTTCTATGAAAATCCCGCAAAAAAACTCAAAATGATTGCAATCACAGGCACAAACGGCAAAACGACTTCTACATACATAATAAAGTCAATTTTGGAAAAGGCAGGTTACAAAGTAGGACTAATCGGCACAAATCAAAATATGATAGGCGACAAAGTTATCCCCGCGCACCTAACAACCCCCGACCCAATGGAATTGCAAAAACTCCTTTGTACAATGCAAAAAAGCGGATGCGACTATGTCGTTATGGAGGTATCAGCCCACGCCCTCTATTTCAAAAAAGTTGACGGCATCGAATTTGAGTGTTCAATATTCACAAATCTCACGCAAGACCACTTAGATTTTTTCGGCACAATGCAAGACTATGCGCAAGCCAAAGCGCAACTATTCAAAAAGGAAAAAAGCAAAAATTGTATTTTCAATGTCGACGACGACTTTGGGCATCTTTTTGCGCGTTTTTGTAATGCCGAAAGAGTCATCAGTTTTGGCATCAACAATCCTTCGGACGTCTTTGCCGTCAACATTGACGTCGACCTCACGCAAAGTCAGTTTTTTGTCAACGCATTCGACGAAATCGCAGAATTTTGTTTCCATATCGGTGGCAAATATAACGTCTATAACGTACTCGGTTGCGTCGCGTGTTGCCACGCACTAAATATCGATATGTCAAAAATTGTCGAGGGCGTCAACGCAGTAACAGGCGTAGACGGGCGCTATAACACCTATAAAAGCCCCAAAGGTTATCAGTTTGTCATCGACTACGCCCACACACCCGACGGACTCGAAAACTTGCTCTCAAGTGTCAAAGAATTGACGCCAAACCGCCTCATCGCAGTGTTTGGCTGTGGTGGCAATCGTGACGCCACAAAGCGTGCCATAATGGGCGAAATCGCAGGCAAAATGGCGGATATAAGCATCTTGACAAGTGATAACCCGCGTTTTGAAAAACCGATGAGCATAATCGAGCAAATCGAAAACGGAACAAAAAAAGTCACCACAAACTATATAAAAGTAGAAAACCGCCAAAATGCAATTGAGTATGCAAGCAAAATCGCACACGCAGGCGACGTCGTCGTCATCGCAGGGAAAGGGCAGGAAACGTACCAAGAAATCAAAGGCGTTAAACACCACTTTTCGGATAAAGAAATCGTGCTTGATATCATCGACCGCGAAACCAGCCGTCAAACACTCCAAGTCCGCTGATTATGTAAAGGTGAGTAGAGATATCTATCTTGTCATTTCGACCGAAGTTGGCGACGCAGTCGCCCCGCCAGCGAATAAAAGAACAACATTTTGCATATAGTAGAAACAGGTGAAAAAATGCAAATGTTTCTATTAAGTATGGTGTGTGCCTTCGTGCTTTCCGTCGCAATCGCGCCGTCCGTAATCAAACTCGTAAAGCGTCTCAAAGCAAGACAAAGCATACTGCAATACGTCGAACTCCACAAAGCAAAAGAAGGAACCCCCACAATGGGCGGACTCATTTTTATTGCAACAATATTAGTCATCAGCGCAATATTTCTGCAAAACAACTGCAAACTTGCCACCGTCGCGCTCGCCACAATGTGCGCCTTTGGACTGCTCGGCTTTTTGGACGACTTTTTGAAAGTCAAAAATCATCACAATCTAGGACTGCACGCCTATCAAAAAGCGCTCGGACAATTGGGCATTTCAATCATAGTGACGTTTTTTGCATATCATAGCGGACTAATCGGTAGTTCACTAATAATACCATTCTGCGGAATAGAATTTAATCTCTCAATCTGGTACATACCTTTCACAATCTTTGTTTTGCTCGCAATCACAAACAGTGTCAATCTCACGGACGGACTCGACGGACTCGCCACAGGGACAAGCCTTTCATACCTACTAACATTCGGCATATTGCTCTTATCAATTTATACCGCGAACATTGAAATGGGCGAAAGCGCGCAACTATTGAGCGAACAAAAAAATCTAGTTTTTATCATCTTTATAGCAATCGGCGCACTGCTTGGATTTTGGATATTTAACTTTTACCCCGCAAAAATATTTATGGGTGACGTCGGTTCTCTCGCACTCGGCGGACTAATCGCATCAGTGAGCATATTCACGCGCTTTACGCTACTAATGCCACTCATCGGCGTAGCATTTGTCTTGAGCGCCACAAGCGTAATCATACAAGTTTTGCACTATAAACGCACAAAACGTCGTATTTTCCTAATGGCGCCATTTCACCACCACCTAGAAAAACTAGGCATAAAAGAAACTAAAATAACAATTATGTATACCGTTTCAACCCTCATCATCGGTGCTACCTGCCTAGCATTCTTGCTATAGCCCCAACCCGCTCTCGTGCGCTATCGCACCGAGAACGAGCGCTTTTAGAAAGTGCACAACTGCGCCGTCCGTACAAATCAGTTGCGTGTAGGGACACTACCTGCAGCCGTGCGCTACCGCACCCGCAAAATAAAGGTAAGTGTATTAGCAGGCTAGCGCTGTCAATGTAATGAGTACCTCATAACTAACATTGCCCCCTTCCGGGAGATTTCTCCGCTGCAAGGATTTTAGCAAACTCTTTTCGGTCGAAATGACAATGGAGGTTAGCAACTTACCATTACTAACAATGTTTTCTTTTATTTAGGCTACCGCATAAAAATGGATTAGCGTAGTATGATACAATTAACCTTATTATAGTGGTAAGGTACTTATCCCATTGTCATTTCGACCAACGTGGAGAAATCTCCCGGAAGGGGACATACTTAATTATGGGTTACGCAACTTATATGACCGCGCCAGCAAGTAAAAAGATTACGTATTCATTAGCAATGCACTAAAATTGTATAGCGTCACCCAACCAAACCTGCAGCCGTGCGCTACCCACTCGATCATTAACTTTCTAGAAAGTACTTACTTTGCCGTCCATAAGAGTTACTTGAGCGTAGGAACAGTACCTGCAGCCGCGGGGCTATCCCCGCCAGTACCTGTAGCCGTGCGCTATCGCACAAAAAATAACCATTTTTCAAAAAAAATATCAAATGCACCTAAAAAACATTTGATATTTTTTATAGTTTGTGGTAAACTAAAATGTAAAAATAATATAAGTGAGGAGAAGAAAATGATTAAGCACTTAACTAAATGGGGGGGGGGGGGCGTTTCAAAGTAGTAAGATAACGCCAGAAAATCATTCAAAAAAGCCTGAAATTAGCGTCGCAGCGACCGCGCACGAACACCAGTCCGTGCCAGCAAAAACACCTAAAAATAGCGCTAAAAACGCGCAATTTTGCAAGCAAAAAAACAGCCAAAATCGCGCCATATACGGTACAAAAACTAAATCAACCAAACTATCCGCTGTGGCACAAATCGCCCTGTGGCTTTTTGTCGTCATTGTCGGGTTTGTTTTTACTGTGCCAACAAATTATGTAGTTCAGACAAACATTGCTGCGACAAACATGATCACAACTATCGCAACAATTGACGACCTAAAAAATTTTGCAACAAGCGTAAATGATGGTACGGATTATGCTGGTGTAAATGTCGAAGTCACAGCAACAACCTTATCAATACCATCTAAATGGACACCAATAGGAACTTCTACTCATATGTTTAAAGGTAATTTTTTGGGGAATATGTGCAATTTTGTCCTTAATAACACAAACAACCCACTATTTGGTTATGTAAGTTGTGCGCAAATATGGGGTGTAATAACTAGCGGAACAGCAGGAGCGGACAGTGATTCCATTGGATATTCTAGTGGGAATCTATCTCGTTCTAATATAGTGTATAGTGCTACTGAAGGTTCACTTTTGTATCAGTGTCTTAATTCTGCGTCGTTGATTCATGACTATGCGACTTATTCTTGTGCGGCGGGCATTGCTGTACACATAGAAGATTCTGACGTTTGGGATTGTGTCAATGAGGGCGAGATAAAAATAGATCAAGGTCAAGAATTTATGGGAACTTGTGCACATGTGGCTGGGATAGCGTTGACAATCAGTGGACACTGTCAAGTATATGAATGCTATAATTCTGGGCGACTATACGCATATGGTACTGAACAAGAATCGGCAAGTGGAATAGTAAAAGATATGGTTGAGAAACCTAACAGCGTATTAATAATGAGTAACTGCTATAATATAGGTAGTATGCCTTCATCTTTATACTCATATGGAATTAGTAACGGAATTAAAGCTACCACAGCATATAATTGTTTTTCTGTTGGCGATGCTAAAGTAGAAAATGGAACATCTTGTTATAAACTCACAAGTGCTGAAGCGGAAGTTTTTAGAACAGCCTCCAACATTTCAACTTATACCAATGGCACTTCTAAGTATAAATGGGACAATAGTCATAAGTGGGATTTTAATACTTCTGAACCAATTTGGACATTTAAGAGTGGGGAGAACAATGATTATCCAGTTTTGAGTTGGGTTTTGAAGGCATACACATACACAACAAAATTTAATGTTACGTTTAACAATGTTGAAAACACAGCGCAAATAATTCTTTATCTTTTCCGTGACGATGACAAAGGTGGGTATGTTGAGTTTTGTACATACTACTTTGACGGTAGCGAAGTGACCCAATCAGTGACGGCGGAACTAGCGAAAGGAGTTGAATATCAAATGTTGATTTGTAAACCGTACTCATGGAATTGTAGCATCACTGGTTCAAATGTAACAGGTGGCACACTGCAAAATAATAAATTTACTTTTACAACATCAAGCAATGATGGTGTCATTTCAATTACAACAACAGGTGGCACCTTAATAAATAATTATATTGTTGTTTGATTGATAAAATTATAACAAAAAAAGCAAGGAGTTGAACTCAATTGATGAGGTCGCTCCTTGTTTTTTTAATGATGATAATTAATTACATAATGCGAATCAATTTTATATGATGACGAATGCGAGCACAAGATATGTGAGCGTTAATGCGCAAAGTAGACTCGAAATCGTGTAGTATGCCCACCTGACTTTGTTTTGGTTCTTGACAAAGATTCGAAGTGCGAGCATAGCAGTCAATAGTGCAACCGAAATTACCGAGAATATCGCAAGCAACTGCGCCGATTCGCCTTGCATAAACACTGACCCGCGGAAATAGAAGATGTCCGCAATGGCAAGAATAAGCCAGTTGAAAGCAACGCCCCCCATAACGCTAGATGTCGCAAGATTAAAGTTTTTCATTTTGATGAACATCGCCGTCGTCACAACCTCAGGAAGCGCCGTCGCAATTGCGATAAAGAGCGCCCCAGCAAGGTTTTTGTTGATGGTGTAAACGTCCGCAATGACATTTGTCAAATATGTCAGTCCTATGCTAAACGCGATTAGCAAGACCGCGCACAATGCAAACAGCCAACCGAGCGTAGCAGGAGAGAACCTATAAGTAATCGACTTGTCGTCCTCAAAAGATTCTTTTTTGTCACCACGATTGAAGTACAACATCAGCACATATATGATGATGATTGCAAAACTAATGCCGTTGACGTTGATTGTAGGGATCACGAAAGACACCGACAAATAGGAATAAATCAAAACAATAATTGACACGACAAGGCAACAAATTGTCGTTGTCAAATTGCGCTTGTTAATTTCGCTTTCCACAAACAGTTTGCCCGCAACGATTACGAAAATCGCGAAAATAAAGATATTCATAATATTGCTACCTAGAATCCCGCCGAAAGCAAGACTTGGTTCAGAAAGCAAGCACGCAGAAGAAATTGTCGTGAAAAGTTCTGGCAAAGACGTGACCCCCGCAAGAACAACACCACCGAGGAACACGCTTGAAATTTTGGTGCGTCTATCGAGTTGGTTGAGAATGCTAGCAAGCGCAACCGACAAAAATAGTATGCACGCAAGCGCAACAATATAAATTGGTATCAAATACCACATAATATGTATCTCCTAAGATTAAATAATATCAAAGTATAACATTTTTTGACGAATATAACAAGCAAATGACGCAAAAAAATGGCGTAAATGAATCACGCCGTGTAAATTTTTTTCATTTCCTTTTTGAGTTTGCCGATAATTTTCTTTTCAATGCGCGAAATATAACTTTGCGAAATGTTCATCATATCCGCGACTTCCTTTTGCGTCTTTTCGTCCACGCCGTTTAAACCAAAGCGCATCAGCATAATTTCCTGCTCGCGCGGTGGCAGTTTCAAAATGACTTGCCACAAAAGTTGTTTTTCAACGCCACTTTCAACAGATTTGTAAACAACATCATAGTCGGTCGCAAGAATGTCCGACAAAATGAGTTCGTTTCCGTCCATATCGGAATTTAATGGTTCATCAAGCGAAACTTCGGTCTTGAGTTTTTTCGATTTTCTCAAAAACATCAAAATCTCGTTTTCAATGCAGCGTGACGCATACGTCGCAAGTTTGATATTTTTGTCGCCCTTAAATGAATTTATTGCCTTGATGAGTCCAATACTGCCGACGGAAATTAAATCTTCAATATCAATGTTTGTATTTTCGAACTTCTTTGAAATGTAAATGACAAGGCGCAAGTTGTGTTCAATCAAAGTTTGTTTTGCGCCCTCGTCGCCCTCGGAAAGTCGTGCAATAAAATACGCCTCATCTTCTTCATTGAGTGGGGCAGGTAGTTCTGTGCCACTAATGTAAAAAACAAAGTCCTCGCACTCAAAAAGACCTTTTCCCGTAAACAATTTTTTGAAAAATTGTAATAATTTTTGAAAAACCATAATAACTCCTAATGAAATATATGAATAAAATATACCAATTTATGCAATCAATCAAAAACCTTGTCGCTGACAATTGCATCGCACCCCTGCTTTGTGCTGAGGTCAACCACCGCTACGCGCGCATCAACAAGTGTTTTGCCGTTTGAAACAACCAACTTGTCGACCAAAAATGTGTCAACCACATTGTATTTGCCACCCACCGTGCTACAAATCACTTGTTCATATCCCCGCATCTTGTCAACCGCGCCTGTCGCAACAGAACTAAACTTTAGCCTGCTAATGAAAGTTATCGGGCGCTTTGTGTGTTCGTCCAAAAGTTGATTGCCACTGTCAACAAGCGCAAGAAGTTCTAGCGTGTGCCCGCAAAACGTCGCACAAATGCGCGCATTGTGTCTTTTTTGCCTCAGCGCAAAATAAATATTTTTGCCCCCAATGTAAAAAATTGCCATACCAACAAAAATCAGCGAAATAGGGAAGTCCGATTGATAATTGATTTGCTTGCCCAAAATCTGCATTCCGCTGACAAAGCCCTGTAGCCCGTAGCAAATGCCACCCATTAAGAATGTCGCAAAAATAAAGCATAAGTACGCAAGCACGAATTGTTTGACCTTGCAAAGTTTGAACGCCACCCCAACAATGATTGCGCCCATCAAAAGTTTGACCAAAAATAACAAAGCGCCCGCAATGTCCAAAAACGGCGTAACAAACGCAAACCCGACCGCCAAAACCAGCGCAAGCAAAAACCGCAGTTTCAAAATGCGCAGTTTCAAAATTTTTGCCACCGCATACAAAATCAAAAAATCAATTATGAAATTGTCAAGCAAAACATACTCAATGTAAACAATCATCAGCCAATTATAGCGCCGAAAATGATAATTCCCAACGAGAAAAAACGCCTATAATAAGGAATAACAAGAAAAATTGTCACTTGTTGCCAAAATCGCCGAATAAATAATTTTGTTTTGGACATAATGATTGCAAAGGAGTGCAAGAATGACAACAAAAGTTATGATATGTGGCATCGACACCTCTCGACTACCCAAATATACAAACGCAGAACAAATTGAAATGCTAAAACGTGCGCAAAATGGCGACAAACAAATGAAAACGAACTTTATCTATGGAAATTTACGCCTTGTCTTGAGCGTGATGCACCGATTTTTGAATAGATATCCAAACGCCGAAGACTTGTTCCAAGTCGGTTGCGTCGGGCTTATCAAAGCAATTGACAATTTTGATATGACGTTAAATCTCAAGTTTTCGACCTACGCCGTGCCAATGATAATCGGCGAAATACGCCGATTCCTCCGCGACAACAACAGCGTCCGCGTCACGCGAAGTATGCGCGACCTCGCATATCAAGCGCTCAAAGTCCGCGACAAACTTGAAGGCAAATTCGGGCGCGAACCTAGCATAGAAGAAATTGCAAAAGAACTAAACCAAAGTTTCAAATCCGTTTCAATCGCACTCGACGCAATCAGCGAGCCAATGAGCCTCTATGACCCAATCTACAACGACGACAGCGACACAATCTCACTAATGGAGCAAGTCAGTGATAATTCCTGCAACGAAAGTGATTTTTCAACAAGGGTTTCAATCAAAGAAGCCTTGAAAACACTCCCGAAAAAGGAGCGCGAAATTTTGGAAATGCGCTACTTTATGGGCAAAACACAAATTGAAATCAGCGAAAAAGTGGGCATATCGCAAGCGCAAGTGAGCCGACTTGAAAAAAACGCGCTCCAAATTGTCCGCCGAGCACTCTAATTGCTAAAGCACTCCCCCGGTGCTTTTTTGTTCTTAGAAAATAGTGATTTATGTTTGCAGGCTGGCGCGGTCAATGTTCATACTTGCCCATAATATACTTTGCCCCCTTCCGGGAGATTTCTCCGCTACAGCGAAAACTACGTTTCCGCTTTCGGTCGAAATGACAATGGGGTGTGTACCTTACCACAATAAAATTGTTTTTATTGATTAATGCTACCGCAAAATGTAATCCTAAATTGCAAATATAATAAAAGGTATCGCGTATCCAGCCCTGCATCACACTGTTATTAAATATAAACATTAAATTATAAGTATAATAAAAGTATACATTATTATTATGATGAGGAGATACTTACACTGTTGTCACTCATGGGGAGTTACCTATTCTGTTGTCATTTCGACCGAAAGTGGGGGCGTCAGCCACCACTGCAGTGGAGAAATCTCCCGGAAGGGGTCATACTTAGTTATGGGGTACTCATTTACTTTGACCGCGCCAGCAACAAATACGAAACATTAAAACATACAATCAATCAACTATGTACCTAAACACATATAATGCCACCCAACCCAAGCCTGTAGCCGTGCGCTTTCGCACCAGCGCTAGCCATAAAATTATTTACATATTGAGCGTGTTAGTGTGCATTGTTGGCGCAACATAAAAGAAAAACAACAATTTTTCAAAAAATATGTCAAAACGTTTGATATTTTTGCGTAATTGTGGTAAACTAACGCTAGAAAGTGGCTTTAGCGCGCTAAAGCCAAAAGCGAGGAG
>CAKVOD010000004.1 GCA_934778205.1 uncultured Clostridia bacterium | reverse complement strand
GTATGGGTTAGAGAATTTTCTCCCAAGAAAGTTCTCACTAGTCAAAATGTACTTGTACACTTTGGCTATTTTTTTTTGTAATATGCTAAGTTTAATTTTATTCCCAACAATGATTATACACCCCATATACTTACTTGTATAAATTGCTTTAATATGCTACATTATTGTTTTTAAAATTCAATATTTTTTTGTATTATTGGTTATTTACTTAAGCACATTCTATAGTTCAGCAACTATGGAATGTGCTTTTAATAAGAAATAACTATAAAAAACAACAAAAACTAGCAATTTTTCGTAAAAAAATAGTAAAAGACATCTAAATAACAATAAATTCCCCAAAAACTCTTGACAGGGGGGGGGGGGGGTAGTGGTATACTACAAATAGATGAAGGAAAGAATTAATGCAAAGCTAGAGTAATACAGGCTTTAGGAGGGGATGAAATGAATGAAAAAGCAATACTTTGGATACATAGATTGATTTGGATTGTTATCGTAGTTTTACTATTTTTTATACCAGAAATTATAAATGCTAGCCAACCAAAATTGGAATTAGTTGATGACTCGGCAAATAGCGAATATTTTTCAAGTTTAAATGAAAGTCATATAGAGATGACACTAAAATTTAATAGAGCAGTTGAATCAGGATATGCAACGATAAGGTATTATGATTTAAATGATAACTTGTTAGAAACTGATAAGGGATATTTCACAGCATACGGGTCTGATACTGCAAAAAGTTTATTCATATATATTAAGGGAAATGTTAATTCTTATGAGATAGTATCATACGAATTTGAGCCAGTATTTGTTGGCGGTTGGTTATACATGTACTTGATAATTGCAATTATATTCCTAATTGTTTCATTGTTATTGTCTTATCGAGAATATGATTATAATGGTCAAAAGTTATCAGTATATTCTGGGTGGTTTCATCATACTTTAAAAGTTAATGGTGAAAAGTGTGATGAACGTAGGGCATTGCTTCATTTCCTACCAATCAAATTATCGACAACAATGGAGGATGGAACAAAACTTGTGGCTACAATAACACTTACAAATAGAATAACATTGAAAGCGGATGATAAATTACTAAATAAAAACAAGTAACTTATCTAATGTGTAAGTTTGTTAAAAACAGTATTAATAAAGACAAGAGAGAATATATTGAAATTTAACAACGATTTGTTTTAGGTACAAAATTCAAAAAAGGTTTATTTTATCAAATCTTTAATCACTTCGCTAGAAATAATTAAGCCAGCAACTGACGGAACAAAGGAACAACTTGCAATGGTGCTAGTTGTTTTTTCAACGGATTTTTCGGTGGAAAAAACGACTTTTACATTATGAATACCTAATTCATTTAGTTTTTTGCGAATTATTTTTGCGAGCGGGCAGGTGTGAGTTTCGGCTATGTCGGCAACTTTAAATTTAGTAGGGTCAAGTTTATTTCCTGCGCCCATTGCGCAAATTACAGGGACATTTGCTTGTTTTGCTTTTTTTATTAATTCAATTTTTGCATTAATATCATCTATTGCGTCAACTATATAGTCCATTTTTGAAAATGGAAAATTTATGTTTTCATTATTAAAGTTTTTACAATACGTAAATACTTTTGCATTAGGATTTATGTCTAAAATTCGATTTTTAGCAACATCTACTTTGTTTTTACCGATAGTGCTATGGAGTGCATAGAGTTGGCGGTTAATGTTAGTGATATCTATTGTATCTTTGTCAATTATATGTAATTCGCCGATTCCTGAGCGAGCAAGACTTTCTACTACGAAACTTCCGACGCCTCCAAGCCCAAATATTGCAATTTTTGCTTTTTGTAACTTTTGTACGCCTTCTTTACCAATTAATAATTCTAATCTTTGCAGTTGTTCCATTTTTTTCTCCTAGTTTTATTGTTGTAAATTTACAGTTTTAATTTAAATAATTCAATTGCGTTTTGTTTTGTCACTTGTGCGATTTCTTCAACGCTTGTATTTCTTGCGCGTGCAATTGTTTCGGCAACAAAACGAACATTGTTAGGGGTGTTAAAACCCTTGCGCATAAATTCCGCTGGAAGCATACTCGGACTGTCAGTTTCAATCAAGATTTTTTCAAGTGGTATTGCTGTCGCAATTTTTCGCAAATTCTCGTGTCGTTTGTATGTAATGTTGCAAGCAAAAGAAATGTAGCCACCCAACTCAATTGCCTTAAAACAATCTGCTTTCGTTCCACAAAACGCGTGTAGCATAAATTTTAGATTGTTGTGTTTCCGTATTATGTCAAAAAAAGTTTCGTAGCAATCGCGCACGTGGCAAACAACAGGCAATTGCAACTCTTGTGCAAGATGTAGTTGTTTTTGAAATACAATTTTTTGTGTACTAAAGTCTGTGTTATAGTGTTTGTCTAATCCTATTTCGCCAATGCCAACAAATTTGTTTTGCAATTTATGTTTGATTATATTTTTTTCAATTTCATTTGTATATTCGTCGCAAAATTGTGGATGAATCCCCAGCGTTGCATAGCATTTTTCGTGTTTTAACGCTATTTCTAGTGTTTTTTCGATATTACTTGCATTGTAAGAGGACGATATTATCGCATCTAAGTCGTCATTTGGAATGAAATCTGCTAGATTTTTATCAACCAAATGTGCGTGTGAGTCTATGAACATATTTTTTCCTTTGTTGTATTATATCACATAAATTAGTATTTCAGCGCATTTAAAAGTTAATTTAAAATAAAATATAAATTATTTTTGATGTTGGTCTTGAAAATCTATGAAAAGTTTGATATAATATAAGCATATAAGAGGGAAGGAATATGATTTTTGATAGTTATTTTAAAGAAATAAAAACTGCAGACAATTCGCAATTGTCCAGTTTGGTAGAAAAATTTATAAACGAATGGAACGAGAATCAATTTATCAATGAGTTTGAATACAAATTCACAAAGAATGATTTTTTTAACCTTGTGTGCGAAAAGATTATTGACAATGGGATTTATCCAATGAGTGTACACAAATTGCTTGTCGAAGAACTTACTGGCAAGCAAGCTAAGTCAATTATAAATAATTTGGCGCTTTCTGATGAGATTGTTTCTGACTACGAAGCAAAATTTTTAGCGTCGAATAAAGTATATGAAAAAATCGACTTCATTGAAGCGCGAGGTATAAAGTTTGAAACTTTTCAAGACAACATCTTGAAAAGTGGTGATTTTAAGGCATTGAAGTATTTTGCAAATACGGTTGAAAAAGCAAATATCAAGACTATGATTAATAGGTTGGTTGCCTCGAGAATCAAGTATCCTGCACAATCAACTAAAAGACTTGTAGAAAACAGGAATCTCTGCGCATATTTAAAAGCGCTTGAAACAAAAAGAAGCCTCAACAACATTTCTAATTTAGATAAATGAGTAGGCTTCGTAAGTCAAGAAATCAATAAGAACGAAAAAAATATTAATATGGCATAAAATGGTATACATTATTTTATGAAAATAACAGTAAAAGCAAAATTGATAAAGAATTAACTGAAGAATTAAAAATATATAGTTTACATATAAAAAGAGTTGATAAAACTTAGAGAATACGATATAATAATATCGTATAAAAAGCAGGGGTGGCGGAATGGCAGACGCGCTAGTTTCAGACGCTAGTGAATGAAATTCGTGAGGGTTCAAATCCCTTCCTCTGCACCAAGTGCACTGGACTTGAAATCTGATAACTTTTCAGACGGAAAGTTCGGCTAAAACACTCAACTTATAGTCGTTTTCGACTTGGTTGGGTGTTTTATTTTTTAGACTGGAATGTGGTCTGTAATCATTGTAATAGTTCATATATTCCTTAACTGATTCTTGCAATTCTTCAAAATACTCGTAACTATGATGATTTATTTCTTCTCTCTTAAAATTTGAGAAAAAAGATTCTACTACGGCATTGTCGTATGGATTGGCTTTGCTAGAAAATGATTGTTTTACTTTTAAGGATTTGAGTAAATCCCTATATTCATGACTTGTATAATTTGTTCCTTGATCGCTGTGAAAACATAAGTCAGTTGGGCGATTTCTTATTTCGAAGGCATCTTTAAAAGTGTTGATAGATAAATTATTATTGTTTTGACTGGATAATCTATATGCGATAACTTTTCTTGAAAACAAGTCTAAAATTATACACAGATAAAATTTATTATTTTTAATAAAAATCGCAGTAATATCTCCAACCCAAAACTTGTTTGGTGCAGTTTGTTCAAATTGTCTTTTAAGATAATTTCTACAATATGTGAGTTTGCTTTGAGTTTTTTCAAATGTTCGCTTTTTGCATTGTTTACTTTTTATGTTCATTTGTTTCATTAAATTTGAAACTTTACTCTTTGTAGTTTTTATTTCTAATGTTGATAGTTTTGCAGTTATTTTTGGAGCGCCAAACCTTTGACCTGATTCATTAAAAATTTTAAGAATTTCACTTTTTAAATACTCATCTCGAATTTGATTTTGTGTGATCTTAACTCTACGAAGATGATAGTTATAAAATGTGCCAGTGGGCAAATTCAAAACTCGACACATTTCTTTTACTGGAAATTTATCCATTAGTTTTTCAATTGCTTCTTCTTTTTGTTTTCTAGGAGAATCGGAAAAACAATGAGATAGTTTTATGATTTCAAGTTCTCTAGATAATTTTTCAAACAATTTCTGCAAATCTTCATATTGCTTGTATGTAAAAATCTTTTCATCTTTGTGAACTTTTATGTTGTATAATTTTAGCCAATCATACAGGCAAGTTTTTGGTACATTATATTTTTCCTTAATTTCCTTGTAACTTGTCCCATTTTTATATTCGTTTATAATTGTTTCTTTGAATTCTTTTGTAAAATGTTGCATTTGTTTCTCCAATTAAAATTATATCAAAAATGTGATGCAAAATTGCGTATTATATGTTATAATAAACTCGTATTATAAAAAAGGAAATTTATTTTATGGCGAAAGACAAGTTATATGAACAAATGCAAGCAAATATCGAATGTTTGCAAACTGTTAATAAAATTGGTGAAGAAAGTAATGAGAAGATAATATATAATCAGAAAATCAATGTTTGTTTCCCCGCACAAGAAAAAATGATAGCAATAAATTATTCTGACGTTGAAAAATTAGATAAACATTGTAATATGATTAAGAAACGAAAATATAATTGTTCAGAATTGTTATTAAGCTTTGCGTCATTATTTTTGGGTGCTTTTTTGAGTGCGATAATCTCTGGAATAAATTTTAATTGTACATTTATATCAATTATGTCTTATTGTATATGCCCAGTCCTTGGTAGCTCTTTGTTAGTAGCATATTTCATGATTAGATTAATACATAAAAATGATGAAAAAGCATTAGCAGAAAAAGTTCAAGAATATATAATTGAACCATCACAAAAAATTATAGAAAAAGGAGAGGATGATTAGAATGAATATAAAAGATTTAAGTACGCAATTGTTGTATACAACTGTTCCTATATTAGTTAAAAGAGAAGGAAATGAATTATCAACAGGGACTGGGTTTATTTTCTCAGTACTTGAAGAAGATAATTCTTCAATTCCTATGTTAATAACCAATTATCATGTTCTACAAGATGCTGAATTAGGGTACTTTGAACTTCACCTAGCAGAGAACGGGGCTCCAACAAATAACACAATAAGAATTTCTTTTGATAAAAATATTATCAACAATAATAAATTAGGAGATCTTGATTTAATAGCTATTCCTCTCGCGACAACTTTTAATAATTTGACTAGTAGCAATATTTCTTTGTTTTATAGAACAATAGATCAAAATATGATACCAACACAAGAACAGGTTAAAGATTTTTCTTCAATAGAAGACGTTTGTTTTGTGGGATATCCGAGTGGTTTATACGATGAAATAAACAAGTTACCAGTTATTAGGCAGGGAATAACAGCTACTCCAATTTGGAATAATTTTAAAGGTCACCCTATATTTTTGATTGATGGAGGAGTGTTTCCTGGTTCTAGCGGAAGCCCTGTGTTTATATATAATAGGTGTTCATATCCAACAAAAAACAGTATTGTAATTGGAACTCGTCTACATTTTATTGGGGTTATATCAGAGACTTTATTAAGAAACGAAGATAAATCAAAAGCCTATTTAAATTTGGGATGTGTGATAAATAGCAATGATATGTACGCAGAACTTACAAAACTTATTAGTAAATTAAAAAATAAATAATTGCAAAATCAAAAGTGTGAAATAATTAAAATCAGTCGCAAAATCAAAGAAAAATAATCAAAAAAAGACTTTTGGTTGTACACACACAACGTGTGAACGACCGAACAAGTGTGTTCGGTCGTTTTTTATTTTGTAAAGCACTTCTTTTCTTAAGTTATGATGTAAACTAATCGCCCCAGTCGGCGCAGGTGTAGTATTTCCAGTGGAGATTTCCATTGTATATGTTTATTTTCAATTTGTCGTTTGTTGATTTGGTTTTGTATATATGTGAGTTTACATTGATTTTGACAGTTTTATTGTCAATTTCCATATATAAGTAATATGATTTAGAGCCTTTAGCGCCAGGCACGACTTCTTTAGCAATTACGACATATTCATTTTGTGATGCGGGAGTTTGACCTGTTGTGTTAATCACATCTACTAGCGGAATGGCGGCAGCAAATGACAGCATAGCGGCACCAACAAACGCAGTGAATCTTGCAGACTTCTTTATCAACCAATTTGTATAAATTTTACGAAAAACTGTTAGCGTCAAAATTGCGTAGATTAAAAATGCTATAGCGCCTACTATACCTCCAGCCTTATACAAAATGTTGCTATCAAAATATGTTCGGCGCAATGAAATAATTAATGCAAGTGCAATTGACGCCAGTACAATCATAGTTATTTTGTGGTCATAAATATCATTTTGCGGTTCAGGGTGATTAGTTTTGTAACGCATATATAATATCAGCGCAATTAGTCCAAAGAATAAATTAAATGAAAATATCAAACCCATAGTTATGTTTAGCGGTAAAAATAAATATAAAAAAGCAAAAATTGTGTTTGGTAGGAAGCACAATGCGCTCATTACCAGTTGTGTTTTTGAGTATTCAAGTTTAACATTATTAGCAAACATCGCAATAAATGCAAGCATCAAGCACGCTATTGTCAAATACATAAATGTGTTGTCGCTCTTATTATTTTCAGCAAAAAATCTATCTAGCAGTAAAAATGTAAACCCCAGTAAAACTAAAGTCCAATATATGGTGGCAAATATTTTCTTTGTTTTTTTAATTTCTTTAAGATTGTTATTTTCTATCATAGCATAATTGTAGCATAGAATATGTTAATTTGCAATAGAAATGTTATTTTTTGATAAAATTTCAAAAAAAATTAATTTAACCACTATGGAATTTGCTTTGAGAATTAACAATCATTAATATTTTCAATAATTATTGTATCGCAGTACTTTAGAAAAGACATTTTTTATAGGGGAATGTTCTTATGAAAAGAACTCTCCGTCGCAGTGAAGAAATTGCAAAAAATAATTGCATAAAAAGGGGAAATTGACACATAATAAACAAAATTCAAGTCAAGGAGAACAAAAAATGAGAAGAAGTTTAAAAGTTTTGCTGACGACGATGATGTGTTGTATGTGCGTATTTTCGCTATTGTCGTTTTCCGACATAACCCTTGCAGTTCCTAAAACTTCCACAGCAGTGGAAACGCATTTAGCGGAGTGCCTTACAAAATCACAAATAAAATCAGTACAACAAAAGCTTAAGAATTGGGGATACTATGTTGGCACAGTAGACGGCATATACGGAGCAAAAACGAAGTCTGCAGTAAAAGCGTTCCAAAGAAAAAACGGACTAACAGCGGACGGAATAGTTGGCAAAAAGACCGCCAGCGCAATGGGTATAAGCTTCACAAGCGCGTCGTCGCAAACGAGCAGTGATAAATATCTCCTCGCCAAAGCGATTCACGCCGAAGCGCGTGGCGAACCCTACACTGGTCAAGTTGCAGTGGGCGCTGTCATACTCAATCGTGTGAAGAACGCCAAATTCCCGAACACAATCGCAGGCGTCATCTACCAGCGTGGCGCATTTACAGCGGTTGACGACGGGCAAATCAATCTCGCGCCAAACGACACCTCGCTTCGTGCCGCGCAAGATGCGCTCAATGGTTGGGACCCAACATATGGTTGTATTTATTATTTCAACCCCGCCACCGCCACAAGTTCGTGGATATGGTCACGCAAGCAAGTGACAACAATAGGCAAGCATATATTCTGTTTATAAGGTAGGAGAATGATGAAACAAAGTAAAATAAATATAGTGTTGTGGGTTGTCAGCGCCGTGTTATTGCTCACAGCAACCGCTTTCGCAGTCGCATATTTTATGACCGCGAGCAACGAAAAAAACTACAAAAATCAACTTGAGTTTGTGTACGAAAAGTCGTTTTACGAACTCGTCGACAATGTGAACAACCTAGAGGTAAACCTCTCAAAACTCAATTCCGCCAACTCTCAAACTTATCAAGCGGACTTAGTCGATAAATTAGTTCAGCAAAGCAACCAAGCGCAAGATAATCTTGCTAGTTTACCAATTGATGAACAAGCAATCAGCAAAACAATCGGTTTTATCAATTCCACAAACGGCTATTGTACAAGTCTTGCCGTCCAATTAGCGAAAGGGCAACCACTAACAGATGACCAAAAATATAGCATTGAAGCGCTTTATGAGTCCGCGCAAAATGTCAAGCAAGAAGTTAATCGTTTTGCAACGTTACTCACAAACGACTATAACATTGTGGAAAACACCAAATTTAAATCACAAATGAATCAATCAGGAATATCAAAACAATTTTCTTCGCTTGAAGAACCGAGTGTGGAATATCCACAACTCATTTATGATGGACCATTTTCAGATTCAGTGCTAAACAAAGAAATAAAAGGCTTAAGTAAAAATGAATATACAAAGGTTCAAGCGCAGGAGGTAGTCAAAAAGGAGATATTTGACTACAAAACAATATCCTATGAGGGAATGACCGAAGGCAAATTTGTGACCTATAATTTCGCTCTTACATTTGCCGACGATTCAACAGGATATGTACAAGTGACGAAAAATGGCGGATTCATCTTGAGTTATAATCGCACGCATAATATCGAGCATTTCCATAAATCGCAAGAAGAATGTGTGCAAATTGCCGAAAAGTTTGTTGCGGACCTCGGGTTGACAAATATGAAAAGCGTGTGGTATGCAGACGCCGAAGGCTATATGTATGTTAATCTCGCCTATACAATCGACGATAAGACTGTTGTCTACCCAGATTTGATTAAAATCAAAGTCGCAATGGACAAAGGACTAGTTGTTGGATTAGAGGGAATGACGTACGCATATAACCACACCGAACGACCAACGCAAAAAGCGAAAATCACAAGTGAGCAAGCACAAAAGCAAGTGACACCCGAACTTGATGTCCAAAAAACAACGCTCTGCATCATACCAAACGAGTATGTTGGCGAAACACTCGCCTATGAAATGCAAGCGACAAAAAATGGTATGCAGTTCTATGCCTATGTCGACGCCCAAACTGGCGAACTCATTCGCATTATGCGTGTCGTCGAAACCGATGACGGCAACTTGTTGATGTAAGATTATACAAAAAGAACGCATAAAAATTTTTCTATGTGTTCTTTTTGTTTTATTATTCCTATTTTATATAATTATTGCTATCACTTTCGGTTTGCTTGTCAAGTTTGGCGTATTTTCGCCACTGAACAAGCCCGATAATT
Organism: uncultured Clostridia bacterium; assembly: GCA_934778205.1. GTDB lineage: Bacteria > Bacillota > Clostridia > Christensenellales > UBA1242 > CAKVOD01. The sequence continues at coordinate 136,721 of CAKVOD010000004.1, read as the reverse complement.
GTGTAAAGTAAGTATGCAATGTCGAGTATGAAGATATACCACGCGTCGCCGTTTCCTTGCACGGCAAGTATGACCCACAGCACGCAAGAAAGGGCGTTGACGACGAGGTACACGTACCAGTTTTCAACATATCGCAGTGTCAAAAGCAGTGTGCCGAGTGTGTAGCCGACCGAAATGAGCGCGTCTAGGTATGGCAAGCGTTGTCCGTTGAGTTTTGTCAAAATAAAGTACAAAATGATGTAGGTCGCAATGACAACAGGCACAAGCCACAGATATTGTTTTGGTTTTAATGTTTTAATTTCAACCTTTTCAACACGTGGCGTGTCACTGGTGAATTTGTTTTTCTTTGCATTTTTGAACCACAAAATTGCCCCCACAATTTGCATCGGTGCAAAGTATGCAAAGTTGATTATCATTTCGCCATAAACTTGTGCGTTCAAGCAAACAAAGCCGTACGCAATCGGCTGATAAAAACCGAGTATGAATATCCAGAAACTGCAACGCGCGGCGCAAACGAGATACAAAAAGCCCGCAAGCGTGATGCTGTAGTTGAAAATTGCTGAACCGACGTTTGTTTCGTCGAAAATCGCAACAAATAATTCCGCAATCGTCATAGCAAGAATGATGAGCCACTCATACCATTTCATATCTTTTATAAAGTCAAAAGAGAAAAAGTTTTCTTTCTTTTTGTAAACTTCGCTAGGAGTGTTGTTTTTAATTTCGTTTTCCATAATTATTCCTTATTATATATAGAGCGTACAATGTCTATGCGCGCAATTTAAATAATGTGAGTAGTATACTACAATCAAGTAAATTTGTCAAGTAGCGCAAAAAAAAGTTGTTCAAAATAGTTGCAATTTGAGCATAAAAAATGTATAATACTATCATCAAAATAAATTGTGAGGAGAATATTATGAACATAGTTTTGATTGTTGTACTCGCACTAATCGCAATTTTGATTGTAGCAATCATTTGCTGGATTATTGCGACATATAACAAATTTATCAAGATGAGAAACAACGTTGATGAAGGTTTCTCAACAATGGATGTATATTTGAAGAAAAGATACGACCTCATTCCAAACTTGGTCGCAACGGTCAAGGGATATGCAAAGCACGAGGCGGAAGCGCTTGAAAAAACAATCGCAGCGCGCAATATGGCGCACGCATCGGGCGACATCACAAAACAACTTCAAGCAGAAGGCGCAATCAGTGGCGCATTGAAAAGTTTGTTTGCTGTAACGGAAAATTATCCAGAACTCAAGGCAAACCAAAACTTTATGGATTTGCAAAACCAACTCAAAGTTCTTGAGGATGATATCGCAAATTCAAGAAAATACTACAACGGCGTTGTCAAAATCTACAACACAAAACGCGAAGTGTTCCCATCAAACATCATTGCAAATTGGTTCAAGTTTGAAAAGCGCCCATTGTATGAAGTTAGCGCTCCTGAGGAAAGAGAGAACGTTAAAGTTGAATTTTAATTTTAATTGCCTGTATAACAATGTTATATTAGGCAATTTTTGTATGGAGAAAGTATATGACAAAGATTGAATCGTCATCAAAGCGTATTTTGTGCGTTGTTCTAATGATTGCAATGTGTCTTATATTGCCACTGCTTTTCAGCGGGTGTGGTACTGAGCAAGTTGAGAATGAGGACTATAATTTATCCAATTATTCAGTAATTGCAAATGTCACAAAGAGCAACGACGTCAAAATCACTGAAGAATTTACTGTCAATTATAACACAGCAATGCACGGAGTCATAAGATATGTGCCATTGCATTCGACCGCGTATTACAAGATTGGCAACAAAGTTGTCAAAAAGTCTTACAATTTGACTATGCAAAGCGCACGTGTTTTGACGGGAGCGTGTGAGAACAGGGGAGTTGACGGCAAATACTATTGTTTCCAGTTGGGGAGTTCTGGCAGAATGCAACCCGCAGGCTCAAGTGCGACCTACAAAATTGAATATACATTGAGTATGCCCGACAATAGATTGACAGAATTTGATAGTTTTTACTATAATATTTTGCCGTTTGATTGGGATGTCAAAATCACAAACGCTAGTTTTGTTGTGAACTTTGAAAACGCTGTTTCAAAAGAAGAATTGATTGACAAAACGCACCTATACATCGGCAAAGTTGGCTCAACGTCTATGGACGAAAGGTTGACCTATAATTTCGCCGATTCGCAAATTAGCGGGACAATCGGCAACCTAAACGCTTTTGAGGGTGTCACAGTTTATACTGAGTTTGAGAAGGGGTATTTTGGCTATAATCAAGCGTATTATTGGTGGCGCGGAGTTATCGCGCTCGTTGTGCTTGGACTCATCATTTTTTGGGCTTTTTGGACTTACAAAAAGTCAAAGTTTGAAACAAATCTTGTGCCAACGGTCGAGTTTAAAGCGCCAGACGGCTTGACGCCCGCTGAATGTGGTTTGATTTTGGACGGCAAAGTTGACAATCGCGACCTCACATCAATGATTGTTTATTGGGCAAACAAAGGCTATATCAAAATAGTTGAAAAGGGTAAAAAAGTTACGCTTGAAAAACTTAAGGAATTGACCGAGGGAAAACAATTTGAAAAAACTGTTTTCAACGGAATTTTTCGCGGGCAAACGGTTGTAAATGTCAAAGATATTGTGAATTTTGGCGAAGTTGCACAAAGGGCAAAATCGCAACTGAAAGTTGATTTGAAGCACACAAACTTTGAAAATAAGTCCAAAAATGCAAGAAAATTACTAACAACACTTGCTGTGCTTGTTCCAACAATCGCGACATTTGCTTTATGGCTTTTGACTGATAGAGTTTTGACAATTCTTGTTCCATTGGCTGAATTATTGGCAATCACGGGGGCTTGCACTTTGTATTGCTTTGCTGAAGACAAAAAATATTTCCATTCAATGGGCACAACGAAACTACTGAAACTATTTGCATTGCTTGTGCCTGTTGTTGCGTGTGTGTTAGTATTTGTTTTTGGATACGAGTTTTATGCTGATAGAGTAGTGTTGACATTGTGGGCGCACTTAGCAGGCATCTTGTTTATGATTATGTCCGCAAAGGTGCTTTCAAGGACGGAAATTAGTGTCGAAAGGCTCGGGAAAATTATTGGTTTGAAAAATTATATAATGACAGCGGAAAAAGACCGAATTGAAATGCTTGTCAAGGAAACGCCAACACTTTTCTACGACATTTTGCCGTATGCGTATGTTTTGAATGTTACGGACGAATATTGCAAAATGTTTGAAAAAATCAAAATTGTTCCACCAGCGTGGTTTGAAAGTGACTCGCTCACAAATATGGACTTCTTCACAGGGTTCTATGTCGCAAACGCGCTTAATAGAAGTATGGCGCAGGTCAACGCGGCGGCAATCTCGCCTATAAATAACGCAGGTTCAATCGCAAAAACGGTCGGCAAGTTTAGCGGTGGTATTGGCGGAGGAACAAAGGGCGGGGGCTTTGGTGGCGGTGGCGTCGGCGGTGGCGGTGGACGTGGCTGGTAAATGCTGAATTTTTGCTAACCTTATTGATAAAAACACGGCGCAATCGCGGCGGACGTGGTTCTTATGTGGGCAAAACCGTGTATTTTAAAAAATTATCTGCTATCAAAAGGGCTAGTGTTGTCGCGCTAGCCCTTTAAGTTAGTATAACATTATCATTGTGGTAAGGTACTAACTCTTGTGCTTGCGTCAGCATATAAAATGAGTTAAACCTTATGGTAGTAGTAAGTCACTCACTCCTCTATATTGTAGTATTGAGCCACTTACACCTCTTGATTGTTGTGGTAAGTCACTTGCTCTATTGTCATTTCGACCAAAGGCGGAGGCGCAACCTTCGCCGACGCGGAGAAATCTCCCGGAAGGGGGCGCAGTTTATTATGAGTTGCAAAAAAAACTTGACCGCGCTAGCAAACAAGAGGAATATCAATTTTCGTGCTGACGCGGTCGAATAAATGAGTGCCCTATAATGCAGCGGGTTGCCCTTCCGGGAGATTTCTCCGCTACAAGGGTTTTGACAAACCCTTTTCGGTCGAAATGACAACGGGGTTGTGCATCTTAGCACTTCCAAAAGGAATGTCATTAAAAATAAAACATTAAGGAAAGAAATATGAGAATAAACAAATATATAGCATCGTGCGGGGTGGCGTCGCGCAGAAAGGCGGACGAACTCATCGCGCAAGGGCGTGTCGTCGTGAATGGGAACGTCGTGACTGAACTCGGTGTCGAAGTCAATGATGACGACAAAATCACAATCGACGGGAAAGTAATTAATTTGCAAAATGTGAAATTATACTTTATGCTCAACAAACCACAAGGGTGTGTTACGACCGCTAGCGATGACCGCGCCCGACAAACGGTTCTAGATATTTTTAGTGCGTGGTACACAAGCACAAACAAAACAGCAGTTGTTCCGCGTGTTTTTCCCGTCGGACGCCTCGACTACAATACGCAAGGACTGCTCATTTTGACGACCGACGGCGACTTGGCAAACCTCTTGATGCACCCAAAGAATCACATTGAAAAAACATATGTTGCAAAAGTTCGCCCGAGTTTAACCGAGGAGGACATTGCAAAACTTGAGAATGGAGTTGTCATCGACAATGAAAAAACAATGCCCGCAAAAGTGAAAGTTTTGAAAACGACAGGAAATAAGCAAAATGTACAAATCACGATTTGTCAAGGTCGCAACAGGCAAGTGCGCAAAATGTTTGAAGCAGTCGGCAAAGTGGTCGAAAAACTAGAACGCATCAGCGTTGGCGCGCTCCAACTCGGCAACTTGCCACGTGGCGAAATTCGCCCACTGACCGCGAAAGAAATCGCATATTTGAAAAATCTTAATTCAAAGTAAGATAATTATAATGCTTTCTCATTTTGCCGAAAAAAGCAGCTTGCTGGGTAAGCAGATGGAAATTCTCCCTTTGTCATTTCGACCGAAAAGGGTTTGTCAAAACCCTTGCAGCGGAGAAATCTCCCGGAAGGGATGTTAAATTTGCGAAATTTTCAACAATTTTGGAAAAGTAACGTAAATCATTTGCATTTGTCTTGCAAAAAATGTATAATAAGGTAACATTTGAACATTTATCGGGGGTAAATGTTTGGGGGTCATTCAAATAGCAATATAATTGTATTATTTTGAAAAAATAACACAAACTAATGAAAAATGAGGTGAGTTATGCAAAAGAACGCGGGAAAGAATACTAAAAAATTGTATCTTACAACGGCAATTATTTCTTTCGTACTTATACTTGCAATTTCTTTGACATTGATTTTCACGCTAGGCGGGCGTTCGTCTGGCGGTAGTGGTAATGGCAACAACACAGGTACAATCGGTAGCGTGTCAACTGAAGTTTATAACGGGGGAACTAAGTTGGGTAGTGGTGGATTATCTGTTTCTACATCAATCACGTATAACGTAAATGTAAAGAACACTAGTGATTTTCCTGTTTATCTGCGTGCTAGGGTTATTGTAACAGGGACGTCAAATAATCCTATGATAAAGTTTGGTGCAAACTGGACTTATGCTGCCGATAACTATCTATATTACAACGATAAAGTGGAGTCTGGAAAGTTTGCAGGTGGGACAGCTTCAGCACCTACAAACGCAACAGAGGACACGCTTTTCAAAGGTTTTGATAATGGCATTGCGGCTACAAACTTGACGGTGCGTTTTGTTGTTGAAGCTTTGCAAGAAGAAGCGGCAGTGCCTCAAGTTGCTATTACTTGTACTACAAGTGGGGCATTAGTTGAAAATACTACAACTGAGTATGAAAATGTTTCAGGTAGTAAACTAATTCAAAACGGACTCATTAAAGCATTCTATAAATTAAAAACAGAGTTGTCAAATAAAGATGATAAAAGAGTTATACAAATTGCAAACAATGGCAAGCAAGACCTTGACGTAAAATTTAGAATTGCGTCAAGTGAGTGGATGGTCGAAGGCGCTACCGTTAATAATGCGGAGCGAAAAGTTGAATGGTTCCCAAATGCTGGATACTATCAATTAGTTGATAAACTTGCAATCGGTGAAACTGTTAAAATAACGCTTGGCGACGCAAATAAAAATAACAATATTAATGCGCCAGCAACGACAATTGACTTCACATTGCAAGACTATGTTGTTGCAACTGACATTTATAGTTTAGTAAATAAAACAACATTAAAAAATGTTGGGTCAAAAGTTAGTGGTAAAATTAGCACTTATACAGTTTCTGGTTCAGAGTTAGCAAACCTTGCTGTGTATTCTTACAATAACATAAATAAATTTGTTTATGTAAAAACTTCTGGTGATGCATACACTTACAATGGTTCGTGGGGTAATTTTGAAGGAGAAAGCACAGGCGTTTCGGGCGCTGTTATTGCTCCTAAATCATGTAGCGAATTACTGTATAAGTCTGGTTCTTACAATACAAGTGGCACATACACAATCACTATTCAAACTGCGCAAACAATTGACAATGCTACAATTAGCGTTATCAAAGCAACAGGTACTTTAAATGATGGCACAACTGGAAATTATAAACCAGTTGATAACGTCGCTGGAACGGCTGTTGCAACTGCAGATATGATTTTGGATGCTGGAACAAATTATGCTAATTCCAACATCATAAGCAAATGGGGCAAGCTTGCAATTAAGTCAAATGACTCAAGTGATATGCTTGTTAGGGTTTCATTGTCATTTGCATGGGGCACTAAAGCAAGTGATGGAACTTGGACTCCAAATACTGACGCATTAGGGTTCTCGCCAAGTGTATTTTATGGCGATGGCTTCAGTTTCAATAGTGAAGACCAATCATTGACATACAACTACAATTTGGCTAAAGGACAAGCAACATCTGCTTTGCTAGACTTCACAGATACCACGACATCAGGAACAACACGAGGAACAGAACTTGCTAAAATGGTGTCGGCAATTAATGCAAAAAATCAAGCTCTCAAACTTTCAGTTATGGTCGAGGCAATCTATGCAGTCGGTTCACAACTTGACATTTTGAAATTGACTGGAACACCAACCGCAACAAGCGGTTCGTACTACACTTCCGACGCAATCGGTACAAACTATACGTCAATGACAAAAACGTCGGGGATAATTACAGGAACGGCAAGTGAGCTCGCAAGTAGTTTGAGTAATTACGTTGTATATGTTACAAACAACTTCCCAGTCGGTGTTAGAGTTGCAGTTGCATTGCAATGGGGTAAATTAAATGAAACAACAAATACTTGGACATCATCAGGAAATTCAACTGTCAACCTTGGACAATATTTGTCGTCAACTAATTGGGAATTTGATAAAACCTTGGGAGGGTACAATTACAAGTGCTCAATTCCAGGTAAATGTGCTACATTGTCTATATTTGATTACGATAAGTTGACGAATGAAACTACGGGTCTAAAGCGGGCCATTCTAGATGCGAGTGAAACAAGTAACCACATTCGTAATGGAGAGGCCTTAAGAGTAGTCATTATGGCTGAAACGACTCACAAAGTTTGATTGAATAGTTTTTACGAATGAAATGTGCAAAATTTTAGTGAATAACATTTTGCAAAATTCCATCTAAAAAGTAGACTTATAAATCTACTACCAATTTATAAAATGATTGACAAGTTTATGAATCATTACAAAAGATGAAAAAGTGGCGAGGAACCCCCTCGCCATTTTTTCTTTGCTTTATAGTGTTGTTGCAAGCAAAAAATGTGCGCTCATTTGCTTGCTTTGAAATCAAAATTGATATATAATATAAATAATATATTACATTATTACAAATACTATATCTTGAATGAAAACTTTTTGTACGCAGGAGAAATAATCGTGAGAAATTCGTTAGGAAGAATTGTTAAAATTTCATCAATTGCATTAATGACAATTTTGCTTCTTTGCTCAATGTGTTTTGGGGCAGTATTTATCGGCGCAAAGCACCAAAGTGCAAGTGTTTCAAGTGCGCCACAGCAAACGCAAACAAACGAATTTGCTGAGCAATTGTTTGAGAGAATTTATCTAAACAATCAATCAAATTCTGATGTATATGCTTCAAATATTTACGGCGCGACAACTTTCGGCACTAATATGAAACTTGTCGACTTTGATATTAGCAAATTGGGCGACGAGGGTATGGACTATGTTGTTGTCGTTGCGTTTGTCAATTTCTATGGTAGTTCAATAAAATGGCAACAAACCGACATTGACAACATTATGCAATCACTTAATGATGACGACCCAAACAATAATGTTTATAGTGTGCGTGAGTACTTCAAAGAGCAAACATATGGCAAGTTGAGATTCAAGGCGGGTTATGTTGAATACGATACTAATTCAGCGTACACATACAATGATTTTTACTCGAAAAGTACCGACGCTGACCCTATTGGAGCATACACATTGGAGGCTGGGGCATACGCTCAAGCACTAAATGCCAAAAGTCACTGCTATATTGATGACCAAGAAGTAACTGATTTTCACTGCCGTTTGCTTTACTATCCATACGAATCGACTGGACGTGGCAACCTTTTGTGGCCACACGCATGGCCGGGCAATGCGCTTGTGACATCGCCACGCGTTATTGTCAATGGTACGCGAAAGGATGAAAGCCCGTTTGTAGGAACATACGCGCACGAGTTCACGCATATTCTGGGCGTTTCGGACTTGTATTGTGATTCTTCCTATTCAATTGACCCAGTTGGCAAATGGTACTTAATGGCTTCAACGGACTACAATCATCCGCAAAGTATCAATGCGTACTTCAAGTCAAAGTTTGGCTTGACAGGTGTTAGTTCATATGGGTATAAAGATGCGTCAAAGGTTAGAGTAATCACAAGCAGTGGCGAATATTTGCTTGCGCCTGCGAACTCACAAACGGGAACAATCGCATTCAAGTTTGCCGAGCGTGACATTCAGGTTTCGGGAACTTGTGGAATTAACAGTTGTCCACAGCACGGAAAGGTAAACGCAACGTTCACTGAAGATGGCAAAGAAATGTTTTTTGTTGAATATAAAAAGAAATCGACAAGCGAACTTGAAACTGACTATAGTATTCCAAGCAGTGGCTTGATTATTTATCGCGTTGTAGAATCATATCACACGAAAGAATTTGGCAATTTGTATCCTAGTATGCTTGGGGACGTCAAATTTCAAGTTTATGTGTTGCGCGCAAATGGCATTTCTGGTACAGAGGGCTCCGCAGTTGGCGTTGGCTCTACATTTGGAAGTGTTTCGCCGAATCCAGATATCAACAAAGTGATTACATATTTTGACGGAACGAATACACAAATAGCAATCACAAACAATGGGTACGATAGTGACGGCAATGCAAAAGTTCAGTTCACTTTCGCTGAGGGGAAAGATAGATATTCCGCATCAGGCACGCTCAAAGTTGATGGGAAAGTAGTTGATGGTGCTCAAGTTATGGTCGCAACCCCGTCAAGTGAGGGGGGCTATAACACAGAAATTGATAGTGGCGTCAAAACTGACGAAAACGGCTATTTCTTTGTTGGTAATCTAGTAAATGGTTCAAAAATTAGTTTTCTAAAGGACGGAAAAACTTTTACAACGACGCTAACCATTGACAAGGCAAACATATTCAATCAAGCCATTTCTGAAAAAACAATTTATGACGTTACGTTGAGATTCTGGGCAAATGAAAGTAATGTCGAAGTACCTTTGCAAGGCGTGGAGGTCACAAACGCAGTTTCGCTTGAACACGTCGGCACAAGTAATGCGGATGGTGTAGTAGAACTCCAAATGAAATTGGGCGACCGCTTTAGTTTTAGCCTTACAGGATACAATTTCTCTGATTGGACTTTCACTGATTCGACAAAAACGGAGCAAAAAATACAAGGTAGTGTCAAAATTGCGACTAATAAAGTTCAAGTGAAAGTCGTCAATTCGAACGGCACGGCACTGCAAGCGGAATTTAGTGATGTCACAGCAGACGGTAGCGCACTATATGCGGAAGCAGGAACTGATGAAACGTACATCATTCAAGCAAAACTTGGTGCAAAGATTCGCGTCTTTGTAGAGGGGTATGCACCTAAAGTGTTTGTTGTCGAAGAATCCGACTATACAAGCGTGCGAAAGGTTGTGCTTTATGTATATCAATCGACAACTGTGAGAATTTACAACGCAAAATCTGAGGCAATATCAAACGTTACAGTGCAAGTAGACGGTGAAACGGTTGGTACAACCGATTTAGCAGGCGAACGCTTGATTGATAATATCTACATTGGACAAACAATTTCGTTTAGTCACAATTTGTACAAGATTGCAGAATACGTTTTTGACGGAAAATCAACAATCACATTGCAAGCGGAATATAAGTCTGTCAAAGTGTTACTGCAATTTTACAAACCGAAATCATTTATCAATGAAAACATTGTTCCGGTTGAAAACGTTAGCACGAATTTGACGATAGTAGTCAATTCAATGTCAGCAAGTATTAGTGTTTATGACAACAAATTATGTTTTGATGCGTTCTTCTATTCGACAGTCTACTTTAATTCTCCATTGTATGCAATTACGAACAAAAATGGCGAATTTTTGATGGAGGGGACATCAGGTATTCCGCTTGTTATTGACCCTACTACGGCTGTGAAAGTAGATGACGTCGAAGGGTACGTCACATACTACTTGTTTGCAAAGAAGTATATCACGCTCACGGGGACAGTGACATTTCCAAAGGATGCTAAGACTCAAAAAGTTGAAATCTTTATGGGTGGCAAGCGCGTAGCTGAAAGTGACGACTCAGGGAATTTTACGCTTGAACACGTTGTTGAGGGAGATGAAATCACTTTCAAGTGCGACGGCTATACTTTCACACCATATTATGTTGTCGATACAAGCGAACCTATGACAATTGTCGCAAATCCTAAAGACCCGTTTGAATATTTAGCAATTTATATATTGTTTGGTGTTCTTGTTTTGTGCTTTATCATACCATACTTTGTAGGGTTACGCAGAAAGCGAAATCCGCTAGTTGACATTGATAAAATTCAGTATGACAACCTAGAAGGTAAATCACAAGATGCAAATAATGATAAAAAGAACAAGAAAACAAAAAAATAATATTTTAAGGTATACTATAAACTTATTTAATCAATAAAAAATCAAAGTCGCAAAATATTTGTGACTTTGATTTTTTATTTGGAGCGAAATCAACATTTCTTATAGCGTGCGAAATCATTAGTATTTTTTTCTCTTTTATATTGGGCTCTATGTCAAATGTTGGGGTCGAATAAATAAAAATTTTTAGTTATTATTAGCTTGAATTAATATCTAGATATTTTTGTTTGTAAGTAGAATTCTTTTTCTTAAATTTCTTTTTGTTAATTATCAAAGCAATATCTTCAAATACTTATAAATTTGTTTGAAAAATTTAAAATTTCTGCAATAACGTTTTTTAAAATTTTGTAATGCAAAAAACTTTGAGAATCAAGTTATTAAAATTTACGTTAATTCTCCAAACTAAATTCCGCTTTTATCCACTATGGAATTTACTTTGAGAATTAACATTATTAAAATTTATATGTAAAAAAATAAAAATATACTGAAAAGCGGTTGACAAAATTATCGACATATGCTAAACTATAAAACGAAGACTTTGGAGAGCTGTCCGAGTGGTTTAAGGAGATAGTCTTGAAAACTATTGATCGTGAAAGCGACCGGGGGTTCGAATCCCTCGCTCTCCGCCATAACGAATAATATACGAACTCTTGTTGGAATTGACAAGCATTGTTTGATATATTTCTATATTACACGACAAAAGAGGGACTAGCCCTCTTTTTCTTGTAGTAGTTGCAATATTATTGTGATTAGGTCTTTGACTATCTCAAGCGAGAGTTCGGCGTTGGGGCAATCGTAGAAGTATTGCTTGACCGATTTCAGATAGTTTGCTATTTCAGTTGTTGTCATTCTTCGCATTCGCTCTTGTAGTTACATAGCCAGCCGATTACTAGATATAACAAATTGTAATCTTGGTACGTGCCTTTCCCGACTCCGTTTTTACATAATTCTTCGACGGTGTCGTCCCATTCCTTTTATGTGTAGCCGTGATGTGCTATAAATTCCTCTAATGTTACTTGTTTCATTTCATTTTCCTCCTATTTAATAAATCAATAACAGTTTGTTGCGTTTTGTTTAATTGATTAGCAAGTTCGATGTTTCTATCCATTTCATTACAATATCTTTTATTTAATTCGTCATATTGTTTAATTAATTCTTCAAAATGTTCATTGTATTGTTTATCAAGTTCATTAACTTTTTCATTATACATATCTAATAGTTTTTGATTCCCATTATCTCGGATTTCTTGTAATTTTTTTATTTGAAAATCTTGTTCGTTGAGTAATTCGTCCAAATCAAATAAAGAATTAATAGTTCTATTACTTTCGTAATCTCTTACTTCAATGTTGCCATTGTTGTCAATTACACTATAAAATCTTTCATTTCCCATAATTTTCTCCTTTACTGTATAAAGTCATCTAGATTGCCGAATGCTCCGTCTAGTTCTTCTTTGGTGTATTGGCGGTGGTGGAGCGTGGCGGAGTTTGTTTGCTTTTTGATTTCGCCAGCGTTGCGGTATTTGCCAGCGATAATGTCGGCGTAGTGCTTGACGAGCCAGTCGACATTGAGATTGCTTGCTTTTTGTAAGAAGTCCGATTCTAGTACTGCGCTACATAGCGAATCAACATTGATTACGTTTGTGTCTATCTGCAAGTTTTTATTCTTCAGTTGCTTATTTAGCCTTTGTGAGAGAGATTGCGCAGGCGTGAGGCTGTCGCATTTACTCTCACTCTCCTTTGCTTTACTCTCATTTTCCTTTGCTGTTCTTTTCTCTGTATTGTTTCCGTTGTCTTTTTCGCCCAAATTGCTATCATTTTCGGTCAAACGGATATCCGTTTGTGCTGAAAGTATAGAAGAATATACATACTGTGGTGTATGCCATTGGTTTACGCGTTTGTATGTGATTTTAGCATATTCCTGTTGTATTTCTATACTTGTCAGTATGCTGTATTTCTCGTACATTTCTTTGTCGAAGAAACCGCGTTCTAGTAGGTATTCTAAGCACTGTCCAACGATTTTGTTATCTTTGGCGTTGATTTCGACCGTGAATAGTGCTTGGATGTCATCATCCCATTTGAGATAATAACCATTTTCAAAGTAAATTTTGTTTGTTATTAGTTGTAGTATTGCGTAGCCACGCAATCCAAACTTATTGATTAATATTTTTAATTTGTCATCAAAATAGCAATTTATGGGGCGATATTCTAGTCCTTTTTTAAAGTTCATAATATCACCTTTAATTTTTATTATATTGGGTCGTTTATTTGGGTTTAATTTACAAATTAAGCGTTTTAAGGCTTATTTTGCGCTGTTTTTTAATGTTTTAACATATTTGCTTGTTGGGTTTAAAACTTTTCAAATTTGGGTATACTTTTGAGCACTTAATGCTTGCATTTCTTGTTTTATAAAGTCTATTTGCAAATTTAGACGTTTAAAGCCAAAATCTAACGCTCTCAAGCATTCGTCAATGTCGTTCTTTGTTGTTGTTTTGTGACTTTTGTATGTTTTGAGTAGGAACTCTGTCAGTGAGCCTTCTTTGATTTTTTCGGCGGTCACTATACATTCGGGGTCTTTAGTGTTGAACTCGTTGACTATAATGTCTAAGTCGTCATAATTGGGGCAATCTTGTATGCACGTTATTTGCCCAGTCTTGCGATTGCGAAATACTAGCATTTTAATCATCTTGTTTCTCCTCGATTGTTATGTAGTAGATTCTATCGGCAACAGAGTCGTCGTACTCATACGATATGACGCCTTGCGCACATAGCGTATCGAGTGGTGCAACAAGGTCAAACCTATAGTCGTGTTGCGCTATTGGTTGCACTATGTCACCAGTTTTAACATATGTTTTGCGTAATACGTCTGTAATCTTCTTTGCGCGTCGTTTGGTAATATAGTTTTTGATTTTCTCCTTGAAATGTAGCCACCGCAAGTGCCTACGACGTTTGCGCAAAGTGCGTTTATCCAGTATTGACATTGCTAGCACCTCGCGCTTTCTTTTTTACTGCTTTGTTTCGGTAATTTGGGTAATCAAGGTTTGCGATTATGTCGACAAGCAAATCATAATCACTCATCCCGATTACGTCCGCGATTATGAACCGCGCGTCCGCACTAGGAATGCACAAACCGCGCTCCCAACGCGATATATCCGACTTTGTACAATGCAAGCCTGCGCGCGTGAGGTCGAACGCAAAGTCGGCTTGCGTCAGATTATTCTTCTTTCGATACTCGTATATTTTATTTGTTGTGTTCACTTGTTTTTTTGTACTCCTTTATCGTTGTTATTAGATACAACCTAATGTTCAAATAAAAACGATTATATGTTATCGTTTTTATTTTTCTTAGGTCGTCCGACTTTTCGTTTTGGTGGTGCTAACTCAAGTATGAGTTTGTCTAGCGTGTCGATTGTTTTTTGCGTATCCTCGATACGCTTGTTTAGCCGTCTTTCCTTGTTGTATTTTGTTATTGCCTTGGTGGGTTCTAGCGCGAACCCGCGCTCGGTCATCTGCAGCTCTTCCTTGAGCAAGGTTAGTTCATCGCTAGCGCGGGCGCGGAACTGTTGCACCAGAGGAGATTCCGCATTGATTGTTTGCTTGTACTTTGCCTTGCGTTCTTCTTCCGCACTCTCTTTGTGAATTGAATCTAATACGATATAATAGGCGGGAAAATTGTCTATGTAGGTTTGTAAATCGTCATCCGTTAATTTACTGTGCCCGAAGTCGCGCACAACGCGCGCAAATTCGTTGCGAAACACTGTTTGTAGTTCTTTAATTAGTACTTTCATTTTTTGTTTTCCTTTTGCCACTGTCGTCAAACAGTTCATCGTACTCGTGCTTGTATGCGCGCGTATCATATGCGAATATGTCGTTGTTGGTATAACGCAGGTAGTATTGCACGCCGTCGTACTCGAGCAGAGTTTGAAAGCGTGAATACTTATCTTTGATTTTGTTGTGTATGTCCTGCTTGCGCTGATAATAGCACTTTGGCAAGCACAAATATGAGGGAAAAAACAATTTGAAAAACAATTTGATTTTATCTTTGACAAACAGTTCTTCTTTAAATAATTGCTTGACGTTTGTCGTAAAGCAAGCGGGAGCAAGTTTGTTGATTAAGTTTTTGAATGAGCGTAGTGCTTTCGCCTTGTGAGGCAGTGACACAGTCGTGCCAAGCGCCGTGACAAGCGCGTAACCGTTTTTGCGGAAGCCCTTGTACATATCTTCGCCGTCTTGTTCCGTGCCGAGTATCCAGCCGTTTGTGTAGTGCCTGTTCTTTTTAAAAAACTCTTTCATCTCGGTTAGTTCGGGATTTTGATTGGCTTGATTTTCGTAGTATAACTCTTTCGGGAATAAGGAGGAAAATTCGTCGATACAAAATATGGCTTTTTGTATTGCTCGTTGTTTTAGTTTTATGTACGGCTCTAGTTCTTGCGAACGCAATTGCGTTGCGCTGTTCTCCCCGACGATAAAGTCTAGGTTAGAATAAATGGGCAACCAACCTGAGTCGAGCAACGCAAAATACTCTCGCGTATAGTCGGGGCGCATAATTTTGTTGTAGCGCAATTGTGCTTGTATGCTGTCTAGTTCCTTGACGTACAAATAATGCGCAACCAAATTCATAAGGATAGATTTACCTTTGCCCCACGACCCTTTGAAGATTATGAACCGCGTTTGGATGATACGCTCAAGCAAGAGATTGTTGGCACCAACTTGAGCATACTTCCACTTTGCTTTTTCTTGCCGTCGCTGTTCTCGAGCGCGCTTGCGGTCCTCATACCCCGCACGCCAGTAGAACGCAATCACTTTACTGATGACGCTCCCCACAAACAGCAAAGCAGAGCCAAGCAAAATGTATACTAAAATTTTGTCCATTGTAGCCCCCAACCGCGCAAATTTATATATACTTTAGTATATATAATAATTTCTCGATAATTATTTTTTAATTGTTTTTTAGTTCGAGTTGTGTTTTGCCAAACACTTTAAACGACTCAAAATCGTAAACATAAGTGTATCCATTACTTGCTAACACTGTAATGGAATCTTCATCGTCTGCAATCTCAAATGATAGTTTTGCCGTCTTTTTCCCCATTACGCTTAAACAAGATTGCGATGCAACACTTGATATGTTCATAGCATCAAGGTCTAATTTGTAAATGCTAATTGACGCCCACTCTATGGTGCTTATAGGCATACTTTGAATGTAAGATGTCGTCAACCTAACTATATACATTTGTTCATTTCTAACAATAGTTCCAATTGATGATATTCCCCCCATATTTTCTGGGGGAAAATATCCACTTAATTTTTCAAATTTAATAATTGATGATTCTGTATCATAAGAAACCAAGCAAGGGACAGTGGCAGTTTCATCAGAATATGTACCGACTGCACAGTACTTATTACCAATTGGCTGAACCTTTGTGCAATTATATTTTAGAATTGATAAGGACGGATTGTAGTTTTCTATAGTGTTTTCAACTGTTACATCTTTAAATGTTTTTGTATCCAAGTTTAATACTAAGGCTTTGGTTTCATTATTTTCAGCGTACGAGATTAATACATTACTACCAACGCTATATAAACCTATATCGCTACATTTTACATTTTCTATTGGCAGTGTTATATTCGCATAAGTTTCGTTCACAAAATCGTAGTAACCTAGCGTATTCGTAACGCTACTTGAGGTACGTCCTTGAGCCCATATTAATCCATTTAAAGTGTAACTATAGGTAGATAATGCTAATGAAGACATCCCATTAATGCGAAATATCTTTTTTTTGTTAATGCTATAGAATGCATATTCCCTGGGACTAGTGTTATTATTAATTAGTTGTAGAGTATTTGGGGCGCACTCTCCAAAAAAACCATATCCAGGATATTCCATAAATGTATTGTTAGTTTTATCTACACAAATCATATACAATTTTTTGCTACTTCTGATAAGGAATAGTAAATCGTCATCGTAATCGTATTGATATACGCCGTCTTCGCCCGAAAAACTCGCTCTAACTGAGAATTGCCCCAATTCTTCTATCGTTCCATTTCCATTTGCGAAACATAGTTTAGATGCATTTTCGCTTTGAGATACAAAATAATTTGTATCCTCAATAGGAGATATTTGAAGGATGTTTTCATCGATTTTTTCCAGTGTATCTAGTAAAGGGTCAAATTCCCATAAGCCTTTATTGTCATCACTAAGCGGGTCGGAATTGCTTGTGCTAATGACAGTCATAATTATTTTATTGTTTGGCACTTGCATATAGTCAAGTCGGTAGTTATTTGACTTGAGATTGAAACGTTTTTCGACATCAAATCCCACACTTGTATAATTTGCTGCGCCTTTGTACAATTTGTTAATTTTGTCATTTAATGCCTGTAACTCACTATCTTTGCTAGATATAGAATCTTGTAAATTGCTTATCTGTAGGGTACACCCACTCACTTCGTTTTGCAAGTCTGCAATGTCCGCCTCAAGTGATGTCTTGGTGTCGGTTAGAGTTGTGACTTGTCCTTGCAGGGCAGTGATTTGCGCAGCGTTTGCTTCGGCGTCAGTCTCGAGCGTGGCAATTTGCGCGTTAAGCGTTCTAATTTGTCCGTCGGCTGTCTCCAGTTCCGACTGCTTAGTCTCTAGTTCTGCAGTCTTGTCGCTCAATTGTTTTTGCGTTGCAGCAAGTTGCGTTTCTAGGTTTTTCTTTGCTGCCTCGAGATTATCGCGCTGCGTGGTCAGGTTAGCAAGCGCCAATTTGGTTGCGTCAAGTTCGGTGTTGAGGTCGTTCTTGTCGTTTACTACTTGTTTGTACTCGTCTTTTGTTGTGACATCGATTGTTTTGTCTTTGTACACGGCGCCGCCCGCAAAGCCAGCGCCAATGCCGACGGCTCCAATTGCGACGCCAGCAAGTATTTGTTTTAACATATGTTTTTTACTCCTATTTTTATTTTTTTTGTTATTTTCTATTGACTTTTTTGTTTTTATCGTGTATAATGTTTTTAGAATGTTTGGAAGATATACGAATTTTCGTTTTCCTTAATTGTTGGGCATCCGACAAGCATTCTTTTTTTATTGTGTTTACAGTGGATAGGCGCGTTTTGTGCCTATTTTTTATTTAATTTTTCTATTGTTTTTTTGTCTTTAGATGATAATCTATATTTGCTGTATTCCTCAGTTTTTTCGAACAATTCGACATTTTGTCGATATTGTTTTTGTGATAAAAAAGCAGGGCGTTTGTCTTTTGCGTTAGGATTGTCTTTTAGCGCAATTTGTTTACGTGTTTTATCTTCTTTGTGTGTTAACCCACGAAATAAGAAATCTCCCAACTTCTTTTTGTACTTCTTTTCTGTCCTATTGGACACAGGTGAGTATCCTTCAATATGCGCAGGATGACCTGTTACTTTGTTTTTTTGGAACTCGTCGCGTGGATAGATTACTTCTTTTGTTTTTTTTTCGTGGTTTTCTTTGTGCTAGCCTGCGCTACTTTCGCGGGGCTAGCCTTTTTCTTTTTTGTTGTGCTGTTGCTTGGTTTTACAGTTTTTGTTTTGGTGCTAACACTTGTTTTGTGTTTAGCGCTAACATTCTTTTTAGTCCCCACTTTAGCACTTGTTTTTGCCTTTGTAACTGTGCGAGCCTTTGAGGGCTTTGCCCTCGGCTCGATTTTGTTGCTTTTCTTGTTTTTGCCAAATATCATAATTGTTAAATCCTCCCAATTTCAATGTCGATTCCGCTATCTTCTAGCGCTTGTTCTGCATCTGTTTTTTCGCTATCACTTGGCGTTGTTACAGTGCTGTCGTTCTTGTTGTCAATTTTGTCGTGGACTTTGTCCGAGATTGTACCCCAGCAAGCCCAATACAAGAACGCAATTGCTACAACGCACAAAAATAGCACAATGCCTTCAAATACTCTCATTTCTCACCTCCTTTTACAAAGTCAAAGTTTACTATCTCAAGCACAATACAATAATCAAGTGACTTAACCATTACATTTGACAAGTACGTTTGATTGTTAACTGTAACCTTGATTTGCATCGTATAAGTCAATTGGTCTAGTTTAGCACCTGATAATGAACCGTCATCTTTGTTATAGCAACCGATATATGCTGCTTCATTATTTCCAAGCACTCCATATTCATCAATTGTCTTTCTTAATAACACCAATTCCTTTCCGCTATATGCGATTAATTCTATTTTAGCGTCAGGATATTGCGCCAAGAATGCGTCAAATTTTGTTTTTTCCGCAATCACGGATATTGTGCCATTCGTGAATTTAAAGGTTGCCCCATTTACGGTGTAGGACATCTTTGTAGATTCTTTTATGCTTATGGATTGTCCATTTTGCATACAATTAAATAAGTGGGTCCTATTTTCTGAATCAAATCCTATTCTACCGCTTGTGGTCGGAAAGATAAGGCTATCTGATACAATTGTGTATGTATACGACCCAAACTTGAATACTGCGTTATACATCGTGCCACTAAGGTATTTGTTATCATCAAATGTAATGATGTATGAGTACACTGTATTTTCAAGTTTGATTACAACTGGCGTAACTGACAAATCAATCGCACTTAAGTCTATGTCACCAACGACGTTTAGCCCTATGCTGCATAGAGTCGCATCTCCTAAGTAAGTAAAACTTAGCGTGAGTTCGTTTAACATCTCTGTCGCCTCAAATGAACCCTCTATATTGTCAAAGCATAAAACGTTCGACTTAATTGCATATGAATATGTTTTGTTAATTGGCAGTGTTACCACTTCCCCTGCCGTAAATGTTGTCTTGTTATCAAATACTATTGTTTTTGTTGTCTCGTCCTTAGTCGCAAACGTAATTGTTACAGGCGACTTGGTTGCATCATAGTCCGTCAAATCGGCATTGTTGTAATTTCGCAACTTTACAAGCAGCATAGCATATTGCTTTTCTTGTGCGGGTACTACTTCACAATCTACAGTGCGTTCATAATCGCTTGATGCTGCTGGCACTTTGGTGTCATATGCTTTATAATTCAAGTAGATTGTTCGTACATATTTGTCACATTTATACATCTTGTAATACTGCCAATCATTTGGATAGTCGACCTTTTTGCTTTCTGGTATTGGGTAATTCTCTTGTTCGCTTTGAGGTATATCATAAGCCAAGAAATCATTTACATTTACCAACTTATTATCGCCACTGGTTCCTGTCTTACAAGAATTGAACAGATACGCAAAATATGAATTAAGATACGCATACACCTCGTTTCCGTTAGCCGTTAGGGTTTGCAATCGCAAATTGCCAAACTTCAAGAAATAGTTTTGTACTGTCTCAAGCAATGCTTTTGACACGAACTCTCTTGCCAGTTTGATTTCCTTGTTACTTGGCGAAACTGCATTACGGTCGTGATTGTACCCGTTCCAGTAATATAACTTCGTGCTAGTCAGCGATATGCAGTTATCCTTGCGTGAATAACCTGTAGTGCTTTGCGAGTATTCATAATTTGGTGTACTGCCAAAATTTAGTTTAATTTGGGCTTTGTCCCATTTGTATTTGCCTGCTCCCAAAAAACCACCGCGCTTACACTCAAGTGTCGCATTCATAATTCCGTCGATAGATAGCCTATTGCCTACTATTTTTTTGAATACAATATTGGGGTATATGACTCCGCTATCAGTCTTGTATGGGTAATAGAACACTACCACATTTTCATATTCTTTGACCCAAATATATTCCCAAAGTTGGTCATTTTTGGTAGGACAATCCGCATCGGCTTGCATAGTTTCACTATCCTCGATTGTGTAGTCACCATTAACAAGCGTGCCGAGCCCCTTTTTAATATCGTCTAATACTTTAGCGTCATCAGACGTAGTAGGGTCAATTACATAGTCTGGGAAAATCTTATCTCTATATATCACGGATATTATTAGCCCCACGACAAGCACTACCGCTAGAATAGAGCCCAATATCCACCAAACTTTCTTCTTCTCCATTTCCTCCTCCTATTAATTTAATGTCAAAACAAACCACCGAAAATAGAACTTACACCATACCAATCAACCAGTTTGCCTAGCCAACGAACACAGTGCGCCAATAACTCAAAAAAGGAAGAAAGCAAACTAAAGACAATACCTCCAAACAATAAGTAGAGCACTATTATTGCTAAAATTGTCAAAATGAGTTTAAACATTTGCATTTCTTCCTTTTTATTTATTTTTGTATACTATTTCAATGATTCACCAATTTGGCTAAATGCCCAAAATTGCTTTAGCCCTTGCTTTTCTTGCTTCTTGTCTAGCAAGTTGCTTTGCCTTACGGTCTTCCGCCTTACGTATCTCGTACGCTTCCCAGATTGTCATCAGTCGCGCCTCCTTTGACAAATTTTGCAAACCAGTCCATTAAAGCAGTTACCCACTTATCTAATTCGTCATCGTGAATTTTCTGCGCTTGAACTTCATCGACTTTTCTACATATAGGAATTCTTTTGTCATATGTGCCCTTATCATTCTTATACAACACTACACCAACTTCAACATTTTTCATTTTCCACTTCCATTACACTTTCTATGATTACGTCAGTAGTCACGCCCAAAATCTTTGAGAGATAATACACACTCTTCACGTCTGGCAGTGTGGTGCCATTACACCAAGAAGATACTTGTTGTTGATACTTATAGTGCTTATAGGTGTTGCACAACTCAAAAGATATAATTTTTTGAGTAAAACCTTTCTCTTTGATAAGTTTTTTTAATGACATTTTTACTCCAACTATGTATTTTACATAGCAATTATAATCATTTTATTCGCCATTGTCAAGTGATTACATAGAAATTACACACTTTTTTTACATATTTTTTATTGTATTTTACCTTAAAAAGTGCTAAAATTATATAAATTGGAGAAATAACTATGAATAGACTAAGAGAAGTACGACGTTCTAGAAACTTAACACAACAGCAAGTTGCAGATTTTTTAGGGATATCACAGCAATCATATAGACGTTATGAAGTAGTTGATATAAAAACTATTTCCCCAGAGACAATATTAAAATTAGCAAAATATTTTGGAATATCTGTCGACTATCTTCTTGAAATTTCCGACAAGGAAGTAGAAAAAGGATATAAAGTCCCAGTTTTGGGAACTATCCCGGCGGGTATCCCCATTGAAGCAATAGAAGAGATACTCGACTATGAGGAGATTCCTTTAAAAATGGTAAGAAATGGAGAGTTTTTTGCGTTAAAAGTAAAAGGCGACAGTATGTCTCCACGAATTCAAAATGGCGATGTAGTTATAGTTCGGAAGCAAGATGATGCTGAGAGTGGCGATGTTTGCGTTGTTATGGTAAATGGGTTTGACGCGACACTTAAGCAAATAAAAAAAGATAATAACGGAATTACGTTAATACCTTTTAATGAGCATTATAAGCCAATGTTCTATGATAATGAATCAATTAGAGATTTGCCAGTACGCATTTTGGGCGTAGTAGTTGAACTACGTGGAAAACTAAAAAATATATAGGATTGAACAATAAAAATGAATAATGCTGTTATATATGCTAGATATAGTTCGTATAATCAAACTGAGCAAAGCATTGAAGGACAAGTACATATCTGTGAAGATTTTGCAGAACGAAATAACTATAGCATAATAAATAAGTACATTGACCGAGCAATGTCAGGAACAAGTGATAACCGCCCTTCATTTCAACAAATGATTGATGACGCTAAGAATGGTGGTTTTCAGTACATAATCGTGTACAAGTTAGATAGATTCTCCAGAAATAAATACGATAATGTTGTATACAAACACAAACTTGCACAATATGGCGTAAAAGTTATATCAGCAACTGAAGTTATAAGCGATACCCCTGAAGGCTTACTTATGGAGGGGTTACTTGAAATGTTTGCTGAAATGTATTCGAAAGAATTGAGCCAAAAAGTTAAAAGAGGCATAAAAGAAAGTTTGAACAAAAGAAACTTCATTGGCGGACACACGCCATATGGATACACTGTACTTGATAAAAAATTAGTGATTAACCCAGAACAGGCGCCTGCAATACGAATGATGTTTAACGATTATGCAAATGGTATTAGCAAATCTGAAATAGTGAAAAAATTAAATGATTTAGGATATCGAACGAATGCAGGTTGCAAATTTACAATAAACAGTTTTCAACACACACTATCAAATCGTAAATATCTCGGTGAAATTACTGCAGACGGAATCACCTACGATGATTATTGCCCAGCGCTAGTTGACAAAGCAACATTTGAAAAGGTACAAGAGCGATTGAGAATCAACCAGCATTACTCGGCCAAAAGAAAGGCAGAAGAAGAATTTTTGCTTACTGGCAAAGTGTTTTGTGGTTATTGTGGCGCTAGCATTGTTGGAATAAGTGGCACCTCTAAGACGAAGCAAAGACATAGTTACTATGTTTGTAGCAATAGATACAAATACAAGACGTGTAAAAAGCAGTATGAAAAAAAAGGCTATCTTGAATGGTTAGTTACTAGTGAAATGACGCTCAAACTACAAGATGACAACGCCTGCAATGAAATTGCCGAGAAACTTTTAAATGCTTTTAATGATAGCAACATTCAAAAACAACTTAAAGATATTCAAACGAGAATAAAAAACATTGATAAGGAACTGGATGCTATTTGCGAAAAATTAATCAAACTAAATAACGATGAACTTATTGCAAAATTAGAGAGCAAGGCGAACGACCTATCCGAATTGAAAACAACATTACAAGAACAGCACTCAAAGTTGTTGCTTACTGCAAGACTGACAACAACAAAGGAAGATATATCATCTGCCCTAAAATTACTATCAAAAGGCGATGCACTTGATTACGAACATCAAAAACACATAATCGACGCATTTATCCAAAAAATCTATATCTTTGATGACAAAGCCATTATCTACTTTGATTTGCTCAACATTAAGCAAATATCTTATATTGAAATGCTAGAAGATGTAGAAGAAATCGAACATCCTACCATTGAAAGTGAGTTCTTATATAATTCGCATCGCCCCGCCAATTCTAAAAGCTACAATATATAGTATGAAAAAACATTAAAATGTACTATATATCGTGGTTATTTTTTATTTAGGCAAATTTTTTAGGATATTTACTGTGCATTTTGATATGGTGCATAATTTCAATTTTTTTTGGCAATACTTTAGGTATGAAAATCAATAGTAAAAGCAAAATTTTTGTACTTGTTTTGGCATTTTTAATGTGTTTGATTATAATTATGCCAAACTATAATTGCACATTTGTGTCTTACGTTCGTGCTGATAGTGATGTTTCGTTTTTCCTTTTGAACAAAACTGAACAATTGCCACGTTTTTGCAGTCAAGTTGACATCGGTAGTGGAGCAATTGTCAAATGCAAAGGGTCGGTTGCAACCGATGTCGCAAAATCGCTGAATTTTATAACAGGTATAAGTTTTACCTTTTGTGGCGGGGATAAAGAAATTGACGACTTTTTAAAGAGAGTCGATGCTGTTGTTTTGAATTGTGAATCGGTCGGGAACATATCTTCTTGTTTTGCTTATTCGCGCAAACTTAACAATGGGATACGTGTTGATGGCAATTTGGTAAATATTCAAATCGCGCGCAACGGCAACACAATCACAATCGGCTCGCCGATAATCTTAGGCGAATACTAAAAACGCAGCAATCTATGCTGCGTTTTTTTATTTTTTTATAAACTCAATTATATTTTTCTTTTTGTTTGCTGGTAGTGAGCCAATCAAATCTACAAGTTCATTATCAGTGTTATAATCTTCAATGTTTTTGCTAAAAAACCTTTCGATTGGAAACTCGCAGATTTCAAGAATTTTTAATAATTTTTCGACTGTCAAAACTATTCTTCCACTTTCAACTTGTGCCACGTACTGGCTACTCATACCCATTCGCAAACTAACTTCACGTGCGGATAAATTCGCTGTATTGCGAACAAAACCAACCCTACTCAAAACTTCTTTAATTTCCATTGCGACTCCTATGTTTAATTATAATATGATTTTTATTTCATATAGAACACGTAGAAATATAAAAAATATTTAAAAACTTCAAAATGAATACTATTAAACATAAAATATGATATAATAAATACTATGACACATAAGGAGTGGACGATGGGAAAAGGAAAAACTTGTTCATTTTTTGGACATAGAGAATTAGATATTGACGAAAAGTTGGAAGTAAAAGTAGAAAAAACGATAATAGATTTAATAGAAAAAGAAAAGATTACAACATTTTTATTTGGTGGGTTGGGTATGTTTGATGATTTGTGTTATAAAGTAGTTTCAAAATTGAAAGAAAAATATGTCAACATAAAAAGAGTAATGTGTTTGCACGACCCCAGACATATGAGGGAATCTAAACGTCCGCAATGGATGAAAGAAGAACAATATGAAAATTTTGTTCATTTTAGTTTACAATATGACTACTGGCGCAAACGCATTTATTTTAGAAATCTTGAAATGATAAATTTAAGTGATGTAGTTGTATTTTTTGTTCACGAAACCGAAAACAGTGGGGCATATAAGGCATTTCAATATGCAAAAAAAATGAAAAAATTAATAATTAATTTATATTAATAGTCTAATTATAAATAAAAAAACTGCAAAAAGATTTCTTGCAGTTAAATATAATAAATCATTTTGTTTTTTCGTCAAGTGTTTTGACGAGTGTCTTTTTCTCATTCAAGCCCTTGATTTCGTCTTGCATATAGTCTTCGTCGCAAAGTTCTGCATTAACAAGTACATTGCGGACGGACTCAAGGTGTTGTTGCAAATTCTTGCGGAAAGTATTACCAACACTCTTGAAGTGAGTGTACAAAAGTTCGCTCCTGTCGTCAAACTTGCGCTCATCAATTTTCAAAAGTTGCATTTTCATATTGTTGTATTGTTCCAAAGTTTCTTTTGAAGCGTTTGCCTTTATAAACTCCTCATAAGTTTCGCAATTGATAAGACTTTCAGCGGGGATACTGTTGCTAGTTGCCGAAATTTTGCTTTGTTGGTTATTGATGTCAAGCAAAACAACGTGTAGCCCGTTTTTGAACTTTACAAGCGAAAGGGGGTGCTTTGTATTTTTGACTGAGCGAACCATTGTTATCGACTCGTCGTTGAAATCGACATTGTCGACTGAATACCCAAGCATTGCAAAGTATTTTACCTCATCAAGAATAGGGGTTTGTTTTATTCTATTCAAATTTGTCATAAATGTTAACTCCTCAAAAAATAATGTAAATCATTTATTGATTGATATATTGTAACATAAAAAAAACATTTTGTCTATATGTTTTAGAAAAAAAGTCATTTTTTTTAATTTCATCATAAATGTATTGTTTTGTAAATTTTCCATACAATAAATATAAATCAAAACAAAGGACGTGGGAAAGTGGAAAAGTACGCAACAAATGATATTGAAAAGCACATAAAAAAAATGTTTCATAGTTCAACCGACCTAAAAACGCGCAAATTTATGAGTTTTGGCAAAATCAGCACTATAGTGTTTTATTTTGACACCATAGTCGACACAAAACGTGCGGATAAGGAGGTAATTTTGCAATTGATGCAAAGTGCTCCGCCACAAAATGTGGGCGCGAATGGCGATGAATTAATAAAGTATGCGATTGAAAATGCCATCATCGTTGGGCAGTGTGAAGCAGTGGAAGATGAATCGCAAATTCTTGAAAAAATGCTAAACGGGTTTTTGGCAGTGTACTTTGAAAATAGCACAAAAATGCTTATTGTCGACGTGAAAAATTTTCAGTCGCGTAGCATTGAAGAACCCCCTACAAGCGCCGTGCTGAAAGGTCCGCGAGAGGGCTTCAACGAGAATATTGCAACCAACATAATGTTACTTCGCAAGCGCCTAAAAAACAAAGACCTAGTTGTCAAACAAATGCCGATAGGCAATTACAGTCAAACACAAATTGCAATTGTATACATTAGCAGTATTGCAAGTGACGACATAGTGAAGCAAGTGGAAAAGAATATTAAAAAAATTGACATTGACGGAATAATTGACGCCTACTATGTGCAGAAAGCGCTTGAGGAGCGTGACTATTCACTTTTCAAGCAAGTTGGTTCAACTGAAAAGCCCGATGTCGCAGTCGCAAAAATTTTGGAAGGGCGCGTTGCCGTTGTTGTGGACGGCACGCCGATGTGTTTGACAGTTCCATTTTTGCTGATTGAGGACATTCAAAGTAGTAATGACTATTATTTCACACGCTCGCCACGCGTCGCGTTTTTGCGATATTTGCGCGCGTTTGGTGTGTTGATTTCAATTTTCTTACCGGGGTTTTATGTCGCACTGCAAGTGTATCATTATAAAGTTGTACCACTAAAATTTTTGGTAACAATTGCAAACTCGTCGCAAGGCATACCGTTCACGCCTCTAATGGAAGTGCTGTTCATCATCGTACTGTTTGAGGGACTGACGGAGGCAAGTTTGCGAATGCCTCGGTACTTAGGGCTTGCGCTCAGCATTGTCGGTGCATTGATTTTGGGCGAAACGGCAGTCAATGCGGGGCTAGTCAGTCCGCCCGCCGTAATGATAGTCGCGCTGACGGGAGTGTTACTGTACACTGTTCCTGACCAACAAGCGCAACTATCTGTGTTGCGCCTAATTTTCACGCTTGTGGGTGGGACGCTCGGCTTGTATGGAATGGTTGTTTTTGGCATATTTTTGGTTGGTTACTTGTGCAATTTTGACTCATACAGCACGCCATATCTCGCGCCATTTGCGCCAAACATACCTGAGGACAAAAAGGACGCTTTCAAGCGCATTAATCTTTCGGATATGAAAACGCGTCCTAAGAGCATTCCGCAAAAAAATGAAGATAGGTTAGGTGAATTATGAGCAAGGAACTAACAGGCAGACAGGCTATAATCTTGATTGCAATTGCCGTGTGCGCAACAAAATTTTTCATCTTGCCAAGCAATTTGACCGCGCGCGCAGGGCAAGACGCAATTTATATAATGATTTTGTTTTTAATCGCGGAATTTTTACTATTTATGGTGCTAGTACAAATTTCGTACCTAAATAAAGACAAAACGTTATCTCAACTTTTGCAAGAAAGTGTCGGCGTTGTTGCAACAAACATAATTTTCGCAGTATTTTTTGTCTTTTTCACGTGCAAACTTTGCATTAATATTGTTGAAACTTACACATTTTTTCTTGGCACACTGTATGACGAATTGTCGCCAATTTTATATTTTTTTCCGCTTGCGCTGTTGATTTTTTATATGACAAGTGTGGGATTGAAAACGATAGGGCGCAGTGCCGAGATGTTGTGGGTTTTTGTCTTTCTTGGTATTGCGCTTATTGTCGCAGTGGCAGTGCCGAGCATAGATATTTCCTATATGTTGCCCGTGTTTGAAAACGGAATGCAATCTGCTCAGGAAGCATTTTTCAAAAACTCACTGTGGTTTGGCGATTACTTTGTATATTTGTTCTTTTTTGGGAAAATTGATTTTCGCAAAAATTATGTCAAGAAAATTGCGATTGTTGTTGGAATCACCGTGCTTACAATTGTATTTTTCATTATTATTTTTCACTGTGCATTTCCGTATACCGCAGGAATGCGCCATTACGCAATCAGCGACATTTCTCAGCAAAGTTTGCGCATTGCAACAGTTGGCAAAATTGACTGGCTCGTAGTCGTCGTGTGGACTTTCGCGTCCATCATTCAAACAGTTATTTTTTCTTATTGCGCGGAGGAGAGTTTAAACAAAATTTTCAAAATAAAGCAAAAATACATCTCAAGCCTAATCTTCATTGCGATTTTGGGGATTGTGTTGTTTTTGTTACGATTTCAAATCGTCAATTTACTAAATCTTGTTCAAAGCCCATTGAGTTATACTTCGGTGGTGTTGCTGATAATCGCGTTTGTTGTCATTATAGCGCATTTTGTCAATAGAGGGAAACAGTATGGAAAGAAAGGTTATTAGAAAGGTGTTCATTTGGATTGTAGCAATTGCCGTGCTAATGTTGCTACCAACAAGTTTGGGAATGCAACACCAAAGCACGGAAAAAGCGCTAATTTTGGGCTTTGGTGTCGACAAAAACGAGAGCGAATACGAAGTATCAATGCAAGTATTGATTCCGCAATACAATCAAAGTTTTGCAGAAAAGGTGGAAATCGTTTCCGAAAAGGGGAAAACGATTGATTTGGCGCTCGAAAATACGCGCCTAAAAATCGGTAAAGAACTTGCCGTTGCGCACGCAAATATAATAGTTCTTAATAGCGCAGTGCTTGAGGATGATATTATGCGCGTACTTGATTACTTTTATCGCGATAGGTATCTCGGCAATTACTCAATCGTCCTCAGCACCGACGACAATGCAAAAGAAATCTTGCAGGCAACGTCGGAAATGGATAGCGCCAGCCTCAATTCACTTGACAACATAGTCAAGTACAACGACAAAAATGTGCTGGGTCAACAAACAAACCTACACACCATTGCAACGGGTTATTATTCGCCAGCCCGCACCTGCATCATTCCGCACATCGACCTTGAAAAGTCAAGCGGGCAAGACGGCGGTTCTAGTGGCGGCGAAAGTGGCGGGAGCAGCAGCGGGGGCGGGGGTGGCGGCTCATCAGGTGGTTCGGGCGGAAACGGCGAACCAAGTGAGCAAGGCAGTACGAAATTGAAAAATGAAGGCGCCGTCGTCATCATCAAAGACGGCAAATTTCAAACAAAACTAGCGCGCAAAGATTTTCGTGGTTTTAGTTGGCTGATGAATAATAGTAAAGGGTATATTTTGGAACTAAACAATGTTTCTGACGACATTTATAAGGATGCAACAGTTGTTGTTGAAATCGTCAAATCAAACACAAAACTAAACTATGGTTTTAGCAATTTGAATAAGCCGATAATCAAAGTAGAAATTGGCTTGACTTACAAAATTTCAAGTGCCACGCAAAGTGAGTACGATTCGAAAAAGTATGCTGACTTTGTGCCACAAGACACCGAAGCGCTTGAAACAGCAATCAAAACTTTAGTCGAAACTGAAATACAAAATGCGCTTCAAATTGCGAAAAATGAGCATTTTGACGTGTGGAATGTGTATGACAAATTGCATCAATTCCACACAAAAAAGTTGAAAAAGTACCTTGCGGAAACTGAGGGCGACTATATGCGCGACCTTGAAATCTTTACCACCGTTCACACCGCCGAAGCCCGCCTCTAGCGACGGGCGGGGATAGCCCCGCGGCTGCAGGTACTGTCACTACACACCACATTCTTTTGTGGACGACACACTTTTCTACTTTCCACTTAGTGTATCTCTCGGTGGGGATAGCCCCGTGTCTGCAGGTTTGGTAAGTGGCACTATATGGTTTTGGGTACATAGTTAAAATGCTATGTACCTTTGTTATTGCTGGCGCTGTCAATGTGTTTGTGTGCCCCATAAGTTAGTATAACCCCTTCCGGGAGATTTCTCCGCTTCAAGGGTTTTAGCAAACCCTTTTCGGTCGAAATGACAATAAAGAAAGTACCTTACCACCTTTTATAATGTTTTTCTTAATTTATACATTATTATATAACAAGTGCTAGTACAGATTGTATTGTCATTCAGAGCGAAAATCAAACCCGCGTAGTAGGGTTTGATGAAGCGTAGGAATCTCGCGAACCGCGTGCCACGCGTGCGGTATCGCGCCCTCAGGCTCGCACGGCGTCAGCAACTAAATAAAGGAAAACCATATACGTCACCTATAAATGTTTTGCAAAAAGCAAGAAAATGTGGTATAATGCCAGCGAGGGTAAAGCCTCACAAAGCAAGGCAGTACCTCAATGTTTAAATGCAAAAGAAAATTTACTAAAGGAGATGTACGAGATGAAAAATAACTTTTTCAGTTTAAACAATCGCGTTTCTTTGCGCTTCAAGCGCAAAGTTTCGCAAATGTTGCTGTTGCTGTTGTTGTTTTGCACGCTGTTGGTGCTTGCAATGACGCCAATTTTCAGCACAAACAAAAAAGTTTCTCTCAATGCTGGGCAAACTGGTAGCGGCACACAGTATGATAGCGCGCCGTGGAAGCAAGTGAACAGCGCCAATGCGCTTTTCACGGGCGGCAGCAGCATTGACGGAAACACAAGTTATGACCTGCTGGCACAAATCAACTCCACCGCAGTTTGGAGTGGGGTAACAGCAGGCACACAAAACACCTATTTGTCGGCAAAAAACTTTGGAAAACTTGACTCAACAAACAACGCACAATTGTTGGTCACGTTGTTCAATGGCGCGGCATTAGATGCAATAACTACAACAAATAATTCAAATCTAGACATAAGCAATGCAAGCAAAATGCAGTGGCAGGTGGTTTACCGCTCAATGTCGAACACGGAAACCAAGGACGTCCTTACATTGTATATGAACCACACATATGCAACAGGCGTTTATTACGACAACACGAGCCCATACTACGGCTACTACAAGGACAGCAACTTGAGAGAAGTTGCGCAAAAGACATACACGGCGCTAGTCGGTAAATATTCCGCACTAGATAAGTACGTCGTACTGCCAAACGCCTTACCAGGTTTGTGGCAAAGCAGTGCGTACCAAACAGGCTCAGATAAGACGCAAAGTTCGTATACCTTAGGTGCTAGTAAGGCGTATGGCAGTGCAAGTTACGACGCAATTAACAATGGTATGGACACGCTGGGCACAAAACACAGCGGTTGGACGTCATTAAGCACGACAACAACTGACCCATACAGCAACGACAAGTTGTGGGTACCAAGCAACTATGAGGTAATATATAAGGATAATACGACCGATGGTTCTTCAACGAGTCATGTAAGTGACGCAACAAGCGCTTCTGCAACGCTCACAGATGGAACAGCGGGTGGCACTGATGGTGAAAATGACGGGCGAACAGGCTTGTGGGAACTCAACGGCTACGATCGAGCATCAAATTCCTGGGCGTGGCTGCGTTCTGGCAGTTCAAGCAATTACAATTACGCGCGCGGAATCTACTCGAATGGTAACGGTAACGGCAGTAGTGTCAGCAGCCGCGGCGGCGTTCGCGTTGCGCTCCATCTAAATCTTGCCTCCCTTGCAGAGCAACAGCTCTGCAAGGTATTTGCCAGCGTGAATACGTCTGGCTATAACGACGCCAAAGACGTAGTCTTTAGTAATACGGCGTCGTATCAATCAATCCTTAGTAAATATAATTATGCAAATTACGTAGTGAAAAACTCAAGTGACACCACACGTGGCACACGAACAATGACGTTTGAAGTTGGCGACAGTACAACGGAAAAATTTACGTCGTTTGACCTGATGACAGAAATAGGCACCATAAAAAAGACAATATCCGCGAGCGGAGCGAGCGGGAGCGGCACTTTGTCAGAAACGGGTATTTGTGACTACGAATATACGTGCAGTGGCGGAAAACTAATAGTGACCGTGTCAAACTTGAGTGAAGCGACGCGCGTCAATGCCAACGTTGGAGCAATTCAAACTGACGTGACCTTGAATTTGAAAGTGAACGTCAGTGCACCCAACAGCCTACTTGTTTTGGCGCTGTTCAACGGCGACGAACAAATAGGGGAATACGGATTTACGTACAACGAAAATGCGCAAACGGCAAGTGTCACGCTACCAAAGAACACAACAATCAAGATATTGGCAACAAAGCCATTTGGTAGTCGTATTGAACTATTGCTCGATGGCTCCGCACTGACGCCTGTGGGCGTGACGAGTTACGAAGTGCCGATGGGCACGGCGACGCGAACGCTGTCAGTGACCCTGACGGGCAGTGGTGGCTGGAGCAATATGGTCGTCGTGTGACTTGATGTAACCTAAAAACGTGGTTGTCGTGCGCACATCCGCGCGCATCGTGCGGGCGCGTCATAGTGCGGTTGGTATATTTACATTATATTCAAAATGACTGCACCTAAGCGCGCGCTTAAAGCGTGGGCACACAACGCGTAATATCACATAAAATCAACAAAAAAACATTGCATTTAAACAAAACAATTATTAAAATTTGACTAAACAACTAATCAAAATTGATTATTTTAATAACAATCAAAAATATCATTATAGCACAGGCAGCAAAGAAACCCTTTCTTTGCCGCCTGTTTTTGTCTATGTTGTTTTTTATTTGCTAGCGCTGTCAATGAATATTTGTACCCATAAGTTAGTATGACCCCTTCCGGGAGATTTCTCCGCGTCGGCGAGGGCTGGCGCCTCCGCCTTTGGTCGAAATGACAAAAAAGAGAGTGGCTTGCCTCTTTATAAGGTTTATCTTGATTTAGGCTACCGTATATAATGTAAGCATACCTTATATAATAGATAAAATAAGAAGAAACCTTGTTTTTGTGGTAAGTTACTACCTCTCATTGTCATTTCGACCGAAAGCGAACTTGTTCGCTGCAGCGGAGAAATCTCCCGGAAGGGCAACCCGTTCCATTATGGGCGAATACGCACCTTGACCGCGTCAGCAACTAAATAAAGGAAAACCCTTTTGTAGGCTGGCGCTGTCAATATATTTGAGTAACCCATAATAAACCGCGCTCCCTTCCGGGAGATTTCTCCGCTACAAAGGCTTTTGATAAGCCTTTTTCGGTCGAAATGACAATGGGGCGTGTACCTTACCACTTTTAATAATGATTTTCATTAATTCTTTTTCTTGACATACGGCTTTCAATATGGTAAAATAAAACCAAAGGTGGTAATAATATGGAAAGTTTCAAATGTTTGGGCGAGTTGATTGAAAACAGCGGGCATATCTCGAAAATTCTGCTTGCGGGCGAAATTGCTATGAACGACGGCGACCTCGCGCAGTCGCAAAAATGTACGATTGAGGCACAAAACCTCATCAAGGTTATGCTTGACGACGTGTTTCAAGAGGTAGTGGAAGAATTTGGCGTTCAAAACGACGAATGCGTCGATTATGATTTGCCAACGACACTTGAACTTGCGCGCGTTTTGAGTGAAATGAACTACAATGCGGGCGTTTTGATAAACTTGTTTTTAGACAAACAAAGCGAAAGCGTTGTTGATAGCGTCAAGATAAAGATTGTCAAGGATATTAATACTGTAAAAGAAATTGCGACTGCAATTTTCTTCAACTAAGAGGGAGAATGAAAAAAATGATAAAGATTGAAAGAGTGCAAGTTATGAATTTCGAAAACGCCATTCGCGGGGCGCGCAATCCGTTGAACAGTTGGGATAGAATGGATAGTTACACTGATGAAAAAGGCAATTTTGTATTTGGAAAAAATGATATGGCACTTGCGCAAAAACTTTGCCGTGGCGGACAGCCACATAGAAAGTTTGCTAGACAAATTTTCGTTACTATGGACATTACAGCGCCTCTATATTGGTGGAAAGAATTTGATACATATAAAGTCGGTACAGTTGCAAATTCGACAAGCACAATGCACAAAATCCACAGTAAACCGATTGAATGCAGTGACTTTAGTTGCGAAAAATTGAGTGATGAAAGCAAACAAACTTTCGAAAGTTTTGTCGCATACATCGAAAAAGTGCGTGGCAAGTATGTTGCGGACAAAAACAAAGCCGATTGGTACGAGATAATCCAAATGCTACCAAGTAGTTATAACCAAACGCGCACCTGCACAATGAACTATGAAACATTGATTGTAATGCACGAGTGGCGCCATAATCACAAACTTGAGGAGTGGCGCGAATTTTGTGCTGAGGTTGAAAAACTGCCGTATTTTGTAGAGATGTTTGAACTTGACAAAGCAAAGCAGGCTGAAGATGTTGTTTCCAACCAACCCGCAATGTGACTGGTGGAACAGCGCACAATATATTTAAATATACAACACTATTGATAAAATGGAGAGAACGCTCGTTCTCTCCATTTTATATAAATCTAAAGGAAAACATTGTTATATCTTTGACAAAAGATGGGCGAATGTGGTACAATGACTTCATAAAAGTAGCAAAACTTGCAAAAATTTTAAATGGAATAAAAAAATTGTTGTAATTTTGAAAAAATATGGCAAAATTATGTTTATGGCACAAAAAGTGCTAAAGTAATATTTCAAGGTGGAAGATGAAAGGAATAATTCTAGTTTTGGATGGTTTTGGCGTTGGCGAAATGGACGACGCGGAAAAATATGAAGATTGCGGTTCTAATACGTATGGAAATTTAAAAAGACGTCACAATTTTTCGCTACCAAACTTTAGACGTTTGGGGCTTGACAATATTGACGGGCTCAATCTAGAAAAATGTACTGATGTGATTGGGAGTTATGGAAAACTGCGCGAGCATTCAATCAATAAAG
This sequence comes from uncultured Clostridia bacterium, assembly GCA_934778205.1. Taxonomy (GTDB): domain Bacteria; phylum Bacillota; class Clostridia; order Christensenellales; family UBA1242; genus CAKVOD01. The sequence goes on along the minus strand of CAKVOD010000004.1, from coordinate 101,426 downwards.
ACACATTGACGGGACATTGGGAAATGATGGGCATTGAAACGCATCGTAAGTTTCAGGCTTTTCCGCACGAAATTGACGCGGATGTTGTTGAGGCAGTTCAAGCGGAAATTGGGCAAACTCTTTGCAATCACGGCGCGTCTGGCACGCAAATTATTCAGGAACTTGGAGAAGAACATATTAAAACGGGTTATCCCATTTTGTATAGTTCGGCGGACAGTGTTTTGCAAATTGCGACGCACAAGAGCGTGTTTTCGATTGACGAACTTTATGCTCTTTGCAAAAAAGTTCGTGAGAGAATGAGCAATGGCTTTGATGTGCAGAGAATAATTGCTCGTCCATTTGATACAAATGAAAAAGGCGAGTTTTATCGCACAAAGGAGCGCAAAGATTTTGCGATTGACCCGCCGATTGCTTCGACGCTTGACAAGATTGTTGAGGCGGGCTTTAGAACGGTAGGTGTTGGCAAAATTGCTGAAATTTTCAACTTTAAGGGCATTCAAGAAACATACAAAACAACTTGCAATGAAGAAAGTTTGAACAAGACGCTTGAAGTTATGGATGAAGATTTTGACGGACTTATTTTTGTCAACTTGATTGACACTGATATGCTTTATGGGCATAGGAATGACGAAATGGGTTACATTGGTGCGCTTGAACGTGTGGACGCATTTTTGCCAAAAATTCTTAACAAAATGACTGACAAGGATATGCTAATTATCACGGGCGACCACGGCAATGACCCAACAACGCCGTCGACAGACCATTCGCGCGAATATACGCCACTTTTGATGTACGGCAACGGCGTGGAAAAAAACAAAAACTTAGGGATTGTGGATGGCTTTAGTTTTGTCGGTGACAGCGTCTATAAAATGTTGACAGGAAAGGATATTGAGAGGTAAAGATAATGCAAGAAAAAGTTAATCAAGCGGTTGAGTATATAAAATCAAAAATCAACTTTGTGCCTGAAATCGCGATAGTGCTAGGGTCAGGGCTGGGTGATTTTGCTGAGAACGTAAGCAACAAAATCGTTATACCATATGGCGACGTTCCAAATTTTCCGCGTTCGACAGTGCAAGGACATAAGGGGCAGTTTGTGTTTGGACAACTTGGTGGCAAGAACGTTTGTGTGATGCAAGGTCGTGTTCATTATTATGAGGGATATCCTATGTATGAAGTGGTTTTCCCTGAATACGTAATGGCGTCGCTTGGCGTCAAAACGCTAATTTTAACAAATGCAGTTGGTTCTATGAATGAGAACATTCCTATTAATTCGCTAGTAGCAATCAAAGACCACATTAATTTCACGGGTTACAATCCGCTGATTGGTACGCACTATAATTATATAGGAAAGCGTTTTTTCTCACTCAACAATTTGTATGACAAAGATTTGCGCGCGCTCGCAAAAAGCGTAGCGACGGAGCAAGGCATTCCACTTTATGAGGGGGTGTTTGTTCAAACGTCGGGTCCGTCTTATGAATCGCCTGCTGAGATTCGTGCGTTCAAAACAATGGGAGGCGACACTTGCGGAATGAGTACGGCGATTGAGGCAATCGCGGGGTTGCACGCAGGAATGAAGGTCTTGGCAATATCAAATGTTTCAAATATAGCAGCAGGTATGACGGCGGTTGAACCAACGCACGCTGAAGTTTTGGAAAATTCACTGGCAGTGAAAGACGATTTTAAAAACCTATTAACAAAAATCATTGAAAAAATATAATAAATAAACAATATAAACACAAAGGAGATAATAATGCAAAGTTTATTTGAAGATTTAAAGTCACGCGGATACATTTACCAAATGACAAACGAAGAAAAAGTTAAGGAAATTTTGGACGGCGAGCCACGCACTATATATATGGGCATCGACCCAACGGCGGACAGTTTGCACATTGGGCACTGCTTTCCACTCATTGTTTTGCGCAAAATGCAGGATGCAGGGCATAAAATTATTGTTTTGATTGGTGGTGCAACTGCTATGATTGGCGACCCAACAGGCAAAAGAGATATGCGCAAAATGGTAACTCAAGATTTCATCAATAAAAATCTTGAAAGTGTGAAAAAAATAATTGGAAAGTTTATTAAACTAGACGGCGACAATCCTGCAATCATTGTCAATAATCACGACTGGTTCAAGGATATTAACTACATTGACTTTATGCGTGACGTCGGCGTCCACTTCAACGTCAGCAAAATGCTCGCAAGTGACGCGTGTAAGTCGCGAATGAATGAGGGGGGGCTAACTTTCTTTGAAATGGGATATCAATTGATGCAAGCGTATGATTTTGTTCATCTCAATCGCAAGTATGGTTGTGTTTTGCAAATTGGCGGTAGCGACCAATGGGCTAATATTTTGGCGGGCGCTGATTATGGGCGCAAACTCAACAATCTTGAGGGTAAAGATGAAGAGGCGTTCCAAGCGATGACAATACCTCTCCTCACAAACAGCGAGGGCAAAAAAATGGGCAAAACTGAGAGCGGTGCAGTTTGGGTTTTGAAAGAAAAGATGTCACCATACGAGTTTTATCAATACTTTTACAATGTAAAGGATGAGGATACTGAAAAACTTATGAAACTACTCACTAATGTTTCACTTGAAGAAATCGCGGAACTTTTGAAAGGTGACATTCGTGTTGCAAAACAAAGAATGGCGTACGAAATTACAAAGTTTATACACGGCGAAGATGATGCAAATGAAGCACTAAAAACGTCAACAGAGATGTTCCAAAAGGACAACTTTGCCGATGCGCCATCCGTCGAACTTGAAAAGACGACGTTCAATGACGGAATGAAACTTATTGACCTTATGGCGCAAGTAGGGTTCTTTGCAAGTAAGTCTGAAGCAAGACGTATGGTCGAACAAGGCGCAGTCAGTTTAAACGGTGAAAAAGTTGAGGACATTGACAAATGTGTTTCTGAAAGTGACTTTATTGACGACGCAATTTTGCTAAAGCGTGGTAAAAAGAACTTTTTGAAAGTTGTTTTGAAATAAGTTAAAATAATGTCAAATTAATTTTGGCATTTTTTTATTTTTTTGTGCCTAAAATGTGCCTAAAAAATTACCATATACTATATATTGTAGTTAGTGTCACATAAAATATACTATATATTGTGTTTTATATAAATGTCAATGACGAACAAAAAGGAGCGTCTTTTTAAGCCTTAAAAGGAGCAGGCGTCCACGGGGATTTGAACCCCAAACATATAAAAACACTGGGATGGGCGGCGGAGAACTATTGAAAAAAGTGGAGGAATATGGTATAATAATAAAAAACAAACAACGGGTATTGGTTTATGGAAAGTAAACGACATCAAAAATTATATGAGCATTATAAAACTGTTTTCGGCGAAGAACCGATTTTTAGTTTGAAACTGAAAAAGAACGTCCTGCCGACAGATATGAAGCCGATTACGACGCTTGTTTTCAAACCGACGGACGAAATGCCGTTTTGGAAACTGTGTACTATCGGCGCAAGCGATTATCTGATGCCCGAGCGTGAAATTGGTTGGGGAAGGAAGGCGAATCGCCGCAACGAGTATATGATGCTTATTTCGCCCGACGTCGATATTCGTAATCCTTCGGACGACGAAGACGCGCCGACGGACTGGCTATCGTTAAACTCGCTTCTTTGGGCAACTGCGGAATATGCGTTCAACGAAGAAGATAACATAACCGTTTCGGACACGCTCGATATGGGAATCGACGGGCAATACTGCGGCGCGGTGCTGTTGTTGCCCGAAATATTCAAAACGCCGAAAATCGTAAAATGCTACGTTTCCGAGCATAAATACATCAGTATATTTCAGGTAATGCCGATAACGCGAGAGTTACTGTCAAAGAAATTGAAAAAGGGGACGAACGGCATTTATTGGCTTATGGAACAGTTTTACACGCACGACGACGATTACAAACTTATATCGTCCAAACCGTTCGCAACGTTATAAAATAGGAGACAATATGAGCACAAATAGCGATAAAATGAAAAGATACGAACGGCTCGCCGTAAAAAAGCCGAAGTACTACGTTTCTATCGGCGATTTATATTCCGATGACGGCGATTTCAAAACTGCAACGATTTACTATCAAAAAGCCGTCGACAACGGCGTTTTGGCATATACTGTTCTTGGCGACACTTGGGGTTACCGCTCTCAATACAAAAAAGCGTTCGACATTTATACGGAGGGTGCAAACAAAGGCGAAGCGGAGTGTTTTGCCCGTCTCGGATTTTGCTATGAAACCGGTTATGTAAAAATCGATATTCAAAAAGCAATCGAGTGTTACGCCAAAGCCTCCGATTTGGGTGTGGCGGCAGCGGCAAGATCTCTCGGCGATTTGTATTATTTCAATACGCCGATTGAAGATTCCGAGATCGAAAACGTTAAAAACGCGCTGAAATACTACGAGCGTGCTTTTTACCTCGGAGATATAGAGGTTGCAAAAAAGATAGGCTTTATCTACTTAAACAATGAAGAACTGAAAGACGTTCCCAAAGCCATAGAGTGGTACGAAAAGGGATTGAGCCTTGGCGATCACTCTCTCAATTTTGACTTGGCGTATGTGTATCTGAACGACAGGTTTGTTCCGCACGACTATGAAAAAGGGTTGGCGTATTTAGCGGACGGCGTGAATCACAACGACCCCGAAAGCCTTTATTTGCAAGCCCGCATATACGAAGAAGGTTGGTACGGAATAGAACCCGACGAAAAAAAGTATATTCATTATCTCAAAAAGGCGGCGAACCTTTGTCAGGACGACGCATTGCTTGACTTGGGGTATTACTACTATAATAAAGGACGTTATGACGACGCGCTCGATTGTTTTGCGCAGTGCGATTTGGATTATGTCGGCGTTTATTGGTGTATGGCGACGATTTACGAAACCAAAAAAGCCGATTACAAAAATGCGCTGTTCTATTATCAGATGGCAATGGAAATGGACTTTCCGGACGCAATCGAACGAATGGCGGAAGCGTATCTCGGCGACGAATTAGGGCTTGAAAAGGACGAGAAAACCGCCCTGAAACTTTTCAAGCGAGCCGCAAAGCTCGGCAATGCCGCCGCGCAATATAATCTCGGTATGGCGTATGCTTGCGGTTATTACGGCGTGACCGCCGACAGGGAAACGGCACTTTATTGGCTGAAAAAGAGCGCGAAAGGCGAAAATCCGTCGGCGTGTCTGCAAGTGGGACTTTATTACTACTATACCGTCAAAACCGAAGCGGCTTATAAAAAAGCCTTTTATTTGTTTACCGACGCATACAATCTCGGCGAGAACGAGGCGATTATCAATATCGGACTTTGCTATCTTCAAGGCAACGGCGTGAAAGAAGACAAAAAAGAAGCGGTTAAGTGTTTTAGGACTGCTGCTGAAAAGTACAGTTCGGGTGTTGCGTATCACAATCTCGGAATCTGTTACGAAAACGGTTTCGGCGTGCGAAAAGATTACAAGAAAGCAATCGAAATGTATGGCAAGGCGGTAGAGAACGGCGAAAAAGCAGGTCTTGAAGCAATTAAAAACATTTATTTGAAGATGGGTAAATAAAAGTTCAATACCATTAAAAAGTATTTCGAGTACGGAATACCGGCAAGGGAAACCTTATAAACAAACGACCGACTGCGTTCATAAGAGTGCGGTCGGTCATTTTTTCGTTGATTAAGACAGAAGAAATCATACGCTCCTTATCGTGCAAAAATACTATTTGTGCAATCGTTAAAGGCTTGCGACTTTTCAAAGCGGGTGAAGAACAAATCCCTACGGCGATGAGCGAAGAAACGACAAAAAGGGTAAACTACCATAAAAACGGCAATTTACCCCTGTTTTACATAGAAAAAGACACACGCGTCGGAGTTTTGTACGCTCCTTTTGCGTGTGTCCCTGTGGCGGAAGGGAGAGCGATTCGTATCATAGCGTAAGCGTCAACGTCCGGAAGGAGGTTCGCCAAATGGAATTTGGTGGACTTTTTAGAACAAAAAAGTCCAAATCCTCTCCCGAACCAAGATTTAAACACAAAACAAAATGTATGGCGGAAGGGAGAGGATTCGAACCTCCGGTTGCTTTCACAACACGACCTTTCCAAGATCGCACATTAGACCACTCTGACACCCTTCCATTTATTAAATAAGGCTGAGCAATGCCCAACCCTTCAACTCGTTTATTTGGTAGAGATGAATGGACTATCACATTGACGCAAGGGAGTTTATACTCGCATTGCTCGTGGCGGTTGAGGGGTGGGGATAGTCCATTCTTCTAAAAAAGTTGGACAATGCCAACTCTCTCTGGTAGAGATGAATGGACTTGAACCATCGACCCCCACCTTATCAGGGTGGTGCTCTAACCAGCTGAGCTACATCTCTATATGAAAATCGCAAGGTGTTGTGGTGGAGATGATCGGATTCGAACCGATGACCCCCTGCTTGCAGGGCAGGTGCTCTAGCCAGCTGAGCTACACCCCCATCTCTTGCGACTTTCATATATTATCATATTATTTTTTTTTTGTCAACTGTTTTTTTATAATATTTTTAAAAAATTTGACTTTGCTTGAAGAAATACTAGGATAGTAAACAAAAAAAATTTTTGAAATTAATGCAAAAACTTTTTTTGTTCTAAGATTATTAGTTTTTAAGAAAATTATGATATAATTTTCAAGATAATTTATGGTGAAAATATGGAAATAAATACTAACGATTTGCAAAACAAGTTAAATAATTTGGAAATAAAAAAACAGTCGAAAATTATACTTAGTAAAAAAGGTCTTGATTCAAGTTTTTGCAATCAGCTAATTCTTTTTGATGGAGATTCCGATAAAGAACTTACATTTATGCCAATTTTGGATAAAGAAGCGCCAGACCAACATACTTATAAAAATTTTTTTAATAATATAAATGTTCAACAGGAGCATTTTAAACCTAATGCCAAAATAACGTGGAATTATAATAAAACAGGTTTTAAACAATATGATAATGTTGAAGTTAATAATTTTAAATGTCATATAGATCCACAATTGAAAAATTATTTTGGAAATGAATTTGATAGAAATTTTAGGGCAAGTTTTGGACAAAGGGGAAAGGCTCAAGGGTATTTAACTAATTGTGAGATTTCGGCGGGTGATGTTATTTTATTTTATGGATTGTATTATAACAAAAAACTAAATCAAGAGCAAAATATAATTTTTGGATATATGGAAATTGGAGATATTTTAACATTTGATGAAAAAAAACAGGTTTATAGAACTAAACAGTTAAATAAAAATAAAGTAGGATATGAGATAATTGGTAAGTTTAAAAATGGGGAATTTATAAAAGAGAAAAAAGAAACAGAAAATATTGAAGAAATATATCCATTTTTAAATAATCAACCACATTGGATTAGATTTAAAAAGAAATTACAAAATAATTATAAAAGTGACGAAATATATAATGATGCAATATATATCGCTAAAGAAAACAAATTTGGAACATTTAATTATAAAAAATCTTTGATTTTAACTAAAATAGAAGGCAATAAACTTAAAACTAAATGGTTCATTAAAAAATTGGAAGATGTAAAAGTTTTATACCCAATGAATAGAAAGGTTTTTTTAGAAAGTGGCGAGGGTAGACTTGTTAAAGGCTACTGTCAAGAACTTGTTTTAAAAGATAAAGAAGTAACATTATGGGCTGAAGAAATAATAAAATGATTGAAAAATTTGCAATTTGTAAATTCTCTTTTTTAAGGTTATTTTAGAACTTTTAGGCGTTGTTGTTGTTGTTGACGCTTGCGGTTATTCTGGAGACAATTCAACAGTTACTGTAACTGTGGCTGAAATTATTACTACTGCAAGCGACCCACACAAAGTTGCGCACTACAAATACAATAATAATGAAGCAAAAGCAATCACAGTTGACGAAAGTATTTGCACAGTTTATGTAAAATCAGTGGTCTGTTCAAACAACTGAAGAAACACAAGAATAATAAAACAAAAAACGCTTTTGAAAATGATTCAAAAGCGTTTTTTGTTTTAGAGTTCTCTAAACATTTTGACACCGATTGTGTAAAGCAAGATTATTGCAACCGTCAGTACAATTACATACAAACCGATTGAGATAAGCACTGTTGCTGACATCGGCAAGGCGCTACAAAGTTTGTATATCCCGTATGGTGCAACTGCGAGTAGAACGCCCAACACCATTGTTAGCAACACGGATAAACTTTGTTTTACAACCTTTGTTTCGTTGTCCCAATCTAAGTTTGGTTGCCAAAGGTTGATTAAGGTTCCAGCAAATGCTAAGATAAAGTTAGCAAGTGTCGGCAATATTAAAATTGCGGTAATTTGCAAGATTTTCAGTTGCCAAAATATTGATAGCAGGGTTGCCCCAATAAGTATGCAAGGTTCTACAATGCACAAATGCACGCAAACTTTGGAAGAAAACAATTGTTTCTCATTTATAGGGGAAGATTTGAGCAACCACATATTATTACCTTCTAGTGAAATTGAACAAGCGGAAATCGGTGCAGTCGCGCAAAATAAGCAAAAGGCAAGTGTTATAAAACCGACAACCTTGTCTTTTGAAATTTGGATGCCTAAGTAATCACAAATACCCGAGTAGCCCGTTGTGCATAAAAAGATTGAGACAACTAAAATGACGACGGGCCCAATGATTGTGTTAATGATGTAAGCAGGAGTTGTGGCATAAGTAGAGATTTCTTTTTTGAAAAGCATATTGAGAGTGCTATTTGGTTGACTAAATTTTAATACCTTGCTATTTGATGAGTAGGAAGTAAATGTTTTGCCGTAGTTGATTGAGTAAAGCACTATACCCAAAACAAATGGAACTAGTATTCCTAATATAACGCCCCAAACATTGACAACATTAGTGTCAAACAAAAATGATAAAACAAAGTTTGAAATAGGACGGTCAGCAAAATACGCGTCAAGATTTTGATAATCAGCAGTGCCGTATGTGAAAGTTTTGACAAGCAGTAATGCCATAATTAAAACAAACAACAGCAAAATTGTGGAAGACTTTAGTATTCCGCCGAGTCGCATACGATTGAACAATCGCGTGATAATAAAGTCGCAAATGTATGATATACCAATGCTGAGAAATGGGCACAAAAATGTGAAAAGTAAACCTAATAGCAGTATTTTAGCGTCAAAACTTGCAAAAACTTGATAAAGCACAAGAAATGGAACAAATAATGTAAACGCAAAGAAGAAGTCAAAAAAGTACTTGTTTATGGTTTTTGAAATGATAATGTCGCGTTTTTTTATTGGCAAAGACAATAGAAAATCGGAATCGCTATTTTTCGCATTCGCCGATGTTCGCATAATGCCGATGATGCAAATTACAACAAGCGTTGTCAAAATTGCGTGAAACATACAAACTTTTTCTAGGTGCAGTTTTGAAAGCCCGTTGAACATACTGTATGCTTGCAAAGTGTAAATCGCAATAATACCAATCGCCCCCAAAATTAGCAGGGCGGTTGCAACTTGCGTCGACTTGCGCTTTTTCTTGCCCGCTATCTGCCCGATTAAAATGTTGAAGTTGTTTTTCAGCAAAATTCCAAGATTATTCATTTTTGTCATTCTCCAAGAAAACGTTTTCAAGTGAGTTGTCCTTTTTGATTTCACTCATTGTGCCACTTACAACTATTTCGCCGTTTTTAATGATTGCAACCTTGTTGCAAAGTTTTTCCGCAACTTCAAGCACGTGAGTCGAGAAGAAAATTGCGTTGCCACTGCTGACAAATTCTTTCATTATGTTTTTGATTGTGAAACTTGCTTTGGGGTCAAGTCCAACAAAAGGTTCGTCAAGAACAAGCAGTTTTGGACTATGAACAAAAGCTGAGATGAGAACAAGTTTTTGACGCATCCCGTGCGAATAAGTTGAAATGGGGTTGTTAAGGTCGGAAATCAATTCAAGATCTGTCGCATATTTTGTCGTCAATTTTTCGCGCGCCTCTTTGCTGACCTTGAAAATATCCGCCACAAGATTTATATATTGAATGCCCGTTAGCGCGGTGTAAATGTCAGGATTGTCAGGAACATACGCAATTTTTTGCTTGCAAAGCAACGGATTTTCTTTGATTGAAACGCCATCAATCAAAATGTCACCGCTTGAAATGTCATTAATTCCAACAATGCTCTTTATTGTCGTCGTTTTGCCCGCGCCATTGTGTCCAATGAAAGCAAAAATATCTCCTTTTTCAACCTTGAGATTAATATTTTGAGCCCCAATTTTGCCGTTTGGGTAGAATTTTGTGTAATTTATAAGTTCTAACATTATTTTCTTCCTTTATAACATTTATATCATTTTGCAAGTAAACTATCAAAAAACAACAGTATACCTGCAACTTTTCTCAATTATAATACTAATTTATACTAAAGTCAAGAAAATTATATATTTGAAATAATATTTTTTTGCAAGCGTCGTTAATTGTGATTTGTCGTTTAAAAAAAGTTGTGAAATTTATGTTGAGAATTAACACACTTGAAAAGCGTAAAAAACAATAGTCAAATTAGTTTGAATTTTGCAATTTATGTGGTATAATTCCATATAAAATCAATTTTTTGCATTAAAAAAACTTTTTTTGAAAGGGAGCAGTTGTATGTCAAACATTTTTAAGGTTATTTTGAAACTTCTAGGCGTTGTTGTTGGCGCTTTTGTTGTGGCTGTTATCGTTGGGGGATTGATTTCAAAACAAGAGGTCAATTTCTCTAAGGAAATTATAACTGATTCAATGACGCTTGCTATTTTTGGTGTTTTGATGTTGCTTTTCATTTGTTATTTGCTTGAAGACTCAATGAAGGGGGCGAAGTTTTTTACAGGTAAAAAGAGCGACAAAGACGGCAAGCAAAAACAGTTTTTTGACTCAAAGTTTTTGACTATCAAGGAACTGAATAAAATTACGACATTCGCAAAATGGTCAGATTTGAAAACTGTTAAAGATGGTATTTTGGTTCGTGCGGAAGCAAAGGGAAGTTCAATTGACGTAAACCTTAGAAAACCTATTCACACAATGGTAATTGGTACAACTGGTTCTGGTAAAACAACAATGTATGTAGACCCGTTCATTCAAATTTTGTCGGAAACAAAAACTCGTCCATCTATTGTTGTTACTGACCCTAAAGGCGAACTATATGCACATCACGCCTACAAGTTGAAGCAAAAGGGTTATAATGTTAAAGTCTTGAACTTGCGTGATGTGTTTTCGTCGACGCGTTGGAACCCTATGGGGCGTGCTTATGATATATATCAACGCGCAATGCACATAGATAGTGAAGTTGTTGTTCACAAACAACCAATGGACAAAAACAGTAAATTGATGCTTGCAACAAGTGACAAGACGGCGTTTGGTGATGAGTGGTATGAATTTAATGGCACAGCATATGCTGACAAACAATCGCTTATGAACGATGTTATGTCATATAAAAAAGTGTTGATTTCCGACGCGCAAGAAGATTTGAAAGATATTGCGATGACGCTTGTACCTGTCGAAAATCAAAACGACCCATCGTGGGAAATGGGTGCACAAGGTTTTGCTCAAGCAGTTTTGTACGCTATGCTCGAGGATTCTGCTGACCCGAAATGCAATATGACGCGTGAGAAGTTTACGCTTTATAACTTTGGTAAAATCGCATTTTTCCGTGACCTTGACCCTGATGACCAATTTAAAACATTGAAAAAATACCTTTGTCAAGGTAGAGATAAGTTCTCTGAAGTTCCACAATTGGCAAACACTGTTGTTGGCGCAGCGCCAAACACCGCGCGTTCGTACGTGTCAGTGCTTTCGACCAAACTTGGACTTTTGTCGGACAACGGCATTTGCTATGCAACAAGCGCCGATGAAATGGAGTTCGAAAAATTTGACGACCAGCCAACAGCGTTCTTTATCATAATTCCAGATGAAAAACAAACACGTCACGGCATTGCAACGCTTTGTATTGTTCAACTTTATAAAATTTTGATTGAACTTGCCAATAAAAATGTTGCAAAAGAGCGACAACTTAATCGAAATACTTACTTTATTATGGATGAGTTTGGTAACTTGCCGAAGATTAATTTGCTTGACAAAATTATCACAGTCGGGCGTTCGCGTGGAATATTTATGGTTTTGGTTGTGCAAAGTTATACACAACTTAACAACATTTATGGTGACAAGGTCGCTGATATTGTCCGCACAAACTGCAATATTCAAGTGTTCATTGGTACGACTGACCAGCGTACGAAAGACGAGTTTAGTAAAATGTGCGGTAACATTACGGTAAAAACGACATCGAAAACAAAGGGGGAAAAGGATAGTAAGTCAGAATCAACTAGCGAAACATCGCGTCCACTCATCTATCCTGAAGAACTTGAATTGTTGCCAAAGAATACTTGTATTGTCAAAATGTATCACGAAAATCCAGTCAAAGCGGTGTTCACACCTGCATATGCTGTGCCAAAACTTTATCAAATGAAGAATATTCCAACCGAGTATGCACCAGCGCGTACGCTTGATGAAGCGCGAATCTTTTATGATATTGAGGCGCGCAACAAAGCAGTTTTACAACAATCTACATCATCATTTGACGATTTTGATTTTTAATACGTTAATATAGGTTAGTTTATTGAAATAAATGATTAGAAAGAAAACCAAAAGGATAAAATTTTATGAAATGTGTATTTTGTGGCTATGAGGATAGCAAAGTTTTAGATTCAAGAAATACTGAAGAAATCAACGCAATACGTAGACGTCGCGAATGCAACCGTTGCGGGAAACGTTTTACAACATACGAAACAGTTGAAACATCGCCGTTGCTTGTAATCAAATCAGATAATTCAAGGCAAGAGTTTTCGCGCGAAAAAATTATAAAAGGGCTCATCAAAGCGTGCGAAAAACGCCCAGTATCGTCTGAGTCAATGGAAAAGATTGTGAATAAGGTTGAACAATATGTAATAAATTATCCTTCACAAGAGATAAAATCAAGCCAAATCGGGGAAATAGTTATGAATGAACTGAAAAAACTCGACGAGGTTGCATATGTTCGTTTTGCATCTGTTTATAAAAGATTTACTGACATTGACAACTTTGTAGACTTTTTGCGCGATTGCGAAAGCAAATTTAAAGCATAAATACTTTAATCATTAATGATTATCATAAAATAAGTGGTAAAGACGATATTTCCGTTGCGAAAGTATTGCTATACCACTTGTTTTTTGTTGTGCTAAGTTTGTAATTGGCAACAAAGTTTTTATTATAAAGAGTGATAAAAAAATGCTTGTCTAAAAGTTTGACAAATGCAAAATTAAGTGGTAAAATCTAACATAGTTAATGGAGGCTATTATGAACACAACAGTAAAATTTTTTAATGGAGTTTATAATGGGGAGGCGCTGTTTGTTTCGCAAGAAGCTAATATATCTTATTACAAGCGTGAAGGTTTTGGCGTTATGAATTATCAAGGGGGAATGAGATACGAGGGGTATTGGGAAAACAACCAACGTTGTGGGAATGGCAAGGTATTCTATATAGATGGAGATGTCTATGTAGGAACATTTTATAAAGACAAAAAGCACGGAGATGGAGTGCTATATCGTGCTAATGGAGATATTTATAAAATGAACTTCTTTCTTGATAGACTTGTTTCAAGAGAAAAAGTTTTGAATACGGAAAAAGCGCCAATCAATGGCGCCGTTGTTGCCGATAAAATTGAGGCTGAATTAGAAAGATAGTTTTTGTGTGTCTTTTGTTAACCGATAAGAGCGACAGTTAATACCGTACTAGGACCGCCTGAGGCGTTGAGAGTGCGCGTTCCGCTGAGATTTGCAAGAAGTTGAACGTGACTGTTGCGCTCTAAAACCATAACAAATGTGCCACTGGTATTGGTGCTGACTGTAAGTGGACGACGCGTTCCGTTGATCATAGTGCCATTGATTGCAACGCCAACGCAGTCGCCACTGGTTGCAGACTGTGAATTGTTGATTGAAAAAGAGATTATATAAGTACCCGCCACTGGAACCTCGATATAATCGGCACCAACTTGCATTCCATTATTTGACATAACTTCGTCTAATGTAAGAGAGTTGTTGTTTGTGATTGTTTGCGAAATGGAATTGAAAATTGTTGCATTTATGTTATCAGTTGTGCCCGGGGGACCAGCAGGCCCTCTATCTCCTTTGGGGCCTGTGTCACCTTTAATACCTGTGTCACCCTTAATGCCTTGCGGACCTGTGTCACCTTTTTCACCTCGTTCACCCGTATTGCCCTTTGGACCTTGTGGGCCCGTGTCGCCTTTAGCGCCGGGTAAGCCGATTTCGCCGGGAAAGCCTTGAGCGCCTCGTGGTCCTGTATCTCCCTTTTCGCCTTGTTCTCCCTTTTCGCCAGTCGCACCCCGTGGACCAGTTGTGCCACGGGGGATTTTAAAATCAAAAAAATGAGTATCCGCGTCAAATCTATCAGTTATGTCTGCTTGTTCGTCGGGTGAAACTGTTTCAACGTCGCCTACAAACAAGTTTTCGGTTGTGCCCGTATTACCTTGTGGAATGAGAAAGTCAAGGAAAATAGTATTATTTTCGCGCGTTGAAATAACCCGCGCTTTTTGTGTGGGGGCAATCGTTTGTGTCGTGCGTACTTGCACGCTGTCGCCTTTTTCGCCCGTCGCACCGGTTGCTCCCGTAATTCCAGTTGCACCCGTCGTGCCGCGTTCTCCAATAGCACCAGTTGCTCCAGTCGCACCCGTTTCGCCACGCGCACCTGTCGCACCCGTCGCTCCTTTGATGATGATGCGGTAGGGGCGGTTGCAAATTGATTTGCAGTTTTCAAAACTGCACCATTTGTTGTCATCCATAATTCACCTATTACACTAATTCATTATATTAAGTGAAACGCCGTTTTGTTAAACGGCGTCATAATGAATAGATTAATTATTATTTTTGGATAAGGATAAGTAGCAACACAACATAACAAAAAACCGCTTGAATTGTGTTCAAGCGGTTTTTTGTATTTGTTAAGCAGTTGCCTTTTCAGTGGAATTTGGCGTTTTTGTCGTGCCTTCGTCATCAAGTTGAATATTTTTTGCCCATTCAATAATGTTTTTGCGTTCATCATTGAAATCATCAATGAAACATTCAGCGGTAACATTCGTCAAGCAATCGACTGAATATGAATGTCCAAAGTATTTTTTGACTTGCTTTAAAGTTGTTTCGTACTTTTTAGGGAAGTCGTCGGCGATTTGGTCAATCTTTCTTTCAACGGCGTTCATAACAGCCGTCTTTTGCTCGTCATCAATCATATCTGCAATTGAAACGGCAGTGCAGAGGTTTGCAAATTTACTAATAAAGTGATGAGAGAGAACCTTTGCATAGCGTTCAATAAGTTCGATGTGCTTAGGGTCTTTCATCAATGCACTTTGCTTGTAATCGACAGTGACAGCGTTTGTAATTTTATCAAAACCTACATTTAAAATGTTAATAATTTCATCATTTGTGTTCATAATCGTACCTCTAAACATTGAATTTGAATAGCATAACATCGCCGTCTTGAACGATGTAATCTTTGCCCTCAAGTCTAACTTTTCCTTTTTCTTTTGCTTGTGTGAATCCGCCGAGTTCTAAAAGGTCTTTGTAATTGACGACTTCAGCTTTGATAAATCCTTTTTCAAAGTCTGTGTGGATTTTTCCTGCCGCCTGTGGCGCTTTGTAGCCGATAGGAATCGTCCACGCGCGCACTTCGTCCTCTCCTGCAGTAAGGAATGACATCAAACCGAGCAAGTGATAGCAAGCCGTGATAAGTTTGTCAAGCCCGCTTTGTTCAATGCCAAGTTCACGCATCATTTCGATTTTTTCATCGTCCTCTAGTGCAGACAAATCTTCCTCAATTTTTGCGCAAATTGTGACAACTTCAGCATTTTCTTTTTCAGCAATTGCTTTGACTTTTTTGACGTACTCGTTGTCAGGCGCGTCCAAATCGTCCTCGCTGACATTTGCACAGTAGATGATCGGTTTGGTTGTCAAAAGGAAGAAACCTTGAGCAATCTTCTTTTGCTCGTCACTGAGTGGAGCAAGTCGTGCGGGAAGATTTTGTGACAACGTTTCTTTGATAATGTTCAAAATTTCAAATTCTTCTTTTGCATCTTTGTCGCCCGCTTTGACAGATTTTCCAACCTTTTCAAGGCGTTTGTCAACACTTTCAATGTCGGCAAGAATAAGTTCAAGATTGATAATTTCAATATCATTTTGCGGGTCGACTTTGCCTTCGACGTGAATAATGTTTGAATCATCAAAACATCTAACACAGTGTACAATTGCATCGACTTCGCGAATATGGCTCAAAAATTTGTTGCCAAGTCCTTCGCCAAGGCTTGCACCCTTGACAAGTCCTGCAATGTCAACAAATTCAATATTTGCATAAACCTTGCGTTTGGAATTATAAAACTTTTCGAGTTGGTCAAGTCTTGCATCTGGCACTGGAACGATGCCAACGTTTGGTTCTATTGTACAAAACGGATAGTTTGCACTCATTGCACCCGCTTTGGTAATTGCATTAAATAACGTACTTTTTCCTACATTCGGGAGTCCAACAACACCTAATTTCATCATATCTCCTTTATTTATTCAATTATAACTTAATTTTTCCAAAATGGCAAGTGAAATTGAAACAATAATTTTTATTTATCTACAAAAAATTGCAAAACGTAGTAAAAATCGTGATATTTAACGCTGAGATAAAGTATAATTGCATAACAAATAACAAAAAAGAATAAACTAAGGTAAAAAGAAGGTGTGGCGTGGATTTTTTTGTTGTGATAATTTTAGGGCTAGTGCAAGGGTTGACGGAATTTTTGCCCGTTTCGAGCAGTGGACATTTGGTGTTGCTTGAAAATATTTTTGGCGTGAGCGATGGTTCCTTATTTTTAAATGTTGCTCTCCATTTTGCAACACTCATTGCGGTTGTTATATTCTACCGAAAAAAATTGTGGGGAATTATCAAGCATCCATTTCAACCTGAAGCTTTATATCTCATTATAGCCACCGCAATTACTTGTACAATAGTTTTGCTGTTCTCAGACTTCTTTGAGAGCGCCTTTAGTGGTGGATTACTTGCGTGGGGATTCATTTTATCTGCCATATTTTTGCTCGCAACTGAATGGATTTCGCGAAAATATGAAAAGGAAAACTATCCTTATATAAAGATAGGCTATAAACAGTCAATTTTGTTGGGGATATTTCAAGGACTTGCAATTTTACCGGGTATATCGCGTAGCGGAACTACACTTTGTGCTGGCATTGTTATGGGCGTCGAGAAAAAGGATGCGCTTGACTTTTCGTTTTTGATGAGTATCCCTATAATTTTGGCATCACTTGTCTATGAACTTGTCAAATGCAAATTTCAAATTTCGTTTGCGGATGTCGGCGTTGCGGAATTAATAGTCGGCAGTATAACTGCGTTCGTGTGCGCGATTTTGGGCATAAAACTGATGCTCAAAGTTGTTGAAAAGGTACAATATAAATGGTTTGCGATTTATTTATTGTTGTTGGCGGTCATAACAATTATAGTCATCTAATATAATAGACTAATAAATCTATTGTAGGGAGCGACTATGGCGAAAAATTACCACACATACAGTAAATCGCAAATATACTCAGAGTTTCAAACGAGCGAGAACGGACTCTCAAGCATAGTTGCAAAGGACAGACTTTCGCAAAACGGCGCAAATGCGTTGCCACAAGGCAAAAAGAAGTCGGCATTTTCAAAAATAGTAGCGCAGTTCAAAGACCCTATGATAATAGTTCTTATCGGTGCAAGTATTGCGTCATTCATCATAAGTATGGTTGAGCATACAAACGATTATGTCGATTCAATAGTCATTGTTGGAATTGTCATATTCAATGCTGTCATCGGTTATGTTCAAGAGCAAAAAGCGGAAGATGCGCTTGAAAATTTGAAAAAACTTTCACAAAAAACTGCTAAAGTTGTTCGCGATAACAAGCAATATGTTATACCTATTGAAGAAATTGTCGTCGGTGATAAAGTTGTTTTTGAGTCGGGCGATATAATACCCGCCGACTTATATTTGACTGAATCGGTCAGTTTGAAAATTAGTGAAGCGTCATTGACAGGGGAGTCTAACGCAGTTGAAAAGACAGCAGGCGAGCGCTTGCCTGAAAAAGCGCCACTCGGTGACCGCACAAATATTGCGTATTCAAGTAGTGTCGTATTGTTTGGACGTGGCGCAGGCATTGTGATTGCAACGGGGACAGATAGTGAAATTGGCAAAATTGCAAACTTATTAAACAAAACTAATGAGGAGCAAACACCTCTACAGAAAAATCTGGCACAACTAGGAAAAGCCATAACAGTGGTGGTTCTTGCCCTTGCAGGCTTAATTTTCTTTTTGAGTTTACTATTGACCAATCAGTCATTCATCGACGCATTTATGACGGCGGTTGCAATTGCCGTCGCCGCAATTCCCGAAAGTTTGCCCGCGGTCGTGACAATAATAATGGCAGTCGGCGTCACGAAAATGAGCAAGAAAAATGCCATTGTTAAACGTTTGCACGCGGTGGAAACACTGGGTGCGTGTGAAGTAATTTGTACAGACAAAACGGGTACGCTCACGCAAAACAATATGACCGTAAAGTCGGTTTTTGTTGGAAATCAGTTTGAAAACATTAGCGAAACACTGACCACGGGGCAAAAAGAATTATTGAATTGTATGCTCCTTTGTAATGACTCAGTTTTGACCGAAAACAATTTGCACGGCGACCCAACTGAAAAGGCACTAATTAGTTTTTCGCACAAGTTCGGGTATCGACGCAAAGACTGCGATATTTCAGCGAAAAGAATATTTGAAATTCCGTTTGATTCCAACCGTAAACTTATGAGCACCGTTCACACGCGTGGTAATTCGCAAGTCGTTTATACAAAGGGTGCGGTCGATAATTTGATTAGCAAATGCTCGCATATTTTCATTGAAGGCAAAGTTCAAGAAATGAACGAACACTACAAAAAGCAAATAAATACAGCAGTCAAAAGTATGGGCGAAAGTGCATTGCGTGTGCTTGCATTCGCAACAAAAGTTTCGCACGATTTGAAGCCAAACGAAATTGAAAATAACCTCGTTTTTCTTGGACTTGTTGGAATGCAAGACCCTGCGCGCCCGTCCGCCCGCAAAGCCGTGAAAACGTGTCTCAAAGCGGGAATGATTCCCGTAATGATTACGGGCGACCATAAAGATACCGCGTTTGCCATTGCAAAGGAACTCGGCATTGCAAACGCCGAAAGTCAGGTTTTGACGGGCGTGGAATTAGATATGCTCAGTGATGACGAGTTTTTGAAAATAATAAACAAAATTCGTGTTTATGCAAGAGTTAGCCCTCAAAACAAAGTACGCATCGTGAAAGGGTGGAAAAAACTTGGCAAAGTTGTTGCTATGACGGGCGATGGCGTTAATGATGCTCCGAGCCTCAAAACTGCCCACATCGGCATTGGTATGGGTATTTCTGGCACAGATGTGACAAAAGATGTTGCAGATGTTGTGCTTGCCGACGATAATTTTGCAACTATTGTTATAGCAGTTGAGGAAGGACGAAAAGTTTTTGCAAACATTCAAAAAACAATCCAGTTTTTGTTTTCTACAAACATTACCGAAGTTGTTGCGCTTGTACTTGCAACAATATTGTTTCCGCAATCAATATTCCTTTTGCCGTTGCAAATTTTGTTTATAAATTTAGCAACAGATATTTTACCCGCAATTGCACTGGGGTTTGAACCCATTGAAAAAGATTTGATGACAAAAAGTCCACGCAGGCTTGAAGCAAGTGTTTTTAGTGACGGCGTCGGCAAAGCTATAATCTATCAATCGACTTGCCAAATCATTATCGCAATGATAGTATTTTGGATTGCACACATCAATTTTAGTCCCGAAGTTGCAAATACTATGGTATTTTTAACTATTAATATTATGCAATTACTGCATATGCTCAATGTAAAAAGTCATCAAAGTATATTAAAAAGCAATCCATTTGGGAATACGTGGTTTATTGTCGCATTGTTTGGTGGCATTGCACTCACGCTGTTTATAGCGCTTGTTCCGCCAATTGCCACCGTATTTGGTCTTGTTTCGCTCAATGTAACGCAATGGTGTATTGTGTTTGTTTCCGCAATGACAATTCTTCCAATCGTCGAAATAGTAAAATTCTTTCACAACAATGTTGAAAACTAATAATTATTCGAATCTTTTATATGAAAGTAGTTTTGTGATTTTAAATCCGTGTTCAAAAATAAGTATAAAAATGCTTTGCTTTGCTAATAAAGTTTAGTATAATAAGTTGAGAGGGAAAGCATATGGAAGAAATATACGATATCATCATCATCGGGCAAGGTGTGGCTGGAATGACTGCCGGAGTGTATGGCGCTCGCGCAGGCGCTAAAGTTTTGATTTTAGAAAAAAACACCGTTGGTGGGCAAGTGGCACTCACCTACGAAATAGGCAACTATCCCGCATTTCAATCAATTAGTGGTATAGAACTTGTTGATAAAATGCAAAAGCAAGTACACGCACTCGGCATTGAGGTGCGATATTGCAAAGTTGAAAAAATTGAGGACGGCGACGTCAAAACAGTTTTTACAAAAAATAAGCAGTACAAAACAAAGACAATCCTCCTTTGTCTTGGCGCGCACCCAAGAAAGTTGGGCTTGCCGAGCGAAACGCGTTTTACAGGCAAAGGTGTCAGTTATTGTGCAGTATGTGACGGCGCTTTTTTCCGCAATAAAGTCGTAGCAGTTGTAGGGGGCGGGAATACGGCGATTGAGGACGCAAACTATTTGGCAAAAATAGCAAGCAAAGTCTATGTTTTAGTACGCAAAAACAAATTGCGCGCGCAACAAATTTTAGTTGATACTTTATATGAGAACATAGAGTCTGGAAAAGTGGAAATCTTGTATAATACAGAACTTAAAGAAATTTTTGGCGAAGAAAAAGTAGAAAAAGTAAGCGTCAAAAATAATGAAAATGGTCAATACAATGAGATTGAACTTTCAGGCGTATTTATCGCAGTTGGCAGAAATGCCGATACGGAACTCGTAAAAGATGTCGTGGAACTTGATGAGTATGGGTATATCGTTGTCGACAAGAATAAACAAACGTCCGCAAAAGGAATATTTGCGGGAGGCGACTGCACAAACACAGTTTTGCGACAAATTGTAACTGCTTGTGCCGACGGCGCAATCGCGGCAACATCCGCATTTGCAAGCATTACAGCACAAAAATAAACATAAAAACAAGGTTAACCCAGCAAACTTGTGTAACCTTGTTTTTTTAATTCTTATACATTAAAAGAACGGCATAATGCATAACGCTACCTTCAAAAGTCACATCTTCGTAGGAACAGAGCCCACAGTCGCGGGCTTTCCTGCCCAAAACTGTAGCCACGGGACTTTCTCCGCCTAGAACAAATATATATATATAAACGGCATAACGCTGTCCTAATTAGTAAATTCACTGTAGGAACAGTATCTGTAGTCGCGACTTATGCCACAAGAAAGGTACATAGTTAGTTAACTATGTACCCAGTCTTGTATAATGTCACTCACCAAATCTGCAGTAGCGGGGCTTTCCCCTCCGATAACTTAAGTTTATAAAAAGAACGGCATAATGCCGTCCTCTTAAGCAAAATCGCCGTAGGAACAGTACCTGCAGTAGCGGGGCTTTCCCCGCCACTAGTCGGTGCGAAGGCAGGTAACAGGGTCTTTTTTGGAAGCCATACGTGACGGAATGAATCCCGCAAGTAAAGTCAAACCAACCGAAATAACAATCATCACAATACCCGCAATCGGCGAAAGCACCGCAATATTGCCAATGTCCTCAGCAAGCCCGCCAATAACAAGGTTAATCGGAATCGTCAGCAATAGTGTCACGCCCACGCCAATAATGCCCGCAATCAAACCAATGATAAATGTTTCTGCATTAAACACGCGTGCAATATCCTTTTTGCGTGCGCCCATACTGCGCAAAACGCCGATTTCTTTTGTGCGCTCAATGACCGAAACATAAGTGATGACCGCAATCATAATCGATGAAACAATCAATGAAATTGCACTGAACGCAATTAGTACGTAACCAATAATATTGACCATATCAGTAAGACTTGTCATAAACATTCCCATAATGTCATTGTAAAGAACTTGTTGGTCACTAGGCTTGCCTTCATTGAAAGCATCAAGATGTGCCTTTATAGCGTTCTTGCTCTCAAAATCAAGTGGATAAATCGCAATATAATTTGGCACCGCATTACCACCTAATTCGCGAAGCCGTACCTCTTGCATAGCATTTATCGAAGTATAAAATTGCTCATATTTGTAAGTTTTACCAGTCAATGGGTCTGTTTCCGCATTTGAAGTCGTAAACTCAACAATTTCGCTTTCTAGGTTTGCATTTTGAACAAGCGCGGAAAGTGCCTTGCTGAAAGCAATGCCAGTGCCGTAAATCTGGTTTTGTGTGTCAGTACGAGGACGCAAAATTCCGCTGATTTTAACTTCAATGTACTTTGTCTTGTTAAAATCTTCGCTTGCGTATTCGCTCGACGATTCAACAAATGCGCCCGTAGCGGAATCAAATGTGTAGTAGTTGTCGTTTGTTGCAACGTAGAAAGATTTGCCAATGACCTTGTCAAAATCAATTGTGGTTTCTCCCTCAACGTAAACGCCCAGTTGTTTTAAAATATTGTCGCCAATTTGATTGTATTTGTCCACAAAAAGAGCGAGTTCGTTCGCGCCTTGTGGATAAGTTCCACCAATGATGTCGTATTGAGTTTCAAGGAAAGCCTTGTTGTCAATCAAAACATTCCATTGTGTGTCACTGCCTAGCATTTTGTATTGCGCATTGCTCGAACTGTTGACATTTATGTATTTATATTTGTTTGAAGCGATGTCAAGCGTGTAAACTTTCAAGTGTTGACCCGTTGTCATAATGATGTCATTATATAAACTCTTGTCAATTGTATTAATGGCATCATCAATATATTCTTGCGTGATTTTGACGCTAGGTCTGATTTCTTGCGCCTTTTTTGTCACGTCCTTGACAATGATTTCTTTAGCGGACGGGAATTTGTCAAGCCCCGCATCACTCATAATCGATGTGAGCGCCGAGTAGTTGAATTGACCTTCGCTGATTGTCAACGGATTAGATGAAAGCATATCCGCTTGCAATTTTGCAATGTATAAATTAAATCCATTTGAAAGTGCAAGCACAAGTGTCACGCCTATGATGCCGATGCTACTAGCAATGGAAACAAGCAACGTCCTGCCTTTTTTTGAAAGTAAGTTTTTGAAACTCAACGCAAGGGCAGTGAAGAAAGACATCGACGTCTTTTTGAAAGGTGTTTCTTTTTTCTTTTTTAATGGTTTGGCATTTTTTGTTAATTGAGCATTTGTTTGTGCGTCGCAAGTTTTTTGACTGACGTCATTTTCTTTTGAAACAGTATTCTTGACTTCGACATCAAGCACAGCGGAAGTGCCTTGTTCAGTGTCGTCCGCCCCCTCAGTGAGTGAATCATAAGGATTGCTATCTGCAACAATGGTGCCGTCAAGCAATTTTACAATGCGTGTTGAATATTTTTCAGCAAGCGCAGGGTTATGTGTAACCATAATGACAAGGCGTTCTTTCGCAATTTCTTGAATCAAATCCATTATTTGAATAGATGTCGCCGTGTCAAGTGCGCCCGTCGGTTCGTCCGCAAGCAAAATTTCAGGGTCATTGACAATTGCGCGCGCAATTGCAACGCGTTGCATCTGTCCGCCCGAAAGTTGGTTTGGCATCTTGTGAACGTGGTCTTTGAGTCCAACGCGTTCAAGAGCCGTAAGTGCGCGCTCTTTGCGTTCGCCACTAGGCACGCCCGAAATTGTAAGTGCAAGTTCGACATTCGACAGAATGTTCAAATGCGAAATCAAGTTATAACTTTGGAATACAAAACCAATTGTATGATTGCGGTATGCATCCCAGTCATTAGATTTGAAATCTTTTGTCGAAATTCCTTTGACAATGAGGTCGCCCGCAGTGTAGTGGTCAAGTCCGCCGATTATGTTCAAAAGAGTGGTTTTGCCACAGCCTGATTGTCCTAAGATGCTAACAAATTCGCTTTTGCGAAATTCTATTGAAATTCCTTTTAGGGCAAGAACATTTGTGTCTGCCATAGAGTACTCTTTTTTGATGTTGTCAAGTTTCAGCATTTTTACCCCTCAAAAATCGCATTATTTGTCGTCATTTTCGTCAAAAGTATAGGGACTATTGTGACTGCCTTTACTATTTAGTGTATAGGCGCTGTCGCAACGGTGTTCCGAAAGTCTAACAACAGCGTTGTTAAATTCTTTCAATAAATCCATCAACAACACAACATTTTCTTCGCCCACATTGTCAATAAAATGTTGCAAACAAAGGTCCATATTATAGCAACGGCTTTCAATACTCTTGCGTATATCGTCATTTAGTCTTAAGTAATGATTTTTCATATTGGCGTCCGCAACATAAAATTCAATGTAGCCCTTATTTTTCAATTTGTTGCAGAATTGTGTGATTGCCGACTTTGTCAACCCAAGTCGTTTTGCAAGTTGACTCTTGTGTACTGGCTCGTGGAATTTCTCAGCCTCAGCAGTGATTGATAAAATCATAATTTCGTTGTAAGTCAGCCCCAAATCTTCCCACGTTTGGAGTGCATATTTTTTTAGATTATCGTTTGTTTCTGCTAACATTTTGAGCATCAATTCACTCACTTTTCCCATAAAGATTTTCTTCCTTTTGTTGGATTTTGTTTAATACTTAACAATTATATTCAAAACGATTTCAAATGTCAATCAAATTGCTAGTTGTTTTTATTTTGAAAAGCGTGTCTAGTTGGATATAAAAAAGGAGGGGTAGACTGAAACTGAACTTCCTCTACCCCAAAAATAAGTTTTCCGATATACCTTCGAATTTTAGTGGATTGCTTTCTAATGCGTAAACTATCAACTAAGTCTACAATAATAATTACTCACAGAACTTTAACACTTACTATAAACAATTGAGTGATAACGATGTCACGCGTTGTGACAATGCCACTGGTACAAATAAAACTTAATTAAAATTGAAAATATATCGCAGAAAAGACTGAATGTTTAATTAAATATCAATTTCATTAGTAAGATTTGCCTTATCAATTGCGATTTGTAGGTCACTGATTTTTTCACGCAACGCCTCAGCATCAAGTGAGGCATCTTCAGGATTGTAAAGACATTCAGTGTATTCAAGAATGCCGTTTGTAGTGATTCGGCGCGACAATTGTGTTCTGTAGGATAAGGATTCAACAACGCGTTTTTCTTGTTGCATTTGAGCAAGCATAACCAATGCTTCGCCAATTGTTACGTCAAATTTTTCAACTTTGACGGTGCAGTTAGCATACGCAAGTTTTGCGCGAATATCGCGTATATTCTTGTCAAGCATAGCGATGTTAGCACGGGTCTTTTTGTAATCATAATTGTTTGCAAGTTTTTCTTCGCCTTCTTTGTACGAAATTGTAGAATTGTCGTATTCTTTGCTAATCAAAACACGTTTTTGTTCTTCGTACTCTTTAATTTTTTTCATAGCTTCTGTGTGGCAAACTTTCATAGTTTTTTCCTCTCTTTTCCATTTGATGATTATAGTATATTCCAAACTATCAATAATTGTCAAACGTTTGCATAATAAAATCCTTATATTACAAAAATTTGCATATTTTGCAAATAAATGTGAAATTGACGTCAAAACTTTGGGTTTTTTTATAAAATATGGTATAATTAGTAAAATTTAGTTGTATGAAAATAAAAATTAAACATTATAAAGAAACAAGCGGAGGAAAAACATTATGGATAAAATGGATGAACAAACTGGTAATCAAATGCCATTTATTAATTATGATGAAGTTATAGAGGTGGCTAAAAAGGGTGGTCGTGAATCAATAAATTCTTTGGTTAAGTTTGAGAAAGGAGATATTGATGATTGCGGTGCAGTAGATAATGAGGCAACCATTGATGCAAGCGAATCAATGAAAGCGGAAATATCATCGGAAACAAAAACACTAGACGAAAAGTTGCAAACTGCTTATGAAAAATATCTAAATAGTGGCAATGCGTCGGCAAATCAAAATGAATGTAGAGTTACTGGAGCAAATTGAAAGATTATGCAAACAAAATATAGTGACAACTGTAATTATTCAAAGACATTTGAGTATAGGCTATGAAAAAGCGGCGCGAATAGTGGATGATTGGACTAATAAAGGTTATATAATAAAGAATAATAATGTTAGAGATGTTGTAGATAAAGAAGCAATACGCAACTATCTTATGGAAATGTTTGCAATTAAATAACAGTAAGATGGGAATAAAAGGCACTTTTAAAAATTGTGTCTTTTTTTCATTTTGATATTGACAATTTGGTAATCATATGGTATCATTATGCGTGAAAAAAGGTAAAGAGGAGAAAGTGTTATGAAAACAACAATTAACGACATTTTGGAACAAGACAAAAAAACAATTATTGCCAACGAAAGTTTGGTTAACAAAATTGGAATGGAAGTGTGGGATAAGGTTATCCGTGGTAAACACATTGCAATTCGTGCAAAAGGTACAGACCACATCATCGAATGCGTCAAAAAGTTGCCACTTTTGACATATTATAATGATTATAAAGACAACGTTGTCAAACAACTGAACGAAAATGGAAAGGCTGTAAATGAAGTTGCAAACTTTATGGTCAATGCAACTGCGGAAGAACTCAACTTCTTTATTTCGCAAATGAACGAGGGTGGAGATACTGCGTGGTTTGTCAATGACTACTTGTTTGCAATCCCAAAACTTCACGATGCAATCAACACAATTATTGAAAATGGAGAAATGGAGAAAGCAAGAGCATTGTTTGCGTTTGCTTATGACGACTTTCGCGAATTGCGCTTGACGGAAAGGACGCACCCGAATAGTTTTACAGCATACGCTGAGGGTAGAACAAATCCAGAAATGACAACATTCTTGGATAACTACCTCAATTGTAACTCAATCATTTTCAATGACTATCTTGTCAACGTACAAGAAGAATGCCTTGATTATTATTCACCAAAGCAATTCTTTGAAGAAATCGCATTCTATAATAGTGTAAAACAATTTGACTATGAAGACCAAATCAAAGAGCCAAAAGTTTTGTTTAAAGCATACTTGCTTTTTAAAAAGTTTAATGAAAGCAAAGTTTGGCAAACCGAGGAAATGTTCTCAATCAACAAATTTGTAGAACGTGATGAAATTCGTCGCAAATATGATGATTTTAGTAACACACAAGAAAGTGAAGTTCAAAAACTATATAAAGAAATTACAACTCCAGAAAAAGATGATGACCTTGAAAGATAATCATTTTAAGAAAGCAAAAGTCTACGGCATATCGCCGTCGACTTTTCTTTATAAATGCTAATCTATTTATCAAATTAATTGTCAAAAAGTTGTTTTAAAAGTGTTTTTAGCAACTTTTTTGCAATACACAGCAAAAATCTATCAATTTTGCGAAGTTTTTGCAATCGCTGTTTCAGTAACGCTGAATATGGTTGCCGTTAAATGTGGTAGGTGACGATAATATTATTGTGATAATATAAAATTTTCAAAGGGCGCAAGGCGTCTCCATATTTTTTTGAGAAAAGCACTTGCAAAAGTTTGGGAAATATGCTATAATGTCAAACAGAAACAGCAAAGGTGAAAAATCTTACTGTTTTCCTTGCCTAGAATTCTAGGCCATAGACCACAAGGAGGTAAGAAATGAACAAGTATGAGTTGATGTACATCATTGACGCTAGCGCTAGCGACGAGCAACGCGAAGCATTCATTGAAAAAGTGCAAAATATGGTAGTCAAAGCAGGCGGAACTATCGAAACTCTTGACAAAATTGGGCTAAAGAAATTTGCTTATTCTATCAACTTCAAAAATGAAGGATTCTACGTTTTGATGAATTTCCAATCAGAACCAAATCTTCCAAATGAGATGGAAAGCCAAATGAAGATTATGGATTTCTTTGTTAGAAGCCTAATCATCAAGAAATAAGGAGATAAAAATGAATAAAGTATTTTTAATCGGGAACTTGACTAGAGACCCAGAAACAAACACCGTTTCAACAGGTGTTTCAGTTTGTAGATTTTCAATCGCAGTTACGCGTCGCTATGCAGGAGCAGACGGTAACAGAGAAACAGACTTTATCAGCATTGTTGCTTGGCGTGGACTTGCGGATAATTGTGCAAAGTACCTAAAGAAAGGTAACAAAGTTGCGGTTTGTGGTACATTGCAAACTCGTTCCTACGAAAATAAGGAAGGGGTCAAGGTTAATGTTTTTGAAATCGTTGCAGATGAAGTGGAATTTTTGACAACGAAAGCACAAAGTGGTGTCGAAGTAGGTACAAAGGACGACCAAGTTGCTGAGTTGCAACCAATTCAAGATGACGATTTACCATTCTAATTTATAAAGGAGAGAGTAAATGGAAAACGAAAATGTTGCAGTAGCTGAAGCTCAAGAACAACCAGTAGTTGCACAAGAAAGAGATTTCAAGAAAATTCGTCGTGCACCAAGACGCAAAGTTTGCGCATTCTGCACAGAAAAAGCAGTTATTGATTACAAAGATGTTGCTAGAATTAAGAGATTCATTACTGAAAAAGGTAAAATTTTGCCTCGTCGCCAAACTGGCACTTGCGCAAAACACCAAAGAGAACTTGCAGTTGCTATCAAGCGTGCAAGATATATGGCGCTTATTCCTTACACAGGTGAATAATGCCAAAAAAACGCATACATTTCTGTCTGCGTTTTTTTTGTTATCAATGTATCATTATGTGATTATTAGTACCTACGGTTAGAATAACTGAAAATTAAATTTCAAGCAGGGGGTATGTGTCAAATTAGCGCAAGTAGTACCACGTTTCGCCGTCGTTGCCGTAAATGGGTTGAATGTAGTCGATGCGGTAGTGGACGTAGTCGTAGCGCACCATATTGAGTAGGACTTGTCCGCCGTGGTAGCCGTGTACGATTTTCAAGATTTTGACGTCGTCCGCTACTTGTTCAAGCGCTTCATTGAGTTTTGCGCGCGCTTCCGCTTCATTCAGTCCGTGTAGATTGACGGTAATTGTTTTTGTCGGTCGTCTTGCCATAGTTTTGCGCTCCTAATATTTTTTCATATATTAGATTATAGCAAAAATTTGTCATTTTGCAATCGTTTTTGCGGTAAATACGTGCTTATTTCATTAATTGTTTAGATTAGCCTTGCATTTATTTTGTCTTTATCGTTTGTCAATAGGTAAAATTTAAAAAAAGTTAAAAAATAATTAGTTAAGAATAATTAATCAATAAAAGAATATGTTGACATTATTTTTTTTAGGGTATATAATATTGTTATCTTTGCACAATCTGCACAAAATGTGTGCGAATAGACTATATAATTTAATATAAAGACGTTGCAATGAGGACGAAATGTTTTCATTGTAGTTTTTATTAGGAGTAAAAATGTTTAGATTTTTTAAATATTTCAACAAAAAGGAATGGTGCTTTCTTTGTGTCCTTGTGCTGACAAATTTAGCACAGGTATACCTTGATTTGAAGTTGCCAGACTATATGGGAAACATTGTGGCATTAGTACTTGGACATTCGGCGATGAGCGAAGTTTGGAGCAAAGGCTTGATGATGTTACTTATTGCGTTTGGCAGTATATCGTGCCTTATTGTGGGCGACGTCATCGCGTCAAAAATTTCGGCGAACTACACAAAGCGTATGCGTGGTCTTGTATTTGACAAAGTTCAGTCCTTTTCTCAAGGAACGATGAACAAGTTTACCACTGCGAGTCTAATTACTCGTTCGACAAACGATATCACGCAAATCGGTATGGCAATTTCAATGTCGCTCAAAGTCATAATCTATGCGCCACTTATTGCGATTTTTGCAATTGTCAAAATAGTTGGTAAATCGAGTGAACTATCAATTGCAACAGGCATTTCGATTTTCGCGCTTGTGGCACTTATTGCAGTGGTTATGATTTTTGCAGTGCCGAGGTTTAAGAAGATTCAAAAATTGACAGATGAAGTCAATGGAATTAATCGAGAAAACTTGGACGGATTGAGAGTTGTACGCGCCTATAATGCTGAAGATTATCAAAAAGGTAAATTTGAAGTTGCAAATGAAAATCTAAAGAAAAACAACGCAATGGTTGGTAAATTGATGAGCGCGATGAGTCCTATTATGACAATTGTTATGAACGGACTCAACCTTTCAATTGTATGGCTTGGCGCATATCTTGTCAATGACGGAACGCTCAATGTGCCAGCGCTTACAGAATTTACTATGTATTCAATGCAAGTTGTTATGGCGTTCCTACTTGTTAGTATCATTTTTGTTATGGTTCCGCGCGCAATGGTGTGCCTCAAGCGTGTTTACGAAGTTCTAGATGCCGATGTGACAATAATTGATGGGAAAGGCAGTGATGAGAAAGAGGGGTTGAAAGGTCTTGTTGAATTTAAAAACGTTAGTTTTCGTTATCCCGACGCTGAAGAATATGTGCTAAAGAATATGAACTTTACTGGCTCTCGCGGGCAAACGATTGCGTTTATCGGGTCAACGGGTAGTGGTAAAAGCACTGCCATTAATTTGATACCTCGTTTTTATGACGCAACAGACGGCGAAATTTTAGTCGACGGTGTCAATGTTTGCGAATATAAATTAGCGCAGTTGCGTGGCAAAATGGGGTATGTGCCACAAAAGGGGATTCTTTTTAGTGGAACAGTGCGTTCTAATGTCGATTTTAGCGGGAAGAATTTGACTGACGAACAAATCTATAAGGCGCTAAAAATTGCACAAGCGGAAGATTTTGTTGAAAAAATGGGCGGACTTGATGCGCACATAGCACAAAACGGGAGCAATCTTTCGGGCGGACAAAGACAGCGATTATCAATAGCGCGTGCAATTGCACAAAATCCCGAAATTTGCATTTTTGATGATTCGTTTTCAGCACTCGACTATAAGACTGACAAAGTCTTGCGCGCTACACTTAAAGAGGAAATGAAAGAAGTAACAAAGATTATCGTTGCGCAACGTATAGGAACAATCAAGGATGCGGACTTTATAGTTGTGCTTGATAGCGGAGAAACTGTCGGTATGGGCACTCATAAGCAGTTGCTTGAAACTTGTGAAGTTTACAAGCAAATTGCAAATTCGCAACTAAGTGAGGAGGAAATTTATGAAACAAGCAAAGACGAAGAATAATAATGCTATGTCTTCTGGCAAGTCAATGGGCAAGTTTATTAAATTTTTAAAACCTTACTACGTGCCATTGATTATTGCAATTGTATTTGCAATTTTTGGTACAGCGTTTAACATCATAGCGCCCGACAAAATCGGCGAAATAACAAACATTATTCAACGCGCAGTCGCAACAGGGACGGCGGTGAACCTCGATAAAATTCACGACATTGGCATTATGCTTGTATGTTTGTTTATTGGCGGTGCAATACTTTCGTATTTTCAAGGTTTTATTATTACAGATGTTGTACAGCGCGCTAGCAAAAAAATGCGCACACAAATTTATTCAAAAATCAATAGATTACCACTGAAGTATTACGATTCACGTCCATTTGGCGACACATTGAGTAGAGTTACAAACGATGTTGATACAATCGGAACAACTTTCAATCAATCAGTTGTTCAGTTGATGTCAGGCGTAACGCTCCTAATCGGTTCAGTCATTATGATGTTTGTAACTTGTTGGCAACTTGCAATCGTCGCACTTGTTGTTGTTCCGCTCGGGACGATGCTTGTTGGCGCAATTATGAAATTTTCTCAAAAATATTTCATAAGCCAACAAAAAGAACTGGGGCAACTTAATGGAATAATAGAAGAAACATATTCAGGACAAAATATTGTTGCAATGTTCAACGCACAAAAAATGATGAAAAACGACTTTGAAGAAGTCAACAACAAACTTTGCAAGTCACAATATAAGTCACAATTTGTGTCGGGTATTATGATGCCATTAATGGAATTTGTTGGCAACATTGGGTATGTTGCAGTTTGCATCGTCGGCGGTATGCTATTTTTGGATGGCAAAATTGAAATTGGTGCAATTGTAAGTTTCATTATCTATATCAAAATATTCACGCAACCGCTAGCAACGATTGCACAATCAGTGTCAAGTATGCAGTCGACCGCTGCAGCAAGTGGTAGAGTTTTTGAATTTTTGGAAGAGGAAGAAATGCCTGCGGAAAGACCAAAACTTGCACTTACTAAAGTCAAAGGAAATATTGACTTTGAAGATGTCCATTTTGGTTATAACAATCAAAAAATGGTTTTAGATGGATTTACTGCGCACATAAAAGCAGGGCAAAAAGTTGCGCTTGTCGCGCCAACAGGTGCAGGGAAAACAACGCTTGTCAACCTTTTGATGAAGTTTTACGAAATAAACAGTGGGGATATCAAAATTGACGATGTTTCAATCAAAGACTTGTCGCGCGAGAATGTTCGCCAATTGTTTGGAATGGTTTTGCAAGATACGTGGCAATTTGAAGGAACAATTTATGACAATATTGTGTTCAACACGAAAAATGTTACACACGAGGAAGTTGAGGATGCGTGCAAACGTGTTGGGCTCGACCACTTCATTAGGACTTTGCCTCAAGGATACAACACTTATCTTAATGACACAGTTTCGCTTTCAGCAGGGCAAAAGCAGTTGCTCACAATAGCGCGCGCAATGGTTCATAACGCACCGATGTTGATTTTGGATGAAGCAACAAGTAGCGTTGATACTCGCACGGAGCAAATTATAGCGCGTGCTATGGACGAACTCGCTAAAGATAAAACAAGTATTGTCATCGCGCATAGACTTTCAACAATCAAAAACTCCGACCAAATCTTGGTTATTGCCGAAGGCAAAGTGCTTGAATCTGGCACACACGACGAACTTATTGCACAAAATGGCAAATATGCCGAACTTTATAACTCACAATTTTAATAAAAAGGAATTAGGAACAACGAACAAATGCGTTCCTATTTTCTTTTAATTAACTAGGTATATCGCGCTTATAAGACATAATTAATGTAAATATACAAAGAATTGTAACCGAATTATTAAAACTAAAGATATTTGGGTATAAATACAATTCATAAATTTAATTGGGCGGAATTGTCGTAAAAAAAATGTTTATGTATTGATTTTTCTGTTTTATTGTGCTAAAATATAAAAAAAGGGGTGTTATATGAAAAGAATTAGTGAAATATTGCAAGAAAGAAAAGAGTGCAAGGCAATTCAACGCGAAAGAGCCGAACAACGACAAAAGGAACGCGAAAAAAGTGTGAATTATGTAGAAGAAACCTTAGTGCAACGTGCTCAAAGAATAATGAGAAATCAAGAGCCTGACGACGAAAAATATTTTGACATATTTGACCTTTATTGGTATATTATTGATGGCGAAGGTGGGTATGCTCCAAAACTCTTTTTGGCATACAAAAAGAATGATAAATATTTTGATTGTAGAACAAATACATTATTATCAACTTCTAAAATAATAACTGAAGCATTTAAGTTCAATGCGCCCCAAAAATATGTGAAAAGTGGATTTGGAAATATATATTATAATAATTCGGTTGAAACAGAACGAATTTTTTATGATCCCGCAACGCGAGAATTTAAACCGGAAGATTCAATAGAGTCTATCGATGCAAGACTAAGAATGTTTGGTTTTTATACTTTTTTTGGCGTTACGAAAAAATCTAATGTATTTGTCACATATCAAAGTGATGTGCCTAGTGATGAAAGATGGTATGCAGGTAATTATACAAAAAAAATAAAATATATTATGTCGTATGATAATGACGTGAATATCGAATTAGGCACTGCAGAAGATTTAGATCGAAAAGCCCTTGATGATATTGAAAATGAGAAAGGCGAATTAGTTAGTCAATATTACATAACATCTAAAGAACGGGATAAACTATTTGAGAAACCTAAAATTTGTGTATCTATGACTGGATTAATAAAAGCGGAAGATGAATTAAATAATCTCATTTGTGAGTATTATGATATTGACAATAAAAAATATACAGAGACACTTGATAAAAAGCGAAATGAAGAACTTGAAAAAGCAATGGCAGCTGAAGAAAGACGAAAAAAAATTTTAAAAATACAAGAAAGAATAGTTTGATACTGTAAATGCAAGCATTTGTAATGCTTGTGTTTTTTTTTGTGAAATTTGCTTGTATTTTTTGTCTAAAGTTCTTGTATTTTTTAAATGAGTGTGGTATAATAATATAAACTTATTAGATATAGCGCAGCGGTTTGCGCATATTTTTTTTGAATTTAGGAGTAGAATTATGCAATTTTCAAAGGAAAAAATTAGAAATGTTGCGATTATTGCCCACGTCGACCACGGCAAGACGTCGCTAGTCAATGAAATGCTCAAACAAGGGGGCGTTTTCCGTCAAAATCAAGAAGTTGCGGATAGAGTTATGGATAGCAACGCAATTGAGCGCGAGCGCGGTATTACCATTTTGGCAAAGAATGCGTCCGCACACTATAAAGATTATAAAATCAACATTATCGACACACCAGGGCACGCCGACTTTGGTGGAGAGGTTGAGCGCGTACTTAAAATGACGGACGGCGTTTTGCTTGTCGTTGATGCTTTTGAAGGAACAATGCCACAAACTCGCTTTGTGCTTGAAAAAGCACTCGCGCTAAATTTGCGCGTTATCATTGTCGTCAACAAAATTGATAGACCCGATGCACGTATTTCGGAAGTTGTGGATGAAGTTTTGGAACTTTTGATTGACCTCAACGCTACAAATGACCAACTCAATAGCCCAATTGTCTATGCGTCCGCAAGACTTGGTATCGCTAGCCTTGACCCTGACCAACAAGGCACAGATTTGCGCCCATTGTTTGAAACAATAATTGAACATATTTTACCACCAAAGGGTGACGAAAATGCGCCATTCCAAATGCTCGTTTCAAGCACAGAACACAATGACTTTCTTGGAAAACTCGCAGTTGGTAAAATCGAAAATGGCAAAGTCAAAGTTGGAGAGATGGTTGCAGTCGACAATTTCTTTTCACCCGATAAGGTTAGAAAATCAAGAGTGCAACAAATGTTTACTTATGACGGACTAAAGAGAATTGAAGCGCAAGAAACGTCTTGTGGTGATATTGTTTGTATCGCAGGAGTTGAAGATGTTATGATTGGTGACACCCTTTGTGACGCCGAGAATCCTAGCGCGCTTGAGTTTGTAAAAATCAGTGAACCGAGTGTTGAAATGACATTTATGGTAAATGATAGTCCGTTTGCTGGGAAAGAAGGCAAGTTTGTCACAAGTCGTCACTTGCGTGAAAGACTTTACCGTGAAACAATCAAAGACCTTTCATTGCGTGTCAGTGACACCGACACAACCGAAGCATTTTTGGTTTGTGGTCGAGGCGAAATGCACCTTTCAATATTGATTGAAAATATGCGCCGTGAAGGCTACGAATTTCAAGTTTCAATGCCTAAAGTTTTGTATAGAACAGATGCCGATGGTAAAAAACTTGAACCTATCGATAGACTTGTTGTTGACGTGCCAGAAGATGCAGTTGGCGCAGTTATGGAAAAAATGGGACGAAGAAAAGGCGAACTTGTTTCAATGCACCCACAAGGCAGTCGTATGAGAGCGGAATTTCTTGTTCCAGCGCGTGGATTGTTTGGTTACAAGTCAGAATTTTTGACCGATACGCGTGGCGAAGGTGTAATGAGTTCTGTGTTTGATTCATATCAACCATATCGTGGCGAAATTGAGCGTCGCAACTTTGGTGCCCTTGTCGCATTTGAGGACGGCGAATGTATCACATATGGGCTTGCAAACGCGCAAGAACGTGGCGACTTGTTCGTTTCCCCAGGTACTAAAGTATATGCTGGTATGGTAGTCGGGCAAAACCCTAAAGGTGAAGATTTGGTTGTCAATGTTTGCAAACGCAAAGCGATGAGCAATATGCGTTCAAGTTCAAGTGACGAAGCGCTCCGCTTGACGCCACCAATCAATATGAGCCTCGAGCAATCT
This sequence comes from uncultured Clostridia bacterium, assembly GCA_934778205.1. Taxonomy (GTDB): domain Bacteria; phylum Bacillota; class Clostridia; order Christensenellales; family UBA1242; genus CAKVOD01. The sequence continues at coordinate 65,372 of CAKVOD010000004.1, read as the reverse complement.
TTGGAGTTCTTAAATGACGACGAATTGCTTGAAGTTACGCCTGAGTCAATCCGTATTCGCAAAAAGGAACTTGACCACGGCAAACGTAAATCTGCTGCATATAGAAGTGCAAATAATTAGTTTTGAATGAGAGAATAAAAACTAAACAATAGTAGTTTAAAAAAATGTCGAGTTTGTATATGTATTGCACAATTGATGGCATTGAGAGAACAACTGCAACTTTTAAGTTAGCGAGGATAAAGCAATTAAAATTGTCATCAATTCACCTGAAAGTGTGAATAATTGGGTGTTTATTTAATTTCTATTATAAATCGGGCACAATTTTTATTGTTGCTCGGTTTTTTTACTATGAGATTTCATAAAAATAACTTCAATGGAAAACCTTGTATTTTTTTTGGAAATATGCTAAAATGTATTCATTAAAGTATGAGGCGATATGAAAAGAGAAAAAAGATTATATAACAAAAATAAAGCAAAACACGAAATGCTAAAAATGTTGATAATTTTGCTTGTGTTTGTTCCTATACTTATTTTGCTCAATTTCACTTTGCTGAAGAATTTGGGCAGTGGTTGGCGTATAACGATTGATGTTTTGCTATGTCTTGGTTTTGTTTTTGTTTGCAAGGCGATTTCTTCAAGAATTGCGCAAAACCGAGCAGAAAAGCAAAACAAGAACAATAATGTAGAACAAAAGTAGAAAGATAGGAGAAAGTTATGGCAATTAAAGTTATGCCACATAGTGACGATGCCGAAATTAGCGTTTTGGGTTGTATTATGCTGACAGATAGTGTCCAGCACGAGATTTTTGCTGTTTTGAAAGCGGACGATTTTTATGCAGATGTCCATAGGACGATATTTGATGAAATGTATCAAATATACAATGCAAACAAAACGCTTGATTATGTCACGCTTGTAGATGTGCTAGAACGCAAAGAACTTTTGGAGTCAGTGGGCGGAATTTCATACGTCACAAAGGTTGCGACAAGTATGCCTAGTGCAGCAAATTATAAATCGTATGTTGAAATGGTCATGCGTGACTCAATGCTAAGACAGGTCATAAATGCGTGCCAATCAATTGCTGAAAAGGCGTATAATGAAACTGAGGCGGAAGAAGTTTTGCAATATGCTGAAAAAACAATTTACGACATTGCGCAAAGAAAAAGCACGTCATCTCTTGCACACATAAAAGATGTTTTGCCTGCAGTTGTCGAAAGATTCGACAAAATTGCGCGCGACAAATCGGCGTTTTCGGGTATCAAAACAGGTTTTTATGCGCTTGATAGATTGACCAACGGGCTACAAAATAGTGACCTTATTTTGCTTGCGGCGCGTCCAAGTGTTGGTAAAACGGCGTTTGCGATGAACATTGTTCAGCACGTGGCGTCACTTGAAAAAAAGAAAGTCGCGGTTTTCTCACTTGAAATGGGCAAGGAGCAATTAGCGCAAAGAAGTTTGTGTTCACTTGCAAAAGTTAGTATGGAAAAAGCAATAAAAGGCGAAATGAATTCGGGAGAGTGGAAAGCGATTTGGGCATCAAAAAACTTGTTGCAAGAAAGCGATATTTTCATTGATGATTCCTCGCTTAATACACCTATGGATATTTTGGGGAAATGTCGAAGATTGAAACGTGAACAAGGACTTGACCTTGTAATGATTGACTACTTGCAACTTATGTCGACTGGAAACGCAAAAGATGGACGTCAAAACGAAGTCAGTGAGATGTCGCGTAAACTCAAGGTTATGGCGCGCGAACTGAATATCCCAGTGCTAGTGCTTTCGCAGTTGTCGCGTGCGGTTGACAAACGTACTGACCACCGCCCGATTTTGTCCGATTTGCGTGAAAGTGGTGCGATTGAGCAAGACGCGGATATTGTTATGTTCTTGCACAAGCCGTTTATGTACAACGACACGCAGGTTAGTGAGGCGGAAAAGAGCGTGGCGGAACTTATTGTTGCAAAGCACAGAAACGGCGCGCTTGATACTATCAAACTGAAGTGGGTTGGCGAAAATGCAAGTTTTCGCAATATGGATAAAGACTCTGATATGGCGGAACTTGAAAAGTCTATGCCTGAGAACTTTTGTGCGCCTTCAAGTGGGGTAGTGGAGATTCCACCTGAGGCGGGCTATCCCAATGAGACTTCTAGTGCGATGTCACTTGATGATTATCAGGACGCGGAACTTGATATTGAAAATTGCAATGCGCCTGATGAGATTGTTCCTATCACTGACCCTTCACTTTCCGATATTTTCTAAGGGTGGGTGCGATAGCGCACGGCTGCAGGTACTATTCCTACAAGTAATTTAGTTTTGAATCCGGCACGCTTACGTATATTTTATATACTCTTACTTTCGTGTGGGGAAAGCCTCACGGCTGCAGGTACTATTCCTACAAGTAATTTAGTTTTGAATCCGGCACGCTTACGTATATTTTATATACTCTTACTTTCGTGTGGGGAAAGCCTCACGGCTGCAGGTACTTTTCTACGTGCAAGTTGTTTGTGTGTGTGGCGCAGCTTTGCATTTCAAATTAGTTTTAGTTCTCGGTGGCATACACCACAGGTGCAGGTTTGGTGTGTGTGAACGATGTACTTTGCATATTGGAGTTGTCGTAAGGGACATAGGCTATTTGTCATTTCGACCGAAAAAGGCTTGTCAAAGCCTTTGTAGTGGAGAAATCTCCCGGAAGGGGAACAATTAATATATGGGTAAATAATTTCATTGACAGCGCTAGCGATTAATAAAAGATATTTTCATTATAAATGAACAACTTAAAGAGGTGCAATATGCGTATTATGACATACAATCTAAATGGTGTACGTAGCGCAAATAAAAAAGGCGTTTGTGATTTTTTGAATCGTGCAAATGCCGATTTTTATTGTTTGCAAGAAACGCGCGCAACGGCGCAACAGATTTGTGAAGAACTTGCGCCATTAGAGGGAAAATATCAGTTCGTAATCAACGAAAGCGAACGAAAAGGTTATAGCGGAACGGCGGTTTTAGCAAAAGTGAAACCGATTTCTTATGAAAACAAACTGTTTGATTTGAATTATGATACCGAAGGGCGTCTGCAGGTTTTGGAATATGAGAATTTCTTTTTAATCAATTTATATACGCCAAATGGTGGTACGCGGTTAGAATACAAGATGCAGTTTATCGATGATTTGATTCAAGCACTAGATATGTTGATTGCAGATGGCAAAGATGTGATTTTATGCACCGATTTCAACATTGCACATACTGAACTTGACTTGTCGAATCCCGAAGAATGTGCAAGCATAACAGGTTTTTTGCCACAAGAGCGAGAAATTTTTGATAAATTTTTGTCAATCGGGATGTTTGATGTATTTCGCGAATTGCATCCAACTAAAAAAAGGCATACGTGGAGTTCGTATGCTAGCAAGCGTGCAAGCGACAATTTTGGCAATCTTTACACCTTTGACTATATTTTTGTCACAGAAAACCTACTTGACAAAGTCCGCACCTGCGAGATTTTGCACGACGCAATGTACAGCGACCACTATCCAGTAAAAATGGAAATTGATTTATAATATACGATAATTAATGTGGTTAATCTAAAATGATAAAATTTTAAAATTAAATATCAATATATACAATGTTTAAACAAAACTGCTAGCACCGATTGTGAGTTGCTAGCAGTTTTGTTTAATGCATTTTTAATTTACTTTTCAAGTTGGAGTGTTTGTTTTTGAGCGAGTTCGCAGTTGCTAAACTCTTTTTTACCTGTGACTTCTTCGACAATCTTAATAAATCTAGGGAAATCAATTTTTTGGTTTTCATCATTTAGTTCAATTTCCATAATCGCTTTATCTTTCATAAATGGATAAATGTCAATTTCAAAATATTGGTTCTTATACATCAAGCAGTATCTTGTTTTTGTAATTTGATAGTGGCTACCATTTGACTCAAGCAGTGAATTTATGTATTCTTCAGCAGTAATGCGTGTTTCAGTTTCAATACGTTTTGTGTCACTGACTTTGCGTTTGGTGGTTTTGGTGTATGTAAATTGCCCATTTTGACCGCGTTGACGCACGCGCATTTCTTCATCTTGCCCAACTTTTAAATATGTTTGGACAATGTCAACTTTGGAACAGTTTTCCATTTTATTTAGTTTGTCAACATTTGGCATTTCAATCAAGAATTTGCGTTCGATTTCATAAGGGTCAGGTTCGCCGAGAAACAGTGAGATTTCTTTGAGCAAGCGCAATATCTTTTCTTTGAAGTCCGACGAATTGTCAATCACGCGTAAGTGAGGGTGCCCAATCCACGAATTGAGAGTCTTTTTATCTTGTTCGATTGCCTGTTCTTTTGTTTCTTGACGTGCCGCATTGTCAAGATTGTAGTGTTCTTCAGCGCCAATTGCTGCTGAAACTAGGTGAAACACCGCATCGTAATCATCGCGAAGCGAAACTTCATTTGTGCCCAAAGTATTCAAGCATTTTTTGAACTGCAAATCGGACATATACGCCTTGCAATCCATTGTTCCTCTGTCGCAAACAATGAGAAATTTATTGTATTTTGGCATATGTTTGACAGCATCTTCAAATATTTTTTCCTTTTCAAGTTGTAGGGAAAGAATATTCTTTTCAAAACTAATCATTGAGTCATAAGCCTGAGGCGCAAGCCCCGCGAGTATCAATTCAGTAGCCGTTTCAGGCACAATCAAAACGCAGTAACCGCGTTTGGTAAACTCTGACTGTATCCAACTAAGCGCCGTCGACTTGCCCGCGCACGGACCGCCTGTTAAAACAATTTTGTGAACGACTTTGTCTTTGCTTGACTTTAGTTTTAGCAAACTGTCAATGCTGACGTCAAAAAGTTCGGAAATATTTACCAGTTGGAAAGGAGAAGGATAGCCCTCGCCATTTTCCCACTTAGAAACGGCTTTGTCCGAAACGCCCAACTCCTTGCCAAGTTCTTTTTGAGAAAGGTTAGCACTTTTTCTTAATTCATAAATCTTTTTGCCAAATTCATAATCATTCATAATTCACCTCATGCAAGTGAGCCTTGAGCCTCGCGCTTACCGCTCCGTCCGCCTCTCTTTCCTTGCAGTCTTATTATATATCCAAAACTCTCACTTGTCAACCCCCAAAACTCTACTTTCAGTAGAACTTTTGAATGCTGGTACTCTAAGCATTAATTTTTGCGTAATTTGAGGTGAAACATTTTTTTAAATTAATGAAACTTAAAAAAAATGAAACCTTTGTAAAAAAATGTTAAACTTCTAAATAAAAATAGTAGATATAAAAAAATATCTACTAAATCAATTCAATTTGGTGTTCCAAAAGGGATTTGAACCCCTGACCTTCCCCTTAGGAGGGGGACGCTCTATCCAGCTGAGCTATTGGAACTTTTTGTTCGTTACTCGTATATTATAACATAGTTTGTGGTAAAAATCTACTATTTTTTAAATAATTGTTTGTCAGTGTAATTTATTTGGCAAAATTTAATTCTCAAAATAAATTTAGGTAAATGAAATTTAAGTTGAAAAATATAATTTTTCAGCTTTTTTTATAAGGTTTTTTCTATGCTATTAGCGTTTATGTTGAAATATTTGTGAGCAAATAAGAAATGATTATAGTTGATACGTTATTTAGAATATTAAACTAGATAAAGTACTATTGTCGAAAATTGTCAAGCGATTTTGTAAAGGCATTGTATTTTTTTGCAAATTTTGTGGACGACGCACAAAAAAAGGCGGGGGAAAAAATGTTTTTAATAAATTATAAATTCTGCGTTATTTTTGCTTGACTATCTATTTTGAATATGGTAGACTTTTTGGAGTTAAAGCACAATATGTTGATAAAAAAGTTTAGTACTATACCATATATTGTGTTTTGAGTGAATAAGGAAGGGAGAATACTATGATTGTCAATATACTGAAACGAGATGGTAGATTGGTTGAATACGATGTCGCAAAGATAGAAAATGCCATCATAAAGGCAATGAACGCTATTGGGCGCAACGACTTGATTGGCGAGGCAAAAGATTTGTCGAAAAAGGCGGAAGATTTGATTTTAATCAAGTTTAAAGACGGCGTTCCAATGGTCGAGGATATTCAAGATGCAGTTGAGTCCATACTTATGGAAAATGGCTACACGGATATAGCAAAGGAATACATTGTGTACCGCGCAAAACGCAATCGTGTTCGTGAAATGAACACAAATTTGATGAAAATCTATGATGAAATCAACAACGTAGATGCGCTCAGCAGTGACTTGAAGCGTGATAACGCTAACATTGACGGCAATACGGCAATGGGTATGATGCTGAAATTTGGCTCAGAGGGTGCAAAGGACTACTTTACAAAGAGTGTTCTAACGCCCGAACAAGCAGAGGCATATAAAAGCGGGGACATACATATTCACGACTTTGATTTTTACACACTCACTGAAACTTGTTGTCAAATTGACATCAGCAAGTTGTTTTCGGGTGGTTTTGGCACAGGTCACGGCTTTTTGCGTGAGCCAAACAGCATTAGAACATATGCAGCGCTTGCGTGCATAGCGATTCAAGCCAATCAAAACGACCAGCACGGCGGGCAGAGCATTCCAAACTTTGATTATGGACTTGCGGAGGGCGTTGCAAAAACTTATAAAAGAAGTTTTATTAACAATTTTGCAAGCGCTTACGAACTTTTGAAAGGCGCAATTGATGTTGCTGAAATCAAAAATAGATTTGCAAATGTAGAGGCAAATTTTGGCTTGAAGCCAGCGCTCAAAAAGGATATCGCATTCATTTCAGCGCTAAGAGATGAGTTCAAGGAATTGACCGATGACGAGTTTATGAAGATGAGCGCATTTGCTGAAGAACACGCGGAAAAAGAAACCGATGAGGAGACATTTCAAGCAATGGAAGCGCTCGTGCATAATTTAAACACTATGCACAGTCGTGCAGGAGCGCAAGTGCCGTTTTCATCAATCAACTTAGGACTTGACACTTCACTTGAAGGGCGAATGGTTACCAAAAATTTACTTTTGAGCGTTGAAAAAGGGTTAGGACAAGGCGAAACGCCGATTTTCCCAATTAGTATTTTTAGAATAAAAGACGGAATTAACTATAAAGAGGGCGACCCTAACTATGATTTGTTTGAACTTGCGTGCCGTGTTAGTGCAAAACGTTTGTTTCCAAACTTTTCATTCATTGATGCGCCATTCAATTTGAAGTACTACAAAGCAGGGCATCCAGAAACTGAAGTCGCGTATATGGGTTGTCGCACACGCGTTATGGGCAATGTTTACGACAAAAACAATGAGATTACATTTGGTCGCGGGAATTTGAGTTTTACTTCAATCAACTTACCACGCATCGGCATTCAAGCGCACGGAGATATTGATAAATTTTATCAACTTTTGCAAGGCAAACTAGAACTTGTCGCGCAACAATTGCTTGATCGTTTTGCAATTCAGTGTCAAAAGCACGTCAAAAACTATCCGTTCCTTATGGGGCAAGGCGTGTGGATTGGCAGTGACAAATTGTCGCCAAATGACAGCGTGGCAGAGATTTTGAAGCACGGAACATTGTCAATCGGGTTTATCGGGCTTGCCGAAACACTTGTTGCATTGATTGGTAAACATCACGGCGAAAGTGAGGAAGCACAAAAATTAGGGCTTGAAATTGTCGGATATATGCGCAATTTCACGGATAAAATGAGCGAAAAATACAAACTCAATTTCACATTACTTGCAACGCCTGCCGAAAGTTTGTCGGGCAGATTTGTGAATATTGACAAGAAAAAGTATGGAATCATAAAAGGGGTTACTGATAGAGAATACTACACAAACTCATTCCACGTACCTGTATACTATCCGATTTCAGCGTTCAAGAAGATTGAAATTGAAGCCCCTTATCATAACTTGACAAATGCGGGACACATCACATATGTCGAACTTGACGGTGACACAACAAACAATGTTGACGCGTTTATGAAAGTTATCAAACATATGAAAGAGTGTGGCATAGGCTATGGTTCAATCAATCACCCAGTCGATCGCGACCCTGTTTGTGGCTATACGGGAATAATTGGTGCAACTTGTCCAAAATGTGGGCGTCACGACGGCGACAACGGCGTCAAGTTTGAAAGAATAAGACGCATTACAGGGTATCTTGTTGGAACACTTGACCGCTTCAATAACGCAAAGCGCGCTGAGGAACACGACAGGGTTAAGCACGGACTGAAATAAAATAGGAATTACATATGGAAAATCTTATTAATGTAGCGGGCACAGTCAATGATTCAATCGTTGATGGTGTAGGATTGCGCTACGTATTATTTGTGCAAGGCTGTCCGCGCAAGTGCAAGGGCTGTCACAATTCGGCCACGCAACCTTTTGTTGAAAAAACATTGATGACGCCCGCTGAAATAATGGAACAGATTGATTCCAATCCGCTTTTAGACGGTGTGACATTTTCTGGTGGCGAACCTATGTGTCAAGTTGAATCGCTTGTGCCACTTGCTAAGATGATAAAAGAACGTGGACTTCATTTAGCAATTTACACGGGTTATACCTTTGAGGACTTGTGTGCAAAAGATGCAACGTGCATAAAAGAATTGCTAGCGTATGCGGACGTTTTGATTGACGGCGAATTTATTGAAAGTTTGCGTGATTACACGCTCAAGTTTCGTGGGTCAAGCAATCAGCGGGTTATTGATGTGCAGGAGAGTTTGCGATTGTCGCAAACTGTTCTCGTCACCTCCCCCAAATGGCTCTAACGGGGTGCGAAAGCGCACGGCTATAGGTTTGGTGTGTGAAACTATCTAAAAGAGTACATAGTTAATTTTCTGTGTGCTTTTTTAATTTTTTGACAAAATGTGACAAATTTATTTGATATTTTTTTTTGATTGTGTTAAAATAATAGTGATTAAAATTTAGTATTAGGAGCAAAAATTATGATTTTTAAAAACAAGAACATAAACGGGGGGGGGGGGGCATAGGTGTCAAAATGAGCAAGATACTTGCATAAAACAGCGGGTATCCTGCAAAATTTTGCAAAATGTTGCGTTCTTGACTTGGGTGCTAGTAGTTTTTTTGATGATTGTTTGCGCCACAACTTTGTCGGCGTTGAGTTCCAGCAAAAGTGCGTGGGGTGTAATTAGATTTAAACAGCCGACGCCTGTAGAACTTACGAACTGTGTTGCAGGAGATAGTTTTGATTTATTCCCCGCATTGACTGGCGAAGGTAATATTGGTTTTGGCGCTGATCAAAATTATTTAAATTTAAATGCGGGTAATGGTGAAAATAAATTTGGTCCATATTGTTTTGAAAATCTAAATATGTTTGAAAACAAAACAATAACAAAAATTGTTGCACCTGTTTATCAAATCAAAGCAACTAGCAATGTTTTTATGACGGTTTTTGTAATTTCAAATAAAAAAGGGGCATTCGAGGTACATCAAACGCATAAGTTATACGTGTCTCAAGAATTTATTGATTCATTTAATCCTATTATCGGGGCGTGGGTGACATTTAAAGATTTGAATATTAAAGTTTTAGATGGTGAAACCCTCGCCTTTGTAAGTTATAATGACTCACTCGGAGTTTGTTATAGCAAACAAAAGATAGGTGGACGTGGGTTTTATGGGTGTGGTAAAGATTATGTCCAAAAAGGACAGTGGTGGGACATAACAATGTTTTCGCTAATGTTCGATGTTTTTGCTTATAGTGATAGATTAACAACTGGGCTTTCTAGCAATATTTTGGGCGAAAGTGCGACCACAAAATTAGATAACGTGACATCTTCTGTCAATGGATATGTTTATAAAAATACCGATTTATTCAAAGATAAACTAATAACAAAAATCGTTGCGCCTGTGTATTCAATCAATGAATCGGCAGGTGTGAAGTTTTGGACGGTTAAAGTAATAAAAGCCACTCGCGGAAAATTTGACGTTGTGCGAACTTACCGCTTAGAAATGAGTGAAGAACAAATAATTGATTGGAATGCGGACGACAAAAATAAGTGGGTAATGTTCAGTAATCTAAATATACTTGTTGGCAACGATGAAACACTTGCCTTTACGGATAGCGCGGACACAGTATCAATAGGCTATGCAAATGGCATAGCAGACGAGAACTCATCTCATGCGTATTATGTTTGTAAAACAAATACAGAATCTCAAACAACATGGGAGGTGGTAACAAGTTCTTCGCTTCTTTTGGATATATATGGACGGTCGGGCAATGACTATTTGTTGATGCAAAATTCTATTGCTATGAAGTATGAAACATTTGCTGATACAGCAACATTAAATCCCAATTACATTTGGCGCTTCAATGAAGATATAACGAATCGAATTTCGGGCAGGGTAATAACTAAACTCACTGTACCTATATATCAAATCGACGCATCAGTCACAAATGCAAGCGGCGCTTATATAAACTTGTTTGTAATCAACAAAAAAATTGATAGAAGCAAGGGCGAAGAATATGAAAATGGCGTGCAGCAAGCGGAGTTTCAAAGTGATTACTTGCGTTCGACGCACAAATTGTCACTTACAGAAGCGCAGTTCAAAAATTTTCAGCGACAATCGTGGATAACATTTGACAATCTCAACATTGACGTAGGAAAAGACGAAACAATCGCCTTTGGTTGCTGGAATAGCGGAACAATGGGTATTCTATTTTTTAGCGGAACAGAGGATACTGAGCGAATAATGATTTCGCCAACGTGGTTGGGGTGGTCAGGTGGTATACTGCCTATTGATGTCTATGTTCAAAGAGGGGATAGATACTCAAACTTATTGCAAAGCAACTCAGCGAAAGAAATTGTAAGTTCAAAACTATCTCTTGATTCGCAAGAATTTGCCGTACTAAACAATCTTTCCTCAAGCGGGTTATTTGCGTACTCAAATAGCAAGGTGTTTGAAAATAAAACAATTACAAAATTTGTTGTGCCTGTTTATAATATAATAAATGATCTGAACGCCTTTTTGACTGTCAGTGTTGTCAACACCACAAATGGAGAAGTCGCGCGCAGTTATAACCTAATACTTACGGCAAGTGAAATTGCGAAGTGGAAAGCGCTACAGACGGCGGATACTTCAAGTGATAAATGCGCTGTGTGGCTGACATTTGATGAGTTAAACATTGATGTCGGCGTCCAGCAAACAATAGCATTTTGCGCGAGTGACGACACGATAACTTTGTTGTACTCGACAAAGAATACAAACACCGACCGTGCCTTTACTTCGTGGGCAAGTGGGCAAAAATATCAAAATTATAGTTTAGTTATTGATATATATGGCTACACGCAATACGATGTTACGCCACTTGATTCATTGACTGGCGTCAATGAGCAACAATTGTTTAATTTAGATGTTTCAGCTGATAGTAAATGGAAGGAATTAACTGTTAATAATGAGTTCATTTGGATGTATGGCACAAGTATGTTTGAAAAAACGATTATAAACAGAATTGTACTACCAGTAAAGAAAATAAATTCAACATCTTCAGCGGAATTTACTTTGCACATAGTAGGTGCTGAAGCCGAAACGGACGGTTCGCACACAATAATTAGTTCGCAAAAATTGACAATGAATGCCACGCAAATTACTGCTTTTACGCAAAATTATAGCACGACAGGTGGTTGGGTCACGTTTGACAATCTTGATATTCGCGTAAAGTCAGGGCAAACATTGGCTTTTGGCTCAGCGACAGACACAATTGTTTTGGTATATTATTTTGATGTCATTTCAAGCAATTTAGGAATAAAAACTATAAATGGAAAAACAAATTTTACTAATATAATTAATTTGCCGATTGGTTTTTATGGTACTAAATCAGTGAAAAGCGTATTGAAAGGGAAAAGTTTATCAATTTTGGGCGATAGTATTAGCACATATTCGGGATACAACAACATCACAAAGTATAACTCAACAATTGGTGGAAATGCTGTAGCGTATCCTGGTATTTTGAAAACACTTTCAGTCAATGACACATGGTGGATGCGAACGATAAATCAACTTGGAATGAATCTTTGCGTTAACAATTCGTGGTCTGGTTCGCATACTTATTTGTCAGGGTCGGGCAATACCGATGCTAGTTCGGCGTGGAATACGCGTTCAGTAAATCTTCACAATGACAACACAGGGAAACAGCCTGACGTAATCGCTGTATTTATGGGTACGAACGACTTTTGTCAATTAGGTAGTCCAGTTGCGCACAAAGTTGTGACGGATGACCTATTTACGAAAATCGAAAACGGAACACTGACAGTGCCGTCGTCATTTGACGAAGCGTACGCTCTAATGATTTATAAAATGACGCAAAAATATAGTAGCGCAGACGTATTTTGTATGACAATTCATTATGCGGGATTTGTGGATAATAATGCAAATTACAAAGATTACAACGGCAATGTAAATCCAACTGCAGTTATCAATGAATTTAATGATATCATAAAAGCAATCGCGACGCACTATGGTTGCCCTGTTGTAGATGTTTATGCTGATAGCGGAATAAATATTGAAACGGCAAGCACCTATACAATAGATAGAGTGCATCCTAATGCAGATGGAATGGGCTTGATTACAAATTGTTTAATAAACAAAATGACCGATTATTATCTCGGTTAGAAATGAAAAAACTTAGTTTTGAGATATATTCTTTTTGAATGAACTTATTGTCAAAACTTAGTTTTTTTATATTTTTTGGAAGTTGTGTTTAAGCGTGTATTCCTTTGTGTGTTGGGGTTTTGAAAATGTCAAGCGGTGGAGGGGGCATATTGCCTTTACAAAATAAAAAATATATGATATAATACATATTATAGTAATAAAATAAGGTAAGGAGATTGAATTTTTATGACAGTTCCCCCCAGTTGTTTATGCTTATCGTGGGAAGTAAACACAATACTCAGTGGAGTCATTGTATTATTAATTTTGTGTTCAGCATTTTTTAGTGGGTGCGAAACGGCGTTCACATCGGTCAATAGTATGCGGATGAAGCACTATGCGGATGAAAAGGTCAAAGGCGCGCGTAAAGCCGTGTGGATTTGTGACCACTATGACATAGCACTGTCGACGATTTTGGTTGGCAACAACCTTGTCAACATCGGCGCGACAACCATTTGTGCATTCTTGATTTCGTCAGCAATTGCAAATCCAACGTTGTCAAACATTCTTAACACCGTTGTAATGACAATTGTTTTGCTTATTTGTGGCGAAATCACGCCAAAGGCGCTTGCAAAACAAAATGCTGAAAAAGTTGCGTTACGATATTCGGGCGCACTGTTTGTCGTCATAAAAATTTTGATGCCAATAACATATTTGTTTAACAAGTTACAAAAGGCGCTCTTGAGAAAGAACAAAGGCGCGCAAACGCCAACTGTTACTGAAGAAGAACTTGAAAGCATCATCGACACAATGGAGGAAGAAGGGGTCATTGACAGCGTGAACGCCGATTTGATTCAAGGGGTTCTTGACCTAGACCAAAAAATTGTTTACAACGCAATGACGCCACGCGTTGACGTTACGGCTGTTGAAAAGAACGAGAGTATTGAGAACATAAAGAATGTGTTTGTAAGTACAAAGTTTTCAAGATTGCCAGTATATGATGAGGATATGGATCATATCATCGGCATTTTGAGTGAAAAAGATTTGGCGTCGCAAATATTTTTGGAGCAACAAGTTGACATTTCCGCGTGCATCTCAAAACCAATGTTTGTCAATGAAAATATGAAACTAGATGATATGATTCGTCAAATGCAAAAAGAGAAGAAGCATATGGCAATTGTCGTCGATGAACACGGCGGAACGAATGGTATCATCACGCTTGAAGATGCGATTGAGGAAGTTTGGGGCGAAATCTACGACGAACACGACGAAGTGAAGTCGACAGAATTTGAAAAAATTGACGACAATAAATATGTTGTTGATGCTGAAATAGAAGTTGAAGAACTTTTTAAGAATTTGGGCATAGAACACTTACCAAGCAACAACTATTCAAGCCTCGGCGCGTTCCTTTTTGAACTTGCCGAAAAAAGTTTGCCAAAGCAAGACCAAGTTTTGGACTTTGTCACAATCGACGAGCGCGTCGATGATGATGCCAACTATTATGAAGTTGCAATCGCATTGCATTTTAAGTTGATAAAGGTCGAAAATAATCGTATTCGTCGCGTTTTGATTACAACTGAAATTTTGAACAATGAAGAAAAGTTGACGCGCGACGCCAGCGCCTCTGAACAGCAATAACGGCAGTTTCAGTGCGGGCTGTAACGGAATAGGATTAATCAATAAATATATAAATGAATATTTAAGATCAATATATAAGCATCTAAATTGCTTTATAAAAGCACTCAAACAAAACCATTTGAGTGTTTTTTGTTGATGTCTAGATAAAATCACGTGCTTGCAACTATCAAAATAGCACGTTGAGAATCAATAGAGAATTAACAGGGAATTAACATTTTCACAAAAAGTGCAAAAATACTGCAAAACATTTGATATTTTTTCATAATTGTGGTAAACTAAATTTATAATTCATTAAGTGAGGTGAAACAAATGAATAATAGAACAAATGCTCCACGAATGGGGGGGGGGGGGTATGTAGTTTAACCTATTATTTTGATAGGTTAAACTGCGAAAAACAACAACATTTCTGCAAGAACTTGCAATATTTACAAGACTCGCAAGCAATTGAAAACGACTCTTGCACTGATATTGAACTTGAGTGCCAAACAATGGAGGACGGACAGCGTACATTCTTTTTGTCATTTCGACCGAAAGCGAACTTGTTCGCTGCAGCGGAGAAATCTCCCGGAAGGGGTCTATCCACCAAAAGCCATAAAAGCCTCAATTTGAGTCCTTTCAGCATTGTCGTAAACAACGCCCGCGTTGTGGAGGTGATGTAATGAAAAACCTCAACAAAAACAACAATGTAAAACTGAATAAACACCTATTCGCTCCAGTTCAAATCGTGCTGTGGCTTTTGTTGGTTTTGTCGTGTGTCGGCTTGGTGCTTGCAATCACTTTGAACACAGCAAAAAATCCACAGAAAACAATCTCAGTGGATAGTGCAAACACTGTCAATGTCGCAACGAGTTTTGCCGCTGGCGACGGTACGGAATCAAACCCATATCAAATTGCAACCTTTGAGCAATTGCTATATTTGAAGGGAGGTGCCGATGCGAGCGGAAATACGCTTTTAGATAAATCATACAAATTGACTGCCGACATTAGCGTTCCTGCAACATATATAGTTGTTGGGGAAGAGATGCATTGGGACGGGATTTCAAGCTTTAATGGCATTTTTGATGGCAATAACAAAGTAATCACTTTTGATAGTGCTTATAATGGATTATTTGTTAGACTGAATTCTGGTGCGCAGATTTTGAATGTAGGAATAGGAGGGACAATTAGCCCTACTTCAACTGCTGTTATTGGAGCAATTGCGAAGCAAGTTTTTTTGCGGCCTAATTCTTCAACAGTAACAATAAAAAATTGTTATAACACGGCTGAAATTATAATTTCAGGGGGTTCGCAAGCAGGCGGAATAGTTGGAGCAGTACAACAAATTGGTAGTAGTGGAAGTGTTAATATAGAAAATTGTCACAATTATGGAACGATTTATTTTTACGATTCTGGACAACAGGCCGAATATGTCGGCGGAATAGTTGGTTCTCAAGGCGGAGGCGGAACATTAAATATCACTAATTGTTTTAACTGTGCTACGATTGAGGTGAATCGGATAGTGGATCGATATGATATTTATAGCGGTGGTATTATCGGGCAAATGATCAAAGGGACTATAAGCGGCTGCTTTAGCAATAATTCGCCAAGTGTAGATAGATGTAAAGACGGTTATTTAGGTGGTATCGCCGGTAAAATTGGAAGTGGTGTTACCGTTGAAAAGTCTAGTGGTTCATGTAGCGCTGATGGCATCTATTATGGAGATATGACTTATATAGGTGGCGTAGTCGGACTATCGGAAGGAGGCAAAGTGTCTAATAGTAGAGGATGGGTCAATATGAATTTGAGTGGTCGCAGTAATGGTGATGGGCTTTTTGTGGGGGGTATTGTCGGAAAAGTGACAACTGAATCTTCTATCGTGAGCAATTGTGTCGGCGATGGCACCATAGTGAGCGTGTCGGAGTATTTTAAGGGGTCAAATGGATCTAGTATAGGTGGGATTGTAGGATATATTGATAATGGAATTATCGTAAATTGTGTCAATTATATAAGACTATGTGAACCCCCATCAAATATGACAGTGTCCGTATATATGGGTGGAATTGCGGGATATTTATCTTTAGGTGCGAAAATTCAGCAATGCTTGAATGCTGTTGATTTTATACCATGGAATGGTAATGGGACAGCTTTTATAGGTACTCAATTTTGGGGATATATGGCAGGAACAACATCTTATGGGGATAACATTAGTGGCATATGCTTAGATGATTCAAGTGGTGGAAGGATATCAGCGGGTGACGCCAATACGTTTAATAATGTTGTTAGAAAAAGCAAAACAGAGCTAGATGCCTTAGCGCACAATAAGTCGCAATTTTCGGCATCCACACATTGGGATGCAAATTATTCGTGGAATTTTGATACGGTTTGGGATTTTCAAAATGACGGAAGTGATGGTGATGAGTATGGTAACGGGCATGGTGCCCCTTATTTGAAATTTGATACAGTTACGTTGTCATTTAAGTATGAATCTAGTGCATCATCTTCTAATACTATTAGTTGTATATCTTTGAAAAAAGGAATGTTGATTAATTTATCAAAGATAAACCTATATAGTAAGATAGGGAAAAAGACCATCTCTGCAACTTTTTCGCTCAACGAAGATGGCACTAACCCTATCACATATTATACTGCGGGGGATAGTGATGCTACGATTTATGTCAAAGATGTTGGATTTGGAGATATTGAGTATATAATTGCCTACAATCTAGACGGCGGTATACTTTCTAATAAGGTGACATCATATACTAATAGTACAAGTGGATTTTACTTAGGAACACCTGTGAAATCAGGCTATACTTTCACGGGGTGGACTAGTCCAACAAGTAGTACTAAGAGACTAAATATGCGTGTTTCAGGATATGGAAATAAATTGTACACCGCTAACTGGGAAGAAAGTACAACGCCTTCAACAACAAAATATGTACAAATCACTTTTGATATAAAAATTGATAGAGATTTTATTGTGTACATTTTGGATGCGGACAACAATCCGACAAGGCAAGTTGTTGCACAAAATGGCAAAAGTTATTCCTTTCAAATCGAAGTAAGTACCAAGTTTTCAATAATGGTATATGAGACATTGTATTCGGTTTGCACGTTCAATGACGCAACCGCTGGCGTAACGGAAACAACGCGCAAGAAAATATATGAGAACGGTGTTACTGCCGATACAAATATCACGATAACTATTTCTGGCGCTGGAAATGTCAACAATTGGATAGTGATTTAATATGAAAAAATAGCATAAGGACGGTGGAATTCTGTCCTTATTTTGATATAGTTTGCAAAACGCTTTGAAAAAAAAATAGAATAGGGTATAATATAACTAACGGAGGTAGAAAATGGAAGAAAAGAAGACAAAAGCCAAAATCATTTGTGATGCGGTTTGTGGACTTTTGATGCTTATTTCTATTGCAGTGTACGTCATTATTGGCGTTTGTGCAAATATTTGGCATCCAACGTGGGTTATAATTGTTGGTGCTACAATCGTTTGTGGTGTGGTGGGGATTATTTGCAACACTGTTTCAAATATGAAAAACGTTGAAAATCAATCAAATGTTACTGAATAAAATGATGACAAATAACAAAATTAAACGCAAAGCAGCAAAAAAATGCAGTTATAATGCAAAAATATGCAACATAACTGCATTTTTGTTTAAGCAGACTATGGAGGATAATATGGAAATAAAAAACATAAAAGCAAGACAAATCTTTGACAGTCGTGGGAATCCAACAGTTGAAGTTGATGTATGGCTTGAAAATGGCGCGATGGGGCGTGCAAGTGTTCCATCGGGAGCAAGCACGGGCGCTTATGAAGCGGTTGAACTACGTGACGGAGATAAAACCCTTTATGGCGGTAAGTCAGTTTTTAAGGCGGTTGATAATGTCAACGGCGAAATCAAAAACGCGCTCATCGGCTTTGACGCCACACAGCAACAAGCGTTAGATAGGGTGCTTATTGACTTGGACGGCACGCCAAACAAAGCACGCTTGGGTGCAAACGCAATATTAGGAGTTTCACTTGCGACAGCAAAAGCTGTTTGTGCAAGCGAAAATATTCCGCTTTATAGACTGGTCGGCAACGGCACAAAATTGCCTGTTCCAATGATGAATATTTTGAATGGTGGCAAACACGCTGACAACTCAGTCAACATTCAAGAGTTTATGATTGTTCCGCACGGAGCGAAAGATTTTTGCGAGAGTATGAGGTTTGGCACGGACATTTACCGCAATTTGAAAGCGATTTTGAAAGAAAAAAATCTTAGTTGTGGCGTCGGTGACGAGGGGGGCTTTGCGCCAAATCTTTCGTGTGATGAGGAAGCGTTGCAACTATTGTGCGAAGCGATTGAACGTAGCAATTTAGAGGCTGGCAAGGATGTTAGCATTGCACTTGACGTGGCGAGCAGTGAAATGTTTAATGAAGGTAAAAAAGTAGGCAAAAACGGGTGCTACTATTTTTGGAAAACTGGTAAAATTTTTGGCATCGACGAACTTGTTGCGTACTATGAAAAATTGGTAAACGCATATCCGCTCATTTCAATTGAGGACGGCGTGGACGAAGATGATTTTGAAGGATGGAAGATTTTGACAAATACGCTCGGCAAGAGAATACAACTTGTCGGAGATGACTTGTTTGTCACAAACGCAAAAAGACTTGAAAAGGGGATAGAAATGGGGATAGCGAACTCAATTTTGATAAAGCCAAATCAAATCGGTACGCTCACGGAAACAATTGAAACAATAAATCTTGCAAAGTCTGCAGGTTATTCAACAGTTATTTCGCATCGCAGTGGTGAAACTGAGGATACGACGATTGCCGATTTGTCAGTTGGGCTTGACCTTGGGCAAATCAAAACGGGTGCGCCGTGCCGTAGCGAGCGTGTTGCAAAATATAATCAACTACTAAGAATTGAGGAAGAACTGAAAAATGACTAAAGTTTGGGCAAGAGCAATGACAAAGGACAAAATTTTGTTTGATAAAGTTCTTGAATTGGACGAAGATTTTTGTGATGACAATTTTTTTGAACTTGTGGCAAAGGTTTGTCAGGCAATGGACGTTTCAACGCCTGTCATACTACAAAAACACAAAAACGAGATGAAAAAATTTAATCATAGCATATTTTTGGCGAATGAATTTATGGAAAATGTAGATTTCGATAAATTTATTATAGAGCGTTTTGACGACGAAGAAAAGAAAGATAATCCTTTTTATATCTAATTGTATATAATTTTGAGGACACAAAGCAAATTATTCTGTGTCCTTGTTTTTTGCGTGAATATATTTAGTAAATAAGTCAAAACTTTTTGTGGAGGTTATTATGAAAAAAGAAATTACCACAAAAGACCTAATGGCGCTCAATGAGTTGATGACATTTGAGAACTGGCTGGCTGTCAAATTGAAAAATTATAGCGTGATGGCAGTTGAAAAAAGCACCGCAAATCTGTTTAAATCAATGGCACAAGTGCATTACGACAATCACGCAAAGTTGCTTTCGTATGTAAAATCAAATGCGCAGGAAGGGGGAAAGTAATATGGAATTAACTGAACAAGAAATTTTGCAAGATGTGCTAATCGCACAAAAATTTATGTTGCATATGTACTGTCAGTTTGGGCTTGAATGTAGCAATCCCACACTAAGAAATCTATTTAGCGACCTTTCAAAAGCATCGTCGGAACAGGATTTCAAGGTGTTCAAGATTATGAACGACAAGGGGTTCTATCCAACAACGGTCGCACAAACAAAAGATGTAAACCAAGCAATCAAAATGCACACGCAAATGCAATCAGAACTTGAAACAAAACTAAACGAAGAATAATCAAGTAAACAATAATAATTGCATAATCTACAATAATTGCTTAATCTATAGCAAAGAGCAAAACAAGCCATAAAAACACGGCTTGTTTTTTGATTGTGAATACAATGTGAATAACGTTTATAATAGCAAGCGAAATTATCGCGCTACACCAAAGTAGCACGCTATGATGTCAAAGTCCGCTTGACTTATTAAGTAAATAAGTGTATACTATGCGGGTAAGGAGATTATTATGGAAGAAGAAAAGAAATGTTGTTGCGCTGAATGTGCAAAAAAAGAGATGGAAGCAAAGCTAGCAACCGAAAACAATGAAGTAGAAGAAGAAAAGATGCCTCGAATTTCAATTGACGACTTTTTCAAAGTTGAATTGCGCGTCGGCAAGGTTTTGGAATGTGAAAAGGTTGAAAATGCGGACAAATTATTGAAATCGAGAATTCAAATCGGCGACGAAGTTCGCACAATCGTTAGTGGGATTGCAAAGTTTTATACGCCAGAAGAAATGGTCGGCAAAAACGTCGTTGTTGTTGCAAACTTGCAACCGCGAAAAATGCGTGGAATTGTCAGCGAAGGAATGATTCTTTGCGCGTCAAATGACGATGAACTTAAGATTGTTAGCCCTGAGGGTGAAATTGCAAGTGGTTCAGAGGTTTGTTAATGGTTGATAGCCATTGTCATTTATATGACGAAAAAATTAGCAGTCGATGTGATGAAATAATCGCAAATTTTGCAAATGACAACATTGATTATGTCATCATTCCTAGTTGTGACTATGAAAGTATGCAAAAAGCATTTGATTTAAGTCAAAAGAATGAAAAGGTGTATTCAGCACTTGCGGTACACCCGCACGATGCAAAGAATTTTGACGCTAATTGTGAAAAGTTCATTTTGCAAAATGCAGGCAATCATAAAGTTGTTGCGCTTGGCGAATTTGGATTGGATTATTTCTACAATCTTTCGCCAGTAAAAGAACAAATAGAAGTGCTTGAAAGACAACTGAGTTTGTGTAATGAAGTTGATTTACCTGCTATATTTCACATACGTGATGGCGTTGATTTTTCATCGCATTGGGATTCATATAGTGACTTTTTTGAAGCAGTAAATAATATTTATCCAAAACGTGGCGGAGTTATGCACTGTTTTGGCGGGAACAAGGACAAAGCGCGAAGGGCGCTTGATTTGGGGTTTAACATTTCGTTCACGTGTAACGTCACATACAAAACAAACGAGCATCTGCGTGAAGCGCTCGCCTATATTCCGCTTGATAGGCTTTTGATTGAAACGGATAGTCCGTATATGTCACCACGCACAATGCGCGATAAGCCTAATGAGCCGAAAAACGTGTATTATGTTGCCGAATGTATTTCGCAAATCAAAGGCGTGGACATTGAACGCGTGTTTGAAATTACGAAGCAAAACACTGAACAATTGTTTTTCAAGATTGATTAAGTATAATAACAATACTATTTTAGGGAATCTTTGAGTTCCGATTTAATAGACTCAACGCGTTGGTCGCTGAGTTTTTTCTTTAGATACAATTTTTTGCGTTTTAATTCAATGTAATGAGCCAGTTGTTGAGCAGTCTTTTCGGTGTGTTCATCTAAAATTTGCTTTTCTAGTTCACTCAGTTCAAAATTTGTTTTTTCAATTGTTTCGATTTCTTTCATACAAATAGTATTTGATTTTTTCAAGCATTTATGCGTGAGCATTGCAGAAATAATTAATCAATATTTTAGTTACAAAATTTCGTTGTGGCATTGTAAGTTTGATGCTTAAGCAAAACAATAATGATTTTTTGCTTGTAAAAAGTGTGCAATATATACGTAAATATTTTCATCCATTTTGAGACCATTAAAACCATCTACAAAATTAATATTGCTATGAAGTTATTGCTGAAAACTGACTTTAAATAAAAAATTATGATACAATAAAAAAAAATGATAAAAACAAAGCAAATAAAAAATATTTATGCTATAATATAGTATATAAAGAGGAGATTATAATTAATTGATGTATATAGATAAAAATTTAAAACCGTTATTAAAGTATCCTGGGGGGAAAACATCTGAGTTGAATATTATACTTGATAATTTACCACAAGGGATTAATAATTACATAGAGCCGTTTGTAGGCGGGGGAGCGGTTTATTTCGCTTTGGCGAACAACAATAAAAATTATATAAATGACAAATCAGAAGAGTTAATGCTTTTATACGAATATGTAAAGAGCCATAGCAAACCGTTTTTTGATGAATTGACAAACATTATACAAAATTGGGATAAGCTTACAGAATTAGCAAATGATGTAAGATTAATGAACTTATATTTAAGATTTAGAGAAAATGAGAATTTAGAAATATCCAGTGATTTAAGCTTA
Organism: uncultured Clostridia bacterium; assembly: GCA_934778205.1. GTDB lineage: Bacteria > Bacillota > Clostridia > Christensenellales > UBA1242 > CAKVOD01. The sequence continues at coordinate 42,981 of CAKVOD010000004.1, read as the reverse complement.
ATTATAAATGAAAAGATTGATGATATACCAATGTTCAATTTAAGAAATAATGTGAAGTTTGAGAAATATTTATCAGAATGCCTTTTGAGAAGGATAAACTTAATCAAAAAGAATGAGATAAAAAAAGAAAGAAAATTGGAAGGTGAAGAGTTAAAAAACAACTTAGAGGCAGGTATTAAATCAGCATATTATACTTATTTAAGAGATGCTTATAATAATCCTAAAGAGTATGCAGGATTGGATAATAAAAGGAAGGTTGCAGTTTATTTATTTATAAGGGAGTATTGTTATTCTTCTATGTTTAGATTTAATAGTAATGGAGGATTCAATGTGCCATATGGAGGAGTTTCTTATAACAAAAAAACTTTAAAGACAAAATTAGCCTATTATAAATTAAAAAGTTTGCGAGAATTATTAAACAATACCGCGTTATCTACAAATGATTTCTATGATTTCGTAAATAATATAGAAATTAATTCTAATGACTTTATGTTCTTAGATCCGCCATATGATACTACATTTAGTGAATATGATAAGAATGCGTTTGGGATGGAAGATCAAATAAGACTGGCTAATTATTTAACAAATGAATGCAAATGTCGTTTTATGCTGGTTATAAAAGAGACAGATTTCATTAAAAGTTTGTATATAAATAAGGGATTAAGAATAATAGAAGAGAACAAATCTTATTTTGTAAGTTTTAAAAATAGGAACAAAAAAGAAGTAAAGCATTTAATTATTATGAATTATTAAGGAGTTTTTTATGGAAGAAAAAAGATATTGTGAAGAAGAATTGATAGATCCAGCTTTGTTTGAAATTTATAGAGTTGGAGGTACAATCACGACAAGTGATTTAGTAAAATCATTGATAAAAGTTTTAGATCCACAAGGTGAAGATGCTGAAATATTGTTTGGAAGAAAAGATACTAGATTTAGTCAAAAAGTAAGGAATTTAATTTCTCACAAAAAAATCTACCCACGATTTGTTGATTATGATTCAAATCTATCAACTATGACAATTAATAATGAGGGTGAACAACGCTTATTTGCATCAGAATACTATTTATACAATCAAAATAAGTTGTCTGATACATATACTGAAGCTACGATAGATGAAGATTTGTCTTGTGATGATTATGACGATAATAATTTTGATGATATACAGAAGAAATATGTTGAATGTGAGCCAGTGAATTATTCTGTTTATGAGTTAAAAAGAAGATATGATAGAACTCTTTCTGGTAGTAGCTCTGGAGCAATTATACTTAATGAAACATTTCAACGAAACAACATTTGGAATTCCGTGAAAAAAAGCCAATTAATAGAAAGTCTTTTATTGGGAATTCCTATACCATATATTTACGTATATGAAGGCAAGAATAATAGCTTGATTGTTATTGATGGGAGACAAAGATTATCCGCTATATTTGAGTTTTTAAATAATAAATATCCTCTAAGAGGATTAGAATTTTTAACGAATTTAAATGGTAAAAAATGTAGAGATTTGACAAATAATTCAACAGAAGATTTAGAAAAATACAAAGCAAAATTAGAAGATGCTCATTTGCATATTATTAGGGTTGGATTTGAAACTTCTGAAATATTCAAATTGCAAATATTCAAAAGAGTAAATCAAGGGGGAATAAAACTCAATAATCAAGAACTTAGACACGCTTTGCATCAAGGACCTATTACGGATATGTTGAAAAAATTATCTGAGGAATTAGATGTTCTATCATTGAGCGCTAAAAATAGAATGAAAGATAGGTATTTAATGCTTAGATATATAGCAATGCGTTTATATATTGAGGGCAAATTAAAACATTATGATGGCAAATTAATTACTCATAATGTGGAGTATAATGAAATAAATACTTTTTTATCAGAAGCAATGGATGCAATTAATACCTTTTCTGACGAACAGATTGATGAAATTGAAAAAGATTTTTTACAATCATATTCAGACGCATTAAAATATTTGGGGCAAAACGCATTCAGATTAGAGAATAATTCGCCAATAAATATGATTTTGTTTGAGGTATCACTAACATTTGTTAGTTTAGCAAGAAAGAATTTGATTGGTTTGGAAAATTTAAATAATATGTTAGAAGATTTTCGCAATTTTGAAAAAGAAAAGGTGGATAAAGAAGGAAATACACCTTTCTTCCAAAATATTAAATATCATAGAGATTCAAGGGATAATTTTGAGCAAAGAATTAAGTGGATTAAAACAATCATTGTCAAATACAAAGGGTAAGATACGATTATGATAAGTAAGATAATAATTAAAAATTTTAAATGTTTTGATGAAAAAACACCTCCTATCGTGTTAAAAAACTTTAATGTTATTTGTGGGCCTAATTCATCAGGAAAATCAACAGTAAATCAAGCAATATTAATACATTTACAAAACAATCAACTTGATAAAGAAAAATTTATAAGTAATGGTAAATTTGTGCATTTTGATGATTTTACAGAAATTAAGAACGCTGCAATTTCTTCCGATAAAGATGTAATAATAGAGCTAATTAATGAAAAAAAAGAAACATGCAAAATGATTTTATGTTCGAATCCCAATGGGAAGACTATAATGTGTAAAGACTTATCATCTCAATTTCGATTAATAGAAGAAAATAATTTATTTTATATATCTGCTAATAGAATTGGACCAGAAGATGTATATAATAAATTTACAAATAGGTTGATAGAGCAGTTTGGAGAGAATGCAATAGGATTTTTGGCAAAGTATCAAAATGAAATAATTAATGAGAAATATGCATATTATAAATCTCCAACTAAGGATTATAAGTTTATTAAAGAGGTAAATTTTTGGCTTCACGAAATAATTGGCGAACAAATAAATGTTAGCGAGTTAGATAGAACTGATAGAAGTACTGCAACATATAGCAAAGATGCTAATTTATTATCAGTAAGAAATAAAAATACTGGTAGTGGTTTAAGTTATATAATAACAATATTAGTTTCTGTATTGAGCATTTCGATAAAGGAAATAAGTGAAAAACCTACTATAATAATAGAAAATCCTGAAATACATCTCCATCCTATTGCTCAAATTCGATTAATGAAATTCTTATCTTTTATGGCACAATTTTGTCAGATTGTTATAGAAACACATAGCGATCATATTATTAAAAATTTTTTGCAATATGATAATGCACAAGTAATAAAATTGAATAAAGATTACAATCCTGTTTACTATAATAAAAGAAGTAAATATACATTAAAAACATTAACACTTGGTGAAGTACAGTGGACGGCTTTTGATTTAGCAACTATAGATTTTCATATAGCTCTATTTTCTTATTTACAGCAAAAATATAATGAATATTCCTTAAATGAGCTCGATGATAAAATTAGGAAAACTTATGTGTTTCAACAAAATAAAAAAATCATTGATACAAGATGTAAAAGGTATATGATAAATGGAAAGAATAGTAAAAATCCAGAATCAAATTATGAAACCCTACCTGTTTATTTGAGAAATATGATAGATCATCCTGTCAAGAAGCCTGGAAATAAAGAACCGACTAGAAGAAAATATAGGAAGCCAGAAGAATTTCAAGACGCTTTAAAAACATCAATTGACTTTATGCTAAATGTGATAAAAGAGAATAATTGGTAATTTATTAAATTACAAGGCATTAAAAAGCTGAGATAGAAAGTAGAATCTTTACCTCGGCTTTTTTGTTTATATACAACTTTTGAAATTGAATATCAAGATTTTTATGTATTATATTATAAACTTGACAAACTAAAAAATTTGTGATATATTAAAAACATAAATTTAATAGTTAAATTTATTCCTCCCCCAAAATTTCAATTTGGAGGTTTTTTATGAAATTTGAGTATGTAATGCCCAAAGAGGTGGCTCAAGCTAGAAAAGAAATTGAGCAAGTTATTTTAAAAGTGCAAGATTATTTGAGAGAAAATAATATTTTAACTTTTCAGTATAATCTTGTAGGGAGTGCAGGGAAACGCCATTTAGTTACTAGTGTAATAGATGGCAATAAAAGTTTTGATTTAGATTATAATTTATCGATTCAGCAATTGAATGATGATTACAGTAATGCGAAAAAGATTAAAACTTTATTTATGCAGTTATTTGATAAGTTTAAACCCAATTACTTTAGTCACCCTGAAAATTCTACTTCTGTTTTCACCATTAAAAAGATAGACCAAAAAACGAAGACAATTCTTTATAGTTTTGATTTTGCCATAGTAAATTACTTTGAACAAGAAATAGAATATCCTGAGTATGATGATGAGAGAGATGACCCTTCTGAACAATTTTATATAGAAGAACGACAAGAATATATAAGGTGTGACAAATTAAATGGAAAAGAATCATATTCATGGGCTTTAAGAAAAATTGCAACTGAACATAAATATGTTGAATCACAAATCAAGAATCGTGATTTATGGAATGAATTAAGGGATTTATATTTAGAAAAGAAAAATAATAACTACAAAGGCAAGAAATCAAAAGATCTTTATTATGAAGCTCTTAATGATATATGGCAAAAACATTTTGCTTAAACCATATGCAATTATATGTAAATTGCCCGTTTTAGGTAAAATAGGCGAGAATTAGAGCGAATTTTGAGAAAATAAAAGGCTGGTAATTTGAAGAGAAATTGAAGTGAACCCCAAAACAGGGACACTAAATAAAAAGGCCCTTTAGGAAGTAAAAAAATATCTTCTATGGTATAATTTCATAGGAGGTATTTTTTTATGGCTAGTAAAGGACAAAAATTTAATAAATATACGCTAGAATTTAGGAACGAAATTGTTTCTCAGTTATCAATGAGGATAAATCATATGGTTATCGTAGAGTTTGTGAAGGCTTAAAGGTTAAATATGCGTAACTTTTAACCACAAAAAAATCGCTAGAATAATGAAAAAATATGGTTTAAAACCGACATACATTAAAAGAATTAGACCTAATTATAGTAAGAAAAGAATTGAAGAAAATGTTAAGCCTAATTTAGTAAATAGGAAATTTAATGCGGTACAAAAAAATCAAATTTGGATTACAGATATAATCTACTTAATATACAAAGGTAAAAGATTATATTTGTCTACTATTTTAGATTTGTATGATAGAGAGGTTGTAGCATATAAAATATCTAAAAATAACAATCATCAACTAGTTATGGATACATTAAACGAAGCAATAACAAAAAGAAAAAATGTGCAAGGAACAATCATTCATAGTGACCAAGGGTTCCAATACACATCTTATGAATACAAAGCTATTTGTGAATCTAACAGTATGTAAATATCTATGAGCAGAAAAGGCACACCGATTGACGACTCTCCGATGGAAAGTTGGCACGAGATTCTCAAAAAAAAACTTTGTATAATAATGATATCAAAAATATAGAAGAATATCAAGCACTTGTAGAAGATTGGATAGAATTTTATAACACAAAAAGGTTAAAAGAATAGGAAGAAACGTTAATTTCTTCCTAAAGGGTATTTTTATTTGGCGTCCCCGTTTGGGGGTTCACTTCATAGAATAGGTGGTCTAAATTTTATTTTCCAGATTTTCTTCTATTACATTCTTTGCAAAGCATTTGACAATTTTCAGTTGAAGTTTGTCCGCCTGCGTGCCAAGGAGTAATATGGTCGGCCTCCATTTCTTTTATATCAAAGTGTTTATGACAGTTTGGACAAATGCCTTGTTGTTTTTCATAAGCACTTCGTTTTTGTTGTTCACTAAAAGCACGAATATTTAGATATTTTTCATTTTTTGTAAGCACATAAGAATAAATACCTTTCTTATTTGTAACATCATCATCAATCATAAGTTTTTTAATTTTTTCTTCTAGTTTATCTGTATCGTAAGTCTTATCCTTAAATTGATTATACAATGAACCCCAATTAATGCCTTTCATTTCTTTTCTATAAGTTGTAAAAGTAAGTTTTACCCATTCAATAACATTTCTAAAATATGTCCAAAGTTCATTGGCATTAGGGTCATATTGATGAATAGACATATAATCTTCAACATTATCATTCTTTATCCATTTCAAAGCCGTTTCAAGATAGTCTTGTCTAATAGGTGTGCCATTGACATAATCTTTCCCCAATAGATATGCGACGCAATTGTTTTTACTAAAATGAGATTTAGCACTTGTAAGCCAAGGACCTGTGTAGACAGCATTACGAAGTTCTTGGTCAGTAAGTTTTTCTCCTGCAATATTAATAATTTGAAACCAATCAAGTTTTTCTTTATCGTTGCCTTCACAAAAATAAATCATAAGTTTATAGTTGTCTATTTTATCTCTTTCCGTTTGAGTAAGACTGTGGTAGTACTTGTTGTTTATAGAAAAGTCTCCGTTTATGTATTGGCAAAAGCTGATTGTTCTTTGTTGACCATCAAGAACTTCAAAAGTTCCATCTTCATTTTTAACCCAATACATAACATTTAAAGGAAATCCTTTGAAAATTGTTTCAATTACTGCGTTTCTTTTTTTCTCATCATAAACAAATTCTCTTTGATATTTAGGTCTAATATTCAATTTGCCATCAAACCCTACAACGCCTTCTTCAGCACTGTCAATATAATTTTTTGCAACATCTTTAATTAATATTTCTTTTAATTCAATTTTCATTCGTTTTTCTCCTTATTAATATTCTGGAAAAAGGGATTTTGGCTTGACCATTTTTATCGTAGAAGCATATCATTTTCATTCCTTTTGTATAATGACCTTTTCCCCCTTGTTTTCTATAATCTTCCAAAAATTTCACAGGCATATTTTGTATACCAACTTTTACATTTTCGTCTTCTCTTTCATAGCCAACAATTTCAAATTGCTCAGGATTGTATTTTTCAATAAAGTTTTTAGGAACGCCCATAATACCAAAATAATCATATGGAATTTCACTTACTTTACAAACATCAATACCTTCCAAATTTAAATATTGTGGATATTCTTGTGGCGAATATTTTTTATATAAAATTAATTTTTCATTTCTTTTGTCTATTTCCAAATTAGTATACCAGCAAATTGCTTGTACCTTTCCATACTTTACACCATTTTCAAAAAAACCATTATATGAATCTGGAACACGAAATTTCATTGTTTTATTAAATCCGTAACCTGCCCATATTTTATTATGCATTAATAAAGGAAACACTTCTTTATAAGTAACAGCATTCATTGGTCCCATAATAATAAATTTTTTGTTATATTTAATGAGAAAAGGTATGAATTGATTTATTAAAGAATATGGCGGATTTGTAATAACTATATCAGATTGCTTTAGTAATTCAATGCATTCATCCGAACGAAAATCTCCATTCTCTTTTAGCAAGGTCATTGTATTTGATTTGTTTTTTAAAAGATAATCAACATCTGATAAGTCAAAAGCTCCATCACCATTGCAATCTTCAACTTTAGTTATTTCAATCTTATAAGGATGATGGTTTTTATTTGCAAAAGACTTATTTTCACCAAAAAAGTTCATTTGGGTATATGCTACGGGAGAGTTGTCATAACAAGTTGCGATTAATTTTTTTAATCCCAAATGGTTGAAGTTTATTGCAAAATATTTAAAGAAATTACTTTCGTATGGGTCATCGCAATTACATAGAATAATTTTATCTTTAAAATGCTTTTTGTAATGTCTCAATTCTTCTTCAATATCTGTAATTTGGGTATAAAATTCATCATTTTTTTTATTTTTCGCATTAGCTAAATTTGAATTATTTGCCACTATTTGCTCCTTTTAAGAAGCCCAATAGTTGTCTTATTATATAATTAAAACAGACCTTCTATTCTTATAATAGTTATGTTAATTTTTGCCATTTGAATAAATAAAAGACATCTATTTTTACGAAAATGATAATTTTTAATACAATTTTTAAGAAAGTATGCTATAATAAACTTGTTAAATAATCAAAAGAAGCCACTTATTATAAGAATAGGTGGCTTTTAATTATGTTTTTCAAAATAAATTTTAAGAAATTTTCAAAATATGAATTTACTCCCTTAATTTTTTAACTTTAGATGTCCTTAAAATGATAGAAGTGGATTCATTTCAAGTTAAAATATAAAAGGAGGAATTTTATATGAAACTTAAAGAATGGCTAAGTGTATGGCTAGATAAATACACAAAACACACTGTAAAGCTTAGAACCTATGATAGATACAAATACATCATAGAAAAGCATATCAATCCTAAACTTGGGAGTTATGATTTAGATGACCTAAATGGAGAGATTTTTCAAGATTTTGTTTTAAGTGAACTTGAAAATGGGAACTTGAACACAAACGGGAAACTTGCTAACAACTCGGTTATTGGAATTATGAATGTTTTGAAAGGTAGTATGGCGCTTGCAAAGTCTTTAGACAAGGTGCAAAGAGATGAAATAAAGAAAATCAAGTTGCCAAGTCCTACTGAAAAACCTGTTACCGCTTTTGAAAAACACGAACAAGAAAAGATTGAAAAATATTGCCTGGCTTCAAACAAAAGTAATTACATTGGAATTGTGATTTGCCTTTACACAGGAATAAGACTCGGCGAGTTACTAGCGCTTACTTGGGAAGATATAGACTTCCAAACAGGAATTATGAGCATAACAAAAACATCGTATAGAATTAAAGAAAACGGAGCGTCTAGAATTGTCATAGATAAACCTAAAACAAGAAATTCAAGCAGGGTTATTCCGCTTTCAAAAACACTATTAGGTATATTGAGGAAGATTAAGAAAATCACTAATTCTAAATATGTTATTTCAACTCGCGCTGGTGGAATTGTTGGAACAAGGGCTTATCAAAGAACATACGAACGAATTTTAAATAAGATAGACGTTGCTTACAAAAACTTCCACTCACTGCGACATACTTTCGCAACTCGTGCTATTGAAATGGGAATGGACGTTAAAACTCTATCCGAAATTCTTGGGCACAAAAATCCAGTCGTAACTCTCACAAGATATACCCACTCAATGATGTCTTATAAAACAGATATGATGAACAAAATGGGCAAAATGCTTGTTGTCTAGTTCTTTGAATATAACTATAGAATGAATTTTTTTGATACCCTTAAATTAATTTTAAAGTTATATGTTTTTAAATATGCTAAATAGCAGTTGAGGGCAGTCTTAGAAAAAAGAACACAAAGTCGCAATAGCAACTCACGGCATAATCGTACGCGAGATTTGTGAATCTATCATACAATTCTGTGCAAATACAATTTTAAAAAAACATACTTTAAAAATTAAAAAAATAAAAATCCTTGAAAGTACCTACATAACATAGATTTCAAGGATTTTAACATTTGGTGACCCTAGCGGGATTCGAACCCACGAAACCACCGTGAAAGGGTGGTGTCTTAACCGCTTGACCATAGGGCCTAATTTAGGGCAATGAGCCCTTGTTGCTGGTAGCGGTGAAAGGATTCGAACCTTTGATCTTTCGGGTATGAACCGAACGCTATAACCAGCTAAGCTACACCGCCGTAAAAAAAATGGTAGCGGGGGCTGGATTTGAACCAACGACCTTCGGGTTATGAGCCCGACGAGCTGCCAAGCTGCTCTACCCCGCGATATTTCTAACGGCTTTTTGATTATACTATATATTAAATAATTTGTCAACAGTTTTTGATAAAAAAATGAAAAATCTTAAATTTTTTTTATTTTTTTGCAATTTTGTCTAAAAATTAGGCATTTATAAGCCTGCAACAAGTGTCAAAATTTCAACGAATTGCAGTTTTGCGCTGACAAATTTTGTGCTTTTTGTGGTTTAGCAATAGTATTATATGAACTATCTTAAAAAATATTCACTGATTATGTTGCAAATTTATGTCATAATTTTTTCACTATAAAAATATAATTGGATAAGAGGTATGATATGAAAAAGTATGATGACCGAATTGACGGATACAATCAAAACGAATATGAAGCGCTTGCAAATGCCTACGTTGCGGAGAATAACAAATCAAATTTACATATTGAAACAGATATTTCCGACTTGCAAATTTTTGGAGAAAATAACGGGGTAGAGCCCGAATCAAATGATACAACACAAAACGACCAAAATTTAACAATAAAGGAAATAGAACAACCGCTAAACGATAATGCCGAAGTGATTGCGCCATATGTTGAACCCGCGCCACAAATCACATATAAAGGCTTGAACACCTACGAAACGACGGTCTTGAACGACCTTGTTCTTGACCTCAGGCAGTATTTCAATGATGATTTTGGACTTTCGGAGTATCTTCCACAAGTCACCGCAATTGAACGCCCGCTTTTCTACTTTGTCAACCGTAGCAAAATGCTCTCAAAACTTATGGCAGTATTGTGTTCAATTTATGACAAGTCGCGACTAAACAAAGAACTATATTCATTGGTTGCGCTACTTGTCATCGTCGCACGCTCAATCAACGCAAACAAGTAGTCTTGTCTTTGGAAGTTAGAAGAATAATAAAAGTAAAGCATTATTGATATGAATTATATTCGTTAATTGCCAAAGTAAATTTCACCTCAAATTCCACTATGGAATTACTTTGAGAATTAACAATGAAAAGTTTGGAACGCTATTTACGGATTGGATGCTAGTATTTAGGCTAAACACAATTCAAGGGCGGTCATTTGATAGGCTGTTTGGTCATGTAGTAAGGCACGTAATTCCAGACTTAAAGGACTTTAAAATTGAAGATATAAATGTGAACTTAATGCAAAGATACATAAACATACTTTACCAAAAGAATTTGGCGCTAGATTCAATAAGAAAAACAAAGCAAATTATATCACAGTTCTTTGAGTATGCAATAGACAATGATATGATGATTAAAAATCCAATGACCAAAATCAAGATTCAAAAACGAGATAAGCACATTCAAGATGATAAACCCCGTTACAAAGCAATCCCAATAGAGATTAGAGAAGATTTGATGAAAGCGTTAGAAAAAAGTGAGTTCTTAAATCCATTGTGTCTAACAATGTGGTGTACGGGGCTTCGTATTTGCGAAGTGCTAGCTCTGCAATGGAGGGATATAGACTTTAAACGGAGCTTGATTGAAGTAAGCAGAGCAATCACTGTAGACGTGAAAATGGATGTATCGGGCAAAGTGTTAGAGTGAAAAACGGTTATTGGAGATACTAAAACAGCGTGCTCTACTAGAACAGTGCCAATGCCAGATAAATTAAAGAAAGCATTGGACAAGTGGAATGAAAATAGATATTTGGATGGCAAGTTCGCTGTGAAGGACTTTATATCTAATGATAGTTTGGTGTTTGGCGATGAAAATGGCGATGTTTAGAATATATAGAGCAACAGATAACAACTTCAAAAGATTTCTAAAACGTGAAGGGCTTTGGGAAATATCTCCTGCACTTTCACGCATTTAGGCAAACATTCTCAAATATGATGTTTGAAAACAATGTTAACCCAAAGATGATACAAGCATTACTTGGACATAAAGACGTGAAAACCACAGTGCATACGAACAATAGGTTGCACGAATTTAAATTTTAAGTGGCGAAAATCAAGACACGAAAGTAAATGCAAATATTTATAAAAATTGAATACAAGAAGATGATGTTTATGCTATAATCAATACATAGGAGAAATGATATGAATAAAAATAGAGGAATTCAAGTTTTAGATAAAGAAATTCATATAAACGAAAGTGATTATTTTTCATTGACAGATATTGCAAGATACTAAAATCCGTTAGAGCCAAAAGAAGCAGTCAGAAATTGGTTAAGAAGAAAAGATACAATAGAATATTTAGGATTGTGGGAGCACCTTAATAATCCTAATTTTAAAGGGGTCGAATTCGACGCCTTTAAAAATCAAGCCGGAACTAATGCTTTTACATTATCTCCTGAAAGATGGATAGAAAAGACAAGTGCAATAGGGCTTACAACAAAACGCGGAAAGTATAATAGTGGAACTTATGCACACAAAGATATTGCCCTGCAATTTGCTTCTTGGATTTCTCCAGAGATAAATTTATATATTATAAAAGAATTCCAAAGATTAAAATCTGATGAACAAGCTCAACTTGGTTGGAATGTAAAACGAGAATTATCTAAAATAAATTATAAAATATATAAAGATGCAATAAAAGAAAATATTGTGCCGACTCTTAGTGAAAAACAAGCAAATTTTATATATGCTAGTGAAGCCGACCTTCTTAATGTCGCATTATTTGGAAAAACAGCAAGCGAATGGAGAAAAGGAAATCCAACATTAAAAGGTAATATTCGAGATTATGCAACAATGGAACAACTTATTTGTTTATCCAATATGGAAAATATAAATGCTTACTTGATTGAACAAAAGAAATCTCAAAGCGAAAGAATCGTTGAATTGAATAGGATTGCAATTAAGCAAATGCAAGTGCTTATGAATAACAACGATAGATTATTGATAGATAAAAATGATTAAAAAAGCAAATTGAAAAATTAAAATTAAAGAATTCGTGTAATACTTGACAAAAAATATTGTTTTTGTTATTCTATTCTTGCATAATAAAGTTGTGATGAGATATTTCAAGGGATATCAGGTAAGAGGTCAACTAATGCGGAACAATTAAATATGATTACATTTTATAAATCTTATTGTATTCGTTTTCCTTGAGAGTATGATAAGTTCGGGTCTACAGTCCAGATAGATAAAATTATAAGTATGTAACTCAAAACGTGGAGTAAATCCATTTTTTTGTGTTGCATGATTAATCGTAATTTCAAGTCATCAACACAAATTGATAACTTTTTTATCATTATATTTTTTTTGATAAAAAAGTTGTATTTATATGCTATAATAATGATAACTTTTGTTATGTTATAGCAATAGGGAGGATAGAATGAACTTTTTATTTCTTGATTGCACTTTCAACATTAATAGTGGAAGTAAGAATTGGGATGATTATTTTTCAACATCATTGCTTGACCAATATTCAAACATTCACAAAAAGAACGGTAATACACAAAAAGCAACGATTGATGATTTTAGAAATTTTATGAATGTGTGCTTTAACTCTTTAAAAACAAACACATATTTTTTTTCAATGCCAGCTTTTGATAGAGAACCGGAACTTGACAAAAATGGGAAATATATATATAGGAATGTCGTAATAAGACCAGAAAAGGATGCCTTAATAAAAAGGTTTTTACCAGAAGGTCAAGATATTATTATTATCGGAGATATAAAATGTCTTAAAAACTATCTGTTTGTTGTTAAAGGTATTGAACTTATAGATGAAATTGAAGATAAAGTTAGTGAGATAAGTGTTCAATGTAATTGTTCAGTCGCTTATGAATTAAAAGTTCTTCCAATTGGAATTAAGGTTCCTAATTTTGGTGTCAACATTGATGAATATTCAGCAAGCAATGTTTTGACAAATGATTTTATTTATAGATTAGTCAATGGTCCTTTCTATGTCAAACAATATAAAAAGGTTTTGCAAACTTATGAGGAATGGAAGAATTATATATCATTTAGAAAACAATATTTAGAAGCCCAATCTGAAAAATGTATTAGATTTAATAAATGCGAAATTTTAGATACATTTATTATACCTAGAAATGTTTATAGACTTAATGAAGAAAAGTATAGCGGAATTTTATTAAATAAAGAACTTATTAGAGATGACCAAATTGTTATAACTGAAAATATTTATGGTGCAGAAAGTTTTCCACTTGTAAGAGTTGAAGTTGATTTCAATAAAAAAGAAATTTATTCAGCAATGACAGAAAAAGATAGAAAGCCAAAGGAAGAATTACTTTTAAATAGATTTACCAGACAAGATATTTCTTTAACAGCACAAGAACCAATTAGTAATCAAGCAAGAATTAAGTCAATTCAATTAGACGAAAGATATAAAATTTTTGCAGAAGATATTTTACCTAATATAGATAAGTATGAGAGAGAATTTGAAAATGAATATTTGAATGATAAATCTAAAATTGAAACCAAATATAACAACATAATTAATGATGAAGTCCATGAGTATTTAGATGAATTATCAATGCGACTAGATTTAGAAATAAATAATAAAATCAAAGAATTTAATGAAAAAAATGATGTTTTTAACAAAAAAAATGAAGAAAAAGGAAAAAAATTTGCAGAAAAGTTAGAAAAAAGGAAAAATGAAAATATCAATAAAGCAAGAATATTAAAGACACAGGAAATCAAAAATAAATATATCAATCAAATCAATTTAGAGTTGTATAAAACAAAAGAATATCTAATAAATGTTAAAAATGAAAAAGTAAATAATGCGATAGAGAATGAGACGATTAGAAAATTTAGTATATTGTTCAAAATTGAAGAAGATAGTGTTGAAGAAGTAAGAAAAGCACTTGAAAGCATTAATCCTTGTTTTATGATTTATAACAACATAGCAGAAAAAATGAAGATTGAAAGACAAGAAAAATCGTTGGACGCATTCTTCAAAGGTTTTGTTAAAAATCCTTATTTGTCAAGGTATTTGTTTGAACCAAAGTCATTGCAAAATCTTAACCACAACATTGAAGATGATATTGAATGGAACTTGCAAAGTTTAAATGATAGACAAAAGGAAGCTGTTAAAAAAGCAGTCGTTAGTGAAAGTATTTTCTTATTGCAAGGCCCACCGGGAACAGGCAAGACACAAGTTATTGCTGAAATAATTGCTCAATTAACAAAAAAGGGCAAAAAGATATTGGTATCAAGCGAAACTCATAAAGCTATTGACAATGTTTTTGATAGATTGCCAAAAATCCCAGAAATAAGGCTATTGAGACTAATACCTAATAGTAATGGTAAAAATACAGATTATAATCCAGAAAGACTTGTGGATAATTTTTACATAAATATTTCACAGAAAATTGATAAACAAATTATGTCATTCGAGAATTTCACAGCAACAAAAGAAAGCTTTGATGAAGAATTCCAAAAGTTAAAATTAGATTATCAAAAACTATTAAAAGAGCAAGTTCAAATTGATAGTGTAAAAAATCAAATATCATCTCATGAAAACAAAAAGAAATTATTGAATGAACAAATAAGCAATTACAGAAAAGAAATTTCTATAATAGAGGATAATAAAAACGATTATGATTTTTTGATTAAAAAGATTGGAAACTATAATTTTACTATTGAAGAAAATGAATTTAAGAAAGATGTTTTAGAAAAATTAAGTAATGATATTAATGACATAATTGGAATGAAGACATATTTCAAAACATCAAACATTAATGGAATTATGCGAATGGATTTGGGAAATATTATTGATGAATTAAACCAAATTCAGTTTAATCCAGAACTTGTAGAACTTGAAAATGAAAAGAAAGATATATCTAAACAAATAAAAGAAAATCTTGATGAGGATTCTGGTGATATTATTGCCGGAAAGGAAGATGTTGTTAAGGAATTAAGAAAGAAACTTAATGAGATAAAAGAAAAAATAACGCAAACAAAAAATGGCATAGATTATGATTATTCCGATTTGCAAGTATCAAGAATAATAGATGCAAAACTATTAGATGAAAAAGAAATAAAAGCTTTACCAACAATTATTTCTAATATAAGAAGTGAGGTAGGACATTTAATTAGCGACATTACTATTAAGTTAAATAATGAGTTGACACCAATACAAAACCAAATCAACAAAGTAACATCAAAAATAAATAGTATAAAACTTGATATAATGCAGATTGATGAAAATATTTCAGCGTTGAGAGAAAAGAGTGAATTTGTTAATTTTAACGATTTGCAATCTAATTTAAAACGAAGGATTAATAAATTCTTTAACGATTTCAATATTGTAAAAGATTATCATGATATTTCGGAAGCATTGGAAATTATAAAAGAAGAGTGGAAAGAACTTGAAAATAACTTTGATAAAAAGGAAAAAGAGAACAAGACACTTATTCCGATGTATAAAAAGATATGTAAGTTTTTAAGACAAAAAGATGTCATAGAAGAAGATAGAGTATTCTATACAAAACAATTGTATGACAATGCTAATGTCTTTGGAATAACATGCACAAGTAGAGACAGATTTAAAGAAAAAGATTTGGAAGGACTAGCCAAATATAATCTTGGCGACCTTGATGTTAGGACGCAAGGAATAGATGTTGTTATTATTGATGAGGTAAGCAAATCAAGTTTCCTTGATTTATTAATTCCAATTTTGTATGGCAAAACTATTATTTTAGTTGGTGACCATAGACAATTACCACCAATGTATGATTTACGGAATTTAAAACAATCAGATATTGAAGGGCTTGATTTTATTGATTTAGAAACCAATAAAGCATATACAGAATTATATGAACAATGTTTCTTTAAAATATTGTATGAGCAAGTCCCACAAAGCAATAAAATTATGTTAAATCAACAATATAGATGTCATGAAGATATTATGAGAGTATTCAACCATTTTTACGGCGGTAAAGATAATAAGGGATTAATGCTCGGATACAAAAAACAAAACGATGAGAAACAGCATTTCCTTAATGTTGTTATAAATGGTAAAAATATAATTGAACAAGATAAACATATTTATTTTGTTAATTGCGACAAATTTGATTTTAATGATAATGGAAGCACATCTGTTCAAAACCCACAAGAAGCAGATGTTGTTTGTGAATTACTTAATAGAATCAACAATGAATATGTGAATATGATTAAATCTAATAAAATAAATGTAGAAATAGATAAAGAAAGGAATATTGATACACGACCAAGTATTGGCGTTATTTGCACTTATGGAGACCAAGCAGGGCTAATAAAAAGAAAGCTAAAAGGTAAATTTAAATTATACGAAGGATTTAGTCAGAATAATGACAATAAATTAGTAATAAGCACAGTTGATGATTTCCAAGGTGATGAAAGAGATATTATTATCTTGTCAATGGTTAGAAATCCTATAAAGCGAACAGGTAATTATGAGTTTATTAAGAAATTTGAGAGGATTAATGTTGCTTTGAGTAGAGCAAGAAAATTATTGATTGTTGTTGGTAATAAAGATTTCTTATCTAATTGTGGAGTAATAAATTTACCAGATATTGACGGAAATAAAGCTTTGGATAGGCAAGCATATCCAGTCTATAAGGAAATAATCAATACAATAGATGTATATGGAAAAATATTGCAATCAGACGACATAATAAAGGAGGATAGATAATATGGATTTTTTAAAAGTTAAAACATCATTTTCTATACCTATTCAAGTTATGCGTTCAAAAGTAAATTATACAGAAGTAAAACAAGCGTCAGGTATACAATATATTTTATTAGCATTAATAAATAATAATTCTAAAAATGATGAAAAAATATATGATGTATTGAGAAAATTTGGTGTTCCAAATGATTTAATATTTATGTTTATTGATGAAATTGAAAATATGATACAACTAGATATTATTAAACTTGGAAGATTAAAATTTAATGCTGACTATTTTAAAGAATATTTAGTTAACGATTTTGAGTTTACAGAAAAAGGAAATAAAATTTTTAGGAATGGTGCTGTTCCAACTGGCAAAGAATTAGTGAAAATTGTGCCATTATATTATGATTTGCTAAACAATAAAATTCTCACATCTGTTAATTTAAAAATGAAACCTAATGACAATGAAAATAAAATTTCAGAAGAGATGTTTGAAGATTATAAATATGATTTTTCATCACTTTTAGATATTGTTCAAGAAAACAAAAAGAACTTTAATGTTAAAGAACAAGAAGAAATCATTTCTGTTCAAAATGAAGAAATGAAAATGCAAAGTGCTAAATATGAAGATTGTGTCATTTTGAAATTAGAAAATGATAAATTAACTTTGACATTTACTGATGATAGGTTGGAGAATTTTGTAAAAAAATACTATACAAGTGAAAATATTACAGCCATATTTGCTTATAAAGAAAAATTTAAGTTTGCTAATGAAATGAATGTTGTTAAAATTAACAATATTAAAGATATATCAAACTTGACATCAGTTTTCTTGCCATCTCAAATTCAAACAGCACCACAAGAGACACCTGAATTATTAATACAGACAGGCAAATACAATGTCTTTAAAAGAAAGTATAAAACTGGATTAACATTAATTGGAAAAGAGTATGGCATAGATTATCTAACTTTAAATAATGGTGTTATGAAAGCATATATTCCAGCTTGTGTTGATTTCAATGTAGAAAACATTGATAAAAAAATATCACTCAATTTAATTCTTGAAAAAGAATTAAGTTCCAATGAAAAAGAGTTTTTCTATAAAGAGATTTACAATCAAGTAAGTGCTGATTTTACCAATAATAATATATTGATTACAAAATTAATTTCTAATGATGAAAATGATTATTTATCAAAGTATTTAACAAAACACATTCTTGAAAAAGCTGAACTATCACAACAAATATTAAACTTAAATGAAGTTAATAAGACTTTGGACGAAGGTGATAGTATAGTTAAGATGATTTCAGAGCAAATAATAGAGAAGGTAATAGGCGAAATTAATGTATCAAACTTTGCTACATATATTGATTTTGTAAAACCAATTCAAAAACTTTTGGGATTATCTTCACATGAATTCCTAATGAAGTTAACACAAAATATCAACAAAGACGAAAGTTTATTTAAGAGTATTTTAAATGGAAATTATAAGGTGATAGAAGCATTATCAATAATTAATTTGTATGATAAATATTTGAATGACATCATAGAGAATGTAAAAATTAGTGATGATAACGAACTAGCATTGGAATCTGAAAAAACAAGGAATAGATTAGAATACCTTAAACAATTATTAGGTATAAAATCTATTACTGATTATGTAATTGATGAAAAATATAATATGCTAGATTTGGTAAACAACTATGTTGAATTTGAAAAATCTTATAACTATTTAGTTAAATACAAAGAGTTTTCAATTGATAAATTTAATGAAATTGAAAACTATAAAAACATTATCAAACCTATATACGAGTATGCAATTATTGAACAACAATCATCTTACAAACCAGATAAAATTACATTTGATTTTATTAATAATAAAATTAAAAGAGGTGATTTTAAATCTGCCGTTGCAGACATGGTAATTAAAGTTGATTATGACTTAACTAATAAATTAGCATTAAAAAATAGTAATGAAATGGATTTTTATGATAAAATAGTTTTAGCAGAAAACAATAAATTAATAAAGTCTAATGAAGCTAGTTTAATGCATACATTAAGATTATGTAGAAATAAATTATTGCACCCAAGTAAAGATGAAATACATTTTAACATTGAAGAGTTAAATAAATGGAATGAATATATTTTCAAAAGTGAGGTAAAAGATGAGCCACCAAGCAAGAATTGATTTTGAAGGGCAAGCTATAAAATGTTGTAGTATTTGTAAAACTGCTGAACATACATTGTCTGACATTGATACTATTCTAAAAAAAATAGAAGATAACTCATCATTGTTATTAAATGAAGATAGTAAAAATTTAAGAGAACAACTTCTGAAAGAAAAAGATAATCTTAATAAAGAGATTAATAGTTTAAACCAATTGGCAGAAGAACAAAAGGAAAAAGGTGTTGTATATGGTGAAGTAGATACAAGTCGTGAAATTGTTAATAAAGCGAATTTATTATTAAGTAGATGTAATAGTTTTAGTTCTCAAAGGATATGCGAATATGAAACACTTTTAAAAAAAATTCTTGCAACAAGTGTTAGCGATAGAAATAAACTCCTGCAAACACAAATCAGTGGAACAGTCGCTTTTAGTAAAGAATTATATGAACAATTTAATAAGATTGAAGATGTTGTTTTAAAAGATTGTGTTTATTTAGAATTAATCAAAGAAAACAATATTGGTAAGAGTTTTGATGAAATCGTAAAACAAGCACAGATAATATTGGATAGTGAAGTCAATAAAACTATTAGTGATAATAAAGAAAACATTATTGAAAAAATTACAAAACAACTTAAAGGTATTAATCTGGAACAAAATGAGATTGATAAGATAGTTAAGGTAGAAAGGTTTGATAGTTCTTCATTACAAAAAATTCAAGAACAAACAAACAAAGAAATTGTGGATGAACATATGAGAAAAGAAGCTTTAAAATGTATTATAAAATCTATTGAACAAAGAGGTTTTGTAGTTGACAAAAAGAATATAAAATTACAGCGAGATAAAAATCAAGTAGTTTTGGTAGCGCAAAAAGTCAATGGACAAACAGCAGAATTCCAAGTTTTTCTTGATGGAAGATTTATATATAAATTTGATGGATATGAAGGTCAAGCTTGTCAAAAAGATATAAACCCATTTTTAGAGGACTTAGAAAAAATTTATGGGATTAAGGTTACAAAAACAGAAACATTATGGAGCAATCCAGATAAAATTTCTACCATGAAATACCAAACAGTTAATATAAATAAGGATAAAAAATAGGAGGTGAACTTATATGGCATTAGAAATTGGTTTTAAAAGAATAAAAAGGGAAGTTGGCATAAAAAGATGTGTTATTATCGATGGCAATGTCGGGGATGTTTATCTTGACGATAAAAATCAAATTATTGACTTAAAAAAGTATTTAACAGAAATGCTTGAAGATTTAAAGTATGATGACATTGTTTATTGGGATAGAGTAAGTGGAATTGAAGGTGATATAAGCAGCCTTAAAATAACCGAAGAAAAAGAAGTTGAAGGTGAAGAATACTCGCTTGATGATGAAGATGAGAACCAAAATACAACTATATCAAACGGAAACTTTAAAGAACCAAGTGAAATCTTTAATTTGGTTTTTAAAAACTTAACAAATAAAAATAGAAAAACAGTATTTATATTAAATTGGTCAGATTATCTTTTCTCAAATGGTGGTCAACACGATAATAAAGAAAGACAAAATTTAACATTGTTGGGCAAATCAATTAAAGATAAAAAAGTTAATTATCTATCAACAGATGTAAATGAAAGCACAATTATACTTATCACAAACAAGTTGTCAAATTTCCCATTGTCTTTTTATCAAGCAAATCCAGAAGTTTCAACAATAACATTGTCTAAACCAGACAGATTGGAAAGACGTAGATTATTGGAAAAAATTGAAGCAGGATTTGAACTTAAATTCAATCCGGGCGAAACCTTGCTAAATAGCAGTAGAACAAATGAATATATTGATGTATTGGAAGATTTTACTAATAGAGAAATAATACAAATGGCAAAACTTTCAAGAAAGGAAGAAAAGTTATCATTTGATAAACTATACTTATTATTCAAATATGGCGAAAAGGATAATCCTTGGGAAAAACTTGCCTATGAAGATGTTAAAAACATCAAGAAGAAATTATCTGAAAGAGTTGTAGGACAAGATGAAGCCATTGAAAAGATTGAGAAAACAGTTGTTAAAGCATATATGGGTTTAACAGGTTTACATAAGACCTCAAGTAGGTCCATGCCAAAAGGGGTGTTCTTCTTTGTAGGACCAACTGGTGTTGGTAAAACAGAACTTTCAAAAGCACTTGCTAAATTCTTATTTGGTGATGAGCAAGCTTGTATTAGATTTGATATGAGTGAGTATGCACAAGAGAATTCAGACCAAAAATTAATTGGTGCTCCACCGGGATATGTTGGATACGAGCAAGGTGGACAATTAACAAATGCTATAAAAGAAAAACCATTTAGTGTAATTTTATTTGATGAGATTGAAAAAGCAGCTAAACCAAATCCAAGAATACTTGATATTTTCTTACAAATACTTGAAGATGGAAGATTAACTGATAGTAAAGGTGAAACAGTATATTTTAGCGAAAGTATAATAATCTTTACATCAAATCTTGGTGCAAGTGAAGTTAAACCGTCTGATAATAAAGAAGAAACAGCGGAAGAATTTATTAAGATTGTTAAGAATTATTTTGATAACGAAATAAAAAGACCAGAAATTCTTGGAAGAATTGGTTATAGTAATATTGTTCCATTTAATTTTATTCTCGATGATGAGTTTGCTATCCAAATTGCGAAGAGTAAATTAAATCCAATTAAGAGAGGAATTCAAGAAAAATATAGACTTGATTTAGAATTTGAAAGCGAACTTAATTTCATTAAGTATATTTTAAAAAGAGTTGATAAATCAAAAGGTGGTAGAGATATTCTTAATGCAATTAATGATATTTTACTTGATGAATTATCAATGTTCTTGTTTAACAATAAACAAGATTTAGGACTATATAAAGGTTCAAAATTACTTGTCAAAACATTAGACAAAGGATTAGAGTTTAGTTTTAATGATTAAGTTTAATGTTGCACTTATAAATACATGCACAGAAGTAGAAGGTCCATTTAAAAGATTGTGTATATGGTTTCAGGGGTGTAATAGAAATTGCAAAGGTTGTTGTAATAAAACATTACAACCTTTAAAACCGGCCAAAATAATTTCTCTTGAAGATTTACTTGAAATAATAAGAAAAAGTAAAATAGAGAACAAAATAGAGGGGGTAACACTATCAGGAGGAGAACCACTCTTACAAACTGATTTAATTAAACTACTTGAAGAAGTTAAAAATTTGGAATTAGGCATAATTCTTTTTACTGGATATCAATTAAATGAAATTGAAGATAATTTAAAAAGTCAATGTGATATCATCATTGATGGTTATTTTGATGAGAAGAAAATTGATAACGATAGAGCATTAATTGGTTCATTAAATCAAAATATCAATTATATTTCTGATAGATATACAAATGAAAAAGATTGGTTTTATAAAAAAAAGAATTTAATTGAAGAAATAAATGTTGGAAATGAAATTATCTTTAATGGTGATAAAATATAGTAAAGGGAAATAACTAATGAGAATTTTATTTTTTGATTTAGAATATGCGAGTTGTAAAAATGGTTGCAAGATTTGTGAATTCGGGTATGTTATAACTAATGAAAAGTTTGAAATAATAGAAAGGAATAATCTTATAATCAATCCATACATATCTAATGATGAATGGGATTGGTGGGCATTAAAACACATACTTACAAGAACTAAAAAGGAGTACGAAGAAAGACTTGCTTTTAATAAATATTATCCTAAAATTAAGGAGATAATAGAAAGTTGTTATTATGTTCTAGGGCACTCGCTAAATAATGATGCCAAGGCATTAAATGATGATTGTAAAAGATATAATTTACCAAGTATTGATTTTGATTTTTACGATGTTAAATTGTTTTATAAAGGATACAAGAATACTAAAAAAGAAATATCAGTATTAAACATTTTGGAAGAACTTGAATTAAAGGGCAAAGAAGGTGAACATGACGCTGAAGTTGACGCCCACAATACAATGATAGAGTTCAAGGAGATATTAAATAAACTTGGATTTTCTCTTATTGAGATTATTGAATTCTGTCCTAACGTTAAAGATAAGACAGAAAACTTTATTGTTTCTTCAATAAAACAAAATAAAGAAAAAAATGATAAAATTGGCGAAAAAACAGGTAAATTTGCTAAAAAATTGAAGAAAATTTCAGAAAAATATCCAGAAAGAGATATTGGCCTTTAATTTGTTTATCTGATTCTATTAAAGAAACAACAACGGAAGGAAGATTGAGACTTATTGAAGCAATTTTTAATGCAGGATACAATTATGGAAATAAAGTATCAATTTGTTCATATTTTGTTATGGGGGATGAGTGTGGTGAAAGAGATTTGTCTTGTGACCATAATATAGAAGATAACCATAAGGACATAAAAAAGATAGCAATTGAAGAGCTGTCAAAAATGTTAAAAATAGAAATTAATGAACATGGTGAGTATATAAAACATGATGAAAACAATTGCAAGGATACTGCATTTAATACTGCTCTAATTGAGAGTTTAAAAAAGAAAGGCATTTCTTATGAGGATTGGTTAAAACAATTTGAAAACTAACAAATGAGGATAAGTAATTAAAATCAATTTCAATTTTCTACCTTAATTTTTTAAATAAAAATGTCCTTATATATGTGAGAGATATATAAAATTTAATAACTTATATAGAAAATAACTCAATTTTTGTTGGGTTATTTTTTTGTTGTGAATTTTTTTGAAGAGTTCAAATGCTGAACTCTTGGAGTTGATAAAATTTTTACATAAAAATATTCCCGAGTGTTCAAATGGTGAACACTCGGGAGTGATATATTTGAAATAGAAGCAAGAAAATTAAAAAAGTTTTCTCGTGGTATCACACCTTGATACTACGGTAGTGATAATTTAACAAAAAATATCCCGATAGGTCACCCATTGAACTATCGACACTGATAAATTAAGAAAAATAAATACCGCATTATCAAATGGTGATAATGCGAGAAAAATATAATGGTTGTGTAAAAACATACCCGAACGGACAAATGTTGCCCGAACGACTATGTAAGAATAAAAATAAGGAGGTGCTGAAATATAAAAAGTCGAAAACTAAATTCAAGCAAAAGGAGGATTTTAAGAATGTAAAAGCAAACAAAAATAATCGTTGCCTCTTTAATTAGAAATAGAAAGAGATGTAAAGAAAGACTAAAAAAATTATTGGAGGAATTATGAAAGAAATTAAATCAGACAAAGTATTTGAAAAGAAGATACGAATTTATCAAATAAATAGATTAGAAGAACTAAATGATTTTTATTAAAAGCACAAACAAGAATACAAAAACATGAATGAGTTTTTAGTGAGTTTGATATTTGCTGGACTTGATAGTGAAATCAATTTTGAAAAAGAAGCTAGAACATATTTCACAAAGGTACAAGGCATTTCTGACAATATTGCAAGTTTGTCAAACGCTTTAAGCAACATTAAGAAAACGCAAACCAATGAATATACAGATATGGTAAAACTTGCTTATGAACTCAGATTATTGTTATATCATATTTATAACGGAATATTTTATCTGTCAGATAAAGAAGATATTAAAGGAGTTTTTGACGCTGGCTTTAAAGATGATGAACCAGAAGGTTTTGCCGATGATAGAAGCCTAATTTCAAAGCAAGTTGATGCCGAATTTGGTAAAGATATTAAGATAATTTAGTTATTTAAAAAACTTGCTTGCAAGAATTTTGGGGGAAATAATCAAGATTTGAAGAAACGCAAAAATGATAAAAATATTGCTATTTTTGATGTGGTTCTGTAATTATTTTAACGAGCAGGATAAGGCTTGGGCTATTTGATTAAAAATATCCATAAAATGCCCCCAAAACCGTGCTTTTATTGGGATATTTTAAAAATCAAAAGATTCAAAATTGCCTCGCCCCCAATTTACGACAATTTGGAAACCAAATTTCGTTTTTATGGTGGTAAACCACCACTTCTATTACGCTCGATGTGGATAGATTTTAATAATTTTAGAAAAGGAGATTTTAACTATGAGGGTATTTAATGAAAAAACAACTACAAGAATTAAAACAAGAATTTTCAAACTTTTCAACAAGTCAAAACGAATATGTTGTTAATGACAAAAGATATATTGTTGTTAGTCATTTTGTTGGGAACAAAAATATAAATGAAATATTGATAAAACTTGCTCAAAAACAAGCATATAGCGAAATGTTTTAAGTTTTGAGAAAAAGCACTGTCAGTTTAATATTTTTTGTGATATAATACAAAATGTATTTACTTTCAGTGTTTTGATTTCGCTAAAAAGGAGGACAAATGAAATCAAAACAAGAAATTAAAGTAGGTATATATGCAAGATTATCAAGAGATGATGAAAGAAATGGTGAGTCTTTATCAATAGAAAATCAAAAACTAATACTTGAAAAATATGTGTTAGAACAAGGTTGGAATTTGGTTGAAACTTATGTTGATGATGGATATTCTGGAACAACATTTGATAGACCCGGAGTTCAAAGACTGTTAGAAGATGCAAAGTGTGGAAAGATTAACACAATCATTTGCAAAGACTTGTCTGGGTTCGGCAGAAACTATATTCAAGTTGGACAATATACAGACTATATCTTTCCAATGTATAACATTAGATTTATCGCATTAAATGATAATGTAGATACTTCAAATAACTCTGCTGGAATGGATATGATGCCCATAATGAACATATTTAATGAATGGCACTCAGCAAACACCAGCAAGAAAATTCGAGCAGTAATTGAAGCTAGTGCAAAAGCCGGAAAGTATAGAACAACCTATGCACCATATGGATATGTTAAAGGAACAGACGAAAAGAAATTGCCGATTGTTGACGAACCTGCTGCAAGCAATGTAAAAAGAATATTTGAAATGAGAGCAAGTGGAATTAGTCCAAAGCATATTGCGATGAAGTTTAACGATGAAAACATACCAATTTCGTCAGACTATAGAACTCAAAAATTTGGAATAAACGCATATAGATTTAGCCATCATCTTTGGACTTGTGATGTTGTAAAACAAATTCTTCGCAACCCAACATGTTTAGGTCATTTGGTGCAACTTAGAACAACAAATATTTCATACAAAAACAAAAAGCAAATAAAACGACCAGATGAAGAAAAAATAATAGTTTACAATACGCACGAACCAATAATCTCACAAGAACTTTGGGATAAAGTTAAAGAAATTGAAAGGTCAGTAAGTCAGGGCAAAGCACAAGGCAATCAAATAGTCCACCCACTTTCTGGACTAATGTATTGCGAAGATTGTGGCAACAAAATGCACATAGGTTGGAACAATACAAGACATTCACGAAAAGGTCCAAGAATTTATCGCCAAGCAAATTATAATTGTGGCGGTTTTAAAGTTTTCGGCACAAGGGTTTGCACAAGTCATATGATTAAGTTTGAAGATATAGAAAGCATTGTTTTGCAAGATATTAAAGCAAAAGCTAACTTTGTTAATTTTAACGAAGAACAAGCAAGAAAAGAGTTTTTACAAAGACAAGAAAGTCAGCAAAAAGATAATCTTATGCTTGACAGCAAAGCCTTGCAAGACAAAACAAAAAGACTTGATGAAGTGACAAAGCATATTCGTTCGACTTATGAAGATAAAGTCCTAAACAAAATTCCAGAAGATATTTGCATATCTCTACTTAATAATTACCAAAAAGAAAAAGAAGTTTTAGAAAATGAAATTTCACAAATAACTGAAAGAATAGAAAAAGTAAAACAGAACACAAAAAATGTTGATGAGTTTATAGAGAGAGTTAAAAAATACATAAATTCGCCCGTTTTAACCCGAGAAATGGCGCTAGAACTGATTGAATTTATAACCATAGATAAATTTACTAAGGGAAGTAAAGAACCCCGAAAAATCCATATTTACTATAAACTCATAGACAATATAAACGGCATAGATTTTAAATGCAATAAACAAAAACGCGACCGCCTATAATTCGTATGAACTACAATTACGGTCTATAACTCTGTTGATAGCGAATATATCCGCCAGACCACTGACAAGTTTAACGAAAGAGTTAAAGAAGACCAGCTCATACTTGAACAAAAGAAACGAGAAGATGTTTTAGAAGAGAGAAAAGAAAAGTTTGTAAAATATATGTCTGATGACGAATTTGACGATATGCTCCAACAACTTATGGAAGAACGAAAAGAACGAAAACGCAAAAGAGAAAAAGATTACGAGATGTAATGCAATAACGATAAATTTGTGTTATAATATGCTTGAGGTTATAAAATGATTGTATTAGACACGAACACATTGTATTATGCCGCAAAAATAGAACCAAATAATGATATTAAATTAGAAATGTTGTTAAATTATATCAAAACAAACAAGTGTCTATGCACAAGATATTCGGTTTTTGAAATATTAAATTCAAAATTTTCATTTAAAGAAAAATTAAAAGTTTTGGATTTTATTAAAAATTACAATATTACTTTGGGCTCAACGGATAATATAAATAAAGAAGTTTTAAATAATTTAAATCCAAACAATAAAGATGAAAATTATTACAATTGTTTAAAGAAAATATATGGGAACCATATTATAGATGAAATGGCATATAATATATCATTTTTTGTGATTTGTTATGCTTATGCTAGTATAACGATAATTATAGATAATTATCAGAAGAAATTAAATGAAGCAAAATTATATTTTAGAGAACATTTTATGCTTTATCAAAAAGCAATAAATTTGCATATAAAAAAGATTATTACTAAAAAATTTAAAGAATTACTGAGTGATAATAATTTTAATGCGGAAACAGTTCAAAATGTTTTATTAACTATTATCGCAAATGTTATGACATATTATTATGAATTAATGAGAAATGCAAAGATACTCTTTGAAGGTGGAGATAAAAATTCTTATTATAAACTTATAAAAATTTATAAAAAATTAAAGAACAAAATGTTAAAGGATGATTTGCTTCAAAATATACCATATGAAAGAGAATATTTAAGTATTTGTAAGACAATTATTGATTATTTTGCAACATCAAACGAGTATCCGGAACTAAAAATTAGCCGTGTTAAAAATTATTTAAAAAATAAAATTGTTGATTCGATTTACTTTGTTGACCCTAATATGAAAAATGAATTTGAAGAAGTTTTTTTAACAAGATTGATTAATTCACTAATGGTTGAAAGTGCAAAAATGAAACCAAACGATTTTATTGATTATGAAATTTTAAGAGAATTCTATTATAATGAAGACAATATAGTATTGGTAACTTTTGATAAAAACATGAAAAATATCATGACTCAAGCAGCTGGCATTAAAAAATTCAGTGATAGTATTCAATTAATTAATTCTTTAAAAAAAAATTTGACACCTATTGACACCTACGGGAGTAGTTTTTGATAGTTTTAGAACGAATTTGGCAGATAGTTGGAACACCGACTATCTGCCTTTTTTGTGTAAATTTTTGACACCTACGTCACCTTAAATTGACACCTAATGTTTTTTAGGATTGAAAATTGAGAGAATTTTTGTAAAAGAAAAACCCTTGAAAGTGCCTATTTTACTAGGGTTTCAAGGGTTTTTGATAATGGAGCTGGTGACGGGAATCGGACCCGTGACCCCCACCTTACCAACACACGAACCTTTGCTCCAAACTTGTGCCCACACCCCAAAACCACCCTAAAATACTAGCATTCTCGCTAGTGTTTTTTATTTAGGTACACAATTTTCCAAACCCCATGTACCTAAATGTATTAAATCCATATTTTCAGCCATTCTTTTTCTTTCCATAACGCTTTAAAACTGCATAGGACTTTGTGGACTTTTGTAGTGGTTGCAATTATATAAATAGTCATTAAAATATTAAATTTTTAAAATTTGATAAAAAATTAAATTTGCTAGTTTTTTCTTTTATTTTTTATACAAAAATGGATTTTTTATGTTATAATGAATTTAAAGTATATCCTTAACTAAAATAACAAGGATTTATAAAGTTATATGTGTGGCATTTAGTAGTTTGTTATGATATAATTTTAAAAGGTAGGAGGAATACATGCAAAGGACAAGTCTATCAATAACTGCTTATAACTGCAGAATTTGCGAAAAAAGAAAAAATGAAAATTTATTAGAATTAGAGGAAGAAGTAGAAGACAAAGGAATAGATCTAGAGGAACTCTTAATAGATTATTCCAAATACATTGCAAATCCACAAATTGGTAAAAATTCTAACAGGTCAATAGGATTAACTAAACAACTACAGATAGATGATTTAGGAGATTATAAAAAAATATCAATATACTCTGAAGCTGGTAAATTAGGTGAAGATTTTACTGTATACAATCATGAGGATTTAACTAGAACGAATTTTTCTGGTGATAAAAACGCTGCGATGTATTTTCAAAGAACATATTGTTTCATAAATAAAAAAACAAGGGGAAACATATTTATATTTTTTAGATATGGTTTGGGTGGTTGTAAGACAGCTTTCCAGGAAACACTTAATCAATTCCTTTCAACAAAGAAACAAATTACTCATTTTGACATTAAACTATCATCAAGAATGTTTGATGATACACAATGTATTCCAGACAAACTAACTCTTTTAACCCATTATGTCCCCAAATCAAGCGATTCTGCAGAAAATATAAAGATTAAACCTAAAAAACAAATATCAAAAGAAACTATTATTCATTTGGATTCTCCAGATGCAAACAATATTTGTGGTTTCTTTAAAAACATTTTTTCCAAGAAGCCTACGCTCGATGAACTTCGAGATATTACAATAAAAGATAATGTATCTAGTGATTTTGATGAGGCAATGGTTACATTAAAAATAGGTAAAGCTTCAAGAAAGATAAAAGTGCAAGATTTTACTGGAACTATCGCAGAATATGATATAACAAATAAAGTAGAATATTACGAAGATGGCAAGAGGTTTAAGGAAGAGAGTTTGAATAAAATAGTTAATGAATATGCTTTTTCATTTTTTGATAAAGGAGAATAAATATGAAAGCTACTCTGTTGATAATAGCTCTTTGTGTTTTATGTGTTTGTAGTTTATTTAATAGGAAGATTAATGTTTTCAAAATAATTATCAAACAGCTTTCCATTTATAAGAACGACAAAACAAAAAAATATTCAATTTTTGATATGTTTACTTTTATTGTTGTTCCAATGGCTATGGCAGTAATACTTGTCTTCTTATTAGAATATAGTTTTTTAAGAATAAAAGCTGATTTATTTATAACAGTCCTTTCCATAGTATCAACAGTATTATTCTCATTTTTAACATTGTTGATTGAGAAAAAGAATAATTCAGATAATAAAAAAGAAATACAAGTATCAAATGAAACTTACATTTCAATTATTATGACTATATTATATTCTATGATATCAATAGGATTATTTATAATGTTACTTGTTTTGCCTGATATACAATGGTTAATTATGTTGATAAGCGGAATCTGTTATTGTTTGTTAATAAAAATAACATTACACTTATTAATGGTTTTAAAAAGAATGTTTTTACTTTTATAAAATATGATAAAAGAAGGCTCAAGCAAACTTGCAAATTAAAGTCTTCTTTTTTGTTAGATGTAAATTATTGGTTTGTTTTGCTTTTGAGCGTATTTTAAAGCGCGATAAGTCTGTCCGCGAACCTTCTTTTTAGAACTCGTTGTAGTCTGTCATTCTTGTGAAATGTTTATTAATGGCGTGTGTTTGTCTGGTGGAGCAAAATAACGCCAATTGTATTAAGATAAGCATGCGCCACGATCTTTAAATTGGGGTTTTGAGTTAAAAATACAAGTTTCTAAAACCCACTTAATTTCTATTCAAAGTCCGTTTTTTCACCCATAATTTATATTAAAATATCTATTATTTAAGAAAATATAAAATTTTAATACAATTTTGAAGAATTTTATGGTATAATTAATTTTATTGAAAAGTTTAGTTAAGACATCCCAAGGAGTTCGTATGATTGATTTTAGAAATTGTGATTATTTAGATGTAGTAACACAGTTAAAAAAAGACAAAACAAAAGTTGATTTAATTTTAACAGATCCTCCATATTGTGTAAGTAGAGACTATCAACTTGGTTTTTCTAATATGGGAAGGTCAGGAATGAATTATGGTAAATGGGATTATGGATTTGATCAAAAAAAATGGATATATGATTGTTCGGATTTAGTAAAGGAAGGTGGCTCAATATTAATTTTTAATGATTGGAAAAATATGTCCTATATTGTTGAAGCTTTAACTGATTGTGGTTTTGTTATAAAAGATTTAATTAGGTGGGAAAAGGCTAATCCAATGCCAAGAAATGTTAATAGTCGATATGTTATGGATTTCGAATTATGTCTTTGGGCTGTAAAAGGGAAAAAGAAATGGACATTTAATAAACCTGATATTATTCCTTACATCAAGCCTGTTTTTAAAACTGGAATGGTTCCAGGTGGGAAAAAAAGGATTCATCCAACTCAAAAGCACTTATCAGTAATTGAAGAGTTAATTAAAATACACTCTAATGAAAACGAGCTTGTGTTTGATCCTTTTGCTGGTTCTGCGACAACAGCATTGGCATGTAAAAATACCAATAGAAATTTCATTGGTTCAGAAATTGATAAAGAATATTTTCAAAAGGCAGTAAAAAGATTATGATTATTAACCCTATTAGCTATCCGGGAAATAAAGCAAAGATAATAAAACAAATAATTCCATTAATACCTAAACAGGAGCAACTATTTGTTGATGTTTTTGCTGGTAGTGGAATCGTTGGAGTCAATTCTAATAAAAATACAATAATCTTAAATGACATTTCTACCGAAGCCATCAATTTATTAAAATACTTTTATGATCAATCTTTTGAAGAAATAATGACTTCTGTTGAAAAATTGATAAATGAATATGGATTAACCTATTCAAGAACAAAAGAAAAAGGTTTTTATATCGAGCATAAGCATGAAGGTTTATCTAATTATAATCGAGATGGATACAACAAATTAAAAAATGATTATAATGTTTATCCTACATTAGATAAATTATTTTTATTACTTATTTATGGCTTTAATCATTATATTCGTTTTAATTCAAAAGGAGAATTTAATGTTCCAGTTGGTAAGGTTGATTTTTCCAAATCAATATATAAAAATGCAGAAGAATTTATAAATGGAATTAAAAAGTTAAATATAATTTTTTCCAATTTGGATTTTCGAGATAAATCTTTATATCAATATGAAAATGCTATTTATTATTTTGATCCACCTTATTTGGTTACAACTGCTCCATATAATATGTTTTGGACTGAAAAAGATGAATATGATTTGTTATCCATTTTAGATGATTTAAATTCTCAGGGTAAAAAGTTTATGTTATCAAATGTTTTACTTTCAAATGGAAAAGAGAATGCGATATTAAAAGAATGGTCAAAAAAATATAATGTGGTGCATATAAAAAGGCAATATTTAAATGCAAATTATCAAAAAAAGAATATTACTGAAACAATTGAAGTAATAATTAAAAATTTTTAGGAGATAAAAAATGAAATATTCTTTTGAGGAAATATTAAATTATAGAAAAAATGAAAAAGTCGTTTGGGCTTCTGATAAGCCTGTTGCTGGGAATAGAACAGGATATAAAGTCTTTTCAATAAATACCACAGTTAGAAATCCCAATAGGAATTATGATTTTTTGAAAACCTTTGAAAAATATAATGGTCAAGATAATAATCAAAATATGATTATGAATTATTATTTTGATTTAATAAAAAATGGAATTTATCAATCAATAAATGTTCCCCAATCTGTAAAAACTGCTTGGGATAATGATAAAATTTTAACCAATAATGAAGTTAAGACTATAATTGATAATAATCCTCAGGCTACAGGAATTAAAGGTCGAGTAATGACCCAGTTGAGAGCTCTTAAAGATCAAAGTTTGTTGCAATTTGCTGAAACTTCAAATTATGGCATTTTAAATATATCAATAACAGAATTTGGAAAAGAATTATTAAAAAATCCATCTAAAGCGGAATCTATATATTCTAAGATTATGCTATCTATGCATGCAAAAAGTCCAGCCAGGGAAACGATTTTTAATCAATCTGTGCCATTTTTAAATACTCTTTTTGCTATCAAATCAGTAAATGATAAATGGGAAAGCTTAGGAAATGTACCTAAGGGAATTATGAATCACGAATTAGCCATTTTTATTTTAAGTATGAAAGATTGTGATTATGAATATTCTTCAAATTTAATTGTAGAATATAGAAAAAAATTTGGTTTTAAAATTGACAAGGATTTTATTACTAGATATATGATATTAAATGATATTTTACCTATTAGTTGGAATTCGTTATTAAAAGACTACCCTGACGATGTTTTTAGAAAGTTTGCCTTAACTGGTTTAGTATCGATACATGGTTCTCATGGAAAAAAATATATAAATTTTTCTACATATAATTTAAGCAAAGTAAACTATATTTTAAGTACATTTAACAATTTTAGCTTTCACACATTCAGATCCTTAACTGATTACTATAATTATCAATACAACATCAATTTACCATGGGAAACAAGCGATCTTATTAGGCGAAAAATTGTTGAATCAAAAGCCAAAATCTTAAAAATGAATTTAGATGACTCTCAATCGATTGAAGATAATGAAAAGTTGTTGGATAGTTTATTTTTTAGTAATTCATTACAAAAGGCTGTGGATGGTATTAGTTTTGATATAATTATTAAAGAATTAAATATTTTAAGTGGAGTAGTTGTTGCAAAATCAACTTTTTCTGATTTGCCAGAGTCATTAAGATTAGAATATTTATTTGCTTTACTTTTAGGTAAACAATATGGCGTAAATGGCGTTGTATCTAATTTGATTTATAATGAAAACGGGTATCCAATTCATTGTGCTGGTGGCAATAAATGTGATTTAAGCTTTCATCATAAAGACGGCTCATATATTTTCGAATTAACAATGTTAAAATCTAAAGAACAAATTTTAAATTACGAAACAACAAATATTGTTAGACATGCAAAAGCTGAAGAATCAAAATACAGAATTTCTCATAGGGTTGTAATGGTTGCACCTAGAATTCATGTCGACATTGCAAGGTATTTTAAATTTGAAATCGTGTCAGATGAGGCCAAAATTATTCCTTTAACAATATATAAAACAGGAATTATGATTAAAAATTGTGAAACTGTTAATGCATTAAATAGACAATTTGATCTTTATATTGATGATTTGATAAAAGAAAAACCTGAATTATTTGTTGATAAAGTAAATGTTATTTAATTTCAATAACAAGATAACATAAAAAGGAGAATTATATGTCTAATAAAATTTTTGATCCAAATTACTTAGAATTAGAAACTGTTTTCAAGCATATGTATGAAGTCCCAGTATATCAAAGGCCGTATTCATGGGACAAAGAACAAATAGACACATTGTTAGAAGATATATACACGGCTTATACAGAAGATAAAGAAGCTGGTTATTATGTCGGTAACATAATTGTATATGACAATAATGAAAAAATAGATGGAACTATATTAAAATTTGAAATTGTTGATGGACAACAAAGAATTACGACTTTTACATTATTGCTTTTAGCCATTTATTGTATATCATTGGAAAAAGGTTTCGATGCAACAGACGAAACGGTTCAGATGGTTAAAAGATGTCTTTGGAAATATATCAATAGAAATTATGTGAAAGAGTACCACACTGTTTCCTTAAATAGCATAGAAAAGAAGGCTTTTCAAGATTTATATGATCAATGTTTCTTTGCTGAAAGAGATGCAAATTTTAATATTCTTAACTATTGTAATTCTTATAATACGACCAATAAATTCGAAGAAAGAGTTTTTAATAATTTTAAGAATATATATGCTTTTTTGAAGTGTTCAGTATGTAAAAATAAAGATGATGAAATATTATTTTTTGCTGACTATCTTTTACAGTCCATACAGTTCATAGTTATACAATCTCATTGTAAAGCTAATAAAGTATTTTCAATGTTTGAATCTATAAATAATAAAGGGAAAAAACTAGATGATATTGATTTAATTAAGACATATATTTTTTCAAATTTAGATTCAACTACGTATTCTACTTATTTAAATATTTGGGGAAACTTAATTATTAAAACAAAGGATAATTTATATGATTACTTGTATAATTTTATAAAAGCATACATTTGTTTTTATAGGCAAAATATTTCTGTTGTTAATTTTAAAGCAATTTGTAGAAAAGAACTTTTGAGCTTTTATAAAAAAACTAATTTATCAGAAGTTTTAATGGCTTTTTTAAATGATTTAAATAATAAAGTTGACTACTATAATATGTTGTCTTCAGCAGAAGATGCATATAAATTGATAAGGAACAATGAATTTAGATTTTATTATAAGGTCTTTACAGATATTGGATATAAACACCCCAAACCTTTATTTTTAAGAGCTTTAATTGAATATAGTGAAAATAAAATAGACAAAGATACTGTTTGTTCTTCAATTATTGAAATTGTCAAATTTATGTTAAAGTTTTTAACTATTTCTGGTAGAGATAGTAAAGATTCAATTTCGATGTTTTCAAATCTAATGAATGAAATTTATATTAATGAAAAAATATCTACGAATATAATAAATAATGCAATAGTTACAGAATTATTAAAACAAGGTATAACAAACGATAAATTAAAATCCGAATTACAAGATATGGATGCTTTTGAATTAAATAGAAAATTGGCCGTAGTGTTACTTTCTTTGTATGATTCATCAACAACAAATAACTCAAAAACTAAAATTTCATTTGATCAAGCATATTTAATATTAAAAGATTTTTCATTGGCATTTAGTCTAGACCATTTATTGGTTCAAAATCCTGATGTTAATTCAAAGCAATTCAAGTATTATAAAGATGTGTCAAATAATAAATTAGTTTTAAAACAGAATAATGATTTCCCAACTGATATTGTTGTAAATGGTATGGATTATGATATGTTTACAAAGTTAATATTAAATAAACTTGGAAATTTAAGGATTTATTATAAGGATAAAAATTCATCAAGACAAAATACAACTATATCATTACTTGAATATAATAATTTTTATGACTATAAAGATATTACATCTAGGGGTAATAAGATCGCAGACTTAATAATAGATACTGTTTTAACAACTCCAAAGGTTGATATCACAAAACTTCAAGCAAATTCTATAAAAAAAATAGATACAACTTTATTAAAAATGGCAGATTTGATTGAAGAAGGGATTGTTAATATTGGTGATGAACTGTATATAACATTGAAACCAGACACATCAAAAGCTATACTTATTGATAGTAAATATGTCCAATATAACGGAGAGAAAATAACTATTAATGATTGGGGTTGCAAGGTAACTGGTTGGAAATCTATTAGAATATATGCTTATGCAGCAAAAATTGGTGAAATTGAAACTTTACAACAAAAAAGAATTTCATTTAATAATGAACATAATGAAAAAAGTACAGAAGATTAATAATAAAAAGATGACCTGCAATAAAATGCAAGTCATTTTTTATAACCGAATAGTTTTTTATAATAGTTTTCTTTTTCTTCTTTTATTATACCATAAGTTTGATCGTCTTTTTTATAATATGTCGTTATACTTTGTTTTATTTCGAAAATTTGAATTTTAACAAAATACTTTTACTTTCTTTAATGAAATTTTTGGAAAATACCCTGACGATTTGAAAAAATATGTAGTTAAGAAAGTGAGGGGTTTAAAAAAATTTAAAGAAATTTTTCAAAAAGTGGCAAAAAGTGGGTCACGATTTGAAACTTCGAGTGGTTAGCATTATAGAGAGGTATAAAAAAATTTTAAGTTTTTTAAACTTTTTTTGAAAAAACGGCTCAAAAGGGGTTAACGATTTTGAATATCGGTTGGTTAACATTATAGAGGGAGATTTTTTTGAAAGGCATTATAGTTCTCTAACAAAGAAAAAAACATGCTGATATTGCTAAAAAGCAAATTACTTAAACAATCAAATATCTCTAACAAGAAAGAGTGTCACCCACTTCCCACTCCCATATTATTTATAAATATAATTTTAATTATTCTTTACTTGTTAGATAAGAAAAGAAAATTTAATAAAGAAAAGATATTTTGAGCGCTGGTGTGGTTAATAGACGTGATTGCAAAACTTCATTCCAGCCGTTTTAGAAAGACGAACAATTAAGAAATCAAATTTGTGGTTTCTTTTTTTGTTGTGAGAAATTTATAAAAGGAGGTACAAAGCCAAAATCAAGCCATTATGACAAGAAAATAGTGTAGACAGATAAATTATCATCAAAAGGAGGTTCGAGTAAATATGGATTAAATAAACAACTTTAACACTTATTTCAAAATCAACACTTATGCAAGTTCTAATAGGAATAAAAATACTTTTAAAATTATGAAGTATTATGAAAAATGATGAAAGTTGTAATTATGCATTGAAATTTCGAGGAAGAATGGCGTTTATTTTAACGAGCAGGATAAGAGATTGGCTCAAAATGACTTTTTAAGTGCTTGAATGCCTTGAAAATACTGGTATTTTTACGATTCAGCTAAAAAATAAAAAAGCATCATTTTTGAGTCATCTCCCTCAACAAATTACAAGTGTGAAACCCACTTTATTTTTATGGTAGTAACCTACCACTTCTATTACACTTTGATAGCGGATAGATTTTAATAAATTTAGATTTAGAAAGAGATTGTAGAAAGAAAAAATCTTACAAATAAAAGGAACATTAAACTATGAATTTAAACAATACAAATCTAAATTTAAACAACTTAATACAATCGGAAGTTGGCCGTATTTCAACTAAATATAATAAGGATTTTTTGGATTGCGAAGACCTTATCAAAATCACTGGACTTGGCAGAGATAATGTTAGAAATCTTCTTCGTAGCAAATCTTTTCCAACAACCAAAGTTGGCAAGCGTCAAGTTGTGAGTGTGCTAAACTTTGTTACTTGGCTCACTTTAAACAATGTTCAAAGCGAGGTGCAAAATGGCTAAGAACAAAGTTTTAACTAAAACACGTGGCGAAATAATGAAGGCAGTATTTTTAGACGTAGCAGTGACAACCGTTGGGTTGGAAGCATTACCACTGGAATTAATGAAAATGGCAAACAAATTAAAAAAGTTGTGTATGGACGAACACGAGCGGAAGTTTCAAAAAAGTTGCTTGAAATCAGTGGACGAATTCGAAGCAATTCTTATGAAATGATTGAAGGACAAACTTTTGGCGAACTTATGAACGAGTGGCTTATGGTATTTAAAAAGTCAGCAGTAACACCCCGAACTTTTGAAGGTATTATTCGAAATTTTAAATTACACATTCAGCCACAAATCGGCAAAATGAAAATTTACGAGGTCGACACCTATGTTGTGCAAAAAGTGATGAACAATATGATTGACCAAGATTACAGTGTCCACACAATAAAAAAGAACAAACATTTGCTCGCCCAATTTTTTGAGTATGCCATAGATAACAAATGGGTAACGCAAAATCCAGTCTACAAAGTTAAAGTTAGGGCTCACGACAAAGTTCATACTAATAGCGATAAATATAAAGCCCTCACTCCAGAGATACGCGTAAAATTTTTGGAAGCCTTTGCGAAAGACGATGGTAATTTTATCAAACCACTTTGCATTTGTTTGATGTTTGGCGGACTTCGAATTGGTGAGGCTTTGGCACTTAAATGGGAAAATGTAAATTTTGAGAACAAAACGCTAAAAGTCGAACGTGCAATTACTCAAATTCCAAAGTTTGATAACGATGGCAAAGTGATAAGCCGCGTAACAGTTATTGCGGACACAAAAACCGCTTGCAGTGTGCGTGAAATTCCATTTGCGGACATTGTTGTTGAAACGCTCCAACATTGGCGAGAAAAACAAATTGAAAGACAAAATACAAATCCAGATGTTACAGCTGATTTAACCGCCAAAAATGCGTTTATTTTTGCAAATGATGATGGAAGTGTAAGAACATATTTTGGTAGTCGCAAAATTTTTGACCGATTTAAACGAAGAAATGGTTTAAGTAGATATCACATTCACTTTCACGGGCTTCGCCATACATTTTCAAATATGCTTTTTGAAATGAACGAAAATCCAAAAGTAATTCAACAACTTTTAGGGCATCGTGACGTGAAAACCACAATAACTGTTTACAACTTAGTCAATAGCGAATATGTAAGAGAAGCGACTCATAGATTAAACACGAAAATTCAAGAGCACGAACAAGAACGAGAAACTGAGCAAGGAATTGATGATGACTTATCTGATGAAGAAATAGAACGTCAAATTCGTGAACTTGAAAGATTGCAAGAACGCAAACGCAGAAGAAAAGAAAAAGATTTTGAGATGTAAAAAATGACACTAAACATTGTAATAAGCAAGATTATTTGTTATAATAAATTTAGGAGAAAAATATGAAAAAAGATATAGTAAATAAATGTTTAGATGTGTTAGAAATCACAGGTAAAACAGCTTTAAGTATAATTCCTATTGGTGGAGCATTGGCAACTGCCATATATGATACTGTTAAAGGAAATGTTTTGCAAAAAAGGCAAGAAAAATGGAAAGCTTTAATTGAAAATAGGTTATCAAAACTTGAAACAACATTAGAAAATATCGGAGAAAATGAAACTTTTGCTACAATGTTAATAAAATCAACAGAGCTTGCAATGAAAACCGAGAAAGTAGAAAAATTAGAATATTTGGCAAATGCACTTCTTTACACTGTTGAACATAGTATTGATGAAGATAAACTTATAATGTTTATGTCTTATGTTGAAAAATATACAGTTTCCCATATTAAAATACTAAATTTTTTTAACAATCCTAAAAAATTTCCAAATGTTAATGTCGAAAATTGTATAATGGGTTCGCCATCACAGCCTTTAAGTCAAGTTTACCCAGAAGTTTCTCCATTGAGAGATAAGTGTATAAATGATTTATATAATGATGGTTTGATGAATACTCAAAGTATAAATATATCTATGACAGCACAAGGAATGGTTGCAAAGAGAACAACACAATTAGGAGATGATTTTTTAAGCTTCTTGAAACTAATATAGTTGACAGCAATTGACAGCAAATGTACCAGTTTTAGAGAGTTTACGAACGAATTAGACCGATAGTTGATTTTTTGACTATCGGTCTTTTTTATGGAGCAAATATTGACAGCAATTGCACCAAAAATTGACAGCAAATATTTTTTAGGCTTAAAATCTTTGTTAAAAAATGAGAATAAAAAAATCGCCAAAACCCTAGGGAAATAAAGGGTTTTAGCGACTTTTAATGAGTGGAGCTACTGACGGGAATCGGACCCGTGACCCCTGCCTTACCAAGGCAGTGCTCTACCGCTGAGCCACAGTAGCATATCTATAAAAATAGGCTAATTTATTAAGTTTTTAAGTCGGTAATTTTAGGCATTTCAAATCTTACCAAGGTAGTGCTCTACCGCTGAGCCACAGTAGCGCATTTATGTTGTTATGATAGCATAATTTTTTTTATTTGTCAATTAAAATAGCATTATTGATTGAAAATAAAATTCATTGTTAATTATCAAAGTAAATTCCATAGTGGAATTTGCGGTGGAATTTACTTTGAGAAATTTTTGTGGTAGAATTTACTTTGAGAATTAACACGTTTTTATTAGTAAGAGAAAAGTTTGTTTTTCTATTGACATTTTCAATATTTGTGGTAAAATAAATTAGAGGTATTTAATATGGATATTAAAGAAATAGAAAAGAAGTTTGACGACGCAAACAAAAATACTTTGCAGATTTTGGAAAAGGTTATAGTTTTCAAAAATAATATGGTTGATGAAATCAATTTTGTTGCTAAACAGGCGATAGAAAGCGCTAAAATGGAGATTTTGTTAGGGCAACTTGCTGACATTCCTGATTATAAACTTTCAAACCTTGCTCAACGACTGAAATATGACCCGTCTATTGAACAAATGAGCGGTTACAAAATAATTGAAGCGCAAGTAAATTTTGATGATAATGGCGCAACTATAGATAATGGCGCAACTGGCAATGGCGAGGCAATCCCTTTTGACGATACGTCGGGTTTTGAGGGGGACGATGTGGACGTGCCAGTCGAGCCACGCGAAAAGTCAAAACCGCATTCGCAGGTGCGTCGCACAT
The DNA here is from genome assembly GCA_934778205.1 of uncultured Clostridia bacterium. Taxonomy (GTDB): domain Bacteria; phylum Bacillota; class Clostridia; order Christensenellales; family UBA1242; genus CAKVOD01. The sequence goes on along the minus strand of CAKVOD010000004.1, from coordinate 1,482 downwards.
GGCTTGCACTGCAAACAATTGAAATGGATGATTGCGAACTCAGGATTGAAGTTGCACGTTTGAAACAAAACGGCGGTAAAAAACCAAACGTGGGAAAAGAACAAGTTACAGAATTTGAACTTTAATTAATTAAACTTGTAAAAACACGAAAAAACGCATTTTTCGTGTTTTTTTAATATTTTTTCAATACAAAAGGCATTAGTCTAATTAATTTGATTGTGACAAGGATAACGGCTAAAAGTGGTAAGTGACAAACTTAATTGTCATTTCGACCGAAAGTGGGGGCGTCAGCCACCACTGTAGTGGAGAAATCTTCCGGAAGGGGTCATACTTAGTTATGGGGTACTTATCTAATTGACCGCGTTAGCCAATAAATAATGAAACAGCATCCAACAATAATGTTGTAATCCTTTTTTATTGACCACGTCAGCAATCAAATATTGATATTCCTTTATTTTGCTAGCGCTGTCATTGAACTAAGTAACCCATAATATGCTTTGTCCCCTTCCGGGAGATTTCTCCGCTACAAAGGCTTTGACAAGCCTTTTTCGGTCGAAATGACAACGAGGTGTGTACCTTGCTACATTTCAACGTATAAAGTGCGTAAGTCGCACGCGCCAAATTTGCACCTGTGGCGTCTGCCACCGGTCGAAATGACAACGAGGTGTGTACCTTACCACAATTTTAACACACAAAGTGCGTAAGTCGCACGCGCCAATATAGAAAAAAACAACATTTTTTCAAAAAACGCCGAAAAACGTTTGATATTTTTGCGTAATTGTGGTAAACTAACGCTAGAAAGTGGCTTTAGCGCGCTAAAGCCAAAAGTAAGGAGTGTATTATGGTAAAGTACTTAACTAAACGAGGGGGGGGGCATCTCAAGAACATAAGATAAGTCCTCAAAAAACCTCAAAAAGCGCTACAAATTGCAAAACTTATAGCACCGTCAAGCAGGGATACACACGCTTAAAACAATGCGAATTTGGCACGCAAAACGCTCAAAAAAATAGTGCAAAACTCGCAGTGTTTGAGAGCGGAAAACAAAGATATAAAGATTGCAAAGTGAAATCGCCTAACACCTATGCGTGCAAGAGCGACTCATCAAGCAAAGCAAAGTATTTGAGCATACAAAGGCGAAACAAACTATTTGTCGTGGGTTTGTTCTTTTTCGCGTTTGTCTTTTGTTTGTCAGCAATGTTTATTGCTCCAAACAAAATGACCCCCCAAACAACTACCCCCACACCAGTAAATGCTTTGAACACAAGTGGTTCTTGTGGGGATAACGCAACTTACACATTGGACGCAACTGGATTGCTTACTATTTCTGGTACAGGGGCAATCGCTGAGGATGCTTTTTCATATGAAGAGAATATAGTAACCGTTGATATAGGGAATGGAATAACCAGTATCGGCAATTATGCATTTTCGGACTGTAGCGAATTGACAAGCATCACAATTCCTAACAGTGTGACAAGCATCGGC
>CAKVOD010000003.1 GCA_934778205.1 uncultured Clostridia bacterium | reverse complement strand
ATCGGCAATTATGCATTTTCGGACTGTAGCGAATTGACAAGCATCACAATTCCTAACAGTGTGACAAGCATCGGCGATGCTGCATTTGATGGCACAGGATACTTGAACAACTTCCTTAATGGGACAGGGACAGGGGATGTATTATATAATGGTGTGCATCTAATCAAGGCTAAAGATACAATAACAGAGTGCACAATCGACGGAAACACCAAAACAATTGTCGGCGGTGCATTTTATAACTGTCAGGGATTGACGAGCATCGAAATTCCTGATAGCGTGACCAGTATCGGCGATGAGGCTTTTGGTAACTGTAGCGAATTGGAGAGAGTGATAATAGGCGCAGGCGTAACGGAACTCAAGGACAATGTATTTTCTGGCTGTAGGGGATTGAGGCTCATCGCAACCCTCGACAAAGTAACAAGCATTGGCGGACTTGCATTTGGGAACTATAGCAAATTGACGAGCATCGAAATCCCTACCTGTGTAACCAGCATCTTCCCAAAGGCATTTTCTGTTTGTAGCAGTTTGACGAGCGTCGCAATCCATAAGAGTGTAAACGACATTGCTAATTCTGCATTTGAAAGCTGTAGCAGTTTGGAAACTATAACAGTAAATTCAAATAATACTGTATACAATAGTAAAGACAACTGCAATGCAATTATAAAAACAAGCACAAAAACCTTGATTGCAGGGTGTAAGAATACTAAAATTCCTGACAGCGTGACCAGCATCGGCGATTCTGCATTTTTGGGCTGTAGCGGGTTGACGAGCGTGACAATAGGCGCTGGCGTGACCAGCATCGGCGGTTTTGCATTTAAGAACTGTAGAGGATTGACGAGCATCACAATTCCAAGCAGTGTAAAAACCATCGGCAATTCTGCATTTGAGAGCTGTAGCGGATTGATGAGCGTGACAATTCCCAACAGCGTGACCAGCATCGGCAGTTGGGCATTTTCTGGCTGTTATAACCTTACAATATGTGGTTCGGGTAACACTGACTCGGCAGCATATAACTATGCAAAAAATAATAAAATCAATTATGCGACGGCGTGGGTAAAGAAAGATTCAACAACACATACGCGCACATTTTATGGTTTTAAAACTAATAGCAATGCTACAGCGGAGACCCAGACAAATAGCCATAATTTTGTTGACGGCATATGTAGTGAATGTGGCGCCATAGATGGATTTTCGATTACGCTTAATGTCACAACTAATGTATCAAGATATTTCGTGATTTATGTGTTAGATAGCAACAATCAACCAATAAGACAATTTGCTGTTACAAATGGCACGCAAATTGAGTTTATGGTTGCAAAATCATCTGCGTTTACAATACAAGTGTATGAAACTTTGTATATGAGTGCAACTATTGGTGGAACAAAAACTTTAAAACGAACTTATACAAATTTAACTGAAGATAAAACAATTGCAATTGACATTAGTGGTGTGACAAACGTCAATAACTGGGTTATGATATAGTGTGACACCCAAATTGATTGTAACATATTAATCTCAATGTGATGAGTAGCAAAAAGTGATGAGAAGTAAAAATATTTGTGGCACAAATTGAAAGTTGTGCCAAAGAAAGGGCTGACCAAAACTTGTGCAGTCTTGACTAATACAAAAATCACTAGCGCGTGAAGTGAACACAAAATTGTGACACTAAATAAAAAACCTTTAGGAAGAAATTAATGTTTCTTCCTATTTTTATTCTTTTCGTTATTTGCAAATCTAGTGCAACGATAGTGTTGTATGTTTTTTTAAGAATCGGAAATAAATTTAAAATATACAAATTTTCTTGAAAAATTGATATGTAAATTTATTAAATACATTGCATTTTTTCTAATTTTTAGATATAATAATATTATGAATATTTTTTATTGGTTATTAAAGGTGGTTACGTGGCTACCCGTGCGCATTTTATTCCCGATGCGCGTCAAGAATAGGAAAAATTTTATCAAAGGCAAGTCGATTGTAATCGGCAATCATCAGTCAAACGCCGACCCAATTTTGATTTGGACATTGTTTTGGCGTCCTATGAACTATATGGCAAAAAAAGAACTTTTCAACAAGAAACCGATAGCGTGGTTTATGAAAAAAATGAACTGCATCCCTGTTGATAGGACAAAAGTTGATTTGAGTTCAATTAAAACAGGTTTGCGCGTTTTAAACGACAATAAAACGCTTGTAATTTTTCCTGAAGGAACACGCAAGGAAGATTCTTTTGCAGATGATATAAAAGACGGAACGGCGATGTTTGCCGTCAAGACGGGCGCCCCGATTGTTCCTATGTACTTTGTCAAAAAACCGCGTATGTTCCATTTCAATACTTTGGTTATTGGGGACCCGATTTATTTGAGTGAAGAAGTTTTGGCAGACAAATCAAAGGAAAACATTCACAGAGTCAGTATGATGATTGAAGAAAAAATGATTGAGATGAAAAACATTTACTGTAAAAATCCGCGCAAACGAAAGAAGTCGCGCAATGAGATTGAAACCAGCGGAGAAATAGTGAAAGAAACACCAAAAGCAAATGAAGAAAAAAGCGGTATGAATGATTTATTAGAAAAGTAGTGCAAAATGCACTATTTTTAGTTAAAAACAATGGAGAAAAATATGGAATATATAATTTTTTATGATGAAAACTATTTGAATGAAACAAAAAAAGAAATAGGTAATTTCGTGGTGCTAGCAGATGGAATCGGGCGCATATCCGATGATGATTTTTGTTGCAAAAATTACATTATGGATAAATATATAAAATATGATGAAAATCTTTTCAATAGACTAAAATACTCAATTTTTATCCGTCATTATTATCGATTGAGTCGCGTGCTAAATGGCTTTGAGGAACTACAAATGCGCGACTTAGGCATTGACAAAACGAAAGTATGTGCGTTGCACGCAGTATATGGTGCAGGGGTTGAAAATAAAACTGAAGATATTTTGCAAATGCTTAAAACTGAAGGGTATGTGTGCGACATAAAAAACCCCGAAATTGTGATTTCTGCGCTATTTTTGGATAAAATATATATTGGTGTTTCAAACCGCGAAGAACTCCCAACAAACTACAAGCAAGGTATGCCACACTATGCTAAGCGCAATGAAATTTCGCGCGCTGAGTTTAAATTGCAGGAAGCAATTGAGTACTACAAAATAAACGTGGCAAAAATTTGCACAGCGCTTGACCTTGGTGCTAGTCCCGGTGGCTGGACGCATTTATTGTCAGAAAAGGGTGTAAAGGTTGTTGCCGTCGACCCCGCCGAACTTGACGCTCGCGTCAGCAAAAATAAAAATGTTAAACACTTTAAGGAGTTATCACAAAATTTTTTGACTCACTATGACGGCAAATTTGATATGGTTGTCAATGATATGAAGATGTTTGGCGATAAATCAGCGCACATTGTCTGCAATTGCGCAGGAATAATAAACGCAGGCGCAACGCTTGTGATGACAATCAAACTTGCCGAAACAAAAATTTTGGAACAAATAGTTGCTACGCTTGATGTTTTGAAAGAAAAATTTAAAATCGTCGGCGTCAAAAAGCTTTTTCACAATCGACAGGAAGTGACAGTCGTTGCCGAATTTAAATAATATCAAAAGCGTGTATTAAATGGGAACTATCGCAAGTGTAAATGTGTAAACCAAATATTAAATTTATAAAATTTCAAAAAGTTGTTAAAATGAATAGATTTTTTCAAAAAATTGTGCTATAATGAAATATCAATGCAAAGTGAGGAGAATTGCAATGGAAGAATTGGAAGTAAATATCGATGAAATTAAAGCGGCTCTTGAGGAGTTGGGGATTTCAATTTCAATGGATGAATTAAATACAATGTCAAGAGATTTTTTGATTATTTTGCAAGCAAAACTATTTGACATCAAAAAGATTAAAAAGGAAATGGAATTTTTGATTCAAAATAATCAAATTTTGCGTTCATTGATTGACACATATCAACAAAAAATCAAGATTTTGAGCGATGATGTCAAAAAGAATAAAGATCAAGAAATGGAGATGTAACTTCATTTTTTGTTTTTGCATAAAATACGTTATGGAGATAGTATGAGAACAATTATTTCAGTTTGTGGAAATGGGGTTTGTGAGGAAGGCTCAGTCAATGCGCAACTTGCATTTGAAGTCGGCAAAAAATTGGTTGATAATGGTTATAGAGTTATGACGGGCGGGCTTGACGGCGTTATGAAATATGCTTTGCAAGGCGCAAAAGCAAGCAAAAAATATCGCGAGGGTGATACAGTTGCCGTTTTGCCTATGTATGATGAAAGAGTTGCAAATGAATATGCCGATATAGTCATTCCAACTGGAATTGACCTTGCGCGCGATGTTATCACAGCAAACACGCCTGCAGTCATCGCAATTGGCGGTGGAAGCGGAACGCTTGGCGAAATTGCCAACGCGTGGACACTTTATCGTATGGTTATAGCAATGGAAACCGCAACAGGCTGGAGTGCTAAAGTTGCAAACACGCAAGTAGGCGAAAAACGTATTTATGACGAAAATTTTGAAGATATGGTTTGGGGCGCAAAAGATGCAGATGATGTGATAAAACTTTTGGACGAAAAGTTAAAACACTACAATTTGAGATTTGATAGAATAACATTTGACGGCAAACGTATTAGATAATCGTACTGACATAACATAACGACGTAATTTGCGCGGTAAGTTTTGCAAGTAAATCTACTTTCAAAATCTCGCAGGACAAGCACAAAAAGGAGTGTTGATGAATGGATATTAATGATTTTAGACTTTTTGATTTGACGTCAATTGTGGAGCCTGAAAAACAAGACGCGGGGCAAGTCAAACTATACGCAAGGGAGAAGTCAATGTATCTTAGTTATGTATCATATGGGATACTTGCATTGACAGTTATCACGCTTGCCTTGGTCTTGATTTTTGGATTGCCACATAAATATGCGGTATGGTGGGGTGTACCAATATATTTGTATACTTGCGCACATACAGTTGCATTTGTTTTTTGCAAAAAGAATCGCAAAAAACTAAAAATCAGTGGCGAAAAAAAAGAATACAATAATATAGCAACAGCGTTTTTTATCTTGAGTTTTATGATAAGTTTGAGTTTGATGATGATGTTTATCGGCAGAGCAATCAATGCCAACTTTATGGCAGGGTTATAATTATCAAAAATTTGCATAAAATAAGTTGGTAAAAACAAAAAAATGTGATATACTACAAAAAAGGTGAGTTATGATAATTTCGTATCCGTGCGTATTTTATTACGATGACGAATCCGACACATATACCGCCGCAATCCACGACCTAGAGTTGTTTGCGGAAGGGAAAACTGTTGAGGAAGCGTTTGCAAGGGCAAAAGAGGTTTTGACCACATATCTAAAATATGCGAAAAAGTATGATGAAGAGGTTGCCGAGCCAACTCCATTTGAAGTTGTCAAAAAAGAAAGCAAAAATATTGTATGCCTTGTAGATGTCGATGTTGTCTAGCACCCTGAGCGGGTGCTTTTTTGTATTCAAATATAAATGTATATATAATAAATATAAAAAATAGGAAGAAACGATGGTTTCTTCCTATTTTCTTTTCATCTTAAATGTTCACTTCATTGTCGCGAACAATTTTGTTTGCATTATGCAGGATTATAACGTTAAACCCAAAATTTGGGCAATGTTGTTTTGCTTTGTAGCGTCTGAAACATTATTTTTGATGTAATCTTTTATTTCTTTAACAATAGCATCTTTTGTTCCTTGCGAAGCGGAACTGCCGACAATGTCATTCAAAACTTCATCTGAATCAACATCGCATATTATAATGTTTTGTTCGGCAAGTTTGCCAAGTACTAATGTTGAATCTTTGATTGCATCAATTGCGGATTTCAAAGTTTCAAGTGAATACTTATCTACATTGAGAAGGGTTCTCAAATTGTCTACGCAGGTCTTTTCAATCGCAAAGTCAACGCCATTTGTGTAAGACGCAATGTCTTTGTTTGTAACTGCATCAATGAAGGCAATCAAGTTGTCAAGTTTTGTGCGGTCGTATACGCTGAGCGTATTAAGTTGTTCACTAATATTTGCAAGACTTGTATCTTTGTCGTTTGCGTCAATTGCGTCAGCGCAATCTTTCAATGAATAGAGCGTTCTAATTGCTGAACTATTGAACATTGTGTCACTGAAATCAAAATTATTGATTGCATCAATCTTATTTGAGTTAGTTTCGTTGTGTTTCAAGTAGGTTTTGACAAGTCTAGGAACAAGGGTGTTCTTGCTTGTGCCAATTTTTTCAAATATTGAAACAATATTGTCAGCGGTCAAAGTTTCGATAGTCGTAAGACTGTCGTATACGTTCAAGAGTTCGTCAAACGCTGATGTCACTTGAGGCCATAGGATAGTTTCATTATCTTTTGGCGCAATTTCAAGACCAGTGCTGAAGTTGCAGGCATCTAAAATGATGTAGCCATATGTTCCATCATTGAGCATATAGTCAACAAATGCGTCGTATACGCCACTCAATGCGCCACTTGGCGTAAAGTTGAATTTATTGATTTTAAGTTCGGTCAATAGGTTGCCAAGGTTATTTAAATCAATATTGTCGATATTAATCGCGTTATTTGTGTCTATATTTGAAAGATACTTTGTAATCTTTGCAATGTTTTCGCTTTGGCTAGATAGGTCAGTTCCGTCAGGTATGTGCGCAACCGAAGCACCAAGGCAAGTATTAAATTCGTCAATCATATTGTTGAGCGCCTTTGTTGCGTAACCAACAAACAATTTGCTTTCAAGGATTTTTTGAGTAATTTGTTCTTTGGTATCCGCATCTAGCGTGTCGACAAGGTCTTCAATTTTTCCCGTGCCGTCAACAAGAGGTTGCCAAATATTGTTTGTCTTCAAAATGTTGATTATTTCTTTAAGTTTACCAAATTCAGCGGTGTAGTCAAAGTTGTTGCCAACAACCGTGAAATCGATGACGTCATTAATCTTTTCATTTGTCGACAAATAGTCAACGAGTGCAACATAAGTGTTGTGGAACTCGCTAGAATTTTGCAGGGCAGTGAACGCATTTGCAAAATCGTCAATTTTATCAGCGAAAGTGTCAAGTGAGAACGTGCTTGCAAGCGCCGTGCTACCAACTTTTGCGATGCTATTGAGAATGTTGCTGAACTCAACTTTCTTTGTAGCAAGGTTTTGAACAAAATCATTTACATCAATAGTTGTCTTTTCAATCTTTATGTTGATTGCATCACCGACAAGAGATTGTAGTTTGTTGACAATAGGTTCTACGCTCTTTTGAATGATTGAACTATCAAACAAGTTGTCAACCAAATTGCTTGCGATTGTCTGGTCGCTGTTCAAAATGTCCAAAATGTCTTGCGTCATATTGTTTCCGCCCGTCAAAACTTTGTCCATAATGCCCGAATCTTTAGCAACGCTAATCGCTTTTGAAAGCGCCTTGAATTCGTTTGTGAAGTTGAGGTTTGTTGAAAGCGCGTCAACATTGAGATAGTCTTTGAAGTCAGCATTTGATTTAGCGTAGTCAATTCCCGCCTTTACGACAGGGAAGAACAATTTGCTGTCGCGCATAGCATCAATGTTCTCGCCGAGTTCTGCAACGTTGATTTCATTTAACAATTTTTTTGCAGTGAAGTTTTTAGTAAAAATATCAATGTTGTCACACGCGAAGTGCGCAATCTTCTTTAGCGTGGCAGTTTCATTTTTCCAGTCAATGTTTGCATTATTAATTTTGTCAATTGTGCTAGACCAATCTTTCAAAAGGTCAGGGTAAATGGTATTGAGTGTCTTTGGCAAGCTTGTTTTCAAAACTGTCGACGAAGTAATATTTGTCACAACGACATCAATGCAATGGTCTGTAGTGTCGGGAATGATAGTGTCAATTTTTTTCAACAAGTCCTCAATTTTCATTGTCGAACCCTCGTTGAAGTATTCAAGCGCCCCGACGCTCCTAAGTGCGTCAATAGAGTTTTGAACATATGTCATTTCAGAAACAAAGTTGGCTTTATTTTTCATCGCGCTGAAATCAATGTACTTGCTATAGTCGTCGTATTGGTCAAGAATATCCATTGCGCTATCGAATGCACCTTCAAGCAAATTTGAAGACGAGAATAGTTGCAATATTTCGCCGACGGACTTGAAGTTGATGCTCAAAATCTTGTTTGTTTCACTCGTTTCAGTGCTTTCTTTATAATTTCTATAAACAGAAATACTCTTGTTGAGAATGCTAGGAACTTCATCTCTCACATTGTCCCAGTTGACATTGTCGAATGTGACAGTGTTGACAGTGATTTCTTTCTTTGTTGCCTTTGAAACTTCATCTCCAAGCGATTTCAAACCATAATTTATGAATGTTTGGAAAATCTTTTGAGTTGTTGTCGACTGCGTAACCTCAGCGAATATGTCGCGCAACGGGTTCTTTTCGTCGTTGGCTTCGATAATTTTCACAAATTCATAAAAATCAAACGGATTAGCATTTTCAACATAAGCAAAAATGTCGTTGCTTTGGATAATCTTCAACGCCGTGCAAATGTGTCCAATGTCGTCGCGAAGTTCGTCAATCTTTGGCGTGCCGTATGCGTCAACATACATCGTCAAAAGTTCTTTTAGCGTTGGGTCAATGTCGTTGGATTCTTTGATAGTCTTGTTAATATAATAAGGCATCAATTCGTCCGCAATGCTTGAAAGGCTTGGGGACGAAATCAAATAGTCAAACAATTTTTGAACCGTGTCAAAATCCATTTTTGAAAGGTCAAAACTCTTGATTTTTGACGCTTCATTGTAAGCGTTGCTTAGCGCATTGACTTCTTTTCGCAAATTTGTCGTCTTTCCATTGATCTTAGCGGAAGTTTGTATATCAAATGCCACGCCATCAATGCCCGTCCACCCACAAATCACGCCGAGCGCAGTTTTGTCGTACGCAATGAGCGCGTTGACAGGGTCATCTCCAAGATTTTCGCGCAACATTTGTCCAAGCGGTTTGAGGTCGTTGTCATTATTCGTGTTGGTAGTTTCTGCCGATACGCTCGCTTGCTTGTCAATATTTTTGACGATGCTTGAGAACCCCGCCACAGGTAGTAGGGTAAAGAACGCAATCAAAAGTCCTTGCAAAGTGCCAATAGTAGCACCTGCCCACCTATATTTTTTCACTTTCTTTTTAGGTGTAGGTCGCGTGTTGCCGTTTTCAATAACCCTGCCACTTTGCACAGTTTTTGGCTGTTGTTCCTTAGACTTCTTTTGTTTTTTCTCGCCCCATAATGTTTTTGCAATAATTGCAAAAATTGGCCAAGTGATGAGTTTTAATAACCAGAAAAGAATTACAAAGACAATGCTTTGAATAATCATTTGAGGCAAAGCATCAATGAGCGCCCTCAAACTTTCACTATTGTCATATGCTTCCTTGACATCGGGCGAAATATTAGCAACAGCATTTGCAATAATGTCGCTCGGCGTCTTGTGAACAATACCATTAGGGTCAGTGTAAGTATAAATAGATGATATGTCCATATTGGTAATTGAACTTGTCACAGGCATTGCTATGAAGAACGCGAGTATCAAGCAACCAGCAATGAAACCGATGCGCATTGCCGAACTCTTTAATCCGCGTTTTAGCCCCCACAGAAAGCCTAGAATTATGCACAACGCAAACAGCGCGTTGAGAGCAATTGTGACTATTGTAGCGATTTCCATAATTTTCTCCTTAATTTACTATAAACATTGTACTATATTTTGCGTTAAAATACAAGTAAATATTTATTTTTTTTTACCTGCGCCAAATAAATTTGTTAATGGATATTATATGCGCTTACAATTTGTATAATGACAAAAAGTCAAAAATTTTATCACAACAACAAAACCAAATACATAGTTTACTTTATAATATCAAATTTTGGAGAGAATATGAATTTATTTGGAACAGATGGAATACGCGGGATTGCGGGGGAGTTTTTGACCCCAAAACTTTGTTACAATATCGGCAAAGCGCTTGCAGTGTTGGCAAGCGAAAATAAAAATTCCTTGCACCGCCCACGAATTATGATTGCAGGCGACACGCGCACAAGCACCGATTTTGTCAAACACGCACTCATAGCGGGCGCACTTGCACACGGTGCAGACGTCATCGACGCTGGCATTTTGCCTACGCCCGCAGTCAGCGTGCTTGCAAATGAGTTTGATTTTGGCGTGATGATTACAGCATCGCACAATCCGCCACAATATAACGGAATTAAAATATTTGACACAACGGGCAACAAACTAAATGATGAAAGCATCAAAAAACTTGAGTATGTTTTAAAAAACCAAACAGATTTTGGCTTGCAAACGTTTGACAAAATGGGGGAATATACAGTAGATGAAAATTTGCGCCTAAAGTATATTGAAAAGATAGCAAACAACATCAATATAGACTTGTCAAACTATAATGTTGCACTCGATTGTGCAAATGGCGCGTGTTGCGCGTGCGCCGAGGAAGTGTTCAAACGACTGAATGCCAAAGTTGTGGCGTTCAATAACACCGCAAACGGAATTAATATCAACACAAATTGCGGTGCATTGCACCCCGAATTTTTGCAAAATTCAATCAAACTTGGAAAATTCGACATCGGGTTTGCTTTTGACGGGGACGGCGACCGCGTCATATGCGTGCTAAACGACGGCGGAATTGTGGACGGCGACAAAATTATGTACACGCTTGCAGTTCTTATGAAAGAAATGGGCGTCCTCTATGGCAATACATTAGTTGCAACCATATTGACAAATTTTGGCGTCGAACATTCACTAAATAAGCGCGGAATAACAGTAAAGCGTGTTCAAGTCGGCGACAAAAATGTCAGCATTTGCCTGCAAAATGAAAAACTTCCACTAGGTGGCGAAAAAGCGGGGCATATAATCATTAGTGACTTTGCCAAAACAGGCGACGGCATATACAGTGCATTGTATATGTTGAAATTATTAAAGATTTTAAACAAAACTCCTCAAGAAATATTGCAAGATTTGCAAATCTACCCCGCTATCGAAATTGACGTGCCAGTCCAAAACAAGGACAAAAACGAAGTTTTGAAGAGCGAAAAATTGCTCGACGCAGTCGACCGCGCACAAACCTTGCTCAGCGACGGCGGTCGGCTGGTCGTGCGCGCCAGCGGTACAGAAAACAAAATACGCATACTCGTCGAGGGCGAGGACGAAACACTGATAAACGACATAGCAACCTATCTCCACAAAACAATTTTGCAACTTTTGTGAAAAGCATACAAAAACATTTGACTAAAAACAAAATTTTGGGTATACTAAACTTGTATTATCATAGGATTGTACTTAGAGAATAATTCACGCTGCAAGGGGTTATGTAGTAGGTTTTTTCTTTAGGACAAAAATGTGAATACAAGGGAGAAATATTATGAAAATAGAACAAAAAGGAGGTGTGGGTAGAAGTTGTAAAAATAACAGTTTAAGGCATTATTTTAGTACACTTAACTGTGAAAAACAACAGTATACCCAAACAAAGTGCAAAACTAGACAGAGCAAGTTCGATTCTGCAAAGCATATGCTTTTGTGGCTTTTGTCGATTTGTATAGGGCTAGTTTTAGCTATGACACCAATATTCAATTTCAAAAAAACAGCGCCGCTAGATGCGGGGCAAGTAAACGACGGAGAATTTACAAATGCGCCGTGGGTGCAAGTGAACACGGCAAGCAAGCCATTGTTCACGGGCAATAATACTGTGGATGGGGAAGTGCTGTATGACTTGCTTTCCTATATCAATTCAACAACCGTGTGGAACGGCGTAACAGAAAATAACACAACGCCAATTTCTGGAAGCGCATATACCGCACTAACTTGCGAAGATTTTGGCAAGTTAGATAGTGATACAAGCCGCAACTTTGCGCAATTGCTTGTCACACTATACGGCGACACAATTATTGACGCAAACGACAAAGCAGTACAGTGGCAAGTAGTATATCGCTCAATGGACGACACAAGTGACGTCCTTACACTTTATATGAACAGCCAGTACAAAACGGAATCGCAATTTGATGTGTATGTGAGCGGTACGACGTGCAATAATTATTTAACAAGTCAAACTAATATTGCTAGTTCGACTAACTCAAACGCCACAAAGTCAGGGAAAAGTCTTTTGCGTGACTTTGTTAGCACAGGAACAAACTCACTAGAAAGTCAAGTATCAACAAAGTATGGCACATCATATCTGGTCGCACCAAAAGATGTACCAAGCAGTTGGCAAAGCACTGCTAACCAACCCGATTCAGACGGTAGCACAAGTTATAGTATAACAAATGGCTTAGATAATGTCAGTGACTTATTATGGATACCAAGTGGATATGAGGTATTCTCAGTAAAGAATAAGACCACAAATGAATGGGAGAAAGAAGATACGGAACTATCGTGGGTGTGGAATGTTAATGACCAAGCACAAGAGACTGATTTAACAAAAGATGATGACTTGGTTGTGTATAATGGAGAAGAAGACGGTGAAGGGAACTATACTTTTGTGAAATGTACAACTAACGGTCGCACAGGCTTATGGAGAATGAACGGGTATGATAGAGTAATAAATTCCTGGGCGTGGCTGCGTTCTGGCAATTCTAACAGTAACCATTTCGCGCGCGAAATCAACTAAAATGGTAACAATAGCAGCAATAATGTCAACAACTGCAACGGCGTTCGCGTTGCGCTCCATCTCTCTCTTGATTCCCTTGCAGAGCAGCAGCTCTGTAAGGTATCTGCCAGCGTTAAGTCTGGCTATAACGACGCCACAAGCGCAAGCTTGTCATTAAAGGCGGCGTATCAAACAATCCTTAGTGAATACAATTATTCAAATTATGTTGTAAAAAACTCAAGTGACACAACAAAAGGTACACGTACGGTTGAGTACGCGGCTATTGACACCAGCAAATACCAAATAACTTCATTTGACTTGATTACAGAAACGGGCACCAAAACAATAACCGCGAGCAGCGCGAGCGGGCGCGGGTCTCTGGCAAGTGAAGGGTACTGTGATTATAGTTATACGTACAGTGGTGGAAAACTAACTGTAACCGTGTCAAATTTAAGTAAAGCGGTGCGCGTTCAAGCAAATGTTGAATCGGCGGGCACAATATTAAATTTAACAGCCACAAACAGTGCGGTAAACAGTTTGCTTATGCTTACAGTTATGGACGGGAATGAGTGCATTGCCGAATATAGTTGTGTATCAGGTACAATTTCAATTAGTGTTGCTTTAGAGCAAAAGAAAACATACAAAATACTTGCCACAAGACCATTTGGAAGTCGATTGACAGTACTTTTGGACGGCGCAACACTCGCGCCAACCAACTTTGCGTGCTACGAAATTTCGACAGACACTAAAAACGCAATGAACTTATCATTCGAATTGACAGGTGACGGCTCGTGGAAAAACTGCGTTGTGGTATAAGAAACAATCAACCACAGTATACATTGTAATTTTAAAGAGTGCTAAAGCACCCGACATAGGGGTGCAAGCACTCTTTTTGAGTTTTTTATTTGACAATGAAAAACGCGGAACAAAAGGACGGGAGCAACAACATTTCAAGCAAAAATGCGAAAATGGCAATAAGCAGAAATGTGACAATTGAGCGTCCGTTTTGTTGCCAGAAAAATTGGCTGAAAATACTTTCGCGGTAGCGACACAGCGAAAAACACGAACTGCAAAAGACGGTGCATAACCCCATTAGCGCAACAAGCGATATGAGGTGACAAGGAAGATAGACAAGGAAAACATTGATTATTCCACTGATGTTGAACAGCATTATGAATATGGCGGAATTTAAGCCGAGCAAATAACTTTCATACAAAATGAGAAAAAAGTTTAAAAAACACGTGAATTTTTTGAAGTTTATCGCTATAATTATAAAAAACAATATACAAAAAGCAAATATTCGCTTGAAAAGTAGGCTAAACGCGCTTACTTTTTCCTCAAGAAAACCGACAAGCACATTGTCATTTAGGTGCTGGACGGTAATTTGCCCTGTGTACTTGAAAGCGGTCAGCATACCTGTTATGAGTCCCAATAACATAATCAACAAAAAAACTATGTACATTTTCTTGAAGCGTGCAAAATGGTCTTTGAGGTTAAATGCCATTTCGTTCATCGACCTACGAAAATCAAACTTTACCATATTCTATTATATTATCGTTGTATATGCAATATTCAACTATGCTTTGCAAAAATTGTTGTGAAAAATGTTTTTATATGTTATAATAAACAATAACAAATTTGTGACATATTCAATGCGAAAAGCAAAGGGGACAAAACAATGGCATTCATAAAGCAATCAAGCGACTTCATTGAAAATTCAAAAACTGAAATTGACAATATTTTTATAAACGACTATTTGCCGTACGCACAAAGTGACTTTGTCAAAGTCTATGTATATTGCTTGTATTTGTCGAGCAATGGCGACAGCCCCGACAATGACCTTGAAAAGATTTGCAAAATCTTGAATATGGCGGAACTAGATGTTATGAACGCACTCAAATATTGGGAAAATGAGGGACTGTTGCATTTGTATGGCGACCCGTGCCAAGTAATGTTGTATCCGCTCAAAAACGCAATTTCACAAAACCACAAGTGGAGCAAATCAAAGTATGAAGATTTCAATTTGATGATGCAGGACATAAAGTCAGGGGCAATGATTTTGCCAAACGAGTATAGCGCATACTATGAAACGATGGAGGAATACCACATTGAAACTTCTGCATTTTTGTTGATTGCAAAATTTTGCGTCAGTCAAAAGGGCGGTAGCGTGGGCTATAAGTACATAACAACCGTTGCAAAAAACTGGGCGCAAGAGGGGGCGCACACTGAAGAAGATGTCAGCAAAAAGATTGAGGAATTTGAGCAGTCACTTGACAAAGTCAGCGAAGTTGTCAAAGCGCTTAAGAGCAAAAGAAAAGCAACATTTGAGGACAGACAGTTCTACAAGAAGTGGACGGAAGAACTCGGCTTTGAACATAATGTCATATTGTTTGTCGCGAAAAACATTCACATAAGTCCAACAATTTATAGACTAGATTCAAAATTGCTCAACTATTTTGAATTGAAGTTGTATTCAGTGAAAGAAATTGACAGTTTTGAGAGTGAGCGCGACAATATCATAAAACTTGCAAAAGCAATCACAAAGTCGATTGGCGTATATTATGATAATCTTGACCCCGTCATTACAAACTATGTTCAGCCGTGGCTTGCAAAGGGGTACGACGAACAAACACTGCTTGCCATTGCAAACAACTGCTTCAAAAACTCGATTAGAACACTTGAGGGAGTCAACGGGGCAATCAACAAGTTTTATGCGCACGGCATTGTCACGCTTGACAGCCTCAATCAACAAATTGAGAACTCAATCAAAACGGACAGCACAATCAAAGAAGTTTTGACCGAGTGCGGGCTGATGAGAAACGTGACGTCGTGGGATAGAGATTTTTATCGTACGTGGACATATAGTTGGGGGCTTTGCCACGAAATCATTATGTTTGGCGCAAGCCTAGCGAAAGACAAAGCGCAACCGATGCAGTATCTAAACAAAGTTTTATCTGAATGGAAAGAAAACGGCGTTGACAGCGTCGAAAAAGCGAAAGAACAAGCAAACAAATTGACATCGAAATCAGCAACGCAAACTGGGAAAGGAAAATCAAACATTGCAATCCGTCATCGCGAGTATACAAAAGAAGAACTTGACGGCGTGTTTAATAATATAGATAATTTCATTTGAGTGGAGATAAATAAATGAACAAAATAGAAATAGAAAACAAAATCTTGAACGAAATTTTGACGAATAGGCAGGACGCCGAACATTTGGCGGATGTTCGATATTTTAAAGCGCTACAAAATAAAGATTTTGAAGCAATTGATAAAGAAATTCGCGGTTTAATTATTGAAAAGGCAAAACAAGAGTTTGAGGGGAAATCGACGGCGGAAGTTGATGAGAGCATCAAGACTGCGAAAAACAAGCGCGCCGAGATTTTGCAAAAAATGGGCTTGACGCTACAAGATATTCGCCCAAACTATAGTTGCAAACTTTGCAATGACACGGGTTTTGTTGGCAATACGCGTTGTTCTTGTTTTCAAAACAAACTTACGCGCGCACTTTTCCAAAACAGCAATATGGGAAATTCAATGACGCATACGTTCAAAGATTTTGAACCAAAGATTTATGATAAACCTGAATTTGGCGAAAAAATGCTCAAACTTGGCGAAAAAATTGTTGCGGGCGAAGGAAAATTCAATGTTCCCGTCATCATTGTTCGTGGCGAAGTGGGGGCGGGCAAGTCGTTTTTTCTTGAATGTGTCGCAAACGAATTATTGAATCAAAATGTGGCGGTCTGTTTTATGCCTGCGTTTGAACTTTCGCAAAATCTTTTGGAATGGCACTTAGGCTCGTTTGACACAAAAAATTTGATGCAACAAATTTTCATTGATTGCGATGTTTTGATTATAGACGACTTGGGTACGGAGCCAATTTATCAAAACATTTCGCTTGAATATATGCAAAATATTATTGATGTGCGCATTATGAAAAACAAGTTGACGATTATTTCGACCAACTTGAAGACTGAAGAATTTATGGAACGTTACGGCGATAGACTTGCTTCGCGTCTTGTTATGAGTGGCAACGCACTGAAATTTGACTTAAATAACTCCGACTTGCGCCGACGTGTGCGATAGCGCACGGTTGTGGGTATTGTCAGTACGTCTAATTTGTTATTGAGGACGGCATTCTTGCTGTTCTTTTTATATTTGTTGCCACTCAAAACGATAGCGCACGGCTGTGTGTACTAGCGGGGATAGTTCCGCCACCGTGGGTACTGTCAGTACGCCTAAATAGCTTTAATCAACGATACTCTTTATCCTTTCTATTTTTTTATGTCCTCGCAGTAATAACATATGGTCGTGCGCTATCCGCGCGAACAACAGCGCATTGAAAGCAATTAATTTGCCGTCCACTAAAGGTACTTAGACGTAGGGAAAGTAGCCATAGCCGCGGTGCTATCACCGTCGAGAACAAACATTTATAGAAAGAATAAAGATTGCCGTCTACGAAAGTAATTTACTTGTAGGGACAGTACCTGCAGTGGCGGGTCTTTACCCGCGGAAGTAACTCATAGGGTGAATGGTGTGCGAGTTTTCAATATCCAAGCCAATGAGTTTGGACTCGAACAAAATGTTTGCGCGTGAAATGGAAGAAAAACCATATTTCTTGCGTATCTGTTCAACCGCCAAATCTTGTTGTTTTTTGGTTTCATCGGCAGTGTCCCAAAGGCTGAGTTGTTGAAAATCGCTTTCGAACTCGCTGACCGAAACGCCTAAACTGCGCAATGGTAGCGAAAAATCATAATATTTTGTGAGAATCGCCATTGCGCGATGAATGATATCAAACGAATTGCTTGTCGGCGTCAAAAACTTTTGTTGTCGCACAAAACTTCCAAGCACATTGTCGCGCATCCAAACCGAAACAACGCGACCTTTGCCCACGCCATATTTTCGCATACGACTAGCAACAGACTCCGCAAGCACGGTCAAAACGACGCGCGCCTGTTCAGGCGTCACGATGTCGCGCGGTGCAGTCATACTGTTGCCCACCGATTTTATGATGCTACTTTGTCCAACCTTTTTGACAGGTGAATTGTCAAGCCCGTTTGCAAACTCCCAAAGTGTCTTGCCCCAAACGCCAAGTTTTGAACGTAAGTAGTCAGGATTAGCGTTTGCAAGGTCGCCAATCGTTTCAATTCCTAGATTGTGCATTTTCTTGTTTGTCGCTCTGCCAACATATAAAAGTGTCGCAACGGGCAACGCCCAAATCGTTTCCTTGAAATTTTTCGCCGTGATTATCGTCGTCGCGTCGGGTTTTTTCATATCCGAACCAAGTTTTGCAAAAATTTTGTTGAAACTAACACCCACGGACGCCGTGATGCCAATTTCTTTCTTGATTCGCTCGCGAATTTCGTTTGCAATGCTTGCGCCATCGCCAAATAGCGCCTTGCTCTCCGTTACATCAAGCCACGCTTCATCAATCCCAAATGGTTCGATGCGGTCAGTATAATCTTCATAAATCGCACGGACTCTGCGCGAAAAATCAATGTATTCATCAAAGTTTGCAATAACACATATGATGCTTGGACAAATTTGACGCGCTTGCCACAGCACCATACCAGTTTTGATGCCCATATTCTTTGCAATATAGTTCTTTGCAAGCACAATGCCGTGCCTGTCGCGTGGGTCGCCACACACGCAAAGTGGATATTCTTTCCAAAGCGGATTACGACGACACTCAACCGATGCATAAAAATTGTTCAAATCGCTGTGTAAAATTGTTCTCATTTTTTCTCCAATATGGCGCGTATTTTGTTGCAACAAAAAACTTTGTATAATAATCAATGACTTTTAATTTTTGTAGAATTTTCAAAATAACAAAAGTATTATATAGAAAATTTGTTTTAATTATTTTTTATATAATAGCACAATTAGAACAAAAGTTCAAGCGTTTTTAGAAAAAAATATCTATTTTTAAAAAAATAAAACTCTTGTGGCAGTGCGCCACCTCAACGAGAACAAACGCGTATAGAAAGCACAATCGCACGCCGTCTGTGAGGATTATTTGCTTGTAGGGATAGTACCTGCAACTTTGGCTTTTGCCACCCATCGAGAACCGAAACATTTAGAAAGAATAGCAATGCGTCGCCCTCATAAGCAACTTGCTTGTACTGACAGTACCTGCACCAGTGGCGCTTGCCACCGCATCGAGAATAAATACGTATAGAAAGCACAATCGCACGCCGTCCGTGACGATTATTTGCTTGTACTGACAATACCTGTGGCAGTGCGCCATCGCACGTATAAATGTTATAGTATGTGTCAATAATAGGCGTGAAGGTGAAAATATGAACGCAGTAAATTATATCATAGCAAGCGCAGTAGTACTCGTGGCAATCATCGTGGCAGTGTGCGGATTTCAGCCACAAAGTGCAGGGCTCGACAAAGCCGACTATTTGAGAATACATATCCGCGCAAACAGCAATAACGAATGCGACCAACTCGTAAAATACGAAGTCAAAAGTGCAGTCGTCGACGCCTTGACACCATTGCTTGTCGACGCCACGACAAAAGAAAAAGCGGTTGAAATTATCGAAAATAATTTACCGCTTATCGAAAATGTAGCAAACGCCGTCTTGAAACGCGAAGGATATAACTATAGTTCCTCAGCGCGCGTGTGCAAAGAAAAGTTTCCAACCCGCCAATATGACGACCTTGTGCTTGAAAGTGGGTTTTATGACGCACTAATATTAAATCTCGGCACAGGTCAAGGCAACAACTGGTGGTGTGTCGTCTATCCGCCAATGTGCTTTGTCGGCGGTGTGGACGATGGTAGCAAAAACATTCACTACAAATCAAAACTTGTGGAAATCATCAACAACTTTTTCGGCAAATGAACAGCCTATGCCACATCGGATGTGATGACGATTTTGCCGTCAAGCCAAGAATCAATCAACGCGCGCAAAGGCATCTTGCTCGCGTTTTCAAACGCAAGAATAAAAGTTTCGCGCGTCGCAAAGTTCATTGCATTGTCGCGATAAAAATCTTTGAGTGCAGACATAAACTTGTTGTCGCCAACCACGTTGCGAATGTTGTCAAGCATCAGCACCGATTTTACATATGCCATATATGTATATTCAGGTTCAGTCTTGTATTCAGTAAGTGCGCGCGTCATCGACGTGTCAAAGTTTTCAAACAAATCGCCGTAAACCTCAACAAATAAAACATACGACTTTAGGTCACTCGAAATAATCTTGTCGCGTGTTTCTTGATAATCAGGGTTGTTTTCATAGAAAAGAATGCAAGAATATTCCGCCAGCCCCTCATCTATCCAGCCGTCAACATTTTGATTGTCGCCAACCACGCCATACCACCACTGATGCGCAATTTCGTGAACAATCACATTTGTGTATTCCTCATAACTTGACAAGTCGTCGGAAATATACACAATGTTTGGAAATTCCATTCCGCCGTGCACAAAACTCGTTTCAACAATCGCAAGCGTATTGTAAGGGTACTCGCCAAAAAGTTTATTAAAGGTATTGACCGATTTTATCGACGTCTCAAGTGACTTTTCCGCGTTCTCATCTTTGTATGAATAATAACTAACAACCGTCTTGCCAGCCTTGCCCGTCAAAACTTTAAAATCGCGCGACAAAACCATCGCGAAATCACGCACCGCAAGGGCAGTGAACACGTGTTCCACCTTGCCGTCCTTTGCGGAGTTCGACTTTGCTTCGCCCGTGCTTGCAACAACAAAATCGTCTGCACACGTGAGAGTTACCTTGTAATTTGAAACATCGGAGTAAAAGGGGTCGCCATTATAACTATATGGACTCGTGTCAAACGCGCCGTTTTTGTAAACGCATGCTATCGGGTAAAAATTGCCAAGATTGACCGCCTTGTCAGTGTAGCCAAACCTGTGGCGAATATTTGGCAAATTGACATCAAATTCAAACGAAATAGTCGCGCGCGAGTTAGGAAATAATTGCGTCGCAATCGGCACAATCAAAATATCCTTGTCCTTGCCACCAATCTCAAAAGTCGTTTCCTTGTTGTTGACCTTGACATTTTTGACCGTGATTCCGCCAAAACTTTCGCCGTTTGGGTATGCCTCCTCGCTTGTCAGCGCGCCAACAGGCTTAAATTGCGCGCCGTCGCGAAACGCATTAGCGTACAAGTGAAAACTAACACTGTTCAAAGTGTCCGTACTCGTGTTTTTGTAGTCCACGCTCTGTGTCGCAAACAAACTTTTTGTGTCATCATTATAAATTGCATTAATCGTGTAGTTGTTTGCCTCCTTGCTAGCGCGCAACACAACTGAGTTCGCCTTGTATGACGAAAACGCAAACGTGCAAATGAGCGCAACTACACAAAGTATCACCGCGCTCCAAATCGTCAATCGTATTTTTTTAGACATAGATTTCTCCTTATCTATTAAATATGAATGTAGCGCTTGATTTAGACTACCAGTTTTACAAAAAAAGATGCTATTTTTTGAGCAGAACTAAAATAGCATCTTTTTCTTTTTGCGTAATATTCTTGAAATCTTTAATCAATTCCATATCTTGCTTGTAACTAGATATGTCGTGGTAAAAACAGTTATAAAGGAAATATTTGTTGATGTGAATTTTTAATGTGCTATTCTTAGGACGTCATTTTAACAACTTAAGAAAATTTTTGGCAATGAACTTTATATAATATGTGCTAGAGTGTTTGACAAAAACGTCGTAATGTTGTAAAATATTGATAAGTTACACCCGTGCGCCAAATCGCGGGTGCATTGTATTTATTTTGGTGCAACCAAAGTCACATTATATGTTGCAATTTTTCACAAAGTAAAACGCTAATCTTTTTGCTTTGCGGGTTGTGATTTGATTTGTGTCACGCAAACAAAATGTTTGCCCTTATGCGCTTTGCGCCAAAGTATTGAAAATTAGGAGAGAAAAAAAGAGAATGAAATACACTGCAAAACAAATTTTGGACACGTTTATCAACTTTTTTACTGAAAACGGTCACACAAGAATAAAAAATTCAAGCATTGTGCCTGAAAACGACCCAACGCTACTATTTATCAACGCGGGTATGGCGCCAATCAAAAAGTGCTTTACGGGCGAGGAACAACCAGTCAGCAAGCGTATGTGCAATGTGCAAACTTGCATTCGCACAAACGACATCGAGTCAGTCGGCGACCGTCACCACTTGACGAGTTTCAATATGCTTGGCAGTTGGTCAATCGGTGACTACTTCAAAAAGGGCGCAATTAGTTATGCGTTCAAGTTATTGACTGAGGGCTTCAAGATTCCAAAAGAAAAACTTTATGCAACAGTCTTTAGCGGAGATGAAGCGCTAGGACTTCCAGCGGACGAAGAAAGCGCGGGCATTTGGGAAAAAGTCGGCATTGACCCATCGCACATCATAAAACTACCATTTGAGGACAACTTTTGGAGTATGGGCGACGGGGAAGGTCCTTGCGGTCCTTGCACCGAAGTCTTTTATGACACAGGCGACGAACACGGCGAAAGTTACGAAAAATCAGGCTTTTTCGACACAAAGAAAAGGTATCTTGAGATTTGGAACGCGGGCGTGTTTATGCAATACTATAAAAACCTTGACAAAACATACAGCAAGTTGAAATTTAACTCCGTCGACACAGGCTCAGGACTTGAAAGAATGCTCTTGACACTCAACGGTCTTGACACAGTCTATGATACTGAAATTTTTGTCGACATTATGAATTATCTTCGCGAAAATTCAAAGAACCCTAACGAGCGCAGTTTGCGCATTATTTGCGAACATATTAGAACAAGCGTCATTATTTTGAACGCGAAAGTTGAGCCGTCAAACGTCAAAGCGGGCTACATTTTGCGCCGTCTTATGCGCAGAGCATTGCGCCACTTGAGAACAATCGAGGCAGGCGACGATATGTTTGAAACAATCGCAAGCAAAACGATTGACAATATGGAAAATACAGGGCTTGCGCCTGAATGGAACTTTACAAAGGACGAGATTTTGGCAAAGTTTAGAGCAGAGCAAGACAAATTCAGTAAAATGCTTTCACAAGGGCTAAAGGTTTTCAACGAATATATTGAAGATGAAAATAATATTGAAAATGGATATCTAAAAACCGAACTTGTCTTTAAGTTGTATGATACATTCGGCTTCCCACTTGAGATTACGCAAGAACTTGCTGAGGAGCATAACATAAAGGTCGATGACAAAGCGTTTGAAGAATTGCTAGAACACCACAAAGAGGAGTCGCGCGGTGCAAACCAAGCTGTCTTTAAGTCAGGGCTTGCCGACCACGACCCC
The DNA here is from genome assembly GCA_934778205.1 of uncultured Clostridia bacterium. Classification (GTDB taxonomy): domain Bacteria; phylum Bacillota; class Clostridia; order Christensenellales; family UBA1242; genus CAKVOD01. Next base: position 159,315 of record CAKVOD010000003.1, on the reverse strand, counting down.
GAAACAATCAAACTTCACACCGCAACACACTTGTTGCATTCAGCGCTCAAAAAGTTTTTGGGGGACGACGTCCACCAAATGGGTAGCAACATAACTCCTGAAAGATTGCGTTTCGACTTCAACTTTTCGCGCAAACTCACGCCTGAGGAATTGCAAGAAATTGAAGATTATGTCAATTCAATCATTGCCGAAGGTGTCGACGTCATTCGTGAAGAAATGACACCCGACGAGGCAAAACATAGTGGCGCAATCGGGTTGTTTGATAACAAATATGGAGATAAAGTATCCGTTTATACAATCGGCAAATATAGCAAAGAAATTTGCAGTGGGCCACACGTAAACAACACAAGAGAACTTGTAAAATTCAAAATCAAAAAGGAAGAAAGCAGTTCTGCAAATGTTCGTAGAATAAAAGCAGTTTTGCTTGATAAATAGAGGAAATTATGGACGAAAATAAATTTGTTGAGCAAGAACTTGAGATGCTCAAATTTTGGCAAGATAATGATTGCTTCAAAAAACTACAAAAAAAGAACGCGGGGCGCACTGCCTATCGTTTTTTGGACGGACCAATCACAGCCAACAACAGTATGCGTTTGCACCACTGCTGGGGTAGAACGCTAAAAGACGCATACCTAAAGTACAAAGGTATGCGCGGGTATTCCTGCCACTACCGCAATGGATTTGACGGGCAAGGGCTTTGGGTTGAGGTCGAAGTTGAAAAAGAACTCGGCTTCAAAAATAAGCGTGACATTGAAAAACTTGGTATGGACAAGTTCACAAGCGCGTGTGTCGCACGCGTCGATAAATTCTCAAAAGTCATCACCGAGCAAAGCAAGCGACTTGGGCAGTGGATGGATTGGGATAACTCATATTATACGAAAACGGATGAAAATATTGAAGGCATCTGGCACTTTTTGAAAGTTTGTCACGACCGTGGCTGGATTACGCAATCTGACCGCCCGATGCCGTGGTGTCCGCGTTGCGGAACTTCGCTTTCCGAACACGAAATGACGGGTTCTTATAAAGAAGTAGAACACGAAACAATTTTTGCAAAAGCAAAAGTTGTCGAAGAAGATTTTGACATTTTGGTTTGGACAACTACGCCGTGGACGCTCACTAGCAACGTCGCACTAGCAGTCAATCCTGAACTTGAGTATGTCAAAGTCGAATATGAAGGGGGCGTGCGTCCAATAGTTTTGGCAAAAAATGCGCTACCTCATATGCCAAAAGACCGCAAAGTAATCGACAAATTCAAAGGCGACAAACTTTTGGGGCTACATTATGAAACATTTTTCCCAGAACTTAAATGTCAACAAGGCGTAGAACACAAAGTCATCGCGTGGGACGAAGTCGTCGCGGACGAAGGTTCAGGCGTCGTCCACATCGCACCGGGGTGCGGTGCTGAGGACTTTGAACTCGGCAAAAAATACGACTTGCCTGCAATTTGTCCTATCAACGACAACGGCGAACTTTTGGAAGATTACGGTATTTTTGCTGGAATCAACGCCTCCGACGTCGCGCCAAAGATTTTTGAGGAACTCAAGAAACAAGGAAAGTTCTTCAAAACCGAAATGCACACACACAAATATCCTATTTGCTGGAGATGTAAAACACAAGTATTCTTCCGCCTTGTGCGCGAATGGTACATAAAAACCGACGAAATTCGCCCACAACTTTTGGAGGCAGTCAAAAATGTCGATTGGCAACCAGAATATACAAGAAAACGTATGGAAGATTGGCTCAACAATATGGGCGATTGGAACATTTCGCGCAGTCGCTACTATGGTTTGCCACTCCCATTCTATCCTTGTCAAAAATGCGGTCACCTAACTGTTGTTGAAAGTAAAGCGGACTTGGAAAAGTTGAGCGGTCGTGACCTTAGCAACCTCAAGGAATTGCACCGCCCATATGTCGACGATATCGAAATTGTTTGTCCTTGCTGTGGCGAAAAAGTTAAACGCGTAACGCAAGTCGGTGACGTTTGGCTTGACGCAGGCATTGTGCCTTTCACAACACTGGGTTACTTCACAAATCGCAAGGAATGGGAAAAGCAATTCCCAGCTGAAGTGGTAATGGAAATGCGCGAGCAAATTCGCTTGTGGTTCTATTCATTGCTGTTTATGAGCGTCACGCTCACTGGGCGCGCGCCGTATGAAAAGGTTTTGAGTTATGGCGCAGTCGTTGCTGAGGACGGTAGCAAGTTCTCGAAATCTTCAGGAAATTCAGTTCAGTTTGAAGAAGTTGCCGAAAAGTTGGGGGCAGATGCTGTCCGTTACCTCTTTGCAGGTGCGCCAACCTCAAACGATGTACGTTTTTCAATGTCACTTTGCGAGGAAGCAAGAAGAAAAACACTACAATATCACAACGCAGTTGTGTTCTTCAATACCTATGCTGAAATCGATAAACCACAATGCAGTGGCGAATTTACAAGTGCAAACCTTATGGACAAATGGCTAATTTCCCGCGTTAATTCGTTTGCAAACTATGCGTCCGAGCGCTATGATGCAAACGATACCGTATCAGTAATAAAAGAATTTGAAAAGTGTATGGACGACGTTTCCAATTTCTATATTAGAATTTGTCGTCGTAGATTCTGGAAAGACGGATTTGAACAAGACAAGGTAGACGCATATAACAGCCTCTACATCGCAATCAAAACAATCACACAAGTTATGGCGCCAATTATTCCGTTTATGACCGAATATACGTGGCAAAACCTCGTGAGAAAATATGGGCAAGCGGAAGAAAGCGTGCTTTTGAGCGACTTCCCAGTAAATTTGGCAGTCGATGAAAAAATACTACTTGAATGTGAAAAAGTGAGAGAAATCATCACAATTGCATTGAGTTTGCGCAACCAAGCACAAATCAAAGTAAAACAACCAATCAAAACACTTTATATTGACACCGATATGCAAGACATTTGTAAAGATTTTGAACAAATTATCAAGAACGAACTCAATGTTAAAGAAATTGAATATCTTCCAAACTTTGATTCGCTCTGCACACGCGTATTGCACCTAAACTTCAAAACAGCAGGGGCAAAACTCAAAAATAGAGTCAACGAAGCAAAAGAGTTCATATCAAAATTGACACCTGAGCAAACAAAAGAAATTTTGACAAAACTTGATGTCAATGAAGCCGTCAAACTCGGTGACTTTGACGTCGACTTTGAAAAGAATATGTTTGATATTACTAATGTGTTCAATGACAATATCAAAGCGGACGTTGAAACAATCAATGTTGCAATTGATACCTCACTTTCCGCCGAACTTGAAAAAGAAGGCATCTTGCGTGAACTTTTGCGCTCACTCCAAGTTGCCCGCAAAGACGCAGGCTTTGATGTAGCGGACAGAATTTTTGTCGACCTATCAAGTGCCGACGACTATATGCAGTCAATCATCGACGACGAAAAGTCCACGATTGAAAAGGAAACCTTGAGTCAAATGACTTTGCTTTCCGATTGCGACATGTCGCGCGAATTTGACCTTCGCGGATACAAAGTTTCCGCAAAACTAAAAAGATAACCATATACAGTGGTTTGAAACTCATATCTCATCAGTGCGCTGAGCGTGGATAGGAACACTACCCACTGTCATTTCGACCGAAGGCGGAGGCGTTAGCCCTCGCCGAAGCGGAGAAATCTCCCGGAAGAGCGAAATCAAATAAAATCCTAAAAAAAATAAGAAAAGTTGCAGAATTTTGCAACTTTTTTTCATAAATATATGAAAAACATTTGATAAAAATCGCAAATAGTGGTAAAATATACGTGAAAAGTCAAAGAACAAGGAGATAAAATATTATGATTTTTAGAACAAAATTGCTAGGGGGGGGGGGGTATAATGTGATGTAAAAAATTGCCTGATAACCCCTCAAAATAATAATGGTACATGCCAAAAACAGCAAGATACTAGCACATTTCTGCAAAGTGGCAAAAATTGCACTTCGACAAAAAACAATAGAAGCAACAAAAATATATGTTACAAAACTAAATTAAATTCGCTTTCCCGCGCTATGCTAGTATTAGTATGGCTTTTTGTTGTTAATATGCTCTTTTTGTTAATTCCTGCTTATCGCTTTTATGACAGCAATATTAGAGCGGTGGGAGGCGGAACTAATGTTTATATTTACGGCGCACTTAAATATAAAGACAATATTGTTTTGAGTCCTACTAATTCCGAATATATTTCATTTCACTATCAAAGCTCAGGAAGTGATAGTAATGGAGATTATTTATATTATATGAATGAGGCTGTTCGCATACCATTTACTATTATGCTTAATGGTGTGACAGACACATACAAATGGAAAGACTTGGATGACGGTAAAGAATATGATGCCGATCATGTGTGGTGTGAGACATTTGACGGGAATTCGTGGATTCAGATTCATATTGAACTTGTATTGATTGCGTCTACGACTTACACAATTACATATAACTATACGGGCGACTTAATAAATAGTGATATGCTTGATTCTGATTGGTCGGCGACGCCACCACAAGAGTACACAACAGGTACTGAAACGCAATTAGTTTTGCCAAGTCGAGCAAAATATAAGTTTGAGGGTTGGTACACAAAAGCGGATTGCAGCGACACGGCGTTATCAAGTTTGAGTGCAGCGTTTGATACGACGGGGTATGATGATACGATTCCTCTTTATGGCAAATGGACAAAAGTACAAAGCGTAATAACAATCAATATTACAGTCACAGGCGCAAGTGGCAATGGTGTAATATTGTATCTAATAAATGGTGACATGGTTCAGAGCCAAATAGTCGCGACAAGTGGCAAGGAGATTGTGTTGACGCAATCGGTCGGCGAAAACTACTCAATACTTGTTAGCAAACCATATATGTGGTCAATGACCGTCACAGGAGATTGCACGCAAGACACGGCAAACAAAAATAAGTTTAGTTACACCGTTTCTAAAACCGACGCAAACATAACACTAAAGTTTAGTGGCGGTGCGTCCTCTAGTGTAATTGTGATTTAGTTCTAAATAAAACAAATAATTGCTTAAATCAATTTAGTGGGTTCACTAGGTTGATTTTTTTATTAAAAAATGATAACATAGTATTTATGTTTTCAAACAATAAAAATTAATATAAAGGTGGAGTATATGGAAAAAATTGTTTCGCTTGTGGGGTGCGATGATTATGATGAAGATAAGGTTTTTGAGGCGGTCAAAAGTTCGATTGACAAATTGGGGGGCATTGAAAAGTTTGTCAAAGCAGGGCAACGCGTTGCAATCAAGGCAAACTTACTAATGAAAGCGACGCCTGAAAAGTGCGCGACGACACACCCGACGGTTGTTTCTGCAATAGGCAGGCTATGCAAAGAAGTAGGTGCAAATGTCGTCGTTGTCGACAGTGCGGGCGGGCCTTTCACATCGGGATATATGAACGGCATTTACAAAGCAAGTGGACTTGTGGACATAGCGGGGGAATATGGGTTTGAACTGAATGAAAATTTTGATTTCGTATCAGTGGACAACCCGAACGGTGTTGTTGGCAAAAAGTTCGATGTTTTGCAAACTCTATACGATGCGGACGTCATTATAAATGCATCAAAGTTGAAAACGCACGCTTTTGCGGGCTTTACAAACGCAGTCAAAAATATGTTTGGAGCAATTCCGGGGCTTACAAAAGTTGAAATGCACGGAAAATATAGGGAAATTGATACTTTTTGCGACTTTTTGTACGACATTCACGAATATTTTGGCTCGAAACTTTGCCTCAATGTTTGTGATGCCGTTTTGGCAATGGAGGGGGAAGGTCCAAGCAATGGTTCACCGCGAAAAGTGGGGGCAATTTTGGCGTCAAGCAACGCCCTTGCGTTAGATGTCGTCAGTGTCAAACTTATCAATGCAGACCTAGACAAAATGCCAACAATCACGAAAGGGCTTGCACGCGGTTTTGTTGATGATTATAATGTCGAAATCGTGGGCGAAAATGTCGAAAAATTTGTTGTCAAAGACTTTGAAAAAATTACACCTAATGTTGAAAAGCCTTACGCAAATTTTGTGCCACAATGCTTGCAAAAATTTGTACATAACATAATGACGCAACGCCCTAAAATCAACCACAAACTTTGTCGTGGGTGTGGAAAGTGCGCCGAGCATTGCCCTGTCAAAGCAATTTCAATGGTCGAGGGCAAAAACGGGAAAAGAATTGCCAAAATTGACTATGACAAATGTATTCGCTGTTTTTGTTGTCAAGAACTTTGCCCGTTTGGTGTCATCAAAATCAAGACTGGCGTGATTTATAAAATAGTTCACAAAGGCGCAAAAAAACGTAGGAAACCACAAAAATAATTATAGTTATATGCACAAATTTTAGTAATTATTCCAAAAGTTATTGACTTTATTTGTAGAAAATTATATAATTATTCAATAGTATATATAATATTAATATTATATATGCTTTTTTTATAGCAACCATCACCTGCTGATTACAAGTCAGCGGAGCAATATAAAAACAAATCTATCCGCAAGAAAGAAAGTCGCGGAAAATAAATTAAAGGGGCAACCCAACATATGAGTAGAAACAAAACAAAGGAAAGAATACCTTTTCAATTCACAAAGAAAAGCATAATTGCACTAATTTTTGTGTCAATCGCAGGCATTTTGAGCGGAATATTTGTCGGTGGTTTTTTCATCGGAGCGCCACAAGTAGATTATTCGCAGTACAAAGAGGCGGAGTTGCGTGACGACGCAAAAGCACTCTCTCAACGCGCGGAAGGGAAAGCGCCGTCCGCATTCAAGGCGTATGAAGTTTTTGAGATTGCAGAACAGCGTTTGTTCACGCACGGTAGCGTCTATATATATGGAACAGGTAAAGTAAAGACGATAAAAGACCAATTGGTTTTGAGTGTAAAGGCGTATGAGGACGGGAAGTACTACAAAGAGAGTATCAGTAAAGGTATCAAGAGTGTAGGCGAGCGCGATTACTACACCGATGGAGCAAACTCGCTCCGCTATTACACAGCATCGGGAATAACTGAGCAACTGACTGCCAATTGGAAAGATAAGGGCGACCGCGCGCTAAATGATTTTCACGAAGTCAACGGTGTGCCGATAACGTCGTTTATACCATACATTGTTTCAAGTAAAACAGTTTTGAACAAAACAGCAGTTCCAAAAGCAATCACGCTTGAGAATGGTAGCAAGGCATATGAAATTGTCATTGAACTAGATGCAATTTTGGGCGTATTGAACTACGTCAAGCAAATGAAAAATATTTCGCAATTGCCAAACTATCCTACGTTTGAAACTGTGACCTTGACTTGTGTTGTTGACGAATCGTTTAGATTCATTTCAATTGACACATACGAAAAATATACCGTCAACTATATGGGCGTCAATGCGGGCTGTACAGGCATATTGAGAGAAGATTTTGAATATGGGAGAGAAAATGTTATTCCAGTCACAAAGTGATTGAGAGTAGGGGAAAATAATGAGAAAATTTTTAGTATATTTTTTGACATACATTGTTATGTTGATGTCGGGTGTGGGTGGAGTTTTTCTGTTCACAGACCAAACAGCGCCATCGCGCGCAGTACAGCCAGCCGAGCAGTCGGCGTTTGACAAGGTTGTCGGCAATCTTATGGACGCTAAAGCACTGACGGCGGGCGGAGAATTTGTTCTCAAAGAGAATGATGAATTACTTGCGAATGTTTCGCTCAATCTGCAAATGGACTTAGTGAGTGGTTTTTCCGCCTTTAACCTTGCGGGCAATGTGAACATTGAAAGGGACGGCGAAAGTCTCGCAATCAGTTTTGCGTTTGTCGACGGGAAAATTTATGTCGACCTTTTGGGTGCGAGATATCAAGCGACAACTGACGACATCGGCGGACTTGTCAAAATTGTGGGCTCAGCACTTTCGGGAGTTTTGCCTGAAGTCGACATTTCAAGTTTGCTTGACATAAATGCGCTAATGGGTTTGATGCAAAATATTGTCGAGGAAAAGGGCGAAACGGAAATTCTATTGAAGATGAACACTCCTGTCGGCGATATTATCATCAAAACCGACACTGAGTATGATATAAAAAGTGTAGATATCCCTAAAATCGCATTCGGCAATTTCACGGTCGAGCCTAAAGTTGCGCTTGAAACAAAAGATGAGATGCTGGGATTGACAAAACCAAACGACCACAGCACATACGCTGAGGCATCAAAACAATTTGCGGTTTTGGCATCACTATTGAACACTATTCAAACCCCATTCACGGCAACAGTCGACGTTTTGGGACTTGAAAGCAAACTTACATTTGACAAAACAAATATGCTTTTGCAAACAACAATTGCTGAAAACGATTTTGCAGTTAAATACTTTGGAAACGCTATATACGCCAACATCGGTGCACTTGGTATTAAATGTGACAAGGGCGACATTGCAAAACTTAAGGAGTTTGTCGGTGGAAAGTTCGATTTTGAACAAATTGAGAAGCAAGAAGCAATCGGTGCACTCATTCAAAAATTGAAAACTATTGATTTTTCAAAACTTACACTCCAATTCTTAAATCAAATCGTAGTCGATGAAAACGGCGGTTTGTCATTTGAATATGACGACATTAAATTGAATGTTCAAACTGAAAACTCAAAGATTGCAAGCGCAAGAGTTTCGTATAAAGGCTATGCGGTTGAGTGCACTTTCAACTACTCCAATATTCCTGCAATTAGCGAGCCAACAGGCAAGTACTTAACGCTTTCAAATGTTGACGACCTTTCAAACGCGACGCTTGCGACGTTCAAATCAAACGATGTGAACGCAGTTGCAACGCTCAAAGTCAATGAGTATGTAGCACGCGCGAATGTAAATTACGCATATAATTTCGGGAACATTTACTTGAATTTGAACACTAAAGTTGGCGAAAATGATTTTGATTTTACATATCAAAACAATGTGGCTTATGTTTCATACCAAGGCATCAAAATAAAAATTAGCGAGCAAACGCTCAAAGCATTAATGACTGAGTTTGGAATTGACAACAAATTTGACAATGTAAATGATGCGCTTGATAATCTTAAGAATATCGACTTTGATGAAATCAACTTGAATAGCATCAAACAAATTCTCAAAATTGAGTTGACTGAAGAACAAAAACAAACAATATATATCGTTCTAAAAACAGCGCTAGGTATCATTTCAAACACATCAATTGAAATAAACGACAATATTTTTGCATTAATCAACGGCGAGTTTGGCGCGAATATCGAACTCCGCGACGGGAAAATTGCAAAACTATTTGCGGAATATAAAGATTATTCAATTGAAACAACATTTGAATATAAAGAGTTTGCACAAAAAACAATTGTAACCGATGACTATATCGATGCGATGCAACTTATTCAGGTCGCAAAGAATTTTGCAAATTATGCAAAGGACGGAATTTTTGCAAATTTCGTGGCAAACTATGAGGGCGTAAGTGTTAGCGGTCAAATTAATATTGTCGACAAAAATATCGCAGTAACAGCGGTTGCAACATATGGCGAATACAAAATAAACTTTGTGTTTGTCGATAATGTTGTATATGTTTCAGCACTCGGCGCAAATATAAAGTTTGCTCTCAGCGATATTGATAAAGTTCAAGATCTTTTGAAAACGCTCAATGTGGTAATGCCTCAAATGCCAAACATAACAATTGACACCAACAAAATATTTGGAATCATCAATAAGTTATACCTAGCATATACAGGCGAAAAATTTAGCGCAACGTATGATGATTATGAAGTTTCATTTAAAATCGAAAACGACAATTTCAGTGGCGCAAAACTCACAAAGAGTGGCGCGGAATTGTTTACAATCGACTTTGTCGCAAATGAAAATCGAATAGATGTCACAAATAAAGATGAATATGTTGATATTATGCAATTGTTGCCAGTTGTTGAGCCTATTTTGAATACAATCAAGGCAAACAATTTTAGCGGAACTGCTATTTTGAAAGCAAACGTCAACAATCAAGCAATTGAAGCAAATATTGACTACAAAATTTCAATCACGGACGGAAACATTAAAGCGAATATAAGCCTTATTATATACGGCACTACAATTAGTGTCACATACATTGACAACACAATCTATGTCACAGTAGGGGAACTTGCAATTAGCGCAAATGTCAATGAATTAGACAAAATTATTGCTTTTATTGAAAACAACTTTGGCAAAATAGACGCGCAAACACCAAATATCAGCGCTAAAAATGTAGTAGATATTTTGAAAACAGTTGCAAGCGCACTAAATGTCAGCGACCTAAGTTTTGTCAACACAATTGAAGTTTCAAGCAATAGTGCAAGCATTCAAGTTGGCAAAATCGGGTTGACACTCAATTTTGCAAAAACCATAATGGGCGCTGAAATTGAAATCAACGATTTGAACATTGACAAAATCAACATTGACAGTTTGAGTCTTGAAGTGTCGATGCACACGGACACAGTCGTTGTCACAAAACCAGCGTGTGAGTTTGTTGACATCAACGACATTTTGAATGTAGTTGACAGCGCGATTGCGACTATAAAGAGCAACGCAGTCAGCGGGCAAATTGGCTTGCAAATTATGGACGGAGTTGTGCCAATTGACGGAATCACGCCTGAAGAATTGCACTTTGTCATCAATTATAATTATAGTTACAATGGCGGAAACATCAAGTTTGATGCAAGCACTGAAATTTTGGGAGATACGCTCACAGTTGCGCTTGTTGATAACATAATATATGTTTCATATCAAGACATTAATATTTGTGCCACAATCGAAAGTTTTGGGAAAATCCAAATGAATGCGGAAATCTCACAACAACAAATCATTGATTACATAAAGTGCGCAATTTCAAGTCTAACATTAGGGTATGACAACAATACTTTGTCAGTTGGGGCTAAAAATATTAAAAACCTAAAAAATATTTCTCTTGACATAACAAGAAAGGATGACCTAATTTCAAATGTTTCACTTGTTTGCAATTATGCAAGGGCAAATGTAACGTTTAATGCAGTCGAAAACTACAATGATGTTGCTTTGAGCGAAAACTATGTCAAAGCAGAAAACCTTGTCGAACTCATCAAAAACATTATTAATATCACATCTCAAAAGCAAATTTTTGCTGAAATTAATTTCAATGTAGGCGAATACTCAATTAGTGGGCTTGTAAATTATAGCGAAGCGGGCTTGCAAGCGCAAGTTTCGGCGCAAATTCTCGGCAAAAATCTTGACGTGAAATTGCTTGAAAATGTTGTATATGCAAACTTTGACGGAATGAAAATCAAGTTTAGTCTAAACGACATTGACAAAGTCGTTGCACTTATCAATAGGGCAATGGGCGACAGCCAAACAAACGCGCCACAAATCAATGTAACATTTGATAAAGCACTTGTTGAAAAGTATTTGAAAAAGTTGCGCTTAGGGTATGACGGCGAAAAAATAACTGCAAGGGTTTCAAACTTTGACTTGAAAGACTTTGGACTCGATTTTGCTGGCATCGACCTAACAAAATTTGGTATTGACCTAAACAGACTTGCAAGTGGCGAAATTAATGTTGTTGCCGATTGCAAAAATAACACATTAAATGGCGCAAGCGTTTCAATCAATGACTATGCAAGCATCGTAGCAAAATTTGCAAATGCACCTTGCGACATTGACACAAGCACGAGCGGATACTTTGACATAATCACGTTCTTGCCATTCATTGAGCCGTTTATCGATGGGTATTTGTCAGGAATGTTTGGAACAATGACGGTTTCTGCGCCACAAATTGAAAAACTTGTGGGTGAACTCACAATTGACTATGTCATCAATAGTTTTGGCATTCAATTGAATACGATTTTGTTCAATCAAAAAGTTTCAGCAACTATGATAGATAATATTGTATATCTTGAAATCAGCGGACTAAAATACAAGTTTGGATTCAATGAAATAAGTGACATTATCGACCTAGTTTGCCGTGAATTTTGCATTACAATTGACAAAACTTCACAAAATGAAATTAGTCTTGACAATATTCACTTTAGTGACATCATCTTTGAACTTGTGAATGACAAAAACTTGCAAATCACTTATAAGGATTTAATTTTGCAATTGAGCCTTGAAAATGGGTTTGTTGCAAGTATTGAATATGACGGCATCGCAGTTTCATTGACTCAAAACATTGGCAAACAAGCAATCGTAATTGAAAATGTGGACGAATTTTTGCCACTTTCAAGCGTCATCGAAAAAGCAAGTTCAATCTATTCAATTGTAAATAATGGCAAAGTTGCTTTTACATTTGACTTTACCTATGACACAATGAACTTTGCGGGCAACGCAAGCGTTGACTTCAAAACATTTATGCGAACGCAAAATATTGCTGACTTAAGAGTTAGTGCAACGCTTGTAGCATTTGAAAAAACAATCATTATTGATCTACAAAATGGCGTCGTTTATGCAAATATTGACGGAATGAAAGTTCAAGTCGCACTCAGCGAAATTGATGCAATTTTAGAGTGGGCGGAAAAAGAATTTGGCGTCACAATTGACACAAATACTAATATTGATTTTGATATTAATACATTCATTAAATCAATTAGTCAAAACGGCTTAGATGAAATTAATATTGAAACAAGTCTTGTGAATGCAGTACTTTCATTTGCAAATAGCAATATTCAAACAATTAGTGTTGTATATGGGAAAATTAGCGCAAAACTTGAAATTGTAAATAATTTTGAAATTAGCAACATAACTGTTGAAAATTACAGTAAAGTTACCGATATTCTACCAGTATGTAGCAGAATTTTGCAAGTATATCGCACAAAAGCAATTGCACTTGACGCACAAGTTAGTGCAAAATTGCTTGGCTACGACCAAACCCTTGATGCAAGTTTGAGCATCGATTATAATGATAAAATCAAAGTAGATTTGGTAGCAGAATTTAAAGGACTTTCTGTCACAATTCACGTGCGTGGTAGTACAATTTATATTGACTTTGCAAACTTGAAAGTTCAGTTTGTCGAAAAAGATTTATTGCAAATTGTTGACTTTGCAAACCGCAATTTTGGTGCAAACTTAGTTGCGCCAACGGAAAGCAATGTCGAAGGCAATATGGTCGTCGACTTCCTCAACAAAAACTTTAACTTAGGGTTTGAACTTCCATACTTTGGAAACATCAAAACAAGCACAAGTGATATGAGTTTTGATGAGGTTATTGACACAATCAAAAAGCTAGACCTTTCAACTTTCGGCACTTTCGCATTAAAACAAAATGTGTTTGATATGAACATCGCGTCAGGCAATATTCGCGTTGATATTTCAAAGATTTTGAACATTGTTGCTGACTTTGAATCAGTTAAAGCGAATGTTTCAATCGTCGCGACAAGTGAGGCGGTCAAACTCGCACAAATCAACGGGCAAGACTATGCAACGATTGAAGAATTGTTGAATACAATTCAATGCGTCATCGACACATTGAACGCGCAAAAATATACAGTCAACGCAAGTACGCAAGTATATAACGGGCAAACGATGCGTTTTGATGGTTCAATCAATGCAAGCCTCGACATTAGCAACGCGCAAAAATTGTTCCACGGCAATGCAACGCTCCACGGCGAAAAAGATATTGCGGTTACACTTGATTTTGACGGCACATACTTCTATGTAAACTATAGTGGACTCAAATTAAAAATTCACAAAACAAACATCAAAGAAATCGCGGGCATAATTTTGGCAGTGTTCGGCTATGATATCAATGATTTGGGAATTTTTGGAGATGTCGACTTTGGCGATATGAATTTTGACAACATCAAAGGCGCAATGCCAACGCTCGACTTTGGCGATCCGTTCGCAATGCTAAAAATTGTTGAAAGCATCAACTATTCAAACGGCGCGGTTACGATTTGCCTTGACGGCAAAAAGATTAGTGGCAACGAAAATGCTCAAACAATGACATTGAATATTGGCACAACAAACGGCAAACTCAGCCATTTCGACCTCAACAACATTTATACAGGTGTCACATCTAGTGAATACTTTAATCTCAACATTGACTTTGTTAATTTTGAGGAAGTTCCAGCAATTGAGGGCAACTACTTTGATATTAGTAGTATCAGTGACTTGTTGAAGGGCGTCATCAATACGTCAGAACTCAACGACTATCACATCACAGCAACACTTGACGTCAAAATGACAATTATTGGCATAAATATTGACTGGCACATTCCAATCGACATTCAAATCAAACTTGTCGACAAGCGCCCAGTGATTAAAGCACTCATCGGACCGATGCCGTCAGTCGAAGGCGTAAACAATGATGTTAAGTTTGTCGTAGGTGACGGAATCAACGGGATATACAAGTCGCAAGATAGATATATCAATATCTATTACGTGGATGAAAATGTTTATATCCACAGAACGGAACACGTTGCAAAAGTAAAAGGTTCACGCCTTTATGAAAAGAAAACAATGGTTCATTACACTACGTTCCTTGACGATGCAATGTATTATCTACAATATATGACAGGGTTCACGGACTCAATTATGAGTGCCATCAATGAGTCAATGGAAAAGGCAAAGAATAGACAAAATCCTATCAATATGGGCAACGTTTTGCTTGATTATAACAACAATAATGGTAGTTATAATGTAAAACTCAATTTGAAAGAAATTTCAAATGATGACAAACTTGATTCAATATCAATCAGCATAAAGCCGTCATTTGTTGAGTCAGCGCAAAAAGAATACGTGACCGACATTTCTATGCAAATGGTAATGCCACTTGCTGGTGGTGTCAATATGAACCTTGAAAGCAACAATATGAAACTTGTTGATATAGGTAAATCTCTTGACTTAAGCAGTGTCTATACTTATGCAAACTCATATGCTTATGAAGAGGGCGCAGAATGGACGGCAAGTGAAAACGACTGGAAATGTCAAAAAACAGTTTCATACACAATGAGCTTTGAAACGAACGGCGGTGTAGCGGTATCAAATATCACAAGCGCGCCGAGTGCAAAACTCAACTTGCCAACTTATTCAAATCGTGAAGTTATCGATGGCAATACAAAAACAACCTACCGTTTCGACGGCTGGTATACTACGCCGACATTCGACGACAGCACAGAGTTTACAAGCAACAAAATGCCACGACACGACACAAAATTATACGCAAAATGGACGGCGGTTGACCGCGTCAATATGTACACGCTGACATTTGTCACGAACGGCGGAGCGGACGTTGCAAGCATCAATGAATATGAAAACTATTCAATAGAACTTCCAACTTACGAAGATAGAGTTGTTATAACTGATACAGAAAAGACGACATATCGTTTTGTTGGTTGGTATACAAGCGAAACATTTGACGAGGGCACTAAGTTTGAAGCAACTTCAATGCCAAGTCAAAACTTAACTTTGTACGCCAAGTGGGAAGTTGTCAGCAACTACCAAAAGCAAACAATCAACTTTATTTACGGCGATCAAATTGTTCGCACAATCTCTGGTTTTTATGGCGACGAAATAGTGCTTTCGAGCCTTGATAACAAAGAAGTTTCGACAGCTACGTCATACTCACTTTATGAGTTCGACGGGTGGTTTAAGTCAAACACATATGAAATTGAAACATTGTTTGAAAGTAATTCGATGCCAAACGAAAGTTTTGATTTGTACGCAAAGTGGGATTTGATTGTTTCAAAGCAAACATTAACATTGTTTGACGGCGAAACAAAAGTCGATACAATAATGGCAGTAGTGGGCGAAAGCATAACGCTTCCAAACTACGATACGCAAGTTATAGACGACCTAGCAAGCCACACAAGAACAATACGCACATTTGTGGACTGGTTCACAACTCAAAACTTTGTCGACGGTACGATATTTAATGCTTCGCAAATGCCAGAAAATGGAGCATATCTATACGCTAAATGGGACGAAAAGGTAGAAACAATCTATTCACTCAAAGTTATCAATGCAGGCGCGACTATCTATGACGAAGTCGTTGTCGGCGGAACAGTTGTTGAAATGTCAGCATTTGACGCATACAACGATTCGACATTAGTTTATACAAGTGCAAACTTTGACGAAAACACAAAGGTTGACAACTTTATCGTTTCAGCCGACAGCACGTGGTATTTGAGAAATAAATACAGTGTCAAAGTTTCATCTCAATACACATCTAGTTTGACAGATTCATACTCGCAAACATATGAACTTTATGAAGGTTCAAGCGTAGCACTTCCACAATACGCAATGCTTTCAAAAGATTATGGCTCATATACAAGCGAATACGCATTTGGCGGTTATAAACTACGCGAAACTACAATCACAACAAACGCGTCAATAACGCCAAACGGCAATTGTGAATACATCGCAATTTGGACTGAAACGCAATGGTGCACAGTCACATTTGACAATACCGCGTGGACAAAACCAAGTTGGTGGGTATCAAACGGGAAGAAACATAGTTATTCTAGCGTTTCAAACACAAACAATACAAACAAAACAAGAATAAAACGTGGAACTGACCTTTTGTTTAGTGATTATGTGGCAACATGTTCAGTAACATATGGTGGTCCAAAATACAATTTTAAAACGACAGGTTGGGCAAATGAAGTCAAAAATGTTTATGACGGGTCCTATGACTCTAGCAGTATCAAAATTGACTCAAATACAACTTTAAAACCAGTGTGGAAACATAGTTAGTTCACAATATTCATTGTTAGACAAAAAAGAATAGAAATTGCGAAAGCGGTTTCTATTCTTTTTTGTTGTCAGTGGCTTTTGCTTAAGTTTTGGTCAGTTTAGAATAAATAAAACAAAATTCATACATTGCAACAATTTTATATAAAACAATTGCATTTTACAAGAAAAATTTGGTATAATAAATATGAAAATGACAGTAGAGAAAAATATTGCGTGCAATAGCATTTTAGTCATCAAATGGAAGGGAAAATGTTAAAAATTGAAAATTTATCATACAAAGTAGGAAGTCAAGAAATACTGAAAGGTATTGATTTTGAGTTTAAAAAGGGAAAGTTCTATGTAATCACGGGACACAACGGCGCAGGCAAATCTACGCTTGCAAAGTGCCTTATGGGACTATATAAAGCGGACGGGAAAATTACGCTAGACGGGCAGGACATAACGGGCAAGTCAATTGACGAGCGCGCGCATTTGGGAATGGGGTTTGCGTTCCAACAACCTGTCACATTCAAGGGTGTACGCGTCATAGATATCTTAAGGATTTCAGGCAAAACCTTGCCAGACTTTGAAAGCGTTTTGCGAAAAGTCGGGCTTGAGCCAAGCGAATATCTATATCGCGAACTTAATACAACACTTTCGGGGGGCGAACTCAAGCGCATTGAACTTGCAAGCGTTTTGCTCCGTGATATATCCGTCGGGATATTTGATGAGCCTGAGGCGGGTATAGACATTTGGAGTTTTAACAATCTCAGCAATGTGTTCTCTGAATTTCGCAACAGCGAAAGAACAATGATTGTAATCAGCCACCAAGAAAGAGTTATGAAACTTGCCGACGAAATTATTTTGATGAAAGACGGCAAGATTGAAAAATATGGTGCGCGCGATGAAATGCTAGGAGCGTTAGACGCCGATTAAAATTTGATTTTCACAGCGTATATATAATAAGGAATAATATGGTTGAAGATATTGAAAAAATAAAAACAGAAATATTGCAAAAGATTGCGGACATCACAGAGTTTCCGCAAGGGGCGCATAACTTGCGTCTCAATGGCAAGGGTGTTGAACGCGTCAATTCTGAAAATATAGAAATCGTACCAAAGGAAAACGGCACAGGAATTGATATATATGTCAAGCCAAACACAAAAAACGAGTCGGCATATATACCCGTCATTTTGACTGAAGGTGGATTGAATGATGAGGTATACAACGACTTTCACATCGGCGAAAATGCTGACATAGTCATAGTCGCGGGTTGTGGCATTCACAATCACACTCAACACGATTCGTCGCACAATGGTATTCATACTTTTTACCTTGAAAAAGGCGCGCGCGTCAAGTACGTCGAAAAGCATTATGGGCACGGGCAAAGCGTCGGAAAAAAGAACCTCAGCCCGCTCACGCAAGTGTTTCTAGACGAGGGTGCAACAATGATTATGGATACTTTGCAACTTGAGGGCGTCGACTACGCAATTCGTACAACAAAAGGCGAATTAAAAGATAAAGCAACCTTTATTGTCAATGAAAAGATTTTGACGCAAAAGTCGCAATTTGCCTCCTCAGTGTTTGACGTTAAGTTGATTGGCGCGGGTGCTTCTACAAAAATCACGTCGCGCGCCGTTGCAAAAGATGAATCGAATCAAGAGTTTCATTCAAACGTTACAGGTGTGTGCGAATGTTTTGGGCACGTTGAATGCGACGCAATTTTGCTAAACAAAGCACAAATTATTGCAATTCCGCAAATTTCCGCACTCTCAAGCGACGCTCGACTTATCCACGAAGCAACAATTGGTAAAATCGCAGGCGCGCAATTAGAAAAACTGCTCACACTTGGCTTGAACGAGAAAGAAGCGGAAGACTTTATCATAAACGGCTTTTTGAGTTAGTGATTCCTTTGAAAGTATCAAATTAATGGCAAAGAACTTAAGTTTATCGTCATTTCGACCGAAAGCGGAAATGCAATGTTCGCTGAAGCGGAGAGTGTCAGACGACACAGGTGTGTGTGTTGATTAATGCGTGTATGTTGTTGTGAGACGACAACCAAATTTGCGGTCAAGGCGAGCCTTGCCGGAAGGGTACGCGGTTTATTATGTGTGAGAGTGCACATTGACCGCGTCAGTACAAAATGCGTCTATTTATAATAGAAAATACAACAAAATTGCAAATGCGTCTTGACAAATTCCAAAAAGTTGGTATAATATATCAAAAAGAGGGATGAAATGTCATTTAGATTTAAATCAGAGAGAGACCAAATTTTGAAAGTACTTATGACTGAAAGAGAAAAGGCGCGTTTGGAAGCCGATTCGGTCAAGGATTCGTTTGAAGTTTTAGATGCGCTTAAGAGAATTTACAAAGTGAAAATTCCTAGCACAATTGAAGCGCTCGAAGAATTTGAAAGATGCGGTTCGCCACAAGGGATGTTGAAATCAATTTTGAAGGCGGAAGAATATTACATATTATTGAATCAAACATTATTGCTCGCAACAATCACGCACGAGGAAATGCTGAACCTAAACAAACAAATTTGTATTAGATTCAAAATGCACCTCGGGCAGGAACTCACTCAAGAAGAACGCAATGAGTATATTCAATACGATATGCAAGACTTAAACGAAATGTTGAGGTACATCTATGTTTGGGATATAGACCACGGACTTGCATCAAGAATCAAAGAACTCAGCAACATCGCGCAATATGACAATAAATTGTTAGAGCCTAAAGTTTTAAATTCCTTTGCTATTAATGGATATTTGCCATATTTTGAACGTGTAAGAGATTTGTATTTCAATTCCGCAAAAGATTTGCAAATCTTTACAAAACAAACATTCTTTAAGCACTTTGATATCTTGAAAAAAAATATGGACGGACTTAACGAGGTTATGGGTTATAAACCTATCTACAACTATGATTATGATGACGGCGCGCGCGACCCTATCGGCTATTCAGTAGACAAAGAATATTACAACATATTCTATAACGAGATGGTTGCAAAATACAAGCACAGTCTTGAAAAAATGAAAAACAATGAACAAGGAAATGAACTATAATGGAAATAAACAAAGATATGCGAATCGCAGATGTGTTGGAAATCTCTCCAGAAACTGCTGAAATTTTTATGGGCTTTGGGATGCACTGTTTTGCTTGCCCGATGGGTTCAATGGAAACTTTGGAAGAAGCCGCAGCAGTCCACGGAATTGACTTAAATGAACTAATAAAGAAACTAAACGATTTCATCAATAAAAAATAGGAGGACTGAAAAATGGCAGATGTAAAAGAAGAGAAGAAGAAAGATTTGGGCGAAGAGAGAACAATGACTCCGCCTGAACCACCAAAACCTCCAGTAACACCAGTTGACCCACCAGTGGACGGGAAAAAGGATGCGGGGAAAACTGAAAGCACTGAAGAAAAGAGCACTGAAGAAAAGAAGAAAGAGAACGGCGCTGATAAAAAAGATGATAAGGAATCGGAAAAGGGCGTTGATACGCAGGAAAAAGACGCAGGAGAAAAGAAAGAAACGAAGTCTGAAAGCAAGCCCGAACCAGCGTTAGATTCAAGTGTCGAGCAATCTATTGCGCCGTATTCACCATCGTCTATGAAATATCCAAGCCAAGATGCGTTCGATTTCGAGCCCGATAATTTTGATAAGGATAACAAAATTAATTTGAATGTGCACAAAAAAGAAAAAGAGTCAAAAACCCCAATTAGAGATTTCATTGCTGAAATGTGCGATATGAAAGGTTATAAAAAGAATGATAAAGATAAACCCACTATGTCTAGAAAACTCGCCTTTGCAAATCTAATATGGTATGGAGCAAAACTAACAGTTGCCTGCACCGTATTTGGACCAATCGCAGGTAGTTGGCTCGTTGCACAATACACAAACAAAGAAAAGGCAAGCGCGTTAGAGAGCAAAATGCAAAATACGGTAAAATTCTTTACGCTGTAGTATGTTGAGTAGTGAAGTTCTTTCGCACCTTAGACGAGAGTGGTTTTGAGGTAGTAATTAGCAATTAATGCGCAAAGTATTAGGCACGCAATCAGTTTGATTGTGTGCCTTTTTTAGCGCAAAAACGGGCATAAAAAAAATGTTGTATTTTTTTTGAAAAACTTTGTCAAAAGGGTTGACTTTTCTTTGTAAATAGAGTATAATCTAAACACTGTGAATGGGATGAAGTTGGAAGTTACTGCTAAGATGCTAGTCTTAGTGGAGAATTTCAATGGACAAATGTCTAGAAAAATTTAGGCGACTAATCTATTACATAATTTTTTATTTTTTTTAATTCACAGATAAGATACACACGGGCAAGTGTATTAAAAATAAAAAATTTTCTTGCCGAAAGTAGATTAGGATAGGAGGAAACAATTTATGGCAACAACAAAAATTAGAATCAAGTTGAAATCATATGACCACAACTTGATTGATGCGGCTGCTAATAAAATAGTCGATGCAGCGCAGAAATCGGGTGCTCAAATTTCTGGCCCGATTCCACTTCCAACACAAAAGGAAGTCGTAACAATCATAAGAGCTCCGTTCAAGTACAAAGACTCACGTGAGCAATTTGAAATCAGAACACACAAACGCTTGATTGATATCTACAGTCCATCATCAAAGGTTGTCGATAGTTTGACAAAACTTGACTTGCCAGCCGGTGTCGATATCAAGATAAAGCTCTAATTTAGTAAGGAGAGAATTATGGAAAAAGCAATTTTAGGAAAAAAATTGGGTATGACACAGGTTTTCGCAGACAACGGAACTGTAATTCCTGTAACAGTCATTCAAGCGGGCCCGTGTTATGTTGCGCAAGTTAAAACTGTTGAAACTGATGGCTACAATGCAATCGTTGTTGGCTTTGAAGACAAAAGAGAAAAGCTTGTGAATAAACCAGAAATGGGGCTCTTCAAAAAAGCAGAAATCACACCAAAGAAATATCTTCGTGAATTCAGACTTGAAAACGCTAGCGAATACAAAGTTGGTCAAGAAATCAAATGCGACATTTTTAACGCTGACGAAGTTGTTGATGCAAGCGCACTTTCAAAAGGTCACGGATTCAGTGGTATGATTAAGAGATGGAATGCTCATCACCAAAGAAATACTCATGGTGGAAACAAGGTTCATAGAGCAGTTGGTTCACTCGGTGCAAGTACTGCAGTGGCTAGAGTTCGTCCAGGACGTCATATGCCAGGGCAATACGGAAACGTTAGAAAAACTGTTTTGAATCTAACAGTTGTAAAAGTCGACACAGCACGCAACCTCATTTTGGTTAAGGGCGCTGTCCCAGGTGCACGCGGTGCATTGGTGACACTAAAAGACGCTGTAAAGGCATAAGGAGAAAACTATGGCAAAAATAGATGTATTCGATATGACAGGTGCTAAAGCAGGGACATTGACACTTAGCGACGAAGTTTTTGGCGCTGAATACAATGAAGCGTTGATTCACCAAGTTGTTAAAGCATATCTTGCAAATCAACGTCAAGGCACAAAGAGCGCGCTCACACGTAGCGAAGTTCGCGGACACGCAAAGAAACCTTGGAGACAAAAGGGAACAGGTCGTGCTCGTCACGGTTCTACAAAGGGTCCACAATGGAGAGGTGGTGGTGTTGTATTTGCACCAAAGCCACGCGATTTCTCACAAAAAATCAACAAACAAATGAAGAGAGCAGCATTCATCAGTGCTATTAGCACAAAACTCGCTCAAAATGACATTATTGTTGTAAACGAATTGAAATTGAACGCTCCAAAAACTAAAGAAATGAAAAAGGTTTTGGACAACTTCAAAGTCAATAAGAGTGCGCTTGTTGTTTTAAAGGGAAGCGATGAGAGTGTTAGCCGTGCAAGCGGAAACATTCCTAAAGTTAATGTTTGCGACAGCGATTTGTTAAATGTTTACCAAATTGTTGCAACAAATAAACTTATTCTTACGCAAGAAGCCATCAAATCTATCGAGGAGGCTTATAAGGCATAATGAACGCTTACGATATTATTAAAAAACCGCTTTTGTCTGAAAAATCATATGCTGACATTCAAGGCAAAAAATATTGGTTCATCGTTGACAAAAATGCAACAAAAGTTGACGTAAAGAACGCGGTAGAAGAAATTTTTAAAGTAAAAGTTGCAAAGGTTACAACGGCAGTTATGCCTGGAAAACCAAAGACACACAAAGCAGGGAAGAAAAAGTCTATTGATATCACAACTTCGGAATACAAAAAGGCTTGCGTTACTCTTACTAAAGAGAGCAAGGCTATTGAGTTCTTTGAGAGTCTAAGTTAAGGAGGAAAAAATAATGGCAGTAAAAAGACATAATCCGACAACTCCGTCAATGCGTTTCATTGTTACTTCTTCCTTTGAGGAAATCACAAAGACAACGCCGGAAAAGTCATTGCTTGCAACAAAGAAAAGAAAAGCAGGTAGAAACAATCAAGGCAAAATTACAGTTCGTCACCAAGGTGGTGGCGCTAAAAAGCACTACAGAATCATCGACTTCAAGAGAAATAAGGACGACGTCAAGGCAAAAGTTGTTGCTATTGAGTACGACCCTAACCGCTCTGCATACATTGCATTGCTTCAATATGTAGACGGCGAAAAGAGATACATTCTCGCTCCAGTTGGTTTGACAGTTGGTGCTGAAGTTATGAGCGGTGAAAATGCTGAAATCAAAGTTGGTAATGCACTTCCACTTGCTAAAATCCCAGTCGGTTCAATTGTTCACAACATTGAATTGCACCCAGGTAGAGGCGGTCAATTCGCGCGTTCAGCAGGGATTAGTGCGCGTTTGATGGCTAAGGAAGGCAACTACGCAACACTCAAAATGCCTTCAGGTGAAATGAGAATGGTTCTTGCAACTTGCCGTGCTACAATTGGTCAAGTCGGCAACGTTGACTATTCAAACACAAAAGTCGGAAAAGCAGGGGCAAATCGTCACAGAGGTGTTCGCCCAACAGTTCGTGGTTCTGCTATGAACCCAGTTGATCACCCTCACGGTGGTGGTGAAGGTAAAGCACCTATTGGTAGAAAGAACCCTATGACTCCATGGGGCAAACCTGCTCTTGGCTTGAAAACCCGCAAGAAAACAAAATCCAACAGATTGATAGTTAAAAGGGCTAAATAAGGTGAGAGAAAATGAGTAGAAGTTTAAAGAAAAAACCTTTCGTTGAAGAAAGACTGATGAAACGTGTTCAAGAAATGAATGCTAGTGGCCAAAAGAAAGTCATCAAGACTTGGTCAAGGTCATCAACGATTTATCCAGAATTTATTGGACACACAATCGCTGTTCACAACGGGAAAAAATTTATTCCTGTATATTGTTCTGTTGAATTGGTAGGACACAAGTTGGGTGAATTTGCACCTACAAGAACATACCGCGGTCATGCTGGCGACAAAACAGCAAAAAAGGGTAAGTAAGGAGAAATATAGATGGCAAAAAGAATTAGAGAAAAAGCCCTCAAACGTGCAGAAAACAAAGACAAAAGACCTTGCGCTACTGCAAAATATGTGCGCATAAGTCCTTCAAAAGTTAATCTTGTACTTAGCACAATCAGAGGCAAAAAAGTTGATGAAGCCCTCGCAATTCTCAAGTATCTTCCTAATGGCGCTAGCGAAGAAGTTTACAAAGTTGTAAAGAGTGCTGCTGCAAATGCGGAAAACAACTTGGGAATGAGCAGAGATGAACTTGTGGTTAGCGAAGCGTATGCAAATGCTGGCCCAACATTGAAAAGAATACTCCCACGTGGTCGTGGAAGTATGGATGTGATTTTGAAGAGAACAAGCCACATCACAGTTAAATTAACACAAGAAGGAGGGGCAAAGTAACTATGGGTCAAAAAGTAAGTCCACATGGACTCAGAGTTGGTATCAACAAGGGTTGGAGTTCAGTATGGTATGCTGACAAAGCAGACTTTGCTAAAAATCTCCTTGAAGATAAGAAAATTAGAGAAGCATTAAAATCTAAATATTACAATGCAAACATTTCAAGCATCGAAATTGAAAGAACTGATTCAAAGTTGATTGTCAACATCAACACTGGTCGTCCAGGTATGTTGATTGGACAAAAGGGTGCTGGAATTGAAACAATCAAAAAAGACCTTGCTAAAGTAACAGATTGCAAAAACATCATTTTGAACATCAAAGATGTCAAGAGAGTTGACCTTGATGCGCAACTTATTGCTGAAGGCATTGCAATGCAACTTGAAAAACGTGTTGCATTCAAGCGTGCAATCAAAGATGTTATGCCTCGCGTTATGAAAGCAGGTGCTGAGGGTGTTAAAATCACAGTTGGCGGACGTTTGAACGGTGCAGAAATTGCCCGTAGCGAAAGCTTCCACTTGGGTTCACTTCCTTTGCAAACATTGCGTGCTGACATTGATTATGGCACAGCAAGCGCACACACAACATATGGTGTTGTCGGCGTTAAAGTTTGGGTTTATAAAGGAAACATCCTTGGAAAGAAAAATAGAACACAAAAAACAACTGAAATGGGAGGAAACGAATAATGTTAATGCCCAAAAGAGTGAAACACAGAAAGCAATTTCGTGGTAGAATGACTGGAAAGGCAACAAGAAACAACAAAATCGCTTATGGCGACTATGCACTTGTTGCACTTGAGTCTGGCTGGATAACAACCAACCAAATTGAAGCGATAAGAGTCGCTGCAAACCGTTATATGAAAAGACAAGGGCAATTGTGGGTAAAAATATTCCCTCACAAGCCTATAACAAGTAAGCCTCTCGGCGTTCGTATGGGTGGCGGTAAAGGACAACCTGAACAATGGGTAGCGGTGGTTAAGCCTGGTAATATTATTATGGAACTTGGCGGAGTTTCTGAAGAAGTCGCTAAGGAAGCATTAAGACTAGCAAGCCACAAACTTCCAGTATTGACAAAATTTGTCAAGAGAGAAGAACAAAATAATGAAGAAGGTGGGAGAGCGTAATGAAAGCAAAAGATTTGAAAGAATTGACAACTGACGAACTTGAAAACAAGTACAAAGCGCTTAAAAGCGAACTCTTTAACTTGAGATTCTCTCACGCAACGGGGCAACTTGCTAATCCAATGCAAATAAATAACACCAAAAAGGATATTGCAAGAGTTTTGACAATCTTGAAACAAAGACAAAGTCAAAATTCTAGCAATAACTAATGGGAGGGTCTAAGATGGAAAACATACAAAGAAATGACCGCAAAATCCGTGAGGGTATCGTGGTAAGCGATAAAATGGATAAAACCATTGTTGTTGAAGTTAGAAGCAGAAAACACTCAAAAGTTGGTAAAGTTATGAACAGCACTAAAAAGTACAAAGTTCACGACGAAAACAATGAGTGTGAAATTGGCGATAGAGTCGAAATCGCTGAAACAAGACATTTGAGCAAGGACAAATTCTTCAGACTTGTCAGAATTATTGAAAAGAAGAAGTAATCTATCAGGAGGAAATTATGATTCAACCACAATCAATATTAAAGGTTGCTGACAACACTGGTGCAAAAACAGTTATGTGCATTCGTGTTCTTGGCGGTTCACACAGAAAAAGTGGAAACATTGGCGACATCATTGTAGCATCTGTTAAAACTGCGACTCCTGGTGGCGTCGTAAAGAAAGGCGATGTTGTCAAATGTGTTATTGTTCGCTCAGTTAGTGGTATGCGCCGTGAAGATGGTTCATACATCAAATTTGGCGACAATGCAGCAGTTATCATCGACAAAGATAAACAACCACGTGGGACTCGTATTTTCGGACCTGTTGCAAGAGAAATCCGTGACGCAGGTTACTTGAAGATATCAAGTCTTGCTCAAGAGGTACTATAAGGGAGGAGATTATGGCAAAATTAAGCGTAAAGAAAGGCGACAATGTGCTCGTTATTGCCGGTAAAGATAAAGGCAAAACTGGAAAAATTTTGGTTTCCTACCCTAAGGATAATAGAGTACTTGTTGAAAAAGTAAACATTGTGACAAAGGCTAAAAAACCAAAGAGTGCACAAGAAAAAGGCGGAATTTTCAAAGAAGAAGCGCCTATTGATGCATCAAACGTAATGGTTCTTTGCCCAGTGTGTGGGAAAGCAACAAGAGTTGCACACTCAGTTGTTGAAGGCAAGAAAGTTCGTACTTGCAAAAAATGCGGTGGCAGTCTAGAAGTTGCTAAAGCAAAAAAAGTAGCAAAGAAAGAAAAGTCGAAAGCAAAAGCAGAAAAAACTGACGCTCCTGCTGTAAAAGCAGAAGAAAGTTCTCAAGAATAATAGGAATCAACCCGTAGGAGGAAAAAATGGCAAAAACTGAAATGCCAAGACTTCAAGAAAAATATATCAACGAAGTTAGAAAAAACCTTATGGCTGAACTTGGCTATAAGAACATTAATGAAGTTCCAAAACTCGAAAAAATTGTTTTAAATATGGGACTTGGTGATGTCAAAGACAACTCAAAGTCTTTCAACCAAACAGTTGAAGAACTAGGGCTAATTTCTGGGCAAAAACCTATTGTTACAAAGGCAAAAAAATCAATTTCAAACTTTAAATTGAGAGAAAAACAAAGTGTTGGCGCAAAGGTTACCTTGCGTGGAACAAATATGTATGAATTTTTTGACAGATTTGTATCAATAGTTCTTCCACGTGTCCGTGACTTTGATGGCGTATCAACAAAATCATTTGACGGCAGAGGAAATTATAACCTAGGTGTCAAAGAACAATTGATTTTCCCTGAAATCAGTTATGAAAATATTGAAAAAGTAAGGGGACTTGATATTTGTTTCGTAACAACTGCAAAATCTAATGAAGAGGCAAAGGCATTGCTTACAGCACTTGGTATGCCTTTCAAAAAGTAGGAGGAAATAATGGCTAGAAAAGCGTTGGTTGTAAAACAACAAAGAAAACAAAAATTCTCGACAAGAGAATATACTCGTTGCGCTATCTGTGGGCGTCCTCATGCAGTTTTGAGAAAATATGGAATATGCAGAATTTGCTTCCGTGAATTGGCTTATAAAGGCGAAATTCCAGGAGTAAAGAAGGCAAGCTGGTAAGGAGGAGAATGAAAAATGACGACTAATGACCCAATAGCAGATATGCTCACAAGAATTAGAAATGCTTTGATGGTTAGACACGAAACAGTAACAATTCCTAGTTCTACAATCAAAAAGAGCATAGCTGACATTTTATTGGCTGAAGGGTTCATCAACGGTTTTAAAGTTGAAGAGAACAATGGAAAGCCAGAAATCGTTATCGAATTAAAATATAGCGACAAAAAACACAGCGTTATTGGCGGACTTAAGAGAATCTCCAAACCTGGTTTGCGTGTATATGCAGGGGTAGAAGATTTACCTAAAGTTCTCAATGGGCTTGGAATTGCAATAGTTTCGACTAGCAAAGGATTAATGACAGATGAACA
The DNA here is from genome assembly GCA_934778205.1 of uncultured Clostridia bacterium. Classification (GTDB taxonomy): domain Bacteria; phylum Bacillota; class Clostridia; order Christensenellales; family UBA1242; genus CAKVOD01. Next base: position 131,304 of record CAKVOD010000003.1, on the reverse strand, counting down.
GGCAAGAGAAGCCAAACTTGGTGGCGAAATTATTGCCTATGTGTGGTAATGGGAGGAGAATAATATGTCAAGAATCGGTAGACATCCAATCACTATCCCAGCAAACACACAGGTTGAATTCAAGGATGGCAATGTAGTCCTTGTAAAAGGCCAGCTGGGACAATTGGAAAGAAAATTTAACAAAGAAATTTCATTTGAAAAAGACGGCGACACAATCAAAGTTATTCGTTGTGATGATTCAAAGGAAGCACGCGCTTTGCACGGACTTTCAAGAACGCTTCTCAACAATATGATTGAAGGTGTCACACATGGTTTCACAAAGAAACTTATCGTAAACGGCGTAGGTTTCAAAGCACAAAAACAAGGTAATAAGTTGGTTCTCGAACTCGGGTTCTCAAAACCTAAAGAAGTGCTTGACGCTGACGGCGTAACAACAAGTTGTCCATCAATTACTGAAGTTGAAGTAAAAGGGATAGACAAAGAAAAAGTCGGTCAATTCGCAGCGAAAATTCGCGACATTAGAAGAGTTGAGCCTTACCACCTATACGGTATCCGCTATTCGGACGAAGTTGTGGTTAAGAAAGAAGGCAGTAAGACTGCAGGTAAGAAATAGGGAGTAGATAATGATTAATAAAGAAAACAAAAATCAGTTGAGAAAGCTTCGTCATTTTAGAGTTAGAAACAAGGTTTCTGGCACCGCTGAGCGTCCTAGATTGAACGTTTATAGAAGCACTACTCACATCTACGCGCAAATCATTGACGATACGCGTGGTGTAACTCTTGCTAGCGCATCTACTGTTGAGAAAGCACTCGCTGACAAATTGAAAGGAAAAACAAAGAAAGAACAAGCACAAGTTATTGGTAATATTATTGCTGAACGTGCTATTGAAAAGGGTATCAAAACTGTAGTTTTCGACCGCGGTGGATACTTGTATACCGGTCGCGTAAAAGAACTTGCTGACGGTGCAAGAAGTTCAGGGTTGGTGCTATAATGGAGGAAGTTATGGAAAATAATGAAGAAGTTAAAGTAACTGCTGAACAACCAGAAGTAGTTGAAAACGCTGTTGAAGCACCTAAAGGTGACAACAAAGATAGACGTGGCGGAAAGTTTGATAGAAACAAGAAATTTGGCAAACGCGATGACAAACGTCGTCGTGACGACAGAAAGCCACGTGACGAAATGGAAAGCCGTGTCGTTTCAAGACGCAGAGTTTCAAAGTCAGTTAAAGGTGGCGACATCCAAACATTCTCAGTACTCGTTGTAGTTGGGGATAAAAAGGGTAAAGTCGGTGTTGGTCGCGGAAAATCTCGCGAACAATCTGAAGCTGTCGAAAAAGCAATCAAGAATGCAAAGAAAAATTTGGTCACAATCGCTATGGACGGAACAACAATTCCGCACGCAACTAAAGGCAGATTCGGTACAAGCCAAATCATTTTGCTTCCTGCAAAAGATGGTAATGGTATCATTGCTGGTGGTGCTGCTCGTGCAGTTGTTGAACTTGCTGGTATTCGTGACATCACAACGAAATTACATGGTAGTTCAAACAAAGAAAATTGTGTAAAAGCAACTCTTGAAGCGCTTATGAGCCTCAAAACACTTGACGAAGTCAATAAATTACGCGGAAAAAATCAAAATATGGTAGAGGAGAACTAATTATGGAAAGCAAAGAAAATGTTGAAAACATCGAAGTTGCAGTAGCAGACGCTAAGCCTAAGAAGACTTCAAAACCTAAAAAAGCAAAAAAAGAAATTAAAATTACTTTAATCAAAAGTGCTTGCTCAAGCAAACCAAATCAACGCAAAACTGTTGAAGCACTTGGTTTGAAAAAACTCAACACAAGCAAAGTTGTTGAGGATAGCGAAGCAATTCGTGGAATGATTTTCACTGTTAAGCACCTTGTTAAGGTAGAGGAACTTTAAGGAAGGAGGACATAGAGAATGAATATACACGAACTCAGTCCTGCTCCTAATTCCGCGAAAAAGGCAAAGCGCGTTGGTCGTGGTATAGGAAGTGGGCTTGGCAAAACTTCCGGCAGAGGACAAAAAGGACAAAATTCACGCAGTGGCGGTGGAGTAAGACTTGGATTTGAGGGTGGTCAAATGCCTTTGATTCGTAGACTTCCTCGTCGTGGATTCAATAATGCTAATTTCAAAAAACAATACAGTATTATCAATGTTAGCGATTTAGAAAAATTGGACGATGGTTCAGTTGTTGATGCTAAGTTGTTATTGGATAAAAACATAATCAGCAAAGTTGAAGATTATGGCGTAAAAGTTCTCGGCAACGGAGAATTGACTAAAAAACTAACTGTCAAAGCCGCTAAATTCACAAAATCTGCTCAAGAAAAAATTGAGAAAGCGGGCGGCAGTATTGAGGTGCTATAATGTTTGAAAACTTGAGAGAAGCCTTTAAAGCCAAAGACGTGAGAAAGAAAATTCTCTTGACTTTATTGATTTTGCTTATCTATAGAGTCGGTTGTTGGTTGCCAATACCCGGCATAGCATTTAACTATTTTGAAGGGAGCAACGACTTTTTGTCGTTGTTGAGTGCAATAACTGGTGGTGCACTATCTAATGGAGCATTTTTGGCGCTCGGCGTCGTTCCATACATCAGTGCGTCAATCATAATGCAACTAATGACATTTGCAGTGCCATCGCTTCAAAGATTGTCAAAAATGGGGGAAACAGGACGTAAAAAGATTGCTCTTTATACAAGAATTGTAACCCTATGCTTGGCATTAATTCAAGCAATCGGTATTGTTTATGGTTTTGGTGCATCTAAAATCTTGAACGAAAACGCTCTTGGTGGAGCACCATTGTGGCTCATTGGTACAGTCGTAGTATTGGTTTTGATTGCTGGTGCTATGTTTACAATGTGGCTTGGTGAAAAAATCACTGACCTAGGAATAGGCAACGGTCTTTCACTTTTGGTGTTCATCGGCATCGTCTCAAGTGCTGGTACAGCATTAATCGGTAGCCTTTCTGGATTGGGCGAAAATATCGAATATCTTTGGGATATCTTAATATTCCTTGCATTGTTATTGGTGATTTTTACACTTATGACATTCGTAGATTTGTCCGTTAGAAAAATACCGGTTCAGTATGCTAAGCAAATAAAAGGTAGAAAGATGTATGGGGGGCAATCGACTAATATTCCTATAAAGGTTAATAGCTTCGGTGTTATGCCAATCATCTTTGCGATGAGTTTCATAATGTTCCCGCAATACATTATGCAAATCTTTTGGCCGTCATCTAGCGCTTACTTGTGGTATTCGCAATATATGGGTGTTGGTACAATAGTCTACTTCATTGCTTCAGCGATTTTGATTTTGTTGTTCTCATATTTCTATGGCGGAATGGTATTTAAGCCTGACGAAATAAGTAGACAACTTCAGCAAAATGGTGGGTTCATACCAGGTATACGTGCTGGACGTCCAACCGCTGAGTACATTAGCAAAATTTCAAACAGAATAACATTTTTCGGGGCAATATATCTCACATTCGTGTTTATCGTTCCAACAATCTTGTTCAAGTATGCAACATTTAGTGGTGGGTTGGTCAATGCGTTCACCGCGACTGGTATGCTCATCGTCGTTGCAGTAGCACTTGAATTTGACAAACAATTGGAAGGACAATTGATGATGAGAAATTATAAAGGGTTCTTGAAATAATGAACATTGTTCTACTTGGTCCACCTGCGAGTGGAAAAGGAACTTGCTCCGAATATCTTGAAAAAAAATGCAATATGACGCATATCTCAATGGGCGACCTTTTGCGCAAAGTCGCGAAAGGTGACTCAAGAGATGCGCAATTAATCAATGAGGTTATATCTCAAGGCAAAATCTTGTCGGAAGATATAACCGCTGATATATTGCAACAACATTTGGCAAAAATAGGACTTTATGACAACATTCTACTAGATGGGTACCCACGTGGTATGATTTCGGTGGAATTAATGAAAAAATTCCTTAAAATAGATTTAGTAATTGTGCTTGAAGCTAGTTTAGAGGAAATTAAAAAACGAGTTTTGAATAGATTGATTTGTCCGCAATGTAAAAGCGTTTATTCAAAATTGAATGGAACAACTATTTGCGACAAATGTCAAACCAAACTTGTTGCGCGCAACGATGATACTGAAGAGATTTTGTTGACGCGTATGAATGAGTATCAAAAATTTACTATGCCCGTGATTGAGTATTATCAAAAACTTGGCATTGTAAAGTTTATTGACTCACAAAAAGACATTTATAGACAACTTGACGTAATAATAAATAAAATGTATTGATGGATTAAACAATGAATATTCTATTGATTGGAGCGCCCGGAAGTGGCAAAGGGACATTGTCTCAAAAACTTACTGAAAAATTTGGTTTTCAGCATCTTTCAACAGGCGACTTGTTCCGTGCGGAAATCGCAAAGGGAACTGAGCGCGGGAAAATTATCGACGAGGCAATTAGCAAGGGGTTCCTTGCGCCAAGTGATATTCTCTTGGAAGTTATGAAAGACCAATTGTCGCAAGAACGTTATCAAGATAACGTTTTGCTCGACGGTTTTGGTAAGACGCTTGAAGAAGCAATTGAACTTGACAATTTCTATAATATAGATAAAGTTATCTACTTAGACGTTGACTATGAGAATCTACTCGGTCGCATCTTGAGAAGAAGAATTTGTCCCGATTGTGGAAATGTTACAACGGCTGACGCATCAGGCGAAATTTGTGGCAAGTGTGGTTCAAAGTTGATTGTTAGAAGTGACGATAGTGAAGAAGTTTTTGCTAATAGATTCAAGGTTTTCACTGAAAAAACATTACCAATAGTCGATTACTTTGACAACAAAGGCGTGTTGACAAGAATTGATGCAAACAATGGCATAGATGAAAACTTTGCAAAAGTTTGTAGGGCAATTAATAGAGATAAAACCCAAGAAATTGAGCGATAACTCTTGAAATAGTTTGTTCAATGTGTTATAATATAAAGAAGGGTAAAATGGAAGTTCATATTAAAACGCCTAGCGAAATAGAACATATGAGAGTGGCGTGTAAAATTACTGGTGATACACTAAAAGTAGTTGAGGAAAAAATCCGCGCTGGAATGACAACAAAAATGGTCGATGACATTGTTCGCGACTACATTCATTCTTGCAACGCAAAATGCTCATTCAAGCATTATCAAGGATATCCCGCAAACGCGTGTGTGTCAATTAATGAGGAAATTGTACACGGAATACCGAGCGCAAGTCGTCGCATTGAAGAAGGCGACATTGTTTCGGTCGATGTTGGTGCGTATATAAAGGGTTTCCACGGCGACGCCGCAAGAACCTTCTGTATTGGCCAAGTTAGTGAGGAAAAGAGGAAACTTGTTAGGGTTACCGAAGAAAGTTTCTTTGAAGGAATCAAGGATATAAAAGCGGGCAATTTTGTCGGTGACATATCCACGAAGGTGCAAGCGCACGCTGAATCAAATGGTTATAGCGTCGTCCGTCTTCTTGAAGGACACGGAGTTGGTCGCAATTTGCACGAACCGCCTTCCGTCCCTAACTATGGCAAAGCTGGTACAGGTGCAAAACTTTATGCTGGTATGACTATTGCTATTGAACCAATGATTAATATGGGCAAAAAAGAAATCGTTTTGCTCGACGATGATTGGACAATAGTAACAAAAGACGGATTACCTGCATCTCACTATGAGAATACTGTTTTGATTACTGAAAACGGCGTTGAAATCTTAACATTATAGGTGTTATATGGAAGTTGGAACTATTGTTAAGAGTAAAGCAGGACGTGATAAAAACAAAGTATATTGCGTCTACAAGTTGGTTGACAAAGATTTTGTTGAACTTGTCAATGGAGATTCAAGGAAACTTGAAAATCCAAAACGCAAGCGAACAAAACATTTAGACATTCTAAACTCAAGTGATTTAAGACAAAAATTGGAACAAGGACAAAAAATTTACGATTCAGATATCAAAACGATATTGAATCCCTATAAAAAGAGTTTTAATGGAGGTAACGATGCCTAGAGGTGAAGGAATTGAAGTTGAAGGCATAGTTGTTGAAGTGATACGAAATGCGGTTTACAAGGTAAAATTACCAAATGAACACGTTATTGAAGCGTATGTTGCTGGACGACTTGCACAACGACATATTGAAGTCCTAGAAGGCGATAAAGTAACTGTTGAATTATCTCCTTACGACATCAATAAAGGTAGAATCACATATCGTGGTGATAAGAAGAAAAGAAATTAAGGCAAAGGAGCAAAGAAAATGAAAGTAAGGTCATCAGTAAAGCCAATGTGCGATAAATGCAAAGTTATCAAACGTGACGGCAAAGTTATGGTTATTTGCCCAAACAAAAAGCATAAACAAGTACAAGGCTAATTTAATTGCCCGTACGCAAGCATAAAACAAGTTGTTTTGCGTGCATATTTACGTATGGGCAACAAAGAAACAAAAACACCGCAAACTATCGCGGCTACACAAATTCCACCTTTGTGTCTAGTTTGCGCTCATATAGAAAAATAAAAATCGGAGGAAAATATGGCAAGAATTGCTGGTGTCGACCTTCCAAAAGAGAAAAGAGTTGAAATTGGTTTGACTTATATTTATGGAATTGGTCGCACAACATCAAACAAAATTTTGAAAGAAACTGGCGTTAATCCTGACACACGTGTCAAAGACTTGACCGAAGAAGAAGCAACGCTAATTAGAAACTATATTGACAAAAACCTAAAAGTCGAGGGCGAACTTAAGTCAGAAGTTTTGATGAACGTAAAGCGTCTACAAGAAATTGGATGCTATCGTGGTATTCGTCACAGACGTGGACTTCCTGTTCGTGGACAAAGAACAAAAACAAATGCTCGTACGAGAAAAGGCGCTAAAAAGACTGTTTCTCGCGGTAAGAAATAGGAGTAATTTATGGCAACAACTAATAAACCTACAAAGAAAAGAAGAAGTACGAAAAATCTTGACAAGGGTCAAGTTCACATCAAATCAACATTTAATAACTGTATGGTAACAGTAACTGACGAACAAGGAAACGTTATTTCTTGGTCAAGTTCTGGTAGCCTTGGTTTTAGAAACTCAAAGAAGGATACACCTTATGCAGCCGCACAAGTTGCCGAAACTGCCGTTAAAGCAGCAAAGGAACAAGGCTTGAGGTCAGTCGATGTATTCGTTAAGGGCGCAGGTCGTGGTAGAGAAGCGGCTATTAGAGCGCTAGGAAATGCGGAAATTGCAGTTACATCAATCAAAGATGTATCTTCAATACCTTTTAATGGATGCCGTCCGCCAAAGAAGAGAAGAATATAGGAGGAAATTATGGCAAAATATACTGATGCCGATTGCCGTTTGTGCAGAAGAGAAGGATGCAAACTTTTCTTGAAAGGTGAAAGATGCTTGAGTGGCAAATGTGCTATGGAGCGTAGACCAACAGTTCCTGGACAACACGGAGCGCAAAGTGCTCGCAAAAAACAAAGTGAGTACGGATTGCAACTTAGAGAAAAGCAAAAGATTAAGAGATATTATGGTTTGCTTGAAAAACAATTCCACGCCACATATGAAACAGCAGAACGTATGAAAGGAAACACTGGTGAAAACCTTTTGCAACTTTTGGAAAGACGTCTTGACAATGTTGTTTATCGTATGGGACTTGGCGAAAGCAGAGCAAAATGCCGTCAAATAGTAAATCACGGACACATTACAGTCAACGGCAGAGTTGTTGACATTCCATCATTCGTGGTTTCAGCTGGTGATGTTGTCGCAGTCAAAGAAGGCCGTGCAGACAATGGACTTTTCAAAGAACTTGGAAAGGTTAAAATTACAACTCCAAAATGGCTTGAATTTGACACAAAAACATTGACAGGTAAAATCAACGCGCTTCCGCAAAGAGATGACATTGATATGCGCTTTGCAGAACACTTGGTTGTCGAACTTTATAGTAAATAATAAAAACAATTGCAATGGAAAATTGCGATTTACAATTTTCTATTTTATAATTAGGAGGATTTGTAGTTTATGATGCAAATCGAAAAACCAAAAATCACAGTTGAAGAAAATGCTGACGGCAGTTTTGCAAAAGTTATTGTCGAACCGCTTGAAAGAGGATTCGGTACAACACTTGGAAATAGTTTTAGAAGAATCTTGCTTGCTTCATTGCCGGGTATTGCACCTGTCGCAATAAGAATTGCGGGTGTTTCGCACGAATTTTCAAATGTTAAGGGCGTGAAAGAAGATGTTTCAGATATCATTCTCAATCTCAAAAATATTGCACTAGCAACAACTAGCAACGACCCTGAGTTTAAAACAACATTAAGACTCAACAAGAAGGGCGCAGGTGTGTTGAAAGCAAAAGATATTGAATATCCAATTGATGTCGAATGCAAAAACCCAGAACTTTATCTATGCACGCTAGATGATGACGCAGACTTAGAGATGGAAATCACTGTTGCGCGTGGACGCGGGTATGTACCTTCAACTCAAAATAAGAGCGAAATTGAAAGCATCGGCTACATCGCTGTTGACTCAATTTTCACTCCTGTAAAAGCCGCGAACTTTTATTTGGAAGGTGCTCGCGTTGGACACAATATGGGTTACGACAAATTGATTTTGGAAGTTACCACAAATGGCACAAGACGTGCGGTTGAAGTTGTAAGTCTTGCAGGTAAGATTTTACAAGACCACACACAATTGTTTGTAGACCTCGTAGAGGATATGGCAAACACTGAAATTCTTGTCAGCCCAGAAGAGGACAAAAACTCCAAAATTATGAGTATGAGTATTGATGAACTTGAACTTTCAGTTCGTAGTCACAACTGCTTGAAAAGAGCAAATATAAATACTGTTGAAGATTTGGTAAAGAAATCAAAAGATGATATGTTAAAAGTCAAAAATCTCGGGGCAAAATCGCTTGAAGAAGTAATCGAAAAGATTAATGGCCTTGGGCTCAAATTGAGAGATGACGAAGAATAAATAAAGGAGAGAACAAATGGCAATAAACAAATTAGGTAAAAGAACAGATTTGCGTATGGCTATTTTGCGTGGGCAGTTGACTGACTTTTTGTGGAAAGGTTATCTTGAAACAACCCTTGATAGAGCACAATCAGTTTCTCGTCTTGCTGACAAAGTTTTGACACTTGCTGTAAACAACTATAACGATACAGTCGAAGTTGAAAAACCATATGTCAATGAAAAAGGCGAAAAGACAACAAGAAAAGTGTTGAACGATGGCGCAAAAAAACTCAACGCTCGTCGCAAAATTATGGGAATGGTCAACGATGTTCAAGAACAACGTTTGGAAGGCGAAAAGAAAGAAGACTTCAAAACACGTACTGAAGATGTTGCTCACCCATTGATTGAAAAGATTTTCAATGTATACGCTCCAAAATATGCTTCTAGAAAAGAAGAATCTGGACAAGGTGGCGGATATACAAGAATTATTAAGCTTGGACAACGCCGTGGCGATGGTGCAATGAAAGTTAGAATTGAACTTGTCTAGTTCAATTTACTAAATTTATTGAAAGTTCAATTCAAAGCAGGTGAATTGGAAAATAAAAGCAAGGACAATGCAGGAGTCCTTGCTTTTTTGTTTCTATTGTGATATAATATTTGTACTTTACTTGGTCAGTATTTGTATTAATTACATATCCGCTCTTTCGTTCATTCCCGTTGGCATTTTCCACTATAATGGTATGTATTTATTGGCGGGCTTGCAACCTATTGCTATTAGATGACTGATAAAATACTAGGAGATAAAAAATGAGAATACCAAAAGTTGTCAAATTTGACAACGGAGCTATATTGATTTATAAAAAAATCAAACATTATAAAAGTACTGCAATGATTTATGCTTTTCGTGCGGGTTCACTAAATGACGAAGTTGAGGGGACTGCACACTATTTAGAGCATTCGTTGTTCAATGGGACAAAAACATTCCCGACAAAAGAAGATGTGAACAATCAACTTTTAGAGGTTTGTAAATTTAATGCCGGTACGAATTATAGATATATAGAGTTGTTCGGTTTACGCACAAATAAATTATTGAAAGAGTCAATTGACCTTGCCTATGATATGATGATGAATAGCAATTTCGACGACGCCAGCATTGATAAAGAACGTGGTGTTATCCAAGAAGAATTGAGTAGCAAAGAAGTGCGTTTTAGTAGGGAAGTAGACTTGTCACATTACTCTCACGTGTATTCAACATCATATGATTATCCTAAAAATTTAGGAACGCACGACTCAATTAATCAAATCAATAGTGAAATTATAAAAGCATATCACAAAAAGCATTTTGTTGCTGAAAAATGTGTATGTGTGGCAGTCTCAAATTTGCCACTTTGGAAGATAAAAAAAGAATTTAGCAAAAGATTTATCGAAAAATTGCCACGTGACCCAAACGCTGTTTCTTGTAAACCTATTCATTATCCCGATTTACCTGAAAGCGTAAAAGTATATACAAATGACGCACAAACTGTCGATTGCCTTATTTCTATTTACTATGATGTCAATTTTGATACCATCAAAAATCGAACCTGTCTATCATATATCAACACATTGATGACCGATTTCACAAGTTCAACTGTTTTGGAATTGAGACAAAATGGTTTGGTATACGTATTTGATAGAATTGGCATTTATACAAATAGTTACAATTCTGAGGCTGTTTTGGGATTTAGGACAACCAAAGAAAAATGTAAGTCTGTCATTGATGTAATGAGCAAAAACTTTAAAAAATTTTTTGATGAAGGTATGTCTCAAGAAATGTTTGAGCAAAGAACGAAAAATTTGCACTATATCGACGACGAATCTTATTCTGTCGAACGTTCTACGACCACTGCGGATAATATCTTTGCCACATATGTTACTGAAAACGAATTCAAAAAATTGAAAAAATGGGACAAAGAAAACAAAAAACTTAAAGTCGAAGATGTCAACGATTATATCAAGATTTTGCTAAACAAGAAAAATAAAATGTATGTTTCTTATATGGGCGATTTGACTGAAGACGATGTCTATAGCCTTGAAGAAACAAAAAACAAATTACTTTTTGAATAATGGAGAAATTAATGAAAGATTATAAAATACATAGGTTTGACAATGGCGCAACAATAATACTAAAAACAATTAAAGGACAAAAATTTACAACCATCCATATGGGGTTTAAAGCAGGCGCAGCGCAAGACGAAGTTGCTGGCACAGCGCATTTTTTGGAACATACTTTGTTTTTAGGAACAAAAAATCGTACGCGTGAACAAATTGATAAAGATTCATCAAGAATAACGTTTGTAAACGCGCAAACAGGCGTATTCTCAACACTTGTCACGTTCAAACGTGCAAACACATATTTTGAGGAAGCATTTGAATATGCTAGCGATATATTATTGAATACAAAGTTTAACACCGCAGAAATCAACAAAGAGCGCGAAGTCGTCCGCAACGAAATAATGTCAGTCAAAGAATGTGACAAGCGCAATGTTACAGCATATCACTTGACATTATTCAATAATTATTACAATAAAACATCTTGTCAAGTTTTGGGCGATGATATTGATAAAGTTACAAAGAAAGAACTTGAAAAGTTTAGAAAGAAAAATTACATTGCAAAAAATTTTGTTATGTATGTTTGCTCGGCATTGTCGATGCAAAAATTTGTCAAACTATATAATAAGTATATAGAAAAAAATCTCGCGGTTTGCAATGATTGTCCTGATCTCAACTATGACTTGGTTGCTCAAAAACCAAGCAAGATGCAAGTTATCAAACTCGACCAAGAAAAAATAGACATCCGCATTACGATTGAAATTCCATTTGGCGTTCACAACTCAAAAAATCGCATATGTCGCTATTTTTATAGTGAATTATTATCGCTAGGTGGCGGTTTATATAATACTTTGCGAAAGAAAGGGTTAGTATATGAGTATTCGGCGTCCATAGGTGAACTTGCATACAATTCATTTATGACTTTTGCTTTTGTTGCAACTAAAGATAATGTCAATAAAGTCATAGATGAAATCTCCAAAGAAGTGCAAAATCGTTACAAATCCGGAATTACGAAAGAAGAATTTGCTAATTTGCGTAAACAAATTGAAATTTTTAAAGATGAAGACGAAATTGGTTATGTCAAATATTTGCTAAACAATGTCAACTTTGAGTATTTACTCAACTTTTTGACCGACGAACTTGACTACAAAAAAGAACTCAAAAATGTAACAATTGAAGATGTAAACGACTATATCGGCTTGTTTAACAACAAAAACAACAAAATTTGGGTTACCGCACTTGGCAATTTGACAAGCAAAGACGTCTATGACCTTGAAACAATCAAGAAAAAACTACTTTAATAATTTGTAATAATTGAATTTATGAACAATGTTATCGAAACTAAATTAGCCTCTAGCAGTGGTTAAAGCCACTGTTTTTTGCTTTGAATATTGTATATAGTATGATAAAATAGTGTAAAAGGAGGATATTGAAGACATTTATGAAATTAAATCAGTATATTGACCATACGCTTTTGAAAGCAACTGCCACGCCAAGTGACATACAAAAATTGTGCACTGAAGCAATAGAACATAGTTTTTGTGCCGTTTGTGTTAGTCCTTGTTATGTAAGTGTCGCAAAAAATGCGTTACAAGGCACAAAAGTCAAAGTTTGCACAGTTATTGGTTTTCCGCTTGGACAAAATACTACGGAAACTAAAGTTTTTGAAGCAAAAAATGCGATTGAGAATGGTGCGGACGAAATTGATATGGTAATTAATATTGGCGCAGTTCTTTCGGGAAATTATGATTATGTTAGCAATGAAATTACGGCGGTTCGAGATATAACAAATGGGAAAATCTTGAAAGTTATTATTGAAACTTGTTATCTAAATCGTGAACAAATCGAAAAACTAACGCAACTAAGTGTTGCATCTCGCGCCGACTTTATAAAAACAAGCACAGGGTTTGGGACGCGAGGCGCTAGCGTTGACGATATCAAAGCAATGGTAGCAATTGCACATAACGCAATTGAGATAAAGGCAAGTGGTGGAATTAAAACAAAAGGCTTTGCAGAAGAATTAATTAGTTTAGGTGCTACGCGAATTGGCACAAGCAGTGGTGTAGCACTTGTTTCAAAGGAGTGAGTTATATGGCAAAAAAAGATTTGAATGGTCGTGGCTTTAACGACTGGAACAAAAACGTAGATAATTTTGATTACAACAAACGTGCAAATGAAATTGACGGCGAATACATAAAGCCAAAAGAAAAGGGTAAGAACGAGCCAAATTTTAGCGAATCAAACAATAAAATTGATGAAAATTCCAATGTCGCAAACAAAGTTGTTAGTGAACAAGAGCTGAATCAAACGACATTGAATGTCGGTGAACAAAATGGTCAAGAACCTGAAAATGACAATTATAAAAAATCAAAATATGAAGAAATTGCAGAGCAAATCATTTCAGATCTTCAAAATAAAAATGATGCAACAAGCGATATTATGCCCACAAAAAAACTAGGTGAAGATGTGATGAAGCAACGTAAAACAGATTTTCCGATGTTGATTGCAATCTTTGTGACGCATTGCGTTTTATTTGGGCTAGCAATAATGTTGTTTTTCATCAAATTGAATGCAAGCGCAACTGGTAAAGCATTAATTAGTAATTTCTTATCAATTTTTCTTGTTTTAATATATTCTGCTTTATTTATTGTTGAACTATTTTTGATGCTTAGGTGTCAAAAAAGGGCAGGAAAGGTGCTGTTTTTTGTATCTATGGCGCTAATTTTTCCAACTGTCGGCATTTTGATACCATAATTTTAAAACTTATCAATATAAGGATTAAATACAAGAAAGGGACGGAAAATGAAAGCATTATTGATAAAAAAACCGTGGATAGATTATATTTTGGACGGACAAAAAATCTGGGAAATTCGCGGTAGAAACACGCGTATTCGCGGGGAAATAGAATTGATACAAAGTGGCAGTGGTCTTGTCGTGGGGAAATGCAAACTCGTTGATTCACTTGAATTGTCGCTAGAAGATTACATAAATAATGAGAGCAAACATTGTATAAAAGATACATCATTTTTACCATATAAAAAAACTTTTGCATGGGTTTTGACCGACGCTGAACGTTATGCAACGCCGCGCAGTTACAAGCACCCCAACGGCGCAATAATTTGGGTGAACTTATAAAAATTAAAAATAGGTTGGAAAGGCTAGCAGTTTTGAAACTAGCGAAATAATTAGACACTTTATCATTAAGTTTGATAAGGCGTTTTTTTTATGAAAAGAAATAACTTTTATAATTTTTTTTCAAAAATGGAACAAATTTAATGATTGTATGTTATAATGATTGCAGAAATTTAATAAAAGGATAAAATTATTATGTTTAGTAAAGAACAATTTGATTGGGTTGATTTTTATAAAGAATTTGCTCAAAAACTTTTAAAGTACAAAGTAAATAGAAAGGAACTTGTTTCTCTTGTTGAAAATGTATATAAAGACTCTGCTATAAATATGCCAACATTAGAAATTGATAATAAATTAGTAGATATTGACCCATTTACAATTTTTGGGTTATTTAATAAAGGAATTACTAAAGATAATAGATTAAAGATAATGTCTAACTTTGCAAAAAGATTAAATATTCAAGCAAAGTTGCCTACATCCTTTGGTAGTATTCCTGTTTTAAATAATCAAAATGCTACTTTTTATTATTTTGCAAATCTTCGTGCAGAAAATGATATTGATGAACTTTGGTGTTTATTTGAAAGTGCATTAAATTATGCTAAAAATGCAACAGCAGAAAATAGAAAAATACTGTCTTACTATTTTGATATTGTTATTAATAAAAAGGGAAATGGAAATAGTAAAATTACGATGGGACTTTATTGGATTGCTCCAAATACATTTTTAAATCTTGATAGTAGAAATGAGTGGTATATATATGAATCTGGAAAATTACCAGCAGAATTGGTAAATACTTTACCAAATGTTGAGCCTAAAATATCCTCACAAAAATATTTTACTATTGTTGAAAGATTAAAAGAATATTTGTTTGCTGGTAAAAGTGAGTTAAAAGATTTTAATGAATTGTCTTTTGAAGCATGGAGATATTCAGAAGAAGTAAACCAACAAAAGAAACAAGAACAAATGATTGAAGATAAGAAACATAACTTAGAAGAAGATGAAAAGGAACAAAAATACTCAGCATATACTAAAGATGACTTTTTAAGTGATGTATATATGACAACTGAATCATATAACAGTCTTGTAAGATTATTAGAAAATAAGAAAAATATAATTTTACAAGGTGCTCCAGGAGTTGGAAAAACTTATATAGCAAAAAGACTAGCATATTCAATTATTGGTGAAAAAAATATTGAAAGAGTTGATATGGTACAATTCCACCAAAGCTATTCTTATGAAGATTTTATAATGGGATTTAGACCAGACTCCACTGGATTTGAATTAAAAACAGGTGTGTTTTATAATTTTTGTAAAGAAGCAGAAAAAGATGAAGAAAACAAATATTTCTTTATTATAGATGAAATAAATCGTGGCAATTTAAGTAAGATATTCGGCGAATTATTTATGTTAATTGAGAACGACAAAAGAAATACAAGTATTCAATTAATTTATAACAATGAAAAATTCTCTGTACCAAAAAATGTATACATTATTGGAATGATGAATACAGCCGATAGAAGCCTTGCAATGTTAGACTATGCTCTTAGAAGAAGATTTGCTTTCTTTGATATAGTGCCTGGATTCGATACTGAAGGATTTAAAACTTATAAAGACTCTATAGAAAATCCCAATTTTGGCAATTTAATAAATTGTGTTAAAAGATTAAATGAAGTTATTGCTAATGATGAAACTCTTGGAAACGGATTCTGTATTGGTCATAGTTATTTCTGCAATTTAAGTAAAAATGTTCCAGACAAAGAAATGATTGATATTATAGAATTTGAACTTATACCACTTATTAAAGAATATTGGTTTGATGAGAAATTTAAAGTAAATGAATGGATATTTAATTTAAGGGGTTCAATTAAGTGATAAAAATTAAAAATATATATTATATGCTGTCTTATGCTTTTCAGAATTTACAACAAGGAAAATATAAAACTTGTGAAACTGAAGATTTTGATAATGCAAGGGATTTATTCGCAGAAATTCTAATAAAAGGTATTTCTCAAGAAATTAAAAGAGGCTTGGGCAAAGAATATATTTTAAAACAATCTCAATTAAGTAATCCTAAAGGCAAATTTAATATAACCGAATCAATAAAAAATTCAGCAATTCAAAAGAAACAACTTGTTTGCGAATATGATGAATTTTCAACAAACTCATATTTGAATAGAATAATAAAAACAACAAGTTTACTTTTGATAAAATCAGATATTTCATTAGAAAGGAAAAAAAAATTTAAAAGATTAATGATATATTTTAATGAAGTTGAAGAATTAAATCCATTTACTATTAACTGGAAAATTCAATTTAATAAAAACAATCAAACCTATAAAATGTTAATTCATATTTGTTGGTTAGTTATTAAAGGGTTAATTCAATCAAACAATAATGGACAATTCAAAATCAATGATTTTATTGATGAGCAAAGAATGTGTAGATTGTATGAGAAGTTTATTTTAGAATTTTATAAAAAAGAATGCCCAAGTTTAAAAGTAGCATCTTCACAAATCAAATGGGCATTAGATGATGATAATGACTTTATGCTACCAACAATGCAATCAGACATTATGATTGAAACAAAAGAAAAAGTTTTGATTATAGATGCAAAATATTATGAACATTCAACACAAAGACAATTTGATACGATTACACTACATTCTAACAATCTATATCAAATTTTTGCATATGTAAAAAATAAAAGTGCTTATGGAAAGCAAGTTTCAGGAATGTTGTTATATGCTAAAACTGATGAAACAATTTTTCCAAACAATTCATACTTAATGGATGGTAATAAAATTTCTGCAATGACCCTAGATTTGAATTGTGATTTTATTGATATAAAAAAACAATTATTTAAAATTATAGATGAACATAATTTAATAAAAAATTGAAAATGGCATTTAAGTGAGTGCTTGTCTTGATACAAGTCGGTGTCGCTACGCTCCACCGAAGACAAGCACTCACCTACAAACGAAATTAAAGCAGACAAAAAGCGAAAGTGTTGGTAAACATAACACACTTTCGCTTTTTGCTGTTATTTTTTCTTCATTTTTTATTATGGGAAACGAATATTCTTTGTTGTCAAGGTTAAAATGTATGTCGCTATTTGCGACAATCCTTGATAACGTCAGTAATATTTGTTTCTTGTTTCAGTTAAGAGAGTGTAAAAAAATACCTTAATCTTTTGTAGATTAAAATACTTATATTTTTGCTAGTTTCAAACAGCATTGGCTAATACCTATTTTTTTTGTCACGACTCTAAGTAATTCAAATAGCAATATACTGTGGATTTATCAAATAAAAAAATGCATGTATTTGGTTTAAATTATTAAATAGCAAAGTTAAATGTGTTTGTGAAAAAAGTTGGAAAATTAAAAAAAATGTGCTATAATAAGATATTCAAATGACAGGAGAAATTTATGACAATAGTTGAAACATTAACACAGGAATTTTCGATGAGTGAATTCCACGTAAACAATATAATTGGGCTAATTGACGAAGGATGTACAATTCCATTCATCGCCCGCTACCGCAAGGAAATGACAGGCTCTGCAAGTGACGAAGTTTTGCGTGAGTTTGCCGACCGACTAACTTACCTTCGCAACTTGACAAACCGTAAGGAAGAAGTTGCGCGTCTAATCACTGAGCAAGAAAAAATGACGCCAGAAATCCAAACAGCATTGGATAATGCTAAAACGATGACTGAGGTCGAAGATATATATCGTCCGTTCAAACCAAAGCGCAAAACGCGCGCCTCAATGGCAATTGCAAAAGGCTTGCAACCACTTGCTGACTATATTTTTGCGCAAAGCGATACGCAAGACCTCAATGAATACGCAAAAACTTTTGTAAACGAAGAAGTTGCAACTCCAGAGGACGCAATCGCAGGCGCAAAGGACATCATCGCGGAAATGATTTCCGACAATGCCGAAATGCGCAAAGCGCTCCGCACATTATTTGGGCAATATGCAAAAATTACATCAAAACTTACCGATAATGAAGAAGCAAAAAAATACGAAGTTTATAAGGCATTCAGCGAAAAGGTCGAAACAATCCCAAGCCACCGCATACTTGCACTCAATCGTGGCGAAAAGGAAGATTGTTTGAAAGTCGACATTGAAATGGACGAAGCGCGCTCGCTTGAGTTCTTGAAAGAAATGTTCAAAAAGAAAAACGGTGACTATGGCGACATTATGGATGAAGTTATCGCGGACTCATATTCTCGCTTGATTGAAACATCAATCGCGCGCGAAATTCGCAATATTTTGACCGATATTGCAAACGAACAAGCAATCAAAATGTTTGAACTCAATCTTCGTCCACTCTTAATGCAACCGCCACTCAAGGGTAAAGTCGTTTTGGGTTTTGACCCAGCGTATAGAACAGGTTGCAAACTTGCAGTAGTCGATGCAAACGGCAATTTGTTAGATTTCAAAGTTGCATATCCAACACCGCCACAAAACGACATTGAAGGCGCAAAAACCATAATCAAAGACTTGATTAATAAATACAAAATTGACGTGATTTCTATTGGTAATGGTACAGCCAGCAAGGAAAGTGAAATTTTTGTTGCAAACCTATTAAAAGAAGTTGACCGACCAGTGACATATGCAATGACAAACGAGGCAGGCGCATCAGTATATAGTGCCTCAAAACTTGGCACGGAGGAATTCCCACAATACGACGTTACCGTCCGCAGTGCGACAAGCATCGCGCGCCGTTTGCAAGACCCACTTGCTGAACTCATCAAAATTGACACAAAATCAATCGGCGTTGGACAATATCAACACGATATGCCACAAGCAAGACTTGGGCAAGTTCTCGATGGCGTTGTTGAAGATTGCGTCAATAGTGTTGGCGTTGACCTCAATACCGCTTCATATCCGTTGCTTGCGCGCATTTCAGGACTTAATATGGGCACGGCGAAGAAAATTGTCGAGTACCGCAAGGACCACGGCGCATTCAAGACGCGTAGCGAACTTATGAATGTTCCAAAGTTTGGCGAAAAGGCATATACGCAATGTGCGGGCTTTTTACGCATCGTTGGGGCGGACAACATACTTGACAACACCGCTGTTCACCCTGAAAGTTATGGAGCAGCGCAAAAAATGCTCAAAATCTTGGGTTATAGTGACGACGATGTCAAAAATAATGGCGTCGAACTCTTGAGAAAAAAGGCCGAACATTATGGGCTTGAAAAACTTGCTGAAGAATGTGGAGTTGGCGTGCCTACACTTGAGGATATTATTGAGGAACTTATGAAACCGGGTAGAGATATTCGCGATTCATTGCCACAACCAGTTTTGCGTACGGATGTTATGGACATCAACGACTTGCAAAAAAATATGGTATTTGACGGCGTGGTTAGAAACGTTGTCGACTTTGGGGTATTTGTCGATATAGGAGTTCATCAAGACGGACTTGTGCATATTTCTGAAATTTGCGACAGATATATCAAGCATCCATCTGAAGAAGTGCAAGTAGGAGACCAAGTTAAAGTAAAAATTAAGAGTGTGGACGTTGAAAGAAACAAAATCGCACTCTCAATGAGATTAGATAGAGAATTTTAGGAGTTATTATGTTAGAACTAAGAAAAATGTTAGAGAACATTGACGAATATGCTGAAAAACTGAAGCTCAAAAAGTTTGACCTTGATAAGGAATATTTTTTGAACCTCAACGAAAAAATCAGCGATGTGCGCAGTGAGTGTCAAGAACTGCAAAGCGTGCGCAACAAAGGCGCGGATAAAGTAGGGCAACTGATGCGCGAAAAAGAAAAAAACGCTGAAGAAATTGAAAAAATAAAAGCCGAAATGACTGAAGTCAGTGACAAAGTCAAAGCGCTTGAAACTGAACTTAGTACGCTTGAAGCCGAACTCAAAAACTATATGATGCGTATGCCAAACATACCAGCGGATTTCACACCACGCGGTAAAGACGAGGACGAAAACGAAGTTTTGGAGTACTGCGGTCAAAAGCCTGAATTTGCGTTCACGCCAGTTGAGCACCATATTTTGGGCGAAAAAATGGGTATCATTGATATGGAGCGCGCAGCAAAACTTTCGGGCGCAAGATTTTCAGTTTTGAAGGGAGCAGGCGCCCGCCTTGAAATGGCAATTCGCAATTTTCTTTGCGATTGTGCACTTGAAAATGGGTATACGCCAGTCAGCGTACCTGTGCTTGTCGGTAGAAATATTATGGAAGGGACAGGACAGTTGCCAAAATTTGAAGAGGATATGTTCAAAACGGTTTCAAATGGCAAGGAATTGTTTATGATTCCAACTGCTGAAGTTCCTGTGACAAACCTTTTCAACAACGAAGTTTTGAAGCAAGAGGAATTGCCGATTAGATATAGTTGTTTGTCAAATTGTTTTAGAGTCGAAGCGGGTAGCGCGGGCAAGGACGTCAAAGGAATTTTCCGTCAACACCAGTTTGACAAAGTCGAAATGGTAAGATTTACAACTCCAGAACAATCGTGGGATGAGTTTAAGGACCTTGTCGGGTGCGCAAAACGCATTTTGGATAAACTTGGGCTACACTATAGAGTCGTCGCACTTTGCACAGGCGACCTTGGATTTAGCGCTTGCTACTGCAATGACCTTGAAGTTTGGCTCCCAGGGCAACAACGCTATAGAGAAATTTCAAGTTGTTCAAATTTCCTTGACTTTCAAGCGCGACGCGCAAACATCAAATTTAAAAACAGTGAAACAAAGAAAAACGAGTTCATTCACACGCTCAATGGCTCGGGTTTGCCAGTTGGTAGAACCCTTATTGCTGTTATGGAAAATTACCAACAAGAGGACGGCAGTATTTTGATTCCTGAAGCATTGAAAAAATATTTGCCTTATGAAAAAATAGATGTCAACGGACAGTTGGTGTGAGTGTAACAAATTAGGTTAAAAATGATAGAATTAATTAAAACAATTGAAGAAAAAATACAATCGATTTTGAAGGAACTCAATATAGAAAGTGATGTCAAAGTTGTTGAGAGTAGTCGCCCAGAACTTGGGCAATATCAGTACAATGGGGCAATGGCACTTGCAAAGAAATTTGGTTTCACACCAAGTGAACTTGCGAGTAAAATTTGTGAAAAACTAAACGATTTAGATATAGTTGAAAGTGCAACAATCGCAGGAGTCGGATTTGTCAATATAAATTTCACAAAATCTGCAATCATCGAGCAAGCTAGAAAAACCTTTGACGAAATAAAAGCGCTTGGCGAACCTAAAAACAAGACGATTGTAATGGACTATTGCGGTGCAAATGTTGCAAAAACATTGCACGTTGGACATTTGCGCAGTTCAAACATTGGCGAAGCAATCAAAAGATTGACGCGTAAAATGGGGTACAAAGTCATTGCGGACGTCCATTTTGGCGATTGGGGGCGTCAAATGGGTATGATTATAGCCGAAATTCAAGAAAGACAGCCAGACCTTGTGTTCTTTGACGAGAACTATGAGGGCGAATATCCAACAGTTTCGCCAGTAACAAGCAAGGACTTGGAAGAAATCTATCCAACCGCGAACATAAAAGCAAAAGAAAATGAAGAATTTTTGAACAAGTGTAGAAAAGCAACCTACGAACTCCAAAACGGCAGACGTGGTTACTATGCACTATGGAAATTGTTTGTCGGCGAGTCACTAAAACCAGTTAAGCAAGCGCTTGAGTATCTAAATGTCACATTTGACCTATATGAGGGCGAAAGTAGCGTCAATGATATGATAAAACCAATGGTTGAAAAATTGACTAGAGAAAATATCGCGCACGAGAGCAACGGCGCGATTGTCATTGACGTGGCAGAACCTGACGATAAAATCGAAGTTCCGCCATTCATCGTATTGAAGTCGGACGGCGCAGCAATGTATTCGACAACCGATTTGGCAACAATTTTGTCGCGTGAACAAAGGTTTAACCCAAGCGAAATATGGTATGTCGTCGACAACCGCCAAAGTTTGCACTTTTTGCAGTTATTTAGAGCAGCGCGCAAAGCGCACTTTGTGGGTGACGATGTTCAACTCAAGTTTTTTGGTTTTGGCACTATGAACGGCAAAGACGGGCGTCCATTCAAAACACGTGACGGGGGAGTTATGAGCGTGCTCACTTTGATTGACAATGTCAAAGAATCAATCAATAAAAAGTTGCAAGAAAATGGTGCTGAAGATGAGCAAATTTGCGACGTAATCACAACCGCGACACTCAAATTTGCCGACCTATCAAATAATAGAGAAACTGACTTTATTTTTGATGTCGATAAGTTTAGCGCACTTGAGGGCAAAACGGGTCCATACATTTTGTATACGACTGTCCGCGCCAACTCAGTAATTAGCAAAGCGAATGCCGACTTGAGCGCGGTAAAATTAGCGGAAATCGACAACAAAGCCTATATGGATGTTTTGCTGAATATAATCAAAGCTCCAATAGTGCTTGAAAAAGCATTTGAACAAAAGGCAATCAACCTTATTTGCGATTATGTTTTCACGCTCTCAAATGCGTTCAACAATTTCTATTCTTCAACAAAAATTATCAGTGAGCAGGACACTGAAAAACGCAACGCGTATTTGAAAGTTTGTGAACTTGTTTCGCGCATAAATACGGAATTTCTTGATATTCTCGCAATATCAGTACCCGCTAAGATGTAACGCGTAAAAATTTCTACAATTTTATATATTTTAAAACATAAAAACCCTTGAAAAGTACAAGGGTTTTTGATATAATAAAACTATGAATAATTTTGAAAATGAATATGTCGAAAATCATTTAAATTTTATCGACAAAAAGCCCGAGGTTTTAGCGCCTGCGGGAGATTTGGAGTCACTCAAAGTGGCAGTTTATAGTGGGGCAAACGCCGTATATTTTGGTTTGCAAGCATTCAATGCGCGCAGTAAAGCACAGAATTTTACGCTTGAAAATTTAGCGGACGTAGTTGACTTTTGCCACTTGTTTAATGTAAAAGTCTATCTGACCGTCAACACGTTGATAAAAGATAGCGAACTTGATGAAGTCTTCGAACTTGTGCGTCAAAGTTATCAAAAGCACGTCGATGCTTTCATCATTCAAGATTTAGGACTCGCACGCATTCTAAAAAAGCACATTCCCGACATTGAATTGCACGCTAGCACCCAAATGGGCATTCACAATCTTGAAGGGGCATTAATTGCTGAAGAAATGGGGTTTAAGCGTATTGTGCTTTCACGTGAGGTGACTTTCAATGATATTAGTTTGATTAAAGCGTGGACCAACTTAGAGGTTGAATACTTTGTACAAGGTGCGCTGTGTGTTTCATTTTCAGGGAATTGCTACTTTAGTGCATTAAAATTCAATAAAAGTGGCAATCGCGGTGCTTGTTTGCAACCGTGCAGATTGAAGTATCGCGCAAGCACAAAAGGCGAGTATAAATACTTGTTATCGCCACGCGATTTATGCTTGATTAACAAATTGAAACAACTAGCAAGCATTGGAGTCGATTCATTCAAAATCGAAGGGCGTATGCGTCGACCCGCTTACGTCGCGCAAGCCGTTCAATCATATCGAAATGTAATTGATTCCGATTATAACGAAGACGTTTGCAAGTTTGAAGAAAGTAACTTGAAACGCATATTTAATCGTGGCGAATTTAATGAAGGCATATATTTGAATGACATTCGCGACCAAAACATTATCAACAAAGAATACCAAAATCATAGAGGCGTGAGCATCGGTCAAGTCGCAAAGGTGGAGCGTTTCAAGGATATATTTGCAATTTTGATTGAAACAAAACAAGGAATCAATAACGGAGACGGCTTAAAATTTATTGATGAAAGCGGGAATGAATTGAGTATTGGCGTTGGCGGTGTTGAGAAAATCAGTGATAGATTGTACCGCGTATATACAAAGAAAAGTCCAAATGTCGGCGACATTGTGTATAAAACCGTGGACTTTAATTATGAGAATTATCTTGTCAGTGTTTCAAAGCGTTTGAAAGTTGATGCGTATTTTGAGGCGCACCCAGATGAAACAGCAAAATTGACATTGACTTGTGGTCAAATCTCAGCGAAATGTGAGTCAATGTTTGTGTGTGATAGAGCGCTAAATCAAGCACTAACACGTGAAAAAGTCTTGCAAAATATTGATAGGTTAAATGATACGCCATTTGAATTGAGTTCGCTTTCTTGCCATATTGATGATGTATTTATCCCTGCGTCAAGAATGAATGAATTGAGGCGTATGTGTGTTGAAGCGTTGTACAAAAAAATTGTTGAATCGAATGAAAAGCCTATTCGCAAACTGGTTCGTGATTCAGTAAAATTGCCGAAAATTAGTGAGAAAAATAAAAATGATTTCATAATTGTTGATGATGTTAGCCAGATTGTAGGTATATCCGCGCAATCAAATATTATTTTTGCGCCAAAATCATATGAATTGGACAAAATAAACGAATGCCTTTTAGTTGCAAATGAAAATGAACATAATTTTATTTACTTGAATTTGCCAAACGTTGCAAATTCATACGATATTCAACGTATTAAGAGTATTTTGACCGAAATTGGACAAGAAAACATAGGAATTGTTGCAAATAATTTGTATGGTTTGTGTTTTACAAAACTTGGTTTTAAAACACTGATTGGTTATCAAATGAATGTTACTAACTTATTCACTGCACAAGTCTTGTTTGATAGAGGGGCGGAATCATTTATCAAATCCATAGAAACTGAACTCAGTTGTGAATTGCAAGTAGGGCACAATTACGTTGGCAAGCCGACTTTGATGACATTTTGTCATTGCCCCTACAAAACGGTTTATGATTACGATTCTTGCAAAGATTGCGATTATCACGACGGGTTATATTATCAAGCAGAGGACAATAGTTTGTATTTCATTCGTCGAACGCAATGCAATTCTTGTTATTTTGAACTTGTTTTCAACGAAAAAATAGGTCAGGAAAGTGGTTGTGACGTAATTGACCTCCGCTAAAGACATAATTTTTGCGAATACGTGAATCTATTTAGCAATTATGCAAAAAATAAAACTTATTATATAAATTTTAATATTGGAGTATAGGTTATGGCAATACAGAATTTTTTATATGACCCAATTGACGCCATTTTTGATGATTGTAGTGGCATAAAAATTTATTGTGACGGCAACGTGAAAGTAATTCAAAAGGGGACAAAGGAATTTGATGAAATCATCAAGCAGTGGCAAATTGACTGTAATAATGGTTATGAAATGCCAGCATACTTTGTTGCATTGCCCGACGAAAGTGTCGAATATATGAAAAAAGGTTTGCACGTGGAGTTTTTATTTGATGGAACGCGCATTCACGACGAAATGCCATTTGATGCACTCGTCCTAAAACTAGAGCAAAATCAATATGGATACACTCTGACGCGTCATCACGACGGCATATATGAGGGACGTTGTTACCATTTGCATCGTTTTGAGCCAACAAATGAATTGTTTGAAATTGTAAATTCAATTGTGAATAATTAAATAAAAAAAAGCATATATAAAAGTTCTTATCAGGAGAAATTTCATATATGTTTTTTATTTTTATTACAAACTTAGTTGTCTCTGGAAAGAAAGATATACAAGATAAAGCGCAACATTTCCGCAATGGCAACAATGAATGCTGCAACATAGGTGAGTGCAGCGGCTTTCAAAACTTGGCGTGCGCCATCAAGTTCTGCATCGTTCAAAAAATTACCATCTTGCAAAAGTTTCAGCGCCCGCTTAGAAGCGTCGAATTCGACGGGCAAAGTTGCTAGATTCAAAAGTAGGGTCAATGAATAAAAGGCAACTCCAACGCCGAAGAAAATCAAACCTATTAAAGCATTTGATGTGACAAACGCACCTAGAATTATGCCGATGATTACCATTGGCCACAAAAGACGACTTGCAAGGTTTGTTATTGGCACAAGTACTTGCCTAAAACCTAAAAGAGCATAGTGTTCTTTTTTTTGAATTGCGTGTCCAACCTCGTGCATAGCAACGCCGAGTGCGGCAACCGATGATGAGTCATAAACTTCTTCCGAAAGGGCAATATATTTTTTTGTTGGGTGGTAGTGGTCGGTCAAAAAGCCCGCTTCTTTGCGCAGTTCAATTTCCTGCAAACCAGCGCTATCAAGGACAGTGCGTGCAAGTTGTGAGGCAGTAGTACCATTTTCACTTTGAACTTGACTGTATGTTTTAAATGTTCTTGAAACCTTTGCTTGAGCATAAATGCCGAGCAAAATACCGGGAACAATCAAGACGCCTAAAGCGTAGTACAACAAAATAGATGACATAAAATCTCCTTGTTTATTATATGAAAATATAATTATTTTATGATGACATATTATAGCATAATTTTTTTAAAATGCACTATTTTTTTAATGTTTTTATAAAATTATTTAAAAAATTTGAATATATAAATTAAAAAATATATTGTTGATTCAAAATCAATGTAATTATTTCCTTATCTGCTAAAAATATATCTAAAAACGCGGTATGGACCTTCAAATAGTGAGGCAATGTAAGTGAAGCCAGCGGCACGTAAAAGCCGTTTGACTTGTCGAAGTTCTTTACCCTTGATGCCGACGTGTTTTTTCAAAAACTTTTTGCCGTTGCGCGACGCACCAAATTCAAGCGGAATCAAAAACAATTTCATCAAAATTGTGATTGCAAGCGCACCAAGTCCTACGTAAATCATAACTTTTCCAATAATGTTGAGTTCAAAAGGGATAATCCAAACAATCGTGCCGAGCAAAACGAGAGGAAGGAAAAGTCCTGAAAAAAAACGGTTTAGTTTCTGTAAAAAGTAACAAATTGCAAAGAATATGCTGTTGTTGTATCGTTGTTGCGAATGCCCAAATTCGTGGCAAGCAATCGCTAGCGCACCAATGCTTGTGCCGTAAAAAATTTCAGGCTTCAATATTATGCGGTCGTTTACATAGTCGTAGCAGTCCTCAACTTTGTCGCCAGCAAGAAAAAGTTGCGTGCCCTGTTTAAACTTATCAATTCCAAATGCCAAAACTTGGTAAGCTTGAGCGTTTAACGAACTTTCAACATTCATAAGTTCGTCCTTAATCTTATAAAATATTCTGTGTGCCGAGCCCGCAATAATCATTCCGACAAGGAAAACAAAAATTACAACCAAACTAATGATGAAAAGCGGGTTTTCAATTAATTCTTCAAACATTTTTACTCCATTGATTTATTATACCAAAAAATTACGAAAACTACAAATGAATAATCGTAATTTTGCAAACATATAAATTTAATGAGGTTTTATATGAAAACGATAGCAGTGCGAGCGCAATTTGAATGTATGGTACAAAAAGACGGCGAAACAATCGGCGTACTTGAAAATGACGTTCAACAAGTTAAAATTATGGCAAACAGCGATTTCGTATTAACATTTTTTCCGCTCAATAATTTTGAGTGCCTGCCATATTCTTGCAAAGTACACATTGTGGGGGCCGAAGTGTCAGTCAATACGGATAGATGTGCATTAGTCAAAATGCCGTACGAATGCTATGAAGCAGTTTTTTCCCCATTTCAATTAAGTTATCAAGAGCCGATTGTCGAGCAATCTCAAGAAGTCAATTCGCCAATATCCAATGTTGAAGTCAAGGTTGTCAAACAGTTTGGCGCGCAAAACTGGACACAAACTTTGCAAATTTGGGAGAAAAACAACAACATTTTCAACCACAAATTGTCAAGTCAAGTACAAAATTGCAATATTAGTAACGCTTATATAAATAATGAATTTTTTATAATATTATCAGGGTTCGTCGATGACTATGATTATGCACTTTTTATTAACGCAAACGGCAAATATCAAGCAAATCTTGAACTATTGTGTCACAAAATTGAAATAGGGGAAAAAGAAATCAAAACATTGACTAAGTGCTTTGATATCAACAAACACGGGAAAGTGTGCATCTATGGAGTAATCAATTCAAAAATTGTAAAAACAGATGAATACATTGTGAGTTTGAAAGAAAATATCAAGGTTTTGCCTCAAATCGTGCCTTTTGCATTCTTTGAAAGTTTGAAACTTGGCGACCTCAAGTTATGTAGAACGTATTTGACCGAAACCTTGAATACCGTAATTGATGACGCGCATCTCAAAGCATATTTTGGCGATTTTGAGGAGGTTCGACAAAATGTGGCATCGTGGGATACGCCCGCTGTAGTTTTAATTTACAAAGAAAATGAAAAATATGTCGGCAAACTTTGCAAAATGGAAATGGTGGGCGACAAAATTGATAATTTTGAACTAATTGATGATTGAGTTTGAATAATTGAGACAAAAATTGAAGAAAATATACTGACATGCCTTACATTTTACAGGAGTGGAGTGGTATTTATAGTGTATATATATTTTGAAAAGTGTCAATAATCGCATTTAGAGGTGATGATAATGACTATCAAACACAACCAAATGCAAAAAAGAATTAGGCAACTTTTTGAGTATATCAAAGAAACAGACGAAGCACATATTCCGCGCTTGCGCGCTTTTGATGATTTCGCTACAAAACATAATTTAAAATGCGAAACTGTCCGCAATTTATATTATAGTTCAGTCAAGCAATATAAATTGGAAGATGTGTTTAATATAGAAAAGTGCAAGCATTTCAAAGAGAACGAACTTAGAAGCACAATGCGTGAACTTGTCAGCGAAATAAATCGTACAAAATCAGTCCGTCAAGCGTGTTATAATGTAAGCAATGGCGACGCAAAAATAATGTTGCGATTGCAAAACAAATATCGAAGTATACTGAAAAACAACCTCGATTATTTGTTGAAATTAGGGCTAAATTATGAAAAGAAAAGTGAGCAAAATAACAGAAAAATTAATTCTCAGCAAAAACAAATTAACATTCAAAAAACACTTGAAAATACTAATAATTTTATAAAACAAAACACGCAGTCAATTGTCAAAAATGGCAATATAGTTGTCAAAAATGGCAACATAAACGCAAAAAATGATAGTTTAGATACAAAAAACGAGCGTTGCAGTAATTTACAAAAAAATGAAAGAAAAAATGCGATACAACAAAATATGAGTAAAATAACAACACCTAAAAATATAAAATTAAGTCGTGAAGGCACATTGTGTGAAATAACGCGCAACGAACCCGATGCAAAAATTTTGCGAATGCCTAAATCTCAAACATTGACAGATGCTGACATCAACAATTTGTTTATGGGACTTGTCAAAATGGTCAAGCGGAGTGCAATTGAAAATGCGCCTAAAGCTTTGCGCGATGAGTGTTTGCTTGCAAATGCGAATTTGAAAGAAACGCTTGCGCAACTAGGTGCAAACACAAGAAAACTTGAAATCATAAAATGCGAAAATCAAGCGCTCAAACAAAAACTTGACGAATCTCAAAAACTCTTAGAAATGACGCGCAGTGAGTTTGTAGAACTTGTCAACAAAATCGACAAAACAGGGCATATTGGGGAGTTGAAAGATTTTTTGAAAACTTACAAGCCACGCAATTCCGAAACAAAGTCAAATTAAAGGTGGAAAAATATCCGCCTTTTTTCAATTTTGCTTTAATACGTTTGACTTTTTGTGTCGATATTTGGTAAACTTTAGGAAAGCTATAAAAATAATATTTTTATAAGTTTTTGTTTACTAATTCAAAAATTGCGCAAAATATCATAATGTTTTTGCAAAATACAAAAGAGGTTTAGTATGAGCGAGATTGATTCAAGAGCAAAAATTGAAAAAAGAATAAAAGTTCGCGAATTGTGGCTCAAATCTTTGAGCGTGTTGGCGCTACTGATTATGGTCGCAGGCTTGGGACTTTTCATCTATTTCCAAACATCCTACCAGACACGTATCCAGCTAGACAAACCCGCAAATGTCAGGGTCGAAAAGTTGGGCGATAATGTGTATCTCAAATTTGACAAAGTCAAAAATGCCAGCGCATACCGCTATAGCATCGACAACAACGTCGTTCAAGTCGGTGCGGAAGATTTGAGTGTTGACATAACAAATCTTGTCGAGTCGCCAAAGAAGTACGCAATTTCCGTGCAAGCAATCGCCGATAATGGCTATAAAAACAGCGACGTCGTTTTTGCCGATGACTTTGTTGTCACAAAAACCCTTGTGCAACCGATTGCGGAAATTGATAAGTACGACGCAAAACTCGTGTGGGTCAATGTTGACGGTGCGGATATGTACGAAGTCACAATTATTGTGAACGCTGATATTTCCACGGTTACAACAGCAATTGTCAGCAAAAATGAGTTTGACATCAGCAATGTTGTGCTTGATTATACAAAAAACTATTCATTTTCAGTCAAAGCAATCTCTGAAAGCGAATTTATCAATCAATCACCATCCTCAGTCGCAGTTGAACACAGTTTGAAAGGCAGGCTCAATGCGCCAACTAATCTTGCATATAGTCAAGCGGACAAAAAGCTTTCGTGGGACGCAGTCGAAAACGCGCAAACCTACACTGTAGTTTTGTCGCACGGCAACCTTGAGCCTAAAAAATTTATTCCAATCTCATCTAATTACATATATTTTAGCGCACAAGATGTCGAGGACATCGGCGAATATGAAGTTTACGTATACGCAAACAATGTGCAATCGCAAGGACTAGATGAAGAAGTCGTTTGGTTTTTGGCAAGCGAAAATTCCGAAACACTTGCTTTTGACGTTTATCAACAACTTGCAATGCCAAACGGACTCCGCTACCAAATGAACGGGGCACTTGTTTGGTTCAGTTGGGATGCCGTTCCGCACGCGTTTAGTTATACGGTCGAACTTGTCAACGGCGAAGGCGTGGCGTTCTACCAAAAGAATACTATCGCAAATGAAATCAACTTGCGCAGAGACCTTGAGGGCGCAATTGGTGGCGACTTTAGAATTAGAGTCAGAGCGAATGGATATGGTTACTACATTTCAAGTGATTTCAGCGCAGTGTTTGAGTTGAATGTACTTGACCAATTTGCACCTGTCCAAAACATCGAAGTTTTGGAAAATGGGAAATACTTGACATTTACGGCATTAGCGCAAAACGTAGCAGGTGACGTCAAGTTTGCGCCGAAAAATGGCTATACTGTTGCAATCTTTGACGAAAACGACAACGAAATATACAATGAAGTTGTTTTTGATACAATAATTGATACATCAGCAATTTTCACACAACCAACAACGTATAAAATTGCAATCACCGTCAATGCTTGCGGATATTTCCGCGCATCGGAAGAAGCGAGAATGGAATATTCGCACCAAATTGTTTTGAACACTCCAACAAATGTCGCGCTTTACAAACGCACAGTTGACGGAACAAACACAATGATATTCTCATTTACTGGCGACTATCGTGCAAGTGACTATGATTTGTGGTTCGACGGTGTCGAATATGAAAACATTTTGATCAATCCCGAGTACTCATCATTCATAACAAGCGCAATTGATGACGAAAATCAAACCGCATCGTTTGATATCGACATTTCAAGCCTATATGCAAGCATATTTGAGTTTGACCCACTGGCTGTTGCGAAAAAATATTCCGCGAAAGTTAAATGCGTTGGCAGTGTCGCAGATGACGTTACGACGGCAGGTTATAAGGATAGTAAATACAGCGCTATTGCAATGTTTGAGAATAAAATCAAGTTGCAAACACCGCAATTTATAATGGTCGACAATGTTGATGAAGAAAGTGTCTTGCTCTATTTCACGCAAGTTGAAAACGCAACAAACTACCTTATTAGTTTGAAAAGCGAAGTTTCTGGCGTAACAAGTGTTATGACCTCTCGCTTGACAACTTGCGACATCTATTCAATCATTTCCGCAGGCAAAAACAAAATTGTACTCACAGCCGTTGGCGCAGGGTACTACGAAAATTCCGACCCTAGCGAAGCAGTCGAGTATGACTATACGCCAATTTTGAAAGCGCCAAACGACGTCGAAGTGACCGAACAAACACTTGATGATGGCGTGCATTACTACGCAACATTCACAACAACGCGTTTTGCCGAGTATTATAAGGTTGAAATTAGAAAAACGTACGAATTGCAAACCGTCGACGGCATAAAACAAGTTGTCGAACTAGAAAACGCAAGTTTTGAAACACTAGGTGCAAAATTTAGCAAAGGAACAGTAAAAACAAATTGCGACATTACCGAATATCTAGCAAGCAAAGGTTTTGGCAAGTACGAAGTGCGCGTCCGCGCAGTGCTTGAACAACCAGAAGTCACGGAAACGCCAGTTATCTATTCAGCGTATTCAAATATTGCCGAATATTCGTACTTTGACAAGCAACCAACGCCAACAAATCTTGTTTTTGACAAAGAAACAAAAGTTTTGACTTTTACAGGCGCCGATACTGCGCGTAACGGTTATGCAATTCGCGTCAGTGTCGAACAAAACGACGGCAGTTTTGTTTCAAATGACATCATCGTCAATGAGGAAAGGGCAGACCTCACAACAACAATCGCAAACCTTGGAGGCGTCGGCAAATTTACAATTAGTGCAATGACGCGCAAAGTTGACGAACTTTTCCTCGGCAATTCCGCGTGGTCAACGCCAGTGACGGCGGAAATTCGCATCAAACTTGCCGACCCAACGGGCTTCAAGTATGACGATGTCTTGCAAGAAGTTTCGTGGACAAGTGACGTGCGAATGGAATATGAATATCTAAAACTGACATTTAGAAATAAAACAATTACGTACACGCTCCTTGAAGTTACAGACGACTCATTCAAATTGAGCGTCGTAAACTTGCGTGAATACATAAAATTGTATGGCGACGGCTTCTACGACTTTGAAGTGCAAAGTTTCTCGCACAAAAATATGGTTGACCCGTCGGAACTTGTCACATATACGTACACAAAATACGTGCAACTTGATTCGCCAATCCTCATCTCCGTTATCGGAAGAAACAATCGCGTCGAAGCAAAGTTTGCAACAAGTAATAATGCAAAATCTTATGCAATTGTCGCAAAACTACCAACTGAAAACGTTTGGACAAAGATAAAAACAGGCATCATCGACAACGGGGAAGCGGAAATCACAGTCGACATCAAAACCGAACTCAGTGCTTTCAAAGGTGCAAACAAATACGACATTGCAGTTATTGCTGAAACATACGACTACTTCCTTGAAAGCAAACCAAGCAACAGTTTGCCATATGAATTGTGGCTCAAGTTCACGCCACCAGCAAATTTGACGGTCGAAAATGTGGGCGGAAAGTACTATGCTATTTGGGATGCCGTTCCATACGCTGAAACATACTCATTCACAGTGGACGAACACTTGATTGCAAACGATGTCACGGCGAATAGATATGACCTCACAGAAATTATCGGCGACAGAACAACGGGTAGATTCTTGCTCGGCGTTCGCGTCAACGCAACGGGGTACTACTATGATAGTTTGTACACAACCTACGATTTCTATTTGACGCACGCCCTTGAAGCGCCAACTATCACGTTTGACCAAGAAACGCGTATATTGACGATTGTTGGACAAGGCGACGGAACAGGGTACGCATTAGACATAAAATATTATGAAAATGAAACTGCAACTGTAGAAACAAAACACTTAGAATATACTAATATCCAGTCAACAATCATCAATTTCACAAACACAATGGAAATCACAGGACTAGGAATCTACAAAATCAAAGTCAAAGAACTCGGTGATGGTGTATATTGGGACGATTCCGAATGGTCAAACGACTTGACCGCGTTCTATACCGTGAAACTTGACTCGCTCGTATCACTCAACGTCGATAAGCGCAAAAACGCAGACGGACAAATTGAAAACTATGTCATCGTCACAAAGCCTGAAAATACAATATATGCAAACGCGCTCGTAAAATACGCGTTCTATGAAATCGACAGCATCGACGGCGATATTCAAGAAGGACAAGAACCCGTCTTGACAATGACAAGCAAGCAAACTGAGTTTAAGATTGAAGGGCTTGAAAATGCAAAATATTTCAAGGTCGTCGCAACAATTCTTGGTGCATATGACAGCGCGCAAGCGTATAGAGAAAGCACCGAACTTACTGATGTCGAAAAAACTACCGCAGTTCGCATCCTTGCGTACTATAACGACTCAGACGAAAAAACAATCAATATATCGACGCTCGGCAATGGACTTTCCGCGCCAATCATTGAAAATATCACAATGACGGCGGAAAAGAATTTGAGAATTACTTTTAGCAAAGTTCTCAATGCCGACACCTACACATTGCTTGTCACAAGACAAAGCAAAGGCGTTGACATTTATAATCGTGTTATCAATGCCGAAAATGCAGATGCGCAAATCGGCACCGATTCAATCGTCGTCACATTCAGCGCAATGACTGCCGATTTTGTCGACGAATACGACATTTACAACATCAAACTTTGCGCAAACGACGTCCTTGGAACGAGCGGGGAAGTCGTCTATGCAAAATCTCCAAACACGGACTACAATTTTGAATGGACAATCGCGCTAAGCGCGCCAACTGTGGAATTTACCAAACAAGTAGACGGCAGTTTGAGAGTGCAAGTTTCGAATGTTATTTTTGCCACAGGCTATGAACTTGAACTTACAATAAATGGCTTTACGCAAACATATGAACTTGGCACGAGCGGTTATACTATATTTACAAACGCGCAATATGGCAAATACACGGCGCGCGCAAAAGCGCTCGGCGACACTTACCACAAAGACAGTGATTGGGGCGAAAGTAAAGATTTCAACAATCGTATGGAACTTGGTGGCGTCGAAAGAGTTGAGATTATTTCAAACGGCGACATTGCCACGCTTGCAACGCGAATCTACGCGCAATGGCCAGAAGTTGAAGGCGCAAAAACGTATGGTGTCAAAGTTGAAAAGGACGGCACATTTGTTGGCGAATATTCGACAAACAAGACGTATTTTGACCTCATCAATTTGTTCAAAACCACAGGTTATGGCACGTACACCGTCTGGGCAAAAACAAACGGCGACGGCGCATACGTCACAGGCGAAATTACGTATACGCAATACGACACCTACCGCTACAAAGGGCAGTTTGAAGTGCCACTTGGGCTTGAAATTGTTTATGACTATAATGTTGATGTATTCCCAACAACATTAAAGTACTTTGCAAAATTTGGCGTAGTCAGTGGTGCAGAAAAATACATTTTGAAAATCTATTCAAATGATGAAACAAAAACCGAAATCAAAACGATTGAACTCTCATCAAGTGACATTGATATAACAAACGGCAACTGCACCGCGGACATAACAGACGATTTGAAATACATCGACGGCGGAGTGTATCTTGCCACAATCAAGGTTGCCGAAACAAGACAAAGCCTTGAAAGTGCTGAAAGCGAACCTTATGAGTTCACAAACTATCACATTCACGACAATCCAAGTATGAGTGTGTCACAAGTCGGGAACACCCCATTTGTTAGATTGAGATTTAGTCAAATTAGCACCGCAAACTTGTATTCTTTGCGCATTAATAGTCAAATGTATCTTGAAAATGGCGAAACCTTTGCCTATCCAAACGGAAACATTGACATCAACGCAAAATACTTGAACATAGGCACAGATAGCAACAACCTATTTGTCCTTAGAATGGTCGGCGACCTCGGCGCCTACTATCTCGACACATATTATAGTACAATATTGACAAACTTCACGTTCAAACTCCAAAGTGTCGAAGACATAGTCATTGAGCAGGACAACAAAACGAAAATTGCGGACGGCGAAAACTACCACATCTGGTTGTCGTTCCATCAAGTCGACTTTGCAACAGGATATGAACTTTGGATTGACAACGTAAAAGTCGATACATTGCCTGCAGGGCAAGAAAAGTACGACATATCCGCTCTTTTCCAAAATAGAATGCCAAAAGACAACTATGAAATTAGAATCATCGCAATCACTTCAGTCGAAGGGCTTTCAAATAGTGATTCAACACTCTACAAGTTCGACTACACGTTGCAGTTCTCTGCACCAACTCGCTTTGTGCTTTCGGACAGCGGAACAAACCTAATCGCGTCGTGGTCAGCGCCAGAAAACTTGCAAGCGTTTAGAACTCTTGCAAGCGCAAATGGCGTAAGTTTAGGGGAACAAACCTACAAAATTGTCGTCTACTATATCCTCGACGACGAAGAAAAATTAGTGCAAGAAATCTCGGCTATTGATGCAATGACCTATGATTTGACCGATATAGTTTGCGAAGCAGGTGGTTGGCGCGTCTATGTCTATGCCTGCGCAAACGGCGCGTTTGACGAATCAAAAGATTCCGCAATCGAAACATACGATGTCGTCGTCAAACTTGACGCAGTCAAAAACTTGCGAATCTATGAAAAAGGCGACCAAGTTTTGCTTGATTTTGACAAGGTGACCGAACTAAACTATACCTATGCAAACGGTTATCTAATGAACCTATATTATGAGATATATCTCAACAATAGTTCAATCATCAAGATTGCGCACAGCGCATCAACAACAGGCATCGACATCACAAAATACTTGTGGGGTGGCGACAATATTGTCTATGTCATCACGAAAAACTACGATAAGGAACACTTTGTAGATAGTTCATTGTCCGATGACGCCGAATACAATTTTGATACAGCATTCATTGCATTGACAAACGCATCAGTCTACCACAACGACCAAAGGAACAAACAATTCTTTAGATTTGACGCTTTTGACGTCAACGGTATGACCAGCGAAGAAATCTTGAATTTGACGTATACGCTTACGTTCTACAACGAAGCAGGGGAGCAAATTAGTACTCACGACAACTATGTCGCAACAAGATATGACTCCACAACATTTGAAATCGATGTCACAAGCGTCATCAATAGCAAACCGGGGTCGTATACCGTAATCGCAAAAATCAATGGCTATCAAAAAACATTGACCATTGGTAGCAAAACAGTACATTTTGTGATGAAAGAAAGTAAAGAAGTCACAATCACTTACGACCACAAATTGCGCGCCGAAACATTGGCTCTCAGCCTACTTGTCATCGACACCGAAGGCAAAGAAAGAGTTAATGATGAAGGGCTTGAAATGCAAGAAATGTGGCTCACATTTGATGTGAAATTTGCCGAAATGTACATAAACCACGCAAGCGAGTTTACATATGTTTTGCTCATCAATCAACGTGAATACCACTTGACATTGCCATTTGGCAGTGACCTAATCGGGCAAACAGTGACCGCAAGCGGGTATATGACTGGTGGCACAGCGCAAATTGATGTTTCTACACGTGTCAAAATCACCGAGCGCACCGAAAGTGGAGAACGCAAAATTTCGCTTTCATTCTCACTCATCGAACTACTGCAAGCGGACGGCTTCAACATATATATGACAGGAGCAATCAGCATCAAAGCAAAATCTGCCGACCAAGGCTACTACCTAGCGTCAGCATATCAAACAAACTTCTTACGTTATGATTACTACCTTAGATATATGACACCAACAGGGCTAGAATTCGTTGAACGTGACGACGGCAAACACTATATCAAGTGGGATGAGCCAATCCACCCGCATATTAGGGATTATTATAGCATCATCGACGCATACAATGTTACAATTGTTTCCGAAGGCATAGTCAGCGAAACGGGCGTCGTCACCGACCCTAACAAAACCAAAGGTGGCAAACACTCGCAAGACTTCACGCCTGACAAAATTATTGCCGAAAATGGCTTCCTATACTATGAAGTCGAAAACCTCTTGTTTGCAGGGCACAACACAATCAGTCTAAAGTGCAACGCTTCGCCAACGAGATACTACTATGAGTCTGGAACAGTAACAATCACAAAACAAGCGTTTGCAAAGCAAATCAAAACACCAACCTTTGATGTCCAAGACCTCGAAATTAATTTGACAGGCAACGATTCAGCAAAGAAAGGTGTTGAAATTGTCATCACAAACGTTGACAACGTCGTCGACTACGATCAAGAACTTCGCAAAGTCGTCAACTATAATGTCGACGCAATCTATAGGTTGACAATTACAGGGCAATCCGAATGTAAGGCGGATGACATAAACCCAAGCGAAAAAACCTATATGAATTACGTTGTAGACTTCAAAGTCGGCAAAAGTGGCATATATGAATTGTTTAGTGGTACAGCGCTATATAACAAAGTTTCATTTGCATATAGTGACAACAAAGGTAAACTCCATATCATTTGGCAGTTTGCCGAACCGGGGCGTTACACCTACAGTGTGACCGCGCTAGGAAACGCAAACAACTTTACGCTCGACAGTGACACACAAACAATGATTCACGACACACTCTATTGTGCGCCGTCACTTTCCGTTGCCGTCAAAGTCTATGACAATGAAAGCGGTAGCGAAAAAGTGCGTCAATCAACTGCGACAACAAGAATGAGCAAAATCGTTCTTGAGTGGCAAACCGAATTGAGCAAGTTCTACAATGCCGAATATCAACTCGACATTATCGGGCTCTACAATCGTGGCGCTTCATTTGTTGTTCCAACAATCAACATCCAAAACAAAACAACAATAACATTCAGCGCAACGGAAAACGCAGAAATTTTCGATCAAATTTTGAAAAGACCTGCAAACTATACGTTCACGCTGAGAAGTATGACAAAAACTGGATTTGTTTCGGCAGATTCGGAAGAAATCATCACTTACTACCTCGAAAGTTCAGCAAAAGAATTGACCTATAACTACATAGTCAAAATCAACACGCCAAGTGACTTGTCCGTCGTTGAAATTGACGGGAAAGAGTACATAAAGGTCAAAATTCCGCAATATTTTGAGGAAGCAGGCATTGAAACGGGCATTCAGCAAATCTTTGTCACATACAAAATCACGCAACTTGACCCTTCGTTCAATCTAGGGTCAAATACGCGTCCATTGTACAATGAGGACAGCAAAGCGCCTGTTATGCTAGGCGAAAAGATTGTCGGCACAAATGATGGATATTACTATATCGACATCACCGACAAATTATATCCAAGCAACAACAAAATCAATATTAGCTTCAATTCAATCAGCGAGCAAAACTTTGCGCAAAGTGACAGTAGTGAATTTATCTATAACTACATCATAACACTTGCGCAAATCAAGAGCGCGCAAATCACAAATGTTTACGACAAAAACGGTTACGTCGCAGGCTTTACGTTTAGTTTTGAAAACGTGCAATACAACAAATACTTTGCGTATAGGCTTGATATCGTCGGCACGCAATACAACAGCAACTTCAAAAAGAGTCTATTGTTGAAAGCCGACCCGTCCTCATATGTCGCAGGCTCAGCAAGCAATTATAGCATCGTAAGGTGCTACGAAATAGAATACGGCAAAAACAGCATTACAGGTCAAAAAATTGTCACAAGCAATGACCTATATCGTCGTTCAATTTCGGGCGGTAGTTATAATTATTCGCAATTTAAATATGTGCCTTGTGAAAATAGCGCAAGTTATACGAACACATTGACATTCCTTGTGCCAATCGACGGAGGTTTGCCGGACAAATACTCAGTGTCAATTACTTCAATTGGCGAACTTGACCGTGACGGCAACGCAAATGCGCTTATCCGCGACTTGCCAATTGCTTCGGCAACAAAGAACTCTAACCCGTATGACTTCTCATACATTATGAAAGGCACGCTCGTGACAGCCGAACTAGCAATAGGCGTCAGCCAACAAGACAAAACATTTGTTGAGGCAACCGCAAACTCCTCATCTAATGTGCTTGCCTATGTGCATAACAATGATTCCGAAAGCAATTCTTTCACATATCTACACTACACAATCGGGCAAAACACATCGAGTTTGCAACAAATGAATCCAAGTGTCATCTTGAAAGCTGTCTTGCAAGATACGCAAGCACAAAAATACTATTTGTACTGCAAAAATCTTCGCGATTCAAAAACTGATAAAATTGAAATTTTGAAGTGGCAACAAAACTATATTGCAAGCACGGACGGTGTCGTCGTCACATATGACCTAGTCACGCAAAAGCGTGTGGTGTATATTGACCTACTCACAGTTGGTGGTGGAATTTTGAAAAGGAATGCCAACTATCAATTGTATGTCGTAGCATACAACGACAGCAAAATCACAAACGCGCAAAACAAGGAAGAGTATGTGTATGACTCGACCGAAGTAAATTCAGTTTCGCGCTATGCAAGTCGTTTTGAAAAAGTTGTCAAACCAAGCATATCCTACAATGAAGGAGGACGAGTCTTTACCATTTCAAACTTTGAGGCAATTGAAAACATTGTAAGTTTGAGATTAGGAAGTAGTCCATATAACTTTGTTTTGAATTTCTCACAAAATGGTGGCAACACAACAACGTTGAGTATCGCACGCGGAACAATCGGTTCGGGATATTCCTCCGTAAATCCATATCAAAGTGGCGGGAAATTATACATTCCGTATGACTATGTCAAAAAACAACTTGACGACCGTGGCTACAACGTCGGAGGAACGTTGCTCAAAATGTTTGTCGACGTCGAGG
This sequence comes from uncultured Clostridia bacterium, assembly GCA_934778205.1. Classification (GTDB taxonomy): domain Bacteria; phylum Bacillota; class Clostridia; order Christensenellales; family UBA1242; genus CAKVOD01. Next base: position 90,706 of record CAKVOD010000003.1, on the reverse strand, counting down.
AAAGGGGATATATTTGGGATTCCGACTATTCAAATGAAATATCTTTTGCTTATAAAGCATACATAGGTTTCCCGAACTTTGCAATCAATGAATCTGAATACAATGGCAGAACCTATGCAACAACTGGAGACCGCTCCAATGTATATTCGGCGTATGAATTTAGAAGCAACTATGAAATAGCAAGAAGAATTACGTCACACTATACTTTGAACACAACCACATATGTCAAAGGACAAAACTGGTCAGTTTCAATTGAAGTTAGTAGAGGTGGCAAAAACACAGAAATCAACGTAATTTCTGGAGACAACAATTCGTTGACAGTGTTCACGCGCATAAACGACAAAAATGCTTCGGGTATGATGGGCGACATTCTCGGTAGCAACCCAACATATGGCGCGTATGGATTCTCAATGAGAATCGTAGGTGTCTATGACAGGTACGGGAATTTGGTCAGCAGTGACCTTGTTGAATTTGACCAAGCAACATACATTAGGAATTTTGCCGTCAAATACAAGCTGTTCAAGCCACAAAATGCTGAAATTTCATTGAATAGCGATGAGTCGGCAATCAAACAATTGACTGTATCATATAGAACGGACTCGATTGTTCAAAGCATATATAATTCGTGTCGTGTATACTATTCGGTCGAAAGAGGAAATAGAACAGAAGCGTCAGGGAATGAAAAACTTTCATATAGTAGCGTTAGATATGGTTCTACTATAACATTCAGCAATATGAAAAACTCGGGAACATATACCGCAACTATTTCTATTAGTTCTAGCAATGATTATATTGTTGATTCAGACGATTATGAAACGGACAGTGTGTTCATTCCATTTGTGCCGGGCATAAAAACGGCGTCAATTACGATTTCAAATAAATTTGAATCATTGAATAAAGTCGAACTTAAAATTGAAGTTGGCAAACTCATAAATCCAAATGGAACATCTTTTGAAACAAGCACATTGAATGCAGGTTTATTTGAATTTGAACTAGAACTCATCAATGCCGCAACGGGTATTTCAACTGGGACAACGTATAGGGGGAGTGTTGTTCAAATTCAATCAGACCTCAATAGAGACTTCAGTCGATTGATGTCCAACACAACAACCACAACATTTGCACCGGGAGCATATTACTTCAAGATAAAAACTACTAACAAGCCGACTATAGGTGGATATGAATATAAGGAAAGTGCTGAGTTTTATGTCAATAAATCAAAGTCACTTAGAGAAAATAAACTGCGTGAATTGCAAGCGGGTGCTTCCGATTGTAAGTACACTGTTGCCTACACAAATTGGAACAAAAAAACATCACTGAAAGTTTTGCGTACAAGCAATACATTCAAGGGGCTTGTAACTGGTGGAGCAATCTATCCTTTACTTGATGGCAACAAAGAGGCTTTAAATTTTGTCCAATACCGCGCAGTTGCAAAAGAATACGGAGATAAAAATGTGCTTTTAAGTTCATCGGAGGAGCTTGCAAATAATTCTAATGAAAAAGAACTTTTTTTCCCAACTGTCTATCCAAATAACTGGCCAGATGAATTTGTGAGTGCAACATATTCAAGTGCAACAGATACAGAAAGTGTGGAAAAATGGGATATGTATTTGTTTATTCGTTTGGACTCAAACGCACTAGGCACGAAATTTTCCACTTTATCATTTAAGGATGGAAAGTCTATTAAAGACTATGTTGTTTTGCCGTCTAGCGGTGTCTCAAAAGAAACATTGGGTACACAGGACTATGTTGTTTATGCAGGTCCAAACAGAGTCGCAAAGCGTCAACGCTTGTCTCCTGTGAATATCACAAAAATATGGTCTGAGCATACTAGTAGTTTGAACCCATGGAAAGAGGGGTACCATTATAAGGTTGAGTGGAATCAAAGGAACAATACGAGTCACATTAATTCCATAGAAATTGAATTTTATTTGGAGTACCAAGAAAAGGGTGGCGGAATGTCTTGGGATGATCTAAAGTTTTGGGAAAGAGATCCTTCTTGGGATTGGTTTCTTGGCAGATACTGGAGAAATGTACAAACTCAGACTAAGGGGGCGTCTGACACTGAAGCAACTATGTGGAAAAGTAAAATGGATGATAAGTACATTGGTATAGGTTGGTTCGGACTTGATGCTGAAAAAGTCTATAGCGATAATTTCGTGGTAAAAATACAAATAAAATCTGATACTGCTGAGTACGACGATTCGGCTAAGATTCGTAAGAGTAAAGCATAAAAGAAAAAATTTATAAATACCATAATACAAATTTTAATTTTTTCATTACTAAGTTAATTTAGATAACAATTTCTACAAAAAAAGAACATTTTAATTAATAATTCTAGCAGTATTAGGATAACGAAAATCGGTAATATCAACTAGAAAAAATGTAATGTCAATAAATCAATATTAACAATTAAGAACAAAAAAGGCAAACAGCGCGCCCTCGCTGTTTGCTCTTTTTTGTTAGTGTGTAAATTGCAATAATATTGAGTGTGTAAATTGCGATTATGTCTAGGCAAATTAAACAACGTTTTGTCTGAAAAAAACGGCAATTTTATGCCGTCTTTGTCATTATTTCAGTGCGTCGATTGCGACTTTCAAGCGACGTATTGACTCATCTTTTGAAAATACATTAAATAATTCATAAGCGCCACCCGCACTGGACATTTTGCCCGAAAGTGCTGCGCGCAATGGCCACAAAACTTGTCCATTTTTATAACCCTTTTCTTCAATAAACGCTTTGATGACGTTTGTCACGTTTTCTTTTGAAAAATTTTCCGTATTTTCCAAAATCGGTGTTATTTCTTGCAAAACTTGGCGTGCAAGTTGGGCATCTACCTTGAGTTTTTGATTTGCAAAAATGTCGTTTTCATATTTTGGTAAAATATTTACAAAGTCAAGAACAGTGTCAATATCTTCAAAGCATTCAATGCGTTTTTGTAGTAAGTCCGCAAGTTCCGTGTGATTGACGTTGTCGCCAAAGCGCTTTTGCAGTTGCGGTTCAATGAATTCTGCAAATGTTTCAAAATCCATAGCCTTGTAGTATTCGCCATTCAGCCACTTAAATTTTGCTAGGTCAAACACAGCGTTTGACTTATTGACTCTGCGGTAATCAAAGTTTTCGACAAATTCAGCAAGCGAAAACTTTTCGACTCCATTTTCAGGATACCACCCAAGCATTGAAATATAGTTGACAATTGCTTCAGGCAAAAAACCACTTTGTAGCAAATTGTTCACGCTTGCGTGTCCAAGTCGCTTTGAAAGTTTTTTGTGCTCCTCGTCCGTGATGTGCGGGCAGTGGATGTAAATTGGCTCTTGCCAGCCAAACGCCTTGTAAAGTAGCGTATATTTTGGCGTCGATGACAAATATTCGCACCCGCGCACAACGTGTGTGATGTTCATCAAATGGTCGTCAATAATGTTTGCAAAGTTATATGTAGGGTAGCCGTCGGACTTAATCAAAATCATATCTTCAAGTTCGCTGTTGTCGACCTCAATAGTCCCGTAAATGGCGTCGACAAAACTTGTCTTGCCTTCGGGTATTTTTTGGCGGATGACATAAGGTTTGCCCGCCATAAGGTTTGCCTCAATTTCTTCTTTGCTTAGTTTCAAGCATCGTCTGTCATATTTCCCAAACGTTTGTTCGCAGTCCTCGCACTCGTCGTGTTCCTCGTGTCCGCAAAAGCAGTAGTACGCATCGCCACTTTCAATGAGTTTTTTAGCATATTCAATATAAAGGTTTTGTTCCTTTCGCTCGCTTTGTTTGTATGGACCATATTTCCCAGGGCAAAGCGGGCCCTCATCATAGTCAAGTCCGCAAACTTTGAGCGTGTCATAAATGACTTGCTCTGCGTCAGCAACATAGCGATTGCGGTCCGTGTCCTCAATGCGCAAAACAAATTTGCCTTTGTTTTTGCGTGCAATTGCGTAGCAATAAACAGCAGTGCGCAAATTGCCGATGTGCATATATCCTGTTGGACTTGGCGCAAACCTTGTCCTTACTACATAATCTTTTCCGTTTTCCATTGTTTCATACCTCATATTTACAATGCCACATTATAACAAAATACGCGCCAAATGTCAACTATATATATGTCAACCTTATTTTTATGGTAAGTTACCAATCTTATTGTCATTTCGACCGAAAGCGAACTTGTTCGCTGAAGCGGAGAAATCTCCCGGAAGGGGAATCACTTTATTATGAGCGAATTAATACTTTGACCGCGCTGGCATATAAAAAAATAAACCTATTGTTTGTGTGAAGAAAATTTTAAAATAAGGGTTAAAATGTTTTGAAATTGCACAAAATAGTGTTAAAATAACCAACAAGGAAGATTTTTATGGATTCAAAAGACAAAAATAATGTTAGTGGCAAAAAAATGCGTGTTCGCGATTATTTCTATTGGGCGTTATCAATTTTGCTCATCGGGCTACTATTTGTATGTGTCATTTTGTTTGCAATAGGCTTTCGTCCTGCAGTTGTCTTGACACCTAGTATGAAGCCGACAGTAAACCCCGGCAGTCTTGTGCTTGTCAAGTCAATTGACGCGAACAAAATAAAAGTTGGTGACATCGTTATGTTTTGGCCTAGCGCGGACGGAGAAACGGACGCCGACGAAATTTCAGTTACGCACCGAGTCATTGAAATAAGAACCGATGCAGAAACTGGCAAATTGATTTTCATCACTCACGGTGACGCGAACTCCGAGGGTTCTAACGAAAAAGTGCCACAGTCACAAATCATCGGCAAAGTACATCTAGCAATACCTGTTGTTGGCATCTTGTTCTTGTTCATCAAAAACAATTTGTTTGTCATAATATTTAGCATTATTGCAATCGTATGTTTGTGGTATCTCATTGCAATGATAATCAAAAATAATAAAGCAAAAAAAGCCATGGTTGATTCAAATGAAAATGTTGTTGAAACAACGGGGGAGGTTGTCGAGCAAAATGCACAAAACGACAGCATACCCGCGCAAAATGACAATATACCCGCACAAAACGACAGTAAAGTCTCAAAAAATAACGATAATGCCTCACAACACGACAACAATGGCTTAAAAAATGACAACAATAATTCACAACGCAATAACAATGCCTCAAAAAATAAATAAAACACCTGCAAAATAAATAAAAGACTCGAAAAATAAATAAAATACTCGAAGAATAAATAAAACACCTGTAAAAAGACTGCTCAGCAGTCTTTTTGTATATTTTTGCTGTAATATTTTACTTGTTGTTTTTCACTAGCCGTGCATTATCGCACCCGCGTCAGCATAACTACCGTGCATTATCGCACCCGCGTCAGCATAACTACCGTACATTGTCGCGCCCGCGTCAGCATATCTAGTCACGCATTGTTGCGCTCGCGTCAGCATAAACAAAAGGAAAACCTTATAAAAGTGGTAAGATACTTTCTTTATTGTCATTTCGACCGAAAGCGGAAACGCAGTTTTCGCTGTAGTGGAGAGTGCCAGACGGCACAGGTGCAGGTGTGAGTTGGTGTGTGAATGTTGTTGTGAGATGACAAACAAATCTGCAGTCAAGGCGAGCCTTGCCGGAAGGGCACCATTGTTCGTGCATAAAATTTTCATTTTGTAGCACACTAAATGTGAAAAGGTGTGATATGAGTGAAAAAATAGGTAATTTGATAATAGCGCTACTTAGTGTCGCAATACTTGCCGTAATGATATTATACGCCACGCTACCAAGTTTTTCGTACTATAGTGGCAAAGCGCAAGTTCAAGGAACAATCACAGTCGGGGAAGCGAACTTTGAGTTTGTCAATGATTTGCCGTTGTTTGCCAACCTTGCAAACTTCACGGGCGGGCAAATAAAAGAGAGTGTAAGCGTCATCAATGCGCGCGACAAGTCGGGTAGCAATACTACAAATTTAGTTGATTGCTATTTACGTTTTAGCATTACCGACAACGTCGCATTGAGCATAAATTATGACGCAAACAAGTTTTTGCATTCGGGCAATTATTTTTATTATAAGGGCGTTTTTTCAGTCGGGCAAACAGTCAAATTGATTGAAAGTTTTGAAGTCGACCCCGCAAATGATGAAAGTATATACGAAAATGGGCTTAATGTAAGCGTCAATGTTGATGTTATGCAAGCAACTAAAAGTATGATTTCGGCAAACTTTGTCGGCGCGCCACAGGAATGGGTTTCAACCCTGCCATAACGATAAAATTCCGCAATTCGACAAAAAAATGCAAAAAGTGCGTCAAAACGCTTGCTTTGAATTTAAAAAAAGTATAAAATAAAGAAAGTAAAGTTAGTAGGAGGAATAATCGTGGAAGAAAAACCAATCAAACCAACCAATGCCACAAAACCAGTTGCACCAAAGGCGCCCGCTACAAAACCAGCTACGCCAAAGGCGCCCGCTACAAAACCAGCCACGCCAAAGGCAAGTGCACCAAAAGCACCAAATACTGGTATGACGGCTGAGCAAGCAAAACAAGCCGAACTTCAAAGCGCAATGCAAAGTTCAAAGAGTGGGAAAGACCCGAAAAAGCAAAGGACAGTCAAAAAACTTGTGTTCTCACTTATTTTGGTTGTACTTATCGCAGCAATCGCGGTCAGCGCAGCAGTTGTTGTTCCATTGCTTATGAACAAAAGCGGTGAAAAGGACATCATCGTTGATATTGAAAAGGATATGACATACGGCGAAACTGTTCGTAAATTTAGTGACGAAGTCAAAGATTACAATATGGGCGACACTATTGAAAGGGGACTTACTGTTCGCAACAACGGCGAAGGAGATGTCTTTGTTTGCTTCAAGATAGAAATTTATGAAAAAGACCAAGAAGACACAAGTTATCCTATTGATATGGTGGCAACGCCAAAAATAAATACGAGCATTTGGTCGGTGGGTAACATTACGGAAGAAATCAATGACACTGGAAGAACTGCTACTACACAATATTATTACTGCAACAATGTTCTTACCAAAAAGAACGGAACGACAAGCACCGCACTTTTGTTCAAAGAATACGTTGTCAATGCCGAATCGGCTATTGCAAACCAATATGCAAACAAGTCGGTAACGGTCAAGGTTACAATCAAGTTTGTCAACGCAAATGTTTCAAACTTGAGTTCTCAAACGGACGCTTGCTGGAATAACGCTCCTGAAGCGTGGAAAGGCATTATGCGCACCGCCACCAACAAATAGTTGTGTGATAGCGCACTGCTACAGGTATTGTTCCTACGCCTAAGTTGCTAATGTGGACGGCAAACCTTGTGCACTTTTCTAAATGCTATTGTTCTCGGTGCGAAAGCGCACTGCTACAGGTTTGAGCGGGGAAGCCCGCAACTGCAGGTTTGGTCTGTGGTACTATATGTTATTTGGTACATAGTTAATCGACTATGTACCTCTTTTTTGTGTTTCTGCCCTCAAAATGTTTGACTTGAATGCCTCAAAATTGGTATAATAAAATCATAGTATGAATAGGAAAATATCTGCTTAAATGCTGACCCCTATTGCATAATAAAAAAAATAATGAAAAAACTATAACAAAGCAAAAATTGTTATTGAGTTTGGAGAACTTATGAAGAAAATATATGCGTTGTTGATAACATTTTTGATAAGCGTCGCTTGCACGCTTTCCGCTTGCGGAAACCCATATCAAAAAATGAAAATGGAATTGATAACTGATTCTAATATTGAAATTCAACTGACTGAAAATGTTGAGGTCAACACTCCTGAGGGGGAACTTGACCCAAACACTGCTGAAGTCAAAGTTAAAATTTCTGGAGTCGGCGAAAAGATTTCCAAAGAGGCGATGTTCACATCAAGTGACACGTCAAAGTTGTATGTCAAAAGCACGAAGCTTGACGGCGACACAACAACTGCAGAAATAATCGCAAAAAAACCGGGAAATGTTGAACTTTACGTAAACTCAAAAGAAGGTGGAAAGAAGTTGACTGTCAAGGTTAGCATAGTACGCAAAGTGTCTGCCTTGAGTTTTGAAAAGGACTATAAGCCCGCAGTTATTATCGGTGGCACACCAACGAAAATTGACGTGACAAAACTTGTGTTCACGCCAAGTGATGCAAATGTTCGCGATGTCGAGTTTAGCCTCGCGGAAGATGTTGCTGGTGCAAGCATAGACGGCGAAGGCAATTTATCTGTTACGGAAGCAACAACTGAAACAATCCGCGTTCGTGTTTCTCCAAAGTTCAAAGAGAGCGCAGAAGTTTATGCTGAAGTAGATGTCGCAGTTTTGCCGAACGTCAATGTAGAGCAAGTCGCTTTTTATGGTGCATTCAATGAGGGACAACAACCTTTGGACAACGCGTTGCAATGGGTAAAAAACGACCCAACTAAGGCGCTGTTTGCTGTGTCATTTGATTATAACATTGAAACAGTCAAAGATTTGCTCGCGATTAGAGTTGTTCCAAGTGATACGCGCTACTTGACGGAAAAAGAATCGGCGCGCACAAATACGCAAGTGGTGCTTAGTCCTATTGATGCAGGCGTTACAAGCGCCGTTTTTGAGGTATATTACAAAGGCTATGAAGAAATTGTTGTTGCAAGTTATAAGGTTGATTTCACAATAATTGACGCAGTCACTGAAATTGTTTCCAGTGGCGAGAACAATGAAATCACAATTTACAACGCAAGTCGCACGAGTATGGACCGTGGCACAGAATTTATCGTTACGCTCAAGCCTAACAGTGCCAGCAACCAAAAATACAAAATGGTAATCGGCGAAGAAATTAGAAATCATTTGAACATTGTCGATTCGCTTGGTGGCGTAGTTGGCAATGCGCAGGGCGAAATCGAAAGCGGAACAAGAATGTTCATCAGCCACGACGGCACGCTTTCAAATGAAACATTTACTTTTGACATTGTACCTGTTGGCGAAACACTTTGCGAATCGCTCACAATTAAAGTAAACTGTTTGACGGCGGTTGAAAACGTCACTGCAGCGTCATCGGTAATGCTTTGGTATAGCGAATCATATGGCTGGGGTACTGATGCAGAACTCACTTTCACAGTTGAGCCTGCGGGCGCAAGAAAATCAACTGTTGAAGTTATTTCAAATAATCCCGATGTCGTGCAAGTCGTCTATGACCAAGAAACAGAAACACACCGCATATATGCGCTAAAGACTGGGTATGCAACACTTTCATATGTTTCAAATGGTAATTCATATGGGCAAACAGCGGTAGAAGTCGTCGCTCCGTTTGAAGACTTTGTCACAACAATTGCCTCGCCAAAAGATGATGCGCAAGTCATCGAAAGAGAAATGGTTGATTACAGCATTAATGGAGATACAGTGATTGGGCAGACAGTGAAATCTGCAGTCATTGTTGCGGGACGCAATGTCAAGGTTGGCGTTTCGTGTTATCCTTCTTTGTCAAGAACAAAGAGCGTGAAATATGAAATTACTGAAGTTACTGGCGCAAATGCTGGGCTTGTCAGCATCTCAAAAGAGGGCTATTTGACAACACAAACAGTCGTCAAGAGTTTTAAAGTTGTTGTAACGGTTGTAGGGTTTTCATATAGCGCGGAAACGGGGGACATTGTTGAAACCGACGAAATGAAAAAGGAAATCGAGTTTACTTCAATCATTCCAATTGAAAGCGTTTCGCTTTCGTCAAGCACAGTCATTTTGACGGACATCAACACGCTCGGTATTTCCGAAATCGAAAAATCGCAAGCAATAGTTAGTGCTAGCATCGTTCCTTCGAACTCGACAATCAACAAGCAAGACATTGTTTGGTCGGTCAAGGAAGCACAATACAAGGACATCATTGAAAGGTTGGAGAATGGTAGCGTTCGCGTCACGGGTAAATTAAATCTTGCTGACGGCGACTCGCGAACTGTCACGCTCATTGCGTCAGTCACAGAGTATTCGCGCACGTTCACAGTCGAATGTTTGGTAACAATCAAGCGCGCAAAAACAGTCGAAAACATTTTGCTTGAAAATTACGACAACTTGCGTGGCGTATATTTGAAAGGTACATCAATTTCAGGAACTGCAAGCCGTGATAGTTATCAAATTAGGGCAACCGCTATGCCTGCAGATGCGGCAAACAGAGCGCTTATTTATCACGCGTTTGACATCACGCAAACGGGTGGTGGCGACAATTGGTTTACCGACGAGGCAAACTATAGTCGCAGTGAGTCGACATTAATCGACGTCACTGAGAGCGGTCTTATCACGCCAAAGAGCGGATTAGGTGGGTACGCAGTCGTTTGGGTAATTCCAGCCGACAACATCAAGTCCGAAACAATAAATTATGACCAAATCACGAAAAAGCGCGTCATTCTCGTGCGTGTTGCTGACGGCACGGTTGATGCACCATATGAAATCAAAAGTTATGTCGATTTACTAAATATTTCGCAAGCAATGGATAAAGCGTATGTGCTTGCGCAAAGCATCGACCTTTCGTCTATCGACGATTTTACGCCAATCGGCAGTGTGGAAAATCCTTTTACAGGCAGATTGAGCGGAAAATACATTACAAACGACGGAAAAACAATCATCAATGGAATCACAAACCTCAAGTTGAATGCCAACGGTACGGCGGACGGTTGCTATGGATTGTTTGCGTGCCTCGGCACAAAAGATAAAGGACTCCTAGAAGGCGCAACAATTGAAAATTTGACAGTATCCGTCATTGCAAGCAACTTCAATGTCGCACTCGGGGCAAATGAAGTTTCGAACTTTGGATTTGTTGCAGGCGTGAACAACGGCACAATTAGCAATGTCAAAGTTAAGTTCAACGGCAATCTTGTTGTCAAAGCCACAAAGAACGACACGCAAAGCGCATTGGGAACAGCGCTTGTTGGCGGAATTTCGGGCACAAACTACGGAATAATCGAAAATTCAGGTGGCATAACATACGGCGCATACGGAATAGTCGTTGACGACGAAACAACCGCAACCGTCAAAGTCGGCGGTGTGTGTGGCGAAAACCATAAAAATATTTTCGGGCAATTTGTGTTTGTCGGCGACTTGCTGACCCCGTCAAGTAGCGAAACAAACTATAATGTCGACTACAATGACGAAACAGTCAACTCAAGCATTCGCCTTGAAAATAGCACACAAAACGCCATAATCGGTGGTATAAGCGCCGTAAACTTTGCTTCAATCGAAGGGGCATATTCAAAAGCAACAATCGTCAGCCCGCAGTATGTTGGCGGAATTAGTGCTGTCAACTATGGTAGCATTGTGAGCGTCAGGTTCACAGGATTTATCAAAGCAAACAGATTTGCAGGCGGAATTGTCGGCGAAAATACAAAACTTGCTTCAAGTGCTGTTGCAGGTTCAATCACATTTGGCATCGTTGAAATTTGCGATGACAAAGTTCACTTTGAAAATTATGATGACTCAGTGTTCATAAACTACGGTGGTGTCGTTGGCGCAAACGCTGAAGGAACAATCAAGTATAGTTTCATCAACTCATATTCTGCGCAAAGGAAAAACGACAATGAAAATGCCGATTTTGCGATTTTGGCTAGTAGCATAAGTCAGTTCGGAGCATTTGCGGGAAGAAACGACGGCACAATTGCAAAGAGTTTTGCAAATGTTCAACTAAATACAAATTCACAACATATTTTTGTTGGTTCAAATAACGGCACAATTTCTAGTTGCTATTCACTCTCATATGCGGGAGAATTTACATCAACAAATCAAATAATGTATAGTGAAAATGCTGATGATTTCACAACGAAATCTGGTATCAACTTTGGTAAGAAGATTATCAAAATCGACGCCACTGAAGAAAGCGACCGCGGGGAACTTTTGCTCACGCAAAGTCCAACAAGTTTGCAAGCAAGAGTTCTTGGCGAACTCAACAAAGCAAACCGTGGACGTATGGGCGACGGAAACAGATACTATAAAAATAGTGATACGCAATTAGTTTTGTTCTACAATTCTGGAGTAAATGCCACAACATCAAACAATGTTTACTATCTAAAAGATATGTTCTCAATTGTCGTTTCGCCAAACACAAGTCGCAACAAAAATGTCATTGTCAAGGTAATTGAAGGGCAAAACGTCTTGAAAGTCGAGGGCGCTTCAATGACAACGCTCGGGCAGGGGCGCGCTGTGTTGCGCTTTGCAAGTGACCTTGATGAAAGCGTTTTCTGCGATGTCGAAGTGTTTGTCGTTTATGGAATCACAAATATTGATGTCGACAACATTGAAAAGCGTGTTGAAAATAATCAAGTTTACAAAGAATTGAAAATTGCTCTTGACGGAACATTTGACTTCAAGATTTCAAACTACAACATTGAAACAAATAATGATGTTGAAAACCAATATAAAGCACTTGCTAGTGGCGGGTATTTGTTCTCGTTCAATGAGGCAAACATTGTTACGTTTGATAGATTTGAGGTAAACAACGAAAAGTCGTTCTTTGTGAGATACGACGCAAGTCAAATTATGACTGCGCTTTCGGCTGTGACAACAAGTGCAAGAATATATCCATATATTTCCGCGCAATTCTCGAATGGCACAGAAATTGTGGAAACAAAAGTCGTTTTGTCTGACATATACTATGATTTTGACTTAGTAATCTACGAGGGATTGAGCAACTTTAACTTGCAAAGCGCAAGTGAAGAAATAATGCCTGACACAACACTGAATTATGATGTCACATTGACAACAGACCAAGAAAACGACGTAATTGACTTTGTCAAAATCTATAATGGTAGCAAGTTTGACGCCGACGGCAATGTCAAAGATTGTGAAGAATACGACCTTTCGCAAAGCGTTTTGCACAAAGAAGTTTCACAAAATACAAAGTTTGCGATGGAAATTTTGAAAACGCAATTTGACGAAACGCACAACACAAAAAAGTTTACATTTGAAATTTCTCCAAGTACGCACGTTGACGGAAATTTTGCAATTTTGCAAAGAGAAACATTTACGCTTGAGTTTGGCGTGACATATGCAAACGGAACAAAAGCGACAAAAACGTTCACGTTGACGCTTGTTCCGCAAACGCTTTCAAACATTTTGGCAAATCATTACAATGACGGCGCCGATTTTGACGCGAATTTGACGGGCGCTGGAGAGGAAGTTTCCTCAAAAATTATCCCAGGTCAATATGGCTTGCTGATTGTAAACTTATACCCTGACTATAGCACTTTTGACAGACTCGAAATTACGAGTAGTACTGTTCAAAACGACAGCATAACTTTTGAGCAAGTTTATTACAACATTGACGCAAACAACTACGATACAAAGGTTGAAAATACTCAAATTATCACAAATGGTATTAGTGTCAAGCGTCAATCGACAAAACGTTTGAAAGAGGACGGCAACTTTGAATATGCCTTTGACGGCAGAATCTTCTTGCGTACTGTGACAGGCTCTGCAATCACAACTGGGCAAGTGTTCACAATCACAATTTCCGCTTTCAAAGAAGGTGCAAGCGCGCCATATATCACAAAAACTATCGAATTGACGGCTTTGCAAGCGCCATATTTGACATTTGACTTGACTAATGGCAGAACATATAAAAGTTTGGCGCACGAATACTTTGTTGCAAACCAAGTGAACAATGAATTTACTGTTGTTACCGACAGCGTCGTCAACGAAACTTCAGGCATCTCAAGCAAAATCACAGATGCTAGCGGTGCAATTGTCACAGGTGTTTCACTTGTGAAAACAGGAAGTACTATTGTTTCTGGCGAAAGACAAACAATCAAATATGTCATTATTGCAAATTCCGCTTTTGAAAAGGGCAAAACATATAATGTTGAACTTGTTGTTGAACGCACAATAAACGGAGTGAAAACAAAATCGCGAATAGTAAATAAATTGCACGTTGTTGACTTTTTGGTCACAGGTTTTGACATTGTCGACAGTGAAACTGATGAAATTCTTGTTTCAAATGGCACTTTGTCGCGCCCACTTTCAACAGAGGGTTGGCTAATTAAAATCAAATTGAAAACAATATGTAGCGCTGAAAATCAAGCAAACGTGTTGCGCATTGAGGATCAACTCAATGGTAGACAAACGCTATATAACGGGCGTTACTATAACCCGTGGAAATATAAAGTTTTGTCAGGAATGGGCGTTGGGCAGTTTGCAACAATTGACAACGACAGTGTTTCACAAAACTTCACATTGACAAATGCGGGCGACGGCAAGGGTTATCACCTTGTTGGACGCAATATTGCGAATGTTGACACTTTGATGGCAGATTTTAGTTATTATTATAACGAGCAAGGAACATTCACACTACCAGCAAGTGACCTAATCTCGCTTGACGGGAACCCGAGTACGCAGTTCAGGCTTGATTTCAGCCTCTCAAGTTCTGCGGACCACCCGTTGCCAATCACTACAAAAGAAGAATTTTTGGCAATGGAAGAGGGGATTGACTATATCTTGCTTTCCGACATCAATCTTGGCTACAACTATGTGCCACTCAATACAAAGATTAGTTCGCTCGACGGAAACGGTTATACAATTGAAATTGAATCGTTCTCAACCGAAACTGACGATAAAAACAGCACAACAATCAACCTCGGGTTGTTTGGAAGCGTCGATAGTAGCACAATCTTGAAAAATTTGACAGTTAGATTGTTGCACAAAATGACATATAATTTGGAGAGTTATTCAACAATCAACTTTGGTGTCATTGCGGGCACGAATGCTGGTATAATCACAAATGCTTGCGTCAATCAAAAAGTTGACCAAACAAGCGAACTTTTGGGGCAAATTGTTTTGACTCAAAGCAGTTCTGAATCGTCGACAATTTCAGCCAATATCGCAGGGCTCGTCGGCACAAACACAGGAACAATCACAAACTCACGCGTTGAATATCTCAACTTGACATCAAGTGGTAATGTCGCAGGTTTGACAGCTCAAAATGCGGGAATCATCTCAAGTTCGTATGTCCTTGAGCCAGTCATTGAAAGCACAAGTGGCAATACAGGCGGATTTGTCGCAGTCAATGGCGGAACAATCAACACAAGTTATGTTCGTGGCAAGTACGTAAACGATAGTTTGCGCGCACGTGACGGACTCATCAACGCAGTGGGACAAGTCGGCGGATTTGTTTACCAAAATAGTGGTAGCATCAACGACTCATATGCAAACATAAAAATTTCGTCACAATCACGCAGTGCTGGTTTTGTCTATGAAAACGCAAATAATGGTACAATCTACAACTGCTTAAGTTTGTCTGACATCATCCAAAACAGCATAGCACATATGCCGTTTGTGGGGACGGACACAAGTGACAGATTCTTGAATAACGGAACGCTTACAAATGCGTACTATTATCGTTGGAATGACTCCAAAGGCAATGCTGACCGTTTTGTCGACTATGACCGCGACGGAAATAAAAACCCAGCGCAAGTGATGACGGCGGAAGATTTGCAAACAACAACTTCGCTTGCAGGTTTTGCCTTCAGTAGCAGTGACTCCGAGTTTTCGGGTGTTTGGGTTCAGCCAACAATTAGTGTTGCCTCATACTTCAACGGCGAAAAAACCTTTGGAGCGGTCGGTACTGTTGCAGGCTTTGATAAACTTGCTTTCAAAGTCGGCGTTCCCGAATTGGTCGCACCAAATGTAATCGCAAGAAGCGTCCGCAGAATCGACTCGATTGAAACTAATGAAGTTACGGGCGAGAGTATTTATAACTATGTTTACGTCACACAAAGTAACGCAAATTTTGCAACAAACGAAAAATATGGTTGCGCGCTCGGCACAATTCACAATCAAGCATTGATTTCTTCAGCGCAAGACTTTGTGAACACTTATGAAGTAGAACAAAACGGGCAACTTGTCACAACTTCAAAAATGAACGCAAGACTAATAAAGAGCATAGATTTTTCAACATATGAAGAAAATCTAAGAACGCCAAAAGTTTCGCTCTCAGCAATTGTTGAAGGCAACGGGCTTTCAATGGCAAATATTTCCGTCGTCTCAAATGTGGACGAAAAAGCGGAACGTTTTGGACTCTTTAAAAACATTATTGGCGACACAAATTCGCTCACAAACAACATTTCCGCAATCAAAAACATTGATTTCGCATTTATTGAAGTCAAATCGGCGTCAAGTAATATTGTCGGTAGCGTCGCAGGTTCAATGACAAATGCAAACCTCATTGACGTTAGCGTTGTGGGCAATCAAGTTGCCGTCAAAGGTGCAAATATTGTGGGCGGTATTGTTGGGCTTGTGGACGGAAACTCAAAACTTTTCCACGTTTCGTCCAATATTTCCGTCAACAGCGGTTACAGAAATTCAGGCAATGAATACTATGAAATCAACGAAGAAACAAGCGTCAATACAAAAAATGCTTTGTACACAAACGATTCAATGTTCTATGGCGTCGATGACCTAATTGAGAACAAAACAATAAAAAATACGCTTGAATATGTCAGTTATGCGGGCGCCGTTGCAGGCGTTGTCGACACAAAGAGTGATGAAACAATAATGGAATGTTATCTTGCTCCAAATGTGTATGACATTACTGTTTCAGGTGACGTCAAAGTCATCGGTGCGACAGCAGGTGGCGTGTTTGGAATGGTTGGACTTTACACATTTGTTTCAAACATAGACTTTGAAATCAGCGGTTCAAGTTATATTTCAGGCGACGATTACGCAGGCGGTATCATCGGCGAACTTCGCGGGAAAATGTCGCAAGCAAAAATTGCTCACACAAAGCAAAACGAAATCGACAAATTGTCATTTGGCGCAACAAGTGACGACATCAATCTTGACTTCTTCAAGAAAAACACGACCACAAAAGCAAGTGGTGGACTCGTCGGGTTCAACTTTGGCGGTACAATTCTTGATTCAATCAGTCACGCTTATGTTCGTAATCCATATAGCAATCTAAGTGGTGGCGCAGTCGGCGCAACAATATCGGGTGACATCAAAGCAGTTGTCGCAACGGGTAGTGTTGTGGGCAGAACATCTGTCGGCGGTTTGATTGGTGGCATCATCTCAACGTATGTGCCGTCGGGTAGTTCGACTTTCTATAACGAAGGGCTTTTGCCACTATATTTTGACAAAGATATGAACATCGACTGCACATTGAACTTTAAGTCTGTTACTTCTGGCGAAACAATTATTCAAAAAGACCAAAACTCAATGGTTTTGAGTTATGTTATGGCGGGGAACAACTGGACGTCTGCTGACCAAACAACGCTTTCCTCAATTAAAAACTGGGGTGGTATGATAGGAAACTATGACACCAATTTGCCACGCACATACATCAACACCACGCACCCTAAAGACAAGGAAAGCCGTGTCAACCTCATCAACTTCTATGTTGCTGGAAGAAATGACACCAACTTGCTTAGCACGCGCGGTAATGAGGATGAAAACGACGAATGGATGCACATTGCTGAGCCAATTCCGTTTACAAGCCTCACATACGAAAACAAGCAACAATATTTTGGCAGTTACTATAGGTTTGTTTGGGATTTGATGAATGACAGCAAGTATCCTGAAATCGACATCAAAGCAGTTCCAGATACAATCACGATTGAAAGCGCAAGCGACTTGTTGCAAATCATTTGGAATTTGTCAGCGAACTACTTGATTGTCGACGACATCGACCTTTCAGGCATTGACTCGTGGTTGCCACTCGGCACGGAAAAAGAGCCATTTAGCGGAACGCTTCGCTCGGAAGTAAAAGTCAATGGTGGCTCATATCAAACAAAGAACACCTATTATAAGATTGAAAACCTTAAAATTGTCGCAAGCAACATACAAAATGTCGGCTTATTTGGCGTGACAGGCTACAACTACAAGACAAAGAGTGGGGCAACGTTTGAAAACCTTGTCATCACTGTCGATGAAATTGTCGGGAAGGATTTTGGTTCTAACTCAGCATATATCGGCGCACTTGTTGCAAATGCGCGCGGTGCAACAATCAAAAACGTCGTGACGACAAAAGCGACAAAAAATTCAATGATTGTCAGCAGTAGTGAGTTTGCAGGTGGCATTGTCGGTGTGATGGAAAACTTGCTTGTTGATGACGACGAAAGCGAAGTTACAAACGCAAAGCGCATCATTACATCAAGTATTTCCGATTCACTCTCAAGCCTTGACATCGGCATTTTGAAGCGCGAAACAAGCGTCGCGGGCGGGAAAACTGCCAAAGTCGGTGGAATTGTCGGGCAAATCAACGCAGGTGAAGTTGTGAGAACTGCAAGCAACCAAAAAATTGGACTATGCAAGCAGTCAAATAATGAACTTGACGGCTCAATTGAATATACAATGCTTGACAGCAAAACAAACTACAATGGCGAATACTACAATATGTCAATCTATGTTGGCGGAATTGTGGGTACAAATGGTTCACAAATTTTGACAACGCATGAAGGTTCTTCAGCGCAAAAGATTGAACTTAAACAATCGTTCAGCAGCACAAGCATTGAAGTACCTGTGCTCAATTTGTATTCGGAAAACAAAATTGATACAGTGCTCGGTGGCTTCTTGGGGCGTATCGAACAATTTAAAGAATCGGAGAACGGCGAGGAGCAGATTTTAGAGATTTCAAACTGCTATTCGTCAGGTAGCATCACAGTCAACGGCAAAAACACGGGCGAAACAGTTGCAAATGACATCGTCATCGGCGGTTTTGCTGGACAAATTGTTGTTCCGCAAGTGACTAGCGGTGCAACAGTCGTAAAAGATTGTTACAGCTTGACAACATTGACAGACAAGTCAAATACTTCAACAATCAAAGGGTTTGGACAAATTCTAGGATATGCCGATTCAACGCTTGTCGACATCACAAACGATTCAAATGCAAAATCAATTGCAAGCGAGTGTGTCTATGAGCATTATTATGCTTTGGTCGTAGACTATGACAGCTATTTTGGAATGTCAAGCGCTGGAATTATAGAAAAGTTTAAAAATGATAAAAACTTTAAAATAGACCCAAGTTTGTACTATCCAGTTTTGGGTGTCGATGTTTATGCTTTGGGTATCAATGACCGCACGCAAGACTTTGCCGTCTACGGCACAAAAGTCGGCTCAAAAATCAATCCAATTCAACTCACACAATCGCAAGACTTGTTGAACATCACTGACTTTGCAAAGGGCAGTGAGGAATATAACTATTACCTCGTAACAGGCAACGTCGATGAAATACCTACGCACGTCTATGACACGCAAGGGAAAGTAATTTCAAACAATAGTCCAATGATTAGTGAGTTCTATGGTTTCTTGAATGGAAACGGGTTCTCAATCAGTGGTTTTACTGTCAAAGAATCTCCAAAAGTATTTGACGAAGAATTTAATGTCATTGACGACCCAGTTGACACAGAAAACGTAGGCTTGTTCAGAATTTTAAAAGACGGCTCGTGCATTTCGGGCTTGAGCCTTAAAAATGTTTACATTGATTTCCAATCGAGTTCGACAGTCAATAACTCGACAATGAATGTCGCAGGGCTTGTCGGTGCAATGGAAAGTGGCTCAGTAATTTTTGCAAGCACGGTTTCGGGTGAAATCTTTGCAAAAGGCGCTCAATACTACGAAAACATTGATGAAGTCAAAACTCTCGTTTCTCGTGGACAAACCCTCAACATCGGCGGGCTTGCAGGCGACGTCAAAGGCGGAAGCATCATCAATAGCGCAAACTATGCACGTATTGCGTCATTCGATTACAAAGCATTTAAAAACGCTGGTGGCACAACAACTGAAAGTTTAAAAACCCTCAACATCGGTGGGCTTGCTGGTAAAATCACAAGCAACGCAAGTATGCTCAATATATTCTCAATTTCGCAAGTCAATTATGACGACACAAATAGTCAGAAAATCAATGTTGGACAGATTGCAGGATATGCAAAAGATTCGACAATCAAAAACTACTATGGGAAAGTCGAAGTTGTAA
This sequence comes from uncultured Clostridia bacterium, assembly GCA_934778205.1. Classification (GTDB taxonomy): domain Bacteria; phylum Bacillota; class Clostridia; order Christensenellales; family UBA1242; genus CAKVOD01. The sequence goes on along the minus strand of CAKVOD010000003.1, from coordinate 70,880 downwards.
AACAAGAATATACAAATTCAGTACACCTTGAAAACAATGTCGGCGACGACGTCACAAGCGTTGAAGGGCGTACAACAAACATAATCACAAATGAGTTGATTCAGGACCTTGACTCAGCGACTGAGGCAGAACTTGCCACGAACTATGGCTATGAATACAACCCAATTTTGAGTGAGAATGTTCCAAAAACAAGAGTGAATGAACTTGTCAACGGCGCAGTCGTATCGTACTATATTCCAGCCAACACGGAAACATTGATGAACTTGATGAAAGGCAATTATAATATCAAACTTGAAAATGATATCTACATTGATAGTTCATCAGCATTTATGAAAGGCGAGGACGGCGAAACAGTGCCAGCCCACAATGTTACAGTCGACTCATATAGTGCAATACTTGATGGCGGATACAATGCTATCTATGGTGTCAAAGGTGTGTTTGCCCTTGACTTTGGTGGCTCAATCATCAACACGGCGTTCAGCGGAACAAATGATTATAACGGCACCTCAAGCAATATCATAAAAACGATGCAAACGGGTTCAAAAGTATCCGTTGTCGACCTCAGCGTCACAAGCAACAATTTGGGACTTGCAAAAATACTCAACTCAAACGTTGAAATTGGCGATTTGAACATTGACACTTCCGCAAAGAACAAATTAAATAGCGAATTGTGGATGAATATGAGCGTTACAAACGACGAATCTGAAGAAAGATTGCGCGCATTCGTCGAATATTGGGACGATTTGGATGTCCGTGGCGTGTACCTTGAAAAGAATGAAGCAACAAAAACTGTCCTTGTCAAAGATGAGGAGGGAAACGAAGTCGCTTCACAAGTAAAAGAGTGGCGCAACAACATCAAAGACTCATACCAACTTTCAAAATATGCAAAACTTGTCAACGACGGTGATGTATTTGAATTGAAAGTTACGGAACTTGACCACACCTCAGTGTTCGACTTGAGCGGTAAGATTTGGCACAGCCTACAAACATTTGAAGATTCAATCTTGTCAACAAGTGAAAACTTGAATGAGAAGGTAAAGATTCAAAATATGTATGTTGAAGGCACGAACAATCTCGGGTTTATTGGCACATTCAATTCGACTGAAGGTAAATTGTTCAATCTTGAGTTCACAAACGCAAAAATTGTCAACACAACAGCAACAAGCGAAACAACTCGCTTTGAAAATATCGGTGTTGTCGTTGGAAACTTCACAAACGGAAGTGCAAGCGACATTAGTGTTAAGGGTATTGTCAATATTGAAGTTCCAAAAGCAAACTATGTCGGTGTAGCATTTGGTAAAGCATACGGCGAAATCAAAAACATTAGCACCATCGCATCAAGTGAAGATGTCACAAAATCAAAAGTAAAAGGGCTTGACTTTGTCGGCGGTATTGCTGGTACGCTTATGCTTCCAAGCAAAACCGCAAGCAATATAGACAACAACTTCAACATCAGCGGGCGCGACTTTGTCGGGGGATTGATTGGGTACTCAACAGGTAGCAACAATCCAAATATCTACTTCTATGAAAAGGTTGTCAATGACGGCGTTGCAACTAAAGTGTTCCACAAAAATTCAGGAACAGTTCAAGGACGCAACTTTGTTGGCGGAATCGTCGGCTATAACGACGCAGTTACTTTGAATTTGCCAACAAATGAGGGCAGTGTCGAAGCAATCGGCTATGCAGTCGGCGGAATCGCTGGTTATACCTCAGCGCACACATTGAGTGCTGAAAATGGGAAAACAAGTAATAGAGTCACGGTCAACAATTTGATTACGGTTGACACTCAAACCGAACAAACTGACTTAGCAAAAACTTTGAGTGAGGGGTTTGCTGAAAGTGCGCTTTTGGGTGCAACTTATTCAAATAGCACACTCAACAGCGGATATTTCTATGGCGGAATTGTCGGGTATTTGAATGGTGCGGATATTCGCGCGGATATTTCAAACGGCGATTCAAATTCAAGAAAGAACCAAAATAACGCAACAATCGATGCAGTGTCCTTTGTCGGCGGAATTGTCGGCTACAACAAAGCAGGCAGTTTGTACGCAAAGAACGTTTACCTAGAAAGCGTCGATAACTCAACTCTTGGCTTGAGAAACTATGCAAGCGTCATCGGTAAAACATTTGTTGGCGGAATCGCTGGCGTAAGTGTCAATATTGATGACAAGATTGCCACAGTCAAAGATGCAGTCGCCATCGCAAATGGGGGATTGCGAATCTCAGGCGAATATTGCGTCGGCGGAATCGTGGGTGCTAACTATGGTTACGTTTGGTCAGTAGCAACCGCAGGTCAGATGTTTGGGCAAACTGCAAACTTTGGTGGTATAGTCGGCTTCAACGGCAGTGGCGCCGAAGTGCAGTACGCAAATTCAGGAATGATTATGACAATCAGTGCAACCGATGGTTCAATGAGCACAACAAACGGAATCAAATTCTCAAATGTTGGAGCAAACTACTATGTAGGTGGAGTCGTTGGGCACAACTTGGGTAGTGTCAAGAAATCTACATACAGCAAGGGCGACAACGTGGCTGCAGATTCTGGAACAATCAAGTTTGCCGTAGATTCAAATCTTACAAATGTTCAAATGCAAAATATCTATATTGGTGGATTAATCGGGGTCAATGAAGGTTCACTTGACGAGGCGTACACCGATGCAGGTACAACGATTGTTCAATCAACGTACGAAGGAGTTACATTAAGTGGCAGTATCCATATTGCTGGACTTGTGGGACTCAACAAAGCAAACGCAACAATTTCCGATTGCTATAGTCTTGCAAAAATCATTAACCGCTACAATAAAAAGTTGCAGGGCGGATATGAAGATACTGAAATAGCCGTCGTTGATAGCGAAGTTGCAGGCGGACTTGTCTATGAAAATCTTGGCGAAATTAAGTCGTGTTATGCAACCTACTGCTTGTACGCAAAGAACAGCGGAACAATCAGCAACGACTGCTATGTAATGGAACTAAAGACCATTAGTAAAACAATAAAGCAAGTGAATGAGGATGGTGAAACAGTTTCTACAAAAGTGGACGTAGAAAACTACACAGTCAAAGATGATAGTGATAACCTTGATAACTATTATAGATTTGTAATGACTAAATTCACACTTGTGGATGTCGAAATTGCTGGAGTAACTTTCGATGGAGCAAAAAAGGATATGACATATGATGCTCAAAATGTTAGATTGAAGTTTGAATCTACTGATGGTAAATATTCTGATACTGATTGGCTTGTTAATATTAACTCTATAAAAGTAACAAAGTCATTAGCATATTTTGATTCAGATGTGTTTAAATGTGATTGCGAATTTGGTAAGTGTGATTGCAAGGATAGAAAATGCTGTAATGATTTGAGCGGCGCATGTTATTGTATTGTAGGAATCGGAGTTCGCTACTCGACTTGTGTTCACAAACACAAAAAGTTATGGCTTGAAAATTTTGGCGTTGAATCCAGCAGTAAAGCAAGTGTAATCAACGAATTTGCTAGATTAATGCTTAGAGATGTAGTGTTCAACTTGGCGTTTACTGGGCAAACAACGCCGACAAACTACAACACACAAGGAAATGTAGGCACAGTTTCACCGTCAGTTGCAAATATGCCTACAACAGGCTTTATGGGTGATGGAAGCATTTCAAATCCATTTAGAATATATAGTGTTGATGACCTTGACACTTTGAATCGTCAACTTGAATTTGGCAATTCATTTGTTGGCAAAACATTCAAATTGATGCGTGACATTAATTTGGATGGTGCAAGCCTCACAATTAGTAATGGGGACTATCCTTTCCAAGGCGTATTTGACGGCAACGGAAAAACAATTAAAGGAAACGTACTCAACAGTGGCACAGACGACAATGTCGGCTTGTTCCAAGTGCTTGCAAGTGGTGGACAAATCAAAAACTTGATTTTGGTTGATTGCACATCAAATGGCAATAACAATGTTGGATTAGTTGTTGGCAAGAATTTAGGAACAATCAAAGATGTTCAAATCTATGCTTCTGGCACGTCATATTCAAAAGTGCAAGGAAACGAAAATGTCGGGGCAATTTGTGGTTTGAACCTTGGTTCCGTAGACGGGTGCTCAGTTGGTGCTGAGGTAAAAGGCTCAAAGAATGTCGGTATCGTTGTTGGGACGAACTCAAATGGTAGAGTTTCAGCTTGTGAAACAATCAAAACACGCATTGAGTCAGGTTCAACAACCATTGACAACCACAGTTATGTTACTGGCGCTGACAATGTCGGTGGAATTGTAGGCTATAATACAGGTATCGGCTCGATTGCGGAATGTTCAAACGAAGGCGAGGTCAATACAAATGGCTATGGTGGTGGCATTGTTGGTCTTTCAGATGCAAAAGCCATTAATAGTGAAAATCATTCAATTAGTGATGTCATCAACCGCGGGCCTCTTACAGGAAGCGGAAAACGTGGGCAATTGGCAGGGAAAATTGCTGAGCCAGCATACAACGTTCTTGTAACATCAGTTGGCGTTGCATTGGGCGAAGCATCTTCATCAGTACAAAATTGCTATGTTGTAGATGACTCAAATAGCGCTCTTTACCAAAATAACGCGTTCAAAACTGAAGTATATAAAAACTTTAACTTTGACAGTGTTTGGGGAATGTCGCCAACGGAACTCGACATTTCGACAAACAAATATAGTTATCCTTTGGTAAAATCAGGCGATGACAATTATCCAAAACTTCGCAATTTGAGAAGTAGTAAGGAACTTGTTGCAATTGAAGGTGGCTACTTTGTAAATCAATACTTCAATGTCAATAGTTATACTTCAAAAACCCCGACATTGTATATTGAGTCACAACATCAATTTGAAACATTTATCAATTATTTCCTTGGCGAATTGATTGCGCAAGATTTCTATAATCCGCTTGCATCTGGCGAACCACGCTACGATGAAAAATTGTTGTTATCTATAAAGGCAAATTCTCAGTACACAAGCAGTGGCGTAACATACAAATTGTATAAAACGGCGCTAAATAATATGAGCGCAACAAATAAGCCGAATGTTTATAATGACGAGCAATCATATGGTGATTGGGTCGCATTGCCGGAAATCAAGAATAAAAATATTGATTTCAGTGGAACTAAAATAAAAATCAATAATTTCAACAATATGTATAGGGCAAATAATACTGAAGGTTGGACAACAGCAGGCTTTATTTCAAGTTTTGAAGGCGAAAGTTATAATAGCAAAGGCGAAATAATTCACTCAGATTATACGATTAGCAACTTGAATTTGACCTTTAAGAGTGCAACAGGTGGCGTATACTTTGGTGGAATTGTTGGGTATTTAGGCAACGCAAATATCAAAAATTGTACAGTCAAATATGAAGGTACAGGAGAAATCAAGTATGAGGGTTCATATTCAGCGAGTACCTATGGTGGTCCAATTGCTGGATTCATCAAAGAAAAAGCGGAAAATGAAAATACCTACGGTAAAATTTCAGGATGCTCATATGAAGGTTTTAGCGATTCTACATTTGTCGGCTATAATACGGTAAACTTTACAACTAATTCGTAATGTAGTTTGTCAATGTGAATTTGCAAACTGTGGCAGTTGCCACAAAAAAACACATAGTTGTAAATGAAGTGTGTTTCTCACGTGGTTCACTTCAAAAAACAACTATGTGTTTTTCTTGTATAAAACAAATTAATCATTAAGCAAGTAGGGAAATCTACTAGAATGGAAAAACGCGCAGTCATTTGACTGCGCGTTTATTAATATGTATGTATCTATCTCGACATTTCGTCATCGTCTTTTACTTTGTGTTCAACTTTTCTTGCTTTGACCACATTTTCTTGAGTATTTACTTCAGCACGTTGTTGAGGTTTTGCTCCTTCGCACAATTCAGCGAGAGGGTAGAACTCTTTTACGTCATTAATGCCCATTTCATTGACTGCTTTTTTCAAGCGAATGACATCATTTAAGTCAAGTTCTTCAGCAAGAACTTTGCAAGTCAATCTACGCAATGTTTTCATATCTTGCATTTTGATAACGGTCTTTGCGCCAGCGTAAACTGCAATACCAAGCCCAGCGGCAATCATAACAGCCTCTGTGTTGGGTGCATAGTTGTGAAGTTTAGTCAAATTGTATTCAAGTATAGGAATGATTTCAGATACTTCAGTAGGTCTTAAAGGACGGTAACCTTCGACAAACATTTGAATCGGTGTCAAGACAATGCCAGCAATTGCGGCATACTTACCAGCTTTTTTAACAAAGCGCAAGTTTGTACGTTTTTTGTCGCTCTTAATCATTGCTTTAACATTTTTGTTTACTTTCTTGAAATACTTTTTGTCTTCTTTGTCAGCATAGAATTTTACTTTTAATTCTTTATAAAGTTGTTTAATTTGTGCGTCATCAAGATTGCTAAGGTTTGCTGGGTCATTCATAACCGCCCAAAACTCTCTTTGTTCCGCATCTAGTTTGCTCGTGTCGAATTCAATCGAATCGATTTTTTTGTCACCGCCGATTTCGTCTTTGGCAACAGGTTGGTTTTCATCCATTTGGTCAATGATAGCGTTTGCCATGTCATACAGGAATTTCGCATCATATTCATAGATTTCATTTGTGTCAGTCATAATCTTTACTCCTTTATAAGATTTATGATTTGATTATAACTCAAAAATGAAGATTTGTCAATACCTTTGTCGATTTTCTATTCGCGACTGGACAATTGATTTATTTCGTTTGTGCCAAATATTGTAAAGTAAGCAAAACAATTGTCTTTCAATAGTTCCAACTGGTGCCCAAGATTGTTTGCACGAGGCATAATAGCAATGTCGTAGTCCTTTTTGAGTGAGTCAGCATAACGCTTGACATCAACAAAATCGTCGTCTTTTGCATAAATCACAGCAACTTTTGGAATTGCGTTCAAACAAAGGTCGTTTTCATTTATAATAGTAAACAATCTTTCAAATCCTAGTGAAAAGCCAACTGCAGGGCATTCCTGCTTTGTGATTTTGCCAATCATCTTGTTGTAGCGCCCGCCACCGCCACACGCGCCCTCAAATCCGTCAAGATAAACTTCAAACACGCAATCCGTGTAGTAGCCTTGTCCGCGAATGATTGAAATATCGAAGCACGCCGTGTAAAGTCCGTCACTGAACGCATTGACCGCGTCGATGAGCCTTTTCATACTGCTGATGTCGTCATTTTCTTCTAAATATTTGCTGAGCGCGTCAAACCCATTTTCTTTGACGTCCACAATTGTTTCGATGAGGGAAGTAACTGATGAAGCGTTGTAATTTTCAAACAATAACTCGTTTTTGACGCCCTCATAGCCGATTTTGTCATACTTGTCAAGAATAATGCAAATGTCCTCGCATTGATTAGGGTAAAAACCATTATTGACAATCAATTGATTCAAAACTTTTCTGTTGTTGATTTTGAAAACGAAGTTTTTGAACCCCAAACATGTCAGCGCTTCACCGCCACACACAAGCAGTTCAATCTCAGCGTTAATGGAAGGGTCGCCAAAAATATCGATGTCGCACTGCGTGAATTGGCGTTTGCGTCCGCGTTGCGGGCGGTCAGCACGAAACGCCTCATCAATTTGCAGTGCCTTAAACGGCATTGGCAAAAAATTGCGATTGTTTGCAAAAAAACGCGCGAGTGGAACCGTGAGGTCGTATCTCAAAGCAAGGTCGCAAATATCTTTGACGGAAAGATTGTTCTTTGTCAAATCGAGTTTTTCGCCACGTTTTAGCACCTTGAACATCAACTTGACATTGTCGCCCCCCTCGCTCCCGAGCATCAAGTCGATGTCCTCCAAAATCGGCGTCTTGACTTGCAAAAAGCCGTTTTTTGTATAAACCGACTTGATGATGTCATATATAAAGTTGCGTTGTTGCATTTCCTTTGGAATATAGTCCTGCGTGCCACGCACGGGTTCAAAATTTTTCATAAATTGCTCCTATTTGTTTCAAAACTAATAAATTATATGGTATTATAATATATTTTTGAGTAAAATGCAACAAATTGTGCGAAAGAAAGTGTGGCAAGCGCGTTACCCCCACTAAAAAGATAGCAAGTTGTCAAAAAACTTGCCAAATGGTATTGACAAAAACATCATAAAAAAGTATAATATAAGCAAAGTAAAGACGTTAGGAGAGAATTAATGAATTATCAAAAATTTGTCGTATTCTTGGTTTCATTACTTATGTGCGTCGCAATTGGCGTCACAACATATTACTTTATGAAAGATGAAGAATACATTTTTTTGCAAACGCAAGAAGTTAATGTCAATGTCGGCGAAAAGTTCAAGCTTGAATTTAAGCACGACAACCCACTAAAAAGCACCAAAATTTCTTGGGAAGTTCAAAACGACAAGTTGCTTTCTTATGACAAAGAAAGTGGCGTTTTCACGGCAAAAGCAGGCGGTTCGACCGAGATTTGGCTCAACACCACAAGACGTGGCTGGAAAGTTCAACGTTGTTTTGTCAAAATCGGAGACGGCTCTGTCGATAATCCTACAATAATCAAAGATTTTGAGTCGCTTGAAAACATCGCAAGTGACGGACACTATATATTGATTAGTGACATTGATTTGTTGGACAAAGAATGGAAACCGCTTTGCACAAACGGCGCGTTTGCTGGCGAATTGAATGGGAACGGGCATACAATAAAGAATTTGACTATAACTGCTAATGCAGAACTTGTCAACGCTGGCTTGTTTGGCGAAATCTCGTATACAGGGTACGTACACGACCTCAAACTTGACACAGTTCAAATTAGTGGCAACATCACAAATGTTGGTGCAGTCGCAGGTACAAACAAAGGTTTGATTGAAAAAGTCAGTGTAACAAATGCGAAACTCAGTTCATTGCGTGAACTTTCAACCGCATATATCGGCGGTATCGCAGGTATTTCTTACGCGTACGCTGAAAGCACAGATGCCACACTCAACTACAATATGTTTGGAAGAATCGACCGTTGTGAAGTCACGAGTGCCGAACTCTTTGCAAAGGGTGGCTCAAAAATCGGTGGCTTGACTGCAAGAGTTCAAGGCGGATTTGTCCTCAATAGTTACTTTGTTGGGAAAATCGCAACAACGCAAGATTCTGACGCAGTCGGCGCGGGTATCTCTGCGCAATTAGTCGCAACACAAAAATCAAATGCAAAAGTTAAAGACAACTATGCAGTAGTTACGTTTGAAAACATCAAAAATAAAGCAGGTGTTGTTTACTCAAATGACTTTAGCGCATACGCCGAAAGTGGCACAGGTAAATTGATTTCCGAAAACATTATTTGGGGTCAATACTTTGATGCAACTGTTTGCAATGGCGTTAAAGCAATCGTTGCTACAGGGTACGCAAGCGAAACTGAGTTTAACTTGCGCGTCAGTGACGAAAAGATTGTCGCAAAGGGCGTTACAACAAATTACTTGAAATTTGCCGAAAGCGGTCAATCAGCAATTTTTAGTCATAGAAACTATAAAGGTTTAGAGTTCTTTGAAAAAGAATATAACTATGATTTCCTCGTAACGTGGAAAATAGATGCCGAAGTAAACAACGGCTATCCGTCACTTCAAATGGGCGGTAGGGCAGACGACGGCGTCATCAATATCACAGGCGTTGAAGAACCAACTGTGCCTGACGACCCAGATGACCCTATCGACAATCGCACGCTTCTACAAAAATTGCAACAATGCAAAGAGGGCGAAACGATCGCTCTCGGTGCTGACCTTGATTGGGGGTACAAGAACTGGGATCCAGTCGGCAGTGATGACGCTCCATTTAATGGTATCCTTGACGGACGTGGCAAAACAATCAGCAATATCACAGTTGTTGGTGGAGAAGGTGTCAAAGGTTTGTTTGGCGTACTCGGCAACAGTGCAAAAATTACAAATGTCACATTCAAAAATGTTAAAGTTGTAAGCGCCGAAGGCATACAATATGTCGGCGTCATCGCAGGCAAAAATAACGGCGGGACAATCGTCGACGTCAAGATTGAAAACTATGAAATCACAGGTGGTATAAACATCGGTGGCGCAGTTGGACTCAACGACGGTATAATTGAAAATGTAAAAATTATCAATACTGATAAGACGTTCAAAAACATCAATACAAATAACAACCAAGTTGTAAAAGTTGGTGGTATTACCGCAATCAACAAGGGCACAATTTCATCATCTTCAAATAGTGCAGAACTCACTGTTCAAAAGGCTGACGAAACAGATACAGCAGTCGGTGGAATCGCGGGCGAAAACAGCGGTTATATTAGCGAAACCACTTGCACATCAAATATCTTGAGCAAAGCATCAAGTAGTCGTGTCGGCGGAATTGTCGGCTTCAATACAGGCAAAATCAATAGAGTTGCGTACAAAGGTTCAATCACTGGAAATACGAACAACAACAACACTTATGTTGCAGGTGTCGCAGGTTACAACGTCAGTGGCGGACAAATTGAAAAGAGTTCGGCACAAGGCACATTGACTGGTTACAACGTCGCAGGACTTGTCGGTTACAACGCAAGCAACGAAGCAAGAATTTCACAATGCAACGTCAACAATATGACGCTCGTCGGCGAACAAATCGGCGGACTCATCACAACAATGAGCCTTGGTAAAATGGAAAATTGTTCAGTCGTTGCAACAGCAAGAGGCTTGAGCAAAGATTCAACCAAAGCAGGCTTTGCAGTAGTCGTCGCTGGTGGTACAGATATTAGCAGTAATGGTAACTGCGCCCGCATTGAAAACTGCTTTGCGGGTGTCAAGTATGAAGGCGAAGGCAAAAATTGGGCAGAAACAACAAGCAAAATTCGTGTCAGCCTCGCAAACTCAAATGCACTCAAACAGGGTGGCTTCATCAAGAATTGTATCTATGATTCAACCCTTGCAAAAGGCGCAAGCACTCAAGGCGGTTCGTCAACAATTCTTGGAAACAACAATAGCGGAAATTACGACGGCAACAGATATGACAATTTGGATGGTCGCACATCAACAGAAAATTGTTATCTCGCTTCAACATATAGTAAAGATAATAGAAACTGGGATAACATCAACATTTGGACGCTCGGCAACGGCGAATATCCAAAAGTAAAAACCGCAAAAACAATCGACTAAACCAAAAAGAAACTATGCACGCAATGCATAGTTTTTTGTTTAGTATTTTGTGAAAATATATCAAGCCAATATTTTACAAATATTTCCAAAAATTATATTGACAATTTAGTTTTAGTGTGTTACAATAAGCAAAAGGAGAATCATAATATGCAGAAAACTACAAGATTGCGTGTTTCAGCTATATTAACGATTATTATTGCATTGGTTGTTGCATTTGTTTTTATAATCTCAGATTGGCTATCTGCTAGGGTTGAAATAAAATTGCAGCCCAATTATGACGGAGATGTGATTCAAATTAATGGTAATACTTCTATTTATAATGATATTATGTCTCAATTTGATAGTCTTGAAGTCGACGAGGATGAACAAACGAGAATTGTCTCATCAATTTTCAGAATGTACGGTAACAGCATTGATGATATTCAGTACACAGGCACTGGAAATGATAACGAAGTTGTAATTACTGGGTTGACAACTTTAAATAAAGAAACCGATAAAGGTAGCGTTGAATTAGCTTTTGATTTTGGGGAATTTATTGAGTACATTAATGCTTCTTCTAATGTTTATTGCGATGTGAATGGTAATTTAGTTGGAACAGTAACATTTGATGGGCAAGATTATGATGTTCAAGAAGTTCTTGTAGCTATGAGCAATGGTAATGTACAAGAATGTTGGTTTTGGTTAGTAATCAAAATTGTTGTAGTTATTGTAAATGTTGTTGTAGCCGCGATTTCAGCATATGATATTTTTAAGTACCTAACTAGTGAGGAAGTTACTTTTAATGGTGTACTTTGCATAGTTGGCGAAGGAATTTTGATGTCGGCAACAAGTTTTGTTGGTGGTGCGATTGCAGGAAGTTTAATAAAGTCTGGCGTAAAAACTATCAAAAAAGGCAAAAAGATTTCTAAAAATGCGAGTGCTTTACTTGGAAGAAAAGCAGATAAGCTTCTTGATGAAAGCGTTAAAGTTGTAAAGTCTGGAAAGAGAAATAATGGCTTAACTTTTACTAATGATTCTAATTTAAGAAAAGCCTATTCGCAAAGAAAAGAATTTAGCAAATATAACTTTACCGATAAATCTAAGGACAATTACATTGAAATCCACCACTTTGTCGAGCAAAGACAATCGGGTGTAAAATTTAAAGCGCAAGATATACATACAGACTTGAATTCGGTAGGCATTCCAAAATCATTGCATACAAAGATTTCAGCATTGTATTCATCATCGAAAAAATACAACAAAGAATTAGAGGAAATTTTTGGCAAAGGGTATTTTGATGGGAAAACAACGTTTAGAGAGTTCGTTGGACAAAAAACATATGAAGAGCAGTATGAAATAGGAATGAAAGTTTTTAAGTATTTTAATAAACAAGGTAATTATGTAAAATTGTTTTTATAAAAATTCAGTTGGGTAGGAATAGAAATGGAAAAATATAAAATTGTGTACATTTATAGCAATTGTGGCAATGCTATGTTCACGATAATGCATAATGGGAATTGCTTATATCAAGGACGAAGAGATGTAGGTTTTAAAATGAAATGCGATAAAGTTGGTGAGGCATATGAAATGGTGTTGGAACCAGAAGATAAAAAGTCCTGCGCAAATCCCTATTGCAAAATTGTAAATCAAATTGATACAGACGATGCTCAAAGATTGGGAAATCTTATTGAAGCTACACATTTAATTATCGAAAATGCCTTTTCAACTTCAGAAGAGCAAGTACACACAGTCGCATATGGTAATAGTTATTATGTTAGTGGGTTATATTATCAATTTGTACTGCAACACTTTGATGCGATAAAGAAATATTTTACGACAATGAAAGAAAACAAAATGTCAAAACAAATTCAAAAAATTATTAAGGACTACTCTGAAAAAAACGAATTGTTTATGCTTTATCGACCAGAAGAGATTATTGCTATGCACAAAAATGAATATTCAATTTTTGCTTCTAAGAAAAAGATTATGGATGATTTGCAATCTAAATTGAAGAATGATTCAAAAAATGCCCTTGCCCAAATAGAGCAAGATATTGAAAAGAATTAAAATAATGCGTGTTTTTTAAAGTAGTCGAGGGGGTTATGATGTACGAGAGAAAGTCAAGCCTATGGCTTAGTATTATAGAAATTTTGTCCTTGATAGTAGTTGTGTGTGTTTTAGTTATAATTATTCTTGAATCTAAAATAGATAAGAACAAAGCATATGACTATTTGCAGCAATGTGTGTGCGTGGATATTAACTACGCTGATGCAACTAGTGCAAAAGGAACTGCTGTTCTTATTAGCAAAACCGAAGCAGTTTCAGTGGCACATCTATTTGATAAGGAAATAGCAACAATTACTTGTCAAGTTTATAATTCAAAAATTTTATTTACAATGGAAGTCGAAAAAATAAACAAGGGGCTTGACTTGGCAAAATTGCGTGTAATCGACTTTAATGGAAATATTAACAAAATTAAATTTTGTGACAAAAAAGACATTAATTATGCTATTAGAATTGTAAAGTTCGGAAATGCTTTAGGGTACGGAATTTCTGCTAGTGAAGGGATTGTATCTAACCCTTATATGCAAGTTGAGATTGATGGAAATCGAAGAGAATTAATCAATATATCACAACCTATATGTGGTGGTGATAGCGGAGGCGGTGTATTTACGTCAAGTGGGAAATTAATTGGTTTGATTTCTTTTAAAACCACACCTACAACTGCGCCAACAGATAATTTATCGTACATTATTCCTAGTTATGTTATCAAGCAATTTTTAATAGTAAATTAAATAAAATTTCTTTAATAATTTGCAAAATTAATTAAAAAAATCTTCTACGCCATTTGTGCATAGAGGATTTTTTGTTTATTTTTGCAAGTACAAAATGCCGATTGTGTTCTCGCCACAGTGGCTGGCAACAGTTGCGCCTGCGGTTGTTAGGTAAATGTTTTGAAAGTTGCCATATTTTTTGACTGTTTCGACAGCGTTGTTCAAAACTTCTTCACTTGCCGTTGTGTATGTGATAAAGCAACAATGGTCATCATAGTCGGGGTATTGTTTCAAAATATCTTCCATATAGGTTTTGACGCACTCCTCAAATTTGCCACGATATTTGCTATCAACGCCCATTTTGCCGTCGTGCACGCCAATATGAATTTTTAATCTTAAAATGTTCGCGCCAAACATTTGCACTGCACTGCATCTGCCACCTTTGTAAAGTAGTTTGAGATTATCCAAGATAAATGAGCATTCAGGCTTGCCTTCATTTGCAAGCAATTGCACAGAATTAAAGATTTCTTGCGCATCTTTGCCTTCGTCCGCAAGTCTGCGCGCCTTGATTGCAAGTAGGGCAATGGCAGTCGACAAGCATCTGCTGTCTACAACATAAACATTTTTAAATTCTTTGCTCGCTTGTACTGCAAAATTGTAGCAAGAACTCATTTCGCTTGAAATGGTAAAGTGAATAATTGCAGTATCATCGTTTGCGATGCTGGCAAAAAATTCTCTATATCTATCCACGTTTACGGCGCCCGTCTTTGGCAAATTCTTTGTTTTTTTAATGTATTCAAAGATTTCGTCCGTTGAAATGCCGTCGCCGTCAATGTAATCTTTGTCGCCAAGCGTAATCATTAATCCGATTGTTTTGATGTCGTATTTTTGTTTTAGTTCTTCAGTGATGTCAATAGTGCTATCTGCTGTAATTTGAATGTTCATTTTTATAATTCTCCTTGTTTGTTGTGTGGTATATGCCTTTTGGCAAAACTTGCCTTGACTGTAGGTAAGTTTGTTGTTTGAGCAAAAACCTACAGCGTCAAATGCTCTGTTTTTACTGCCTTTTTGGCGGGCTTCTTCTTTTTGACCTCGCCTTGAAAGTACTCGCTGAATGTTTGTACGATGAGTTTTTGTCCAGCAACATTTGGATGAATGCCGTCCTCGCAAATGAGGTTGTCAAGGTCGTTTGACTGTAAAAATTTGCTACGCACGTCCACGAGGTCAACATTTTGTTCGCGCGCAATCTTGACAATTTCGTTGGAATAAAGTTCGTGTCGCCTGTAAATTATTTGCACGTCGCCCAAAAACTCTTTTATGTTTTGCGGGTTGTTTCCAAGCGAAACAATGAAATTGAAATATCTTTCCGCAATGATAGGGGGCAGGGTCATCAAAATAGGACGAATTTTCTTTTTCTTTAATAGCGAAATCATAGATATAAGGTCGTTGCGAAATTCAGCAAGCACCGTCTTTGGCAAATTATCCTTGCTCGGATTTTGCGAAACTTGCTCCCAAAAATAGTCGCTATCATTTCCGCCATACTCCAAAACTACGCCATAAACGCCCTTGCAATCTTTCAAAAATTTTTCAAGATTGATTCGCCCGCTTTCAACACAGTTTCCCATTTTAGAAAAATTTTCAAGTTCAATGTCCAGCGAATCTTCTATTCCGCGCCAATCAATCTCTTTTGAAATGTGATAGCGTTTGTCGTCGCCGTAAATCACGCCCTTGAGTATAGAATCGCCAAACAGCGCAATTTTCTTAGTCATAGACTACCTCTCGAATGTCGATTGTTATTTTCAAAGTTATGCAATCTAGTATTGAATACTATATTACACGATATTAATAAAAATGTCAACTAATTTACATAAATATTCTTGCATTTTAAAATTTTTTGTGCTACTATAATTATATAGTACAGAAAACAAATGAAAAATTAGCAAAAAAGGAGTCAATTTTCTGTAAAATTGACAAAATTTGTAATAAATTGAGTAAAACAAGCAAACCGCAGTCGATAGTAGCGGAAAGGAGAAATATATGGGGATAGCAGAAAGTTTGAACGAATTTGAACAAAATTTGAAAGAATACAAAATTCCGCGCTATGAGGAATTGCCTGACATAGAACTTTATATGGACCAAGTTGTTGCGCTCCTCAACAAAAACTTCAAACTACTTTCAAATGAAGAAACTTTTTTGACGCCGTCAATGATAAATAACTACGTCAAGTTTGGACTAATTCCTGCGCCAAACGGCAAAAGATATTCACGCAGGCACCTGTGTTATATGATTGCGCTGTGTTTTTTGAAGCAAATTTTGAGTATGAACGAAATCAAAACAATTGAATCGCAAATGATTAGTCTTAGCAACGAACTTAACGCATACAACTTGCTTTGCACGCAACTAGAAAATGCGTTTCAAAGTTGTTGCAACCAAACAAGCAACAATTTCGAAACTGTCCCGCTTGAGCATTTGAGCCTTGCATATTGTGCGCAAGCAATTGCAAACAAACTGCACGCACAAAAAATCATTGAAATCACGCGCGCGTGCCAATCCTAGTGCCATTGTCAATGCGCGGTCAATCGGCGGTGTGCTTAGACTGGTGAATATTTGTGACAAACCACACTACCATTTCGACTAAAAAAGTAGCGAAAGTGGAGAGTACCAAATAGCACAGGGCAGGTGCGGTTTGGTACATACATTGTTTGAGTTGACAAGTGAATATAAGTAAAATCAGGAGTAAAATATGATACATTCATTAGCGGGTGGCGACATACGTGGCGAGCGATTTTTTGACTTTGCCAAAGTCGAACTATTAGACGGCGCCAATGCTCACGATATTCGCTGGTACATTTTTTCAATCTTTGACTTGCAAGTAGGGGATACCGTCGCAGTGCCAAACGGACACTTGACAGCAAAAGCAAAAGTTTTGCAAATCAACAAAAATGTGTCCTCTTTTAGCGCGCCCATACCGCCAAAGCACGCCAAAGAAATATTGTATAAACTATAAAAAAGCGCAACGAATTTGGTGCGTGTGGCAAACGCCACGGGTTCAGGTACTGGCGGGGATAGCCCCGCGGCTGCAGGTACTGTCCCTACGCCTAAGTAACTAGTGTGGATGACATACGTAAGTGCTTTTTATATAGTTAACTGTTCGGTGGCAAACGCCACAGGTACAGGTACTGTTCCTACACGCAAGTGACTTGTGTGGGTGGCGAACGCAAGTTTTTCTATATGGTTTAGTACTCGGTGGCGAACGCCACAGGTGCAGGTGTGGCGCGAGCGTCATATGTACTTAGCGTGATAGAAATGCGAGGAGCGACCCAACTCATTGTCATTTCGACCGAAAGCAAAAATGCAATTTTTGCTGTAGCGGAGAAATCTCCCGGAAGGGAACATACTATTTTTTGTGTGAATAAGCAAATTGACAGCGTCAGCACACAATTAATCAAATACATTTTTAGTTTTGGAACAGTTTTTCGTCCATAACGCCGTCAAGAAAGGCAAGTATCTGTGCCTTGGTGGTCTTTCCTTCGTGCAATAAATACCACTCGCCAAGTGACGCAAATGCGCCCGTCAAATAAGCCGAAATCGCATCTTTTGGTAACTTGTAGGAACTGTTTGTATTGTTTTCATTTAATATATATTTAATATTTTGTTGCATAGTTTCCATAATTTGCAAAATAATATCACTAGACTTGATATTGTCAATGATATTGATTAAAAAGATTCTTTTTTCGTCCACAAAGTCAAGAACATTGCTTGCGATTGCAAGATAAAACGATTTTGAGTCAACATAGTTATTTTTCAAACACTCATTGACAATGCTATCGCGCAATTCGCCAATGGCAAAAGTGAGCAAATGGAACTTGCTTTCAAAATGCTTGTAAAATGTTGTTCTATGAACCATAGCCCTGTCGCAAATATCGTTTACATTAATTTTTTCAAGTGGCTGTTCTGTCAACATTTCAAATAATGCTCTGCTGAGCATCTTGCGTGTTCTAACCGCGCGCAAGTCCTCTTTAACTTCAAAATCTTGTTTTTCCATAATCTTATTTTAACAAACTATGCAAATTTTGTCAAATATTTGCGACAAAAAGTACAAATAGATTATAAAACGCTTGACTAAAAATTGCTAAATGAGTATAATCAACGTATAAAAATAAATTTTTCAGGAGAAAATATACTATGAAAAATAGAACAAAAGTGCTAGGGGGGGGGGGGTATGACGTTGCTAAAAACAACAATCTAACCACCCCAAATGAACAAGATAATTGCAAAAATAAGCAAGATAACTGCTATTTCTTGCAAAACAATGAAAATATAAAACTTAACAAAAAGAAGCAAAGCGTCGCTGAGGCTGTGCGCCGTCGCAATTCAAGAACGAAAGAAAATAGTGATTATGGAACAACGTCGACGAAGCAAGTAAAATATGTGAAACAAGCCAAATCTGAGGCTGTGCACCATCGCACATTTGTGTTGTCGTTATTGACGCTGGTGTTGAGCGTGCTTGTGCTAGCACTTAGTTTCACGTACTCACAATTGAGCGCAAGCAAAACAGCAACTGGGAACATAACATTCACGCTGGAAAGTCCAGCAATTACATATGAAACACCGCTCAATTTTAAGTACGAAAATGGAACAATGACATATGGGCTGACAACGGACGGTGGCACCGACCTATCAAGTGTCCCATATAATATTACAATTGATAGTGACAATATTTTGTCATCATACTATGCGCTTGTTGGCTTCCAGTTCATTGATGCGAGTACAAACGCCGAAATTACAAGCGGTATAACCTTTGGTGCAAGTCCTTCATTTGGAAGTGTCGCAATGAGTGCATTATCATACGACGCAACATATAATTCCTTTGTATCAAAAACTCCCACAGCAGTTGCAAAAGGCAGTAAACTAAACTTGATGTCCTACTTTGGAATTATGAACTTGAGCAACCTTTCCGCCACAACAATAAAAGTCCGTGTTCTACTCATATTAGATAAAAGTAGCAATTTTCAAAGCGTCAACCGCACTCAAAACACATTTGTTGCGAATGTTGAGATAAAAAAAATTCCTATGCCAAGTGTTTTTGAATTGGGTTCAGATTGGTCGAATTTTTATTTTAATACTGTGCCAAGCACTAATGGATTTAGTGGTATGCATGTTATTCCATATAAAACAGGTAACGCAATATACAATGGCAAAAATAATTACACCGCTCTAACAATAAATATTTCAGCAAATTTCTACTTTAAAGTTGAGTTTGACTTAAATTGTAATTTTTTATTAAATAATAATGGTGCCGATATAACAGAATCTAATTGGACGTGGAGTTCCAACAAGTTGTATTCAAGTGTGACAGTTGATAACATAACCTATCTTGTTGAGTTTGTAAATGACTCAAGTGGCAAAACAACTATGAGTATCACTTCATTAACTTTGTCTTCAGGAACTGTTATAGACTTTGGGCATATTATAGGTATCGGTTTTAGCGGTTATTATGGAACAATAAATGTTCCATATGGCACTAATTTTAATGAAAGCAAAATGTTTATGTCAACTACAACAGATTTTTCTGTTATTAATGTAAAATTTTATTCTTCAAATGATTTGAATAATATGCAATTAATATCAGGTGCTAATGTAAACTATAGAATATACGATTTTGAAGCCTGTGTTGTTGGAGATACGAAAGTTGCAACAGGCTTTAATGGGGAATATAAGTTTGCAAAGGATATTGTTGCAGGGGATGAAGTATTGACTTTTAATATGACGACTTTTGAGTGGGAACTTTGTAAAGTAACAAGTACATTCTCGCATAAAGTGGAAAGTACCTATAAAGTTGAATTGTCTAGCGGAGATTATATTCAACTGACATCAGGGCACCCTATTTACACTCGTCGCGGTTGGGCTGTTTGTGATTCTTCACGATATGACCATGATATGTTAATTTATCCTGAAATTTTACAGAAACAAGATTTGCAAGTTGGAGATAAAGTAAAATGTCAAAATGATTGGGTAGAAATTACTAGAATAACAAAAATTGATGGCGAAATAGATGTGTACTCTATCACTATAGAAGGCAATCACAACTATGTAGGCGGTGGTATGCTTGTTCATAATTGGATATCTTAAAATTGAACTATTTGATGTGTGAGATTTGATTTGCCATTGCGTCAACAGTTAAATATTTTCTAAAATGCGTCAATTCATTGCTAAGAATTACGCATTTTGTTGTTAAATTATAAAAAGTGATAAAATAAAAAAAGGTGTAAAGAAATATTCCATAATCAAAAACTCGCGCAAAATAATTGCAATTTGCAATAAATGGTGGTATAATAACATCAGTGAGGAAATTAAAATGTTTGATATTGAAACAGTTAGACACTCGCTTGCGCACGTTATGGCGTATGCAGTGCAAGAATTATATAAAGATGTCAAGTTTGGCATCGGACCCGCAATTGAAAACGGATTTTACTATGATTTTGACGTCGAAAAACCATTTGAACCTGAGGATTTGCAAAAAATTGAGGACAAAATGCGCGAAATTCTCAAAAGAGATGTTCCTTTTGAGCGCATAGTGCTTTCGCGTGACGAGGCTTTGAAAACTTTTGCTGACCAACCATACAAGGTGGAACTTATCAAAGATTTGCCTGAGGGCGAAACAATTACAGCGTACCGTTGTGGCGATTTCATTGACCTTTGTCGCGGGCCACACGTTGACGAGTTCAAGTATTTGCGCAATGTCGCATTCAAACTTGACAAGTCGTCAACAGCATATTGGCGTGGCAGTGAAAAGAACAAAATGCTTCAAAGAATCTACGCGTTTGCGTTCCTTGAAAAAGATGAACTCAAAGCACACCTCAAGTTTATTGCTGAAGCAAAGGAACGCGACCACAGAAAACTTGGTCCCGCACTTGATTTGTTTATGATTTCCGACACCGCACCGGGTATGCCATACTGGTTGCCAAAAGGCTGGAAATTATTTAACACAATGATTGATTTTTGGCGTGAGGAACACGAAGCGCGTGGCTATGAAGAAATCAGTTCGCCACAAATCAATAGTCGTCAACTTTGGATAACGAGCGGACACTGGGACCACTATCGCGACGATATGTTCTCAATCGCAACAGAGGAAGGCGAGCAACCTTTCGCTGTCAAACCGATGAACTGTCCAAACGCTATGGTAGTTTACAAGCGCAAGTTACATAGTTATAGAGATTTTCCAATTAGGTATTCCGATTGCGACGTTTTGCATCGTAAAGAAGGCTCGGGAACGTTACACGGCTTGTTGCGTGTCCAAATGTTCAGGCAAGACGACTCGCACAACTTTATTCGTCCTGACCAAATTGAAAGCGAAATTGAAAGCATTTTTGAAATTGCGGACAAGTTCTACAAGATATTCAATTTGACATATAGATGCGTGTTGTCAACGCGTCCAGACGACTTTATGGGCGACCCTGCACTTTGGGACGAAGCGGAGCGTGTGCTTGGCAATGTCCTTGAAAAGCGTTTTGGCAAAGGCGGATATCAATTAAATGAGGGCGACGGCGCGTTCTATGGTCCAAAAATCGACCTTTTGATGAAAGACGCGCTCGGCAGAGAATGGCAGACGGGTACGATTCAACTTGACTTCCAACTTCCGCGCAACTTTGATTTGACATACACAGACAAAGACGGCTCAAGACAAACGCCAGTTGTTGTGCATAGGGTTATATATGGCTCATTTGAGAGATTTATTGGCATCTTGATTGAGCACACAAAAGGGGAATTCCCGTTGTGGCTCAGCCCAGTGCAAGTGGGTATTGTGCCAGTTTCAGAAGAACAATTTGACTATGCACAAAAGGTTGCTGACGAACTCAAAAAGCACAAAATTAGAGTGGAAACCGACCTTCACGACGGCGGTATGGGCGCTAAAGTCAACAACTTTAGAAAGATGAAAACGCCGTATACTGTCATTGTTGGTAATGACGAAGTTGCAAACAATAGCGTTTCAATCAAGATTCGTGGCGGAAAACAAATCAACAATATTCCGCTCGGACAATTTGTTTCTGTGCTTGAAAAGCAAATTGCTGACAAAGATTTCACCCTCATCGAGCAATTCTAGGTGCGATGGCGCACTGCCGCTGGTTTGGTGAGTGGCACTATATGTTATTGGGTACATAGTTAATTGGCTATGTACCTTTTATTTGGCGGGGTAGCCCCGTTGCTGTGGGTTGGGTGAGTGACACTAAACAAGTAAGGTACATAGTAAAATTACTGTGTACCTTTTATTTTTTTTTGTGGTAGACGCCACAGGCGAGATTTGCTAAGTGGCACAATATTTAGGATACATAGTAAAAATACTATGTTCCTTATTTTATGACCGCGTCAGCCTACAAATAAAGGAATACCTTACTTTGGGGGAAGGTACTCACCTCATTGTGATTTCGACCGAAGTTGGCGACGTAGTCACCGCCGAAGCGGAGAAATTTCCCGAAAGGGGGGCGTGGTTTATTGCGAAGCGCTTTTTAATGACTGCGCCAGCATAAATAAAAAAGTCCTTTATAAAAAAGTTGTTCAAAATGCTTTGATTAAAATGTAAAATGTCGTATAATAATTAATGATTGATTACAAAATTGGTTTGTGTGTTAAAACGAGTAAAAAATGTTTGAGTGCATAAAACATTGTGCAAAGTCAGTCAATCATAAATTGAGGAAATAAATGGATAATAAAGTCGAAAAAGATGGTGGCAGTAATGGCGGTGTCAGCAAGACAAAGATGACCAAACGCTACACCAAACAAACTAAATCTAGCGAAACAGTTCAAGAGCCGAAAGCAAAAGAATTACCCGAAAATTTGGCGTTACCAACTGAAGAAAAAGTTGACGCGGTCGAGGAGGTTACCGCCGATGGCGTCATTCGCAAATCGTTTTTTACGAGCGGAACGGAAGGTAAAGTCAACAGAATCAAGCGCAAAAAGACGTTCAATTATGCAAACGCTGAGCGCATAAAAACGAAAGCGGACAAGGGATTGACGTTACAAGAAGTGCAAGACCGCATTGACAATGGTTATGTCAATCTTGTTCACGACAAAAACAAAAAAACTTATTTTCAAATCTTTTTCAAGAATATTTGTACATTCTTTAACCTTTTGTGCATACTCGTCGCAGTCGCATTGATTTGCGTTGGCGCGTTTGACAACATATTTTTTATGGTAATCATTTTGTCAAACACTGCAATTGGTATCGTGCAAGAAATTCGCGCAAAAAAGACTATGGAAAAAATCTCGCTAGTCACGCAACCGACGGCGCTAGTCGTCCGCGGTGGCAAGCACTATGAAATTCCCGTCAAGGAAGTTGTGCTTGACGATATCATCGAGTTTTCGCTCGGTAAACAAATTTGCGCTGATTGCATTATCGTCAGTGGGGAGGTTGAAGTCAATGAAAGCCTCATCACGGGCGAAAGCAACGCCGTCAAGAAAAAGGTCGGCGACAGGCTTTTGAGTGGTAGTTTTATCTCAAGTGGCGAATGTATCGCGCGTGCAGATGCCGTCGGCGATGCAAGTTACACTGCGCAATTGTCTGCTAAGGCAAAGGAATATTCGCAACCAAAGTCGGAACTTATGAAAAGTATGCGCATCATCATCAGCGTTATCGGCGTCATCATCATTCCGCTTGGAATACTTATGCTCGGCAACAACTATAGTCAAGGCGTCGGGAGTATGGAAACCGTCAAGAAAACAGCGGGTTCAATCATCGGTATGATTCCCGCAGGTATGTTCCTATTGACAAGTATGGCGCTTGCAGTTGGGGTTATCAAACTTGCAGGCAAACGTACGCTTGTTCAAGACCTATACAGCATCGAAATGCTCTCACGCGTCGACACTTTGTGTCTTGACAAGACCGGCACAATAACTGACGGAACAATGGTCGTTACTGAAGTAGAACCTATGACAAAAACAATTTCAAGCACCGACCTACACAAAATTGTTGGAACAATGATGAGTGGACTTGGCGACAACAACGCCACATCACGCGCATTGATTGATTATTTTGGCAAGCAAGATGCGTACCATATCTCGGCAAAATTGCCGTTTTCTAGCGCGCGCAAACTCTCTGCCGTGTCGTTCACAAATGGATATACCTATATCGTCGGTGCGTCGGAGTTTGTGCTTGAGGAAGTCAGCAAAGAACTTGAAGAAAAAGTTAAAGCCTATGCAAAACAAGGCAAGCGTGTGCTAGTTTTGGCAAAAGCGCGTGGCAAAATCACGGATGAAACCGTGCCAGCGGGTGCAAAACCCGTTGCGCTCATCGCAATAGAGGACAGAATTAGGGAAAACGCAACCGAAACATTGCGCTGGTTCCAAGATAATGACGTTGATTTGAAAATCATCTCGGGTGACAATCCAATCACGGTCAGCGAAATCGCAAAACGCGTTGGTGTGCCTAATGCTCAAAACTTTATCAATTTGTATGGACTTTCCGACCAACAAGTTATTGAAGCGGCGGACAAATATACCGTCTTTGGACGCGTCACGCCCGAACAAAAAAGCGTACTCGTCAAAGCGCTCAAACAGCGCGGACATAAAGTGGCAATGACAGGCGACGGAGTCAACGACATTCTTGCGCTGAAAGAAGCCGATTGTTCTATCGCAATGGCAAGTGGCAGTGACGCTACCCGCAATGTCAGCAACCTTGTATTGCTCGACAGCAATTTCTCATCAATGCCTAGCATCGTTGCAGAAGGTAGACGCGTTGTCAACAATGTCACAAAATCGTCATCTCTATTTTTGATGAAAACGTTTTTCACAATATTCTTGTCGATTTTGTGTCTTGCGCTTGCAATTAGTTATCCATTTACGCCAAACGCCGTAATTTTGCTTGAAATGTTTGCAATCGGTTTGCCGTCGTTCTTCTTGGCGCTACAGCCGAACAAAGACCCAATACGAGGCAATTTCCTAGTCAATTTGATTACGAAAAGTATGCCGGGAGCGCTTTTGTTGCTTCTAAACTTTGTGCTTTGTTATATTTTCGACAAAACATACAGCGACGGCTCACATTACGAAACAATGGCAAGTATTTGTATCACATTTACAGGACTTATACTGCTTTTGCGCGTCAGCCGACCGCTTGATTCGTATCGTATGACACTGTTTGGCGCAATGTTTGTGCTTTCAATTTCAGCATTGAGTATTATTCCGCAATCGTTCTTTGGACACGTCGACCTCGACTTCCAAAGTATACTCGCGTGCTTGTGCATAATTGAACTTGGGTTCTTGTGGCTCATAAAACCAATCACTCCGCCAAAGGAACTGCGACAAAAGAATCGAAAACTTGAAATGCGCATCGGCGAACTTGAGGAACAAACCTATAAATATATTGAAAAACTAAAACGTTTTTAGTTAAATCAAAAAAAGTTGCTTCACCGCAACTTTTTTATATTAGCTACATTGTATTTTGTTAAATTATTTGTTAAAATATAAATTTCTAAAGGATTGAGAACGTTTTTGCTTATTTGTTTGTCCTGCCAATTAATGTGTCAATACTGCAGTTCAGGTAGGTCGAAATTTCAATGACTTTATGGAAATAAGGAAGGTCGCCGTTCTTCCAGCGTGTGAATGATGCAAGCGAGTATTCAAGGTCGCGACAAAACTTGCGTTTGGATATCCCTTGATTTCTAAGTTCTTTGTCAAGGTTTTCATAAAAACTGATTTTGTAGTTTGGGTTGACAAAAAAATCTTCTGCTACTTCTTTTCCTACAAGGTAGTCTAGACTGACGTTCAATGCGTCTGCAATTTTGACCGCATTTGCTAGCATTGGTTCGTGTTTATTGATTTCATACACAACATTTTTGTCAACATTAGCCATTTCAATCAATTGTTTTGGCGAAATATCGCGTTCTTTCATAATCTCATTCAAGTTTGTTCCAAATACTGACATTAACATACCCTTTCTTTAATTATAGCAAGTAATGAATATTTTTGCAAGGAATATCGATTTTCACGTGCTTGCAAATGTGGCGGAAATGTGGTATAATAAAAGAAATGGGAGACATTTATGGAAATAGTGATGGAAAAGCCAGTCAAAGGCAGGCTGCAAGACGGCTTGGATGCGCTTTTTGCACTCAATGCGGATGATTTTGACCGTGTCGTCCAAGAGTTTAAAGTAGGGGGCGGAAATGGCTATGGTATACAATTTTTCTATACTACTGATGGTTGTGAAAGACCTAATACGCCAGTCAAAATTGGGCTCATCACCAATAGGGAAGATTCGCGATTTTATTTTGCGCGTGACCGTGTCAAGAACGGGGAGTTTTTGACCGCACTTGGCGATTTGGTCGCACAGCATAATGTGGACGCAGACAAGGTCGAAAGAGCGACGGCGTTATTGAATACGCGCGGGCTTGATTCATTTCAAAAGCATTATGCAAATCTAAATGAGCGCTCAATTCGTAGTGTCGCGATGGCGTTCAGCGTTTTGCAAAATGAAAAGATTTTGTATGAGTTTTTGAATACGAGCAACAGTATGCAAAATATTGTTGTGGATGACCAAATGTTCAATAAGCGTGAAGTTTTTGAAGTGCTTGGCAACATTTTTGGGTGTCCAGCAGATGACGGCGAGTTCAAGCGCGCCAAAGGCAAAATGAATGGTTATTATGTTCCTGAACTTGATAAAATGATAGAAAACTATGCAAAATTATACAATTCAGGCTACAACCTAGATAGATACGCAAATGACGAATACACATTCAAAACATCATTTGCAAAATCGGGCGGATTTTATACACACATTAGCAATCCCGATTTTAACATCAACCCGCAATTGAAGCACGAAGTATATGAAGATATGCCAAGCGACTTGACGGCGGAAGAAAAAGCAGTTTATATATATGCAAAACTTTGCACGATACTTGAATATGATGACAATATCGTTTCAGTTGAAGACAAGCGCATTTCAAAAATTGAGAAATCGAATTTTAATAAACAATATCTTGAATCGGTAAAGTCAAACGACAAAATTATTTGTTATGATTTTGCTCGTATTTGTGCTAAATTTTTGAATGGAATCGACGGCGTCACCGCAGTTGTGCTTTCGCAAGGTTTGTTAGACGGACACTACTTGGCTGGCTTTTATACCGACAAAGTTTCCGCGAAACTTGAAGCAATCAATGTCAGTGGTGAAAGTTCGCTCAACGACCTTGCGCGCGCGCACAATAAGTTGGAACTTGCGGGCATAGACATTGTCTCGGACAAGTTCGGCGTTTTCCCACCCGCGCTTGAAAAAGCGTATGCAAGCGTTTACGGTAGAGAAAAAACGACAATCGCGGATTTTGTCAGTCAAATTAGGGAACAAAAACCTGCGCAAACAGACTTAGATAAATTGATTGAATCATTTATTCAAACGCTACGAGAAAATCACATCTATGGCAATGAAGCTACGCTCACATATAACGCGTTCAAGAAAAATGGATTTTTTGGCATAGACATTGAGAGCGCATATATAGGCGATAAATATACAACAGACAAAGGCGAATTTTACCAGCGAAAAATTTTGCTAAGGCAAAACGGAGATGAAACGCCACATTTGATTGATGTTGTCAATCTCAATTCAACTAAAATATCAGCAAATGAGGTTGCTTGCAACCTTGAGTCCAAGCAATTTGTGTATGAAAGCAAAAATCGTCAATTAAAAGGGTTAGAAACGGAGAAGCAGAATGATTAAAGAATTGCAACTTATGAACCAAACAAGGTTGAACTATAATAAATCGCAAAATTGTGACTATTCCAACAATGAGGTTGTCGCAAAAATATTGAGTGATGAAGCGTGCTTTTTCAAAATGAGCAAAGACGACGCACTAAAAATTCTCTTGATATGTGGAGTATCACCAAGCGTCGCGTCGCAAACATACGCCGAACTCACAAGTTTTGACGCGTTTAAAACGCTAGTAAGTGCAAGCAAAGTGTCTTTTGGAGACCCCGAACTTTTGATTGCTTACGACAAAAATGGCAAACGCAAAAAGTGTTAGATTATGTAATGTGGAGAAATTTCACGAAAGGGGAAAAACATTTTAAAATGGAGAATGCAATGTCAAAAGTAGTAGTAATTAGTGGCGCAACCAGCGGAATAGGGCGCGCTACGTGCGACCAGTTTGCAAAAAACGGATACAAAGTATATGGGCTTGCGCGCGATAAGGGCAACGACTTTTCATATGAGTTTGAAGCATGCGACCTCACAAAGACCGACGAATTAAACAGCGCAGTCGCAAACATTCTTGCAAAGGAAGAAAAAATTGACGTCCTTATTTGCAACGCAGGTATGGGCATTAGTGGCGTTCTTGAAAAGTGCGAACTGAGCAGTGCGAAACGTCTTTTTGACCTCAATTTTTTCTCAGCGTTTGCTTTGGCGCAAGCGTTTTTGCCACGTATGCGTGAGCAAGGGTATGGGAAAATCGTATTCATTAGTAGCGTCGGCGCAGTTTTCCCTTTGCCGTATCAAGCTTTCTATTCAGCAAGCAAAAGCGCGCTTGAAACAATGGCAAACGCCTGGCGTATAGAAGTTAAGCCACTCGGCGTGCAAATAGGATGCGTCCTACCGGGTGACACAAAAACGAGTTTCACGCAAAACCGCGAGAAAGCGACGGCGGATAGCGACTATAACGGGCGCGACGAAAAATCGGTCGCTAAAATGGAAAAAGACGAACAAAACGGAATGACGGCGGAGTTCGTCGCGAAAAAAATCTATAAATTTGCTTCAAAAAAGCGTCTACCAGTCCGTACAGTGGTCGGCTTTAAGTACAAGATATTTGCGTCACTCTGCAAAATATTGCCGACACGCTTTGTGCTTTACATACTCACTAAAATGTATGGTTAAATATTTTGTTTCTAAAATTTTGACATACAATATAAAACATTTATAAAATTGCCGAATGGTACATTTTATTGTAGATTTGATGTCATAATGTGTAGCATTAGTAGGGCATAGCCCCGCAAATGTGGCATTTGAAAACGGCGATATAATTTGTGATAATGGTTAGGGGCAAAGATAGGGGGCAAAATGAAATTATACTTTAAAACAATGACGAATAAAATCTCAATTGATGTCCAACGTCGAACATACAAATTGAACGGCAACTGTGAAAGTTACGGCGCGTACGTCGTGGTTTCGCAGTGGGAATTTGAGAAAATTTTAAAACAATTGAAAGTCAATCGTTTTATCGAAACAAACTAATGATTATTGAACATAAAAGCAGAAATCATTAGGAAAATTAACATTTTTCAAAAAAATATCGTCAAAATCATTGACAATACTTTTAAATTGTGCTATTATAGTACGACGCCACGAAAGCGGTGTTAATTTTTTTCAATGGAGCGAATAAAATGCGCGTAAGAATAACACTTGCATGCAGTGAATGCAAGCAAAGAAACTACAACACATTCAAAAACAAGAAGAACGACCCAGACAGAATCGAAATGCAAAAATTCTGCAAATTCTGCAACAAATCAACTCTTCACAAAGAAACTAAATAGTTTGTAAAACTTGGAGGCATTATGGCTAAAAACCAACAACAAACAGGTGTTAAAGAAAAGAAAAAGGGCGGGCTTTTCCGTAAGATTAAGGAATCTTTTGCGGAACTTAAAAAAGTTACTTGGCCAACATTTGGGCAAACAATCAAAAAAACACTCGCAGTAATTGCGGTAGTGCTCTTTTTCGGTGTTGTTGTAATAGGGTTTGACTATGGTCTAAGTTGGCTGTACAAACTACTAACAACAGGTCTATAAGTAAGAGGGTTATATGAATAACGTAATGGAAACAGAACCAAAATGGTACGTCTTGCACACCTTTACTGGCTATGAAATGCTAGCAAAACAAAACCTTGAGCAAGTCGTCGAAAATGGTAATCTGCAAAACAGGATATTCGAAATAGTCGTTCCTATGGAAGATGTTGTCGAAGAAAAGAATGGTAAAAGAAAAGTCGTGCAAAAAAAGATGATGCCGTCATACATATTGATTAAAATGCTATATGGTGACGACCTTTGGCACACAATCACAAGCACACGTGGTGTGACTGGTTTTGTAGGTCCCAAAGGTAGACCACTTCCAATGACGGAGGATGAAATTCGTCGTTTGCACCTAGAAAAAGTTGTTGTCGACTTTGAACTCAAGGTCGGCGAAACAGTCGAAATCATCGACGGACCATTCGAAGGAAACGCAGGAATCGTGGAAAGCGTAGATTCGGCAAACCAAAAATGCAAACTTCGTGTATCTCTCTTTGGTAGAGATGTTGAGGCGGAACTTGCATACCAGCAAATTAGAAAGTTGTAGATTTTTTTTGATTTTTCCGATAGCAATATCGAAAAAATAAAATGTGGGAGAGGCGCAAGCCTTGTCAATACCACAATCTCGTCAAGGAGGAGAATAAAATGGCTAAGAAAGTAAGTGCACAAGTCAAAATGCAATTGCCTGCAGGGAAGGCGACAGCAGCCCCACCAGTAGGTTCAATGCTCGGACCTCACGGTATCAATTTGCCAGGTTTTGTCAAAGAATTTAACGACAAAACATCAGGACAAGTTGGGTTGACAATACCAGTAATTGTCACAATTTACCAAGACCGTTCATTTGAATTGACATTGAAGACGCCACCTGCAGCAGTTCTCATCAAGAAAGCCTGCGGAATTGAAAGTGGTTCAGCAAAACCTAACAAGGAAAAAGTTGCTAAAATCACAAAGGCGCAAGTCAAGGAAATTGCACAAACAAAATTGGTTGACTTGAACGCCAACGACATCGAGCACGCAATGGACATCATCGCGGGAACTGCTCGTAGTATGGGCGTAGAAGTAATAGATTAGTGGAAGAACATAGTTCGCTATCACCACAAGGAGGAAAAAATGAAATTCGGTAAGAGATATGCAGAGTCTGCAAAACTTGTTGAAAAAGGCAAGGCATATAGCGTAGATGATGCTCTTGATTTGGCTGTGAAAACTGCAAATGCTAAATTCGACGAAACAATCGAACTACACGTTAGACTTGGCGTTGATTCAAAGAACGCTGACCAACAAGTTCGTGGCGTAGTCGTATTGCCAAACGGAACTGGTAAGAAAGTTCGCATTTTGGTCATCGCTAAAGGCGACAAAGCAGACGAAGCAGAAAAGGCAGGCGCTGATTATGTTGGCGCTGAAGAAATCATTGCTAAAATCCAAAACCAAGGATGGTTGGATTTCGACGTTTGCATCACAACACTCGATATGATGGGTGCAATCGGTAGAATTGCAAAGATTCTCGGACCAAAAGGTCTTATGCCAAGTCCTAAGAGCGGAACAGCAACAAACGATGTTGCTAAAGCAATCGCAGACATCAAAGCAGGTAAAGTTGAATATAGACTTGACAAAAACGAAAACATTCACTGCCCAATCGGCAAGGCAAGTTTTGGCAAAGACAAGTTGAAAGAAAACTTTGTTACACTTATGGACGCTATTGTAAAAGCAAAACCAGCTGCTGCAAAAGGTACATACCTTAAGAGCGTAACTGTTGCAAGTTCAATGGGTCCAGGCATCCGTATCAACTATACAGACGGAGCAAACTAATATTGAAAGCACCCCCAACGGGGCGCTTTTTTTGTTTTAATTAAAATTAGAGTAAATTAGAATTGAAATGTATAATTGTTTAATAGTTTAAATTTTTGATTGATTGTCAGTTGTGTGTCAAAATTAGTAAGACATATCAAAAGTCTTTATATCACAAATTGCGACAAATTTTGCGGAATATATCGAAAACACTTGATTATTATGTATTTTCGGTATATAATATACATATACTAAAAACGGAGGTCGGGTATGAACGCATTTATTAAAGGAATGGACAATTTGGGATTGCTTTGGAAAATAATCCTCGCATTGCCTATTTTTGACATTGTTTGGGTTATTTACCGTTTGGTAAGAAGTATCGACAGTGGAAACGCTTTGGGCATTGTCCTTGCAATTGTTCTCTTAGTAATCGGTTTGCCATTCTTGTGGCTTCTCGATATGATTACATTGATAATTTCAAATCGTGTACTTTGGATTGATTAATCTAAAAGCAATGTAACCTAAATATCCGCACATTTCTTGTGCAAAACCGCTACGCATTTTGTAGCGGTTTTTTCATTAGAAAATCACTAGCTATTTTTTTGGTGAGGGGGTATTGTATTCTTAAATTTTTTGAATAGTGTTTTAGACAATAATTTTTATATAGTAAATTAGAAATAATTGAAATCAATGTATTTCCTCGCATATTAATTTGCGTAACAAACAATAGTTACAATAAAAAATGTTTGTGAAATAATTGACAAATGCGTGTATATTTGGTATAATATTTTTACGGGATTATGGCTCAGTTGGTTAGAGCGCAACCTTGACATGGTTGAGATCAGTGGTTCGAGTCCACTTAGTCCCACCAAAAATCGCGAAAACATTCGCGATTTTTGTTTTATAACGCTATATACTTTAATGTCTAATCTTTAAATATTAATAATTCAATTTGTGTAGAAAACTTCAAGCGGTATATTAAAACAATTATCTTTGTTTAAAGCGATTTTGTGATGAAATAGAATGACAAAATGAGGTTTACAAAAGTGCTATGTAGCGTGTTAAATTTTTTGTTAGCGCGTTTTGTGCTTTAAGAGCGTTGCAAAAGACTATTCGATACACCTATATGCAGTAGAAAAAAAGCGCATAGACAGCCTATGCACTTTCAAAACAATTATTTAGATTTCTTCATAATGAAAAACTCTTTTTCACCGCTAGCGACCTTGATTGAGTTGCTTGATTCATAAGTTACAGTAAAGACCTTGTTATCACTTGTAGTGAGTTTGTAAGTGTCCTCTTTGGCAGTCTTGTCTTGAGTCCACGTTCCAGTTGTTTCAGTCGTAGATGCTGGAGTCAAAAGTGAAAAAGTGTTGTCCGTCTTGATGACGAGTTTAAACTGCTCATCAAGTCCTTTGGTCTTGTCTGTGAGGTCAGCCGTCAATTGAGTTCTATCCTTGGTTGTTTCACCCGAAGTCACGCTTTGCACTTTCCACGTGCCGTCGATTGAAGTATTGCCTCCGCACGCCGTCATCATAAAGATAATCGGCAAAAGTAGTAACAAAACTGCTGAAATTTTTAAAGTGTTTTTGATTGTTTTTATCATATATATTTCCTCCTCTATGATATAACTAATTATATCGGTTTTATATGACATTAGCAATCAAATTAACTGCAAGATATTGTCG
This sequence comes from uncultured Clostridia bacterium, assembly GCA_934778205.1. Lineage (GTDB taxonomy): Bacteria > Bacillota > Clostridia > Christensenellales > UBA1242 > CAKVOD01. The sequence continues at coordinate 37,816 of CAKVOD010000003.1, read as the reverse complement.
AAAAACAAGCGTTTTATACGCATTTTGTCGCATTTAAAATACTTAAATTTTATTGTTGTGTTTCATTGTCAGCGATTTGTTTGTCAGCATAAAATGTTTGCGCGTCAAGATATTTTGGATGTTTTGCATAAAATTCGTCGATTGTCGAATTAAAAGCCTCAACCGTTCTCGCTTGTAGGTCGTGTGCGCCATCATTTTTGCTCAGTTCTGCGTTTGGATAAATCGGGTCATCGATAGTAAAGCAAAGCCTGCTTTCAATTTTGAAAATTTGCCCATTCTCGCGAACGTAAGTCGTTTTACCGATTTTTTGTTGCGGGTCGTCGCATTTTTTGTTGTTTTTCTTGTTGTTCTTGCACGCTTTCTTGCTTTGTTCAAACGTTAAAATGATAGGCACAATCGGGACGTTTGCAGATTGTGCAATCTTGAACGCGCCCGTGTTGAATTCGCGAATCTCCGACTCGTAAGGGTGAACAGACCCCTCAGGGAAGATGAGCAAAGTTTTGTTGCGTTTCAAATATTCCTCAAGTTTGCGATAACTCTTAATCGCGCCTCCAATGTCATCAGCAGTAGGGTGTCCGCCCAACGTAAGAAGCATTCTGCCCAAAAGACTAATTCCTAAAATGTCGCTTTGCATAATAAATTTGATTTTATGCCAGCCCACCATTTTTGAATAAATGAGCGCGCCGTCAAAATAGTGCGCGTGATTTGCGACCAAAACAACGCCTTTTTTGCGAAATTGCCTCATCGTTTTTTTGTTGACTATCTTGAAGCGTCCATATTTTGCCCGCGCAACCGACGGAACAATCATTTTTGCGAACCCAAACACAATATTTTGCCACATACGATAAAAAATATTGCGGTTTTCAAACTCAAAATTTTTGTCAACTTTTGGTCGCAAAACATTTGTCGTAACTTTAACTTGATGGTCGTTGTGACCCGTAAATTCACTGTGCGTCGCGCCGTCAGGGAAGCGCTTGTAGTAGTCATCATAATAGGCAATCGCTTGTTTCCACATATCTTCCATTTGGTCAATTGCCTTGCTTTGGTCAAAGTTTTTAGAAAATTCCAAATTGTAGTCCGCAATTTGTTTGCGCGCGTCAGGGTGTTCGATGAAGTAATCGATTTTCTTTGCCAAATCTTTAGCATTGCCGTGCTTGAACAAGCACCTTTCGTCATAAGCAAAAGTGTTGGTCGCAGTTGTCTTGGCATCAGAAAAAATGCACGGCATACCACAAACCATTGCTTCAAGGCACGAAAGACACTCAATCTCAACGTCGCTCGGATGAATGTAAAGGTCGCCATAATTTAGCGCCGAAAGCATATCTTCAAAACTCCAAAAACCAAACTCAGCCTTGTTTGTCAAACCTCTAGCACGTCGTTTAAGTCGCTTTTCATCGGGTCCTTGTCCTAGGCAAATAAGTTGAATTTTGTCTTCATATTTTGATTTTTTAATGGCGTCAATCAAAATTTTTGTGCGTTTTTCTTTGCAATAACGCCCCGTGTTTACAATGATAAATTTGTCCTTGTACTTTTCAGGGCGTTCCACCTCAATTTTTTTGAAAGCAGGGTTGACGCCGTTAGTAATCACGCAAAAGTGGTTTGAAAATTTATATTCCGCCAAAATATCTGCAATAAATTGTGTCGGCGTATGCACAAATTCGACGTTTTTATAGAATTTGCGGTTGAATCGTTTGTAAATGTACCCATTGACGAGTTTTGAATTCATACAATGTAAATGGCTTGTGACGTTTTCCGCTTGCGAATGGAATCCCGCAGTATAAGGCTTGTGCAATTGCCTCAAAATTGGAATTGCCTTTCGGCTTGTCTTGAATCCTACAAGGCAATGCACAACATCTGCATCTGCCACCGCCTCAACTATTTTTTTATCTATAGGCTTTGCAAGTGCAACGCCATTTTTTTCTACTATTTTATAAAACCCCATCAATTTGCGTTTGGGCAACTGAACATACTTGATTCCCGTCTTGTCCTCGCCCGCAAAGGTTGAAAGAATTGTAACCTGATGTCCGCGTTCTTGCAAACGCATTGCAAGATTTCTGCACCCTGTGGCAGTCCCGTTGTTTGCAACGCCATAAACATCAGCAATGATTGTTATTTTCATAAAATTATTCCTATGCAACAATTATACACCAAATAAGTTTTATTTTGCAAGCGGAATAATAAAGAATAAAATGTATTTATATACAAATTGCAATAAATGTAGAAAGATGTCATTTTTCACACAATTTATTTTTGTCGTTGTGCAAATTTAATTTGGAAATTTAAGTAGCCCATTCAAAATAAGTCAATCTAAAAGCAATCGCTTGCGCGCAAAACGTTCAAAACGCGGGTCAAGCATTGAAAAATCAAACACGGCGCGCATATAACTTTCTTTGTTGCCAATATCATAGCGTTTTCCAACGAAATTGTAGCAAAGAACATCCTCAGTTTTAGTATAATCAACCAGCGCGTCAGTGAGCGCCTTTTCGCCATTTTTATTTGGCAAAACATTTTCTAGCATAGGGAATATGTCGGGTTTTACAACATACCTGCCGAGATTGACAAGTGGGTCGGCAATGTCGCAAGCATTTGGCTTTTCAACAATCTTTCGCAAAATCGTGCGTCTTTCGTCAATCTTTTCGCCAACAACAACGCCAAGTCGTGACGCTTCAGGAATCGAAACGCGCTTGACGCCAACTACGCATTTGTTTGAATCTTCAAATGCTGTAATGAGTTGCTTTGAAACAGGCGCATCACTCGCATTTTCGCGCACAAAAAGTTCGTCAGCATTCATCACAAGAAAGGGATTCCCCTCCACAAATTCGCGCGCCTCCAAAATTGCGCCCGCCGTGCCGTCCAAAATATATTGAGTTGCAAAATTAATTTTAACATTATCACTAAACGCAATTTTTTCGCGCAATTCTGCCGAAAGTTTGGAAAAGTCAAGATGCTTGTTGACTGAAAAGTGGCGTCTAATAACGTCGCCATTTGCGCCCACAACAATTGTTATGTTGGTGATGGCGCTCTCTAGCGCCTCCTTGATTATGTATTCAATCGCGGGCGTGTCAATGATAGGGAGCATCGGCTTTGGAATCGCCTTCGTAAACGGCAAAAAGCGTGTTCCAAGTCCCGCCGAAAGAATGACCGCGTGTCTAACCATCTTTGCGCCTCCTTTGCTTTGTGTCCTTGCTCCTGCGTACAAAAAATGTGCCGTTTTGCAAGTCCTCGCATACGCACGAATCCGCGCCGATAAAGCAGTCGTCGCCAATGGAAAGCGGGGCAATCAATGTGCAGTTTGACCCCACAAAACATCGTTTACCAACGCGAGTTTGAAACTTGTCTTTGCCGTCAAAATTACAAAAAATCGTACCCGCACCAATGTTTGTATTTTCGCCAATCTCGCCGTCGCCAATGTACGCCAAGTGTGCGCACTTTGCACCCTTGCAAACAGTCGTCTTTTTGAGTTCAACAAAGTTGCCAACGCGCGCAAAATCGCCAATTTTGCAGTTGTTGTGAACGTGTGCAAAAACGCCAATCGTCGCACTCTCGCCAATGCTGATTTGGTCATAAATTTCGCTGTTGCGAACTAAAGTATTTGCGCCAATTTGCACACCGCCGTATATGTTAGAGTTTAGAATTTTGCACATATTTTGTATGTCGCAATCTTCAATGATTGACCGAATAATTGAACAATTTTTGCCAACTTTTGTTTTTTTCAAGCAACTACAAAAATCTACCTTTGTACCCTCAGCAATTTCGCAGTCCTCAATCACACAAAACGCACCAATGTATGCGCCTTTTCCAATTGAGTTGTTACCTAATAACTGCGCTGTGGGGTGAACAAAATATTTTGCAACTATCGCGTCACTTTTTTTATTTTTTTGCATAACTGCTCCTAAGTTTTAAGTATAATACTCAATTTAAAAGTAATTTGTGCCACGTCATTAGATATAACGCAAATATTTGACTGAGTCAATAAAAAAAACTTCAAAGCAACATAAAATTGCTTGACTAAAATTACGAAAATAGGTATAATTAATGCGTAAAATCTAAATAATATTCAAAAATAAGGAGAAGTTTATTTATGAAAAATAGAACAAAATTGCTAGGGGGGGGGGGGGTATAATGATGCAAAAATTGATAGCATAACCTCTCAAAATAATAGGGAATGCTATCAAAATATGCGGGAATACCGCCAAAATTTGCAAAAAGAGCATTTTGCTGATGAAAAGCAAAATTGCAAAACTAATCCTGAAATTGCCCACTCGTCGCAAAAATCCGCCACCGATTTTTTGCAAGAAAGTTATAGCGCAAATGTGAGCAAAAAATACTATAAAACTAAATCAAATTTACTTTTCCGTGCCACACTTCCGCTTGCCTTTTTGTTGGCAATATTTGTTGGAATAACGACGATTGTTTTACTCCATCGAATTTGTTTTGTGAGTAACGCGGGACCTTTTGCGTGCTACGTACGTGCTTATGTCGATGAAGGAGCACTTGATTCACTAACTGCAAAATTGGGGGATACAACAACAACTGCTAGCGATTACGACGGGGTGAATGGTTATTATGAGTGGGGCTTCTACTTTAATGGGCTTAGTTCTGTATTAGTTGTTCCAGAAGCACCAAGCGGATTTAAGTGGAAGATAAAGTCGAAAGATGAGGTTTTTGAAGACAAAACCATTAATAGTGTTGTCGAATGGGATTGGTATGGAGATATGAATGGAGCAACTAATTATTGTTTTAGTATTGAATTGGTGGCATCAACCAGTCCTCCAACTCTTTCAGTTACTGGCTCAGTGGAATGTGACAACAGTATGATGCTCTTGACTATTGTAAAAAATGACAACAATGCAGTCGTCCAAGAAATCGGATTTGTGACAGGGCAAACGAATGTCACAATGAGTGGCATTGCGCTTGAAACAAACACAACATACAAAGTTCTTGTGACAAAACCATTTGGCAGTGTTATTGAAGTTGTGGGCGCAACGCAAACATCTTCGACAGTCTATACATTCTCAACAGGCTCGAACGCAACGCTTGCGCTCACGTTCACATTGACGGGCAACGGGCGTTGGAGTAATACTGTCGTAGTTTGAGTGTTCGACAATTGTATGTCTTTTAAAGTAACGCGCTATAAATGTTGCAAATATGACTTGTCAATTTGATTTGGTGCAAGGGTTCAATTTTGTGATTAAGTTAGTTACCGATAAAACTTTGTTACGCGTGTTTAGTGGCGCGGTGTCGTCAAGTATAATTGCAGTTTGAGCGAAAATTAATGAAAAAATCTACTAAATTTGTCAAAATGATTTGTAAATATCAAAAAATCGTGATATAATAGCATACAATCTTTTGAAGGAGGATATCAAATGTTCGCTAAAATGCAGGAAATCCTTGCTAAACAACTCAACATTAGCAAAGATTCAATAAAACCTGAAAGCAGATTGCTTGAAGATTTGAACGCCGACTCGCTTGATTTTGTCGAATTGTTGATGACAATGGAAGACGAATTTGGTATTTCAATTAGCGACGAAGATGCAAAAACATTGAAAACTGTTGATGATGTTTGCAAGTATCTTGAAGCGCACACAAAATAGTTTATAATTTGGTTGATACACAAATTGTAAATATAAATGGCAAAGCGCCTTGCGGTAAGTGGGGCGCTTTTTTTGTTGTGGTACTGTGTCAAATGTTGGTGTCACAAAAGTACAAATAGTTTATATTAATGAACTTAATTTGATTTATGAGCATTATATGGCATTATATTTTGTACATATCACAACAATCATATACATTCTTTGCTTGCTCACTACAAAAATTGACAAATTTCCGTAAATTGTTATAATTCGACAAATTTTGACATAAGCATACTTATGCGGAGGAATTATGTCAGAACTTGAAAAGCGAACAATCGACGAAGCGGAATATATAATCAGCACACAAAAAACTGTGCGCCAAGCATCAAAGCATTTCAACATCTCCAAAAGTACATTGCATAGCGACCTAAAAAATCGACTGCCAAAAATCAATTTTGAACTATATATCGAAGTAGATAAAATTTTGAAAACGCACTTTGAGCAAAAGCACTTGCGAGGTGGCAACGCAACAAAACTGAAATGGCAACGCGCCCGCGAACACTAATTGTGTTTTGTCCGTGAAAGTCATTCACTTGCAGGAACAATACCTGCACCAATGGCGTTTGCCACCGAGAGGTAAAGCAAATAGAAGATGCAAAGTACGCCGTCCCCAAAAGATACTTAGACGTAGGAATAGTACTTGTACCAGTGGCGTTTGCCACCAAAATGACGTCCATTTGCCCCAAAATGACGTCCGTTTGGCTCAAAATGTCGTCCGTTTGCCCCAAAATGACGTCATTTTGAAACAAAGAGAAAGAGAAAGACAAAGTCATAGGAAAAGTGAAAGTTATAATTTAGAGAGAAAAGTCAAAAGTGAGAAAAAAGTCAAAAGTGAGAGAAATAGCAAAACGGCAACAGCCTAAAGATTCAACGCGCAAATAATGCGCGTTCTTTTTTTTCTCTCTCTCAAAAAAAAGAATACATTTTGTGCGTTACAAAACATTGAAACGGCTGAATGTGTGTGGTATAATATTAGTGTAATCAAATCTTTGCTTTCCAAAGCAAAATCCATAGTGGGTTTTTATGTGGAATTTACTTTGAGATATAACCTATTGCAATCAAATAGCATAAAAAATGTCATTTCGCCTACAATTTGATTGACTTTAGGTGTCGAATTTTGGTAAAATTTCAATGTTAATGAAATTAAATAAAATATTATATATTTTCTTGTAATTGCACACACTACAAACGAAGATATAATTGGAGTTTTTATGAATAATAAATTTCTTTGGGTTTTAATGATGATAGTTACCGCAACAGGCTTGTTGTTTGCTGGATGCGGGAACAAAGACCACTATAAAAATATGCGACTCATCGTCGAGCAATCGAGCATAGAAATCACGCTTGAGGAAGAGCCCGATATTAGCGACGACGACACGTCATCAAGCGACTCAACAGAAAATGCGGGCGCCACAACGGAAAATACGGACGCCGAGAATAAGCCGAACATCGCATATCTTGACGCGCACATAGAAAACAAAAATGCAAAACAATCAAAGCGCATATTGTTTGATATAGTCGACAAATCAATCGCGAAAATCGACGACTCATTGACAACGGTCAAAGACGACAAATACAAAGTTGCAATCAGAGCAATGAAAGCAGGCACAACCTATATCACGGTTATGTCGCTAGAAGGCAACAAAACTGAACGCGTCAAACTGACCGTCATTGAAAGAATCACCGCAATGGCGTTTGACCCCAATTTGTCAATTGCAGTGGCGGTGGGCGAAAAATATGAGTTCAACACAAGCGCACTTAACTATGAGCCTGTGACAACCAACCAAAAGGACGTCACATTCTCGCTTGAAAACCCTGTGGACGGCGTCACAATCACGCCGAGCGGAACACTAACTGTCGAAACGCAACCAGCAAATCCGCACGTCACAGTCGTTGCAACGAGCATCGCAAACCCAGAGTTCACTGCAAAAACAGATGTTTATATCTACACAAAATTGCAAGCAAGTGACGTTCATATTCTAAATGCCGTCAGCGGTTTAGAAATCACGGACACTCTTACAATCGGCAAAAACTCCAATTACAACAACTTGAACATTAAAATTGCAATCGACAATGCAGTAGATGAATACATCGCGTATTCGCAAGTCAGCGATATGAGCGCAATCAATGTTGCGCGTGCACAAGGGGTCGACAACACAAACCTTGAGTTCAAACTCACAGGTATTGAGCAATCGAAAGTCAAAGTGACGTTCAATGTCGGCATCGTGGGCTTTAGCGCGCAAACATATATTTCAAAAACAATCGACGTCGAAATTGTCGACCTCGTCGAAACATTGTACGTCAACGGCAGTAGCACAAGAACAGCGGTCACAGTGTTTGATTTGTATAGCACTGGCGCCGAAACAATGTATGGAACAAAAGTTTTGGTTGAAGTTTCGCCAAGCAACGCTAATGTCAAAAATATCACATTCAGTGCAACGAACGAAAACGCCACCGCACTTAATAGATTCGAGTTCTATACGTCAAACGGACAACCTATCAACAATATCTTGTCATACTCAATGACAAATTCGGGTATCTTTTACATAAAACTAAAGCAAGGCGATGCCTTTGAAGAATTTAATTGTCAATTAGTGGTCGAGGCAAACAAGGAGTTCAGCGAGGATGCCATTGTCACAAACACGCTTGACATTTCGGTCAAAAAGGGCATAACAAAAATTGCCTTTGAAAGGGAAGGGCAAAGTACATACGTCGACTTGACAAATGACGGTTATAGAGAAATGAAGTACTACGTCAACGAAACGCTTGTTACAACCGAAACAATCAACACCGCGCTTGCAGGGTTTGATTTGACTTCAAATAGAATTATGATTCAAAAGTCAAACATAATCTCCGCAAAAAATGACGGCGGTAGATTATTCATCAAGCCTCTTGCAGTCGGCTCAACGACGCTTTCGCTACTCTCGCCAAATGGAATGACAGCAACAACGACAATTGAAGTAGTTGTCCCAACAGACGACGTGAGCGTCAACGTCAATCCAATTCTCTACAAGAACACAATCGCCAGTGTTGAAAGAGATGAAAACAACCTTTTGACAAAAATCAATGCCAATGTCAACGGCGAATTTATGCTTGACATTGAAAAAACTGTTGCAAACGGCACAATTTGGAATTTGAGTTTTGTTTCCAGCAACCCAACTGTCGCGCTCGCGACAAACGCGGGACTTGTCCGCACGCTGTATTCTGGTAGCGCAACAATCACAGTTTCATATAATTACGCAGTTCTTGACGAAATCTCAGGCAACATACAAAAGGTGGAAGGCAAGCAGGAAATCGAAATATTTGCGTTCAAACCGATTACAAAGTTTGACATCGGCAAATCTAGCGCTAGCGTATACGACTTGAACACAATCGGGTACTTTGATGCTACGCAGTATAGCGCCGTTACATTCAACGTCCAAATGAACGAATGCTACATAAAAAAGAGTAGCATACGCCTTTATATCTATGACGAACCTTTTGATCTCGATTCGTCCGCTGAATCTTATACAATCGTTGGCTCAAACGGAACCTTGATTTATGACGGCAACGGTGTCGGCACTTTCTATGGAAAAATCACAAGCGCACTATATAGCGCGCAAGCAAAAATTGTGGCAGTTGTCACGGAATTTGACCGCAGATATACGAGCATTTGTACTGTGACCGTCACAAAAGCACCACAAATGGTCGAGGACATCTCGATTTTGAACATAGATTCATATACTCAATCGGGTTCAACCTATTATTCGATGAATTTCAGGGCAGGGCTAGGACTCGGCTCGGATACCGACAACAACAAACAAATCGTCGCTTCCGCATTGCCAAAGAATGCGACAAACTCAAAACTTTATTACTTTGCATATGATGACCTCACAGGCAAAGTGACCGCATCCACGCCCGAAAGCGCAATCGTGCGCGTCACGCAAGACGGCGTCGTCTATCCGCTTTCAGTCGGTACCGCGCGCATACTTGTTGTACCGCGCGACGAACTCTACGGCTTTGACCTCAATTCCGATTGCTTACTTTCTATGAACGAAGTTTTGCTCAATTTGCAAAGATTGCAAAACGAAGGTAGCGCAAAAAAGGTCAAGGAAATCATTGTCACAGTTTCGGACGGAACAATCAATAACCCATATCAAATAAGTAGCACCGCAGACTTTATGGGCATTGCAACAGGACTCAATGACCACTACGTCTTGACAAGGTCAATTGACCTATCCGCCGTTTCGCTCAACTGTTTTGGCAGTAGCGAACAACCATTTACAGGGTCAATCAGCGGTAGATACTATCTTGTCAAACCAAGTCTTGAAAGACCAAACGGCGTCTATGTCGATAGCAAAATATTTGGCATAAAATTGAAAAACAATGACATTTCGACAAACGAAAGCGAATATAATTACGGCATATTTGGCGTAGTCAACGGCAGTTTGAATGAGGACACAGGAGCCGTTCATCCAAGTTTTTCAAACTTGACGCTTGAGTTCTATTCGGTGGACATTACAACCGCACAAAACGGAAATAGCGGAAGCACAACCTACAATCTCGGTTTGCTTGCTGGCTCGTTCAACGGAACAATGACAAATGTTAGCCTCGCAATTTACGGCAACTGCAATGTTGAAGTTGTGGCTTCAAACGGTAGCGTAAATTTTGGTGCGTTCGGTGCAAATGTCAGCCAGTTTGAATACAAGTTCATAAATCAAAACAACCAAGAAGAAATCCGCAGTTTTCCAACCGTACTTGAAAAATGCAAATTGTACGGAAGCGGAAATATCCTTCTTTCACTACAAACAAATGAATCAAACATCGGCGGTTTTGTCGGTACTATGCAAAAAAATACTCAAATTTTGGGTAAATACGCGTTTGCAAACGACGTAAACGGCGAAAGCGACCGCTTTATATACACATTCAACGGGCAGGAAAACGACTGCGTTGTTGCCTTGACTGCAAACTTTGTTTCAGCAAGTACAACAAATATAGTTGGTGGCATCGTCGGCAAAAATAACGGCGTCATCTCAAATGTTGCAGTTTCGGGAAGTGTTTTGGCGCCAAACGGCACAAGTGTTGGCGGTGTTGCGGGCGTCAATCTCGGCTCAATCAATGATGTGTATGGTGCAACGCAAGTTCTCGGAAAAACCAACGTCGGCGGAATTGTTGGCTTAAACGAAAAGACAATCAACATTGCAGTTTTTGAAAGTTATGAGGACGGCTCCTCCTATGTTTCGGGCGATGACGCCGTCGGCGGTGTCGTCGGGTTCAACAAAGACGGAGAAATCACATTCGCGTCAAGCACGTCGTTCATAACAAGTGAAAATAAATATGCAGTGCTCGGGAAAGCGCGCGTCGGTGGACTTATCGGCGCAAGCGACGGCACAAAAACAAAAATTTTGCGTTCCTATGCTAATACAAAAGTCGCAATTGACCCTAATAGCAACTACGCTGAAAAAACTGCGGGCGGACTCATCGGGCAAATTTCCGCAGGTACGCTTGAAAATACCTATTCTATCACTGAAGTTTCGCAAACAGCAACTGGTAGCGTTGTACTCGGAGGCTTCATCGGGGGAAACAGTGGTTCAATAACTTTAAAAACAAGTTATTCAGTCAGCAATCTTTCAAACTTTATCGGCGCAAGTAGTGCCACAATTTTTGGCGCAAACAACTATTATGCGGGTACTGCTGGCAATGTCGGCGGGGCAGTCACGCAAAAATCGGCGGACGACCTCAAAGTCAGCACAACATTTGGTCTCGCGTGGGACTTTGTCGGCACATATAATATGTCCGCGGACGTCAATGATGGTTACCCTTATCTATTGTTTAAAAACAACAGCGAATTTGTGGCAGTTGTTCCAACAAGTTTGGTAGTTTCAGTCAAAAACACAGTCGACAACTCGTTTGTCAAAGTAGACGACAAGCGCGCCTCGCTCCTCATTCAAAAGGAAATCGGTAGCGAACAAAAAGACTACGCGCGCTTTGACATCGCAAACCTCATTGATTTGGCGGTCGAACCGCACACAAACCGCGTTGTTCGCGTCAAAGCAACAGTCGTCGAGGGTGCAAATATCATCAAAATTGAGGGCGGACAAATCGTTATTCTTGGCGAAGGATATGCAAAAATCAAAATTAGTTCACAACTCAATGAAATGGTTTCTGACGAGTTTGAAATCTACACAACATATGGTCTAAACTCATTTAATAATGACGTGAATGACGAAATGAAGATTTTTCTAGATACGTCAAAAGAAATCAATTATACCTTTGAAAACGGCAACAATATTGTAGGGCAAAAATACGGTATCGCATACAAAAACTTGCTAACATATGTCAACTTCAACTTTGAGCAAGTCGAAACAATCGGTTCTGAGGAATATCACTTTGTCGACTACAACTATTCAAAGATTTTGAATGCAAAAGAAGTTGTTGAAAACAATGCAGTCATTGAGTGTGCGTATGTAAAAGCAAATTTTGGTGGCGAGTATGTTAAAGTTATGCTCCCGTGGACAGAAAAGCAATTCAATGTCAATGTCTACAACGGGGCAACAAACTTAGAACTCAACAAGAGTTTCTCAAGCATCTTGCCAAGCCAAACGGCACAAGTGTCCGCAAATATAACAACGGACGTTGCAAGTGAAATTGTTTCAAAAATTGTCGTCAAATCAAACGACGAAATTGTCGAAACATATACATTGCAAATTCTTGAGAACGAAACGCCGTCACTTGAAACAATCAGCATTGAGTGCGACAACGAAAAACCAGTGTTAGAACTCACGCTCATTGACTTTAGTTTCAAGGACAACCAAATTCAAATGACCTTTGAATTTGCGGTTTCAAGTGCCCTTTACAAGAATGAAAATGCAAAAACATTCAATATTGACTTCGCCGTTGCGGACAAATTTACAAAGCAGTATAATTTGCAAGTTTTGCCACAAACAGTCGAAAGAATCACAATGATTCACTTCCCAGACGGCAACTTGCGTGAAGACGAAGTCGCAATTGACCGCATTTCAAGCGGAACATATGGATTGATGAAAATAAACGTATATCCAAACTTCAGCCAAGTCGACTACATTGACATCACAAGTGATGCAGTCGCAGGCGAAAATATCACTTTCACGCAATTTGTTGAACGTGGTAGCGACCTAATCAAATTGTATCCTGACAACGTTCAAATTGAAAACGGAATTAGACTTCGCCTCGTTTCATATCGTGGCGATGACGGTTATGTTTTTGACGGCAACTTATATGTTAAAACGCTAATTCGCTCGAATATGGCAGAAAATTTGCCATTTGTCGTTCACATCGTCGCATACAAGGACGGGAAAGTCGTTTATGATTACAACAAAACACTTGTGACACAGTTCTCGCCAAGCGTTTTGATTGACTACAACGAAAAGTACGCCAACCAAATTGCACGTGGCACGACTTTAGATGTTCCACTCAAACTCAACACAATGGCAGGAACAGTGACGCTTTCCATTGAAGATTTCACGGGCGAAAGAACATATGCGTCGTTCACAGCCACACAAACGACATTCAGCAGTAAATTTGTCGGCAGTATTGCGTCAAAATTGTTTGCAAGCATCAATCTTGACGCTGGCACAACCTTCAAAATTCGTGCGCAACTTGATACAACGGTCGAAAATGTTAGAATGACCGTCTCAGACGAAAGAGTCATCACAGTTGTTGACTACATTATCACAGGCGTCAACATAAAGGGTGCAACAACTGATACAAGTGGCGTAAATCGTCTTGTCATTTACCTAAGTCAAGCAAACAACTTGCAAGCGGAGTTAAGCGCCATATATGCGACACGTCCAAGCGACGTAGATGCCAACTCAATTGAGGGCAAAAAGTACGCTGAAATTCTTGAAAGAATGAAAAAGTTTGAGCAAACAATAACCAAACAAAACGGCAAAACTGGCGCAAATGTGTGGTTTAGTGGCAAAACAAGCGGCGGAATTGAGGGCGTCGGCTCGTTTGATAGCGTCGGCAGTAAAACAGATTACTACAACTACTATTATTCCACAAAAGAGGGTTGCTACAAAGTATATGGTAGCAGAATCAGCAATGTTGCAATAATATCATTGTATGTCGCATACTATTTTGACGGCGTCGGCAGTGAATTTGCACCGCAAATTGTCGACCTCGGCGGACAACTTCCGCAAGGGAAAACAATATACTACAAGCAAATCGACTGCGTGGTTTCAGTTGAAAATGAGTCGACTGAAGAAATACCGCTTCCAGTTTATACGACTGAAGAATTTTTGAATATGCAAGAGGGCATACACTACATTTTGATGCGTGATATCACACTTTCAGCATATACGCCTATGAATGCAACCTTTGCATCACTTGACGGAAACGGCTATATTGTCAAGATTAATTCGTTCAGCCTAGACTTATCTAACTCGACAATCAATTTTGGCTTGTTTGGCACAATTTCAGCAAACACCGTGATTAAAAATGTTGTCCTAGATGTCAACGCCTTGCTAAATGGCGGTGACTCGACAAACACATACGATTTGACTGAAAAACGACAAGTAAACTTTGGTTTGTTTGCGGGTTCGAATGCAGGCGTCATCACAAACTGCGACATTGTCAACATAACGGAACTTATTTCCGAAGATGGCACAACAACTGCAGGCGGACTAAACAAGGCAATCACGGTCAAAACAAGTTTGATTAGCGGTTCTAACTACACAACAAACTACGTAGGTTTGTTTGTGGGACAAAACACAGGCTACATCACAAACAGCCGTGTTTTCCGCACAACGGGCAACATCGGTACGCGTGAAAACGTCAATGACAAAGCAACAAAAAATAATTCGTGGACGGGTGCAGGTGCAGACCTCATTGCAAACGGCATTGTCGCAGGGTTTGTTGCATACAACGCAAGTGAAATCAGCGCTTGCTACGCAAAAGACATCACAATCAACAACAATTCCGTCATCGCGAATGTTAGTTATACCGCAGGCTTTGTCGCAATGAATGAGGGCGGATATGTCAGTGGCAGTTATGCCGAGGGCGCAACGCTCGAAACTGCCGACAGGGCAAACCTCAAATCACAAGGCAGTGTCGCAGGATTTGTGTTGACAAACTCAGGCACAGTTTCAAACTGCTACACAAGTTTTGTCATTCGCAGTCCAAGTAATTCAGCGGGTTTTGTCAATCAAAACACAAACAGAGGTTTGATTGAATATTGCTACACCACTTGTGAAGTGTTCCTCGCGGGCGGAACGGTCGGCGACAATGCGTCGTTTAGACCATTTACAGGCGTCAATGACTTTAACGAAATTCAAAATGCAGGAACAATTGTTTATTCCTATTATAGCAAAGCAACAAGCGCTGTCGTCTTTGCCGACGAGCCAGCCCTTGCAATTAGCGAGGAAAACTTGGCAAAGCAAAGCGAATACGTCGGATTCGCATTTGTTTCAAACGAAAAAATGAGAAAACAGGGTATTTGGGAGTTTGATACAGCGCTTGCGCGTCCAGTTTTGACCACCGCAAACCAAATTGCAGTGTCAATTCGCGCGTTAGAATTTGACGCTGAAAGTCAAGAAGAAGCACTTGAACAAGCGCAAAACGGCAACGGTACGCTTATTTATGCGTATGCAAATGGTTACGACCTCGGCAGTGAAGCGAACCCATATCTCATAAACACTGCTGAAAAATTTAACAACCTATTCAAAGGAATTTCGACCTTTGGCACAAACATTGTGTCAACAAGTGAAACAGCGGACGGGAAAATTCCTGAAACGAAATTTATCCGTATTATTTCTGACCTAAACTTTGCAGCGACAAGCGAAACAGTTGACGGGCTTAACTCAAGCAAAGTCGAGTTTAGTGCGATTTTGGACGGCAATAATATGCTACTAAATGGCATTTCGCTCGTCGGCGAAAAAACTACAGGGCAAACGGAATTTGGATTGTTTGAAAGACTCAACGGCGCAGTCATCAAGAATGCAAGGATGCAGTTCAATGAAGTTTCAGCAACCGAAATTCCAGTGGTCGGCGCACTTTGCGGGAAGGCAACCGATTCAATCATTTTGGGCGTCAAAATTGTTGGCGAAGGCAAATTTGTGCAAGGCAAAAACGTCGTGGGCGGACTTGTTGGAATTGCAATCGGCAATTGCGAAATTCAAACAATTGAATCAAATGTCAGTGTTCACGCAACATATAGAAAGGGTAGCGGAGCAACTTTGTTTACCGACCTCATCTACGAAAAAGTAGGTGACACAACCACAGTTGGCGTTGAATCAGCGTCCTATGCGGGCGGACTCATTGGCGCCACACTTGCTAGTGAAGGTAACAATATGGTTGTGCGAACATTGAAAGTCAGTGGGGCAGTGTCAATCGGTGCTGAACGTACAGGTGGCATCGTCGCTGTCAATTACGCAAAACTTTATGACTTGAACTTTGTCACACAAATCACGAGTGGCAATGCAAAGCAAGAACTTTCAGGCGATGACGTCATCGGTGGAATTGTTGGCATTAACTTTGGCTCAATCGACAAAGCGCGCTTGACATATGAGGGAGATGACCTTGTGCTTGTTGACAAGTTGAGCGAAGGCGTCAGTGGCGGTAAAACAAACTTGTTTATCGGCGCAAGCAACTACATTGGCGGGCTTGTCGGTAAAAATATCGACGGCAAAATTGTAGACTCTTATAATAGAGTAAATGTTACAAACAAAAACGCTGAGTACGCGGGCGCAATAAGCGGATATGTCAAAGGTGGCGAATTTAGTTCAATCTACACCACATCTAGCGTCAGCGCTAAAACCGCATTTGGTAGCGCGTTTGGATACCTTGACAAAAATGTTGTGACAACAAAAATCAACAACATTGAAAAGGAAATAACAAAAACAATTAGCGCGTTTAATAATATTGTATTAATGAACAACTACACAACGACAATCGCGCAAAGTGTTCGTGGCGGAGCAAAAGCGGGCGTCATTGCAGGTTTTGTCAATGCCGATGTCATTACAGATGTGTTTGAACCAATCTCAATTAGTTCAAACTACGCAGTATCCAACCTGCCACTCAATTTGAGCGGAACAAGTTATCAAAAACTTCAGTACTTTGGCTCAGCAAAATTTGACAAAATGCAAATTGATGAGGACGAATACAAAACACGTCTTGCGAACTTGAACGAATTTAAGTATGTGGCTAAAGACGGAACAGAGGTGAAATTCTGTTGGTTTAACACTACAGACGATTTTGTGAATGCAAGTTATAGTTCGCTCTTCAAGAACAGACATTCAGCGTTTGTGACATATGATGACAACAACTGGACAAAAGAGGCAAGCACGTTCCCACTTTTGAAAATCACAACGCAAGCGACTGAAATTGTCATCACAGATGAAAACAAAGAACAACTACTCAGTTTGATTGAAAACAATCCAAACGCAACATTTGTCATCAAGTGTGACCTAAAGTTGTACACCAAAGCAAATCTTGGGGACATCGACGGCGATTGGACGCCTCTCGGGTCAAAGATTTCGCCGTTCAGTGGAAAATTCTTAGGACAACAAATCACAGCGCTTGATGAAAACGGGAAGCGCGTTGAGCGTTTGCCAATTGTCGAAATCAAGGAAACTTTGATTGACTATTGTCGTAGTGCAACAGTTTCGAATTTGACATTTAAAGTTAGTTTACAAAACAATGAGGACGAATACAACGCCCAAATAGACGACTACTATTTCGGCTCAATCGCAAATTATGCGGAAAATTCATCTTTCAGTGGCTTAACAATTAAGGAACTCACGCCAATCAGCGTCAGTGGCGAGCGCTCCTACAATCCTGATGAAAAAGTGCCAACAAACTATATCGGCGGAATGCTCGGTTATGCTTCAAGTTGCACGGTTTCAAATATCGACTTTGAAACTTCGATGAATGTCGAGTTGCAAACTGAGACGGACACCGTTATTGCATCAAACGTCGGCGGACTTGTCGGCTACAGCCTCCTTTGCGATATAATGGATGTAAATTACAAAGTTGCATACACTCAATATAGCGACGGCAGAGCATATAATTCGTTCCGCGTCACATCGGGCAACGCAAACGTCGGCGCAATCGTCGGCAACGCGGTTTCAAGCAGAATAAAAGTAATCAGTTTGACAGAAAGCAAGAGCCGTGATATTGATTCGGCACGTCCACAAGATAGTTCAACAACACCAATCGTTGTCAACTGCCTTGCGCGCGAGTCGCGAGCAACCACAAACTTTGGTAGTATCGCAGGCGTGCTTAATAGTTCAAATATTACAAATGCAGAAAACGCTTTGAGTGGCATTTCGATTGTCGGGAATGCCAAGAGCGTCAAAACAATCATCGCGGGTGGTATTATCGGAGATGTGTTCACTTCAACAATGACAAGCGTTGAGAATAGTGCAAATATTTCAATTTCAAATCAAACACTTAATGATACGCTTGAAAATCAATTTAAACTCGCAGGAATTGCGGGGCGTGTTCGTGGCGAAGTGAGCATTTCAAACGCTCAAAACCGTGGGCAAGTGAATGTCAGCGGAACAACAATGACGCAAACAACAGGCTATGTCGGCGGGTTGATCGGCGAAGTCGTGTGTGGCACAATGGTCGCTAGAATTAGTGCTTCCAGAAATCTTGCCAACATTTCCGCAACAAAACTATACAACGCAAACGTCGGCGGAATCGTAGGCAGGGTTGCGATTGATGTCGACAACGCCGACAATCTCGGCAATTGTCGCATAATTGAAACATATAACGAATGTAGCATTACAACCGAAAGCGATTGCGCAAATGAGGAAATCAGCGGTGGTCTTATCGGTTTTGCAAACAGATTGAATGTCAACAACTCCTATTCAGTTGGCAGAGTAATCAGCAAAACTTTGAGCGCCGACTCGCAAATTTCCGTCGGTGGCTTTATCGGGCGTTTGCATCAAGCAGGCGTTCAACCAACGCTTTCATATTGCTATAGTGTCGTCGTCGTTAAAGCACTCGCCGACCCAATCAAAAACAAGGTTTATAGTAAAGAATTTGTCGGCTATACTTCGTTGACGTCGCAAAATGTCAACACAGTTGTGTTCGGCAGTTGCTACTATGCGGGCGAACTTGCGCAAAGCAACGACAGCCTACGCGAGGGTTACACGCAAAATATGCACGACTATACAGCAAACTTTGTTTCGTATGGTGCAATGCTCAACGCAACAACATTCAAAAACTTCAGCATTTCAACAAATGCAGGTGACACATCTAAAGCATTTGTTATGACGAACGGCAAAACCTTGCCAATGTTGTCAAAATTCTTCGACACAACCGCAAGTTCCGTCGGCACGGTTTACCAGCCAACGCAAATTGCAACAGCGGACGACCTTGAAAGATTTACCGCTAATGTCGAAACGGGCGAAGGAAACTACTATTTGCAAGTGGCTTCAATCGTGACAAGCAACACTCAAACGCGCAGTGAATTTGCTGGTGTGTTTGACGGGGGAAATTATACAATCTCAGGGCTTACAAAGCCGTTGTTTGGCACAATCGCAAGTGACGCAGTCGTCGCGTCAGTCAACATTCAAGCACTTGCCATAAATGCACAAGTTAGTGGCGATTATGGCGCAATTGCAAAAACTAATCGCGGAACAATCTTATTTAGTTCCGCAGACGGCGAAATCAATTTTGCTTCAAGCCTTGCTGGTTCAACATTTGGAGGAATTGTCGGTAAAAACTATGGGCATATCGGCTTTACATCTAGCAATGTAAGCGTCGGGCAAACTGACAATTCGACGGGACGTAACATTTCCGTCGGTGGCATTGCTGGCGAAATGAACAAGCAAGTAGGTGGCGACTTTGCACAAATTTCCAACTGCTTTGCAACGGGAACGTTGCGCCTAAGTCAAGTCACGGGCGAAAACCTTTGCGTTGTCGGTGGCATTGTCGGCAACTTGCTTGCAGGCAATCTCCAACTTTGCTATAGCGCATCGCGCATCGATTATTTGAACGCTACAAGTGTCAAAGCGTATGGCGCAGTGTTCAGCAACGACAACGGCGGGGACCAAGCAAACAACGTATATGATGAAGTTAGAGTTTCAAATGTTTATAATGATAAGTTGGCAACGCTTTTGACAACAGTCGAAACAAGCGTCGGTGACATCTCACTGCAAAACATAATGCAAAGTGGGCTTCCAAAAGGTTTTGACTCGTTTGCGTGGTCAAGCTTTGCAATCGACTATAGCCAAAATTCAAAAGCAGTTATGCTAAACTATGGTTATCCTTATCTTAAGTATGCCAGCCAGTCGGTTTCGCAAATCGCGAGCAAGGGAACAGGTAGTACGGATAGACCATACCTTATCAAAAACCAAAGTTCGTTTGAAATCATAAACGCAATGGTTGCAAAATCTATGACATATACATACAAACTCGACGGCGACATCTATTGTACAGACGGCGACTACATCTCGTCATTCATCGGCACGCTAGATGGTGGCAACAAGACTATCTACAATATGAGTATGACGATTTCAGGCGGGTCGGAAAATGGTTTTGTCAGTGCAAACAGAGGCACAATTTCAAACATAACCTTTGCAAATTCTTCTGCAAAAATTACAAGCAATCACAACGGGCGAGCATTTGGTCTTGTCGTTGGGACTAACAGCGGAAAAATTAGCAACGTACGCGTCGAAAGAGCAACCGTTTCGTACGAAAGAACTAGCAGTGCTGGAAGTCAAAGCGAGGAAATGTCAATCGGCGGATTTGTCGGCGAAAATAGCGGACAAATCACGGGTTCTAGCGTTTCAAACTTGCAAATGACATTGCGCAATTCACATTACACGGGCGTTGCAAACCTTGGCGGATTCGTTGGTAAAAACAGCAACAAAGGCACAATCGGCACGGATTCCTCTAATATTGATTGTTCAGTTAAAAATTTGACAATCAACGCTGGCGGAAGCACAAAAATCGCGTCTAGTGTCTACAAGCGCGTCGGTGGATTCGTCGGGTACGTCGCAGGTGGTACAATCACAAGATGTGCAGTCGAGGGTGGTACTGCTAGCCAAATCCAATTGCAAGCGCAAGGAAAAAATAACAACTTCGGCGGGTTTGCAGGACAAAACGGCAGTGCTAGCGAAGCAAACAAGAAACTTGTGACAATCATTGAGTGTAGGGCATACATTGACCTTGTCGCAAACGTTGACAACGGCGCAACCCTCAATATCGGCGGAATTTGCGGGTACACGCAATGGTATATTAGAAATCCAGTTGTCACAAAGAGTATGACAGTCACAGGTGACACATCAAATGTTAATCAAGACACATTTGTTGGTAGTACTGGCGGTGCTACAGGACTTGTTATTGGTGGCACAGCAAATTAAATCTTATTTGACAATATTGATATATTGTGGTTTAAATGAGTATGAATCATAAATCTATCAACATTATCGCGGGATATGGAGAGAATTTATCTCCATATCCTTTTTTGTGGTAAGTATGCCACTAATTATATGATGGCACGCCTATAATGAAATAGGTTAGATATAGCCCAAATATTTATGCGTAAATTGCTTGTTTGTTGCTTGATATGTGTTGTTTGGCACCAACTAAAATTTTTAAATAAAAAAACTATTTTACAATGTAAAAATTTGCAAAACACTTGACATATTGTCGTAAATTATGTTATAATTCAAGCAGTCTATGACATTTGGAGTTGTAGACGCGTTTGTTTTTAATGGTTAGCCATTGATTTGGGCGTTTATTGCCAAAAATTTTGTGCTAAATGTAACATTTTCGCAGGAAATTAATGTTGATTGCGAAAATTGTTGGAAAAATTGTGCAAATAATGCAACGCTCAAAAAAAACAACGCGCAAAACTCCGCACCACGCTTTGCGTTTTCAAAACAAGAGTCGAATTGTTTGTAATTGCGAAGTGGCAGGGAGGTGTATGTCAAACAGAGCAGATACATTAGTTATAGGTTTTGTTGGGGCTAGTGCTTTTCGCGAATTTGCGTCCAGCACAAAATTTGAAATAGGAAAACAGGAGGTCGTAGAAAATGCCTACCATAAATCAATTGGTAAGAAAGGGTCGCAAGAAGATTGAACAAAAATCAAAATCTCCTTTGCTTGATTCTTGTCCACAAAAGCGCGGTATTTGTCTTGAAGTAAAGACAATCACGCCTAAAAAGCCAAACTCTGCTATGCGTAAAGTTGCAAAAGTTAGAATGAGCAACAAATCCGAAGCAACAGTTTATATTCCGGGCATTGGTCATAACTTGCAAGAACACAGCGTTGTACTTGTTCGTGGCGGGAGAGTTAAAGACTTGATTGGTGTGCGTTATCACATCATTCGTGGCACACTAGATACCGCTGGTGTTGCAAAACGCAATCAGTCCCGTTCAAAGTATGGCTCTAAGAAAGAGAAAAAGTAAAATAGGGAATTTCCCACAAAATCTATAAAGGAGAGTATGATATAATGTCTAGAAGAAGTGGTGTACCAAAGAAAGAAGTATTGCCAGATCCAAAGTATAACTCACAAGCAGTTGCAAAACTCATCAATCAAGTTATGCTTGACGGAAAGAAAGGCATCGCACAAAATATTGTGTATGGCGCATTCGACGTAGCAAGTCAAAAACTTGGCGTTCCACAAATGGACGCATTCAACCAAGCGCTTGCAAATGTTTCACCTGTTGTTGAAACAAAAGCTAGACGCACTGGTGGCGCAAACTACCAAGTTCCAGTTGAAGTTTCCAAAGACAGACGCCAAACACTTGCCATTCGTTGGCTTGTCAACTATTCACGTCGTCGTAGTGAAAGAACTATGATTGAAAGACTCGGCGCTGAACTTGTTGATGCTTACAACAACACTGGTGCAAGCATTAAGAGAAAAGAAGAAATGCACAAAATGGCTGAAGCAAACAAAGCGTTTGCACATATGCGTTGGTAGTGCGATAGCGCACGGCTGTGGTTACTGTTCCTACACGCAAGTGGCTTTTATAGACGGCGAAATTTTGTTCGTCCTAAATAGTTTTTTGCTCGTGGGTGGGGAAAGTCCCGTGGCTGTGTGTGCTGTTCCTACGCGCAAAAAATATTTGAGGGTGCAACTTTTGTTTGCCTAGCAAATTTACTATTTGTGCAGGGATAGTCACGTGCTATTAGAGCGGAAGAGGATATGACACTCACTCGTTGTCATTTCGACCGAAGGCGTAGCCGAAGCGGAGAAATCTCCCGGAAGGGGCACAGTACAACGCAATAACTAAAGTACAATGCAATAACTAAAATGTATAGGCAAAGAAATTTGTCTATAATTTGTTATAAATGATAATTTGCGTGTTTCGCGTAATTGTCATAAAAAGTGCGGAAACCTATCAAAAATGATAGGTTATACCGCAAAAATAAGATAGTTTAACTATCAAAAAATGAAAAAGTCTATAAAAACAAGGAGAAAAATTATGCCTAGAGAATATGCTCTTGCGGACATTCGCAATATTGGTATTATGGCGCACATCGATGCTGGTAAAACTACAACTACCGAACGTATTTTGTACTTTACTGGTAAAACTCACAAAATCGGTGAAGTTCACGAAGGCGCAGCAACAATGGACTGGATGGTGCAAGAACAAGAGCGTGGTATCACAATCACGAGTGCAGCAACAACCACACAATGGAAAGGCAAGCGTATCAATGTCATCGACACACCGGGACACGTTGACTTTACAATCGAAGTTTCGCGTTCTTTGAAAGTCCTTGACGGCGCTGTTGCAGTTTTTTGCGCACGTGGTGGTGTTCAACCACAATCAGAAAATGTTTGGAAACAAGCAAATGAATGTAATGTTCCACGTATGGCTTATGTCAACAAAATGGACATTAACGATGCAAACTTTTTCAGAGTTATCGAAATGATGAAAAAGAGATTGCCAAAATCTAATCCCGTTGCAATTCAACTACCAATAGGGGCAAGTGAAACCTTTAAGGGTATCATCGACCTTGTAAAAATGGATGCAACATATTATGACGAGGAAGACTCAACAAAAGAGCCTACCATCACTGAAATTCCTGCTGATATGCTCGACCTTGCGAAAGAATATCGCGAAAAACTCGTTGAAGCAGCAGCTGAATGTGATGACGATTTGCTTGAAAAGTACCTCGGTGGCGAAGAAATCACCGAAGCGGACCTCAAGAAAGCAATTAGAAAGGGTGTTATTGAATTGAAAATGAACCCTGTTACTTGCGGTACATCTTATAAGAATAAAGGTGTGCGTAAACTTTTGGACGCTATTGTTGATTATATGCCATCTCCACTTGATATTCCGCCAATTGTTAGTGCTGACGGCAAAGAAGTTCGCCACACAAGTGACGAAGAACCATTTGCAGCACTCGCATTCAAGATTGCGGATGACCCATATGGCACAGTAACGTATATTCGTGTCTATAGTGGTGTTCTTGAAAGTGGTTCATATGTTTATAACTCATCAAAAGACAAGAAGGAAAGAATTGGGCGTCTTGTGCAAATGCACGCAAACGAACGCAAAGAAATTAGCGAGGTAAGAGCAGGTGACATCGCCGCTGTTGTTGGTTTAAAAGACACAACAACTGGTGACACACTTTGTGACCAAGCGCATCCAATTATTCTTGAACCTATGCACTTTGTTGAACCAGTCATCCAAATTGCGATTGAACCAAAGACAAAGCAAGGACAAGAAAAAATGGTTGCCGCACTTTTGAGATTCGCTAAAGAAGACCCTACATTCCGCACATATACCGACCAAGAAAGCGGTCAAACAATTATGGCTGGCATCGGGGAACTCCAACTTGATATTTATAGAGATAGACTTCTTCGTGAATTCCACGTTGAAGCAAATATCGGTAAACCTCAAGTTGCATATCGCGAAACAATCAAAAAACAAGTCCAAGTTGAAGGAAAATATATCCGTCAAAGTGGTGGTAAGGGTCAATATGGTCACTGCGTCGTAACAATGGAACCTCTTGAAGCAGGCTCTGGCTTTGTATTTGAAGATAAAACTGTTGGTGGTTCTATTCCTAAAGAATACATTCCAGCAATTCAAGCAGGTATTGAAGAAGCAAGAATGAACGGCATTTTGGCTGGATTTGAAACTGTTGACTTCAAAGTTACAGTTATCGACGGTTCATACCACGATGTCGACTCATCGGAAATGGCGTTTAAAATCGCAGGCTCAATGGCGTTCAAAGAGGGTGCAAAACAAGCAAACCCAGTTATCCTTGAACCTATTATGAAATGCGACGTTCAAGTTCCTGAAGAATATCTCGGTGACGTTATGGGCGATATCAACCGTCGTCGCGGAAACTTGAAAGAAATGGAAGCGCGTGACGGACAACAAATCATCAACGCTGAAATTCCTTTGGCTGAAATGTTTGGTTATGCAACTGACTTGCGCTCATTGACACAAGGACGCGGTACTTTCCAAATGTCACTCGACCACTATGCTGAAGTGCCAAAGTTTGTCGCTGAGAAAATAATCGGCGAACGCGCTAAAGCAAACAATTAGTGGCGGGGAAAGCCCCGCTGCTGTGGTTGCTGTTCCTACGCTCAAAGGAATTTTGCGGACAGCAAACATAGCTGTGTTCTATAGTGTTGCTACTTGTGTTGCGCACGGCTGTAGATACTGTCCCTACGGTGATTGAACTTTTATTGACAGCGAATTTTTGAATGTTTAATAGGTTTATTACCTATGGGGTGGCGGGGATAGCCCCGTGGCTGTGGTTATTGTACCTACGCTTAAAAGACTTTATCTGTGCTGTAGGGGTAGCAAAAATTAATGCGTCTTGACGTGTATACGGTTTGCCGTCGCACCTAAATAATAGGTACGCGCGTATAGTATCTGCAGTCAAGGCTTCGGGAACAAAAGCGCATAAAGCGCACTTTTGTTTGCCGACGTAATATGTGCGTTGCTTGTACTCACAATATCTGTGGGTGCAGGGGATAACGCAAACTAAAGTGACTTGATATGCTTGCAGTTTGCCGACGCACTTAAATGATGAGTGCGTACTCGCAGTATCTGCAGTCAAGGCATCGCCTTGCTTTGGTGAAGTCAAATGCGCCAAAGCGGAGCAAAAAACGATTATTAAAGCTGAAAAAACACTAAAAAACGGCAATAATCCAAAAAGCATATGAAAAACATTTGACATTTTATTTAAAATTAAGTATACTCTTGGATAGGATAGCATCCGATTGTATATTTTGCAATAAAAATTGAGCCACGCGCTTGTCTGAAGTTCGAAAGTTTCAAATCTCGCGAGTTTGAAACGATTGAGCAACGGAACGGCAGTTTTTAGCGCACAGCAATAGTGTTCGCGACTCTATCGCGTGCCTAAAATGTGACTTGATAATAAAGGCAAAAATTTAATAGCGCTATCAAAAAAAATTAAGGAGAATAAAATGGCTAAACAGAAATTTGTTAAAGACAAAGTTAATATGAACGTTGGTACCATCGGTCACGTCGACCACGGTAAAACGACATTGACTGCGGCTATAACTAAAGTTCAAGCTTTGAAAGGTCTTGCTGAAGCAAAGAACTACGCTGAGATTGACTCTGCTCCTGAAGAAAGAGCACGTGGTATTACTATCAACACTTCTCACCAAGAATATAATACTGCTAAACGTCACTACGCTCACGTTGACTGCCCAGGACACAAAGACTATGTTAAAAATATGATTACGGGTGCAGCACAAATGGATGCCGCTATCCTCGTTGTTGCAGCATCAGATGGTCCTATGCCACAAACAATGGAACACATTTTGCTTGCTCGTCAAGTTGGCGTTCCATACATTGTAGTATTTATGAACAAGGTCGACCAAGTAGACGACCCAGAATTGCTTGAACTCGTTGAAATGGAAATTAGAGACCTACTTACAAAGTATGGTTTCCCAGGAGATAAGACTCCAATCATTAAGGGTTCTGCTCTTAAAGCACTCGAAGCTGCTGAAGCTGGTAAGGTAGACGACCCAGCGTGCGCTTGCATTGGCGAACTTATGGACGCATTGGATACATACGTTCCAGACCCAGTTCGTGCAACTGACAAACCTTTCTTGCTTCCAGTCGAAGATGTATTCACGATCACAGGTCGTGGTACTGTTGCAACTGGTAGAGTTGAAAGAGGTACAGTCAAGATGGGTGACGTTGTTGAAATCGTAGGTATCAAAGATACTAAGACAACAACAATCACAGGAATTGAAATGTTCCACAAACTTATGGATTCAGCTGAAGCAGGTGACAACGTAGGTCTATTGCTTCGTGGTATTGAAAAGAAAGACATCGAAAGAGGTCAAGTAATTGCAGCACCTAAGTCAATCACACCTCACACTGAGTTTACGGCTGAAGTCTATATCTTGAAGAAAGAAGAAGGCGGACGTCACACACCATTCTTCAATGGTTATCGTCCACAATTCTACGTTCGTACAACAGACGTTACTGGTACAATTGAATTGCCAGAAGGCGTCGAAATGGTTATGCCAGGCGACAACATCTCTATGACTGTTCGTCTTATTAGCCCTATCGCTATCGAAGAAGGATTGCGTTTCGCTATCCGCGAGGGTGGTAGTACAGTAGGTTCTGGTGTCGTAGCAAAGATTTTGAAATAATTTCGGACTTAACCCTGCAAAGTTTTCCGATATTACAAAAAATCAATGTTATGGACTAGAATATATGCGAGAGTTTCTCTCGGATATTACAGGTTATAACTTGTGTTCGAGCAAAGAACTGAAATTTGTGTTCGTGCGCGGAACTAAAACGTGCCTCCGCTTGGAGTGTCAAGCAGTCGCCTTGACTTTACATAGGCAGTCGAGCTGAAGATTAAATCAGCATCTGTGGAAAGATAAAGTATATCCCTTTGTTTGTGAAGTGTACAAACCGCCCCGCACTTTGACGCAAAAAGTGTGTTCGGACAAGAACTCAAAGTCGCCCCGCGAAAGGCTATTTCGTGCTTTGCACTAAGGATAAAAGGGCAGTTTGCTGTAACTTACAATGCAGTTTTCGTGCCTAAGAAATCAAGATGGTGTTCAAGCCTAAGAACTGGACAATAGTCCGCAATCTCATATAACTTTGCCAGAAATGCTAAGGTTATATTTGATTGTAAAATGGCAGTTCAAACAAAAGAATTGAAAATTTGTATTCAAGCCTAAGAATAGCATAGCAATATGCGTGAGCATAAAGTTTGCATATGCATAGCACGCTTTGTGCCTCAAAAAATGGTGTTCACGTCGAAGAACTAAACAACGATATTTGGCTACTGAATTATAGTAGTGTTCAAGTCTAAGAAATCAAAATGACCTTCAAACCAAAGAAGAAAGGTTTGTTCGCATTCGTGAACAAACTAAAAGGTTTTCGAGTTCGAGAAATCAAACGAACCTCAAATCTAAGAGTAAATAGATGTCATACCTAAGACTAAACGGGTGTTCAAACTGAAGAACTAAAAAACAGTATTCAATCAAAGAATCAAAAATTGAGTTCCAGTTGAGGAAATAAAATTCAACCTTTTGCCTTTGAAGTACAAGGGTATTCAAGCCTAAGAATTTTCGATGTAAATCGACAAAATGCGCATATAACTACCTGCAAAATTGTGTGCATTTTGCAAAATGGCATTCAAACTGAAGAATTAAAAAACAGCATTTGACTACTGAATTGCAGTGGTGTTCAAGTCTAAGAAATCAAAATTGACCGCAAGCCTAAGTGTAAAATGGCGTCAAGCCTAAGACTAAAATGGTGTTCACGTTGAAGAACTAAAAAACAATATTCAATCAAAGAATCAAAAATTGAGTTCTAGTTGAAGAAATAAAATTCAACCTCTGTCTTTGGAGTTCAAGGACATTCAAGCCCAAGAATTTGGCGTAAGCCAGTGAAAGGGGCAAACTTGCTAGAGATATCAAATTTGCAACTACCACTAAAAGGGCGTTCAGACAAAAGAACTAAAAACTTGTGTTTGGCAACTTAACTATAGTTGTATTCAAGCCTAAGAATAGCACGAAAGTGCAAACTATCTATAAATATGGCGTTCAATAACAAAATATTTTGCGAAAGTTTTAAAATGGTATTCAAGCCTAAGAATTTCAAACGGGGAATTGATGTAGCAAGACTATGGATACGTCTCCTAAAAAAATGGCATTCAAATGTAAGAATTACAAAATACATATTTGGCTACTGAATTGTAGTAGCGTTCAAGTTGAAGAAATCAAAATGCAACTATCTTCATTCAAGGTAAAAGTTTGAATGCATCGAACTGTAGATGCCAATTCAGTGATGTATTGCTTAGTACATTATTTGACAACTTTTATTCCATTAGTTGTCACCATAAGCATTGATAGGCAATCTAACCTAGACCATACTGCGAATTATGAAAGTTCAATTTCACAATTTGAGGTATTTGTCTGTTTGAAAAAGTTTATGAATTTCGACAAAGTAGCAGTCAAGAATAATGTTTTGTTAAACTTGTTGTGAAACATCTTTGGATTAAATTGCTTTGAACGTATAGACAAGAAATTTACCCATCAGGGTGGCGCTGAGCGGTTACAAAATCGCCCAGCGTTTTTTTTGTTGTAATTGAACAATAAATACTAAGATAGCAAATTTTCAAGTTCAAAATTAATAACTGAACAATGTCCAATTTTAAACCATAGCGGAGAAGTGTTATTTGACAACGCAAATGCAATAGCATACGCCACTGAACTATGCGCTACTATAATTATGTTTTCATATTTTTTGTGCTTGTTAAAAATGTAATTAATCACATTCTTGATACGTCCAAAAAATTCCTTTGCCCCTTCAGGAAAGTCAAAAGAAAAAGACGGGTTCATATAATTGTTCCACCATTCTTGTTCTTTAGCGTTTTGTGGATATAAGTAGGGCAAATTTTCACGTTCGTTTAAATCGTCTAAAATTTCAATCGTTAAACCCAACTTGTCATTGACAATTTTTGCCGTTTCAACGCAACGTGATGAAGGACTAGAGTATATCATCGAATAATCATTATCCTTTTCAAGATATTCGCTACAAAGCAAAGCCTGCTGTTTGCCAAGTTCAGTCAAATGTGAGTTGACGTGGTCACCGTGACGCACAAAATAAATGTTCATAATTGCTCCAAATACTTAAATTTTAACTATATTAACATATAATTGACATAAAGTCAAACAAATCAGATTTTGATTGAAAAATTTATAAAATTGTGATATAATAAAAGATATGAGAATTAAAGCAATTATAGAATACAACGGCAGTGCGTTTTGTGGCTGGCAAGCGCAAGAAGGACTGCAAACAATTGAAGGAGAACTGGAGTTAGCGCTACAAAAAATAACAGGGCAAAAAACATTAGTTTTTGGCAGTGGAAGAACAGATGCGGGTGTCAGCGCAAAAAATCAAGTGGCGCACTTTGATTTTGAAAAAGATATGCCCCCAGAAAGAATTGCATACGCAATGAATATGTATCTGCCAAAGGAAATACGCGTCAAAAAAACCGAGCAAGCCAGCAGTGATTTTCACGCGCGATATGACGTTAAGTCGAAAACATATTGCTATAAAATGTACGCTTCAAGCATAGAAAGCCCACTCCGCGACGCAACGCACCTGCAAGTGTGGCCAAACCTTGATTTTGACGCAATGATTGAATGTACAAAGCACTTTGTCGGTACACACGATTTCAAAGCATTTTGCCAAGAAAACCCACAACTTACAACCACCATACGAACAATCACAGAATGCAATATGACAAAGATTGACGACGAAATAACAATTACAATTAGTGGAAGTGGTTTTCTTCACAATATGGTACGTATAATTTGTGGCACAATCTTGAAAGTGGGGCAAAGGAAACTAGACAAAGATAGCATTCCCGAAATAATCGCAAGCAAAGACCGCGCTCGCGCAGGTCAAACACTCCCCGCCAAAGCACTAACCCTTTGTAATGTCGATTATGATTAGTTTTATTTACTGCCTTCAATATTTACGGTAAATTTATTTTATGAAATTATTTTCACTTTTTGACAAAAAAATATCAAATGCGCACAAAAACATTTGATATTTTTTGTTTATTGTGGTAAACTAAATTTATAATTCATTAAGCGAGGTGAAATAAATGAATAATAGAACAAATGCTCCACGAATAGGGGGGGGGGGGGGTATGTAGATTAACTTATTATTTCAATAGGTTAAATCAAGAAAAACAACAGTATTTTTGCAAGAAATTACAATATTTTGAAAAATTACAAGAAACTGAATCTGATTTTTATACGCCTTCAGGTATTGACTGTCAATCGCAAAATGATAGTATGAATAATTTATTATTTTTTAAAAATTGTTTTGACGTTTTGACTCATCTCAAATTTTTATGGTTGAGCTGTTTTGACATTTCCACAAACAATGATTGCGATGTGGAGGTGATTTTATGAAAAAACTCAATCAAAATAAAAATATAAAATTCAATAAAACGATATCTGCTTCAATGCACATTGTATTGTGGCTTTTTGTGATGTGTGTGGCAATGATACTTGTGTTTATTCTAAATACATCAAAGTCGCATACCGATGCCACTGCTCAGAATATAAATATTGCAACTAGTTTTGCAGGTGGCGATGGTACTGCAACAAATCCATATCAAATTGCTACGTTTGAGCAATTATTGTATTTTAAGTATGATGATAATGCGAGTCTTGATGCATCATATATTCTAACTTCCGATATTACAATTCCTTCAAGTTACGTAATAAATGGAGTAAATCAAAGTTGGGATGGATTGCCGTATGCTCCGACCTCATTTGATGGGCTTGGGCATACGATAACATTTGAAAATGCTCAAGCAGGGTTTATTGGATTTGAAGAGCAAAGTTATGGTGACTATACTATCAAAAATTTAGGTGTCAAAGGGACTATAACATGCACAATCAATGATGATACAAGTTATTACAAGATGAAGAATGTGGGTGGTATTATAGGCGGAATGAAGACTCTGACTAGCGAGGATTATGTTAATGTGTTGGTTAAAAATTGCTACAATGCTTGCGACTTAAATATTAATGTATCGTACAAAAAAACATGTTCCCTCAGTAATGGTTTGAATGAAATAATGAAATTTGGAGGAATTTTAGGTGGCCTTGATATTGATATAAATGCTACCATTGGTAATAACGTTATTAACGTTATTGATTGCTATAATACTGGGAGCATTAATGTGTCGTTGGAGAGAAATAAGGCTCGAACTAATACCTTTGCTGTCGGAGGAATTGTTGGGGGAGTAAGTAAAAAATGCGATACACTTAAAGTTTCAAATTGCTATAACAACGGGTCCCTTAATATAGGTGGTGCGGTTGCAGTTGGCGGAGTTGTTGGATTAAGTTATGCCAATGTCACCAACATTAATGGTTGCTATAACAAAGCGCAGCTTGAGAACTACTATGATTTCTATAGTAGCGATATTTCATTTTCTGGTAATGGAGGGATTGCTGGGTTTGTGCTAGGCAAAGGAACAATTGAAAATTGCTATAATGACAATTCTGTAATTACCCAAAGCGATTGGCTAAGACAAAGTGAATATTATTATTGTTACATACTTGTGGCAGGAATTATAGCAGCACCGTTACTAGATTATGACGTTGCAGATAAAATTGAAATTAAAGATTGCTATAACAAAGGAACTGTAAGCAGATCAGGTTCTTGGGATGGTACTTATATTGCAGGAATATATTCAGGTTATTCAAGGCAGGTGAGTGTACTGAGATGTTACAATGTAGGATCAATTGAAGATAATAAAGGTGATTATGATAATAGCAGTGGTACCTTTTCAAATGGTGCAATTGTCGCAGGCGATGCAGATGTCTCACAGTGCTTTTATCTAGATACTTGTATCAACGAAAATAGTAGTACAGTTTTAAAGGGTACAAAGGTAACGGCTACAGAATTAAAAAAAGCAAGCACATATAGTGGATGGGATTTTGATAGTGTTTGGATGTTTAAGACTGGCGAAAACGACGACTATCCTATGTTGAAAGTATTCCAATCAGCATCAATTACCATTGATGCATCGGTTATATGTAGCAATGGAATGTTGTTATTAACAATTGTGGATGCAAATGACACCGTTATACGAGAGATGAGCGCGGTGACAGGTCAAAATTTAAGTATGTCGTTTAAACCCGAAATGAACACAACTTATCGCATACTTATCACGAAACCGTTTGGAAGCGTAGTAACTATTTCTGGAGATGGAACACAAAAGTCATCAACTGTTTGGGAAATAAATACTGGAACAAGTAGCCGACTTTCTGTTGCATTTATTCTAAATGGTAGTGGGCAATGGGCAAATACAGTTGTTATTTAAGTTTTTTGCATTGTAAAAAGTTTATGCGTAAATTTGTTTAATCCAAGGAGTTGTGGTCAAAACAGCAATAAAACAAACAAAATGCGGCGAAACACTTGACATTTTCGCGATTTTCTAGTAAAATATACAAGTCAGGCTTGATATACTTGATTAGTCCCAAGTTAATCTAAAGTGCGACATTTATATAGCGGGCAGTGTGCTTCTAATTGCTCGGTATATTTACCATAGTGGTTTTGCGAAAATATATGTGCAAAATCAAAAGTTTTTATATAAATCGGAGGAAAATTAAATGAAAACATTTATGGCCAATCCGCAAAATGTTGAACGCAAATGGTATGTAGTTGACGCAGAAGATATGATTTTGGGTCGTCTAGCAAGTGAAGTTGCAGCAGTTTTGCGCGGAAAAAACAAACCTACTTACACTCCACACGTAGATTGCGGAGACTATGTAATCATTGTTAACTGCGACAAGGTTCGCGTTACTGGAAAGAAGGAAACTGACAAACTCTATAGAAGACACACAGGCTTTGCAAAAGGCTTCAGAGAAACAACATATAGAGATTTGGTTGCTAAGAAACCAACTTACGCAGTTGAACTTGCAGTAAAAGGTATGCTTCCTAAAAACAATCTTGGAAGAAAGATGTTGAAGCACCTCAAATTGTATGCTGGTCCAGAACACGAAAACCAAGCACAACAACCAATCGCATTGAATATTAAAGGAGGCAAAAGATAATGGCAGGTAAAGCAGTTTTGAAATCAAAAAAGATTCAATTCCTTGGAACAGGTAGAAGAAAGAGTTCTATCGCACGCGTTAGAATTTTGCCTAACGGAAGCGGTAAGATTACAATCAACAAGAAGGACATTTCCGAATATTTCCCAATGGACACAATGAAATATATTGTTCGTCAACCATTGACACTCACAAACACTGAAGATAAGTACGACATTTTCGTAAACGTCATCGGCGGTGGTGTTTCAGGTCAAGCAGGAGCAGTTCGTCACGGCATCGCAAGAGCGCTTGTTAAAGCGGACGAATCACTTAAACCTGAACTCAAAAAAGCAGGCTTCTTGACAAGAGATTCAAGAATGAAAGAAAGAAAGAAATATGGTCTTCACAAAGCAAGACGTGCGCCACAATTCAGCAAACGTTAGAACGCAAAAAACACAGGTTATCCTGTGTTTTTTTGTGTCACAATAATTAGCAAAACTATCGCTTTTGCGCACCAATTCAACGGCAGTTGGTGCAACGCCGTCATCAATATGAAATTGCAATAATCAAATACATAGACTTGTAAGCAAATGATTAAGTGTTTTGTGTAATGTGATGATAGTATTATCTAAATAAAAGTTAAAGAAAACACCGAACAATTTCAAATTTCGGTGTTTTCTTTGTCAACCCTGCAATTGACATTTTTTGTTTGAGATTTATTCAATCGTGTCTTAATAGCGAGCCAAATAATTTCTCGAAATGTTTGCGTTTCAAAAATGATTAGTACATATCAGGCATTTGAGGTGCGTCCGATTTGGTTTCCTCAGGAATGTCCGCAACAAGTGCCTCAGTCGTCAACAACGTGCTTGCGACACTGCTTGCATTTTGAAGGGCAGAGCGCGTAACTTTCGTAGGGTCAATGATGCCCGCGACAATCATATCAACATATTCATTCTTGAGCGCGTCAAACCCAAAGTTCGGGTCAGCATTTTCAAGAATCTTGTTGAGAATAACTCCACCATCAAGTCCTGCATTGCTTGCGATTTGACGAACAGGCTCTTCAAGCGCACGAACAATAATGCTTGCGCCCGTTTTTTCGTCGCCGTTAAGCGTTTCCATAAACTTTTGAAGTTTAGGAACAATCTTTGCAAGAGCAGTACCACCGCCTGCAACAATACCTTCCTCAACCGCTGCTCGAGTTGCAGCAAGCGCGTCCTCGATTCTCAATTTCTTTTCTTTCATCTCGACTTCAGTTGCAGCGCCAACATTGATGACAGCAACGCCACCAGCAAGTTTTGCGAGTCTTTCTTGCAACTTTTCTTTGTCATATTCGCTAGTCGTGTTTTGAATTTGCGCACGAATTGATGCAACGCGCTTTGCGATTTCGTCGCTTGCGCCAGCGCCCTGAACAATTGTAGTGTTGTCTTTTGTGACTTTGACTTGTTTTGCAGTACCAAGATTTTGCATATGTGCATCTTTAAGTTCGATGCCCATCTCGTCGCAAATAAGTGTCGCATTTGTCAAAATCGCGATGTCCTCAAGCATCGCCTTGCGCCTGTCGCCGAACCCCGGCGCCTTGACAGCAACGCAGTTGAAAGTGCCACGAAGTTTGTTCAAAATCAAAGTCGAAAGCGCCTCGCCCTCAACATCTTCTGCAATAATCAAAAGCGGACGACCACTCTTGACAACTTCCTCAAGAAGTGGCAAAATTTCTTGAATATTCGCAATTTTTTTGTCCGTAACCAAAATCAAAGGTTCGTCAAGTTGTGCTTCCATTTTTTCCATATTTGTTGACATATAAGGGGAGCAGTAGCCACGGTCAAACTGCATACCCTCAACAATCTCAAGTTCAGTCTGCATAGTCTTGCTTTCCTCAACAGTAATGACTCCGTCTTTGCCAACCTTTTCCATCGCTTCCGAAACGAATTGTCCAACCGTTTCATCACCAGCGGAAATCGACGCAACCTGAGCAATTGCCTTGCTGTCCTCAACTTTTTTGCTGTTGTTTTGCAATTCATCAACGACAAACGCAACAGCCTTGTCAATGCCTTTGCGCAAAATCATAGGATTTGCGCCCGCAGCAGTATTCTTCATACCCTCACGAATAATGCTTTGCGCAAGAAGGGAAGCCGTCGTCGTTCCGTCGCCCGCAACATCATTAGTTTTGGTCGAAACTTCCTTGATAATTTGCGCGCCCATATTCATAAACGGGTCTTTCAAATCAATTGCCTTTGCAATTGTAACGCCGTCGTTTGTAATGAGCGGGGTGCTGAATTTGTTGTCAATAACAACGTTTCTACCCTTAGGTCCAAGAGTGATTTTGACAGTATCTGCAAGAGTGTTGACGCCTTTTTCAAGCGCCTTTCTTGCGTCCTCGCCATATAAAATTTGTTTTGCCATAATAAATGCCTCCAAATAAAATGAATAATTAATATTATATAATACAAAATGAGCATAATTGCATCACATCGCCAAAATTTAAGCAATTTTTGCAAAATGCAATAGAAATGTCTAAAACTAATTCAAGTTTTTGCATATTGCCACCTGCAAAGCAAACACTACAAAAACAGTGCAAAACTAATCAATAAGCGCCAAAATGTCGCTCTGCTTTATGATGATATAGTCTTGATTTTCAAAGTGAAACTCGGTGCCACTGTATTTTGGAAAAATAACTTTGTCGCCGACTTTAACTTTCATTTCAACAGTTTTTCCGTCAATCAATCCGCCATCGCCGACCGCAACAACCGTCGCAACGCAAGGTTTTTCTTGGTCACTGCTCCTCAAAACGAAGCCAAAAGAGGTTGTTTTTTCTTCATTTTCAATCGGCTTGATAACGACTTTATCAAATAAAGGTCTAATGTTCATATAATCATCTCCAAATAAAAATTGACACAAAAACGCTTTGTGCTTGTAATATTATAACATTTTTTTCAGCAAATGCAATTAAAAATAACACAATTTTTAAAATTTATGAAAAATTTGTTTTATAAATCGACAAGAAATGCACAAAATCGCGCTCAAAGAATATTTTACTACAAGCAAACATAAAATTGAATATAACAAAACATTGGAGAATGTATGAACGAACTTGACCTCTACGACGCATATCGCCTGCCGTCCGCTAAATCATCGACCGTTACCGAAATGAAGAAGCCGAAAAAGCGCAAAGCACGCAGTTTTTTTGCATTCGTCTTAGTGCTAATGAGTTGCGTAACAGTATTTTTTGTGGCAAACGCATTTTCAAACATACTCGCGTTTTCGACTGTTTCGCTCTACAAAGCAAAATCCGCCACCGCAAAAAGTTTCAACGTGTTTATGATAAATGTCAACAACTTTGAAAAAGAGGACGACGCCAAAAAGTTTGCCACAGAAATCAAACTCGCAGGCGGAGCAGGGTACGTGATGTACGACCTCGGCTACAACGTCATAGCGTCCGCATACCTCAGTTCAGCGGACGCGCAAAGTGTGCTTGAAAAGATAAAATTGACCTACGACACCGCGACCGTCAAACTTGTCGAAATCAATCGTTGCGAACTCGAAAACATCGTCGACGACGAACAAGAAAAGTGTGTCCAAAAAGCGCTCGACATTTTCAAAAGCACCTACAAAAGCCTCTATGACCTGTCAATCAAACTAGATACTAGCCAAATCACATCCGCGGACGTCAAAGTCGAACTAACCGCACTGCTTGAAAGCGCTAGCGATATATCCGCAAGTTTCCGCAACTACGCCTCAAAAATAACGGAAACCTCATATTCACTCACGCAAGCCAAAGTCAACCAAGTCGTCGCGCTCCTAAATGACCTCGTCGAAAACTCTCTCACATCAACACGCCTCTCCGCGTCCCTCAAAAGCGCGCAAATTTCCGCACTAATGCTCCAAAATGAACTCGCATTGCTCATTGCATAAAAAAGCGTTTCAGCCACTAAAAGGGAATATTTCATTGACACCCCCATAACAGTATGCTACAATACTCCTAGGAGAAAGTTATGAACGAAAGCGAAATTGTGTATTGACCGCCCAAACCAGAAAATAACAACATTTTTTCAAAAAATATACCAAATCGTTTGATATTTTTGCGTAATTGTGGTAAACTAACGCTAGAAAGTGGCTTTAGCGCGCTAAAGCCAAAAGCGAGGAGTGTATTATGGTAAAGTACTTAACTAAACGGGGGGGGGGGGGC
>CAKVOD010000002.1 GCA_934778205.1 uncultured Clostridia bacterium | reverse complement strand
TTGACGTACAAATAATGCGCAACCAAATTCATAAGGATAGATTTACCTTTGCCCCACGACCCTTTGAAGATTATGAATCGCGTTTGTATGATACGCTCAAGCAAGAGATTGTTGGCACCAACTTGAGCATATTTCCACTTAAGTTTTTCTTCTTTCCGTTTCTCGCGCGCTTGTCTGCGATGTTCATATCCAGCGCGCCAATAGAACGCAATCACTTTACTAATCACACTCGTTGCAAATAGTAGGGCAGCGCCTATCAAAAGATACATTAATATTTTATCCATTCACACCCCGACCGCGCAAATTTATATATACTTTAGTATATATAATAATTTTTTGAGAATTAATTTTATAGTTCAAATTTTGTTTCACCAAAATATTCAGAACTCTCGAAATCATACACATATGTATAACCAAAACTTGAAACTATGGTAATAGTGCTTTCATCATCTGCAACACTCAAACCCTCGTAATATTTTCCCCAATTTTGTCCTATTGCGTCCTCGCAATTAATTGCTTCAATCATTGTCATATTCATATCATTTAAATCGGCCTTATATATATAAATAAATGCATCATACATTTTATTGTTATACTCTTTCCATGCCTGATATATTTTATATATTTGTCCATTTCTAACAATAGTTTTCAACGCTAAAGCTCCAGAATTTACAGCGAAAGGAAGAGTTCCACTTATTTTTTCACATTTTATGATTAAATTTTCTTTATTGTAAGAATATAAATATAGAGTATCCCCTTCAACTATTGTGTAATATTTATTTTCAATTAGTACTGCATCTTGAAAATTTTGTACAACGATGTAGCTAGGCGCTGAAATTTCTTCTACAGCGCTTTCAAATGTTACATCTTTAGTTGTCTTTGTATTCATATTAAAAGAGATAACTTTAACATCATTGTTGTAGCCGTCAGAGGCGTAACCAATTAAAATTTCGTCTTCAATAAATGCAAAACAGGCGTACGAAGTTTTTATAGGTATTGTGAATGTCCCCTCAGTTCCATTTGTTGCGTTATAATAGTAATATGTAGTAATAGTATTTAGTGTATTTTTCCAAATTATTCCATCTTTTCTACGATATTCAATTTCTTTTTTGCTTGTTGTGTCTTTATTTTTCGTGTTAATATTGTAAATGCTTTTATAGTCACTACCGCTAGTAGTGCTTGCGAATATAATTCTATCTCCTATTACGCCACTAATTGCTCTGTATTTACTATATTGATACACTTTATTTTGTATTTTATCTACATGCACTACATAGTCATATGTGTTACCGTCGTTATTAATACGAACATTCAAAATTAAGTTACTTTCATCTTGAAAAGCAATATCTTGAAACCAAGTGCGAGTCGCGGAAAGTTGCCCATATTCACTTATTTGGCTTGCTTCATTGAAATAACATATTTTAACTATATTTTCGCATTGGACAAAAAATGAATGTTTATCAATTGGAATTATTTTAATGATGTTTTCGTCAATTTTCTCCAATGTGTCAAAAAATGGGTCATATTCCCATAAGCCTTTTGTTTCATCATTAATTGATTCGCATTGGCTAGAAGATATAGTCATTAAAATTTTATTGTTTGGGCATGTAAAGTAATTAAAATCCCAGCCATCGATGTCATACAGATTAAACCGTTTTTCAGCATCAAAAGAAAAACCTGTAAACTTTGTTTTAGTACTATATAATTTATTTATCTTTGCATTTAATTCAGTCAACTCACTATTTTTGTCGGATATTGAACTTTGCAAATTGTTGATTTGCAAATTGCATTCTTCAATATCCGTTTGCAAATTACTAATATCCGATTCAAGGGAAGTCTTTGCGTTTGTTAAACTTGTGACTTGTCCTTGCAGGGCAGTGATTTGCTCGGCGTTTGCTTCGGCGTCAGTCTCGAGCGTGGCAATTTGCGCGTTAAGCACTTTAATTCGTTCATCGGCTGATTCTAGTTCTGCGTGCTTACTCTCCAGTTCTGCAGTCTTGTCATTCAGTTGTTTTTGTGCTGTAGCAAGTTGCCCTTCGAGTTGTTTCTTCGTTGCCTCGAGGCTATCGCGTTGCGTGGTTAGGTTTGCAAGCGCCAATTTAGTGGCGTCAAGTTTGGTGTTGAGGTCGTTCTTGTCGTTTACCACTTGTTTGTATTCGTCTTTTTGCGTGACATCAATTGTCTTGTCTTTGTACACAGCACCGCCAGCAAAGCCAGCGCCAATGCCAATGGCTCCAATCGTTATGCCAGCAAGTATTTGTTTTAACATATGTTTTTTTCTCCTATTTTTATTTTTTTGTTATTTTCTATTGACTTTTTTGTTTTTATCGTGTATAATATTTTTAGAATGTTAGGGAGATAAACGATTTTATCGTCGCCCTTAATTGTTGGGTTGCCAACAAGCATTCTTTTTTTTATGTAATCTTAACAGTTTGAATTTTTAGTAATTTTGTAACAAGCGCCTAGCGCTTGTTTTTTGGTAATTTGCTAACTCTATCCTTGTCGATGTCAGATAATTTCCAGCCCTCTAACTTTTTGGCGTCAAATAGTTCGACCTTTTGGCGTCCTTGCGCTTTGGATATATACGCAATGTCGCTATCTTCTTTTAGTCCTTTTTTGCGCTGTATCGCTTTTTTACGCTCGCGCGCTTCAGCGGGTTCAGGGTTATGCACTAACTGCATTTTCGGGTGCTTTGCGTCATTTTTATGTGTAATGCCACGAAATATGTAGTCACCCAAGTTCTTCCTAGACTTTTGTTTTTGTTGAGGGCTGTAACCCTCAATGTAAGCAGGATGACCTGTATTTTTATTCATCCGAAACTCGTCACGTGGATAGATTACTTCTTTTGTTTTTTTTTAGTGGTTTTCTTTGTACTGGCCTGCGCCACTTTCGCGGGGCTAGCGTTTTTCTTTTTTGTTGTGCTGTTTGTTCTCACAGTTTTGGGGTTAGTGCTAACCCTTGTTTTAGGTTTAGCACTGACACTTTTTTTAGCCCCAACTTTAGCACTTGTTTTTGCCTTTGTAACTGTACGAGCCTTTGAGGGCTTTGCCCTCGGCTCGATTTTTTTGTTTTTCTTTTTAAATACTGCCATAATAAATTCTCCTTTTAGTTTTTTATTGATTGTGTTTTAATTATATTTTTTCTATTTCAATGTCGATTCCGCTATCTTCTAGCGCTTGTTCTGCATCTGTTTTTTCGCTATCACTTGGCGTTGTTACAGTGCTGTCGTTCTTGTTGCCAATTTTGTCGTGGACTTTGTCCGAGATTGTCCCCCAGCAAGCCCAGTACAAAAACGCAATTGCTACAACGCAAAGAAATAGCACAATGCCTTCTAAAACTCTCATTTCTTACCTCCTTTATATTTGATATTCATATTTGACACTATTATCAATTACTTGGCTAGTAGCGTTTTTAAACTGCACCGTAATGCTTGTTTTTGCATTGTTGCTAATTGGTACTGCACCCCAACCAGCCATTGTGTAATAATAGTGAGAATATCCAAAGCCGTCTTCGTCAATTTTGTTTATGAATACAAAATATGAGTCTTGCACTTTCGTAAAGTTCAATGCGACAGTGTCGCCATTCGCGAGTGTTATTGTTGGCACATATTTATCAGCATAATTTGCCGATAGTTTTTGCGCCATTTCGCTTTTTGATATTGATTTTGTCAATTTGCCGTCAACAAATATATTGATGTAGTTTTGGCTTAAATCTTCGTCGCATTTGTAACAATAGCGGTGGTCAACGTAGACATCCCCAGCGGTTATTGTTTGCTTGATTGCCGTAATGTTGTTGGCACTATCTAGCATAGGTTCAAATACTATGTTCGAGTGGCGTTTGCCGTCACCTGTAACATCTATAGTTGCATTTATTTTGTTATCATTTAATGCAAAAGTAATCAATGTGTTT
This sequence comes from uncultured Clostridia bacterium, assembly GCA_934778205.1. Lineage (GTDB taxonomy): Bacteria > Bacillota > Clostridia > Christensenellales > UBA1242 > CAKVOD01. The sequence continues at coordinate 240,106 of CAKVOD010000002.1, read as the reverse complement.
TGTTTTCCATTTTTTCTTGAAATTACATTTTCAATTGTTGTATCACTAATGGTAAACACACCTTCTAACTGAATGCCCGTAACTCCAACATAGTAAACATATTGTCCGTTCAGCGCGTACTCGTACTTTGCAGTCAAAACAATGTCATCGTTCACTACATACCCGCTTGCAATGCTTTCGCCATTAAGTTGCCACTCAGCAAAGTTGTAATACGACTTTGTTGGGGCAAGATAGCCTTGCGTATCTAGTACATCGGCTTTCTTAACCTTTTGCGTCTTTAATACTGTGTCACCGTCTTTGTATGTAACAATTTGGTGGTAAGTCAATTTCGCAACAAACGTCGTGTTTTCGGTGATTGTGTAGGTTTCCAAGTCAACTTCTTGTCCGTTTACAAGCCAACCCTCAAATGTTATGTGGTCGGTATCTTGTGGCGCTTGTATGGATACTTTGCTACCGCTCTCATACAACTGCACAAGGTAGACCTCATCATTGTACATAAACGTTGCAATTAGTTTGTTCACGTTCTCGTATGCTGATAGCAAACTTTCATAGTACTTGACTTTGTTTTGCAGTTCTTTGACTTTCGCTTGCAGTTCTTCGATTAGTTTCGCATAATCTTTGTTGTTGTTTTTTAGTATTGTGTTTTCGTCTGTAAGTTCTTTTATGCTTTTGTTTAGCGTCTCGATTTGTGTTTTGTAGTCATTGATACGCTGTTCGTACTTTTCTTTATCTCCAAGCCCTTGCTTGTAGGCTTCGTCTAGTGCGGATTGCGTATATAGTTTTGTACCGTCAAACGAACTTTTTATTGTATTCCAGTTTGTAATTGACCACACCACCACAAACACAAAGAATGCTAGACAAATGACATTAAAGACGATAAGTCCGATTTTCATTTTGTCCATTAGTCTGAGCCTCCTATCTCAATTGCTTTTAGTCTGATTCCGTTTTCTTTAAAGTACTTTTCAAAGTACTGTGCTTGCGTTCCATTTTCGACATACATTTTCAAGTTAGTTTTGTCACTCAAAAACTCAATCGTTATGTACAACGTGCCTTCACATAGCAGGGTGTTGTGTGGGTCATAGAATCGCATCGTCATTGATGTTGATATGTATCCCGCTTCGATATTTGCAAGTAAGGTATTTTCATTGAGCGTTACTTTGTATTGCTTTGTAAGCCCGTTAAAGTCATCTACTTTTAATACACTATTTTCAAAATATCGAATGTCTGTGTTGTCATTGACATTGTCGTAAAACGCTACGCTTGTAGATGTATAATCAAACTCCGTTTGACTAAACATATTGACGTCGTCAAGCGTTCCATTGACAAAACTTTTCTTTGTCAGTTCCTTGTATAAGCCTATTGACGAGAAAATACCGACAACTATGACCACACAACCTATCGCAATGGCTAGAAACTTTCTTGTTTCAGGATACTTCAGCATAATAACTAGACATATCACAATCGCAATTGCTATGATACAATCAAGTATTGTGTTGCCTAGGTCACTCAAGAAACTAAAACACGCCAGTTGTCCTATATTCATTCGACCACCTCCACATATTTGCTATTGATAGCGTCATCCGCCATATTAAGCGTAATGTTGCTTGTGTATTTGAGGGTTGTTAGGTTCGTGTTGTATAAGCATTTGCTGTTTAGTAACAATGTAGCAGGTTTACTGCTTTTGAACTGCACTGTATCAATTTTTAGTCCCTCAAACGCGTTGTAGTCTAACCCCAAAACGTTATACTTGTTATTCAACAAATACTTGCTATCTAAGTCAATAACAACATTAACAATAGAGCGTGGCATACTGTTTAGCATTTCAATTTTGTCAAGCGTTAGACCTACAAAATATCCGCCATATGCTTCACTGTACCTGTATGTTAAATCGTCATCAGTGAGATTATATACAACGCGTTCTTGCCAATAATCTGTGTCAATTTCGTTGTATTGTGGATTGCAGTCAATTATGCCAAACAATGATTGCGAAGCGTTTGTGGCGCCGTTCTCATCATAGTGGAATTTGATAATCGCAAGATTTTCTATAAAGTCAGCATTTTGTTGCTCAAATTTCTTAGTCTTTGTATTGTATTCTTCTACTGTAAAATATTGAGATAGATTGATTTTAATGTAGTAATCTCCATACCCTCGGCTATTTGTTTTAATGGCTGACATTATGCAGTCAAAAACGTCACCATAATCAAAGTAGACAATGCTTTTTTCAACGTCCCAAAACAAGAATTTGCCGTACTTTGTGTATTGTCCTGTCAATTTGATTCGATAAGGTTTATCATCTATTTTTATTATCATATAGGCGTCACGGTTTAGTACTTTGCCTATTCCTCCAGATTGACCCTTGAAGCCCATCCACGATATTCCGTTGGTAGTGTCGTAGTAGCAAAAGTCTTGCGCAACAAATGAATTTGCTTCTTTCTTGTTCGCCACTGTTGTGATATACGTGCGGAAATTTCCAAGAAACTGCATACCTGTAGACCAGTATTCATCTTGTGTCAGGTTAGTACCTGTAAAGTAGTTGTACTGCACCTCTTGCAATTCTAAGCCGTTTTTCTTGCTGTTAGAATAGTAATTTGCGTGTATCAACCAACGGTCGGCATATTTCGCTTTTTCTTCTTCCGTCAAATCTTCCGCACTAACAATATCAAGTGCGACTTGGTCATTGATGTTGTTGGTGCCTGTTGTGACACTTTTGTCAAAATACCTAAAATAGATATAAAAAATAGACACCAAAACAGATAACGCTATCAGCACGCTGAAGCATATTCTTCCTAATGTCTTATACCACATATAACCTCCTTGTTATAGAATCTAGTAATTATGTAATTGTCATAATATTTGCTAAATGCCCAAAATTGCTTTAGCCCTTGCTTTTCTTGCTTCTTGTCTAGCAAGTTGCTTTTCTTTGCGGTCTTCCGCCTTACGTATCTCGTACGCTTCCCAGATTGTCATCAGTCGCGCCTCCTTTGAAAAAGGAGAGTAGGAAATATACGCGCTGTGTGTGTTACTTGCATTTCGTTTTACTACTCGCCTTTTTTAGATTTATTTGAACGATAGCGTAAGGCAATCATATGATAGCGAAACGCTATGTTGGATACATTATATAGCATTGCGCTATCAATGTCAAGCGATTTGATAGCATAAATTAATAAAATTTCATAAAAAATCATTTATTTTAACAACTAAATGCTATATAATGTACTTATGGTGAATGAGAAATTAAAAGAATTGCGAAAATTGCACAACAAAACTCAAAGAGATATGGCAAAATTTTTGAATATATCACAAAATGCTTATTGTAAATATGAGTTAGGTGCCACAGAACCTAATATACAAACTCTAAATCAATTAGCTGATTTTTTTGAGTGTTCAGTTGACAATCTTCTTGGAAGAGAAAATACATTGCGGAAAGAAAATAATTTTAGTGCAACAAGTGAATTAGAAGAAATGTTTAATTCACTCAGCGATATTGAGAAAGGCAAAGTAAAAGGGTATATGCAAGGATTGATTGATAATAGATTAAACAAAGACAATTAATATATTTTGATTAATCGAATACTTTGAAGTTAAATACCGAGTATTACTTTAGCTCTAGTCTTGCGTTCATTATGCCTAGCAATCTCTCTAGCCTTGCGTTCTTCTTCCTTGCGAATCGCATACGCCGTCCAAATCGTCATACCGCACCTCCTTTGAAAAAAGGGAGTAGTAAACTGTTGCATTGTATGTGTTACTTGCAATAAAGTTCCTACTCTCCTTTTTTAGTATTGTCATCGCATAAATAATGCGAATTTATTGTATTATACTCTATTATATATGCGAATGTCAAGCAAATAATCGCATTTTTTATGAAATTTTGTTAAAAATTTGGTAAAATGCTACACGAGGAGGTAGAAATGTCAAATTTTAATGAGAATTTAAAAGCGATTAGGCGTGAAAATGGGTTATCACAAGCAGAGTTAGCGAAAAAGTTGAATTTAGCAGACACAAGCGTTTCAGCATATGAACTTTCAAAAAATGAACCCACAATAGAAACATTGAAGAATATGTCTAAACTTTTCAATATTAGCATTGACGAACTTGTAGGAAATGACTTTGATAATAATTTTACTCCACAAGTTAAAGAATTGAGAAAACTTGTGACTAGGCTTTCAGATACTTATGCAACACAAACACTTTTTTATGTAAAATCACTTTTACAATATCAAAACAATCAAATATAGGAGAAAACAAATGTTTATAGATGACGAAATACTATTTTTTTAAAAGCAGGGATACAACAAATTAACGGAATCACAAACGCGCTAATAGGAAGTATAGACGCAACTATAGTTGCTAATGAAGTAAAAAAAATCAAAATAAGCAAAGTAATGGCATTAATGAAAAGGAGTTAGTAAAAGCGGAAACGGAGTTACTAACTATGACACATTACAAAAAACACAAATTAACAAGACGAATGGACGGACGATGGCAACTTAAGTTTTCTTACAATAAAAGATATTTTTATGTTTATGGATTGACACAAAAAGAGTGTTGCGAAAAGTATGATAGAAAACTCAATGAAGTAAAAAACTCAAAAAATATTCGAGTTAAAGCAATAAGATTTTTTGACTGGGTTGATTATTACTTGAGAAACTACGCAGACAAATTGAAATCCTTTCATACAATTATGAATGTAACTAAAAATTACATCTACAAATATTTTGAAAATAAGGATATGAATAAACTTACTGCGTTAGACATTGATATGGCGTTTAACAACATAAAAAACTCAAGAACAAAATTATATGTCTATCAGTTGATACATAAAATACTTTTGCTAGCATATAAAAAGCAAATTACCAAACAAAATTTAGCAGATTTTATCGAACCAGTGAGGTATAAATCGCAAAAGGGAAAGGCGCTATCAATAGCAGAAATAAAAGCAATCATTAACAATTGTACGGATACTGATGTTGCGAATCTATTTAAATTTTACTTTTTGACTGGAGCGAGGAAAAGCGAAGCCCTAAATATACAAGTAGGGGATATTGATTTCAAAAATAATATTATTCACATACGTGGAACAAAAAGGGAAAAATCAGATAGATATATTCCAATATTTTCAAAATTACGTGATTTGCTAATTTCAATGAACGTACAAAGCGCGATTTATGAAGATAAAATATTTAATATTTCTGAAAGACGAATAAAGCACCAAATAACTATTATTCAAGAAAGGTGCAAAATCGATTTCTCAATAAAAGACTTTAGGACAACATTTGCCAGTAGGTGCTTTGAGATTGGCATAAATGAAAAAGTGCTACAAGAATGGATGGGGCACGCTCAAAGCAGTACAACGAAAGAGTATTATGTTTTTGTGCAAGATGATTTTAGAGAGAAAAACAAAACAATGTTTGACAACGATTTTGACACCTAATTTTACAAAAAAAAATAGGTAAACGACATTTTAATCGTCTACCTACACCATATTTAGTGTTACAATTGCTTACGAATATACAATATATTGTATAATGGGGCTAGTGGCGGGACTCGAACCCGCGATCTATTGATTACGAATCAATTGCTCTACCAACTGAGCCACACTAGCGTATTATTAGTATATCAAATATTTTTAGATTTTGCAATTGTTTTGAACAATCTTTTTTTATTTTTAAATAATTTTTGCTGAAATGAATTCTCAAAGTAAATTCCATAGTGGAATTTGAGTTGAGAATTAACGATTTTGCCAAACAACAATAATATAATATAACTGTGTGAGCGAGTAGAAGGAATAAAATTGCTTTGCAATATTTAATAAAATTTGCAAGGCAATTGCTGTTGATTAAATATAATGAAACAATTTAAAAAAATCAAAAAAAAGTTGCAAAAAATGCTTGCTTTTTGTGTTTTTGTGTGATATAATACCGAAGTAAGCCGAAGTGGCGGAATTGGCAGACGCACAAGACTCAAAATCTTGCGAGGGCAACCTCGTGTGGGTTCAAGTCCCACCTTCGGCACCACAAATAAAAACCACAATATGTAGTGTACCAAATGTTTTATTATGCTATGTATTGTGGTTGTTTTATATTTAGACACATTTTAGGCACAATATCTTTACATTAATATGTTTTACTCGTTTTTTGCTTAGTGAAAATTTGTTTGCACAAAATTTAAGTAGTTTTGCAAAAAAAATATAAAATTAAATTTAACTAAATAAAGTGATTGAAAAAAATAATATAATGTGTTATAATTAATTAATAAAGGAGTTCGTTATGACAAATAATAATGATATTGAAGAAGTAACTGCAGGCAAAGTTATGTATAATAAGGACATAATCAATTCAATCATCCAACTTGCGACAAAGGAGATTAGCGGTGTTGCTTCAATGGCTAAATCGTCGAGAAATCCTGTTGTCAAACTTGTAAAAGGGAAGCGCGACAACGGCGTTAAAGTATCGCTTGCTGGCGGTGAAGTTGTTGTTGATGTATATATCAACATTTTCTCTGATGCAAACGTCAAAGAGATTGCTTGGCGTATTCAAGAAAATATTAAAACAAGCGTCCAAAGTATGATGAACGTTAAAATCAAGGCGGTTAACATCAACATTGTTGGTGTAGACTTTTCAAATTTGGAGAGAGACTAATGACAAGACACGAATGTAGAGCAGTGGCGCTAAAACTCATTTTCGCGCGCTTAGATAATGAAGAACATTTTGATTATGGGCAAAACCTAGCGTTCGTTTGTGAGGTAGAACCCAGTGAAGAAGAAAAAATGTTTATAAAAACATTGTTTGATGCAGTATTTGATAATATTGCTGAAGTATCACAAAATCTTGCAGGATATTTGAGAGATTACGAGTGGAGCAGAGTATACAAGGTTGACAAAGCCCTACTCTTGCTTTGCTATGCAGAAATGAAAATAATAAAAGAAGTTCCGCAAAAAGTCATCATCAATGAAACGCTGGAACTTGCTAAAGAATATTCAACTGAAAAGAGTTCAAAATTTATAAACGGCGTTATTGCGTCAATAGTTGGAGAAAATAATGACTGATGAAAAGAATTTCATAACAGTTTCACAATTAGGAAATTACATCAAAAGAATATTCGACGCTGAAGAAATGTTGCATAACATTTCTATTTTTGGTGAAATATCCGCATATAAGTTATATCGTGGCGACACTGCGTATTTTTCATTGAAAGATGAGGATGCAACGATTGATTGCGTTATGTTTGGTGCAAACAAGTTGCCATTTGAACCCAAAGTTGGCGAAAGCGTCATTGTCAAAGGTTCGCCCAATTATTACGTCAAGGGCGGGAAACTCAACTTTAGTGTGCGTTCAATGCTTGCTTATGGCAAAGGCGCATTGTACTTGAAATTTTTGCAATTGAAAGAAAAGTTGCAAAAAGAAGGCTTGTTTGATGAGTCGCACAAGAAAGTTGTTCCTGACAATGCAATAAATATAGGCGTTGCAACCAGTTTGCAAGGTGCGGTACTGCAAGATATTCGCAACGTGTCGTATAGGCGAAATCAAGCAGTAAACTTATTTGTCTATGGATGTCGCGTGCAAGGCGTTGGAGCAGATGAAACAATCATAGAGGCAATCAAAGCCCTTGATGATATGAACCTTGACGTAATCATTGTTGCGCGTGGCGGTGGCAGTAGTGAAGATTTGGATTGCTTCAACTCAGAGAAACTCGCTCGTGTCGTTTATGAATGCAAAACGCCAATTGTTTCAGCAGTGGGTCACGAAACCGATTTCACAATAATTGACTTTGTGGCGGATAAGCGCGCGCCAACGCCGTCAGCGGGTGCGGAATTAGTTGTTGCAAATGTCAGTGCATATCGTGAACAGGTGCTAAAGTTAATCAATCGTATGAGCATTGCGGTCAATCGTTTAAATGCGGATGGAAAATTGCGCCTGAACTTACTTATGGACAAAATTCACACTAAACTTACGTATAACATTGAAAGAGGAGTGCAAAATCTTGAACTGCGCTCACAGCAATTAGATAGGTTTGAAAGCGCATTACTCGTAAACAAAACAAACAACTTGAATCTATTAGCGCAAGCGCTCGAAAAAACGAATCCGCTTACAATTATGCGTCGTGGTTTTGCCCAGCTTGTGGATGAACAATCACAGGTCGTGAAAAGTGTTGAACAACTAAAAATAGGGCAAGACATAAAAATTCAACTAAATGACGGGTTTGCCATGGCGGGAATTAATGAAATTAGTAGGAGAGACTAATATGAAATTTGAAGAATTGATAAAAAACATAGAAGATATTACAAAAAAAATTGAAAGCGGGAGCATCGGTTTAGATGAAAGCATTGAACTTTATGACAAAGCAATGAAAGATTGCAAAGAATGCTATAATATGCTAAATAACGCAAAGGGTAAAATTGAGATTTTAAACAAAGAATTTGCGGAATTAAAGGCTCAGGAAAATAAAATAACAAGTACTGAACCTAATGTTGAAGTAGTAGAATCTGACGAAGATAAGTAAATTTTACAAATCAAAATTGAAATACTAAACAATAAAAACGAAAAGCACGATGGCTCTGGAATCATCGTGCTTTTGTTGTTATAACATTATTTATAAATCAAAGAAATTGTCTAAAGTTGTTGTTCTAAATGTTTTTTTGTTAGTTTGTGCAGAAGACTTAACCGCAGTTGTTGTTGTTTCAGCAGGGGTTGCATTTTCAGGATATGTTGCGATTCTCGTTTCTTTCATACCATATTTTCTATAGTCGTCTTTATCTTCATATTCAACAAATTCAGGTGCAGTGAATTTGTCTTTAAAGAAATAAATAAATCTTTTTGCGATGCACTTGATGTGTACGCCCGCATTGATAAGGTGTTTTTTCGCATTCTCGACTTTGAGTGCGTAATAACTTTTGCGTTTGTATGTCGTTTTGTCCTCAGTTTTGCAAGCAACTTGACGTATTATTTTTGAGGTTTTTTCAGTAGAATTGTCTGTTTTTGCTTCATTTTCTTTAATCTTAATAGCATCATTTTCTTGAGTTTCTACATTAGTTTCAATCTTACTTGCAGGGGTATCGGCGTGCATATGTTCTTTATTTTTGTCAATGCTTTCAGCGTTAGTTTTTTCAGCTGTTTTTTGCACTTCTTCTACTGCATCGTTTTTGCTGTTAAGGGCGAAAAAGTCTTTAATTTTTGATACTGTGCGACCAAGTTTTTGTGTGAGCGTATCTTTTGTTTTTGCTTGATTTTGCTCCGAATTGCTTTCGCTAATATTGACAACGTCATCTAGCACGCTAGCAGGAGTCACTTCCGCTACATTATCATCTTCAACTTCGCTTGTTGTTTGTGAATCAACATTAGGTTTAACTTCGCCTTCATTTGCCAATCTTATGGCTTCCTTAATTTCAAGTGATTTTTCTTTCTTTGCAGATTTTGACATTGCGACAAGTGTTTCGTCAATTTCTTCAAATTCTTTTTTCGCTTGTTCTTCTTGAATATTTTGGGCAATTACAGCAAGTGTTTTGTCAGGCTTTACGTTATCATAACGAGTAGGCAGAACGCCCAGTGCCATTTGTTTTAAAGTTTCATCTATCTCAACAAAATCTGTTTCCATATCTTCTACAGCGCTTGCAGGCATTGCATTTGTTTGATTTTTACTATCATTTTTGTTGAGCATATTTTTGACTTTTGCTTTAAATTTTGCAAAAGCACTTTCGCTTTTTTCTTCTTCTATTTCTTTGTCGCCACTAAAGAAATCTTCAAACTTTGCTTTAAATTTTTTAGTATATGAACCTTCTTTTTCAGGCTTATGCAATTTATCGTCGCTCAAATCTTTACCTAAAACTGCGCGTGCCTTTTCTTTTGTTGCATTTAATTTTTCGCCAAAAAGAGCATCAAACTTTTGTGAAAAAGTTGTGCCTAAATCTTTAATTTTTTCGCGTGCAGATTGTTTGCAAATAGGTTTTATTTCGCTTTTTTTAGCTTTGAATGAAAACGCTTCATCTTTTTTGTTGACATTATTTTCTTTTGCAACATATCCAGTTTTTACACTTGCGGGAGCGATGCTGTAAGACAGACATTGCAAGTAAAGTGAGGAAGGGCCGCTCACTTTTTTGTATTTAATCGGTGCATATATCATAATGAATAATCTCCTTTGATTTTGTTGTGGGTTGTTGTTGAAATGCAATCAGCAATCATAGAATTGTTGATTTTGATGAAATCGGCAGAAAAATTGTTTATGTATTTGATTTCGTTTATCAAATCTTTTTTGCAGTAATAAAAGTTTGGCAAGTTTTGTTTATTAAAATCTTCACATGTGGAAACGCTTTGCGCTAAATTCTCTAAAGTTTTGCCTTTGATGCAGTGTTTTTGTATGCCTGCAGTCAAAAACGAATAGCAGTGCGCACGATTTTTAAGGTGCAAACTGATGTTTTTGCGAACATTCATTTCGTGCTTTGCGTAGTTGTCAATATTTTTAAGCAATAAACTGACTTGATTATTCATCAATGCTTTTAAAACTCTTGCTTCTTGCGCTGTACCACTGTCAACGAGTTTTGCAAACTTTTTGACATTTGCATCAAATGAAATTTTATCCCGATTGACCGAAACGTCGTAAAATTTAGTCAACAAAAAAATTTGCTCAAAAATACACTTTCTATCATTTTCGACTTGACTCAAAACAATTTTTGATGTCGTTAAAAAGGACAATTTGTCATCACATTTCGGTAGTCTATCAATCGGTTGCACTTCAAAATCAAGTTTATCCTGAGCATAGCCATTCAACTTGCTTATAAATTCTTTCATACAACCCCTCATTTACGATATATTATATCATTAATACTATTATATGTCAATATTATTTTTTTAATTTGTATAAAATTTTGATGTAAAGATTTTATCTTGAATTGACTTGAAAAATTGCTATGCGTGTGGTATAATACACAAAAAGGGAACTAATGATAAGAATTTTTGCGCGCCGACCCTTACTTTTTTCCGCGCTAACGATGTGTGCGGGTGCTGGGCTGGTTTTAACTGGGTATTATGACGACAATTCTGTGGCATTTATTGTGATAATGTTAACGTTGTGTTTAACAACAATGCTTGCATTTATTGCCGAATTTTTAGGTGCGAAAGTTGGATTTGGCAAACGCTTTACAAGCTTTATGTCTAAAAACAAATTCTTGTGGCTTTTACTTTTAGCGACATACGTAATCGGCGGGTTGCTATGTGATGCAAAACTGCGTAGTTTTGAGGATATACTCGACACTGACGCACAATATTATGTTGTAGGTACGGTTATTTCAGTTGATGAATATTCGACAGTGTCCTACGTTATGTTACAAAACGTGAAAATCGAATTTGACGGAACTCAACGCAAACTTTCAGGTAAAACTCGCTTGCAAATGCGTGGTGAAGTAGCTGGCGAAATACAAAAAGGGCAAACAATCGGTTTTTCGGCAAGTAAATTTGCTTCAAAATATCAGTCTGTTGAAAAACTTAGCACTTACGAACTTGTAAAAGATATTCACTACGTAGGCTCCGCAACAATCGGTTCAGGCAATTCAATTGACTACATAAATAGCAAAAAATCGCCTGCAGATGTTGTACATAATAGGGTGCTTGACCACTTAGTCGACCAAATGCCACAAGACATTGCATATCTGTCATACTCAGTCTTATTTGGTGACAGCGATTATCTCAGCGATATGACAAATACGTCCTTCAAAATTAGTGGCGTAATGCACATAGTTGCAGTCAGTGGAATGAATGTTGTTTTTATCATATCAATTATTTTGATGTGCTTGCGTTTTATCAAAAGGAAAAGGTTTTTAAAATTTTGTATCATAACCGCAGTGCTGGTTTTCTATTGCTATCTTTGCGATTACACACCAAGTGTTGTGCGTGCAACGATAATGGGACTTGTTGTCTTATCGGCAAAAAATATTGGACGTCAAGGCGATATATTATCATCGCTCGGGTTTTCTTGTATTTTGATTTTGTTCATTTGGCCAATGTCAATTCTGGACGCAGGATTTTTGATGAGTTTTGCTTGTGTAGTTGGCATAGTTTTCTTCTGTGAACCACTGACAAAATTTTTCAAAAAGTATTGCAAGTTTCCAAATTGGCTTGCAACAGGAATGGCAATGACAATCTCATCGCAAATCGGCATTTACCCAATTATGGCTGAATACTTTAACTGTTTTAGTATATACTCAGTTCTTGCAAACATTGTGGTCGTGCCAGTATTTTCACTTGCGTACATTTTGTTGTTTGCAAGTCTGCTTGTTGTACTCATATTTCCATTTATGGCATTCACGCTCAAATTTTCAGCAGTGCCGATGTCATTTGTATATTGGTTTCCGTCTTTGTTTGTCGGGCTTCCGCTTGCATCAGTCTACGTCTTTGAGATGGGGTGGCTGACCGTGCTTTACTATGTCGCAATGGTCATCATATCCTCGTTCGTTTTTATTCATCACTACTATCGTTTTGGTTTGAGTATTTTGTTGACAACTTGTATAATAGCAATGTTGGTGCTGTCAAATGTTCCAAAAACATACAAAAAAGACACGCTAACTGAACTAACTGACGGATGCTATATCGTTACGACCTCTTGCAATGAAAAGATTTTGTTTGGAGTGGCAGGGCGAAACAGCGCTGAAAATTATGTTGAAGCAATCCAACGTAAGCGCATTAATACATTGAATGCAGTCATAGTTTATGATTCTACTGACCCTTATGATACACGTTCAGCAATTGAGTTTTTGCAAAGCAAACTGACAATCAAGCAAATTGTCGTTGATAAATCGGTTGAGTATGCCTATGATTCGATGAAAAACAAACCACCCGATGGTGTTGCTACTATGAGTGCTGACGGAATTAGTTATAATGGTGCGACGTTGTCAAAACTCTATCACGGCAACAACTATTTGATGACGGTTCTAGATTTAGGTGATTTTTCAATCGTAGCTTTACCTGATAATCTTAGTGAACTTGACTTATTGTACGCACGCAATATTTTGAATAATAACGCATACTTGTATTACAACGATGATTCTTATTCAAAGTTTTTGCTAAATTATAAACGACTAAATGCCACTATATGAGAAAGTAGAAAAACAAGTCCAATCAAAATTATAAAATCACGCTAAATTAAGTAAAACACCACTTGCTTTTGGCGCGTACATTGTGTTATAATAAACAAAAGGGCAAAAAATGAAATTTGTAGAACTAAAAAAGACATTGAGAACAAAAATAAACAACGCTTACATTATATTTGGCAGTGACAGGTTTTTGCAATCAAAAAGTATGAATTTGATAAATTCAAACTGCATTGATGATTTTAAAGAAATGAATGAAACTGTCTACAATGACGAAAATATTAATGTTCAGCAAATGTTGGAAATTGCTCAAACGCTACCATTTATGAGTAAGCGTCGTGTTATATTTGTGAAAGAATGTTTTTCAAAAATGAACGACGGGGAAAAAAATAGAATAATTGAATATTTGAAAAAGCCGGTTGCAACAACAGTTCTTGTATTTGTTGCTGAAGAAAAGAATGAATTTTTGAAAAAGTGCGACGCATATGCAACGAGCATTGATTGCAATTACCTTGACAATGCAACGCTCTCAAAAATTGTTGCATCAATGTGTGCCGAAAATGGGAAACAAATTACAACGAATGCACTCAACAACTTGATTGAGTACTGTGGACTTGACCTATCGAAAATTACAAGCGAAGTCCAAAAACTAGCGTCTTATTGCACTGAATCAGTGATAAGACCCGAAGATGTCGAAGTCAATGTTGCAAAAACTATGGACTATGAAATGTATCGAATTGCGAATGCTATAATTGCAAAAGATACCAGCACAGCCATTAAACTTTATGAATATATGTTGCGTGTGAAAGGGAATACGCAATACATTTTGGGTGCTCTTGCAAACTTTATGCGTAGGTATTTTTACTTGCAAGCAACAAAAAACGATGTTGACCTTTGCGTTTCAGCTTTCAAAATTGGACAGTATCCAATTAGTATGATGGTCAGAGAAACTAACAAACTAAAAAAGGTAGAACTAATGAATTCAATTAGTGCTGTTCTTGAAACAGATTATGAAATCAAAGCGGGGCACGCTCCTGATATAAATGCAATTTATAGTTTGATTATGAATATAATTTATAAACTATAATACACCATATGTTGTGTATATTATATAGCATAATATACCACATATAGTATTTCAATAATTACTGAAAAACAACTAAAAAAGAGTATTTGTTTTTGTTTACAAATACTCTTTTTGTTAGTGTTTCATATAAAATATGTTTTATTTTTTCATTGAATCGAATGTATCTTTGATGATGTCCATTGCTTCATCCATTAATTCTTTAGTGTGTGTTGCAGTATAACTTGTTCTAATGATTGCTCCACCAACAGGAACAGCAGGGCTGACGACTGGGTTGACGTAAACTCCGTTTTTCAAAAGTTCTGTGCAAGCACGGAAAGTAAATTCATCCTCGTAAGTGTTGATAGGGATAATAGGCGCAACAGACTCGCGAATGTCAATCCCTCTTTCTTTCATCCCATTGCGGACATAGTCAGTGATATTGCGCAAATCTTTGACGCGTTGTGGGTTGTTTCTCAAAATTTCAAGTGCTTTTCTTGCGCAAGCAACATTTGCTGGTGGCATTGATGCAGAGAAAATGAACGGGCGTGAATTGTGGCGAACATAATCGACAACCTCTTTTTTACCAGCCATACAGCCACCAAGACTTGCAAGAGATTTGCTAAATGTTTCCATAATAATATCGACTTCGTCTTCAAGCCCAAAGTGTTCTGCAGTGCCTGCTCCGCGTTCTCCAAAAACGCCCAAACCGTGTGCATCGTCAATCATAACGCGCGCACCGTATTTTTTTGCAAGTTCAACAATCTTAGGAAGATTGCAAAGGTCACCACCCATACTAAACACGCCATCAGTGACAATGAGTTTGCCTTTGTCGTCATCGACACTGGCAAGTTGTCTTTCGAGGTCGTCCATATCGCTGTGTTCATAGCGCAAGAGCTTTGCAAAACTCAATCTGCACGCGTCATAAATTGATGCGTGGTTTTCTTTGTCGCCGATGATAACGTCGTTTCTACCCGCGATTGCTGAGATGATGCCGAGGTTTGATTGAAAACCTGTTGAAAAAGTAATAACATCTTCTTTGTGCAAAAATTCAGCAAGTTCTAGTTCTAGTTGCCTATGAATATCCAAAGTGCCGTTCAAAAATCTAGAACCAGAACAGCCCGAGCCATACTTTTCAAGTGCTTTTACGCCCGCTTCAATAACTTCTTCATTAGAAGTCAAGCCAAGATAATTGTTAGAGCCAAGCATAATGACGCGGTGTCCTTCCATATTGACGACAATATCTTGCCCGCTTGTCAACGGGTGGAAGTAGGGGTAAATTCCTGCTTCTTTTATATTGTTTGCCACGTCATAATCATAGCATTTTTTAAATAAATCCATAATATCTCCTTTCTTAAATGCTCAAATAGTATAGCACAAATTTTTTAGTTTTCAAAATGTTTGAGAAAATTTTTTAAAGTCAGCGTAAAACAATGCCGAATTTGCCTAAATTGGCACAAAATTGTGCATTCTTCCAAATATTTCATCAAAAATATTGTTCAAACAGTTGTAAAAAATGAATAAATATGATAGCATAATATCATTAAGAGGTTATGTTATGATAGAATTTACAAACGTAAAACTTATGTATGTAAAGGAATTTTACGCTTTATATAACGTGAATTTTAAGGTAAACAACGGCGAAAAAGTCGCTTTGACAGGCGCTCAAGATAGTGGCAAAACAAGTTTACTGAGAATATTTGCAAAACTTGAAAAGCCTGATAGTGGCGAAATTTGTTACAACGACATTCCTCTTACTGATATTGATTATGAGAAAGACTTGTCAGTTGCGTATGTTTCAAACACTCCGATTTTACTGCGAAGTAGTGTTAGGAAAAACATTGAATACGTTTTGAAGGTTCGCAAATACCCAAAGGCTGAGCGTGCGCAGGTTATTGACAAAACGCTTGACGATTTTGCACTGAAATCTGTGGCAAATGAAAAAATAAAGAATATTTCAATGTATCAAAAAAGACTCTTGCAATTTGCAATGCTCAGCACAAGACCACGTATAGACGTTTTGCTTGTCGACGACATTTTAGTAGGGCTTAGCGAAACGGAGTCTAAAACTATAAAAGAAATTTTGAAAACATTTATGAATAAAAAAGGAACAACGACATTTTTTGCTTGTAGCAATGAATCAATTGCTAAGGAACTTTGCGATAAGATTGTTTACTTGAAACTTGGCGCCGTCGAGAAAATTGAAAGCGCGAAATTAAAAATATAATGGAAGGAACAAATGACAATAAACAATGTTGGATTAATGGAGAGTGAAACAAACAAGATTGCAAGCGAACCCTTGACAAGAGAAAAAGCCGAAGAATATCGAAGGCAGGTGAGAGATAATTCTTGCTTGCTGAATATTATGCTTGAATCAATGGGGCGCGAATGCCCAGACAGTTTGTATTCAATGTTGAGTTCTCGAAAAGTTTTAAAAGTTCTTGAAGATGAAGAGTTGCTTTTGTCTGCACGTGTACTTTTTGATAACAACCTAAGCATCGGAGACGCCAGCAAGCAAATATATGTGCATAGAAATACAATGGTTTACCGCATTGAAAAAATTCAGCGACTCATCGGACTTGATATTCGCAAATTTGACGACGCTATGACTTTGCGCGCGCTCATCATTTTGTATGATAATATAAAAAGATATTAACGACAAAAAAGTATACCAAATTTCGGTATGCTTAAATTTTATGCGCAATATTGATTTGAAAATTTTAAGAATTGTAGTATAATATAATTACCTTACAAAGATTTGGAGGAAATAATGAAAATAGTTATAGACGGCTTTGGCGGTGACAACTCGCCACAAGAGATTGTGAAAGGTGTAGCGCTTGCCATCGCAAAATATAAAGACCTCAACATCATCATAACAGGCGACAAGCAAACGCTTGAGAATGAATTTAATAAGTATGATGTCGACATAAACAGATTGGAAATTGTTCACACAACAGAAATTGTTTCAAACAATGAATCACCGACTGAGGCAATTCGCACAAAAAAGGATTCCTCACTGGTTGTAGCACTAAATATTTTAAAAGAGAACGATGACGTATGCGGGCTTGTTTCAGCTGGTAGCACGGGAGCGGTTTTAACAGGCGCGTTTTTAAAAATCGGCCGAATGAAAGGCATCTCTCGTCCAGCACTCGCACCAATGTTGCCAACTAAAAAGCGTGGCAGAGTCCTTTTGATTGACTGTGGCGCTAATATGGACTCAAAACCAATTTATTTGTGTCATTACGCGATTATGGGTTCAGCATATATGCAAAAAATGTGTGGGATTGAAAAACCTCGCGTCGCGCTCCTAAATGTTGGCGTTGAGGATAAAAAGGGCAACGAACTTTGTCACGAAGTTTTTCCTATGCTCCAAAAATTGCCAATCAATTTTGTTGGGAATATGGAAGCGCGCGACTTTTTGTCTGGGGATTATGACGTAGTTGTCGCAGATGGCTTTGCTGGAAACGTTTGCCTGAAGGCAAGCGAGGGAGCAATCCAGACATTGATGAGTATCCTAAAGTCCGAAATCAAAGCGAGAAAGTGCAGTATGTTTGGCGCTCTCTTTATGAAAAAGTCATTTAAAACAGTCAAGAACTTGATGGATTACGAAAGTTGGGGCGGTTCGCCATTTTTGGGTGCAAAAAAAATCCTTATCAAGTCGCACGGGTCAAGTTTTGCGCCAAGTATTTTGGCAAGTATCGAACAAGTCATTGATATTTACAACAAAAAGTTGTACGAAACAATTGAGCAAACAATTTTGGAAACAAAAGACATTTGCGACTCAATGCTTGAAGAAAAAGTCGAAAACTAAAGGAAGATTATGTTTATATTGACACAAAATGAAATAGAAACAATCGAAAAAACGATAGATTACGTATTCAAGGATAAAAAGTTAATAGATAAGGCATTTACGCACTCGTCGATTGCAAATCTGCGCAACATTGAAAGCAATGAGCGCCTAGAATTCTTTGGAGATAGTATTTTGTCCTTCATTGTTTCTGAGAAATTGTACAACAATCTCAGTGAGAATGAGGGTAAACTTTCCCATATACGCGCGCAAATAGTTTCAGCACAAAGTTTGTCCAAAATCATCGATAGCCTTTGTTTGTCTAAAATTTATGAAAAACACACGCAATGTCCGCTTTCAGTCAATGTAAAAGGCGATTTATTTGAAAGTTTACTCGGCGCGATATATATTGACGGTGGTCTTGCAAGTGCTAAATCATTTGTCGAAAAAAACATTGACCTCAGAGCAAAAACATTGACAAATCAAAAAGATACCGATTTTAAATCGCCTCTGCAAGCGTACTTGCAGGGGCAGGGTATAACGGATTTTGAGTATAAAACGCTCAAGCAAGCGGGGCAAGCACATAAGCCAATTTTTGAAGTCGGCTTATATGTAGAAAAAACACTAATCAGCACTGCCGAAGCAGGTTCAAAGCAATTAGCGGAACAAAAATGCGCTGAACAAGCACTCAAAAAATTGCCCAATTGTATTTTGACATTAGCAGTTGAAAAAAAGAGTATGAAATCTCAACAAAAGTACTTGAGAAACCTTATTATAAATAAAAGGAATGACTATGAATTTTAAAAGAATTGAAGTTGCCGGCTTTAAATCGTTCGCCGACAGGCTTGAAATTGACTTTGATAACGGGATAACCGCTATTGTGGGGCCGAATGGATGCGGTAAGAGTAACGTTGCAGACTCCGTCCGTTGGGTTTTGGGTGAGCAAAGCAGTAAAGTATTGCGTGGAAGCAGTATGCAAGACGTCATTTTCAAAGGCACGTCAAATCGTAAATCACTCTCATATTGTGAAGTTTCGCTTGTCTTTGACAATACTGACCACGAACTCAATATGGAATATGACGAAATTGTCATCACGCGCAAGTTATATCGCAGTGGCGAGAGTGAATACGCAATCAACAGAACGCCTTGCAGACTCAAAGACGTCGTCAACCTTTTGCACGACACAGGTATCGGGCGTGACGGATATTCAATTATTGGACAAGGTAAGGTCGCCGAAATTGTCAATTCAAAGCCCGAAGACCGCCGTTCTATCTTTGAGGAAGCAGCGGGAATTGCCAAGTTCAAGGCGCGCAAGGTTGAGGCTGAGCGAAAACTTGAGCGCGTCCACGACCACTTGACACGCCTTTCAGATATAGCGACGGAACTTGAAAGACAGTTGGGACCTATGCGTAAGCAAGCAGAAGATGCAAAAAAATGCCTCGCGTTCAAAGACGAATTGCGCGTGCTTGAAATCAATGCCTACCTCATTCAATGTGATACTGCAAACGCAAGAAGACAAGAAGTCCGCGACCGCATCGTAGCAATCACCGAAGAATTGAAAGTCAAGGAAGAACAACTTGCTGGTTGCAACCAAAAATATGATAAATCAATGTCTGAAATTCAAAAAATAGACATAGATATTGAAAAAATACATAATCTTGTCGTAGAACTTTCTGTAAGCATTGAAAAGCAAGCAGGGCAAACAAAGTTGATTCAAGAGAGAATGAACTTTTTGACGCAACAAATGCAGTCTAAAGAGGACGAACTTGAAAGGATTAAACTTGAAAAAAATGACACAGAAAAAATGCTTGAGTCAAAGCATGAAAAACTTGTTGCAAACGAACAAAAATTAAAAGAACTCAACTTGACTTCAGAAAGATTAAGCAATGAATATTTGCACGTCGTCGACGAATTGACTGAAAATGAAGACGAAGTCGACAAAAATCAACGAAATTTGCTCGAATCAATTGACAAACTCGGCGAAATCAAAGCAAATCTTTCACGTTTGAATGCCGAAAAAGATGCACTTAACAACCAAAGTGCTGATTTAAAAATTAGGCTTGACACCTTAGGCGAAAAGAACGACAATTTAAAGCAAAACAAAACACAATCTGAGCAAACAATTACAAAACTTAATTCACAAATTAGTGAAAGCAACATAAAAATTGACGTTTTGAAAAGAAAACTCCAACAAGCAAACGTGCGTAAACTCGATATCTTCGACGAAACGCAAGAATTGCAAACCGCACTCGCCAGCATTGTGAGCCGTCATAAGTTGCTAAGCGAAATGCAGTCCGATTTTGACGGTTTTGCGTATAGTGTCAAAAAACTTATGCAAGATGCTGAAAAAAATGTAGCACTCAAAAGCAAGATTGTGGGTGTTGTTGCAAATCTTATCAAAGTGCCTGAAAAATTTCAAATCGCGATTGAAACGACTCTCGGTGCATCAGTTCAAAACATAGTTACTGAAAATGAAGGAGACGCAAAAAATCTTGTTGCGTATTTGAAAGAAAATAGGTATGGTAGAGCGACATTTTTGCCGATTACTTCAATGAAACCACGTAATCTTGACGCTGAAACAAAAAAACTACTCAATAGAGCAGGCGTTTTTGGCGTTGCAAGTGACTTGATTGAGTACGACAAAAAAATGAGCAACGTATTCACAAGTTTGCTTGGTGGTACTGTTATCGTCGACACACTTGACACCGCAGTTGCGCTTGCGCAAAACTCTCGTTTTTCGTTCAAAATTGTTTCACTTGAGGGCGACATTGTTAATCCTCAAGGTTCAATCACGGGCGGTAGCAAAAAGGCTGAAATAAATAACATTTTGGGGCGTGAAAAGGAAATTGAAACGCTGAAAGAAGATATAGACAAAAAGAGCAAAAAACTTGAAAGCCTATCAAATGAAAGTGTCGAAATCAACAAAGAAATTGAGCAACTAAGCGTTGAAATTTCGCAAATCGATGAAAAACTTGTTGCGATGCAAATAGAACTTGCAACAAATGTTGAGGCGTCGCAAAAGGCAAATATTCAGTTTGAAGAAACACAAAAAGAACTTGAGCAATTGCGTCGCACATACAACGAAAGCAACGCGCGTGCAAAGGCAATTGAAGATGAAATTAACAGTGTTGATGAACTCGAAAATACAATCAGCAACAGTCGTCTGAATGCAAATGAGTGCATTTCGAAACGTCAAAGCCAGTATGACTTACTCCGCACAAAGAAAGAGCAATACAATGCTGAAAATACGAATTTGAAAGTTCAAATCGCAACGGTTGAAAGCGAAATTGAATCATATCGCGAAGATGTCGAGAATTTGAAAGAGGATATCAACGTACTTGACAATAAAATTGTCATTTTGACGAATGACCTCGCAAAATCGCAAAGCGATATTGAAAAAGAAAAGAATACTCAAATGAGCGATGACAACAATAGCGACTATTTTAGGCTCAAAGGGGAACTTGACAACGCTAAAGCAAGCCTTGCAGAATTAGACAAAACAAAGCAAGAACATCAATTCAGTTTGAAGTTGATTGAACAAGAAAGAATAATGATAAATGCCGATTATACAAAAGTTCAGGAAAGAAAAATCCACGAAGATATGAATCTTCAAAAGATTGATGACGACCTCAACGCAATGGCAGGAAGAATTGCTGAGGAATATGAACTTGATTATGACGGTTGCTTGATGTACCGTGACGAAAACTTTGACGCGGAACAATCAGTTCCACGCATCATCGAAATTAAGAAAGAAATTAGCAAACTTGGCTATGTCAATATGAGCGCAATTGAGGATATAAAAGAACTTTCCGCGCGCTACGAAGAAATGACCAAGGAAATGGAAGATGACCAAAAAGCGGAAGACGATTTGTTGCAAATCATAAAAGAATTATCGACTGAGATGACGCAAAAGTTTGACGATGCGTTCGAAAAAATCAACAACAATTTTACGCGAACATTCCGCGAATTGTTCGGTGGTGGCAACGCGCGCCTCGTTCTCACCGAATCTGAAGATAATCTTAAAGCAGGTGTGGAGATTCAGGCCGAACCACCGGGCAAAAAAGTCACAAACTTGAGTTTGCTAAGTGGTGGAGAACAAGCACTTACTGCAATTGCAATCTTGTTTGCAATCTTGAAATTGCGTCCAATGCCATTCTGCCTGCTTGACGAAATTGAGGCAGCGCTTGACGATGCGAACGTTGAAAGATTTGCAAAATATTTGCATAGATTTTCAAAAGAAACACAATTCATTGTCATCACGCACAGAAAGCCAACAATGGAACTTGCCGACTCTCTATATGGTGTTACAATGGAAGAAAAGGGCGTTTCAAAGATTGTATCTGTCAAACTCTCAGATGCGCTTGCAAACGCTGAACCAGCACAAGGCTAGGGAAATTGCGCCACATTTTGGCGCAAAATTTCTTTATAAGTGTATTTGCTTAAATAATATATAATAAGGTATAGATATGGGAATTTTTAATTGGTTTAAAAAAGACAAAAATAAAAAAAACAAGAACGACAATATTGAAGTAGATGACAAAATCGAATCATCTACAATGGTGAAAGAACAACCAAAAGAGGAACAACCGCAACAAATTATTGTTGAAGAAGTAACTGAAACTACTCCGCAAGTGAATGAAATCGAGCAACCACAAGAGAAAATGCAAAATACTGAACAAGTTGCAGTTGTTGAGGAACAAGAAATTGCCGACCAGCCAGCAGTTTTGGGAGAGAATGAAACAGCACAGGAACCAATAGAGGTTGAAGAAGAAACAATTATTGAAAGTGACGCACCTGAAACTACAGTTGTTGAAGAACCTCAAGAAAGCGTTGAGGAAGCAAAAGAAATAACAACAGAAGCAATAAAAACAACTGAAGCGCCTCAAACTCAACAGGAACAAACAAGTGACTTTCAAGAAGTTGTCGAAAAACCTAAAAAAGAAAAAGTTGGATTTTTTAGAAAGATTGCAAATGCCTTGAAAAAGACTAAAGATGCGATTTCAAACAAAATTGATTCAATTTTTCACAAGGAACTTGACGACGAATTTTTTGACGACCTTGAAGAAATTTTGATTACGTCCGATTTAGGATATGAAACGTCGGAAGAAATCATCGACCGCTTGCGCACAAAATGTAAAAAGGAAAGACTAAAAACTTGCGACGAAGCAAAAAATGCCTTGAGGCAAGTCATTGAAGAAATGATGACATCTTGCGACGAAAGCACAACTGAAGATGAATATCCAAAGGTAGTAATCGTTGTCGGCGTCAATGGTGTTGGCAAAACGACAAGCATTGGCAAACTTGCAAACTACTACAGCAATCTTGGCAAAAAAGTAGTCGTTGTCGCAGGCGACACATTTAGAGCAGCAGCAAGCGCGCAACTCAATGTATGGGCAAACCGTGCGGACGTAAAAATCGTCAAACAAGACGAGGGCGCCGATTCAGCGAGCGTCGTTTTTGACGGCATAAGTTTTGCAAAAGCGAAAGGCTTTGACGTCGTGCTTGTTGATACAGCAGGACGTTTGCACAATAAAGTAAACCTTATGGAAGAACTTTCAAAAGTCAATCGTGTTGCAACAAAGAATTGGGAAGAAGCACACTTTGAAAGATACATCGTCATTGACGCCACAACAGGGCAAAACGCCGTCAATCAAGTTCGCGAATTTGATTCAGCCATTGACCTTGACGGAATTGTTCTTACGAAACTTGACGGAACTGCCAAAGGTGGAATAGTCGTCAGCATATGTCACGAATTTGAAATTCCTGTCAAATTTGTAGGCGTTGGGGAAGGTATTGATGACCTTGTTCCGTTTGATGCACAAGAATTTGTCGAAGGAATTATTTGATATAATACGCAATATATGGTGTATATAATATAGTATAATACACCATATATTGTATTTTAAAACGCGATTGCTAATTGCATAGTCGCGTTTTTTTGAAACTAATTTGCAATTTTTGAGGCAAACATAGTCGCAAATTTTACTGAATCAACCATTTTGGACGTATTTTCTTTGTAGTCTATAATAATGCTACCAAGTATGTCGCCGTCAATAATAATAGGACTGATGAATAAGTTTTTGTGCTTTATTGTTTCTTCCTCAAAAATGGTATTATTATAGTTTTCAAGGTTAGAAACTGCGCGTTTGTCAATCAATTTTACAACGTCACTTTTTATTTTTTGTTTTATGTATTTTGTCCCTGCGCACGCAACTAATTCTTCTAGGTCAGTTACAAATATAGGAACACCCAGTATGTCATACAAAATCTCAGCACAGTAAGTTGCGTTTTCGCCAAGTTCTAAAATCGGCGAGTACTTTTTCAAAATAATGGCATTGTTTGCAATTGATATTTCAAGTGGCGTTCCTTCCTTGATACGTAAACTCTTTCTTATCTCTTTAGGAATTACAATTCGTCCTAATTCGTCCAAGCGCCTAACTATTCCACTTTCTTTCATAATCTTCTCCTTTGCAGTTGGTTTCAACTAATATTTGTAAAATAGCAAAAAATATTCAAAATTTATATGTATTTTTAAGTATATCTTTAAGATAAATTTTTGTTTACCGCTTAAATCTATTGTTGGTCTTAGTATAAAAAGCGCACTGTAGCACAAACTAATTGTATGAAAAAACAAAACTTTATAGCAGGGTCAATCATCTTAGCACTAGCTAGTTTTTTTGCCAAAGTTATTGGCGCAGTCTATCGCATACCACTGACTTATATTCTCGGCGCAGAAGGTCTAGGACTATATCAAATGATATTTCCGCTTTATTCCACATTGCTTGTTTTGTGTTCAACAGGCGTACCGAATGCAATCGCAAAAATTGTGGCAAGTGGCAGTGGTGCGCAAAATAAGGCAGTTGTTCGCAAATCGCTACTATTTTTTGCAGGAATTTCTTTATTTATGAGCCTCGCTCTTGCGCTACTTGCCAAACCGATTGCCACACTGCAAGGCAATGGCGATGCGTGGCTAGTTTATGTCGGCATCGCGCCCGCGATATTTTTTGTCGGCGTGCTATCGGTTTTCCGTGGATATTTTCAAGGCAAACAAAACATTTTGCCGACGTCAATATCACTAATAATTGAGCAGTTGTTCAAATTAATTTTTGGACTATTGTTTGCAAGTTTGTTTATCAACCGCGGGCTTATGCTTGGAGCATTTGGTGCAGTTGTTGGCGTAACGCTCAGCGAAGTTTTCGCGCTTGTGATGATTGTAATACAATACTTGTTCGCACAAAAAAAAGAAACACCAAAAACGACTGAAAACATATCCATCAAATCAATTGTCAAAACAACAATTCCTATGACCCTTAGCAGTATGATAATGCCTTTGACACTACTAATAGATAGTTTTTTGATAATCAACCTGCTAAAACATATAGGTTATTCAACATCAACCGCGACAAATATGTACGGAATTTTGACAGGCGTTGTTAATTCGCTCATCAATTTGCCAGTCGTCTTGTCAATGGCAGTCGCGACAATGGTTATTCCAATAATATCAAAACTGCATTCAAATCACAAACAGCAACTCGTTGCGGAAAAATCAAGTTCAGCACTGCGATTTGTGTTGTTCATAGCGCTACCGTGTGTGGTCGTCTTTCTTGTTTTCCCAATGGATATAATATGTTTTCTTTTCAAAAATGGGCTTAAAGTTGGCGCTATAGACGAGTTTCAAATCGCAAGCAATTTGTTGAGAATAGGGGCATTCGCCATTTTGTTTATTGCGCTCGTGCAAGTCGCAACAACAATATTGCAATCAATCGATAAAACGAAAATACCCGTCTATAATATGGTCGGTGCGTGCTTTTTGAAAGTTATGTTGACGCTCGTTTTGGTTTTAATTCCAAGTGTCAATATATACGGCGCAATGTGGTCAACGCTCGTTTGCTACATCGTTTGCGCTATCTTAAATTTGCAAAACCTCACAAAGTATGTCAAAATTAGACTATCACTGCAATACGATATATTTTTGCCCGCACTCGCGTGCGTGATGATGTCAACATCAATGTACGCAATCAAACAAATCATAGGTTTCGGCGTCATTCAAACAATGACAATGTTTCTAGTCGGAGGCGCAACCTATCTTTTGACAATTCTTGTGCTAAACTATGGGCGCGCCTTTGACAAACACACCATATCAAACTATTTCCATAGTAGAAAAGAAACATAATGCGTATAAAAGTTTTGCGAATGGCAAAACTTTCAAGCGGAGGAGAAAATATGAACAAAAAAGGGCTAATAGAGGAACTTTCGCGCAAAACAAACCTAACACTCAGCGAAAGTAGGACAGCAATAGATGAATTTCAAAATATAGTGATTGAAGCGCTGAAACGTGGAGATAATGTCAACATCACAAATTTTGGTTGTTTCAAAATGGTAGAGCGCAAAGGTCGCTTGATATACAACCCAATGACAGGCAATTTCGACAAATATAACGCCCGTCGCACACCCGTTTTTCGCAGTGGCATAAAATTCAAAAAAGAAGTCGTTTGATTTGGTAATCTAATTTCTCTAATATGTAGTTTTAATAATTATAGTTCTAAGTTGCATTAAAAACAATTTAAAAAAATATTAAGCAAAAAAATATATTTAAAACGTTTGATATTTTTTTTAAAATATGCTAAACTGAAATTGCAGGGGTAGTATTAGATTACTAAAATTTTAAATCATTAGCAAAGGAGAGCAAGATAATGAAGTACTTAACTAAATGGGGGGGGGGGGGGGTATAATAGTTATCCACAATTACCGAACTATCCAACAAGCACCAATGACAATTTAAATTTAAGTAAGGGGTTGCGTGGAACAACACACCTTGCAAATCAAAGTACAAAAACTAAATATAAAAAAACACCACGGACCACACAAATAATGTTGTGGCTTGTGGTGTTTTCTATATTTGCAGTATTTTCGCTATGTCCATTAGCAAGTTTTGCCACTCGCTATAATCTAACAGCAGGCGGACCAAGTGACGGCACGTTTTACGTCAATGCGCCCGTGTTTGTTGCGGGGGATAGCGCCCGCAATGAAACAACAGGTTCAGCGGACACAAGCACAGGCGTATTGAATGCAACTGCAACAAATAAGCCACTATTTAAAACAGATGGAATAGTGAACTTGGGAGTTCTCGCCGACTTGCTAAATATGGTAGACAGTGAAAACGTATGGAATGGCGTGACGGAAAACACCAACGCACCAACATACCTTACAGCCAAAAACTTTGGCAAATATGGCACACAAAATGGTTGGACAAACGACCAAAAAGGCAACGCACAAATACTTGTGAAATTGTTTGAGAATACAACTGGCACAACAAACAGCGCAAATGTAGCATCAGCGCAATACTGGCAAGCAGTATACCGTTCAATAAGAGATGAAAACGGCACGCAAAATGACGTTCTCACACTATATATGGCTCGCCCATATAAAAATGCAATATTTAATCCAAGGAAGAACTCTACAGAAAATGGTATAACCTATAGATGGGAAGGTAACTACTCACAAAGTTATTTGAGAGATAAAACAGTAAAACCATTATATGAAACATTGAAAAGCACATATAGTGTACTTGACCAATATGTAGTAGCGCCAAGCCAACTAGCATCAAGTTCACTTAATCTTGGCGGGTGGCAAAGCAGCGCTTATCAAACCTCATACAATAGCAGCGGAGCCCTGTATAACACAAATAGTGGTGTTGGTTCAAGTGGTTATAGTGATGGAAGTACAGACTTTGGGTTAGAAAACGGAATGGATGGACTTAGTGGTAAGCATAGCAATTGGAATGGCACAGTAGAGTCAACATATGACGATAAGTTGTGGGTACCAAGTGGTTTTGAGGTGTTGCACACTGGGTATGGGCAGACTGCTACAAGTCAATTACAAAATACAGATAGGCTTTATGATGAAGCAAACGACATAATATACCTTGATAGCGGTAAAGCAACAGCAGGGATAAATTCAAGCGCAGACACTGCGTCGCACAAAAACGCGAACCGAACAGGGCTATGGGAACTCAACGGGTACGACCGCGCATCAAATTCATATACGTGGCTACGTTCTGGTAGTTCTTCAATCGATGGCGGTAACGCGCGTTATATCTTCACGCATGGTAAAGAAGCTAATACTGCCGCTGTTGCCGATTTAGGCGTTCGCGTTGCACTCCATCTAAATCTTGGCACTCTTAAATCCTTGTTGCCTAAGGAAACAAAGGTGGACATCACAGCAACAAACAACGCCAAAAACAGTTTACTTGTGCTCACAATTATGGACGGAGATGCACGCATTGCGGAATATTCTTGTATTAGCGGAGCAATCAATGCAACTCTAGCGCTTGATTTGGTTACAACCTATAAAATTCTTGCAACACGTCCGTTTGGTAGCAGTCTTGAAGTTAAATTAGACGAAGTTTTGCAATCACCTACCAATTTTGCTTGCTATGAAATTTATACCGCAGCGCATGCAAGTATGAACATCAAATTCACGTTGACAGGCGACGGCTCGTGGAAAAACTGCGTTGTTATATAGATTAGCGTTTATATCAACATAGTGGTCATTGCCACTTTTAGCGCCACCGCGTTTGCAAGTTTCGCTTACTTTGTGTGAAAAACGACAAATCGGCGTCATATAATTATTTTTCAAAAAAAATAAAAAATTTGCAAAATGGCGCTAAAATGCTAGACTTTAGTTTGGTTTTATGCTATAATGAAGCATATTATAAAACACAAGGAGAGTATATAATATGAACAAACAAGAGTACATTGATGCTATTTCTGAAAAAACAGGCATCAGCAAAAAAGACTGTGGGGAACTTCTGGACGCTTGCTATAGTGTTTTGGTTGAAACATTGAAAGCGGGAGACGAACTCGTAATTTCTGGAATCGGTAAATTTGAAGTTCGCGAAAGAGAAGAAAGAGATGGTAGAGACCCTAGAACTGGCGCTACAATCAAAATCGCTGCTTCAAAGGCTCCTTCATTCAAAGCAGGTAAAACATTCAAAGCAGATATTCAATAATTGTTCATTCAAATATAGCGCCAAAGAGTTAGGCAGGAAACTCTTTGGCGTTTTTTTGTTTATTCTTGCATAACGGCTTCAATTGCGTATGCAATAGATTGTTCAATATTTTCCGCCTTGAAAATCAAGTCGCGAAAAGTGCGCGCATTTTTGCAAGTGCCGATATACGCGCAAAGGTGTTTCCTAAAATTTGAAAAAATATAATGTTCGCTAAAACACAATTTCAAATACTCATAGTGTTTCAAAATGGCGTCTTTTAGTTCTTCTTGCGTTGGGCTTTTGAAATCATTGAAAACAAAAGGATTTCCTAAACTTGCTCTGCCGATTGAAACGCCAAAACAGTTGCTATTTTGCATAATGAAATCATAGTCATTTTTTGTGACAATATCACCGTTTGCAAAAACGGGAATTTTCACACAATCCGCCGTCTTGAAAATGGTGTCATATCGTGCTGAACCCGTGTAATACTCCTCGCGCGTGCGCCCGTGAATTACGATGAAACTTGCTCCCGCGCCTTCGCACATTTTGGCAAAATCAACAGTTGTGTCCTCATCTTTTTCAAAGCCCAGTCTAAATTTGACTGAAATAGGCTTGTTTGTAGCCTTGACGCACGCTGAAATAATTTTTTCAGCAAGTTTTGGGTCTTTTAACAATGCGCTACCTTCGCCATTTTTGACAATTTTTGGAACAGGGCAACCCATATTTATGTCGATTGCGTCAAAGTTTTGCAACTTTTCGTTTTTGCACGCTTCCGCCATAATTTCGGGGTCACTACCAAAAATTTGAACACTAACAGGCGTTTCGCCACAAGTTGTGAGCAAGTATTCCGTATTTTCATTGCCATAATGTAGACCTTTCGCGCTGACCATTTCTGTGGTTGTCAAGCCCGCGCCAAAGTCGGCACAAATTCGCCTGAAACCTGCGTCGGTGTAGCCAGCAAGTGGTGCAAGAATTATATTATTTTTAAACAAATTATTATCCATTCAACAATTTTAGCACACATTTTGGCTTTAGTCAATTAAAGTTTGACTAAAAATGTCAAAAATGGGCTAAAATTGCTTGTTTTAATTAATTAAAAATTATATACTATTACATAAGGAGAAATATGGAAGCATTATACGGACTTTTGTTTCTTTTGTCGGGGCTTGGCGTGCTATTGTACGGCATTTCAGGTGTTGGGCAGGGGCTTGAAGGCATTGCGAGCAACAACATACGACGCAACATCAACAAATTGTCAAAAAACAGATACATTGCATTTGCATCGGGGATAGGGAGCACGATTTTGGTGCAATCTTCCAGCGTTTCGCTTGTGATGTATATTGGATTGATTAATATAGGGGCGCTGACGCTGATGCAAGCATTGCCGTTGTTTCTTGGTGCGCACATTGGCTCGTCACTTGTACTGCTAGTTTTTTGTTTTGAATCGTTCAATATTGTAGAATTTTTTGGTCTTTTTGCATTGATTGGCGCTGTTATCTCAATGATTGCAAAGTCGCCCACGATTATAAAAATCGGGAAAACAATTACTTGCTTGGGCTTGCTGTTTTGCGGTATGAAAATAATGAGTATTGGAATGGAATCTGTCACAAGTGTTCCTAGCGTTGCAACAGCGATTGGTAAAATGACGAATCCAGTTTTGCTTGTTCTCATTGGTATAGTTTTGGGTATGTGCTTGCACTGCCTTGGAACAAGCGCACTGCTTGTTTCGCTGATGGCAATCGGCGATTCAACAATGACTCTATTGTCGGCACTATACGTAATGGCGGGCGCAAATATCGGTACAACATTCGTTTCAATTATGGCAAGTTTGAAAGCAAATATCACGGCAAAACGCGCCACGCTGTTTAATGTCTATGTGTCAGTTTTGACAACAATGTTGATGATTATTATTTTTGCTTGCACGCCTTATGTTGAGTGGGCAACATCTATCATTGACAGTGATTCGTTCATTCTCATTATTTCACTTATTGTCATAAATGCTATTAATGTGATTTTGCAGTTGTTTCTTGTCACGCCAATCAGCAAGATTTTGTACAAGATATTGCCCGATAAAAACAAGGACGAAAAACATAAAATTTTTGTGCTTGACCAAAGTTTATATACAAACTTACCGATTGCAAGTCACCAAATTTTGAAAGGATTGCAAGTACTTGCAGATGACCAAACGGACTTGATTGAAAAGTTGGAGGCATATTGGAACGAACCGACAAAGAGAAAGAAGTCAAACCTAATTTCTAGAATCAACATATTTACAACAAACATTGCACAAACTAAAAGCAACATTTTGCGAATTACCACAAATGAGGAGTCGCGATATATTGCGCGACTGCAGTATTATCAAAATGTATTAAATGAATCTGAAAAAATTGCTGACGAGTGCTTGGTAATCATTAACAAAACGGAAGAAATCAACAATTTGCAAGACAATGAACGGGAATGTATTACAGAGCATTTCAAGTTGATAAAGAACATTTGCAAAGCACATCGGGCTGTTTATGATGTCAAAGAAAAAGAGAGTTTGAACAACGCATATATTGAAATTTTTGATGATTTTGCTTATGATAAAGACTTAGCGGATTTGCGAGTAAAAACTAAAAAAGTGTTGTATTCAAATCTTGAAAAAACTAAATCGTCTAGCGAAGAAAAGAAAGAAAAATTGCAAAAATTCGACAATGTCTTTATGGTCGTGCAAACTCTTGAAAACATTGCAAACGACATAAACAACCAAATATTGAAAATTTATTAGAGGAGAAATATTATGAATAAAGCATCAATTACAGATTACAAATATCTTGAAGGAACAAAGGTTTTGTTGCGCGACGACCTCAATGTACCCGTAAACAAAAATGGTATCATAAGCGATGACAAAAAAATTATTGAGGCACTACCGACAATCAAGTATTTGATTGAAAAGGGAGCAAAAGTTATCATCGTTTCACACTTGGGGCGTCCAAAGGGCAAGGTATCGCCTGAGTTCTCGCTTGCACCTGTTGTTGAAAAACTAAAGGAACTTTTGGATAAGCCTGTTTTGTTTGAAACGGAACTTTTTTCTGAGCATATGCAAAAAATGATTAGAACAATGAAAAATGGAGATGTAATGGTTCTTGAAAACATCCGTTTTTACCCTGAAGAGGAGGCAAATGACGATGAATTTTCTAAGAAACTAGCGCGAATCGCGGATATCTATTGCAATGACGCGTTTGGAACGGCACATCGTGCGCACGCATCGACTGCAGGCATAACAAAGTACATTCCGTCATATTGTGGTTTGCTTATGGCAAAGGAAATTGAAGTTTTTTCCAAACTTATGAACGAGCCAAAACGCCCGTTTGTTGTGGTTTTGGGTGGAGCAAAAGTTAGTGACAAAATTAAGTTGATTTCTAATCTTATTGACAAGGTCGACGGAATAATTATTGGCGGGGCAATGGCGTATACTTTTCTTGTGGCGCAAGGGTACAATATGGGCGCGAGCAAAGTTGACGAAGCAAAAATTGAGTATGCAAGATTGTTGCTTGAAAAAGCAAGCAATAAAAAAGTTAAAATATACTTGCCAGTAGACCACCTTGTCGCAAAAGAGTTCTCATTCCTTGCTGATTATGATGTTTGCTCGTCTGAGAACTTTCCAGAAGACGGAATCGGTATGGATATTGGACCAAAAACTATTAGATTGTTTACAAAGGTTATCAAGTCTGCTAAAACTGTTTATTGGAACGGACCTATGGGCGTATTTGAATATAAGCGTTTTTCAAAAGGAACGCGCGCAGTCGCAAAGGCGATGGCGGAAAATCCACATCAAATGGTTGTTGGGGGCGGAGATAGCGCTTCTGCTGTTCGCAATTTTGGGCTTGAAAAAGACTTCTATTTTGTTTCAACGGGCGGTGGCGCTTCGCTTACTTTACTTGAAGGTAGCGAATTGCCGGGGATTGTGAATCTTAAGGAGAAAGAACAATGATTTTTTACGGCAATTGGAAACTCAACAAAACATCAAAAGAGGTTGCTGAATTTTTTGATTCTTTCAATGAATTTGAAACTCAAGAAAAAATATGTTTCTTCGTTTCGCCAGCATTGATTCAAACATCGGTCGAAAAATCAAATTTCCCAATTGGGGCGCAAAATGTTTGCTATTCCAATTTTGGCGCATATACAGGCGAAACTAGCATTGTTCAAGCGCTTGACTTAAAATGTCAAAGCGTTTTGATAGGGCATAGCGAAAGACGCTCAAAATTCTTTGAAAACGACGAGATAATCAACAAAAAAGTTATTTTATGTGCATCACAAACTGAGTGTGTTTTATGTGTGGGCGAAACTCAAGAACAATTAAATGAAAAATATCAAGTTTTGAAATTTCAGTTACTCACGGCATTGCACGGCATTGAAAAGCAAAACTTGAAGAATATCATCATTGCCTATGAGCCAGTTTGGGCAATTGGTACTGGGTTGACACCGCACGCGGACGAAATACAAGATACAATTACTTTCATAAAAACATTGCTAAAATCAAAATTCGATGTAAACTTCAAAGTTTTGTATGGTGGCAGTGTCAATTCTAAAAATGTGGCTGAGTTCAGGAAAATTGATAATATCGACGGATTTTTGATTGGTGGAGCAAGCCTTGACGCAGAAAGTTTTGAAAATTTAATAAAAGCATAATAAATACAATATATGGTGTATTATAATTACATAATACACCATATGTGGTAGAGCATAAAAATACGTTTCAATTAATATTCTAACATAGGAGTCATATGAAAGCAAACAAAAAAGTGATTTTGGCAATTATGGATGGCGTTGGTTTGCGTGACGAAAAAGCAGGAAACGCTGTCAAACTTGCGAAGCCAAAATTTTTGAACAAAGCATTTGCAAATTTTCCAAATTTGAAAATCAATGCGAGTGAGCAAGCTGTCGGTTTGCCCGAAGGACAAATCGGGAATAGTGAAGTCGGGCATCAAAACATTGGGGCTGGGCGCGTTGTTTTGCAGGAACTTTTGAAAATTGATGATTCAATTGAAATCGGCGAGTTCTTCAAGAATGATGTCATCAATGAAATGTTTGACAAACTAAAGGGAACAAAGAAGAATTTACACATTATTGGCATCGTGTCAAATGGCGGAGTTCACGGCGCGCTCAATCATATTTTGGCAGTGCTAAAAATGGCTAAAAATCGACGTTTCAAGCGCGTGTTTATACACGCTATCACCGACGGTAGAGATACTTTGCCAAATGTTGCAAATACTTTCGTTAAGCAATTAGAAGATTATATTGCTAAAAATGGTTACGGGCAAATTGTTTCTATTGTTGGTCGGTACTTCGCAATGGATAGGGAGTCACACTATGACCGTACAAAACTTGCTTATGATGCAATTGTTTTGGGAGCGGGCGAAAAGATTGAAAACATTGACGAGTACATTGAAAAAAGTTTCAATGACGGAATTTTTGACGAATTTATTAAGCCAGCAAGCCTAAATGATTACAGCGGATTCAATGAGGGAGATGTCGTTTTCTTCACCAACTTTCGTGCCGATAGAGCGCGCCAATTGACGTATGCGTTAGCGGATAAGAAATTTGACGCTTTTGATGTAAAACGTCAATACGAGATGTATTCTATGACGAGTTATGGTGACCGTGCAGACAAATGTGGCATTGAGTGCGTGTTCAAACAACAACAAATCAAAAACAACTTGACTGAAGTTGTTTCAAAAGCGGGTTGCAAGGTTTTAAAGGTTGCCGAAACAACGAAATATGCGCACGTGACGTATTTTTTGAATGGACTAAGAGAAACTCCGTACAAAAATGAACAGCGCATTTTGCATCCATCTGACAATGTTGCAACGTTTGATTTAGCGCCTAAAATGCAAGCGAGGAAAATAGCAAAAAGCGTTGCGGACGCCTCAAAAAGTGGTGCGTATGATTTGATTGTTCTCAATTTTGCAAATGGCGATATGGTGGGACATACAGGGAATTTAAAAGCCACGATACAAGCAATCAAAGCAGTTGACAAAGGTTTGAAAACAATCTACAAAAACGCAAAAGATTATATCTTGATTATAACCGCAGACCACGGCAATGCTGAATTGATGGTTGATGAAAACGGCAAAATCATTACTTCACATACATTGAGTCTAGTACCGTTCATTGTGTGCGATAAAAATATAAAACTCAAAACAGGGAATTTTGCGCTTGCAAACATTGCTCCAACAATACTAGAATTGATGCAAATCAAAAAGCCAAAGGAGATGACAAGCGAAAGTATGATAGATAAGGCTTGAAACCTTGACAACAGGCGCTTTTTGTAGTATAATATAACAAAAGGAGAAAGTTATGTTTTGTTTGGCAACGCTTTTGGACACATATAATACCTTTGTCAACACCGTCGTGCGCCAAGTTCCAGACTTTTGGAAAGCGCTTATTTGTCTTGCGTGCTTTGCAATTGGAATGTGGTGCTTTGCAAAAGCAATTGTGCTAAAAGATAAAAAACTTTTCCCATTTAAAACAGGAATGTTTTTACTCTTTTTATTGTGCATAGGAGTTTGCGTATTCTATGTATACTATTGGTAAAAGGCTACAGGTTGTGGCCTTTTTTTGTTTTCAAAATACATTAGTCGGTTGCGGTCGTTTGCTTAATAGATTTTTTTCAATTTCTATGTGAAAGTAGTATGAAAGTTTTAAACTTACGAAGTTAATTTGCGCTTTTATTCACTATGAAATTTACTTTGGGAATTAACATCTATAAATATGATTAATTTAATTTTAAAAAATACTTTGAATTGCTAACAGAATATGATATAATAAAAGTATGAAGATTTTAGTTTTGTCTGATTCTCATAAGAATCTACTTAATTTGAAGAAAATACTCAATGAGGTCGAATATGACTTTGTTTTGTTTTTGGGCGACTATGTTGCAGATATTTTGAACTTTAGTAAAAAAATCAAAGACAAATTATTTATTGTCAAAGGGAATTGTGACGGCGACATTAATTTTGACGACGATTTGTTGCTTGAAATGGCTGGCAAAAAGATTTTTATGACGCACGGACATTGCTATGGGGTCAAAATGGGAATGGGAAAACTATTTGAAAAAGCAACTGAAATGGGTGCTAATATAGTCGTTTTTGGGCATACGCACATACCTTTTCAAACGCGTCTTGAAAATGGAATCATAGTTCTCAATCCGGGGAGTCTTGGCAAGGGCGCTTTAAAAAACAATACATTTGGTATGATTTTCATTGAAGATGATGTTGTTACGACAAAAATTTTTCAAGTTATTTGATTTAAATTGCTTTTTGAATATATAAATGATAAATGCTTGCATTTGATATAAAACAATTTTAAAAAAATGAATTTTTTGCATAAGCGTTTATAAAAAGTGGGGGGAAATACGTCAAAACGCACAAAAAATATCCTAATTTGCAAAAATAAAAGGGTAAAAACTACAAAAAATTTGAAAAAAGAGTAAAAAATAGTAGAAAAATTGTTGACAATAAAAAATATTTGTGCTATCATATGAAAGCGTTGACCGTAAGGGAAATGCGGGTGTAGCTCAATGGTAGAGCCCCAGCCTTCCAAGCTGGTCGCGTGGGTCCGATTCCCATCACCCGCTCCACTATAAATTATGTTTCAGCAAGCGTCTGTAGCTCAGCTGGAAGAGCAACGCCCTTCTAAGGCGTGGGTCAGGGGTTCGAATCCCTTCAGGCGTACCATTTTGGTGGGTGTAGCTCAGTTGGTTAGAGCGCTAGACTGTGACTCTAGAGGTCGTGAGTTCGAGACTCATCACCCACCCCACATAATTTATTATTTCTTTTTATTTTTTAATATTGGGGTGTCGCCAAGCGGTAAGGCACGAGACTTTGACTCTCGCATGCGTTGGTTCGAATCCAGCCACCCCAGCCAATTCTTGCGAAAGCAAGAGTGAATGACTCATTAGCTCAGTAGGTAGAGCACTTGACTTTTAATCAAGTTGTCCCGAGTTCGAGCCTCGGATGGGTCACCATTTTTTTTATGAACGGCTGGCAAAGATTTGCCGAGCACTGGGGTGTCGCCAAGCGGTAAGGCATGAGACTCTGACCCTCACATGCGTTGGTTCGAATCCAGCCACCCCAGCCAGTATGCGCATATGGCGGAATTGGCAGACGCGCTAGACTTAGGATCTAGTGTTTTACGACGTGGGGGTTCAAGTCCCTCTATGCGCACCATTCAAGAATAATCCGAACCATTGTAAAAGTGAGTTCGGATTTTTTGTAGTGGACATTTTGGAATAAATATAGATTCTAATAATTTTTTATTAAATATGAGTAAAATTTCGTTTTTTTATGATAAACTAATAAATAGTATTTAGAAAGGGGTTATGAAAAAATAAATGGAAAATCTTGATGATATTATTCTAATGATGAAAGGATTAGCATCAGACGCTGAAACAATTATAAACAACAACAAACAATATGAAGTGTTTGATAAGGGAGAATTTGATATCGTCACAGATGTGGACAGATTAGTCGAACAACATTGCATAGGTGTTATCAAACAAAAGTATCCAAATATTCCCATAGTTAGTGAAGAAACACTCCCAAACACTGTTGTCGAAAATGACGCATTTTTTCTTGACCCGATTGATGGAACAAAAAATTTTGTTTATGGATTGCCAACTTGGGGTTTTCAAATCGCTTACGTTATAAATAAAACCGACCCAGTTGCAAGCGTTGTGTACTTGCCCAAATTAAAAATTCAAGTCGTATCTTCAAAAGATAAGGGAACATTTATAAATGGGGAAAAAATACACAAAGGGTATTGTGCGGACATCAAGCATTCGTTTTGGTTATTAGAAGGGGCGAGGAAAAAATGGCAAGTTGCTGATATTTTATCCCCCCAAGTTCTTGGTGTAAGAAATTATGGTGCTTCATCCGTGTCTTTTTCGTTGGCGCTTTTGAGAGGAGCGAATGCAATATTTTGCAATGAAAAATTGATGTGGGACTATTGTGCTGGGCTTTGTGCGTGCAAAAATGCTGGTAAAATTTGCAAAACACTAAATGATGGAACAATTATTGTTTGTGAAACGGAACAACAACTTGAATTTGCGCTCAACGCAATTGCAGAAGCAGAAAAGAATAGTTAGCAATATTTACAAAGATAATTTGTTGACATCGAAATAGACTTTAATTTTACTATGATAGTTAAAAATTTAAGCAATGAACAAAACTAATATATAAAAAAGTGGCATTTGCCACTTTTATCCTAAATATGTGATTACCACTGTGACACTCGGGCAAACAAAGTGCGAGATTGTCGCAGTGTTTTCTTGTTTTGGACATTTCAAAAATATGCTTTGTGACGAAAGGTTCACGAGTTCAAATGGCTCGGCAATGCTATTTACGATGATTACTCCGTGTGCGCTGAGTTGAATAGGTTGTTGGTCGTAATTAAAACTGCTTTGACCTGCAAAAACTATCTCCGTTCCGACGCGTCTAAAGCCAACGGATATAAAATCAGTACCAGGATTAAAAATCGAGCCCGAATATGGTGTGTAAGCGTTTACGACAAACTCGACTTTGTACGAACCAGTTTTATTAAACTGAATGGTGTTTTCATCGGCATCTAGTACACAAATGTTTGTGTTGTCGAATTCCTTGCGCTCAAGTGGCAGTCGCCTTTTTGAGCCGATTTGCAGTCCATACTCAGGATATTGTTTACTCGTTGAAATAAAATAAACAACAGGGATTTTCTCAGGTCCTGTCGCGCCAGTTGGACCAGTTGGTCCTGTTGCACCAGTTTTGCCGTCGACGCCATTGCGTCCGTCGTTGCCGTCACGACCGTTAAAACCATCTGCTCCGCGCGGTAAGAAGAAATCGAAAGTATGATTCAAGTTTTGATGATTGTCAACGACACGTGCGCGTGAGTTTGGTTCGACCATATAGACATTGCCGAGTGTTATTGTTTCAGCAAGCCCTGTGTTGCCAACTGCACCCGTGGCACCTGTCGCGCCAGTTGGACCCGTAGCTCCAGTTGCGCCAGTTGGACCCGTTATACCCGTATAGACTGTACGCATAATTGTTTTTGGTTTTACTGTGCCTTCGCAACAATAAGGGCAACAGCATTTCTTGTTAAATCTCATAGTTCACCTAAAATAGGGAATACCCTAATACATAATATTTATAAATGCGTCATTGTGTTAATTTTTTTTTTTGCGTAGAGTTGTTTTTATATGAAATTTTAATTCAATGCTTTATAAAAAAACAATTGTTGTTGCAAAAACTTGACAAAATGTTGAAAAATAAGTAAAATTTTATTTATGAACAAATTGAAAAGGTTTTACGCAAATGAAAACCCCAACGACGGATTTTTCACCTTGCTAGGGCAAGAATTTACGCACGCAAAAAATGTTATGCGTTTAAAAGAAAGTGACCAAATGATTATTTGTTGTGGTGATGGTTTCGATTATGCTTGCGAAATTTGCCAAGTAAACAAGGATAATCTTATTTGTAAAGTTCTTTCTTGTGCGAAAAATGTATGTGACCCGAAAGTTTCAGTTACGCTTTATCAAGCACAAGTCAAAGCGGATAAATTTGAATTAATCACACAAAAAATTAGCGAGATAGGAGCAACAAAGATTGTTCCATTTACAAGTGAATTTTGTGTCGTGCAAGCAGATTTGAGTGCGCAAAAAATTGAAAGGCTGAACAAGATAGCAGTTGAATCTGCAAAGCAATGCGGGCGCTCAAAGCCACTAGAAATTGAGAATAGTAAAGACTTTGATGCGGTTGTCAGGGAGTTGCAGACATACGATTTGGTAATTTTTGCTTATGAAAACGCAAATCAAGAAAAAATTAGTCAAATATGCGGAGAGTACAAAAACATTGCTATAATTGTTGGCAGTGAGGGTGGTTTTTCGCAAAATGAATGCAAAATGCTTTGCGCTTTGAAAAATGTTCATTGCGTTACGCTCGGTAAACGTATTTTGCGCGCTGAAACAGCATCAATCGTGAGTTGTGCGCTTGTTATGGAAAAATTTGAAACAAATTGATAAAATGATAATTGAGAGAAAAAAATGAATATATACATCAAAAAAATGGGTTGTAAAGTCAACGAGTATGAGGCGTCAAGCCTAATGACATCGCTAAAAGAATACGGACACATTGAAGTCGCTACGCCCGAAGAAGCCGACATAGCAATAGTGGTTACTTGTGCAGTAACGAACGAAGCTGAGGCAAAGTCGCGTCAAATGGTTGGTAGCATAACAAGTAAAAACCCCAACATAAAAATAATCATTTGCGGATGTTCGTCACAAAATAATCCTTTGCAATACGAACGCAAAGAAAACGTTGTTGCAGTGTTTGGTATGAACAAACTCGACATTGTTTCTTTCGTCCAAAATATGCAAAATGAG
The DNA here is from genome assembly GCA_934778205.1 of uncultured Clostridia bacterium. Lineage (GTDB taxonomy): Bacteria > Bacillota > Clostridia > Christensenellales > UBA1242 > CAKVOD01. The sequence continues at coordinate 199,796 of CAKVOD010000002.1, read as the reverse complement.
TGTCAATTTGAGCCAAAGTGCTATATCAGTGAAACGTACGAAGACTACACCAACCCTCAAATGGATAAAACACGCCATTTTGTGAAGATTCAAGACGGTTGCAATAATTTTTGCTCATATTGCTTGATTCCATATGTGCGTGGACGTTCTCGCTCGCGTAAACTCAATGAGGTTGTTGAAGAAATAAAACAGGCGCAAAAAGAGTCCAAAGAGGTTGTTTTGACTGGAATAAATGTTTCCGATTACCACACTGACCGCGGAGAAACTTTTGTTGACTTAATAAAGGCGATTCAAACGATTGACATTCGCTTGCGTATAAGTTCGATTGAATGTAATGTGATTTCGCGCGAATTACTCGCTGAATTGCAAAAATGTAAAAACTTTTGTCCACATTTTCATCTACCATTGCAAAGTGGCGCAAATCAAACACTCAAAGATATGAACCGCCACTACAACACCGCGCAATTTTTAGAAAAGGTCAATTTAATAAGAGAATATTTCCCTGATTGCGCTGTTACAACCGATGTTATTGTTGGTTTTCCAACTGAAACGGATGCCGATTTTGAAGAAACACTGCAAACAATTAAAACAGCAAACTTTAGTGATATTCACGCATTTGCTTATTCAGAGCGCTCAGGTACAGCAATTTCTAAACTAAAAAAACCACTTGATAGCAAAGTTTTGAAAGAGCGTAAAGCAAAAATGCTTGCATTGAAAAAAGAACTTCATAATGCGTTTTTAGTTGCGCATATTGGTAAAACGGCATCTATGTTGACTGAAAATATCAAAGGTAATTTTCTTGTTGGTTACACAAAAGAGTATATTAAAGTGTTGCTACCAAAGAATTCAGTTGAATGCTCACAAACGGTTGACGTAGAACTTATTGAAATTTCAGGAGACGCAATGCTTGGCAAATTAATTGAATAGAACAAACATTTTGATTAATATATTTAGTATTGGCTTGGCAACGGGTTGTATCTATTATGTAGTCGCCAGTTGCCAAACAAAATACATTGGAGGAATAAAAAATGGAAGATTGTTTATTTTGTACAATCAAAGATGGGGTTCAGCACAAAGTCTATGAAGATGACTTATTTTTTATTGTCAATGACATTAGACCTATGGCAAGTTACCACTACTTAGCGATTCCGCGCAAGCACTTCAAGTATCTCAGCGAAATGGACGCGGACGATATCGCGAATTTTGGTAAAATATTTGCAAAAATTGCTGAAATTGCTGAAGATGTGCTGAAAATTGAAGGCGGATACCGACTCGTTATCAATCAAGGCGACAACGCAGGACAAACAGTTCCACACTTGCACATTCATATTCTTGGTGGGCAAAAAATGAATTGGAACCCAGCGTGATTTATGAAATTGCACCAGTATAGGTGCTTTTTCTTTATTATATGAAAATGTATTGTTAAAAATGGTTACCGCTCAAAATTTATGATTCACAAATTCTCAAAAATGAGTAGTAATAGGAATCTTGTTTTAAGTGTTGAAAAGAATGTGACATAAAAAAATGTGTGCATAATCGCTTGACAAAGCATAGTATATATGATATACTCCATTATCTTAAAAAATAGGTGGTGAGAATTAGATGACATCCGTTAAAGTTGGTGCTAATGAGTCTTTGGACAGCGCATTGAAACGTTTTAAACGTAAATGCCAAAAAGATGGTATCATTGGTGACATTCGCAGAAAGGAAGCGTATGAAAAGCCAAGCGTACAACGCAAAAAGAAAGAAGAAGCGGCAAGAAAAAGAATCAAAAAGTCGTAATTTGATATGAGGAAAGACAGCATTTATGTTGTCTTTTTTCAATATTTTTATAGATTTTTTCTGTTCCGTTTTTTCAATTATATTTCAAAATTAAAGAAAAGCACAAAAATATGATGAAATATTGTCGAATTATTACTATTTTTCAATTTTTATTATTTTTTTATCAAAATCGCTTTGAATATTGTACAATAATGTGTTAGACTAGCATTACCTGAAATGGAGGTGCAAGAAATGGAAGGGAAAACACTTAGGGAGTATGCACGTGAAGCGCGCAAGCGGATGAAAAGCGGGTTTTGGCAAAAAATGCGAGAAGAGAAAGAGCAAGCGATTTTGGTTGCCTTAGAGAATGGGCAGAGTATAGAAGCCGTGGAAGCGCAGTTTAAGCGCAAAATTCAGTGTGTAATTTGTGCTAAAGAGGACGAACAGCAAATTTTAGATGACGAAGCTTTTTATGAGAAAGTTTGTAAAGTGCTTGAATCGACAGATTTGTTGATGAGCCCGCTTGCGAAACTAATAGACCATGAGATTTATGACAACTTGAGCGAACGTGATAAGCAAAACTACATACTGAAACTATCAGATAGATTTGTGCAAATGAAACAGCGCTATGCGGAGGAGCATCCGCGTTCATTCGAACTTGCGTTTTAGTTATAATTTGCGCATTTGACATACAAAAGTTTTGATTTGTTAGACGCTAAATACAATGAAATAGTGGCAAAATCTGTCGCTATTTTTTATTAGTGGGTAAAATCATTTTGCCTTGAATGAAAATTGTGTTATAATATCGCTATGGAAAATATTGACTTGATTAATTCATTGAATGACGAACAAAAAGCACCCGTATTGCAAACTGAGGGTGCTGTTCTTGTTACAGCTGGCGCAGGTAGCGGGAAAACGCGTGTTTTGACTCACCGAATTGCATACTTGATTGAAAAAGGTGTTGACCCTTATAACATTCTTGCAATTACTTTTACAAACAAAGCGGCGTCGGAAATGCGCGAAAGAGTTGAACGCATAACATTTGATTGTAGTCAAATGTGGGTGAGTACTTTTCACTCAATGTGTGTGCGAATCCTACGTTCGTATGCGGATACACTAGGATATACAAAAAACTTCTCAATTTATGGAGAGCAAGAAAAAGAAACTTTGATAAAGCAAATTCTTGCTGATGCACAACTTGATGAAGAACTCAAAAAGCCTTGCATATATCACATCAGTAATGCAAAAAATCTCAATCTTTCTTGCGACGAATATCAAAAGGAATTTGGATTTGTTAGAGAAATTGAAAGCATTGTCAAGGTGTATAAAGAATACCAAGTACAATTGCTCAAGAACAACGCGTTTGACTTTGATGACCTTTTGATAAAAACATATGCACTGTTGAAAAACAATGAGGAAGCGCGCAATAAATATCAAGAGAGATTTCATTACATTCATATTGACGAGTTTCAGGATACAAACACTGTACAGTATGACATAGCGAAAATTCTTGCGGGAAAGCACGGAAACATAATGGTCGTTGGTGATGAGGACCAGTGCATATATGGCTGGCGCGGTGCAAATATTGAAAACATATTAGAATTTAAAAATGACTTTCCCGATGTCCATATATTTAAACTAGAGCAAAATTATAGGTGTACAAAAAATATTATAGAACTTGCCAACCGCGTAATAAAGAATAACACCCAACGACTTGACAAAGTTTTGTATACTGAAAATAATATAGGCGAACCAATCGAACTATTTATAGGTTATCGCGACGTAGAAGAATCTAACTTTGTTGCTAGAAGAATAAAGGAACTTGTAAGTCTAGGTTATAAATATAGCGAGATAGCCGTGCTAATGAGATATAACGCACTAAGCCGTTCTATAGAGGAGGGATTACTTAGTAGCAATATTCCATACAAAATGATAGGCGGAATGAAATTTTATGACCGCGTTGAAATAAAGAATGTTCTTGCATACTTAAGGTTAATGGTCAACAATAGTGACAATGCTAGTCTGTTAAGGATATTAAATTTTCCGCGACGTGGCATAGGTTCGACAACTGAAAAGCAACTGATTGAATTTGCTTCCGCTAAAGATGTTCCAATAGCGGAATACTTGAGAAACTATTTTAATGAATTACCAACTCAACTACAAAAGAAACTGCAGGGCTTTAGAGAACTACTTATATCACTTACTGAAATGCAAGGTCAAGGCACGCTACTTGAGGTAGTCAAAAGGGTTATAGAGCAGACAAAGATAATAGAGGCATATAGCGAAAAGAAAGATACTGAAAATGAAAACAGAATTAAAAATATAGACGACTTGTTATCTTCTGTAGACTCATATTCAAAAATTTATCCTGATGACTCTTTGTCTGAGTATCTACAGTCGGTAACGCTATTAAGTGACGCCGATGAACAAGATGATACGACTAATGCCGTCACGCTTGCTACAATACATGCCGTCAAAGGGCTTGAGTATAGAGCCGTATTTGTTGTCGGACTTGAGGATGAGAACTTTCCAATTATTAGAGATGGCAATGAGGACGACATAGAGGAAGAAAGGCGATTGTTCTATGTTGCAGTTACGCGTGCAAAAGAAAGGCTATTCCTTTCACGTTGTCAAAATAGATATAAATATGGCGAACAAAAGCATTTTGCTCAATCTCGCTTTTTGGATGAACTCAACGGGATGACCAACATAAAGATTTCCAGTTTCAATAAAAGCACACTCGACGGCGGGTTAAGCAGATATAATGGTAGCGGATATGGTGGTAGCTATGCGCGCAATAATTCATACAATCATAACGACGGCGGTTATAGAAAGATTGAAACAATTTATGCAACACAAGATAGTTTGAATATTAAATCACAAACGGCATCGAACAATTCATACTTGTTTGACACCGCGCAAGAAAAGCAGGCGGACGGCTTTGTTGTTGGCGCAAAGGTCGAGCACCCGCGATTTGGAGTAGGCGAAATTGTGGATACGTCGCGCCTTGCCACTGAAAATGTTATAACCATAAATTTTGAAGATATGGGAATCAAAAATCTAACATTTGATGTTTCGCCACTAACATTGCTTTGATTTACCAATTTGGGCAATAATACTTTCGTAATATTACTTTTAGGGCAGGATTTTCTATGGATTATAAACAAAGAATGAGACAATTGATTGATGAAATCAATATCCACAACTACAACTATTATATTCTTGATGAGCCGACGATTAGTGACGCTGAGTATGATAAATTACTCGACGAACTTATGGCACTTGAAAAAAAACACGATTTCATTTTTCCCGACTCGCCTAGTCAACGCGTCGGTGCTGATGTTACTTCGAGTTTTGAAAAAGAAAAGCATAAAGTACCGCTTTATAGTTTGAACAAATGCCAATCAAAAGAGGAACTCAAAGCGTGGTACGACGATGTGTTGCAAAAATATCCAAATACAACATTTTCTTTTGAATATAAGTTTGATGGACTAACAATTGCAATAACATATGAAAACGGCTTATTCAGCAAAGCAATGACGCGTGGTAGTGGTGTTCTTGGCGAAATTGTCACGAATCAAGTTAAAACAATTAGTAGTGTTCCGTTGTCTATACCATACAAAGGAACTGTCATTGTTCAAGGCGAAGCAATAATGCCAAAATCAGAGTTGAAAAAATACAATGAGCGCGCCGATGAGCCTCTAAAGAATGAACGCAACGCTGCTGCTGGCGCGATTCGTAACTTAAACCCACAAGTAACAAAGGAACGCAATCTTGATATGTACTTTTATGCTGTTCCGTATATTGAAGGTCGCAAAATTTGTTCTCAAATGGAAGCTTTTGCGTTTTTAAAAGAAAACCGATTCAAAGTAAGCAGTTTTAATACTGAAGTCAAAACTTTTGACGAGATTTCCGCGTTGATTGATAAGGTTGACAAAGAAAAAGATAATCTTGATTTTTTGATTGATGGGGTAGTTTTGAAGATAAACGACTTCAAAACCAGCCACGAACTTGGATATACAATGCGCTTTCCAAAATTTGCAATGGCATATAAATTTGCTCCACAAGAGTTGACAAGTAAAGTACTTGATGTTAAATTTCAAGTTGGGAGAACGGGTAAAATCACGCCATTAGCAATAATAGAACCCATATTTTTGGCTGGCGCCACAATTCAGCGCGCGACCTTGAACAACTATAGCGATATAAAAAGAAAGCACATAAAAATCGGTTCTTATGTTTATGTCCGTCGCAGTAATGAGGTTATACCCGAAATTATGGGGCTTGCGCACGACACCGACGAAAGTTGTGAGGTGGTTTTGCCCACCACGTGTCCGTGTTGCGGGACAGAACTTGAACAAGGAGATATAGAAACTTTCTGTCCAAATACTTGGGGATGTCCTGACCAAATTAAGAAAAGGATTGTACATTTTTGTAGCAAAGACGCAATGAATATTGAGGGAATATCGGATAAAACAATAGGTGCGTTTTATGATGAATTTAATGTTCGATATCCATTCGAATTGTATGATTTGAACAAAGATAGTTTGAAATCATTACAAAAATTTAAAGACAAAAAATCTACAAATGTATATGAGAACATTCAAAGTTCAAAATCGCCAACGCTAGACAAGTTTATTTATGCGCTGGGTATTAAGAATATCGGCAAAAAAACGGCGCGCGATTTAGCAAAACATTTTAACACATTTGAAAAATTTATGTCCGCCTCTCTAGAAGAACTTGATTCTATTCCTGACATTGCTGAAATCACTGCGCAAGGAATTGTAGATTATTTTGCGGACAATAACAATCTAAAAATTATAAATGAACTGTTTGCACGTGGCATTAAACCCAAAGAGAGTGAATCAAAAAAAGAGGGAGTGTTTTCAAATTGTACTTTTGTTTTAACGGGGACATTAGAAAAATACACGCGCGACGAGGCAACGCACTTAATTGAAAGTCTTGGCGGAAACGTTTCGTCATCTGTTTCAAGAAATACAACATATGTTTTGCTAGGTGTAGACCCCGGTTCAAAACTTCAAAAGGCGCAGGCACTTGGTGTGCAAATTTTGAGCGAACAAGACTTTGTCGAGCTTGTCAACAAAAAAAAATGACTAAATGACAACCTTGTATTGAACAAAATGCTACAATTTGCCGTTTTTGCTTGAAAAATTAGGAAATATGTGTTATAATTCAAAATTGGAGATTATGTATGGAAATAACCGAAAAAGATATAAAACACTTGGCTTCATTGTCAAGGCTTGAGTTTAGCGATGATGAAATTGAAAAATTTTCTAGTGAATTCGCTTCAATAATTGATTATGTCAACCAACTTCAAAAAGTCGATACAACAAACGTTGAGGACAAGACGCCTGTTCGTGAGTTTGAGGAATTGCGAGATGATGTTGTTAAACCATCACTTCCAAACGAAAAAATCATTGAAAATGCGCCAAAAAAATATGACGGCTACTTTGTAGCGCCAACGGTGGTGGAATAATGGAAATTATGAATGAAACAATTGAAGAAATTAGCGCAAAACTAGAGGCGAAAGAAATCAGCGCAGTTGAACTCACAAAACTAAGTTTGGCAAAAATTGACAGAACTAAAGATTTGAATATTTTACACGAGGTTTGCGAAGAAAAAGCGCTCGAAAGTGCTAAAAAAATTGATGAGAAAAGAGCAAATGGTGAAAATTTGCCAAAATTAGCAGGGATTCCAATTGTCATCAAGGACAATATATCAAAAATTGACACATTTACGACTTGTTCTTCTCGATTTTTGGCAGACTATAAATCCCCATATAATGCTACAGTTGTTGATAAGCTCATTGAAAATGGAGCAATCATTATCGGGAAAGCAAATATGGACGAATTTGCAATGGGTAGTAGTTCGGAAAATTGCGCCTTTGGTGCAGTTCACAACCCGTGGAATAGGGAATGTGTCCCAGGTGGGTCATCTGGTGGCTCGGCAGCGTCTGTTGCAAGCGACCAATGCTTTGCGTCCCTTGGGACTGACACGGGGGGGTCAATTAGGCAACCTTCATCATTTTGTGGTGTTGTGGGGCTTAAACCTACATATGGACTCGTTTCGCGCTTTGGCGTCGTAGCATTCGCATCTTCACTCGACCAAGTCGGTCCAATTACTAAGAGCGTGCGCGATAGTAGCATTATGCTTGACGCAATCGCTGGACACGACGATAATGAATTTACAAGCGAAAAACACGCAAAAGAAAATTATTATGCTGATTCATTTAAAGGTTCAGTAAAAGGCTTAAAAATTGGCATTGCAAAAGAATTTTTTGAGTCACTTACTAACATTGAAGTAAAGGAATCGATTGAAAAGGCAATTGACTTTTTTATCGCTCAAGGGGCTGAAAAAGTTGAGATAAACTTGCCACATATCAAAGATGCATTGGCGGTATATTATGTTTTGTCAAGCGCTGAGGCAGCGTCGAACCTTGCACGTTTTGACGGAATAAAGTATGGCGTTCCAACTGATGAATATAAAGATTTGGTTGATTTTTACGTTCAATCGCGCACAAAGGGTTTTGGCAAGGAAGTCAAGCGCAGAATTATGCTCGGAAACTTTGTGCTTTCTAGCGGATATTTTGACGCTTATTACAACAAAGCAAAGGCAGTTCAAAATATCATTATTAATGAGTTTGAAAAAGCATTTAGCGCTTGTGATATAATAATTTCGCCAACAACACCAAGCCCAGCGTTCAAAATCGGGGAAAAAGTCGACAATCCTTTGGAAATGTATTTGAATGATATTTATACTGTTCCTGTAAACATTGCAACATTGCCTGCTATCTCTATTCCTTGCGGAATTAGTAAATCGGGCTTGCCACTCGGTATGCAATTAATCGGCAACAAATTCAATGAAAAAACATTGTTCAATGCAGGGGATTGCTTTGAGAAAAATTATTTTTCAATTAGAGAGGTCAAATAATGGATTATGATATTGTCATTGGGCTTGAGGTTCACTCAGAACTAAAAACCAAATCGAAAGTTTTTTGTAGTTGCAAAAATGAATTTGGTGGCGAACCTAACACAAATTGTTGTCCAGTTTGCATAGGATTGCCGGGGGCGTTACCAATACCTAACAAAGAAGCGGTCAAAATGTGTATCAAAGCAGGTCTTGCAGTTGGCTGTGAAATCAACGATATTGCAATTTTTGAGAGAAAGAACTATTTTTATCCTGACCTTGCTAAAGCATATCAAATTTCACAAGCAGTTCGTCCAATTTGTATTGGCGGAGGAGTTGAAATTGAAAAAGAAAACGGCGAAAAGAAATTTATTAGATTGAATCGTATTCATCTTGAAGAAGATGCAGGTAAATTGATTCACAATTCAAAACTTGGTGGAACACAAATAGACTACAACCGTGGTGGTGTGCCATTGATTGAAATTGTCAGCGAAGCAGATATGAGCAGTGCTGAAGAAGCAGTCGCATACTTAGCAAAACTTAAGAGTATTTTACAATATATCGAAGTTTCAGATTGTAAAATGGAGCAAGGCTCATTGCGCTGTGACGTAAATGTTTCACTAAAGCCGAAGGGCGCTAAAGAATTAGGCGTAAGGGCAGAAATGAAGAACCTCAACTCATTCCGTTCAGTCGCTAGAGCAATCGAGTATGAATACAAACGTCAGTCGCGATTGCTTGATGAAGGAGAGCAAGTTGTTCAAGAAACGCGCCGTTGGGACGATGCGCGCAACCGCAGTTTCTCAATGCGTAGAAAAGAAGATGCTCAAGATTATAGGTATTTCCCAGACCCAGATTTGTTACCATTCAAAATTGAGAGAAGTTTGGTAGAAGAAATCCGCGAATCAATGCCAAAATTGAGAGAAGAAAAAATTGCTGATTATGTCAAAGAACTTGGACTTAGTGAATACGATGCAAAAGTTTTGACAACAGACTTAAATTTGGTAAAATATTTTGAAAAAGTTATTAGTTTTTATAACTCGCCAAAATTTGTATGCAACTTCATTTTGACAACATTATTGAAAAAAGTCAAAGAAAGCGATGAGGAAGACTTGTGTATTCCTGTAGACGCTAAGAATTTTGCAAACCTTATGAAAATGTACGAAACTAACGAAATTAGTCAAGCAACTTGCAGGGAATTGTTTGATGAGATTTGGTCTACAAATGCCGATTGCGTGGCATTAGTAGATGAGCGTGGCTTGAAACAAAACAACGATGAGGGAGAATTGAAAGCACTTGTTGAAGCAGTAATCGCTGAATTTCCACAATCTGTTGCCGATTATAAAAACGGCAACGCCAAAGCATTATCGTTTTTCGTAGGACAACTTATGAAACGTACTGGTGGTAAAGCGAATGCACAAATTGCTAGTAAAATAATTAAAGAAATTTTAGATAAATAGGAGATTTTAAAATGATTGAACCATCAATCGAGGCATTGCTCAAATGCACTGATAACAATAAATATAAACTTTGCATTTTGGCTGAAAAGAGAGCAAAGGAAATTGCTAACAAAATCTATTATGAAGGTGCTTCAGCAAAACCTGTTGAAAAGAAAGAAATTTCTCAAGCACTTGAAGAGATAGTTGAAAAGAAAATAACAATGAATGAGGATTAGAAATGATTGCCGAAGTCATTGTAGATTTATCATCAGAATCTATTGATAAAATCTTTGATTATAAAAGCATAGAGGGACTGCAACGGGGGCAATTAGTGTTAGTCCCTTTTGGCAATAAACAAATTGAAGGTTTTGTTGTCAACATAAAGGAACATACAGATGTTCCTGAAGGAAAATTAAAAGCAGTAAATAGTATTTTGAGGAATGAACCTGTCATCAAGGAAGAGATGTTTGCGCTTGCTGATTTTATGAAAAAAGAATATCATTTGCGTATGGTTGACATTTTACGTCTTTTTTTGCCTTCTGAAATGCGTGGGGGTAGAGTTCGTGAAAAAATCAAAAATTTTGTCATTTTGAATGATGAATACAAAGATGCAGAAAAAAAAGTTGATATTCGCAAAAATGCACATCAGCAACACAACTTGCTTTGTTATTTGCGTGCCAACCAAGTTGCAGACTATACAAAAGTTTGTGATACTTTTTCGCGAGGGGCAGTTATTGCACTAGAAGAAAAGGGTGTACTAAAAATTTGTGAACAAGTTGTAGATAGGCGTCCAAGGGTTTATGATATTAAGGAGAAAACTATCAATTTAACTACTGAGCAACAACAAACTTTGAACGCAATTTTGAGCAATAAAAATGGCAAATTTCTTGTACACGGTGTTACAGGAAGCGGAAAAACTGAAATATATATGCGTATTATTGAAGATTGCATTGCGAGAGGAAAAACTGCAATTATGCTTGTGCCTGAAATATCTCTAACGGGGCAAGTTTTATCGAATTTCACTAATAGATTTGGGGATAATGTAGCAATTTTGCACAGTGGCTTGTCAAGTGGCGAAAGATACGATGAATGGCAAAGAATTTTTTCAAAAAAAGCAAACATTGTGGTAGGTGTTCGTTCGGCAATTTTTGCTCCAGTTGAAAACATAGGCGCAATAATCATTGATGAGGAACACGACAACAGTTATGTGAGCGAAAGCAATCCACGATATAATACACACGAGGTGGCAGAGTTTCGCGCAAATTACAACGATTGCAGTTTTGTTTTAGGTAGCGCGACGCCAAGCATAGATACATTTTATAGAGCACAAAAAGGCGAATTAACACTTTTGACAATGAAAAACAGAGCCAACAACAAAGCATTACCCAAAATTCACATAGTAGATATGTGCGCTGAGTTATCCCGTGGCAATTCTTCTTTCTTTTCATACAAATTTCAAGAAGAATTGCAGAGATGTATTGCTGATGGCAATCAAGCGATTGTATTTATCAACCGTCGAGGATACTCGTCATTTATGAGATGTGTTGATTGTGGTTACGTTGCAAAATGCACGGATTGTGATGTTTCACTTGTTCTACATAAAGAGGACAATCAATTGAAGTGTCATTTTTGCGGAAAGCGCTTCAAAGTTTTGACGCGATGTCCAACGTGTGGCAGTGAAAAGATAAAACAAGGCGCAATTGGCACGCAAAGGGTTGTGGAGGAACTTCACAAGGCTTTTCCAAATGTTCCTATTTTTAGAATGGACAATGACACAACAAAAACAAAAAATGCACATATGGAGATATTGAAAAAATTTGGCGAGTGCAAGCCTGCAATTTTAGTTGGAACACAAATGGTTGCAAAGGGGCACGATTTTAGTGACGTTTCATTTGTTGGTATTATTGACGCTGATTTGAGCTTGCATTTTTCCGATTTTAGAAGCAATGAGCGAACTTTTCAATTGATTACGCAAGTCGCAGGACGTTGTGGCAGGGCACAAAAGGAAGGGACTGTTGTTTTACAAACATTTTCGCCAAAACATTTTGTTTATAAAAAAGCAATCGAGAATAATTATGACGCATTTTACAGCAATGAAATTAATTTGCGTCAAACAACAAATTTTCCGCCATTTTCAAAGATTGTACGACTATTGTTTGTTGGTGGAGATGAACTTCGCGTTAAGGAATATCTCGCTAAAATCTATTTCAAACTGAAAGAAATTTTGAAACCATATGGCAGTGACATTTACTTTGTAGAAGCGATGAATTCACCTGTAAAGCGCATTCAAAGCAAGTTTAGATATCAAATTTTGATGCGTTATAAAGATGAATTACACGAAGAATTAATACAAAAAATTTACCATCTTGTAGATGAAAATAAAGATGCGCGCGTATCGCTATTCGTTGAAATAAATCAACAAAACTTAAGTTGAGGAGATATTGTGGAAATTTTATTAGACAAAAACTTGCAAGAAATGGAGCAATTTGTAGTCGGTCTTGGTGAACCAAAATTTAGGGCAAAACAAGTTTTAAATTGTTTGCTTTTAGGCAATCAACCTGAAGAAAGTACAACTTTGCCAGCAAGCTTAAAAGCGAAACTTTTTGATTATGTATGTCAACCAATAAAGATATATCGCGACATTAAAGGCAAAAACGCGGTCAAATTTCTTTATGAATTATATGATGGGAACATAATTGAAGGTATTTTGATGTACCATAATTATGGCAATACTTTATGCGTTTCCACACAAGTGGGCTGTCGAATGGGATGTAAGTTTTGCGCCTCAACGCTTGATGGATTGATTCGCAATTTGTCGGCGGGTGAAATTTTGGGACAATTTGTCGCGGTAAACAAATACTTGGGTGGCACTTTGAAAGATAGAAAAATTACTAATATTGTCCTAATGGGGAGTGGAGAACCACTTGATAACTATGACAATGTTATAAAGTTTCTGAATCTCGTGACTGATGAAAACGGCTTTAATGTTTCAAAACGCAACATATCGCTTTCGACGTGTGGTATCGTCGATAAAATCAATCGTTTGGCAGATGATTTCCCAGGAATAGTTTTGACGATTTCTCTACATACGCCGTTTCAAGAAAAACGACAAGAAATTATGCCGATTGCAAAAGCGTACAGCCTCGACAAGCTTATGCAAAGCGTGCGAAATTACGTTGAAAAGACGGGGCGTAGAGCAGTGTTTGAGTATACCCTCATAGATGGTGTAAATGATTCGCTAATGGACGCTCAACAACTGCGAATGATTACAAAAGGACTTATTTGCCACATAAATTTGATTCCACTAAATTATGTCAAAGAACGCGATTTAAAAACTTCAAACAATATTGAAAATTTCAAACAACAACTTGAAAGTATGGGAATGAGTGTAACAGTTAGGAACTCATTGGGCAGTGACATTGACGGCGCTTGTGGGCAGTTGCGTAGAAAAGTTTTGAAGGAGCATAAAGATGAATAAAGCGATAGTTTTGAGAGTTGTTGGCGCAGATGCAAATCTTCTTGATGGCGACAAAAAAGTCAGCGCACTTGTTTTAAAGAAGTTGAAAATGCAAGGGCTTTGTGCTGGCGATGTAGTAGAATATTCGCTGGATGAAGTCAACAATACTTTTGTAGTGCAGAAAATTTGCGAACGTCACAATCATATTGATAGACCTAACATTTCTAATGTTGACAATGCTTTCATCTTTATTTCAAAAGAACCGCAAGCAGATTTATTTTTGGTAGATAAAATGTTAGTTTACCTTGGTATAGAGGGCATTATACCATATATTATTATCAGCAAATGTGACATTGTAGATGACGCATTTATTGAAAATATTAAGAACCAATATGAAAATTGTGTTAAAAAAGTCATTGTGCTAAGTTCAAGAACAGGAGCAGGACTTGATGATTTTATTGATGAAACTAGGGGGCATATTTCGGTTTTGGTGGGACAATCAGCAGTTGGGAAATCGTCATTGCTCAATGCTTTGGGCATAAAAAAAATAAAGACCGATACAATCGCATTAAAAGTTGGCAAAAAGAAATCGCGCGGTAAAAACACAACAAAGAACAGCGAACTTTATGTGACAAACTATGGCGCTATGATAGCGGATACCCCGGGATTTAAAATGCTTGCAATTGAAGATATGGAGGACTCAGAATTAACGCACTACTATACGGATATAAGAAAATTTGCAGTCAAATGCAAATACAAGAATTGTACTCACTTGCCAAATAATGACGGGTGTGCGGTTGTTGAAGCGCTGAACAATGGGCAAATCAACAAAGAAAGGTATAGTCGATATATAAAGGTCAAAAGTGCATTAAACAAGAGTAGGAGCAAAAAATATGGAAAATAAAGTTGCTATTTCAACGTTACCATTTAATTTTGAGGAACTTAGAATAAAGTCAAAACTATTAAAAGATTCGGGCACCGACTTTTTGCATTGTGACATAATGGATGGCAAGTTTGTTGAAAATAAAACTTTTATGCCAGATAAACTTGAAAATCTTGCTACTGCAAGTGAATTACCATTAGACGTTCACCTAATGGTGGTAGAACCAGCGCAATACTTTAAATATTGCAAAAAGACTCATTCAATCTCAATACACTGCGAAGTTTTTGATGATTTAAATGAGTGTCGCAACAATATTGAATTAATTAAAAATATGGGTATAAAAGCGGGTGTTGCAATAGATTTGAATACACCAGCGGAAGCAATCGTTCCGTTGCTACATATTGTTGATTTGGTGCTTGTAATGAGCGTAAAGGCGGGTGCTGGTGGGCAAAAGTTTGATGCTTCAGCACTAGAAAAAATCAAATTATACCATAAAATTAAAAAAGAAAAAAGCCTCAATTTTGAAATTGAGGTAGATGGTGGAATCAATGCCGACAACGCGCAAAAATGCATCCAAGCGGGCGCGGATATCCTCGTAAGTGGCAGTTACGTCGCAAAATCTACGAACGCCGATGTTGCTATTGATTCATTAAAATATAAAATTGTTAAATGATACTTATTGCAGTCATTTATATGTATTACATTATTCGTCTTTGCACTTAAATATTGCTCGCAAAATTCCGCGCAAAAACTTTGGGGCTTTAAAGCAAATTATTCTCATAAAAATTCCTCATTTATTTTATTATATGCTATGATATTTGCAAATAGTGCAAATAGTCAGTATGTTGCATCTCAGTTTAATGTATGGTCAGGGAATGCACATAATAAATATTCTTTATGAAATAAATATGTAAAAAATGAAACAACAAAAAAAACTATAGGGCGTACCTATAGTTTTTGTTTTGCTATAAATTAGTTAACCTTTTTAAGGCATTTTGTGCAAACGCACTCAGTTCTAACGGTTCCGTTTTCATCCTCAAGCTTAACCTTTTGCAAATTTGGCTTGAATTGGCGGTTAGTCCTTTTACTAACGTGAGAGTGAGAGTGCGCAATAGCCTTACCACTCAATTTGCCTTTTCCACAAATACTACATACTTTTGGCATAATTTCAACCTCCGATTCATTTTTTGAATTGATAAATTCATTTACAAAACCATTTGTTCTACATATATCTCAAGTGCAAAAGCACATTGTGAAAAACAAAGTGTTTTAAATACTTGTATATAATACACTAAAAATTAAAAAAAATCAAGTATTTTTATAAAACAATTTAATTTTTTCGTGAATATAGTTGATTTTTTACATAAAATATAGTAAAATATGCTTAGTCGAGTTACAGCGAATAAAATGGAGATTGCGAAATGGCAGTACATACATTAAACAATTACGGCAAAATTACTATCACTGATGAAGCGATAGCAAATGTCGCAGGTTATTTTGCTCTTGAGTGTTACGGGGTTGTGGATTTGGTTCCAAAACGTTTTTCCGATAACATTGCAGAACTTTTTAAAAAAGGGCACTATAGGCGCGGAGTGAAAGTTACAACACACGATAATAAAATATCACTTGATTTGTGCGTCATCTTAAAGTATGGTGTCACAATTAGCGCTGTTGCCGACAGTTTGAAAAAATCAGTTAAATATAATGTTGAAGATTTCACGGGGATGATTGTGGAGTCTATCAACGTAAATATAATGGGCGTCAAAGTATAACTTTGTATGCCTTCTTTTGCTTGCGTTTTGCAAGCGTTCGGAGGATATAATGACAAAAACAATAAATGGTGCAACCTTTAGAAAAATGATTTTTGCAGGTTGTAGCAATTTGGAACAAAACAAAAAATATGTGGATTCACTCAACGTGTTTCCAGTTCCAGATGGAGATACGGGAACTAATATGTTCCTCACATTAAAATCAGCAACAAACGAGTTGAACAACTGCACATCAAACAATTTGGAAGATTTGAGCGATGCTCTTGAAAAGGGCGCTTTGCGTGGTGCAAGGGGAAACAGCGGGGTTATCCTTTCTCAAATTTTGAAAGGAATTGCACGAGTTACTAAGACTTGTTCTGAAATCACAACTAAACAATTTGCTAAGGCATTGAAAGAAGGTGCTGCTATAGCTTATCAAGCAGTTGCTAAGCCTAAAGAAGGCACTATCCTCACTGTTATCAGGGTTATGGCTGAGGAAGCAACGATTGCAGCAAAGAAAATGCCAGAATTTGAAGATTTTATGAAATATGTCATTGACAAGGGTGAAGAAATTTTGCAAAAAACACCTGAGTTGTTGCCAGTACTAGCTAAAGCAGGGGTTATTGATGCTGGTGGCCGTGGATTGATGGTTGTATTTCAAGGCTTTTATAGAATTATCATAAATGACGAGTCATTTGAATTTGAAATGGTTGATACAGCAAAAACGCTTGACAATATCAAAGAATTTCACGTTAATCTTGAAGCGCTCGCAGATATTGAGTTTGGCTATTGCACGGAATTTATGATAATTCATATGTTCAAGAAAACAACCGAATCTGACATTGACAAGTTGAGAGAAAAATTGCTTGCAATTGGTGATTCTTTGATTTGTACGGGTGACTTGTCACTAGTAAAAGTTCACGTTCACACCAATGAGCCAAACAAAGCGCTTGGGTACGCGCTTGAATTGGGCGAACTTTTCAACCTAAAAATTGAAAATATGCGTGAGCAAAATCGCGAATTGCGCAAAAACGCTACCATTAAGAATCAAAAGCCGTATGGTATGGTTTCTGTTTGTGCAGGGGACGGAATTAGTGCTGTATTCAAAGATTTAGGAGTAGATTATGTCATTGAAGGCGGTCAAACAATGAATCCGTCAGCTGACGATATAGCAAAAGCCGTTGAGGCCGTTCCGTCAAACTTGGTTTATGTATTTCCAAATAATAAAAACATTATTCTTGCCGCTGAACAAGCAAAAGCACTTACGCAAAAGCAAGTTGTCGTTATTCCAACAACAACTGTTCCGCAAGGTATTTCCGCTATATTGGCATTCAATGCAGATTCAAACAAAGAAGAAAATATCAGCGCTATGAATGAGAGTTGTAAAATGGTGAGAAGTGGCTCGGTTACAAACGCTGTTAGAACTACTAATGTTGATGGTTTTGAAATCAAAGAAGGTGACATTATTGGCTTAGATGAATCTCACATTCGTGCTAGAAGTGAAGATTTGGACGAGGCATTACTCAATTTGGTTGAAAATCTTGTCAATGATGAATCTGTTAATATCACGCTATTCTATGGATCAGGCATCGACGAAAATAAAGCGAACGACATTCAACAAAAGATTGCCGAAAAGTACGAAAATTGCGAAGTAACTGCAATCTATGGTGGGCAACCGGTATATTATTATATTGTTTCTGTTGAATGAAATTGATTAATTGTAGATAATAGTACCAACAAAAGACCAAACATACATTTGGTCTTTTGTTGGTATTTTTTTAATGCGTCTTAATTATCGCAATTTGTACCGACAAAAATTTATTTTTCAATCAATGCAATTTTTAAAATTGGCTAAAATTACCATATCATCTTTTGTATTAATTTAGGGTAGGTGGACATACTAATGTTGAGAAAGTTGACAACTTAATAAACATATAAGTTTGTTTGTAACTACTTTCTCACTCGTTGGCATCAGCCAACAATGCAATTACCCATTGCACACAGGAGGTCGAAATGGCTAGAACAAGTAAAACTGAAAAATGCGCAAAGCACAAAGCTTGTACATCGAAAGCATGTTCAAGCAAAGGTTGCGCAGGACGCAGTACTTCAAAGTCATCTTGCACGAAAGACTGTAGCAAATAGCATTTGTTAGTTGCAGTTTAATAGCACAAAGCATTAGCCTTTGTGCTATTTTTTATAAAAGATAGACAATAAGTGAAATGTATCAGTTTATGATTTATTTAAAGGAAAAGTTGTTAAATATTCCAATTTTTTACAACATTTTACTGTATTTTAAGAAAATCGAATAAATTTACTTGACATTTTTTCAAAATTTCATTATAATTTGCTTAGTTTATTTCTATAATTGTGTCAAAAACATATTTTTTGAATAAATTATTAATGAAATTCAAAAAAAGTTGAAAAATATATGAAAAATCAGTTGACATTATCAAAATATTATAGTATACTAATGGAGCATTGATTGGGAGCTTAGCTCAGTTGGTAGAGCACCTGCCTTACAAGCAGATGGTCATAGGTTCGAGTCCTATAGTTCCCACCAATCACAATATTATTATTGTGGAACGCGGGAGTGGCTCAGTGGTAGAGCGTCACCTTGCCAAGGTGAACGTCGCGAGTTCGAATCTCGTCTCCCGCTCCATTTTTTTATATCATATGCAATGCTGGCGCCATAGCCAAGTGGTAAGGCACAGGTCTGCAAAACCTTCATTCCCCAGTTCAAATCTGGGTGGCGCCTCCAGAGCCGAAGTGGCGGAATAGGCAGACGCAAAGGACTTAAAATCCTTCGGGTAGTAATACCTGTGCGGGTTCAAGTCCCGCCTTCGGCACCAAGTCTGCAACAAAAAGGATTTTCCAATGGAAAATCCTTTTTGTTTGGAGTTTGAACGTATATCGTACGCTTTTGACGCCATTTGTAACCTAATATTGCAATAAGAAAGAATCAAGTCAAAATTTTTATTTCGTTTGAAAGTGTTTTTTTATTGTTTGGGGTAGAAAGAACTACATAATACGTAATTAGTGAATCATTATTTGTGAATGTGTCAACAAAATAATATTGTCCATTTTTGTTTTTTATGCTTTCAAGTAAAACAACGTCATTTTCAATACACTTGAAAAGAGCATATTCGTAGTATTTTTCACAATTAAAACTCAATGTGATTGTATTATTTGCTTTCTTTGCCTTCAAAATAATGTTTGGTGGAGTAGTGAATAAAGTAGATGCTTCAGTAGGCAAAAAGTCTTTATTAAATTTTGCCTTCAAAATATACCTAGCAGGCGCATTTTCATCGGCAATTTTAATTTGTCCGCTTTTGTCATAAGTTATTTTATCTATATTTTTTTCGACTATATTTTGAGGTATTACAAATTCTTTTTGTGGATTCAAATGCGACCAAATTGTGTTTGCAACAATGCTAGGATGATTTCCACCATTAAAATTTGCTGGCAAAAACCTGTTTTCATTGCTACCTATCCAAACACAAACTGTGTAATCGGTTGAATAACTTATGTTATATGCATCAGTGTTTTGTGTAGAATTTTTGACTCCATTTGTGCCTGTTTTGCAGGCAACGTATTTGGAAAAATCTTGTAGTTTTTTGCCAGTACCACCGTTGCTACACTCTTGTAGGGCTAGTGTAAGTTGATAGGCAGTTTCTGGCGTTATTGCTTTCGTTTTTTCACTTTTGCATCTATAAAGCGGAAGGGTATTAGAATATATATTTTCTATTATTTTGGTAGGAATATAAGCGCCATTGCGTGCAAGTGTGGCATAAGCATTTGTTAAAGTAAACAAGTCACAACCATAGTACATACTACCTAGAGCGAGGGCAAGGTGGTTGTCCTTTTTGTCAAATTTAAACCCGAAACCTTGGGCGCATTTTTTTGCCTTATCTATTCCATAATAGTTTAATAATTTAGTGGCGCAGATATTTGATGACTTACTTAGCGCTTCGGTCACGCTTATCTCTCCACGGTACTTTTTGTCAGCATTTGAAGGCGAAAAACCATCGAAATCAATCGGAGAATCATCAATTTTTGTTAATAAATTAATTTTTCCGTCCTCAAAATTTGGAGCATATACTAAAAATGGCTTTAGACACGAAGCGGGTTGGCGTTTCATATTCAATATATCGATATTTGAAAAACGTATTGCTTGAATTGCGCTATCGGCATTTTTTTCTACGATTATTGCATAATCAGGCATTTCGCCGTTGATTTTTAGAAATGACAAATCTATACTATCAATAAATTTTTGCAAATCGGGATTTATTGTAGTCTTTATTTTTAAATTTGAAGTAACCAAATCTCTTTCACACTTATTCAATACTTTGCACGCGTCATCAACAACAAGTTTTTCAATTGAATTTTGCTTTACAATTTGCTTTACTTCAAGAGATTTGTTGGTTGCGTTCGTATACTCATCATTACTAATAAAGTTACATTTTTTCATTTGTGCAAGTACGAGATTACGACGCGAAACGCAATTGTTATAATTTGAAATGGGGTTATAAATTTTGGGCGATTTAATTATTCCAGCAAGTGTTGCCGATTCGGCAATATTCAAATCATTTGCGGATTTTTCGAAATAAAAATTGCTTGCTTCTTCAATTCCAAAGCAACTATTGCCAAAGTATATAACATTTAGATATATTTCTAGAATTTCGTCTTTTGAAAATGTTTTTTCTAATTTTTTTGTCAAAAATATTTCTTTCAACTTGCGTTCAATCGTTTTATCATTATTGAGGTGCGTATTTTTTATTAACTGTTGTGAAATAGTAGAAGCACCTTCTTTGGCATAGCCACTTTTTAAGTTTGTTATAAACGATTTTATCATTCTTTTGTAATTCAAACCATTATGTTTGTAAAATTGTTGGTCCTCAATCGCGATAAAGGCGTTGACTGTATGCTGTTTCAGTTGGTTAAATTCGATAGTTGCACGCCCATTTATTGACGCTTTCCCGATGTTATCGTCGTTTTTATCAGTAATTTGGACATATGAAGTTGCCGTTATTAATTTATCTTTGTCAAATTGCAAACTGCCATATTGTGAATTAATTTTCACATAAAAGTAGCCAAACACACACGCCATTGATAACATCGTAAACATTATCAAAAATAAGATTATTTTGAGAATTTTTCGCAAACGAACCTTTGCTCTATTCTTTAAACTATATGCTTTGCAACTATCCGTGCGAATACCTTGTTTATCTTTCTGCGTTAACATATGTTTAGTATTAGTAAATAGTAGAAAAATATTTACATAATTGCCCGATTTATGATAGAAAAAACTTGCAAAATTGTACAAACGACTTGCATTTTATGCTGTAAAAATGTTATAATTTAGTGAAAATTTATAAATATTTATCGCATATTAAATTTGAAAAAGTAATTTAATTTATAATAATATTTTTTAACAAGCAAAAGGAAATTTTATGGAAAAAATAAAGAAGTACAATATTATGACATATGGATGTCAAATGAATGTTCACGAATCAGAAAAACTTGCTGGTTTTTTGGAAGAAAGGGGCTATGTTGAAACAAAAGAAGTAAAAGATGCAGATATAATTGTTTTCAACACTTGTTGCATTAGAAAATCCGCAGAGGAAAAGATTTTGGGCAACATTGGAGCAATAAAACATTTGAAAAAGAAAAATCCAAATCTCATCGTCGCAGTTTGCGGGTGTATGAGCCAACAAGATAGTATGGCTGAGTTGCTATATAAACGCTTTCCATTTATTAGCATAATTTTTGGAACTCACAATTTGGGAAAGTTTGGAAAACTGCTTGATGACTACGATAATACAAAAAAACGTATTGTATCAATAGACGGCGAAATGCTTGATATTGTTGAAAATGTGCCTATGGCAAGAACAAGTGGCTATAATGGTTGGGTCAATATTATGTATGGTTGCAACAATTTTTGCACGTACTGCATTGTTCCATATGTTCGTGGGCGTGAAAAAAGCAGAAAAAAGCAAGACATAATCTTGGAAGTTGAGTCGCTTTTAAAAACAGGGCAATACAAGATTATAACTCTTTTGGGACAAAATGTAAATTCATATGGCAAAGACCTGAACGATGGCACAACGTTTGCTGAACTTTTGCAAAAAATTGCCGATTTGCCATATAATTTCAAACTAAAATTTATGACTTCTCATCCGAAAGATTTAACTGATGATGTCATTGAAACCATTTCGCGAAATGATAAGATATCGAAAACGATTCACTTGCCGATTCAATCTGGTAGCGACGAAATTTTGAAAAGAATGAATAGAAACTATACTGTAGAACATTATGAAAACACAATCAAAAAAATTAGAGAACTCATACCAAATGTTTCGCTGACAAGCGATATAATTGTAGGATTTCCAGGCGAAACTGAAAAAGAGTTTAATCAAACCTGCGAACTTGTTAAGCGCGTAAAATACAATGGTTTATTTGTATTTATGTATTCGCCACGCAGAGGAACGCCTGCTGCAGATATGCCAAATCAAGTTACAAATGACGACAAACACAAGCGTGTTAATGCACTTCTTGCTTTGGAAAAAGAAATTTCAAAAGAGATTTCGCGAAATATGGTAGGACAAACAGAAAATTGTATTGTTGATTCACAGTTAGATGAAAATACATATATCGTAAAAACTGACAGTGGCAAAACAATTGTTGTGAAGAACGCAAAATTAAATTTACAAGATTTTGTTGATGTAAAAATCGTTTCTATAGAGAACAACCAACTTTACGGGCAGATTATGGAGGATTAGATGAACAAAAAATTATCACCGATGATGCAACAGTATCTTCTAAAAAAAGATGAATACAAAGATTGCATTTTACTTTATAGATTAGGCGATTTTTATGAAATGTTTTTTGACGACGCCTTAATTGTTTCTAAGGCACTTGGCTTGACGTTAACAGCAAGAGATTGTGGCGACAACAAAAAAGCGCCAATGTGCGGTATTCCGTATCACGCAGCAGATAACTATCTCACAAAACTTGTGGCACAGGGCTACAAAGTCGCAATCTGCGAGCAATTGACTGCTCCAACAAAAGGTCCGTCACTTGTACACCGCGATGTTGTACGTGTCGTCACACCCGGTACAATAATTGAAACTGAATTGCTAGATGAAAACAAAAACAACTTTATTGCTTGCATTTATTCGTGCGACAATGGTTTTGGAATAAGTTACGTGGACATAACAACGGGCGAAATGTATACGCTCGAAGGCAATGCGGATAGAAAAGAAGAACAAATCAATGACATTTTGACCAGAATCAAGCCAAGTGAAGTAATTTGCAACAAAGCAGTTTTGAGTTTTTACTCAAACTTGTCAAGTTTTATTGTTGGCATTGCTCCAAAAGCAACACCATATGATGACGGGGCTTTTGTAGCAAATAAAGCAGAAAAACAGGTTTGTAAGCAATTAAATGCTATGACACTTGACAAATTCGACATTGGAAAATGTAAAAATGGAATCATCTCAAGCGGAGCACTTCTTTCATATCTAGAAGAAACGCAAAAACGCGCTATGATGAATATTACGCACATAGAAGTTGAAAAAGACAAAAATATAATGCACATAGACGTCAACACTCGTCGCAATTTGGAACTTGTCGAATCAATGAAAGATAGGAAAACAAAAGGTTCATTGTACTGGGTTTTGAATCGAACGAAAACATCAATGGGTGCACGTATGCTAAGGCAGTGGGTTGAACAACCATTGCAAAACGAGCAGATGATTAATGCGCGCCTTGATGCAATTGAAGAATTGATGTGTAATACAGTTGCGCGCGAAACAATTGCTCAAACACTGCGTGAAATTAGTGATATTGAGCGCATTTGTGGACGCATTTCATATGGAACAATAACACCGCGCGGTTGTTATGAATTAAAACTTTCCATTTCAAAAATTCCTCAAATAAAACAAGTTATTAGCGGTTTAAATTCTGAATTGTTTAAGCAATATACAAAACAGATTGTCGATTTTGATGACGTTGTTGTAATGCTAGACAAAGCGTTCAATGATGACGCACCAACAAGCACACAAGAAACGGGATTTATAAAGAAAGGTTTTTCAAAAGAACTTGACGAATTGAAAGAAAAAGCAAGTGGCGGTAGAAGCGCGCTTGCGAATATGGACGCTCAAGAAAAAGCAAAGACAAATATCAAGAATCTAAAAATCAGTTATAATTCAGTTTTTGGGTACTTCATTGAAGTGCCAAAAACGCAATTGCAATTTGTACCGAAAGAAAGATATCAGCGCAAACAAACTTTGGCTAATTGCGAAAGGTATGTGACCGATGAACTTAAATTGCTTGAAGAAGAAATTTTGTCTGCTGAAGAAATATTACTTCAAGTGGAGCAAGAAATTTTTAAAGAAATTAGACAAATGCTAATAAACAATATTCCTGCATTGCTCAGCACAGCAAAAATTCTCGCAATGATTGATTCATTGCTGTCACTTTCTCTTGTGGCGCTAGAAAACGATTTTTGCAAGCCTGTTATAAACTCAAGCATCAAAGAAATAAACATTGTGGATGGGCGCCACTGTGTCGTTGAACAAACTTTGAAGGGAGATCGATTTGTGCCAAACGACACACATCTTGACGATAAAGATAATCGAATTATCGTTATCACAGGTCCAAATATGGCGGGTAAAAGTACTTATATGCGACAAGTTGCTTTGATTGTTTTGATGGCGCATATTGGTTCGTTTGTTCCAGCGAAATCAGCCGATATTGCACTAACTGACCGTATTTTCACGCGTATTGGCGCAAGTGACGACCTCGCTTTTGGACAAAGTACGTTTATGGTCGAAATGCTTGAAGTTAGCAATATTTTGTCGAATGTTACAGACAAAAGCCTTGTAATTTTGGATGAAGTGGGCAGAGGTACAAGTACATACGATGGGTTGAGCATTGCTTGGGCAGTCGTTGAGTATCTCGCTAATAACACAAAAGCAAAAGTTTTATTTGCAACTCACTATCACGAACTTACGGAACTTGAAGGCGACTTGGCGGGCGTCAAGA
Organism: uncultured Clostridia bacterium; assembly: GCA_934778205.1. GTDB lineage: Bacteria > Bacillota > Clostridia > Christensenellales > UBA1242 > CAKVOD01. The sequence goes on along the minus strand of CAKVOD010000002.1, from coordinate 174,542 downwards.
ATTATCAAATTTCCGTTAAGGAATTTAATAACGAGGTAATTTTCCTTAGAAAAATTGTCCGTGGTGGTGCAAACAGAAGTTTTGGGATTGAAGTTGCAGGAATGGCAGGGTTGCCTGAAAAAGTAATCGGCAGGGCACGCGAGATTCTTGACGAATTGCATAGCAATGAGATAACTCACAAACATACCACGCCACAAAAGCAAGGGGTTGAATCCAAAACTGAGAACAACGACGAGTTGCAAAAATTAGCGAACTTCATAAAAAAAATAAATGTAGATTCAATTACACCGCTTGAAGCATTGACGACAATTAATACTATGAAAGAAATCATATCAACTAAAGGAGATAAATAATGGCAAAAATTAATGTACTAGATTCTTCTATTTATAATAAGATTTCGGCAGGAGAGGTTGTTGAGCGCCCCGCATCCGTCATTAAAGAACTTACTGAAAACTGTATCGACGCTGGCGCAAAAAACATTGTTATCGACATAAAAGAGGGTGGCATTGAGAATATGACAGTTATGGACGACGGTTGTGGCATTGAATATGACAGCGTAAAAAATGCCTTTTTGCCTCACGCAACAAGTAAAATTACGTCAGCAGATGACTTAAATTCAATTTTGACTCTTGGATTTCGAGGAGAAGCGCTTGCGTCTATAGCATCTGTTTCTGATGTCGAAATGCTCACAAAAACTAATGATGATGAGCTTGCTACAAGAATTATTCTAAATGCGGGCAATGTTTTAAGTTGCGAAAGATGTTCTGCGCCAACTGGCACGAAAATCTCTGTCAATAACTTATTTTTCAATGTACCTGCGCGCAAAAAATTCTTGAAAAAACCTAAGCAAGAAGAACACGAAATTACGACAATTGTGCAAAGACTTATTTTGGCGAATCCTAGTGTTTCAATTCGTTATATCGCTGACGGAAAACAAATTTATTATTCAACTGGGAAAAATCTTGAAGATGCTATTTTTTCGATTTACGGCATCAGTACATTACAAAATTTGCTGAAATTTGATGAAAAACGCAACGATATGCATTTGTATGGTTACATTGGGAAGCCTAGCTTTACAAAGGCAAATCGAACATATCAAACACTTGTAGTGAACAAAAGGTATGTTCAAAATTCAAATATTTCGGTTGCAGTAAATAAAGGTTTTGAAACACATTTGATGAAAGGGCAGTTTCCATTTTTCATTATGTTTTTGGACATCAACCCTGAACGTGTAGATGTAAATGTTCACCCCACAAAAATGGAAATTAGATTTGAAGATAATGGCGAAATCTTCTCATTTGTTTATCGCATAGTTTCTGGTACAATTTTGTCAAATCAGGACTTATTTACTATGGATATGATTGACAAGCCGATTAATTCGCTAAATAAACTTGAAAAATCTTTTGAGCCTCTTGTACAAGGTGAACAGCAAGACGCGTTTAAAAAATATGACGATATTTTCAATGCAAATGAGCAAAATCAAAATGTTCAACCACAAAGTTATAGCAATAGCAATAATTTTGAAGCAGTAACAAGTAATGCATCACAACAAAGTAATTCAAGCGATATTGATGTGTCTGAAATAATCAATCAAATAAAATCTGTTGCGAACAATTCAAGCGACGAGAAACAAGATAGTTTTGAGAGTTTTAGAAACGTAATACGCGAATCTATGCAAGAAAATGCTACTTCAAACACAAATACATTACAAAGCACTTCGACTGAACTACAACCTACACCTGCAAAACCTCAATTTTTGAATGGAAAGGAAGTTTTTACGGACGAACAAGGTTCATATACCATTGACAAAATTAAAATTTATGATAAAAATGACAAGGTTGTAGATGTCAAAGAAATAAAAATATATGATGATATGTTTGACCCCAACGAAATTATTAAAACAATCAATATGACTGGTTTGGGGCTTGGCGAGTTGAATGGAGATTTAAGGTTTGAAAAAACGGACGGAACTCCGACAGTTGAAGATATGGTTGCACAACAATTAAAATCTTCGAAAAAGGAAAACACAACTGCATTATTAAAAAATGGATACAAAGTTGTGGGTAAACTTTTTAATACTTTCCTATTTGTTGAGCACGAAGAATCCGCTATTTTAATAGACCAACACGCAGCGCACGAACGTGTAATTTACGATAGACTTCAAAACTATTATGGTAAAAAAGACCGCGCGTTGCAACCATTGTTAATTCCATATATTTTGGAGTTGAACTATCAAGAAAAGAACTTTATTGAGCAAAATTTGCAACAATTCTTGGACCTTGGCTTTGATATTGAAGAATTTGGGGACAAAGCCTATAAAATATCTGCCGTACCATTGCTTTTGGGTGGCAATTTTGATTGCAAAACATTTTTTGACGATATTTTGAGGCAATATGGCAAAGAAGTAAAGGTTAAGGAAAGCTTGAAATTTAATGAATATCTAATGCAAAGAGCGTGCAAAGCGGCAATTAAGGCAGGAAATGATATGAGTGAGTCCGAAATTTGTTACTTAGTAGATGCCGTCATTGAAAATAAAACGGAATTATTTTGTCCGCACGGCAGACCAATTGCAATAAAAATTGATAGAAAGGACGTCGAAAAATGGTTCAAACGAGTGCTATAAAGCCTAAGTTGTTCATAATCGCTGGACCAACAGGTATTGGCAAAACAAAAATTGCAATTGATTGTTGTAAAAAATTAAATTGTGAATTAATTTCAGCTGATTCAATGCAAATCTATAAAAAATGCGATATTGGCACAGCAAAAATAACAGAGGAAGAACAAAAACTTTTCCCACACAAAAACATTAATATTGTAAATTTTAACGATGAGTATAGCGTTGCCGAATTTAAGAAATCAACATTAAATTATATAGATGAAATCACACAAAAAGGGAAACTGCCTATATTGGTAGGGGGAACAGGGCTGTATATAGAAGGTTTGCTATTTCCTTATGAATTTCAAAATTGTAAAAAGAACGCGAAATTGAGAGAAGAATACAATTCATTATATGAATCACTTGGTGGGCAAAAATTGATTGATGAAATTGCTTTAAAAAACGCTGATTTAGCAAATAAGTTGCACCCGAACAATAAAAAAAGAATCATTCGCACACTTGAAATTTTAAATAATACAAATACTAATATTCAAAACGATTGCAAAATTCATAATTTTGAAAATTCAATTTTTGACTACTACATTATTTTTCTAATAAAAGAAAGAGAGAATTTGTATAGTACCATAAACGCCCGCGTTGATAAAATGCTGGAAAATGGATTAATGCAAGAGGCGCAAATGCTATACGATTATGAAAATCAATACAACTGCAAATTACAAGTTTCTAGCGCAATTGGGTACAAAGAATTATATCCATATTTTGACAAGCAATCAACGCTCGAAGAATGTGTTGAAAAGATAAAACAACACAGCAGAAATTATGCCAAAAGACAAATTACGTGGTATAAACGCTATACAAAAAATATAGAATGGTGCATTAATGAAACGCCTGAAGATTATGTCAATATTTTAGATACAATTTTACGTAAATTTCCAGAATATAGAAAAACGGAATCAAATAAATTGTCTTAATAGGGCAGATGCGGGGCAAAAAAAACAAAAAAACAATAAAAAACTTTATCTAGGTTGCGACTCATTTGAGTTATACCTAAATAAAGTTTTTTTGTTAAAATTGACGAATCAATCCTATGACTTTGCCGAGAATTGCAATGTTGTCGAAATACATTGCCGACATAGTAGGATTTTGAGGTTGCAAACGTATTCTACCATCTTCTTTATAATATGTTTTCACTGTTGCAGAATTTTCAATCAATGCAACGACAATTTCGCCATTTTCAGCAGTATTTTGCTGTCTTACTATGATTTTGTCGCCATCATATATGCCTGCATCAATCATACTTTCGCCAATAACCGTAAGCATAAATAGGTTGTCGCCGTGAAACATATTTGTTGGGATATAAAACGAATCCTCGTAGTTTTCTTCAGCTAAAATTGGTTGACCAGCAGTAACATTTCCAACTAGGGGAACAACTGAGAAATCAGTATTCAAAAATTTTGGCTTGTACATAGGGTTTGCATCTAAATATCTATCGGAAATTGACAACGCTCTATTCTTGCGACCTTTGTTGACCAAATCGCCATTTGCTTCCAACTTTTTCAAATAGTAAGAAACAGTCGAAGTTGACCTGAATCCAAATTGGTCTTGAATTTCGCGGATGCTTGGTGGATATGCGTTATTTTTTGAATAATCAGCTATAAACTCCAGTATTTCTTTTAACTTATAATTGTTTTTTGCCATAAAAAACTCCTTTTTCTTTTGTTGATTGATTATAACATAAAACAAAAAAAATGTCAAACAAATTTTCTAAATTATAAAATTATTCTTCTTTTTTATTTCGTAATTTTATTTGGGTTGAAGCATTTTTTCGTATATCTTCACTTATCGCAGCATAGTGCTTTTTCGTAGTGTTTACGTCTTTATGCCCCAAAACATCTGCTACAATGTATATATCATGTGTTTTTTCATAAAGATTAGTGCCATATGTGCTTCTAAGTTTATGTGGGCTTATTTTTTTTAGAGGGGAAGCAACTTTCGCGTATTTTTTTACCAAATTTTGAACTGCTCGCGTTGTAATACGCCTATTTTGCAATGAAAGGAAAAAAGCATCTGAATCTTTTTCATCAATTGGAGTGATTTTTTCGCGTAGTTTTTTGTAATCAAGTAGGGCAGTGGCAACCTCATTTGAAAAATAGAGAATGTATTGATTTCCACCTTTGCGCGTTATTGCAAATGAATTATTTTTAAAATTTATGTCTTTAATATTGATTCCAACTAATTCACTGATACGTATACCTGTGCCCAAAAATAATGTCAAAATTGCCACATCACGTATTCGCGTATGTCGCAAATAGTTTTTTTGTTGCGAAGAAACTGCATTTTCGCCATTATCTGCAACCTCAAGCAATTTTTCGACTTCGTTTGAGTCTAAGCGAATGATATTTTTTGCATAAATTTTTGGCATTTCAACTTTATCAGCGACATTTTGTGATATTTTATCTTTTTTATAAAAATACCTCAACAAACTGCGAACTGTTGCTAATTTTCGAGCCTTAGCTTTATCATTGTTTTTGTATGACTTACCGTCGATTACATAATAGTTTAAATAATCAAGAAATGATTCTAAATTTGTTGCTGTTACTTTATCTAAGTCCTCTAGAGTGAGTAGGGGAACCTCGGTGTCTGCAAATTGAGGCAATTCATTATGCAAATACGTAAAAAAAATGATGAGGTCTTGCGCGTAAGCAATACGTGTCAAAGGACTTGTTTTATTTTCAATTCCTATAAAAAATTCAGAACAAAAGGCGGGCAAATTATCGCGCATTTGACGTAATTTCACTGTATTTTTTTCGTCGCGTTGTTCCACATAAGATTTACTAATATTTACCATACAATAGTATTATATCAAAAAAAATTTCTAAAACAAAATAATTTGATACTATGCATTAGATTTTCTTAAAAACTTTCATTATGAAAATTAAACAAAAAATTAATTTTTAAAAAAAATTATCACAATATCATCAATCATCACAAATAAAAAAATTCTAAAAATATGTAATATGTAATTGAAATATAACGAATGAATTTTAAAGCGAATAAAAATTCACAAAAGTAGCGTTAAACAAAAATGTTGTACAATTAATTTTTATGAATTTAGATGAACAACATATCATTTAAAATATAAAAAATGCAATTAAATGCATTAAACTTAAACACAAAATTTGCAAAATTTTGTGTCAAAAATTGTAATTCATAGTTAAAATCAAAAAAAATGAAAAAAAACAGGCTTTTTGCGGGGTTTTAGTACCAATCTATTCGCTAAAGTTGTCTTTAGCGAATAGATATTATACATATAAACTTATGTCCTGCCCTACGTCCTTTTTCTAAAAAAATAACTAAAAAATAAGTAGTTTAAACAAAAAAATATAAAATTTTCAATTTTTTACCCCAAAATACTGCAAATCTTATAAATTGTATCATTTTAAGCCTACAAAAAGAAATAACTACGTGCAATCTTCTAGTAATAAGTATTATTTATTCAAAATTACAAATATGAAATATAATTTGTCAACGATTGCAATTTACGTAAATGCGTAAACTATAAATAAAATATTAGTGCCAGTATAAATTTTAGTGACTCAACAAGCGTTACGTAGTAAAAAATTTGTTTGTATATGGGAAACCTCATAACTTCCCTGCCCTACTCAGTTATAGGAATTTCCCTAAATAGTTGCAAAACAAAATTTGATTTTTTTAGTACTGCACGCGTTTCTTTCATATTTGGTAATACAGCGTTTACAATCGCCCAAAATGCGTTTGAATGGTTCATCTCCATTATGTGTGCAAGCTCATGTACAACGACATAATCAATTATGCTGGGAGGCATCATAACAAGCCTCCAGTTGAATGATATCACCCTTTCACTATCACACGTACCCCACCTATGCTTTGCATTTATCAAGCGCATTTCTTTGGGTTCTAATTGCATAATATTTGAAAAGTATTTTAAGCGTTGTCCTACGATTTCAATGCAACAATTCTTCAAAAATTTTTCTAACTGGTTGACTTCTTTTTTTATTGTCAACTGCGGTTTCATCAAAATATACTCTTTCTCAAGAGAAACGCCCTTTGCCTTTTTATCACGCAATACGTCATACTTTTTACCACAAAATAAAATCTTTCGATACTGAAACAAGTCATTGTGAACTTGATTTTGTTTTTGTATTTCCCCCACCTTTGTTTCAATCCATTTCTGTTTAGATTTGATGAATCTTGCGATTTCTTCATTCGACATATACTTGGGTGCTTTCACAATAACCTGCGATTTTTCATTTACAGTTATTGCTAATGTTTTGCGTGCGGTGCGTTGTATGTAATCAATTTTCATATTGTTAATTCCTTTTTGAAGTCAAATATCAATCAAATACTATATATGGTGTATTATATAGTTAGAATACACCATATATAGTGTATTATTTTTTTTATAAAATATGTTGTAATTTATTGACAAAAAATATAAAAAAATGTAAAATATAATTATATTAATTATATACTTTTTTATTTAAATATCAAATATTTTGTTGTAACATTCCTGATTAATTAGTCACAAAAAGAGGTAAAAATGCGCGGAAAAGTAAGTGCAATAATTCTATGCACATTAAAATCGGAAAATTTATATGGACTGCAAATCATAAAGGCAATAAAAACTCTTACAAATGGTCAAACAGATATTAAACTTCCTAGCCTTTACAGTGCGTTACATAAACTAGAGTCTGAAGGTTATATTACATCATATTGGGAAAACAGCGAAATCGGCGGTAAACGTCGATATTCTGCCCTAACCGAGAAAGGTAGACAATATTTGGAAGAGCACCCGCTTGATTTTTCTCAATACGAAAATATCCCAAGCAAAAGCGTTAGCAACTCCCCTTCGTCCCTTGCAATACAACCTGATTTTTTCAATACAATTGCTCACTCAGAAAAGGAAGCAAAAAAAGAAAAAAATGATGAAGACGAAACAAAAGTCATTGAAAATGATATCCCTAATTACTCAATTCTTGATTATATTTCAAGTGAAAAATTAGATGCAGTGAATTCTGCAATTGGCAATTCTTCAAGCACAACAAACTTGAATTATACTGGCTCCCTCAATACTGATAACTTGCCAATGCAAAACTTTGACAAAAAAGATAGCACATCATCAACAAACTTTATTTCAAACGACTCAAACTCTATAGATTCATCAGAGCAACCCACTGAAACATATCATCGAGTTTATGATAAAAATGATGCAGTACTTTTGTCCGACGATGAAATTATACCACATGATGACTCATTAAGTCTACTATATAGACCCACAACTATAACAAATAATGAGGTCAAGAACGATGATATTGATTACGACAGTATTTTTGGCGATATGATTGAAAAAGATGTTGCAAAAACTACCCTTTTTGGAACTCCTAATGATAACATTGACAATGACTACAATGAAAGAGAAATGGAACGCAAAAAAGTTGATATTTTTGACAGAACTGCATTGAACGGAAAAGAATATTCAAATGATTTTGCCGACAATAAATCTAATGAAGAAAAACAAAAAATAAGTATTTTAGAACCACGCGCAAATGAATATCAATCTCCAGCGACAACTATGGAGTCAATCTTCTCTACAAACAATAGTGTTGCTATGCAACAAAATGCCAATCTAGATGTTTCCACGCAAATCAAAACAGCAAACGTGGAGCAAACTCAACAACCGCAAGCCACTGTTACTAAGAAAAACATAAACGAATATTTGATGAAAGATAAAGTTGTTGTTGAGGACAAATACAAAGCCAATATATTCCTCAAAAAAAGCAATTTTTCAAACTCTGAATATGATTTTTTCTCATCACCGCCAAAGTACAACAAAGATACATTAAAAGAAATTGAACGTCCACAACACAAAAAAATCGATATATTCTTTAGCAATGATTTATGCAAAAATGAAAATGATGAAGATTATGAACCCCCAGTTAAAACGCTTAATGAATTTGTTTTGGATTGTGAGGAAAATGGAATAGAGATAGCCGTCTACAACAGCAGTTGTAAATCGCGAGTAAAATCAAACAATGTGCACGCCAATAGGACAAACTTGCTTACATCAATAATCACTTTTGGCTCGCTCACTGCCCTTTTGTTGATACTATTTTTTGTATACAAAACACCTGAAACACAAAATTCATTATCAATTATGGTGCTTTCAATTTTTGCCGTGTCAATTTTTTATCCTATTGTTTGCGCACTGTTTTTGATAAGAAATGATAGAATCGGCATCCCTGTTTGCAATATCAAAAAAGAATGGATACCACGTTCAATCATCGTAATATCCATAATTCTATTGACGCTTGCAATTAATATAATTAGTGGTATGAATGCAAACAACTTTGCTAGATATTCACCATATATAGTTATACCTATTGCATCATCTTTAATGATAATTTTTGATTATTTTGTAAAAGCATCAATGTTTAAAGTTAAACTATTTAGAGAAGAAGTCTAAAAGAGAGATTGTAGGTTTTTACTACATTCTCTTTTTTTTATATTTTTTGCTTTTCTTTCTTTATGCTTTTTTGTTTAGTTTTGTTTTTAGACGATTTTGCATTAAACTTTAATTGCTTGATACATGTATCCACTGAGTTAAGCTTTAGATGTAAATTGCTTTTGCAAACTCCCTTATTATTTGTGTTTTTCAAAAATTTTCTAATCTTTTTTTTAAATTTAATGTTACCTATATTATTACGCCAGCCTATAAATTTCTGCATAAACATTTTTTCGATTTGGTCTTGATATTTCCAACAAATCACAAAAGCAACGATAAGAAGTATAATCAATATCGGCCAAACATACAAGCCCCAACCACTATATGGAATCAATTGCCCGCTACCAATGTATGCAGTGACAAAAATACCAAGCGGACGTGTCAACAATGTGGCGAAGAAGAAGAATCTAAACGACATTGACGTAATTCCTGCAATCAAACATAACAAGTCGTCTGGAAATACAGGAAAAATAAACATCAAAATTAAAAGATATCTCCCCTTTTTGTTTAAAATGTCACTGTATTTTTGTGTTTGCGCTTCGCCTGCAATCCACACAACAATTTTTCTTCCAAATACACGCCCCAAAAAAAATGCAACGTAACTACCGACAAGAATTGCAACAGTGCTTATTAGTGATGCTACCAATGGTCCATAAACGGCGACGCCAGCAAGTATTGTAGCCATTGCAGGAATAGGCGCAACTATAACTTGTGCGAATTGAATTAAGAAAAATACGACAAGCCCCCAAATCCCAGCAGACAAAATCAACTCTTTTATTGCTTGATAGCTTTCGAAATATTTTAGCCATCCATTATAAAAGCAAATAGCATATCCTATTGCAAAAATCCCGCAACAAACAAGTGCTACCAAACATATCTTAAAAACTTTTGTCCATTTTTTATAAAAACTTAAAAGCATTACGTTGGAAAGAATTACAAAAACAGCAAAAACACTCCAACACACCCACCAGCTCAAATTCCAGTCAATTGCAAGCGCAAAAATGCCAAAAACTATTGATAAAATAGTAAATAAAATTATGGATAATTCTTTAAATTCATTTTTTGTTAACGTTTTCATTTTTTCATTTCTCTAAAGTATATTATACAACATTTTTTGAAATATTAAAACAAAAAACAAATAAATTCTTTACTAATTTTTAATAATATGGTATAATTTAAAAAATGGAGGAATAGTTCTTGGCTAATAAAGTTTTGACGGTTTCAAATCTAACTAAAAAATACAAACAGCGTGTTGCCGTTGACAATGTTACGTTTGATGTTTACGAAGGCGAGATTTTTGGCTTGCTTGGACCTAATGGCGCGGGCAAAACAACAATCATCAAAATGATTACTGGGCTTGCAAAAATTACATCTGGAGATATTACAATTTGTGGTTACTCAATCAAAAACAATTTTGAAAAAGCGATTATTAATGTAGGGGCAATCATTGAAACCCCTACCCTATATCCGTATATGTCGGGGAAACAAAATTTGAAATATTATGCAAATCTTTATAAGGGTATCACGAAAGAACGCATTGATGAGGTCGTTGGGCTTGTTGGTCTGAAAGAACGCATCAATGACAAGGTCAAAAGCTATTCGCTCGGTATGCGCCAACGTATCGGCATTGCACAAGCACTCTTGCACAATCCAAAAATACTAATTTTGGACGAACCAACTAATGGGCTTGACCCTAATGGTATTTTGGAAATGAGACATTTTTTGAAAAAAATTGCTAAAACAAATAAAATTTCAATTCTTGTTTCAAGTCATATTTTGTCAGAAATGGAATTGCTTTGTAATACAGTTGCAATAATTGATAACGGACAATTAAAACAAGTTCGCTCAATTGATCAAGTTGCACAAAAAACAAAAAAGAAAATAGCAATCAAGGTAAATTATCCAAATTTTGCAGGAAAACTATTGATGAACAAATTTGGTATCAACGTTGAACTTGCAGGCTCTAATATAATTTGTGATGTTGAGGAAAGTAAGATTCCGCAAATTACACAGTTCTTGATTTCAAAAAACATACCTATTTTTGGAATCAATACTGTCACACAATCTTTGGAGCAAATGTTCTTAGATATTGTAAATAATGATAACAAATTAGGAGATAATCTATGAATTCATTTTGGAAGATAACACGCGGAGAATTGGATAAAATTTTTGTTCGACCAGCAATATTTGTGATGACAGGCTTTTTTGTGCTTGCAATTGTCGTTTCGGCACTTATGTTTGCCCCATCTCCACGCGCTGACTCTGCTAATTTCGCTAACATTGACGGCAAAAGCGTTGTAGAAGTTTACAATAATTTTAATAGCAATCAACACAAAAAAATATACGATGACGATTTTGCAAATGTACTTACTATGCTGAATTTTTATTCGCAAAATGGGAGTGCATTTATAAACAAAAAAGATTTGACCGATGCAATCAGCGATATCAATTCAACATTTGAAGATTATCAAAGGAAAACTGCCCTTTCGAATACTGGTTCAATGGACAGCGTGATTTCAATCAAGAATCAGCTTACCAAACAAATCAATGATTTGAATAAAAATTACAAAACTATCAACAATAGTTTTCTGCAATTGCTTATCACAAAAAGCAATAACGAAATCACTTTGAACACGTTAAATGATTTTTTGTTAACTGTTTCAATAGACGGAGATGAACAAAATAAAGAGCACCATTTGCATATCATTGAAACAATTGATACTCACAAATTTATTCCAAACCTAACAGGCTTAATTTCAAAAATTGAAGATGTAAATATTGATAAAAAAACTATTACAACGCTCAAAACTGATTATTATGATGTTGCTAACAACAGAAAAACTACAATCGGAAATGCTATTAATTCATTATATACAAGCGCTACAAGTGATGCAGAAATTAACTTGAATGAGAAAAAAATAAATGAAATAAAGACGCTTTGTGACAATTATAAGTTGTTGATAAATCAAGTATCAAGCATTATCGACGACAAAATATTGCTAGAAATTGTAGGTACTAAAAACACCTCAAATTTATCAAATTTGAGTTATACTGAATTGTCTAAATTTAATAAATACAAAACAAATGAAGATTTGACAAGGAATATTTATTATTTTACTAATGAAACATATTCATATCAGTACGCAAATGTTTTCCAATCAAATACTAATTCTAACTATAAAACAAACGCATTTGACTTTATGTATTATGCACTGGAATTTTTGAGTTTTATAATTATAATTTTTTGTGTTGTAATAGGTTCAGGTATGATTTCAGGTGAAGTCACTGGCGGAACAATGAAAATGCTTGCTATTCGCCCTTATCGTCGTTCAAAAATTATAACAGGAAAACTAATGGGAACATTCTTGATGGGTGTAATCTTCCTTTTAATAGGAACAATCACAACGTTTATCATCGGCGCACGTATGTATGGTCTTGACAGTGCACCCGTCCTAATGATTTTTAATGCCGAAAGCGCGACAACTATATCTGCAACTGGATTGTTCTTTATCTTCCTTGCCCTGCTACTTGTTAGAATAATTGTTTATACAACTCTCGCTGTATTTATTTCGACCGCTTTTAAGAGTAATGTTGCAGCGGTAATTATTTCAGTAATGATTTACATCTTTGTAGCATTGTTTGGAAATTTATTTGGCGATAGCGCCGTTTATGGATATCTACCTTTTGCTAATGTCGACTTATTTAGATACCTCGGAGGCGAATATGTTTCGACAACTGGTAGCATACTTGGACTTGACTTTTCTTGCCCTATTCAGCCTGATAGTAACTTCTACCTTTCGCTTGGAATTGTGGGAGTATTTGTAGCAATTTTACTTGTGGCAACATATATTATTTTCAATAAGAGGGATATTGAATAATGCAATGTTGTGCAATAAGCGATGCTCACAATGACTTTTTGACAAACGAAAAATGTGATTTACCAAAACTTAATGATGAGTTTGAAAAGAATAATGTTGTTTTATGCAACGCTATTCTTTTTTCTAATGATGCAAGTCCATTAAACTTTAGCCTTGCAAAACAACTAAGAAACAGAGTAAATGACAATTTATATCTAAAAAAAAGTTGCATTTTTTCATTCGAAAACATTGGTTTTGTAAAAAAAGTTCAGCCACTGCTTGATTTTGCCCCGTTTTCGTGTTCCTTGACTTGGAACTACGACAACAAATTTGCAGGGGGCGCATTTGGCTTTTCTGGGTTGACAACAAAAGGACAAAATCTTGTCAAAGTACTAAACGAGAATAAAACTTTAATAGATACTGCTCACTTAAATAGACGTTCGTTTTGGGATGTGGTCAAATTAATAAAGCACCCTATTTTTAATTCACACACTTGCGTATCAGCATTCAAAGAACACCGACGAAATATTGACATTGAACAAGTCAAGGCAATTTTTGAATCAAAAGGATTTTTGGGAATCACGTTTGTGCAAGAATTTTTCTCTAATAAAAAACGAACAACTTATGTCGATATATTTTATATCATCGATGCTATTGTTCAAGCGTTTGGATGCGAATCTATAGGTCTTGGCAGTGATTTTTATGGAACTACAAACCTTCCACATAAATTGAAAAATTACAATGATTTTTGCAATTTATATAAATGTTTCAAAAATGCAGGCTACAAAGAAAGTGATATTGAAAAAATATTTTATAAAAACTTTGTAAATTTTGTTAAAACACAAAAATCTAATTGTATTTAATGCATTTGTTTGATATAATGTATCTATGAAAGAATTAACTATTTACACAGATGGCGCGTGCTCTTATAACCCTGGCCCTGGCGGTTGGGGAGCAGTTCTACTATATAAAGGGGTCGAAAAAAGAATTTCAGGTTATGTCCCTGAAACTACTAACAACAGAATGGAATTGCAAGCGGTTTTGTCTGCTTTGAACTTATTGAAAGAACGCTGTAAGGTGCATATCTACACTGACTCAGCATATATTTATAATGCTTTCACAAGCGACTGGATTTCAAAGTGGCAAAAGAACAATTGGCGCAATTCTAACAAGAAAGAAGTTTTAAACAAAGATTTGTGGCAAAAATTGATTAAATATAACGACTACCACGAAATTGTTTGGCACAAAGTCAAAGGGCACGCAGACGATATGTACAACAATATTTGTGACGAACTTGCGCGTGGCGAAGTATTGAAAAACAACACTATTTGTTAGAGCGCCATTTTGCAATTAAATTTGGCGTGATAAGAATATATTTCTCTTTCACATCAAAAAAACACACCATCTGAAATAGATAGTGTGTATTTTTTTATTTTGCATAATTTATGCAACGCGATTCTCTAATAACATTGACTTTGATTTGCCCTGGATAGTCAACTTCTTCCTCAATTTTTTTAGCAATATCTTGTGCAAGAAACATTGCTTGCTCATCTGTGATTTCCTCTGGTTTAACTATGACTCTGACCTCACGTCCCGCTTGAATTGCATATGCTTTATCGACGCCTACAAACGAACTTGAAATTTCCTCAAGTTTTTCCACGCGTTTGATGTAACTTTCAAGACTTTCGCGTCTTGCACCCGGGCGAGAACTTGAAATTGCGTCAGCAACTTGAACTAATATCGCCTCAATAGAATGGAACGGGACATCTCCATGGTGTGCCTCAATACAATGAATAACGGCCTCGTTTTCTTTGTATTTTCGTGCAAGTTGAACGCCCAATTCAGTATGTGTGCCTTCAACCTCGTGGTCAATTGCCTTTCCAATGTCGTGAAGTAATCCACCGCGCTTTGCAGTTTCAACATCAACACCAAGTTCAGATGCCATCATAGCAGCCAAATGAGATACCTCAATTGAGTGAATTAAAACGTTTTGACTATAACTTGTTCTGTATTTGAGTCTGCCAAGCAACATAGTGAGCGCTGGATGCAATCCGTGTACATTAGCCTCGTACGAAGCATCTTCCCCAACTTGTCTCATTTCGTTTTCCAAATCCTTGCGGACTTTTTCAACCATTTCTTCTATTCTCGCTGGGTGTATTCTGCCATCCATCATTAGTTTTTCAATTGTTCTTTTAGCAACTTCTCGCCTCAAGGGGTCAAAACTTGAAAGCACAATTGTTTCAGGCGTGTCATCAATAATCAAATCAATGCCTGTTGTCGCCTCAAGTGCGCGAATGTTTCGCCCTTCACGACCGATAAGTCTGCCCTTCATTTCCTCATTTGGAATATTTACTGATGTAACAGTGATTTCAGCCGTATGGTCAGTAGCGCATCTTTGAATTGCTTGTGTCACAATATCAATAGCCTTTCTTTCTGCACTTTCTTTTGCTTCTTCTTCCATATCTCTAATTTCAACGGCAATAGCCTTTCTTGCATCTTCTCGAACCATATCCATTAGATTATTTTTGGCTTGTTCTTGCGAAAGTCCAGCAACACGCTCAAGTTCTGTTACTATGTCGTTGGCTTTTGTATCAATTTTTTCTTCTTTTTCAATAAGCAAGTTTTCTTGCTCATCAAGTTTTTCTTTTAATTGTTCTATTTGATTAAGTTTTTGATCTAGATATTGCTCTTTTTTATTTTGAAATTCCTCTCTTTGCAAAAGTCGGTCTTCCATTTTTTGAATTTCTTGGCGACGTTCCTTAATTTCAAGGTCTGTGTCCGCTTTCAATTTAAAAATTTCGTCTTTTGCTTCAATGATTAGTTCCTTTTTTTGAGCCTTAGCATCATTAATGGCGTCTTCAATAATTTTTTTTGCCGATTTAGTAGCATTGTCAATTTTTTTCTGGACAATTAATTTATAAAGAAAATAACCGCCAGTAACCCCAATTGCCAAACAACCAATTATTATTAAAATTAATGAGAAAACACCGATACTGATGCCACAAAGCATTCCTATATACATATCGATTATTTCTCCTACAAATATTATACATATTTTAAAATATGTACATCTAAATTTTATATTTTTTTGAAGTTTTTGTCAAGTTATTTGCGCTATATTTACAAAATAGTTGTTAATTGACAATTTAGTCTCATTTTTTTATTCGTTATTTTTAAAATATAATGCAAATTAATTCAAAATATCAACATACGTCCAAACATTTATCCCCTGGACAAAAACAAAAAAACTGCAAAATTCTTACAGTTTTTTGATATATTATTGTATTCCACCATCTTCAATAACGTCATATGATGCTTTAATTTTTTGATAAATTTCCTCATATACATCAGGATTATTCGCAAGGAACTGCTTAGCCGCCTCTTTCCCTTGTCCAATTTTATCTCCATTGTACGCAAACCAAGCGCCACTTTTTTGAATTATATTCTTCTCAACAGCAGTATCAAGCAAGCTACCTTCTCTAGAAATGCCTGTTCCGTACATAATATCAAATTCAGCGACTTTAAACGGAGGCGACATTTTGTTTTTTACAACTTTTGCCTTTGTCTTATTCCCGACAATAGTATCTCCAACTTTAATAACGTCGGCTTTTCTAATGTCTATACGAATAGAAGCATAGAATTTCAGGGCTTTACCACCAGTTGTAACTTCAGGCGAGCCAAATATAACCCCGACTTTTTCACGCAATTGATTGATGAAAATAACACAAGTGTTTGATTTATTGATAATACCAGTCAACTTTCTAAGCGCTTGTGACATCAATCTTGCTTGTAAGCCGATGAAACTATCGCCCATTTCGCCTTCAATTTCCGCCTTTGGTGTGAGAGCTGCAACTGAATCTATGACTATTATGCTAAATGCACCACTACGAACAAGTGATTCAGCAATATCAAGTGCTTGTTCTCCAGTATCAGGTTGTGACAAATACAAGTTTTGAACGTCAACACCTATTTTACTAGCATAAATTGGGTCAAGCGCGTGTTCAGCATCGATAAAAGCGGCAACACCCCCCATTTTCTGTGCTTCAGCAATTACATGTAGCGCTACTGTTGTTTTACCTGATGACTCTGGTCCGTAAATTTCAATAATTCTACCCTTTGGTAATCCTCCGATTCCAAGTGCGTTATCAAGGGTCATACAACCTGTTGGAATAACATCAACCTTTTGATAATATTTTTCCCCTAGTTTCATAATAGAGCCTTTGCCGTACTGTTTTTCAAGGTCAGCAATAACTTGCTCAAGGATTTCATCTTTTTGTGACATAATTTTCTCCATTTTTCATTTTATATGCATATATTATATAGCAAAATTTGAAATATTCAAAGCATTTTGGCGAAGTTTTTTTATCAATTCAAAGATTGCAACATTTGTACCATATCTAATAACAAACTCCCTATCGCCGTCGATTTTGTGTTTATAGACGTGTACTGCTTCCTTGTCACCAACTGCTGTAAAGAACAATCCTGACAATTTGGGGTCAGTATGATTTGCATACCCAGTTGTTGCAATTGCGATATCGCAAGAGCTTTTATTAAGCAGTCCAGTTATCATTTCATAAGCTGTTTCAGCACTGACTGCTGTATATTTTTGAAGTGTTGCCTGTTCAACACCTAAAACATTGTGCTTTATCTTGTCAGAATACACAACATAGGCATCTTCAATTATTGCGCTAGCGCCTGCATTTTCACGAATTATAGTATTCGCGACCTGCCCCGAAGTAAAACTTTCTGCAGTACTTATTTTTACCTTTCTTAATGTCAAAATTTCAAATACCGCACGCGAAAGCGAAACATCTTTTGAAGCATAAAATGTATCTTTCAAGTCTTTTACAAACATTGAAACGATTCCATCTTTGATATTTGGCGCAACACTTGAAATAAAACGGAAAACAATCAAACTATCGCCATATTCTGTTTGCGTAAAATAATCAAAAACATTGTTGCTATTCTTAAATTTCTTCAAATAGTTGCACAAATTTTCTTCGTTAATGCCAAAACATTTAATTGAAAAATTGTCATAGTTTATTTTCAAAACATCGTTTACTATTTTTTTTAATTCTTCCAACGACTTAAGAATTATTTTATTGATGACAACCATATTGTTTTCGGCACTTGCAAAAATGCCATTGCCAAAATCATCCATTTTGTTCAATGGCACAAGCAACGAACTTGCTTTTTTGTCTTCATCTTCAATAAAAATTTTCAGCCCTGTTCCAAATGACTTATAATCGACACCTAGTAAATCTTCGACAACAGCGAATTGCGCAATGTCAAGCCCCAACTTGAAGAACTGCTTTTGTAAAATTTTGTAGTTTTCGATTAATATTTTTGAATTAAATTCATTCATAACAACAAAAACCGATGTTTTCATTCCTCACCCTTTAAAAATGTTTCTATTTTTATAGAAATAATCAATAGTTGAATATACAAGCATAAATAATGCAGAAATTGAAATCGCGTACACAATGTACGAAATAACATCTACAGCCGTACCACTAACCCAACCTGCTTGCAAGTTTGCCCCAAGCAACATCATTCCACAAAGTGCAATGTCAAGCAACAAAGTTTTGATTTTGCCCGACTTGTCGGCAGCAATCACGACACCCTTAGTTGAAGCAACTTGCCTCAAACTATTTACTAAGTAATCTCGAGCAAAAATCATCGCGCACACAATAATGTACACATACAACGGCAAAATTGCATCTACCATTATAATGAGAACTCCTGCCATAACAAGCAATTTGTCCGCAATTGGATCCAAAAATTTGCCCGTATCTGTAACTTGATTATACTTTCTTGCTATGTATCCATCCAAAAAATCTGTAACAGATGCAATAATAAACAAGAAAAATGCTATTAGTTTTCCATAAGGAATCGCTGAGATTAGATAAAGCGCCATAATGACTGGCACCATTACAATTCTTGAAATTGAAATTTTGTTTGGTAAATTCATACGTTTTCTCCTTTAATTGCGCCCACAAGGTCATAGTCAGTGTATCCTATAATCTCCACTTGGTAAAATTGGCCTTGCTCGATTCCGTCAATCGCCTCGCAAATGATATCTGTGTCGACATTTGGCGAATTGTACTCACTGCGCAAAATTGCTTTATCTCCCTCAATGTCATCACAAACTGCAGTAATAACTTGCCCAACCATTGATTCATTAAGTTCTTTTACAACATTTTGTTGAACTTGATATATTTCTTTTTGGCGTTGTTTTTTTACTTTACTCGTGACTTGGTTTGGCATACTGAATGCGGGTGTCCCATCTTCGCGCGAATACTGAAAAACGCCCACATTATCAAGTTTAAATTTAACGACAAAATCTTTTAGTTGTTCAAAATCTTGCTCAGTTTCGCCCGGGAAACCGACAATAAATGAGGACCTTATCGCAATTTTTTTGCTTTGCAATTTTATCTTTTCAATCAACTTGCAAATTGACTCATATGTGCTTTTTCTGTTCATTTTTTTGAGAACATTGTTTGCAATGTGTTGCAAAGGAATATCAAAGTATTTGCAAACTTTGTCATTTGTTGCTACAAGATTGATTAATTCATCAGAAATCAACTCAGGATAGCAATAATGTAGTCTAATCCATTTGACGCCCTCAATTTGACTGAGTTTGTTGATTAATTCAACAATTTTATATTCTCCGTACAAATCTATTCCATAACGTGTCACGTCTTGAGCAACTATAATAAGTTCTTTAACCCCATCACGAACAAGGTTTTTGCATTCATCGACAATATCCTCAATTGTACGACTTCTAAAGCGCCCGCGAATTTTGGGTATAGTACAATAAGTACAAAAATTGTCGCAACCATCTGCAATTTTAACATATGCATAATGTTGCGGCGTCGACAAAATTCGGCCCACCATTTGTGATTTGCAAATATTAAAACTGTCATCGTCATAAAGTTTGCATATTATTTCAGGAATTTTGTCATATTCATTAATATTGACAATTCTATCTATGCTCGGTATTTCTTTGACCAAATCAGCACCATTACGTGCAACTAAACAGCCACATACCAGAATTTTTTCGCACACGCCATTATTTTTGTATTGTTCAGCGTTCAAAATTGAATCTATTGACTCTTGTTGTGCATCTAAAATAAAGGCACACGTGTTCAAAATTATAATATTTGCTTCTCTTAAATTCGATGTTATATTAAATCCAGCATTTTTGATTGAAAATAAAATCTTTTCTGAATCAACAGTATTTTTGTCACAACCGAGGCTTACAAGTGCAACGGTTTTTTCATTGGTGTTCATTTGAGTTATCTCCATAATTTATTAGTTATTTCCATATAAGCGCAAAAATTCTTCCATAGTGATGAAAATTTGACGTGGTTTTGACCCTTCCGCTTTTGAAATGTACTGATGTGCTTCAAAAGCATCTACAAGGCGTGCTGCTCTTTGATATCCTATTCCAAAACGCCTTTGCAATGAGGAAGTTGAACATACTTGAGATTCAATTGCCCACCTAAGTGCTTGAACAAAATATTCATCACTAGTGGCATCGGCAGGTCCTGCAGCACCGCCCTCATTTGTACGCTTGACCATTATTGCATTTGCAATTTCGGGGTCAAAATCGCACTGGTTGTGTTCTTTTATGAACTTAACGACACTGGAAACCTCTTGTTGCGAAACGAATGGTCCAAGCAAACGTGTAGGTTCTTCCCCACGCGGACTATACAACATATCACCACGGCCAAGCAACTTTTCAGCACCCCCTTGGTCAATAATCGTTTTACTATCACTATAGTTTGTGAGTGAAAACGCAATACGTGAAGGCAGGTTCGCTTTAATTGTCCCCGTGATAACATCAACTGACGGACGTTGCGTTGCAAGAATTAAGTGTATTCCGCAGGAGCGCGCTTTTTGCGCAAGTTTCAAGATTTTTTCTTCAACCTCTTTTCTTGCGTTCATCATTAGGTCGTTAAGTTCATCAACCATAATGACGATTTTGTACATTTTTTCTTCCGTTCCATTCAAAACTTCAGGCATTTCATTATATTCATCAATACTACGAACATAGAATTTGCCAAAAATGCGGTTTCTTCGCTCCATTTCTTCACAAGCCCAGTTTAGCGCATTGACTGCTTGTGCTGGCTCAGTCACTATCTTAGGGAGCAACAAATGTGGCATATTTTCATAGATTGCAAACTCTACAAATTTCGGGTCGATTAAGATAATGCGCACATCTGCAGGAGATGCTTTATAAAGTAGTGAAATAATGATTGCGTTCATACAAACTGACTTACCACTACCTGTTGACCCCGCGACAAGAGTATGCACAAGCTTGCCGACATCTCCCATAATTGATTTGTTTGTAATGTCTTTCCCAAGAGCAAAAGTTAGTGGCGACTTTTCCCCCTTAAACTCTTTGCAATCAATCAAATCGCGCAAGCCGATTGTGTCCACTTTATCATTTGGCACTTCAATACCAAACGCATTTTTACCCGGTATAGGCGCTTCGATTCTTATTGCCCTTCGACTTTCAAGGACCATTGAAATATCGTTTGAATATTGTAAAACTTTATTTACAGGAATACCCCTTGGCATTTCAAACTCATATCTAGTAATCGCAGGTCCGCGCGTAACTCCGATACATTTCGCCGAAATTTTAAATTCTTCAAGTTTTTCTTCAATAGTATGCGCTTTTTCTTCAAAGGCATTGTCCGCAAGATTAGGAATTGTGCTTTGTGTTGTCAATAATTCAAGTGGCGGATAAACGTATTTCATAGGCTTCTTTGGTTTTGGTTTTACAACTTTTTGTTCATTGATAGCCAAATTATTAGATGACACAGCACCTGCATTATTCTTTAAACCAAGTCCTACATTATTTATTGCTGGAGAAGTTGCATTTTCGTTCTTTTTTGGAGAACTAACGGAACTCTCACACTGCAAAAACTTGTCCAAATCAGTAATTTCTTTGTCTTCTTTTTTGTCAAGCCCTAATTTTGAAACCGCATCTGTTTTGGGCGCTCCTAAAATATCGTCTATATCATCATCAATGGTTTCACTAACTTCAACATTCGTTGGTATATCGTTGGCATCGACACTTAAGTTCGGTGTAAATTCATCGAGATTTTTTTCTTGCAAAATAGTGCGTGGTTTGCCAATAATTGTACTATCTGTTGTATCAGTATGCAATATTTTCTGCGGTTTTAAAGGAGATATAAAATCATCATCACTAGATGATTGTTTAACTCCTTTTGACAATTCGTCGGCATTTATTATGTTTGAATATATTGAAGCATCGATTTTGGTCGGTTGAACTCTCTCTTGATTTTTGATGCTTATTTTACGTGGTTGAATCGGAGTTAACAAATCATCTAATCTATCATTGCGTTCCTTTTCCATTTGCGCATTCAAAGTGAGTGGCATTGAAATAAATGTCGGCATAGACTTATTTTTTTCCATTGTGACATTAGGAACTTTCATAGTTTGTGCTTTCCCCGTCCCTTTTGTCTTTTCCAATTTGTCTTCTTTCGTTGGCTGAGTTGCCTTGTTTGATATTCTTATATGCTTGTTGTGATATTGTTTGTCAACGGCAATACACAAAAACACGATAATCAATATAACAAATAAACAAATAACTGCTTCAAGAGGCAAAACTAATCTTAAGGGATACAAAATCAAGGAAAATATGACGCCTGCAGGTGTCACATTCGCAAATGAATATTCTAGACAGCTTTTAAATGACATTGAGTAAGAAACATTTGTCATAGAAACGTGCGTAATAAATAGCATTGAAAGTGCAATGACGAACAAACACACGATAAAACTTTTTGACAAATTGTTCCTCAGTCCAAGAATTTTAGTAATGCTTAGAGAAATTAAAGAAAGCAATATAACGTATGAAGTAGCGCCAAACAACCCCAGAATTATATGATTGACTAACTCCAGAATTGAAAACATCATACAAATCAATAATAGCACTGAAACAAATAAAACAATCAAGGGCGCAGTATTTTCTTTGGACAGGATTTTACGATTCATATTAACTCCTTTAAATAAAGCAATTGATTATACCATATTTTGCTTTATAAAACAAGGATAAATGCCCTTAATCGGCTTGAAATTTGTAATTTTTTTAAGATTTTTTGTATTATAATTGATTTTTTCAAGCAATTAAATTCAAACAATTTGTAACTGTTGTAATATTGAAATTATTTCGCTTGCAAAAATCAATTATTTGAGGCAGTGCTTGCATTGTATTTTCAGTTGGGTGCATTAAAATCAAATCGCCATTTTTCAAGTTTTTTGTCGCCCTTTTCACTATTAAATCGGTGTTATGGTCGCGCCAGTCAATCGTATCTTTTGACCACATTATCGTTTTATATTTCAATGCGTCCGCTACTTTTAAAGTTGTTTTATTAAAATCTCCAGAAGGTGGCGCAAACAAAGTCATAACTTTCCCAGTATGTGCCAAAACTATTTCGTGGCACTTATTAATTTCGTTGTAGTTTTGTTCATAAGTCAATTTTGAATGCGCTTTGTGGTTATAACCGTGATTACCAATTTCGTGTCCGTCTGCAACAATTTTTTGTAATAATTCAGTTTCTTTGTTTGCCCAAGAACCGCCAACAAAAAAGGTTGTTTTAACATCATTGTCTTTCAATGTTTTTAGCATCGGCTCAATGTATTCATTTCCCCAATAAACATTTATCATCAACGAAATGTTGTTTTTATTGGCGTCCCCACAGTAATAAGGCTCAATCTCTTGTGGATTGAAAACGCTTTTAATACCGCCATCGTAGGCAATACAAAAAAGAGTAAGTAGCATCCCAAAAATACACAAGTTTGAGAACAATCTATATTTCATAGTATCCATATCTCCGCTATCTATGTATATGCAAAAAAGATAGGCGACTTGCCTATCTTTTCCAATTTACATTTTTTGAATTAATTTTAAATCAATTCGCCCGCGATTGTCCACTTTCAAAACTTCAACCTTGACATTGTCCCCAACTTTGACAACATCTTCAACTTTTTCTACACGTTTATCAGATAGTTTTGAAATGTGAATAAGCCCATCTTTCGTAGGCGTCAATGAAACAAATGCGCCGAAGTCACTAATTTTGACTACCGTGCCAACAAGAATCATTCCCGCTTCAATGTCAAGAACAATGTTTTGAATCATATTTTTTGCTTTTTCAATCATATCGCCATCGCAACTAGCAATCGTTACAAAGCCATTATCTTCGATGTCAATTTTAACACCCGTTGCATCAATGATTTTGTTAATGTTTTTGCCACCCGTTCCAATGACTTCACGAATCTTATCAGGGTCAATATTGAATGAAATAATTTTTGGTGCGTACTTAGAAAGCGATTTTCGTGGTTCAGAGATTACTTCTAGCATTTTGTTCATAATAAACAAGCGTCCAATTTTTGCCCTTTCAAGCGCATTTTTTAAAATATTTTCATTAATACCCTTAATTTTAATGTCCATTTGAATTGCAGTAATGCCCCTTTCGGTACCTGCAACCTTGAAGTCCATATCGCCATAAAAATCTTCTTCGCCCTGAATATCGGTCAAAATAAATGTTTCGTCGCCTTCTTTGATAAGTCCCATAGCAATTCCTGCTACTGGCGAAGAAATAGGAACTCCCGCATCCATAAGGGCAAGAGTAGAACCACACACACTTGCTTGAGATGTTGAACCATTTGAACTAAGGACTTCCGAAACTGTACGGATAGCATACGGAAACTCTTCTTCAGTCGGCAAAACAGGTTCAAGCGCACGTTCTGCTAGCGCCCCGTGTCCAATTTCACGACGCCCGGGGCTACGAAGCATTTTTGCTTCGCCTGTGCTGTATGGTGGCATATTGTAATGGTGCATATATCGTTTTTCTTCCTCGATGTCCTCAAGTCCTTCAATATGTTGCATTTCGCTGAGCATACCAAGTGTGCAAGTAGTCAAAACTTGCGTTTGTCCACGCGTAAAAACTCCCGAGCCGTGTACACGAGGTAAAATTCCCGCCTCACACCAAATAGGTCTAATTTCGTCAAGTTTTCTACCATCTAAACGAATGCCTTTTTTGACAATGTTTTCGCGAACTTTCTGCTTTGTCATTGAATAAACTTTTTGCTCAATCAAAGTAGATAAATTTTCATTGCCAGGGTAAAGACTTGAAAAATGCTCCAAAACTTGCTCCTTCATTTCTTTATTGCGATGTTGTCTTTCTTCGCGAACAAAGGTATCAAGCACCTTTTCAAGCAGTGGTTTTACATAGTTTTCTATTTCGCTTTCAAGTTTTATGACGCTTTCATCTTCTGCAATAAGTGACTTCTTTTCTTTAGAAAACTGCTTCATAATTTCAAGTTGAAACTCAACTTGTTTTTTAATTTCGTCGTGGGCAAACATTATGGCTTTTAACATAGTTTCTTCGTCCACAAATTTTGCGCCTGCTTCAACCATTAAAACAGCATCGTGAGTACCTGCAACTGTCAAGTTCAGTCTGCTGATTTCTCGCTCTTGCTGAGTTGGATTGATAATAAACTTTCCGTCAACAAGACCAACATTAACTGCGCCCGTTGGCCCTTCAAAAGGTGCAGAAGAAATGCTGAGCGCAATGCTTGAGCCAAGCATTGCTAGTGGTTCAGGATATACATCTGGGTCAATAGACAATGGTGTTGCGACAATTGAAATATCATTGTGAAACCCCTTTGGGAAAAGAGGTCGCAATGGTCTATCAATTAATCTTGATACCAAAATAGCTTTGTCCGTTGGTTTCCCCTCGCGTTTTTTGTATCCACCGGGGATTTTACCAACCGCGTACAATTTTTCTTCATAATCAACTGACAAAGGTAAAAAGTCAACGCCGTCGCGAGGCTTTTCAGCAACAGTTGCATTTACCATAACAATTGTATCGCCACAGCTCACAATACAAGAACCGTCTGCTTGCATAGCATATCTACCAATATTAACTTCAACCTTTTTTCCGCCAATTGTTGTTTCAAATATTTTTTCTTCCATACTCACTCCCATATAATACACAATATATAGTGTATTATACAAATAGAATACACTATATATTGTATTTGAATTTTATATATTTATATTGTTGTTTGCCCTGCAATACAAAAAACAAACTTCAAAACAAAAAGCCCAAAACCACAGCGTTCGCATAAGTTTTAGGCTTTGACCATTATCTAAGTCCCAATTCTTGTGAAAGAGTTCTGAATTTTTCAATATCAGTCTTCTTTAGATACGCCAAAAGACCCTTTCTTTGACCGACAAGCTTTAACAAGCCACGACGCGTGTGGTTATCTTTTGGGTGAACTTTTAAATGTTCATTCAAATGATTAATTCTTTCAGTAAGCAAAGCGATTTGAACTTCGGTTGAACCTGTGTCCTTTTCATCTCTACCAAACTTTTGAATAATTTCTTTCTTATCCATATTCTCCTCCTATTAAATACGCCCAAAGCAAAGAATAGCGTCGGAGATTCGACTAACTTTGCAAAAGGTAATTTTATAATACCATAAAAACAAATAATTGTCAAGCATTTGCTCACAAATAATTGTCGGGCAAATCATTGTAAAATAATATTACAGATTGATTTGGTGCAATTGTTTTCAAAAGTACTTTTGCATTTTCAAGTGTGTCTGTTTGAAATACGTTTGAGGGGTTAAAGTTTTTATTCTCAAGCCCTTGCTTTAGATATTCAGCATTAGAAATGTTGACAACAATAACTTTATTGGCGACTTCCGCAATTTGTTCTCCAAAATTGATGTTTGCTTGTTTTTCTTTTGAACCAAGTTCAACAAGACCTGGTGTAACGACAATCTTTTCCCCGTCAAACATTTTCAAAACTTGTAGCGCACGTTTTGCACCATCTATACTACCGTTGTACGAATCGTCTAAAATAGTTGAACCATTTTGTAGATTAATCAACTGCAAACGATGTTCTACGGGCTGTAGTTTTGAAATGCCGTTGCGAATTTCATCGATTGTCATACCGAGTTTGTTAGCAAGTGCTGAGGCACAAAGGATATTTTCAATATTGTGTTCGCCAAGTAGCATTGTTGTACATTCAATTTTTTCATCACCTATATGCAAAACAAAATGCGTTCCGTTTTTATTTGTTTTTATTGAATCTGCGTAAACATCAAATTTTTCATCAAAGCCACAAATGATTTTTGAAAGATTGTTCGTTTTGTTATATAGTCTTTGACAAATATCATTTTGTCCATTAAAAATAATTACTCCATTCTCTGGCAAACTCTCTACTAACTCATACTTTGTTTGTGTGATTTTTTCTAATGTTCCAAATGATTGCAAGTGTTGTTCTCCAACGCTTGTCAAAATCCCATATTGTGGTTGAACCAAATCACAAAGTTCTTTTATGTCCCCCTCGTATCGCGCCCCCATTTCCGCAATTAAAACCTGATGAGAAAAATCTAAATACTGAATGATTGCCTTTGTTATGCCCATAGGCGTATTATAACTAAGAGGACTTGCACATACTGAATATTTTTCCGAAAGAATCGTACTCAATATAAATTTCGTGCTTGTTTTACCAAAACTGCCAGTAATGCCAATTTTTATTAGTTCAGGATACTTTTTAAGTTTATGTTTTGCCTGCATAATGTATCTATTATAGTTGCATTTTTCAAAAGGCACCAAACACCAATTGACAAAGACAACCATAAGTGGCAACAACATCGGCGTTAAGGCGACGCCTGCATAACTAACTGGCGCACAAAATTGCGTAAAGAACCAAATAATACAAAACGTTATACCGCTACAAATAAGTATAAATAAATATTTAAGTCGACTCATTCGATTCGTGATTTTTAGTGGAGTCTTTTTGGGTGCGCTGTAAGCGTTGACAATAAAGACAATGACCAAATAGAAATAGAATATCAACCCAAAATACGACCAAAAGGCGTCAATATTTGTCGCATCTAATATAACATTTGTAACCATCATCAATGCAAAGGACAATATTGATAGCATTGAAACGCGTGACATATATTTCCCTTTTGTGTCTTTTATCCAATTAGAATATGGCTTTGTCTTATAATTAGACAGTTGCAAGATTTGGAAAAACTTGTAACCGACATACCACATTAAAACAGCATTCACAACAGAAATTGCAATTGCCACGTACATATGAATATTTGTCGCATCAATAAAATTCATTCTAAAAATTCCTTTATAATTTTAATCACGATTTGTGGATTGTCTAAGTACGAAAAATGCTCAGCACTTTTAACTACAAATAGTTTACTACTTTTTATGTATTTATGCAACTTTTTTGCCATATAAAGTGGCGTATCCTTGTCATTTTCTCCCCAAAGGATTAGGGTTTCTTGTTCGATTTTCTTAGCAAAACCGCTCAAATCTTCCTTTATCACTCTTGAAAAAACATTTTTTTCGTCATTGCTTAACATTTTGTAGTCCGCTGAACCGAACTTTTCCAAACACTTAACATTTCGCAAATTGTGCTCGACAAGTTTTTTATTAAATTTGTATCTAAAAATTTTCAACGTTTTTTTTACACTGAAACGCGGTTTGATGCCTGCAGAATCAATTAAAATTAGTTTTTTCACAATTTCCTTGTTACTTTCACTCAATATCAATGCAACACGTCCACCAAAAGAATGCCCTACTAGTATCACATTAGTTAAGTTTAAATGTTTTAACAAACTTGCAACAACTTCAGCATACGAAAATATGGTAAAATTAGGGTTTGGTTTGTCGCTTTTTCCAAAACCGCAAAAGTCCAATGACAAAATATTATAGCCATCAAATGCTGAATAAATAGGCAAAAAACTTTGATAATTGCCACCCCAACCATGTAACAACACTATCGTTGGAACGTTGACATCAATTTTAGCATACTCATAATGTAAGTTTTTTAATATTCTTTCATTTTTATCAAAATTTTCATCATCAGCGTTGCCCGCGCCGTGACTTTCAAAAATTTGCGCGTCCTGAATTTCGTATTGAAATATCATTTAATATACTCCATCAAAATTGCATCTTCATTCCCTGAATAATAACCTTTTCTTTTCCCGTTAATTTTAAAACCGTTTGATAAATAAAATTGAATTGCAGTTTCATTTGAGGCACGTACTTCTAAAAATAATTTGTTCTGGCAAATATTTTTAGAATATTCAATAAGTGCGCTACCAAAACCCTTTCTCTTGAATTGTTCTAGAACGCATATCTTATAAATTTCGTCAAAATCAATGTTTTTGTATATTATGATATAGCCACAAAAAATGTTATTCTCCTTGACAACCTTGATTATATAGTTAGGATTTGACAACATTTCGATTAATTGCAATTGAGAGTAAAACTCCGTTAAAAAACTTGTCTTTTCAACCTGCGCAATTTGTTGAATACTTGCGTCGTCAGCATCAACTATTTGCATTGTTTGCACCGCCCTTTTGTATCTCGGCTTGACTCAATCTCAAATATAGCGGTTCTACGCAAGTTGGCTCGACGGCATTCTCAATGTTCGAAAGCGCAATTTGCCTCATATCAAGTTTTTCAACGCGTTCAATAACACACATAAAACCCTCATCGTTCAAATCATCAATAGTTGCAACTTTAGAATGTGTACTCAATCTTCTTATAAATTCCTCTTTTGTGAGTAAAATTTTGTTTACCACTTTCCCATCACTGCATTCTCCAACAAAATATTCGTTTGCGATACCTTTAATCACAACAAAATCTGGAGCATTTACTGCATTATGTGCAATCAAACTCAATGTATCAACGGGGATAATTCTTTTTGCGTTTGCGTCGCATATTCCTTTTGCGACTGCAATGCCAATTCTTATGCCCGTAAAACTACCGGGACCTATTGCAACGCATACAAAATCAAGGTCGGCACATTTTATTTTCGCCTTTTCTATCACATCGTCAATTTGCCTCATCAAAACAACCGAATGTTGTAAGGCGCTTTCTTGTTTTGCTATATACTGACAATTATCACTATAAAGTGAAACATCACTAACTTTAAAGCAAGTGTTTATACTAAGAATATTCATTTTTTCTCCAATACTATCTCTCTAGAATTATCATCAATCTTATTTATTGTAATTACATATCTATTTTGTGGCAACATATTTTTTGCAATTTGTGGCCATTCAACAAGATGTATCGCGTTATTGTTGTAAAAGATTTCTTGAAAGCCCATTAGGTCAAGTTCCTCTTCATCTTCAATGCGATACAAATCAAAATGGTTCAATTCGACGCCATCGCCTTGATATGTGTTCAAGAGCGCAAAAGTTGGACTTGTAACAGTACTCGTAATTCCCAATGCCTTAGCAAACCCTTTGGAAAACGCAGTTTTCCCCGCTCCTAAATCGCCAATCAATTCAATAACTGTACCTAATGGCGTAGTTTTTGCAATCTTTCCCGCAATCGCTTCAGTTTCTTCAACACTATTTGATATAAATTTTTCCATACGAATATATTAACAAAATTTATGATTTTTGTCAATTAAATTATAATACTGATTTATTTTGTCAATAATATTCTTGAGGTAAAAACTATGTTCAAACTTGCATTTTACATTGATGAAATCTTTAAACTTATACTAATCTTTTTCATTTCACTTGTTTTTTACCGTGCAACATTGTTGTCTTTTTCTATTTGCTTACTTTTAGCGAGTTCTACAACTATAATTGTAGGTATTCTCCTTTTCTACTTCAAACTTAAAAAAGATGCAAAACTTTTTCTTAAAAATGAACAAATAAAAAAAATTGAAACAATAAAAACACAACTCAACAACGCAAGCCAACTTGAGTTGCGCAAATATTTTGCAAAGTTATTATCTATTAATCCAAATTCAAAGGGTGAATTACTAAAAACTACTGACAACCAAAAAGTTTTATTTCTACCCTACTTTGAAAAAGATGTATTTGATTTGGAAGATTTGTTATCTATATATAAAGAAAATAAAAATCGCAAAATTGATGAAGTCATAATACTTTGCACAAATTTCAGTGATGATTGTCTTGCAACGTCCAAAAATTATAAAAAAATTAAATACACGCTGATGAATTTAAAGGATATATACTTAAAACTAATCGAACAAACACATATCTTCCCTGAAATACAAATTGAAGTGGCGACAAAAGAAAAAATGACATTTGCCAAACTCAGAAAATATGTCCTTGAAAGAAAGCGCGCAAAATCTTACTTCTTTTGCGGTATAGTATTACTATTCTCTAGTTATTTTGTTCCATTGCGAATATACTATCTTATATTTTCGGGTTTGATGTTTATCTTCTCCTTGCTCTGCATTCTAACAAACAAACGTAGGAGTGAAATATAAAAACCAATTATAGTGCTTCTCAAACAAAATAAAACAAAAAAGACGCACAGGTCTTGTGCATCTTATTGTTCTTCAGTTTTGTTTTTTTCAAGGTCAACGACTTGTTTGCCATCATAGTAGCCACAAGCTTTGCAAACTTGGTGATTAGCCTTCAATTCGTGACAATTAGGGCATTCAGTCAAAGTAGGAGTTGAGATTTTCCAACTTGATGCCACTCTTTTATTTCTTCTTTGTTTAGATACCTTCTGTTTAGGAACTGCCATTCTTTTATCCTCCTATTTGATGTTATTCAGCACTGCGAACGGAGAATTGCTAGTATCTTCTGCGCATTCGCAAACGCCAAAATTCAGATTTGTATAGCAATGTGGGCATAACCCTTTGCAGTCCGCTTTGCAAAGCAACTGCACTGGCAAGGATGTAACCAAACTATCCTCAACCAATTTTGTTATATCGACCATATCGCCCTTAAAGTAGTACGCGTCGTCGCTAACATTTGAATCTGCGGGCAAGATATTATCTTCAAATTCAAACTCGTGCAACACGTCCACCTTTTCACCACATCGGTAACAATTGCCTTTCAAATGGATTAAACCATCGCCTCTACATTCGACATATTCGCCATTGTAGCAATACTCGACATTCACCTTGCAAATATTGTCGCAATCATCACACATTGTTTCCAAGATGTCACTGTTCACAACAATTTCGCCTTGAGCGGAAAGAATATTGCCACTTTGCACTTTTGCCAAATTTAGATTCAATAACATAGTTCTCTCCATATTTTGACTTATAAAGTATATACGATTTATTAAATATTGTCAATCATTTTTCCAAAAAAAACTAGAAACTACCCAAAATATTTTGCATTTGACCTTTAAATAATGTATAATATTTGTATTATTACCATTTAGGAGTGATTATGACAAAAAATTTAACAAAAATGTTTAACCCTAAAAGCATTGCTATTGTGGGTGCTTCTCAAAAGCCAGACAGCGTCGGGCTTTGCCTCATCAACAATATTATAAACAGCAATTTTAGTGGAGATATTTATCCTGTCAATCCAAAGTACGATGAGATTCTTGGCAAAAAATGCTACAAATCAGTTTGCGAATTACCTAAAATCCCTGACCTTTCTATTATTGCAATTCCAGCAATTGCAGTCTATGAAAACATTGTCCAAAGCGCTAAGGTAGGAATAAAAAATTTTTACATCATTTCAGCTGGCTTTGGCGAAATGGGAGCGGAAGGTAAAAAAATTGAGCAAAGTCTTGCAACTCTTGCGACGGAAAACAATCTAAGCATTGTCGGCCCTAATACTATCGGTTTTGTAAACAACGAAATTGGTTTGAATGCAAATTTTTCACAATCAAAATGTCATAATGGGAATGCGGTACTAATCAGCCAGTCGGGTGCGCTAGCGAGCGGTATTATGAATATTTTTGACGCAACACAAGTCGGCTTGAAATACTGCGTGAGTTTAGGCAATCAATGTGACGTTGATTTTGCAGACTTGATTGAATACTTTAGCAGTCAAAAGAATATTGAAGTCATAATACTTTATATGGAAACCGTGAAAAACCCTAGTAAAATGATTGAAATATGTAAGAAGGTCAACAAAAAGATTATTTGCATAAAGTCTGGTACAAGCGCGCGTGGCGCACAAGCGGCATCTTCACATACTGGCGCTTTAGCAAGTTCCGACGTAATTACGGACGTATACTTGCATCAATGTGGGATTATTCGCGTTGATTCCATTGATGCACTTGTTGCGGTCGCGTCGCTTTTGTCTACAACAAAGGTAAACAAAAAAATTGATTCAGTTGCCATCATCACAAACGCGGGCGGTCCCGCGATTATGACTGTAGATGCACTCAGCAAACACAATGTAAATTTATATGACTTCACCGAAAATGAAAAATCTGCAATGCGTGAGTATTTGCAAAGGCAAGCGTCGGTCAAAAACCCTGTTGATATGGTGGCATCGGCAAGCGTAGATGATTATAAAAGAACGCTAAACCTTTGCTTAAACAATGAAAACATTGACACAATTATTTGTATTCATCTTTTCATTATGGGAACAAAAAGTCAAGAAATAGCACAAATTTTGGAAAATCTAAAATTAAACCACCCCAACAAATGTATCATAGGAACTTTTATTACAAATGAGGAATCTTTTGACGAAATCAAAAAAATGAACACTCACTTCCCCGTTTATGACTCAACAGACCTTGCCGTACTTGCACTCAGCAAAGCAAATTCATCGATAAGTACTGAAAAAAGCAAAATCAAACAAATCAAAAATAGAAAAATTGAAAAAATCGTTTCTTTAGCTCAAGCGGAAAATCGTATGCTGACAACGTTTGAGTCACTAAATGTTTTGAAAGAACTTGATTTACCACTTGTAAAGTATGCCATTGCGAAAGACATTCCCGAAGCAATTTCCGTTGCGTCAAGTATAGGCTACCCTATGGCAATCAAAATAACATCAAAGACAATAACTCACAAAAGTGATGTTGGCGGAGTCAAAGTAGGCATTGCAAATGAAAAAGAACTCATTGATTCCATAAATGAAATCTTGAACAACTTGAAAAAGAAACACTTAGAGAAAGAAACCGACGGTTTCATACTGCAAGAAATGAAATCAAGTAAACGCGAGTTCGTTTACGGAATTGTCAAAGACAAAAATTTTGGTTTGTGCTCAATGTTTGGACTTGGTGGAATATTTGTTGAAGCGATGAATGATGTTTCATTCAAGGTTTTGCCAACAAATGAACAAGATATTGAAGAACAAATAAGTGCACTAAGAACATCAAAACTGCTTGGAAATATTAGAAACTTACCTGCCACAAATATGGAACAATTAAAAGATGTTATGCAAAAAATTAACAATTTTGCAACCAGCTTTAATATTAGCGAACTTGACTTAAATCCACTTTTGATTGATGACACTGACGGTAGCATTTCATTAATTGATGCTAGAATCAAAATGTAATTTAAAAATATACTACACAATATATGGGGTATTCTATTTGCAGAATACCCCATATATTGTATTTTATGAATAAAAAACAATCAAGTTTCAATTTTGAAATCACCATTTATTCTTTCTAGAAACTTTATTAAATCAAAGTTTTCGTCCGCTTTTTCTTCATAAAGGTTTGAATTTTTAATCAGATTTTCAGCAGACTTTTCATCAATCACATAATATTTTTCAATACTGCCATTATCATTTTTTATTTTAAATAAGTCACATTGATAAAATAAACTAAAAGGTAAAAGAGCAAAAACAATTCCGCCAATCAAAACAGAAAGGCATACTGTTTTCTTCAAGAAATTTGTCATATGTCTTACTCACTTGATGGTAAATCATCAAATTGATTGGAGATATCTGCCTCCCCCTGTTGTTTTTCTGTCTGAACATTATTCTCTTCGCCACAATTTTTTTGAGGCTTCATTTTCAAGAACTCAAAAAGTTTTTCAATATTTTCTCTCTCAAAATTTTCTACGCAATTTGCAAGGTTGACAATTTCTTCTTCAGCGCCGTCATAATTTGCAACTGTTTTGACAAGGTCAATAATACCCATCATAGTACCAACAAGTATCATTTCGGCAATGTGCTGAGCGCAAGATGATGACAATAAATTGAGCTTGACAGAAATCCAAACTTGCGTTTTTTGAATAAAAGAATTATCTTTCAAATTATAATCTTTTGATTGCGAAAGCATAATGGCTTCTTTTTCAAAAACGTAGTATTGACTAAGTTCTCGACTCAACTCAACTGTTATATCATTCAATTTCGTTGACGACAAAATGTTCTCTATTGACTGCGTTGCTATCCTCACATTTTTGTATATTGCAATTAAAAGTTTTTGACTATCGCTATTAAAATTTTCTTTTTCCATAATAACTCCTTCAAATTATTATGTGCAGTATTCAATAAAATATTAATTTTTATTGTAATAACATATCTATTGGTACAAGTGTGCCTATCTCTAATTGTTCATATTTTGAATTTGTGCTCTCATTTTTTAGAGCATTGTCACTTGACTCATTTTTATATAATTCTACTTTCCTTATGTTCAATACATTAACGTCAAAAGAGTTTTTCAAACATTTAACTAAGTTCATTATCTTCAAATTGCTTTTTTGCCCACAAGCAATGACACAATCAAATTTCCCATTACAAAACTTAATATTACGTATAAGGTCGTGAATATTTATAGAACTTTGTTTTTTTTCGTCAAATACATCATAGTCCATATTGCAAAGATTGATTTCGTTCTTCTTACCGTCAGTTTGAATCTCAAATTTTGCATAATCAATTAGATTATAAAAATCAGGTCGCGCATTCATCTCTTTTGTCCAAATAACTTGTAAACCACTAGGCGCATTTGCATTAAACCTACTCGCAAAATCAAAAATGTCATTTGTATAGATTGTAAAATACTCGCACTCACTTTCAATCCCCAGTGATGTTGGTGGGCTGAAATATAGTAATTCGTGCGGATTAAAGCCCTGTGAATATTCCACTTGAATGTTTGCCCTTTTTATTGTTTGAATGATTGCATCGCGACAGTTCAAATATGAACAAAATGCAAAACTATCAACTTTTTTAAACTTTACGAGTAGCATTTTTGCATCCTCCTATTCTAGTGAGTCCACATCCCGTGCAACCGCTTCGACAATCACATGTCGTTTGTGCCTTGCGCGACAGACTGCGCTCTTTTATTAAATAGTCTTTACTAACTCCTATATCTATTACTTCCCACGGCAAATTTTGCGATTCGTCGATTTCATTTAAGTACCTACTAATTTCGACATCTTTCAACGCTTCCATCCATTTCCCAAAATCAAAATGCTCAGTCCAACCATCAAAAACACATCCAAGGCTATACGCCCTTTCAATTGCGAACGATAACTTTCTATCTCCGCGCGCCAAAATAGTTTCTATAAGGCTAACATCATAGTCGTGATAGTTATAGTTTGCCTTAATATTTCTTAGTTCGGTTCTCAAAAAATTGATTGCTTTTTCAGCATATTCTTTGCTCTCAAACCTTTCGTATTGAAAAGCAGTAAATGGTTTTGGAATAAAAATGCTAGTACTAACTGTTATTTTCGGTAATTTTCTAGTTTTGTTTATTTGTTGGTATAATTGTTGTATCTTCTTTGTAATATCAACAATGCCTTGCCAATCTTCTTGCGTCTCAGTCGGCAACCCTATCATAAAATACAACTTGATTTTGTCATAATTCGCCTCAAATGCGTCGGCAAGACTTGCTAAAATATCATCTTCGGTAATATTCTTGTTAATGACGTTGCGCAACCTTTGTGTTCCCGCTTCGGGAGCGAACGTCAAACTAGATTTACGGCTTTCAAATGAATATGCACCTTTGAAACTATCTAATCGTAATGACGGCAACGCAAATTTCACGCCCTTTAAATCATCTTCTGCTTTTAATTTTTTAATTAACTCTAATAAATATGGATAATCGCCACTCGACAAACTAAACAAAGATAATTCAGTGTAACCTGTATTATTTATAAGATTTTTTGCTATTTCAACAATATTTTCAACACTTCTTTCCCTAATGGGCCTATAGAAATATCCTGCTTGACAAAAACGGCAACCGCGCGTACAACCACGGAACAATTCTACCGCCACACGATTGTGGACAATTTCCATATTTGGTACTACTGGTCTTGCCATATAAAACACTTCATTCAAATCTTCTACAATGCTTTTTTTAACTTTAGTTTGAAATTCTACAACAGTAAAACAATTATCTTCGTGTGTTTTGTAAAGTGATGGAATATACACTCCCTGAAGTTCTTTTATTTTTTCAAAAAATTCTGCTTTTGTCATCCCCGTTTTATAAATTTCTTGAATTTTCTTATTTATTATCTCGCCGTCGCCGACTATGATTACATCTAAAAAATCGGCAAGCGGTTCTAAGTTGACAGCACAGTGTCCACCACCCACTATTATGGGGTAAGAATCATCTCTATCTTTTGTACGAAATGGAATATTAGCAAGGTCAAGCATATAAAGAAAATTTGTATAACTCATCTCGTACTGAAATGTAAAATGTAAAAAATCAAACTCTCTAAGAGAAGTTTGTGATTCGAGCGAAAACAGTTCAATCTCGCGTTTTTTCAATAACGTAGCAAAGTCTGTTTGAGGCGCAAAACACCTTTCGCATATACTTTGAGGCTGGGAGTTGATAATCTCATACAATATTTTCATTCCAGTATGCGACATCCCTATTTCATACAAGTCAGGAAAACAAAAGCAATTCCTTATATATTGTTTACCTGTTTTTATAGTTGAGTTATACTCGCCACCCAAATATCGTGACGGCTTTTCTATGCTCAACAAATCTTCATATGTTAGTTTGTTCATAGTTTTTCCTTTTTATATTAAATTGCGAACTCTTACTTCCCTTTTTGTAGTATTTATTAAATGTAATATTTTTAGATAAATACATATAATAAATGTAAGCGAGGTAAAAGTGAAAATAGTGTTAACTGGCGGTGGAACTGCGGGTCATATGGTTCCAAATCTTGCTTTGATAGATGACCTACAAAAACACTTTGATGAAATTTTTTATATTGGCAGTGGCAAACAACTAGAAAAAGATTTGATTAAACCATACAACGTAAAATATTATGCAATCAAAACTCCAAAACTTGTGAGAAAATTTACTTTCAAAAACCTTACTATTCCATTTGAATTAATTAAAAGCATTAAAGAATGCAAAAGAATCTTGAAAGAATTAATGCCTGACGTTGTATTTTCTAAAGGCGGATACATTGCACTACCCGTCGTCATTGTAGCACACAAATTGGGAATAAAAGTAATTGCGCACGAATCAGATTTGACTATGGGGCTTGCAAATAAAATCTCAAAGAGATATTGCGACAAAATATGCACAACTTTCGATTCTACAGCAAAAGGTAAAAAATTCATTTGTACTGGCGCACCAATACGTAAAGAATTTAAGAAGTTAAATGTCAACTCCCCATTCAAAAATGATTTAGCAACGATATTGTTTGTCGGCGGTAGTCAAGGCGCAAACGCAATCAATGAGTTTATTTTAAAAAATTTGGAAACACTCACACAAAAGTATAACATCATTCATTTGTGTGGCAGAGGAAAATCGAGTGGTACAAAACACGCAAACTACATAGAAATCGAATTTTCCAATGAAATGCCAACACTTATAAATCAATGTGATGTTGTGTTCACGCGTGGTGGCTCAAATGCTCTTTTTGAAATATTGGCAATAAACAAACCTATGATAATATATCCTCTTTCAAAAAAAGAATCGCGTGGCGACCAAATTGAAAATGCTCAATATTTTGAACAACACAAGCTTGGCACATACCTTCAAAATTTGGAGATTAACACAATTATCAATGTCATTGACAATTTGATTAAAAACAAAACTGCAATTGAAAATCGTCAAAAAGAATTTTATAAGACTGGTAACGCAAATATTGTGAACGAAATCATAACATTAGCAAACAATTAAATTGATACTTTTCATCAGCCGAATACAAATTTCAAAACAATATAATACGCTAAATATGGTGTATTATATCGTTATAATACACCATATTTAGTATTTTAATTATTCCTTGATACTCTTTCTTAGTTTTTCCATCAAGTCAATCGCAAGTGGAAACTCACCTTCATAACTTTGTGCAAGATAGTTCATAAATTTTTCAAGGTCAACGTCTACGCCCTCTCCTTTCGCGTATGCAAGTGATAACAAATACAGTGCACGTAAATCCCCACCATTTGCAGATTTTTCAAGCAATGCAATAACATCATGCGTAAATGTATGGTCCTCTTTATGAGCGCAAAGCTGAATAGCAACCTCATATTCAGCAAATGGCGAACCTAATTTGCACGCTTTTTTGATTAATTCCCAACCTTTATTTTGGTCACGAGGAATAATTTTGTCATCACCGTTGTAATAGAACGAACCTAGCATATACACCGCATTAGGATAATCACTCATTGAAAGTTTTTCAAAAATCTTAAATGCCTTATCTTGATTTTGTGTAGTCCCAAAACCAAACAAATAACAAAGTGCAATCCTAAATTGAGCAATTTGATTGCCCGCATTAGCACACATTTGAAGCATCTTGAAGCCTTCTTCATTATCGTTGTTTTTAAAATAGTACACCGAACTTTCTAGCATCGATTCGACTTGCCCAGCATTTGCAAGTTCAAGCCAAAGGCGAAACGCTCTTTCCTCATTCTCGTCAACTTTAAAACCAGCATATGAACAACAAGCAAATTTGTACTTATCAAAATCACTTGCAACACTCATATTCAATTTTGCGGGTACAAAATTATCATATTCGTTTGTATCTCCCAAAAGATAGAATGACTTTAATTCGTTTAAAAATAAACTCTCGCCCGATTTTCTAATCATTTCTAAATCTTCTTTACTAATTTGCATAGAAACTCCCTTTACAAAGCATCGCTTTGCTATATAATTTATTATAACACATTCACTAGAAAAAACAAAATGTTTACAATGATTATTTTTTAGTTTTTATCTCTTTCAATAGCGTATAGGACTGATACTTTGTAAACAGGGTGTCTAAATTTTTCTCTAGAATTACTGTTTGCAAATTATTTTTCTCATCATAAACCACAAAAATTGTATAATTTTGAGGATTTATAAATTTAATTAGTTTGTACAATGGCATTTGACTTGAAACGGCAACTAGATTTATGTCACACCCCTTTTTCAAGTTTTTTTGAAAATCTTTCGCAAAAATCATCCGCTTGTACACTGCATTTTTGTTAAAGTTGAATGCCCCTGTCAACATAAAAATTGAAGCAATGGCAAGCGCATAAAATGGTTTAAAAAAAATGCTGACCAAAAAAAATATAAAAAACAACATAGACAAACATATTGCAGTTCTGCTCACTATTCTTTCAGTTTGAATTGCATCTTTTTTCTTACTAACAAGCGCTCTAAAAACGCGTCCGCCATCAAGCGGAAATATAGGCAACAAATTGAAAATAAATGTAACTGCGTTAGCAAATACAAATATATCAGTGTAATAATAAGTTATAGGAAATAACCACCAAAGCGCAACACATATTACTATTAATATTAAATTTACGATAGGACCCGCAATTGCCACCTTTATCTCATCATTTTTAACAAATTTATCATCCGTTAGACTTAGTTCAGCGCCAAATGGAAGCAATGAGATTTGTTGTAATCTATAACCTAATTTGTGAGCAACAAACGCGTGTCCAAGTTCGTGGAGCAACGCAGAAATCAAGTAACTAACAAAAACTAAACCAAGATTAACGCAAAATGAAAGTACACCAAAAATCAAAAACAATGGGTGTATTCTAAACTTTACTCTTTCCATAGCATTTCACCATTTGAAAAATCTATGGAATCAAGAATTTCGCCATTTTGCAAAACAAAAAATTGCAAGTCGCCCAACAAAATGGCAAGTGGTTGCCCCTTTTGCACAAAAACGTCATTATTTACGCCAAGCCCAATTTGCCCTGCAAAAACTGACATAAATTGAGAATTATGCTCAATTTTAATTTCTGTTACTCCGTCAGTTAGCGCATTTATATGAACTTTCCCTGAAGACGGCGCGTACAAAATCCCTGAAGCGCCTACGATTGTTATACATCCGTCGTTGTTTATGAAATTATCGTAATTTTGAAAACGTAATTCATAGTCAAAAGGCTGTGCGGATACCAAACAACTATTTTTGTCAAATAGTACTGAAATATACTTCACTCTACCTGTATCGTCAAACAATTCTTCGGTCGGTTTTGTGGACTCTAATGTTGTTTTGACGCTATCAAGTAATGTATTCCAAAAGTTTTTATCAATAAATGATATTGATGATGCACAAATCAGTACAAAGACACTCAATAATATATACTTGAATTTAATCGAACAAATTATGTTTTTTATTATTTTCATAGTACATATTATGCAGTTGTGCAAACAATTAGAATTTACAGTTTGTCCGGAACTATTCCAACAACTTTAAGTCTTCGCGCAATCGCGCAAACATTGATAACATATTCCCCAAAATCATTCACTTGAACGCTTATTTTGAAGTCATCCCCCCTAACATCAGCGTACTCATTGAGCGTCATATAAATATCCGATTTTAAGACTTCCGCCAATTTATTAGGTTTGAAATGTTTATCAGTTGCAATGGCACTTTTGACTCTATCCAACGCGTTAGTTGAAATATGAATTTCATTCATTTTTTAGATGCTCCTTTTGATTTTTCGCTTTAAATAACCCCACAAACCCTTGTATTCTTTTTGGAAGTTTATGACATCAAAATTTCCATAAATTATATTGTTCGCAATCAATGAAAACGCCCTGCTAGATTTCGAACTCGAACCAACTGCCCCGCCAAAATTTAATGCAGAAATTATGCCGTCATCCTCAGGAACAACCCCAATTAATGTTGCATCAAAAACTTTTGCTATCTCGTCAACTGAAAGCATAGTTTTGTCTGCTATCAAGTCGCCCCTTACTCTATTTATTAGTAAATTTACTGAACATAGTTCATATGTGCTCAAAATATCCACAACCTTTGATGCGTCTTTTATTGCAGATATGTGTGGTGTTGTCACAACAATAGCCTCGGACGCGGAAAATACCGCACGATGAAAGCCAAGGTCTATTCCAGCGGGGCAATCTATTAAAATAAAATCAAAACTATATGACAATTCGTCAACTATAGATTTAATTTGCGATTTACTTATTTTGGTATTGTTCAAACTTTGCGTAGAGGGCAAAATATACAAATATGGTTCATTAAAATCTTGAATTAAAGCCTGTTTCAACCTGCATTTACCTTCAATGCAA
Organism: uncultured Clostridia bacterium; assembly: GCA_934778205.1. Lineage (GTDB taxonomy): Bacteria > Bacillota > Clostridia > Christensenellales > UBA1242 > CAKVOD01. Next base: position 132,310 of record CAKVOD010000002.1, on the reverse strand, counting down.
TCAATCAAATCAAATACGATTTGTTGTTCTATCCCCATAACAACATCAAGATTATTCAATCCAATGTCCACATCCAAAATGCAAACACGCTGTTTCTGGCGTGCCAAACTTGCTCCAATGTTTGCACAAACTGTCGTTTTCCCAACTCCACCCTTGCCACTTGTTATAACAAATTTTCTTGCCATAACCACCTCAAAATTAATTATAACATTTACTGGGATTTTTCTCGCTGAGAATTTTGACAACTTATGGCAATATTACGCTAGTTTTGTAGAAAATATTTTTTTTCACAATCATAACATATCATTTTTCATTTTACTAAAAATACCACATATGGCGTATTTCATTTTAATAATACACCATATGTGGTATCAAATTCAGTGATTGACATAATTTAATGCCCCTTCAACAGTGGCAGACGACGGAGAGTCAAGAAGAAAAATATTTGTTTTTAATTTGTTTTTAAAGTACTTTTCAAATCCAATAATTTCGCAACTTAAGCCTGTAAAAAATATACCTGTATTCAAGACCGATTGGCGATACTCTTCATCTAAAGTATTTAGGAACACCTTTATTGCCTCAATTATCTTATCATAACAAATATTCAATACGTCATTAAAATCTTTGTTTGAAACAACATAAAAATGGTTTGTTAAATCGTCCCTATTTTGTGCCCAAATTTTGCTTGTAGTTTCATCGGTAGTATACAAACTGCCAACGGATTCTTTTATTCTTTCTATTTCGCGACGCGAAACTGAAATGTTATACTTATTTTTCAACGCTTCATAGATTCCTAAATCTATTAATTCTCCACCAAGTGATAAACTAATTGCATTGATAACGCTCTTAATTGTACACAAGCCAATTTCGGTTTTTCCAGCACCGATGTCCACTACGAGGTAAGCATTATTGATATTTTCATCGAGCAATGCAGTCGTTGCAGTTAATTGCGGAACGAGCGTAATTGAATAAAAACCCAGTTTATGAAGAAGGTCGTTAAATTGTTCTCGTTGTGATTTAGTAGAACAAGAAGGAACTGCAAGAATAACAACAACCTCTTTGCGCTTGTTTTTGCTCCCTATCAAATCATTTAATATGCAATCGAGCATAATTCTTGCAGATTCAAAATCTGCTACCTGCCCATTTTTAATAGGTTGAATCAATTTTTCGTCCGATTGCAACTCATTCCCCATATCATATGCGCGTTTGCCATATGCAATAACTTGACTTTTACCTCTTTTCAATTTAATCGCAAAAACACTTGGTTCACAATAAACCAAGCCGTTGTTGCTGTCAAATATTTTAGTATTAGATGAGCCTAATTCCATTGAAATGGTCATATTCAACCTCACAAAATTTCCAAATATTTGTTAAAAGCCTTTTTAAAATTCTTTGCGCCGTGAAGTGCATACTTAATCTCGAAACTAACATCACTTTCCGTGCAAGTTTTCATAATTACAGAATCGCCCAAAACATCACAAGACAAATCAGTGATTGCACCACTACCAGTAATATCTAGCCCAATAGCAATTTTTAGAATAGCACTCAGGCGTTTCATTGCCTCAAGGTCATTTTCATCGAGCAAGTCTTTATATTTTACCCAATCAGTTAAACTAAATGAATCAGGGTCAACATTTTCAGCAATAAATGCACCAAGCAATAATTCTTTGTGCGAAATACCAAAAATAATGCTACTTGAAATAATATTAAAGCAGTTGCGATAAAAGTTTTTGAAATTTATTACTTCACCGCATCTATATAATGTCGCTGCAACTCTCAGTGATTTTAGGTAAGTTCGTGGTAGTTTGTGCAAAACTTTCAATTGCTTGAAAATTATAATTGCCAAATCACACACTTTGTTGCCGTTGTTCATACTCAAATTGTATTGCGCTTGCAATGCGTCCAAACTATATTGCGTAATATCTGGTATAGGTTTTTCTTGAATCGTTGGTATTGTAGTGAGAAGTAAAAGTCCCTCTTTCAAGCCATAGGTCGAAAAATAAATTTCATATTCACTTTGCAAATCAAACACTGCTCTAAAGATTGACATCGCACCCGCAAATACGTCAGCCCCTTCTTCAGAAATCCCTTTTATCTTTTTCGTTCCGTCAACATCTAGTGTTTCGATGAACTTGTACAAATCGTCATATTGTTGATTGCTAATTGAAAAATTGTGTTCAATATTCATAGGATATTTCGTCTTTTTTGCATATAGTTTGAACAATGAATCAGCCAAACTCCCTATACAAATAAACTTATAACCCTCAATCAATTCTGGCGTCAAGCCATAATCTACAAGTTGAGTTTTAAAGAAATCGACCATTTGTCGGTGAACTTCAATTGGGTCGCAATCAGCGCTTGCAAACAAATCAGCCAATGACGATGCCCCAATTGGAATGCACGCTTGAAACAAAATGTTGCGTCTAAAATATTTTATAATATTAGTGCAATCAGTTCTAACATCAACAATAACACCACGTGGCGCATCTAATGAATTGATTGCGCTCAAATATATAGCGTTGATTTCTTGGTCATGTGACAAAACATTAAACTTAAAGCCACTTGATGACTCAATCTCGTCAATAAAACTAACTTGATTTTTAGCTTTGTTGACAAATTGCATCACATAGGCAAATGAATCTTCTACCTTTTGCGACTCGCAAAGTCTTTTAAACATTTTCAAAACCTTGATTGCCTCATTTGTGGTTGTACTTTTAATAAGTCCACCTTTTGGCAAATCTTTGACTAAGTCGACACTTTCTTCAAGTTCGTCATAGATATAAAAACATTTGTCGACCTCAGCATAAGCAAAAATTAATTTAATACTTTTTTGGTTTACCAAAACCAAAGCAATTTTTTTCAATTTAACACCTCAATTACTCAATCTCAATTGCATTCACAGGGCAAGAATTTTGGCACGCACAACATTTGATGCAAATGTCCGGATTAATGACAGGCACTCCATTCTCATTCATAGTGATTGCACCGACTGGGCAAATTGCGACACAAGTACCGCACTTGATACATTTTTTATTATCTATCATAATAAACTCCTATGTAAGTATAACATAAATTTTTAAACTTCGCAATAGTTTTTACTAAAAAGCATTTTGAAATAGTTGTATTTCATCTCCCAAAATTTGGACGACATCGAACCTAACATACGCTTCAAGCATATCTTTTTCCATTAAATAATACATAGCAACGCGCTTGATTTTTTCGCGTTTATACTTGTCAACCGCTTCATTTGGTAGTCCATATAATGCAGTCGAGCGATATTTTACTTCAACAAAAACTAAGAAATCTCCATCTAGTGCAATTATGTCGATTTCGCCTATTTTTAACTTATAATTAGTTTTCAATATTTTATAGCCTTGCTTTTTCAAGTACTTTATAGCCAACCTTTCGCCATAATCGCCGATTGCTTTGTTAGTATGCTTTCCAACTGTTTTGGGTTTTATAAGTCCATTGTCAAACATTAATCTAGCACCAATTTCCCTATTCTACCTTTCCTAAAATCGTCCAAAATTGCGCGCGCGCCACGATTGTAATCCATTTCGCCACCGCGTAAAATGAATCCACGATTTTGACAAATCTCATCGAAAATTTCGATTGTTTCAGCAACATTATCGACCTTTAAGGAATACCTATCTCTCAATGCGTCAAAGTATTTTAATCTCAAATCATTGATGAACGCAAATGCCAATTCCTCCACATCTAAAACATCGTCCTTGATGCTTCCAATGTAGGCAAGGTTTCTTGCGACTTGCGGATTATCAAAGGCAGGCCACAAAGTCCCCGGTGTGTCAAGCAATTCAAATCCATTCGAGATTTTAACCCACTGATTACTCCTTGTAACACCTGGTTTGTCTCCCGTAATCGTCTTTTTGTTGCCACAAACATTGTTAATCAAAGTACTTTTACCACTATTAGGTACACCAATGACCATCAATCGCAATGGTATATTGACACCTTTATTTTTAAATCTCTCTACCTTGTCGCTCAATAAATTACTAGCACTTTCTATGATTGGTTTTGTCGCATTAGTTACTGTGCTATTCAATGCAACGACAGGTATGTTTTTTGATTTAAAATACTGTTCAAATCGGTTCAAATCTTCTTTCGAGATTAAATCCGCTTTGTTAAGAACCATAATAACGGGTTTTGCACCAATAATTGTGTCGAATTTAGGATTTAAACAAGAAAATGGAGCGCGCGCATCTAAAACATATAGAATCGCATCAACAAGTTTTGCGTTATCTTTCATTTCACGCAATGCTTTGTCCATATGCCCTGGATACCACTGAATAACCATTAATCCTCACTCCTTTCTAATAAATCTGGACGAATACGTTTTGTTTTTTCAATTTGATTTTCAACTTTCCATTTGTCGACAAGTTGATGATTGCCAGAAAGAAGAACATCGGGAACTTTAAGTCCTCTAAAATTCGCGGGGCGCGTATATTGTGGATGCTCAAGAAGATTATTCTCAAAACTATCATTTGTTGCCGAATCCTCATTATGCAAAACATTTGGTAGCAAGCGAATGACTGCATCGGCTATGACCATAGCGGGCAATTCTCCGTTCGTTAACACATAGTCGCCAATGGAAATTTCCCTGTCCACGCGTTCATCAATCACACGTTGGTCAATGCCCTCATAATGTCCGCATACAAAGATTAAATGTTCTTTTTCTTTCAATTCTTTCGCAATTTTTTGCGTAAAGGGTTCTCCAGACGGCGTAACATAAACCACATACGAACGTGGAGTTTTCACGCTGTCAATGGCATCAAACAATGGTTGTGGCGCCATTAAAAGCCCTTGCCCACCGCCAAAAACATAATCGTCGACTCTCTTGTGCTTATCCAGTGAAAAATCGCGAATATTCACCGCGTTTAGCACGACAATATTGTTTTCAACAGCACGACCAATAATACTGCAATTCATTGCAGAAAACATTTCAGGGAAAAGCGTCAAAAAATCAATCTTCATCAACACAAACTTCCTTAAATCTTTGCGCATCAACAAACATTTTCTTGTTTTCAACGTCAACTATATTCACGACGTTCGCCAAAAATGGAAACAATATTTCTTTCCCATCCTTTTCAATCGTCACAATATCCGCTGAAGAAAAGTTATCAACCGCAGTAATGTGTCCCAAATAGGTTTCGCCATTAGTCGAAAATACGTCAATACCAATCAAATCTTGAACGTAAAACTCGTCTTCAGGCAAGTCCACCAGTTGAGAATCGTCTATATATACGTCCTCATTTCGCAATTTTTCAGCGACATTAGCATCGTCAATATCCTTTAGTTTTGCAATAACAAATCCATCTTGAATACGACATTTTTCAATTGCAAATTTTTCGTGTTCTTGTCCCAAATATAAGTACTTATAAGACAAATAACTGCTAATATCTCTAGTATTTACTGCGATTTTGACCTCGCCTTTCAATGCTTGAGGTTTCAAAACTCTACCAATGCAAATAAAGTTATTCATTCCTCTCCCCTTCATTGATTTTTAAAACATAATTTTGTTTTTTATTTTTATCAATGCAAGTTATGATTTTGTCGATTGATTTGATTATTTTGCCTTCTCTTCCAATAACTCTACCGACATCGGAATCATCTACTTTTACAAGAAAAATGCCATTTTTCCCACGGTCAAGATATTGCACCTCAACACTTTCGGGATGTTTGACAAGTTCCTTCAAAATGCTTTCAACTATTTCTACCATTTAAAAATCCTTAAAAATTATTATTCTGCGTCATTGTTAGTTGTTTCTTCGCTTGCACCTTCAGCGTTTTCTTCAACTTTTGCTTTTGGTGCAGGTGGCATTTGTTTTTCTTTTGGTGCTCTATAAGCTGTTCTTTCTAAAATTCCATCTCTAATAAGAAGTTCTTTAGCTGTGTCAGTTGTTTGCGCTCCAACTGAAAGCCAGTAATTAACTCTTTCTTTATTCAACTTGATTTCTGCTGGATCAACCATTGGGTTGTATGTTCCGAGATTTTCGATGCACTTTCCATCTCTTGCAACTCTTGAATCTGTTGCAACCAATCTGTAGTATGGAGCCTTCTTTGCTCCCATTCTTGTAAGTCTAATTTTAACTGCCATAATATTTCCTCTCCTTTAATCTACGTTAAAATCCAAATCGGCCTTTCTTTTTGCCATTGTTAAATTGTTTCATTAAATCTTTAGTTTGACTAAATTGTTTTAATAGCGAATTGACTTGCTGAATCGACGTGCCACTACCATTAGCGATGCGTTTTTTATGGCTCGCCTTTAAAACTTCAGGGTGCAACCGCTCATATTTAGTCATAGATTGAATTATTGCCTTATTTTTCTTCAATTCATTTTCATCAACTCTAGTATCTCCCAGCTTCATCTTTCCAGTCAATTTTGATGGAAGCATAGCTAAAAGTTCATTGACATCCCCCATTTTGTCTAGGTTTTCAAACTGTTTTAGATAATCATCGAGCGTAAAGGTATTTTCGCGCAAGTTTTTTTGCAAACGTTGCATTTCCTTTTCCTCAATTGCTCCTTGTGCTTTTTCAATCAAGCTGAGGACGTCGCCCATACCTAAAATTCTTGACGCAAACCGTTCTGGGTAAAACGGCTCAAGGTCACCCATTTTTTCACCAACGCCACAAAATTTGATTGGTTTCCCAGTGACAGCCTTAATTGAAAGTGCAGCACCACCGCGAGTATCCCCATCAAGTTTTGTGAGTATAACGCCAGTAATCTCAAGGTCATCATTAAATGCTTTTGCCACATTCACTGCGTCTTGCCCCGTCATAGCGTCAACAGTCAACAAAATTTCGGACGGGTTAGTATTTGCTTTGATTTCCTTGAGTTCATCCATCAATTCCTCATTGATGTGCAAACGCCCAGCCGTATCAATAATGACTGTGTCAAGCAAATTAGCCTTTGCGTATTCAATTGCTTCAAGCGCGGTGGTCACTGTCTTTTGAGTACCCTTTTCATAGACAGGAACTCCCGCATTTTTGCCGACGACCTGCAACTGTGTTATTGCCGCAGGCCTAACAATATCGCACGCAACTAGCAATGGTTTTTTACCCGTTGATTTCAAATTGTAAGCGAGTTTACCGCACATAGTTGTCTTACCTGCGCCCTGCAAACCGCACATAAGAATAACCGTTGGTAAATTCGACGAAACCGCTAATTTGGAGTTCCCGCCACCTAGAAGCTCAACAAGTTCCTCATTGACAATCTTGACGACTTGTTGCCCAGGGGTTAAACTCTCCAAAACTTGTTCGCCGACTGCTTTTTCACTCACTTTCGCGACAAAGTCTTTAACAACTTGAAAGTTGACATCCGCCTCAAGCAACGCAACGCGAATTTCACGCATTGCCTGCTTTATCTCAAGTTCGGTCAACTTTCCGCGATTAGTGAGTTTGCTGAAAATATGGTTCAGTCTCTCACTCAAATTTGAAAATAACGCCATTCTAACTCTCCCAAATTTTGATAAAACCATTCAAATCAGATTCGTCAACAATATTTGACAAAAACTTTTTTGATTTATTGTATTTTTCATACAAGCCAAGTTTGCTCTCATACTCGCTAAGTGTGGTTTTGACGCGTTTTAAATTATCATAAACTGATTGCCTTGACAATCCATAGAAATCGGCGATTTCACTCAGCCCATTATTATCATAGAAAAACAATGTCGCAATTTCTTTTTGCCTATCTGTCAAAAGATTCCCATAAAAATCAAGGAGTCTACTATACTTTAACGCACTTTCAAAATCCATATTAGCCCCACTTTGCTTGTAAAGGTAAAATACTTGACGTAATTATACAATATTTTTCAACCTATGTCAAGTAATTTTTTAAGATTTTCTTTATTTACGCATAAAATCACTTTGTTTGCAAAAGATAAGGTATGTTTATTATATTGTTGAGAGTTGCCATCATATTTTTGGTGGTTTTACTGCTAATTAGATTAATGGGAAAACGCCAAATCGGCGAAATGCAACCTTTTGAGTTGGTTATTATGCTTATTTTTGCTGATATTGCCACAATGCCAATGGCGGATATGTCCGTTCCGCTACTCAATGCGATTATTCCGCTTGTTACGCTAGTATTGTTGCAGTTTTTTCTCAGTTTTCTTGCACGCAAAAGTTTGTTCTTTAGAAAGATTATCAATGGTAAACCTGTAGTTGTCATTGACCCAAACGGCATTATTTTTGAAAACTTAAAGGCGCTAAATATGACACTCGACGACTTAACTGAAGCTCTGCGCGGTTGTAACGTTGCTAGTTTTGACGAGGTGCAATACGCACTAATTGAAACAAACGGCAAGGCGAGTGTGATACTAAAAGCGACCAACTCCCCTGTCACTTGCCAAGATTTAAAACTAAAACCCGCAGAAACAACCCTACCTATTTTGCTAGTCAGTGACGGCAAAATTAATAAAGAAAATTTATTGCTTGCCAAAATTAATTTGGATTATGTTTCAAACATTTTAAAAAAAGCAAAAATAAAAAACTTGAAAGATGTTTTAGTGATGACAATTGACAATGACGGAAAAGTTTATTTGCAAGCAAAAAAACAAAGTTGCCAAGTTTTGAACGTCAATTTCAAAGGAGGCGAAAATTGGTAAAAAAACTAATCATTTGTATAGTTTTGTTGGTTTCACTACTCGGTTTCTGTAGTTGGGAGCAACATTATATTGACAGCACATTAGATAAAATGCTAGAACACATAAGAGTTGTGCAGGCATCTGTCGAAAGCAACGAAACAGACTTATATAACTACGACACTATGCTGCACTTTGACACAATGCAAAAATATTGGGAAAGTCGCGAGGCAACGATGAGTATGTTCATCGACCACAAAAACCTTTCACAAATTGGACAAGGACTCGCGCGACTCAAAGCCTCACTTGAAGAAAACGACTACACTTTGTCAATAACTGAAGTCTATCTTTTACAAGAAGTAACATTTGTTTGCCAACGCATTTCGACTTTCAATCTGCACAACATTATATAAAGAATTTGTGCAAAATAAAAAAAATGTCAAAAATGTAATAATTATAGTTGACTCACTATCTCCAAAAATGCTACAATTTGTCTATGACTATTTAGGAGGGGAAAAATGGATAATCAAAAAATAAAACTACCCAAAAAAGTTTGGCTTCCCATTGCAATAATTGGAAGTTTGTTACTTGCTGGGATTATTACATTCATACTTGTTTACTCAATAGCACTAAAAGTTGACATTAAAGCATCTGTAGCACAAATTGAGAAGTCACAAGCAATTAACGTTAAGTGGGATACATCTAAACCGGTGGATGAAGTTGTTATCACCGTCAAGCACGACAATGCCCTCGTCGGCAAAGAATACATCACAAAATACAATGAAATTGCGTTAGGCGAAACTAACATTCCCGTTTATTATGGCAAATTAACTGTTGAAGTTGAAATTAAAAAAGGGATTTACACAACAAGCACGCAAAAAACAGTCGATGTTTTCACAGACGAATACAACATTGCCCCAATAACTGCAACAATGCCAGTGACAATTTTTACACTATCACTTGAGGACATTACAAACAAGGGACAAATTCCTACATTTGTTTGGTTTAAGAGAAGCGGAGCTTGGGATTGGTCAAAACTTCCAGAAAATGTTTACCCTATGCCAGTTGCGTCAACAAGTGAACTTCTTAACAGTGGCGAAGGAACAATGTATAGAAAGACTAGCGCATATGTTAAAGAACTTTATTCGATGAACAAAAACTCAAAATTTAATTTCTATTACAATGATTACTTTGCATTTGGTGCACTTCAAGCAACAATTGCAAACGGCATTCCCGCAGAAAACTATCATATTACATTACTTTCAGACGGGACAGCATCTTTCAATTATTTCAATAAACATTTAAATAATGACAACTATGAAGCAGAATATGCGAAAATGGTTGCAGATTATGAAAAACTTAAAACACAAATTGAAAAACGCAAAATATATGACCAATTAAGCAGTGGCTTTGCTATTTCCGCAAACAATTTGAGAGAATACGCGTTCATAATGGCAAATACTGAAGAAAACGTTGATTGGTGGCTTACAAGAGCAAACGGAACACTTGGAACATATATCAATGAAACAACAGGAAAAACAGTATATGATACCCTCGTTGCGCCAACCATTGGTAACGCTATTATCGTTAAAGACTTAAAATCACTCTTAGTAAAAATTGATCCAAGAGTAGACAATTCAAATGTAAGTAAAACCGATGAAGAAATCAACGAAATGACAAAAAATCTTTGGTTCAAAAAAGCAGATTTAAAAGCGCTTTATAAATTTAGCGATACAATGTTCGACAAAGCCAAAAAAGAAAACAAACAAGTTATGATTATTCTTGGAACATGGACAAAAACTGAACAGGAAGAACTATTTGACAATTATGTAAAAGCAATTATGGCATACTATGGCGAAGACTTTGTATACTACTACAAAGGGCATCCAAAAAATCCAACTGATACCGTCGAAGGAAAACGCGCACACCTTGAAGAACTTGGACTTACAGATATTGACTCAACAATTCCAGCAGAACTTATCTTCTTCTTCAACCCTGAAGCGTTTGGTTCGGGATACCAGTCATCAACATTCCTTTCCGTTTCAGCAGAAAAAACTTGCGCTATCATAAAGACAAGAAAAGACTCATTTTCTGAATCATACAAAGCAAATGTCGATATTTTTATGTCACTCAATTCTTTAAATTCTACTAAAAACGGCTTTACCACTTCATCAACACAAGTTTTGCTAGAATTCAATGACACAACAAAATATGATATTGCCATTTATGATACAAAAACAAATAAACTCACCTATTATAAATTAAATTCATCATCTATTTATGAAGAAGTTGAAGCATAATCTTGCAATAACTTTGAAAATAGTGAAAATTAAAGTATTTATAATTTAAAAAAATATCTAAGCAACGCAACTTTTCCCTGCTTAGATATTTTTTTTTGTAAATCGCTACAATCTTAAATCTCATTAATTTGTTCCATACACTCGAAATGCACGACATTGACAAGTACAACAAAGGCAATCAAAAAGCATACACGCATTAGTCCACCTTTTTGGCAAAATGAAAATATGTTTGGAGAAAAACAAAATACGAAAGTTTCAAGAAGAATAATGCGCAAAATCAAGCACTACAACAAAAAATTTAAATAAAAAAAAGAAAATTCAATACCCGAGCTGTGTTACCACAAGATGTCGACTTAACAACCATTTGAATTTCCTAATATATTGTACATCAAAAAACAAATATTGTCAAGCATTTGACAAAAAAAAGGAAGGTAAAAAATGAATACACAAATTAGCTTACAAGAAATGGTGCGCAGAGAGCGCGCACTCGAAATACTAGAGCACTTGAAAAAGAAATTTAAAAACGGGGGTATTAGATAAAATGATTATCGAATTAGAAGCAACAATATTGTGCGGTATGACGCACTACAAAAAGGACGCTAAAGGACAACCTGCAAGCGAACTTGGCGCCGTATATTCGTTCTTGTATGATGATGAGGACACAAGCAAGAATGCGCTATGCGGTAGCATAATGCAAGCGTATGGTAGCAAAGACTTCTGCACCGCCCCCGTCAAACTGCCTTACTTGCGTAACCTAAAAAGGTTTAGCCGTGTCAAAATACTCGTCAACGCACCTATCGGAAAAACTGAAAAACTAGACGATAGCATAGTTATGCAACACTGGAAAGTGTTTCGCCAAAAATTGCAACGATATTCGCGCGACGTCAAAATCGTCGGCGTAAAAGAAAAGCATAATACTGCAGTCGGTGGCTTACACCTGCATTTGCTTGTGGGCGACATTGATTTTGATAACAAACTCATATTTGCATACAATCGCGACCCTAATAGTAGATACTATGGGCAAAAATATAAAACTGATTTTGGCGACCAAGTGTATAACTTTATTACATCATTTTATGACTATGGTTTTACTACTGTCGTCAAGTTGCGCCAAGACTCAAATTTCTTTCAAATATCTAACTATATGTCAAAGTATATGACGGAAGATTTGGGCAAACTCGATTATGGCACACGTGCATTATTTCGCACACATAATTTGCAAAGCAAAGAAAAACACATATGCTACTTCACGCCCGAACTGCTTGAGCAGGAACTAGCACAGTATGACCTGACAACAAAAGTCGAACTTGTCAAAGATGTCGACAAGTATAAGTGCATTCGCATTTATGAAAATAACATTTTGGAGAATATTGGTGGATAAATTAGACGACTTGCAAAGTCAACTTGATTCTGTATCACAACAGTTAGAACAGGTAATGTCGGTGGCGCACTTCCGCGACGTAAAGCCGATTATGTTTTATGATTGTCTTGACCTATGGTTTAATATCTATAAAGTGCCAAAACTTTGCCCCGGGTCAATACGCAGTTTGCGTAATGTAATTAGATTGTTTAAATTGTATATACGTAATATGCTTGTCATTGACTTGCGCCCTATTCATTTTGAGCGGTGTTTCAATTCCCTGCCCGCAAACAAAACACGCAAAGACACATTTATTTATGCACGCGATTTTTTGCGCTTTGCATATCGCAATATGTACACATACGAAAATTTCGCAGATTTTTTGTTGCCCGTCAAATACAAGGCGCAAGAAGGTGTTGCATATAGTCAAACGCAAGTCGATGAAATTTTTAAAACAATCAAAGACACGCGCGTTTTAAAATTGTTTCAATTTTACTACTTGACTGGTGTACGACGTTCTGAGGCATTTACAGTCCGTTGGTGTGATGTCAATTTTGCTGAAAAGTATGTACACATACACGGCACAAAAACGGAAATGTCCGACCGCTTCATCCCTATGTTTGACAAACTCGCAATGCTATTGCAAAGTATAGACTATACAAGCGCGGATGACGCGGTGTTCAAAGCACCTGAAAGTAGTATAAAAAATGAAATCAAACGCTTGAAAAGTAAATTGTCGTACAATGTAAATATAAAAAATTTTCGTACAACATTTGCAACGCATTGTGCCGACATAGGCATTAAGCCAAAAACAGTGCAAGAGTGGCTCGGACACACTGACGTACGAACAACACAAAGGTATTACATAAAGCGAACGCCAACACTTGAAATGCACGACATTGACAAATACAACAAAGACTACTAAAAAAAGAACCTTTGCGGGTTCTTTTCTAATTATGGGGCTAGCGAAAGGAATTGAACCTTCAACCTGCTGATTACAAGTCAGCTGCTCTGCCAATTGAGCTACGCTAGCATTCATTTGAAAAATTTTGGTGCCTCGAGGCGGACTTGAACCACCGACACGAAGATTTTCAGTCTTCTGCTCTACCGGCTGAGCTATCGAGGCGTCTAGTAAAGACTAGATTTTTCAAAAAAATAAAAAATGGCGACCTGGAAGAGACTCGAACTCTCGACCTCTAGCGTGACAGGCTAGCGTTCTAACCAACTGAACTACCAGGCCATTTCTGCCAATCATTTGGTGGATCTTCAGGGACTTGAACCCCGGACCGACCGGTTATGAGCCGGTTGCTCTAACCAACTGAGCTAAAGATCCAATGGTCGGGGTGGAGAGACTCGAACTCCCGGCCCCATGGTCCCAAACCACGTGCGCTACCAACTGCGCTACACCCCGTTTCGATTGGCTGACTTATATAATATACTAGATTTTTAATAAAATGTCAACGGATTTTAGCAAGTTTTTTTATTTTTCTTAATTTTTTTTTAAAAATTGGTTATTTTCCCTGAATTCCACCCGTTCGCACAGCTTCAAAGGCATTGAAAACATTAGCGAACTTTTCATATTATATTTATTTTTATTTCAAATGTCAACTGTTTTGACATTTTTTTTAAAAAAACGACTAATTTTTTCAATTTTTTTGTTTTTTATTATGCTAGTATCTAATTTGGAGGAAAAAATGCAAATAAAAAACAGGCTTTACAACAGCACTTTATACATTAGTTTGTCTGGTGAGCTTGACGAAATGTGCGCGGGCTTCACTAGAAATGAACTTGATGCGCTTTTAAATGGGACAACTGCAAAACAAATTGTAATTGATTTGTCCGAACTTGATTTTATGGATAGCACGGGCATTGGCGTTTTAATCGGCAGATACAAAAAAATGAAGGCAAACAACATACCAATCTTTATTTGTAATCCAAACAAACATATTGAAAAAATTTTTCAAATGACGGGGCTCTACGAAATTATGCCCAAAATTAGTTAAGTGAGGAATATATGAAAAACGAAATGACATTACACATCAAAGCAATTTCAGAAAACGAAGCTTTTGCACGTAGCACTGTCGCAGCATTTTGCGCGCAGGCAAACCCTATTTTAGAAGATATAATTGACATAAAAACTGCAGTTTCCGAAGCGGTAACAAACTGCGTTGTGCACGCCTACCCCGATAGCGTCGGTGACATAAAAATACACGTAACACTAAAAAACAACTTCGTTACAATAGTAATCACAGACTTTGGAATCGGCATTTGTGACCCTGAAAAAGCTAGAGAACCTTTTTACACAACAAAGCCCGACCAAGAACGTAGCGGTATGGGCTTTACTGTTATGGAAAGTTTTATGGACACACTTGAAGTAAAAAATAACAACGCACGTGGCTTGACAATCAAAATGTCAAAAAAATTAACCATCTCAGAACAATGCAAAATGGTGGTAAATGATTGACCACGAAGAAACATTGCGTTTGCTGAAACTCGCCAAAAGTGGCGATGAAAACGCAAAGAACCTTTTAATTAATGAAAACGCCCCGCTTGTCAAGTGTGTTATTAAGCATTACAAAATGAAAGGAATTGAGTATGAAGATTTATTTCAACTTGGCTGTGTTGGTTTCGCAAAGGCTATCAACAAATTCGATGCAAGTTTTAATGTTAAATTTTCAACCTACGCCGTCCCTATGATACTTGGCGAAGTTAAACGCTATTTACGAGATGAGGGATACATCAAAGTTTCACGTTCAATTAAACAGCAAGCTTCGCAAATCAAAAAATATATTGAAAATTACAATGCCCAGCATTCAAAACCCCCTACTCTTGAAGAAATATCAAAACAGTTTGCTATGGATATTCAAGATGTCGTCTTTGCTTTAGATTCCACACGACTACCCGTTTCAATCTATGACAGCAATGAATCAGATGATACGCAAACGCTTGCTGAAAAATTGGAGAGTGAAAATGAAGACACTGATTCAAAACTTGAAAAAATGCTACTAAAAGATTTAATCAATGCTTTGCCCCCAAAAGAACGAAAAATTATCATACTGCGCTATTTCAAGGACAGAACTCAAATGGAAATTGCTGAAGAACTTGGCGTTTCGCAGGTGCAAGTCTCAAGAATTGAAAATAAAGTGCTTAAAGATTTACGAACATCTTTTTTGTAAAATGATGTTTAAAAATTATTATAATGTTCATAGCTAATTGTCACTTAAAAAGCGAAATGGTAAATACCAATTCGCCTTTTATTATTTTGTGTTATGTATTTAGTTACGTGCAACATCAAATATAGTCAAGTGTTAGATAATTGCCTAAAGTCAAAATCGCTATTATTCGACTTCTATTACCTCAAGATTTTTCAAACATTCACTCACAAGTACGTCGACATCAAGTTTCGCTTCCTCTTCTTCGACCTGCCAAAGGTTTGGCTTGATTATCGGGTTCTTTGGCAAGAAAACAGTACAACAATCTTCATATGGCAAAATGGATGTTTCGAAAGTCCCAATCTTTTTTGCGACTTCTATAATATCGTCCTTGTCATCCCCAACCAGTGGACGCAAAACTGGCATTTTGACGACTGAATTTGAAGATGTAATACCCTCCATCGTTTGGCTTGCGACTTGCCCCAAACTTTCTCCAGTAACTATGACCTTGCATCTATTTTTGTGTGCAAGATGTTCCGTCACGCGCATCATAATGCGACGCATTATTGTTATCATATAATCAGGGTTGCATTTTCTATAAATTTCTTCTTGAACCTTTGTGAAACTGACAAATGTCAATTTGATTTTCCCGCAATACTGCGAAAGAATCTTTGCTAATTCAACAACTTTCAATTTCGCTCTTTCACTTGTATAAGGATAACTATGAAAATGCACAGCAAATATTTTTGCACCGCGCCTAGCAATTTTATACATTGCAACAGGACTATCGATTCCTCCAGATAAAAGACAAATCGCCTTGCCCGCACATCCAGTTGGCATACCACCTGCACACTTTATACTGTGAAGATAAACAAATGTTTGCCCATTTTCGCGAATGTCAACCTTAACTTCTTCATCAAAATTTTCAAGGTCAACTTTCAAATTCTCATTATTGTTTAAAATAACATCGCCAACCATCGCTGAAAATTTTGCAGATGGGATTTCAAATTTCTTGTCAGCGCGACGTGTCGTAACCCTGAATGAGCAATTTGATATACGAATATTTTTGGCGCATTCAAGTATTTTTTCTGGACTATTTTCCACACATTCAGCCACTGAAAGCCAATTAAATCCAAAAACTTTTGTTAATCGAGCAATTAATTTGTTTTCGTCTTTCAAATCATATTCACTCACGATGTAGCGAGCACCGCCCTTTTCAACTCTTGCTCTGATGCCTGCGATTGCTTTTTGCGTGTTTTCCATTAAGAACCTTTCAAAAAAGCCACGATTAGCCCCTTTAAGATGTATTTCAGAATACCTTAAGATAATAACTCTATTCATTTTATTCCCTTTATATATTAAATATTTATAAGTTGCGTAGTTCAGTTGCATACTGAATAATTTTTTCTGCAACAATTTCAGCCTCAGCGATTGTATTGCTTGCCGAAAAACTCAGTCTAATATTCCCCAAAATCTTACTTTTTTCTTTATTCATTGCAGACAAAATGCGGTTGTCCGAAGATTTTGATGAACAAGCCGAGCCCGTACCAATGTATATATCATCCATTTCTAGTTTATGAACTAATACTTCCCCTTTCACACCATCAAGTGAAATCGACAAAACATAAGGCGAGTTATCTTTACTTCCGTTTACTTCGTACTCAAAGTCATTATTGTCAAATTTTTGAAGTATAGTTTCCTTAATTTTCGCAACACTGTCGTAATTAAATTTCAATGCCTCGCACTTTTCAATCGATGCTTCAGCAAACGCACAAATTGCGGGCAAGTTTTCAGTCCCACTACGCAAATTACTTTCTTGCCCACCCCCATAAACTGTTGGATAAAAACTAACACCCTTTTTCACATAAAGCGCACCAATACCCTTAGGTCCATTGATTTTATGTGCGCTCAAAGAGATACTGTCCACGCCGAGATTATCGACTAAAACATCAATTTTACCAAACGCTTGAACACAATCGCTATGAAACAAACACTTTGGATTAGCCTGTTTTGCAATCTCACACAATGTGCAAATATCGTTGATTGCACCAGTTTCATTATTGACAAACATAATGGCAACTAAATCATATTTTTTGCTGAAAACTTTTTGTTTGAAATCTTCAATATCTACTGTTCCCTCACTATTCAATTTTACAAAATCTACTTCATCCCCACGTTGCAAAAGTGGCATAACAGTGTTATAGATTGAAGGATGCTCCCCTGACGAAATAAGTATTGACTGATTCTTTCTTGTCAATCCAAACAACGCCATATTGTTTGCTTCAGTTGCGCCAGAACAAAAAATTAGTTTGTCCCCAACTTGTCCGTTAATGCAGTTCAAAATATCTTGTCGTGCCTTTTCTAATTTCGTTTTAGCCAAAACTCCGCCTTTATGCAAACTGGACGAGTTGTAAAAGCAGTTTTTTGAAATTTCATTGTATACACCTAACGCCCTTTCAGAAATTTGCGTTGTAGATGCGTTATCAAAATATATCATTATATCCTCACAAATAAAAAAGTTATTATAGTTTATATTATTTTGCTTGAAAAGTCAATTTTTATTGACAAGTTTTAAAAATTAATATACAATTAGTTATGATTTATTTAAAAAACAAATACAAAACTTGCAAAATCAAGGAATTTTTGAAGTTTAAAGGTCTGTCAAAGCGAACCCTAACAAAACTTGCAAAAGAACTAGGCATTATGAAAATTGATAATACGCCCGCAATAATGACGGACACGATACATAAAAATAAAATATTGTGTATAGACTTAAAAGAACCCAAACCACAAACTGCGGTTCCACTTTCAAACAAACCATTAAAAATCGTATTTGAAGATGAATATATTTTGATTGTCGACAAACCAAACAAATTGCCTACTATTCCGAGCCACAATTTCAATGACTCGCTTGCGTCACAAGTTGTGAATTACCTAGGCAAAAATTGTGTTTTCCGCGCCCTAAATCGTCTTGACGCGCACACGACGGGACTTGTTGTTATTGCAAAAGATGTTGTAACTGAAAATCTACTGATTGAAGGTGGTAACATTCAAAAATGGTATATAGCAAAAGTTGAAGGCAAAACAGCGCGACGTGGATGTATTGATGCGCCAATCATTGACGATGAAAGTCAATGCAAACGCGTAGTTGACAAAAACGGATTGCCAGCAATTACATACTATAAAAGACTGGGGTATAAAAATGGGATTTCCTTAGTTCGCTGTAATTTGATTTATGGTAGAACAAATCAAATTCGTTGTCATTTTTCGTATATTGGGCACCCCCTTATCGACGACACTAAGTATAATCCTAACTGCAAAACTCAAGATGTCATATTTTACCTGCGTTGCTATAAAATGCTATTCATACATCCATATTCTAACAAATTAATAAAAATCAAAATATAGTGTATTCTACAATTAGAATACACTATATTTAGTATGTGATATTGTTTTTATAATTATAAATCAAGGTCTATGTTTTAGGTACAAGGTCTAACAAAGAACCCATCGCATTGCTAAAATAAAAGTCAGGAACAGTACCCACAATGACACTTTCACATATCAACACTTGTGTATATGTTTGCACAGGGTCATCAAAAATTGGCAATATCAAATTGACAACTGAAGACACTTCAAGATAAATTCGATGGACCGTTTGATTTATTCCCGCTGACACGAATTCAGATTTGAATATGCAATCAAGCGTTCCAATTGGAACAATTTTTATCAACACCTCTGGCCCGCGTCCCATCAAAATAGGCATTCCTGTAAACGAACCAAGAGGAATACTTATGCCTTGATCGCCAATTGATTCAATCTTAACAAGTGCAAGTCGCGATATGTCTTTTGACAATCTGTTGATTGAAACCGCGTTCGCTTGAATCATAGAGATATTTCCTCCACTATCTTGCGTGATTGTTACAAGTTCGTCATATATATTGTTATTATTTAATATTTCAGAGATTGCTGAATTTACTGCACGCGACGTCAACATTTTAACTTTTGTTTCACTCGTTGTCAAAATAACGGGGTTCACATATCTATCAAAGTATAGCATTATGATACCTGCAATAACTAACAATACAAGCAAAAACACTAAAATTCGCTTGTATTTTTTGTGCTTTATATCACGCGTGCTAACCTTCCCCACTTTACAATTTTTTTTCATATACTATATATATGCTTTGTTAATTTTAAAATTTACATATAAAAGCAGAGCATTTCGCTCCGCTAGTTACACAAACAAATAAAACGTTTCAAATAATTTTCAAAGTAATTGTAACAAGCAATAATCAATCACATATTCCTTTTTGTTTTAGCATCAAATATTAACGCAAACAAATATGCAAATCCAACCGCAGCTGCAATTCCGCCCGCTGTCTTTTCAAGTCCACCTGTGAATACTCCTATTAGTCCGCTTTCTTGCGCACCAACAATAGCCCCTTCAGCAAGCGTTTTCCCAAACCCTACAATTGGAATGGTTGCGCCACAATCGGCAAATTCTATCAGTGGTTGATATATGCCAATCGCTTCAAAGAATACTCCAAGTGTAACAAATAAAACAAGTATCCTCGCCGAAGTCATTCTTGTTTTGATGATAAGAATTTGTGCAACCATACAAATAAAGCCACCAACAAGAAAAACTTTTAAATATAGCATCAAATCAAACATTATTTTCTCCTTTCCCACTCTCAAAAACAATTGCGTGCGCAATCCCAGGTATAGATTCGCCTTGAAAACTGGACGTAGGACTAAGCAATGCACCCGTTGCCATAAAAAGTACTTTTTTATAGTCACCTTTCAGCATTTTCTTAAGCAAAAATGAATTGAGAACAAGCGCACTGCATCCGCACCCAGACCCACCCATAAAAGTATGTTGGTCACTGGTAAAAATGCAGTGTCCGCAATCCATATAATTTTGTCCCAATTTATAGCCGTTGTATTCCATTAGGTCAATCAATATTTCACTACCCAGTTTTCCCAAATCTCCAGTGACTATCAAATCGTAATCATCGGGTGTCGTATCTGTATTTACAAAATGCGCAAGCAATGTTGACATAGCCGCAGGCGCCATTGCTGCGCCCATATTGTTTGCGTCAATTACATCAAAGTCCGTAACCTTTCCAAAAGTAGCCATACTTATTTTGACGCCCTCTCCTTTTGTAGACAAAACCGAGCATCCGCCACCTGTGACAGTCCACTGCGCTGTTGGCGGGCGTTGTGTGCCAAGTTCAAGTGGAAAACGAAACTGGCGTTCAACGGATGAAAAATGACTTGCTGTCGCACAAGCAACAGTGTCAAAATATCCCCCATCAACAAGACAAGCACCGACTGCCAGTGATTCCGCCATAGTTGAACAAGCACCAAACAATCCAATATATGTCGTGTCGAATTTTCTTGCTGTAAAACTTGAACTAATGATTTGGTTCAACAAATCGCCACATATTAACGCGTCAACATCAGCGGGGTTCTTGCCCGCTCTCTCAATCGCATTGAATACCACATGTTCAAGCATTTTCCTTTCAGTTTTTTCATAGGAATCAGCACCCCATAAGTCATCTTCAAGGACAAAGTCAAAATATGGTGCAAAAACACTCTTTGATTCCTTTGGCCCCGCAATTGAATAAGATGATATGATTCTAGGTGCATTTTTGAAAAATACTGTTTGCTTATTCTTCTTCTTTTCTTTCAACATATCAAAACGCTCCAATAATAAGATAAATCAATCCAACAATTATGCTTGCAACAACACCATTAACGATGACTGGACCTGCTACAATAAACATTTTTGCACACATTCCAAAGATAAAGCCCTCTTTTTTGAACTCAAGCGCAGGACTTGCAATTGAGTTTGAAAAACCAGTGATAGGCACAATGGTTCCCGCCCCCGCAATTGCACCAATATCATCAAAGACGCCCAACCCTGTCAATAGTGACGCCAAAAATATGAGCCCAATCAAAGCCCAGTTGCTAGCTTCCTGCGGTGTCATTGTTTCAAATATGGTAAGTAGCGCGTCCTTTATGGTTTGCCCCAATACACAAATTAGTCCGCCAATAACAAATGCATAAAACAATGACGGAAAACTATGCGTTTTAGGAATTTTTGACTCAACATAAGCATTATACCTTTCATCTCTTTCACTTTTATTCATAATTCCTCACACCAAAATTTTTGCCACAAACTAAGTATTTAATCACGAAATGAAAAAAAATGAAAAAAAATTAATATTTTTTAAAAAACTACAAATAATAAAGAAACATTTTGGAGGAAATTATGAAAAAATTTATATCAATTTGTCTAGCAAGCGTGCTAGGCGTTACTACATTAGTTGGTGGAGGTTCGGCAATTTTGAACCGCGATACAGCAGTTGAACTATTGCAAAACAGCGGTACAGTCATAAAAGAAAATGATTCAAACGCAAAATTTGTTTCAAAACAAAATACTGACGCTCAAACAAATGTCAACCTCAATCAAAACAATGTAAACACTAATGACAATTATACTTTGAACAATGGTATTGCAAACAATAATGCAAATAACCCATTAAATTACAACAACTGCGCAAACGGCAATTGTGCAGATGCCTATGGTAATGTTTATCAAAATATGAACAATGCCCCAAATGGTGTCAATGGCGCATATACTTCAAACGCCACCAATGGCAACAACAATGGCAATGTCAACACTTATGCTTACCCTACGAACAATGGTCGCTCTAATGTCAACACATACAGAGAACCTTTGACTACGCCGAAATATTCAAATCTTGACACTTACAGACAAAATACTTCTATGAATAGAAGCACAATAAACAATAATAATGTCAACAATACAGTAACCAATAATAATCAAATCAAAAGTCAATCAAAAACATTGACTAACCAAACAAACAATGACTATTCAAACAAAATAAATAAAACCACTGACAATCAAATTACAAATCGTCAAACTAATGAATTGAACGGAAACTCAAATAAAAATATATATTACAACAACAATAATCAAATACCAAATTCAACAATCAATCGTGACAAAGCAAGCGAAACAGGCGCAACTAAACGCACATTCGATTCAAGAATTAATGAAAACAATATCAATAATAGCGCAGACAGACGCATAGACAACGATTTTGCTACTTCAAAAAACAACTCACAAACAATCAATAGTACTTCAAGGACGAACAATAATCTTCCTAAAAGGCGCATAGATAGCGACAATTCCCGTTTGTTTGACATACAAAATCGTTCTTTTGCAAAGACATATGACAATAATGAAAACAATTTCACTTATCAACACATTTTTGACGCTGACAGTCAAAATCAAATCGCATTTCTAGCATTCCAAATAAAAGAAATTGCAAACAGTGATTCAAATGGCAACGCAAGCATTAGACAAGTTTCAATCAATCTAAGAAATACGACTGACGAAGCATTAAGAATGATTGAAAATGACAATTTTGATAACGTTTCGCTTACTGAAACACAAAAACAACAACTTGACACTCAAGCAAACCGATTGTATGAGATTTCACAACAACTTTATAATCTAAATAGTAACGAATTGTCACGCTTTGGCTTTAATCTTGAATTAGATTTCAACAACACAAATTACGATCGTAGTTTTGCTAAAATTTTTGAAACGTTTGAACAACGTTCAGACTTGATGAATCAAGCAGTAAACTGTATTGACACGATTACGCAAATTCTCACTGATGCAAAAAATTCTGGCGCTACAAATCGTCCTTCAGTTGTTGATAATAACACCAATCAAACGAATCTAATCAATAAAAACACTATTAATGTAAATACAACTAATAGTGATAAACCCCTTGTAACGTCAAACTCAACAAAAAACGACAATGTGAATAGCAACGTCAACAACACAGCATATACTCCCAACAAAAATACAACAAGTAATAATGCGGGAACAAATAATAACTTTGAAAATAGAATCTATGTGCGCGAAACTAACCCTATTAACACAAACAGCAATGCGTCTATAAAAAATTCACGTACCGACATGAATATCTCTACGAATGAAACTAGCACACTTCCAACTCCAGAAGCACAAACCCAACCAAATTCTGACTATAAAAAAATTACAAGTAGCACAGATGAATTGAAAAAGGATTTAAAACCTACATCGGACAAAAAAACAACTCCGCCAACGAGCATAAAAAATTCAAATTTTCCAAACACAAATCCACTTTTACAAAACAATTAGTGCTAAAATTATAGGAAACATATAAAAAACACCGCACTTTGATGTGCCCCTGCAGGGTTCACTTCATTTCGTGTGGTGTTTTTATCTATTATAAAACAACTTAAATTCTAATGCTTATTAAATTTTTCTAACAAAACTTTTTGATTTTTGCACTTAATGTTATTCAAATTAAGTCCATCAATCAATCTTATCCAAACATCGTAAAACTCAATTAGAAAAACTACTTATTTATTATTTTCTTTGTCCGTTGCCGTTGGTGCTTTTATCTTTAATTTTAATCCATTATTTTCGACATCAACAATCACACTATCGGTTGGCTTCAAATCATTTTCCAAAATGAGTTCGGCAAGTTTATCTTCAATTTCATGTTCAATAACCCTTCTTAATGGTCTTGCCCCAAATTCTTGGTCATAACCTTTTTCGACAAGGTATTTGAGCGCTCGTTCCGTTAATTTCAACTCAATATTTTGCCCTTTCAGTTTTTTGCAAAGTTGTTTCATCAAAATCTTTGCAACTTGCGCAAGTTCCTGTTGCGAAAGTGCGTGGAATATCGTGATAACGTCAATACGATTCAAAAATTCAGGTTTGAAATGTTCTTTCAATGAATTCATCAAAAATTCTTTGACTTGCTCATCTGTCATAGGTTCAGCATTATTCTGCGCAAGCATACGTTTTTTAGCATTAAGTGCTGAAATTCCGCAGTTGCTTGTCATAATTATAATTGTATTCTTGAAACTTACAACACGCCCCTTTGAATCGGTCAAACGTCCGTCGTCAAGAATTTGTAGCAACATATTGAAAACATCAGGATGCGCTTTTTCAATTTCATCAAACAACACAACCGAATATGGTTTTCTTCGTACCGCTTCGGTAAGTTGCCCACCCTCATCGTGTCCGACATAACCAGGAGGAGAACCTATCAATTTTGCAACGCTATGTTGCTCCATATACTCACTCATATCAAGTCTAATTATCAAATTCTCGTCGTCAAACATTGCTTCAGCAAGCGCTTTACTTAGTTCGGTTTTACCCACTCCCGTTGGTCCTAGGAACAAGAACGAACCAATTGGGCGCTTAGGGTCTTTTAACCCTGCTCTCGCTCTTTTTATTGCACGAGCAACCGCATTGACTGCCTCATCTTGCCCGATAACACGTCTGTGCAGTATATCTTCCATTCTAAGCAAACGTTCTTTCTCCGATTCTGTCAATTTGGTGACGGGAATCTTTGTCCATTGCGAAACTATTTCCGCAACATCTTCAGCCGTTATTGTATTCGCAGTTTTTTGATATTCGCTATCACTTTCTTTTTGCAATTTTTCGACTTCATCAGTCAATTTTTTGATTGCATCACGGAATTTTGCCGCCCTTTCAAAGTTTTCTTGAATTAGAGCCTCATTTTTATTGTTTTCAAGTTCTTTGATTTGTTGCATTTTTGTCTTTAAATCACTAGAAACGATTGAATTGTTGACTTTGACTTTGCTACACGCTTGGTCAATTAGGTCAATAGCCTTATCCGGCAACTGTCTGTCCATAATAAATCTATCCGACAAATTTGCCGCCGCTTCAATTGCTTCATCTGAAATTGAAACTTGGTGGAATGCTTCATAACTGTCGCGTAAACCTTTCAATATAGCAATAGTTTGCTCAACAGTTGGCGCTTCAACAACAACAGGTTGAAAACGACGTTCAAGCGCCTTATCCTTTTCAATGTACTTGCGATATTCATCTGTTGTAGTTGCGCCAATTGTTTGCAACTCACCTCTTGATAAGTATGGCTTCAACATATCTGCTGGATTGATTTCGCCTTGTTCACTACCCGCTTGCGCAAGTGTGTGAATTTCATCGATAAATACAATGATGTTTTTATTTGCTATAATTTTTTCGATGGCAGATTTCAATTTTTCTTCCATACTGCCACGATATTTGGTACCCGCCATCAATCCCCCAATTTCAAGTGAATAAATGACTTTGTCTTTCAGTAAATTAGGTACTTCACCTTTGACAATTGCAAGTGCCAACCCTTCAACAACTGCAGACTTACCAACGCCCGCTTCGCCAATCAAAACAGGATTGTTCTTTGTTTTTCGACAAAGTATTTCAATGATTTTATTAATTTCATCTTCACGCCCAATGACGGGGTCAATCTTCCCTTGTCTAGCCTTCAAAGTCAAATCACTGCCCATTGAAAGCAGCTCTTCATCAAGCGGACTTTTTATGGCATTATTTTGTTTGCTGGAGTTTTCCATATTGTCATATGCCTCGTTGAACGATACACTCCCCCCACGCAAAACACCCAACAATTGGTCACGCAAAGCATTCAAATCGACGCGAAACCCTCTTGTAAGCAAAGTATTTGCTACGCAATCACTCGACATCACTATTGCAAGCAACAAATGTTCAGTGCCAACAAAATCGTGATTTAATTGCATAGACAAAGTTTGTGCAACTCTAAAAATTTCTTTTGCACGTGGCGTGAATTGCGGTTCAAATGAACCCGAAAAACTATAGCCATCATTTATTTTTTCTTCAAAAATTTCAGCATAGGTATTCTTATCTACGCCCAAATTTTTCAAAAGTTTTGTTGCCATACTATCACTGATAGACAAAATCCCGTAAAGCAAATGTTCCGAACCGATTTGGTCGTGACCGTGTAGCAAAGCAAATTCAGATGCGTTTTTTATCACGCGTTTAACACTTTCAGTTGGATTAAATGAATAAAACATAATATATTCTCCTTTTACTTTTCTTTTTCATTATATATCATAGTCAATGTATTTTTTAGAATTCTTGCTCGAATCTCATCTTCAATTCTAAATGGATTTTTCAACGATTTAACTGAAATTGCGCTTTTCAAGCAACACTTTTGGTCTTCCGACAAAAAACCATTTGAACAAAGTGTTTCAAGAATACCACTTGCAGTAACAAAATCAATACTGTCGCCTATCTTTTCAAAAATCAAATCCTTGAAATCATCATCAATTTGAATTCTATGAATTTTGACGTACCCACCACCTCCACGTTGGCTGTCAATGACATACCCCTTTTCAAGAGTAAAGCGAGTCGACAAAACATAGTTAATTTGACTAGGAACGCATTTGAAATGTTCAGCAAGTTCATTTCTTGAAAGTTCGATTTCCTTGTGGTCGTCAAACGCATCAAGCAAAAACTGCTCGATGATGTCACTAATTGTTTGCATAATTCCTCCAAAATATGTTTGACTATCTTTGACTTTTCTATATTATAATCACTTCGCACTTAATTGTCAAGCCTTTTACAAAAAATTTTTGCCTTTTTTTGACTTTTAATGCAATTTTGTATTTAACCTACTTTTTAAGTCCTTTAGAAATTATATTTTACCTTTTGTAGATATTAATATATCTTAATATCTTTAAAATGAGAATAAATAATGAAAATAAACAATGATTTAAACTAAATATTAAAAAAATATTGAAAAAACAGTTGACAAATGCGTTTTTTTTTGATATCATACCAAAGTAACAAATGGATAGGTTCCCGAGTGGCTAAAGGGGGCAGACTGTAAATCTGCTGTCTATGACTACGATGGTTCGAATCCATCCCTATCCACCAAATGAAAAGCACTTGCATTTGCAAGTGCTTTTTGATGCCATTATTTTACAAACACTATAATAACATTTCTCCAAGATTTGTTAATTATTATATTACTTGACAAACAACCCACATAAAATTGCACTAATTCCATATATTTATATGTGAAGTAAACATAACTAAAAATTTTGACGACAAAAAAACGCTTTGCAAACTATTGCAAAGCGTTTTTACATTAATGTAGTTACAAATTGTTTGTAACCGAATCAAACTATATATAATGACTAAATTAGTTTGCGTAGACCGACACTTGAATCTTATCTTTAGTCTTGTGTTCAAATCTAACTACGCCGTCAATGAGTGCGAAGATTGTATAATCTTTGCCCAAACCGACATTGTTGCCTGCTGCAAATTTTGTTCCGCGTTGGCGAACAATGATATTACCGGCAAGTACTTGTTGTCCATCAGATTTTTTAAGACCAAGACGCTTTGCTTCACTATCTCTACCGTTCTTTGAACTACTTCCACCTTTCTTAGATGCAAATAACTGTAAACAAATAAACATCTTATATCTCCTTTATTTTTATATTTTTTGGATATCCACTTTCAATATCTCTTAAACCAATGATAACCGTTTGCAAGATAACCTGCATTTTATCATCAACGCTATCTGTTGGAACTTCCAAAACCAATTTTCCGTCTTTGCATTCTTTCATAATGTCTTTGCCGACAATTTCACGCACAGCAAGTGCGCCTGTCATCAGCAGTGTCGAAATGCCTGCACAAACGATGTCACTACCACTCTCCGCATAATTTGCGTGTCCGTGCACAGAGATTTTTCTAATTGATTTATCCTGCCCCAACTCAATTTCTACTTTCGTCATAATTATTTTGCGATTGACAAAATTTTAACTCTAGTAAATGGTTGACGATGGCCCATCTTGCGTCTTTCGTTCTTCTTTGGCTTGTAAGTGAATATTGTAAGTTTCTCGCCCTTGCCGTGAGCCAATACTTCTGCCTCAACAACTGCGTCCTTAACAACTGGTGTTCCAACTGTGGACTTTTTGCCGTCGTTGAGTAGCAACACATCAAACTTAACCTTGTCGCCTACTTGAGCGTTCAAAAGTTCAACATCATAATAACGGTTTTCTTCAACTTTAAGTTGCTTTCCACCTGTTTTGATTATTGCGTACATTCTAGTTCCCTCCTATTAAAATAAGACTCGCTGAGTGAGGCGACTTTCGTTCTTATTGCCCTTGTCAAGCGGTACTTGTGATATTATATACAATTTCACGCGCAATGTCAAGTGTTTTGCAAATTTTATTCTTAAAAAACGCTCTTTAGTTAGTCGTCCAATTTCCTATACGATGTGTGGATTCGCAATTGTTTTGGTTTCATTAATTTTCTAGTGGAATCTATAACATCGCAAGTTTTCTTAGATTTGACAAACAAATACAAAGCACATAGTACAAATATTATGTCCATCAGACCAGTAAGCGGATAAAAAATGTCAATGATGACACTAAAACCTACTCGGCTAAGCAAGAATGATATTACACACGTTATTATTGTAGAATATAAAAAATTGTTTATATAACTTTTTAACCACCACGAAATAGTTAGCATTGTTGCGATTGCTGTAGTGAAAATCGCAAACCATAAAATGACTACTGACATTATGACAAAAACATCAGATATCCCAAAAGCAAGATACACAAACGGCATATCGTATTGCACAGATTCGGGGTTCAAAATAATTGCAAGACTTGCGAAAAACGATATCACGAGCAAAACAAGTCCCGTTATTTTTGTTGCACGCTTATCAACTCGCGAAGTTGTATGTGCCCCCGTTTTCATTAATACAAAGCCAGTCAAAAACATATTGCTACAAACAAATATCAAACAACTAATAAATGAATACAACATTGTTGCGGTGTCTACCCCACCCAAACGTATAACAGCATTCAAGGGTTTCCCCGCAATAGAGAAAATGAAGATTGCTCCCATAAAAATAAGCAACAATGGTAACAAAATTCCGTTTAACTTAGAAATTTTACTAATACCACCAAGCACTGCCATTACACAAAAAATTGCACTAACAACAGCCAATATAGGATAATTTAAATTGCTAAAAACAATGTGTTGCAGACTATCAAAACCAGCAAACATTGCACCCAACACTATTACATATGAAAATATGACCACGATTTCAATTATCGGTGCGAATTTACCAAAAATCAACTTAAAAAAATCACTTAAGCTTTGGACTTTGCAACGTTTCCCAAGTTGCAAAAAAACATAGCCAAGTGCGTAAAACATCACGCCTGCTAAAATAGTCATAATCAGCCCGCTTATTCCAAAACGGGCAAAGTAAACATAAACTTCGCGACCAGATGCAAACCCCGCCCCCACAATTGTTCCAAAAAACACAAGAAAAACACTAAGTGATGACATCGTTTGAGGCGTGCTTTTATTTTTAGTATTCATATAAAATTATATTGCAAAAAGTAATAATTTATGATATTATAATCATATGAAAATATTAGGAATCATTTGCGAACTTAACCCCGCGCATAACGGGCATCAGTATTTAGTTGAAGAAGCTAAAAAGCAAACAAACTGCGATTTTGCCGTTGCTATTATGAGCGGAAATTTTGTACAGCGTGGTACACCAGCGATTTTTGACTATCAAACACGCGCACAAATGGCACTAAATATTGGTTTTGATGCTGTTATGTATATGCCCACCGCATATTCAATTAACTCAGCAGACGATTTTGCAAAATACGGAACACAAGTAGCAAAATTATTAAACATCGATTACCTTGCATTCGGCGTCACAAAAAGCAAAGGTGAGTTAGAAAGGTTGTTGACGCTTTTGCTTTGCGAAAATGAACGTTTCAAGACATTACTTGCAAATAATCTAGAAAATGGTAGTTCATACGCAACTGCGCTAACTAAAACACTTGAACAGGTTTCCGATATCGCAAACATTACAGGCAACGACATTCTAGCCTTACAATATATGAGAAATTTAGATGATGAAATTGCCCCTTGCCCCGTTTTACGCGTTGGCTCATTTTCCGCAACTAAATTGCGTGAACTCATTTTAAACAATGACTATGTTGCAACAAAAAATTATGTAAACGATAAAAATTATAAATTAATTTGCGAAACAAAACCGCTCAACTTTCGAGATTATGAAACACTACTCTATTGCAATTTAATTGCAAAAAATAAAGACATAATTAAAAACACAAAATCAATTAAAGAAGGTCTTGAAAATAGAATAATAAACGCACTTGATATAACAACAAATTATAAAGAGTTTAATGCTGAGGTAAAAAACAAACGGTATACGCAATCGTTCCTAAATCGTTTGTATGCTAACATTCTCCTTGACATTAACAAAGACATATCACTCGAATTACCATACTTGAAAATTATCGCGATAAAAAGTGACGAGGTTTTGAAAAGTCTAAAAAGCCAATTGCCAATTATTACAAACCTTAAAGATAAATCATTACTTGACTCAAAATCACTTTATTCAACTGACCAAATTGCGTGCCGAATTTACAATGCACTTATAGCAAAAAGTCAGCCACCCTTTCCATATCATAAAATGATAGTACACTAGATATTGTGTATTATAAGAATGGAGTACACAATATCTAGTATTTTGACCTTTCTCTAAATCCATACAATCGTATATTAGACAATATAAAAAAGTGACGCTTGTCACTTTTTTATGTTATTTTTTCGCAATAACTTCCCCACTTTGCGGATTAATTATCACACCACTTGTTTTGCCATTCGTTCCAACAATAGAAACATACCAATAGTAATCATCAAAGTTGCTATTCAAATCTGTGATAATTTTTACATAGACTTCACCATTCATTTTTCCTTTGGATATATAGGATTTCATTTCATCGCCCAAACTTTTAAGTGCAATGTCAAGCGCTGTGCGCCACGTGATTTCCATTCCTTTTGTTTTTGGCTCTAGCACACAAGTTTGCTCATCAGTGTTTGTGATAACTTTCAAACCGATTTGCGCATCATCACTTACGACTTTTTGAATATCTACCATTAAAGTACTTTCGTAGTTATTGTATTCAAGATTGTCTTTATAAACTTTGTCGCCTACGCTCAATTCATATTGCGCTACAGTCGGCATATCACTTGTTTTGTACTTGATTGTAACCATTCCAAATTCAACTTGCTTTTCGCAAATACCATTGACAACATAAGGTGATTCTCTTTTACCGCTCATAAATGTCGCAACATAGATATTATTTTCGCCTGAAAAAACATTGTATCTTACTTCCGCCATGTTTTGTAGCGCCAAATCCGCTTGACTTGTACCACATCCACAAAACGTGAACAGCACGATTATTGCAGTAATGGCTAGGATTATCTTTTTCATTATTTGCCTCCATTTTCTCTATTATATTGAGGCAAAAATGCTTTTAAAACCTATTCGACAATATTTCCTAATTTTGGACGCTATTTTTCTTGTGAATCAATCAAATCAATTCTTCTCTGGTGTCTACCACCCTCAAACTGTGTGCTCAAAAACGTCTTTACAATTTTTTTATAGCCAAACTGCGTCAATTTATCTCTACCACCCAAAACAAGAACATTTGCGTTGTTATGCCTTCTTGCAAAATACGCATTTTTAGCGGTGCGACAAAGTGCGCCACGAATTTTGGAAAATCTATTGACGGCTATACTCATTCCAATTCCTGTACCGCAAATTAAAATGCCGACACCGTTTTCATCTTTCAAAACATTTTCAGCAAGGAGTTTTGCATAGAAAGGATAATCAACAGATACAGTGGAATTAGTACCTAAATCAATAAATTCTAACTCACATTTGGTCAAGTACTTTTCAACTTTATCTTTTAAATCTACCCCAGCGTGGTCAGATGCAATAAAAATCATAGATTCCTACCCTCTTTATTTTCTTGAATTAAATTGACAATTTCATCTGCAAATTTTGTATCATCTTGTATTAAATAATATTTTTCTTTTGATATCTCGCACATTTTATTTGTGACGAGTGACGATTCTATCTTTTCATCGGTTTTTATCCCACACTTACGAACGTAATACTTAGAATCTTCATCTACTCCAAATCGCGTAGTAGAATGACACATTATTTCATAGTCGCCCTCTTTGAGATTATCAAAATCGAACACCTCAGAAAAAAGGTCTTTGCGTGCATTGGCATCGGCCAATGCAAACAAATTACGTTTCACTACTTTACTTCTTTGTCTCCCCGACGAAAAATCATCTACATCGTCAAATCGTTCAATTCTTTGCTCAACATATCCGCAATTTTTATAATCAAAATTCTCAAAAGTTGCGTCGCCACCAAAGATTTTATTTTGCACAAAGACATATTCATCGTCTTCATTAGCGGAAAAGCAACATTGTTTTAGATAATTTGCGACTTTGATTGTTGCCACGTTTTCTCCATTTTGTTTTTTTGCTTCAAATTCGCCAATGTCTTTCCCGTATTCCTCAATAACGACACCCGCTTGAACACCACAAGTAACGTCGAAAATTTTATGTCTTGTAAACGACGGCAGATAGTCATATTCTTCCGAGATAGTCCTTTGAACAAACTGCGCGAATGTAGAAAGCCTCTTTTCTATGATGTTTGGCGAATCTTTATAGTATATTTTCATCGACAAATAATTCGCCACGCAATCGTATTCTAAATAGTAGTCATAATCTTTTGTTTCTGACTCATAAATTAGTTCTTCACTTGAACCCACTTTCCCTTGTATATCGTGAAAAAACTTTGACAAAGTTTCTTCATCAAATTCTGAAAAAAAGTTTTCAATCTTTTTCTTAGCATTGCTATTTTCATAAAATTTTGAGAAAACAATGCTCATAACCTCTTTTGTTTTGTTTTCCATACTTCCTCACGTGTGTTATTATACCACACTTTCGCAAAAAATCAATATAAATAACATAAATTTAGGCGTATTATAGAAAAACACCCTCAACTCTTGTGAGTACTAATACTCAACAAAGGTTTGGGGTGCATTTAATCCTTATTCGGCATCACTAACACTAGATTCCGCAAGAACTTTTTCGTACGCTTCAAAAATTGCACATTTAATCATTTCTCTTGTCTCATTATTCAAGGCATGCGCTATATCAACTCTTTCGCCTGTACCCAATCTCTTGCACGGCATGCAAATGAATAATCCTGCTTTGCCTTCCATAACCTTTGCGTCGTGAATAACAAAACAGTCGTCAATTGTGAAAGTCGCCTTCGCTTTTACTGGTTGATTTGGTCTATCAACAAGTTTCACTCTGACATCTGTAATATTCATTTTAACCATCCTTATTATTTGTATGAGAGCTGTATATATAATACAATAATTTGTGAAAAAAAACAAACATTTTAGCAATGTTTTTCCATTATTCAGCACTAATGGAGGTACAATTTGCATTTTTTATCACATTATTTACCAAAAATTACCAATTTTACATCAACCGCTTAATTATTTTTGGCAACTGCACAGAATCTTGAGAGTTTGACTGCACCAACCCACAAAGTAAAATTTCCCTCAAACTAACAAAATTCTTAAATTCTATAATTCACACTAACAATCTATCAGTACAGGTCATAAATTATTACTATGAAAAATTTAGAAAACAAAACTGTGCATTTTATAGGGATTGGCGGTATTAGTATGAGCGGATTAGCGATTTATATGCACAAAAACGGTTTTTTTGTACAAGGCAGTGACAAATGTTACTCAAAAAAAATGCAAGAATTGCAAAACTTGGGCATCAAGGTCTTTGTAGGACATAATTATCATAATGTGACTAACGCTAACATTTGCGTTTATACCTCTGCAATTGATGAAAATAACCCTGAATTGCAATATGCAAAGAAACATTGCCTACTGATTGAACGCAGTGAACTTTTAGGAGAAATATGTCGTTCATTCAAAAACACAATTGCAATAAGTGGAACTCACGGCAAAACTACGACAACTGCTATGATTGCACAAGCCCTAATCAATGCAAATTTGAATCCAACAATACACATCGGTGGCAATTTTGCGCCAATCAACGGCAATTTTCGCGTGGGGAGCAACCATTATATGGTAACTGAAGCCTGTGAGTATAAGCGCAGTTTTTTGCACATTCATCCTGAATATTTAGTTATAAATAACATAGAACTCGACCACCTAGACTGCTACAATAATATTAATGAAATAGAACAAGCATTCCTCGCTCTTGCAAATCAAACAAAGAACAATATATTCATTAATGGTGACATTGATTTTTATGATAAAATCAAAAACACTTTACCGCACTCAACTTTACGCAAATACATAACGTTTGGCAAAAAAGCGCACTGCGCATATCGAATGGTGAATTTGCGAAACACATATGAAAAATACACTTTTGACGTTGAACACAACAAAAATTATTTGACGACAATCAAAATGAATATCAGTGGAGCATATAACGCATATAATGCCCTTGCGTGCATCGCTGTATGTGATAGTCTTTCAATTCCTGTTGAAACAATAAAACATTCACTAGAATCATTTAGTGGAGTAGAAAGACGGCTAGAAATCATAAAAAAGACGGAAAACACAACAATTATCAAAGATTATGCTCATCATCCTACTGAAATTAAGAACGTCATCCACAATATTAAGGCACACAACTACGAAAAATTTGTAGTAGTTTTTCAGCCACATACATATACAAGAACTTTCGGCTTGTTCAACGATTTTCTATCCGCTTTTGACGAATGCGATGCACTTATTTTAGTACCAACATATGGTGCACGTGAACAACCGATTATTGGCGGACGTAGCGAAGACTTGTATGAGGCACTCAAAACGCGCAAACAAAATGTGCACTTTGCAAAAGATTTTGAAGCCACCAAAGCAAAAATCCACGACTACGACTCAAAAAATACCTGCATCCTGTTGCTAGGTGCAGGCGATATTGAAACCTTGTTTAATAAATAATAGGATTTCACTATCTTTACTTTGTAATCAAACTTTCCTTGCTAAATGTTTTCATTGTCAAGAATACCGAACCAACTGCATATGCGACATTGATTGCGAGGCTTCCCCACAAGTAAGCGTAGTTCATAACGCCCGCGAGCAACATTTTTATGCTAACAACTACATTGTATATCGGCAAACACATTGTCCACATTGAAACATCTGCAACATCCAAATACATTGTTGCATATGCAATAATCATCGGCAAAAACATCACAAGCGTTGATTTGCTTTGCGCCTCTTTTAATGTTTTTGATGATGCCGTTAAAAGTAGCAATAAACTGCTGAAAAGCCCCGCTAGCATCAATAAATTAAACACCACCAACAAAACGCCGTCCGCTGGCAAACTAATTGAGGATATTCCCTCCCCTAAGCTATCTTTTGTCAAAAACATCGACAAAATTATTGATATAACTTCAGTGATTGCACTCAAAAAACTAAAAATGATTATAACGCTATACTTTGCAGACAAAATGCTAAACCGACTTGCGCTAGTCGAAAGCAATGATTCAAAAGTATTGCGTTCTTTTTCTCCCGCGATCAAATCGGTCGCAATTGAAGCGCCACCGATTGTAATTAGCAAAGTCAAAAGCATAGGAATAATTAGATGCAAAAGCGGACTGTTTGTGCCATATCGTTTGATTTCAGGGTAAAACTCAGTAAGTGACAAAACGCTATTTTTGACAGGCGTCAAGTCAATATCTGCCCCTACGCGGTTAGATAGAACTTTATCACTAAACATTTGCAAAACGGCACTAACACTTGTCGCAGTTGTACTCCCACTTGTGGAACGGTCATCGTAAATGACGCCCAACATTACCGTTTTGCTTGAATCAGCAATATTTGTCAAAAAATCTTCAGGAACAATTATTGCAACATAAATATCATTATCAATTAAACTTTGTTTGAAATCTTTACACTCTACATATTCAACTTTTAAATTAGGATTCAAAGTAAACACATTATTGACAAAATATTCGCACAAAGTACTATTTGCCTCAACACTTACTTCATTTTGAACAAGCGTCAACTTAGGATTGATTGCTTTTTCACTGACACTGTTCGCGCTCAAACTTATTATCAAA
The DNA here is from genome assembly GCA_934778205.1 of uncultured Clostridia bacterium. Classification (GTDB taxonomy): domain Bacteria; phylum Bacillota; class Clostridia; order Christensenellales; family UBA1242; genus CAKVOD01. Next base: position 95,965 of record CAKVOD010000002.1, on the reverse strand, counting down.
AAGAAAATTGGAAACAGCAAAAGTGGCAAAACAAAAGTGGCAAAAATGCTTTTTTTGTCGCGAAACGCATCTTTTAATTCTTTTTTTAACACAACGCCATATTGTTTGAATTTTTTATTCATAATTCGCCCCGCTTTACTAATTTTATAAACGACTCTTTAATGCTTTGACATCCGCAAAATTCATCGATTTGAGGCAAAGTACCTTGCGCCATAGTTCGCCCCTTGTCAATAATCAAGGCGCGGTCACAAAGTTCTTCGACCTCTTGCATATTGTGCGACGAAAGCAAAATTGTTTTTCCCATTTTCTTGCATTGTTTGATAAAATCAAGAACTTCCTCACTCGCTAGAATATCAAGTCCCGATGTCGGCTCGTCAAACAACATAACCTGTGGATTGTGAATGATAGCGCGCGCAAACGATGTTTTTTGTTTCATACCGCGCGAAAAATTGCCACAACGTCTATCTAAGTAATCTTGAAGTCCAAACGCTTGACTTAATCGTTCAATTTGTTGTTCAATTTCGTCGTTGTCCATACCGTTTAGTTCTCCAAAATATCGGATGTTTTCGCGCGCGGTCAAACGGTCATATAACCCCGTGTCCCCGCCAAATAATATGCCAATGTTTTTGCGCACTTGTTCGTCTTGTTTGACCGTGTCAAAGCCACAAACCTTTATATCCCCGACACTGGGTCTTAGAGTAGTAGCAATCATACGCATTGTTGTAGTCTTTCCCGCGCCATTTGTGCCAATTAGCCCAAAAATTTCGCCAGCCTTAACACCAAAAGTGAGTGAATCTACCGCCACAAACTCTTTGTCGCCCTTTTTAAAAATTTTGGAAACATTATTTATTTCTAACATTCTATCTCTCCCGCATCAATATCCTTATTTTGGTATTGTAAAACTATATCTCCGCTAGCAAGTAGTTCATTGACTTTTCGTTGGCTTCGCGAACAAAGAATAGTATTGCTGATTGTAAAATTATTGATTTTTATCCCTATTTTATCAAGTCGTTTTGTTAACTTTTTCTCAATTCTTGCATACAAATAATTCGAATTTTTCATCAAAAATTCAACAATAGATATTTCTTCTTTATGAAACTCATATCTTATTTTTTTTGCGACAAATTTTGAAATACTATTCATCAAATAGTCATTTCCTCTCTTGTACTTTGCAACAAAGTCAGCAAAAGAGTTTTTATCAAAAATTTCAAAATCAAAACTACCTTCAATTTTCAAACGCACATCGCAGTGTTCATCAAAGAGCAAAAAACTAGGCGTTTTGAACTTGACATCTTTATATTCCTGCAAATTCAAAAAAATGATACTCGCATTGAATGCTTGTGGATAGTACAATTCTTTTGAAATTCTACGTTTGCGCGGTTTGTTTAGCCCGCAAACTTTGAAAGTTTGAGGCAAAAAACCGCCGTTGAGTTCAAATTCCCCCTCGTAAAATTTTTCATATGCCTTATTTTTCACGCAAACAAAAGCGTATTGATTTGCCTCAACTATTAGTTTTGAGCCAAGTTTAATTTTTCTATTCTTTATTTTTTGTTGAGACAAAATACCTTCTTCAAAAGGACTTTGTATTTTCTTTGCAAACAACATATTAATTTACCTAAAAGATTATAGCACAACAAATACAAAAATTCAAGCAAACAAAGTCATAATATGCTAGGACAAGTCATAATATAATTTAAACAGGAGGAAATAATGTATAAACTATCCGAGATACTCAGTAAGCCAATCTTAAGTCTGTTCAATGGTAAGGTTGAAGGAACAATCAAAACCGCCATTTTTGATAAAAAACTACAAAAAATCAAATACTTAATCGTTTTTAACGAAAACGAACAAATTGACGAATATGTTATCCCAACATCTAGCATTTTTTCAATCGGCGAAAATGCTTTAGTTGTTAAAAATGCTAGTTGTTTGGAGCCAATCTCAAATTTTGAACCACAAATTGTCTATAACAACCCCATAAATTTACACGCCTTTACAACAAAAGGCAACAGTATGGGAAATGTAATTGATATTTTTTTTGATGAAAAATTTGTCGTTGAAAAAGTTTTGCTATCAAACAACACAACAATCGACATAGCCGACCTTGCCTCATTTAGCGAAAATGCACTTGTCGTGCAAGACAAAGACAAAAAAATCAATGTTTCCAAATTTTGCGAACAAAAGCGCCCGCGTCTAATAAAAACCGACGAACCAGTCACAATTTTGAGAACGGATAACATACAAGCACTTGCAACCCCTTCGCAACCGCAAATTGCCACCCTGCCCTCCAAAGTTACAAGTTCCGTGAATTTTCTAATCGGACGCACAATCACACAAAACTTGTATTCTCAGTCCAAAGAACTAATCGCCAAAAAAGGCACGCCTATTTCACTAAAAACTATAGAAAATGCCAAAAAAAATGGTAAAATCAAAGAATTGTCAATTTTTTCAATGTAATTTGTCGCCCCCTATACTATTTCAAAGAGAACGAGCCCCAAATGCTCGTTTTTTGTATAATCAACTCAAATTTTTGATATAATATTTTTATAAAGACTTCATTTATATTTATTGTGCGTAAAATTTATATACATTTTTCTATTTTATGTCGAAAAAAGATGACAAAAATAATTTTTTATGCTATTATATATGCAAAAGGAGAAAATAATGTTTTGGATTGATATCGTGTTTATTGTCCTCATAATTCTTTTTGCGTTGTGGGGACTTAAACAAGGTTTTCTTGCATCCCTTATTTCATTGGTCGGAATAGCACTTTCCGTCGTGCTTGCAGTTTGGCTTGCGCCAATGTTTGGAAGTTTTGTTGATAATATTTTTGGTGGCAACATCTCAAAAATGTTTACCGATATGATGACAAAGGTTGTCTCAAATTTTGGCTCGCTCGACTATGAAGTTGCCGACGCAACAAAAGCATCTACATTGATTGACAGTTTCAATGTCAGCGGGGTTCTTAAATCATTGCTTGTTATTATGCTCGGTGGCAAAACAATTGCAAGCGGACAAAATGTTCAAGCGTGGTTTTCAGGGCAACTCGGGGGCTTACTTACAACAATTTGTGCAGCAATATTGTTGTTCTTGCTCATTAGAATTGCACTTGCCTTGCTCGGCAAACTATTCGATAAAATCACTGAAAATCGTGCAATCAACGGGCTTGACAGAGTTCTCGGTTTTGCATTTGGCGCAATCAAAGGACTTATATATGTCGCAGGCGTCATCGCCATCATCAACCTGCTTTGCGTTGTTCCAGCAATCAATGATTTTGTTACAAAATGGCTTGATAAAACGACCTTGCTCAATGACTACGCAAAATGGATATTCGAGTTGTTAGACAATTTCACTGGCAAATATAACTTATAAACATTTGCCCATTTATAGTAATAATTAAATCAAAAAAGCGCACAGTATAATGAAGTGTCCCCTATTGGGTTCACTTCAAAACGCTGTGTGCCTTTTTAGTGTCTAATTAAAATATTTCCCTTATTACCGCATTTTTGACTACGCTTACATAGCAATTCATAACTATTTCTTTGTAATTCTTTAGCAAAAATTTGTCATACAATTTCAATATGTAGCGATTTTGTTTTTCAATGGTCACTTTCTCATTTTCAACGCTTGTAAGTATTTCTTTTGTTTCATCAAAATCGGTATTGGTTTTTGTTTCATTTGTGCTGACAATGTTTTCCACTTCATCAAGTGAGTTTTCACTTTCTAGTGCAAAACTCACTATATTATCAACTTCATTTTCGCAACCCGTTTCATCACAAACAATTTCATTCTCATTTTGTGGGAATACATTTGTTTCATTTGATTCGATTACATTTGAAACATTTACATTTGTTGAAGTTGTAGGCTTACTATATGTTGTTGTCCAGTTGTTTAAAGTTTCGTCTATGCTAGTTATTTTTACGGTAATCGTTTGGTCGCCGTTTGCTGTAAACGTCTTACTGATAACAGATTCATTATTGATTGTGGCTTTAACCGCTATTGCGCGGAAAATTAGTACCGAGAATTCTTTTGTTTGCTTATAACTAAACTTCATTGACGAATTTCCATTAGATGCCACTATTTGATAAATAGGTTGTTCGTCATCTCCAAGAATATAAACAATAAACTCTCTGCCCACAGCATTGTTGATTGACACTGTTATTGTGCAGTTGCTAGCCTTTGCATTTGCAACCAATGTTGTTGTTGCATTGATTGTTATTGTTGTAGAAATCTTGCTTACGTCTACAGGAGCACTTCCAGATGAAACTGTCCACCCCTCAAAATAATATCCCGTAGCAAGATTAGCACTTATTGCAACGCTTCTACCCTCAATATAGTTACCTGCACCCGTGACTGAACTAACTCCAGTTCCTTTGTTGATTACAAGGCTATAGACTTTTACCGTTTTAATAGCATTATCACTCGGCGTGATATAATTTGTTGTGTCAGTTGTCACAGCTCTTACGTAAACTGTCCTACTGCCCGTGCTTTCAACGATTGTCGAATTATAATCAATGCCAGAACTTGCTGTTTGCCACGTATTGTTGTCTATGCTGATTTGATAACTCGTTGCACCCGTTGTTGCCGTCCAAGTAACAACTCCTTCGTTTGTAACACTTAGACTTGTTGGCATAGCGAGTTTTGCTTTAGCGATTGTGCTTTGCACACTGCCAGATGCTGGCTTATACTCACTATTTCCTACACAATAGTAGTAAATAGTATAAGTTCCCGCATTCGTCTTCGACGGAATAGTTGTACTCCCTGACGAACTATAGTTGCTTGCTGTCAGTTGTGTGCCCACAGCGTAATACACCGCACCTTGTGCGTTGCTAACAGAAACTAATAACTGTAGATTCCCGTTATATGTTAATGACATTTCAGTTACCATAATAGGATTAGTCATTTTATTAACTTCCCATACTGCTTTTACAGTGGCATTGTTCGTACCGAATATATATATTGAAGCATTGCTATTATTATCATCGGCACTATCCAATATCGCCCCTTCTCCACTAGCAAGAATATACTTGCTCAGTTTGTACCCTGTTTTAGTTAATTGACTTGCCAAAGGAAGTTCATATTTAGTTGTTTTTGTTCCTTTTGCAGTAGTTGGTACACCACTTGCAAGCGTACCACCGTTTGTGTCAATTGTCATTGTTTGAAACGTTATGCCATAATCTTTTACAAGTGCTTTTAGATCAAGATGAATCGCAACACGTACTCCTATTTTTCCTCCAACAAAAACGCTCTTACCATCCCCAATTGACCCTACAGCCTCTACGCAATTATCATTTTTTGATGTTCCAGAACGCAACCACGAATCCCTATCATCAAACGAATTTGAATAGTTTGTTGACCTATCATAACCATTTAACTCCCACAACCCCGAACGACCATCTTTTTCGCCATCCGTACCGCCACTATCATTGTTTGTATAAAATAGATAAGCACCATTAGGACCTGGCATAATACGGCGAGTTCCTATAAAACTCGCATTCCCATCTGTGATATTATCTTTATAAAAAACTTCATAATTACTTGGTACCCATAATTTATCATTTTCATAAGGATTTGTACTACTATTCGTGCTCGTCCATTGTGGATGTAACGTATTAGAAGTATCCATCCCATTATTAATTGCATCAAAATCGCCATAACAAGAACTCTTGCTTGCTCCATATGTATATGAACTATCTATTTTATCCAATCCTGTTTGATTTACGCCACTTTGCCAATCTCCTGGCAAATCTTTGGGCAATACTGCATATTTATCCAAATTTGTATACTTAGATTTTAATTCATCATATGTTTTATTAACAAATGTTCTTAATTCACTATCTTTATAGTATCCATTTTGCGGAGCGTTCCCATTAAAATTGATATTAGCATAAGGAGCACACATATATAGTGTTAAAATATCTTGCTTATCATTAACAGAACGATATACAAATTGCCACATTCGTCCGTTGAAACTGTTGAATAAATTAACTAATAATCTAGAATTACCTTTTTTATATTCATCCCAATCTTCTTGCTTACCATAGTGTCCAAAACTTTTCGCAGAATAATACTTTGTTCCATCACTACCAATTTTAGTTGGTTTGCTTAGTATACTATTATCATTTAATATCCCTACCAAGTCTGAGAGCACATCTTCATTCATACTTCCATTCTCTACAAATAACGCAGGTCTATTAAAAGAGAGACCATTGTTCACTGTATTAACTGAACCTGTGTGATGACTTCTACTTCCATCACCAACAACAAATACTGTGGCATTCTTCCAATCATAATATTCTTCTGCTCTATAAAAGTTATTTGCATCACTAATACTACAAGACGCCCCATATAATGGCATAACAGAAAATACAGCGAATAAACAAACCACCAAAAGCCACAACACAAGTTGTGTTGTAGCGCTTTGTTTTTTATATTCAGTTTTGAAATTTGCGTGAGTATCCTGTTGTTTTTCTGCATTATGCGTAACAAAATAGTGCTTTATGCTGCTATTGCAGTGGCTAGACTTATATACCCCCCCCCCCCCCATTCGTGGAGCATTTGTTCTATTTTTCATTTATTTCACCTCACATAATGAATTATTGACTTTAGTTTATCACATTAACGGAAAAATATCAAACATTTTGCACACAATGTTTGATATTTTTCAAAAAAGTTTTCACTTTTTATAGTTTTTTTTTGATACGATTTTTATGAAATTTAATTTGTGCCACAATTAGTCGTCTAAGTTAAAAGATTTCATTATATCTTTCAAGTCCTCTTTAGGTTTCAACGCTTCAAGCATATCAAACTGATTGTCGTCAGTAGATTGCGACTTATTGAGACTTTGTTCTAAGGCATCAAGATATTTTGATTTCTTTTCAGGCGAAATATTGGCATCTTTATGACTAGATTTATATTGAAAGTTATCAAAGTCCTCAAATTCACTTTTTAAAAACTTTTCAAACTCGCCTTCACTTTCGTTTGCTTTTTGTTGCGATGAAAAGTCCATTTGCTTATATTCTTCCCTAGATTTCTCTGCTGTGTCGGCTCTTTTAACTGTTGTTGTCGGTTCGATGACGTTCTTTTTTTTCTTGACGTCGGTGTTCGCATTTTTGCCCCACATTCTCGACAAGAGTGTTTTTGCATAGACTTTTTCCGCTGTGCTACTTACATTGCTTGGCATTTGCGAAATTTCGTTTTCTTTTTGCAAAATCTTGTTCAGGGCTTCTTGAAATTCGTTAAACAAAGTTGATATACCACTCATTTTATTTATATTAGGATACAAGGCTCGTATTTCATTTAGGATATTGCTCCACTTTTTGTAGAGGACTTTTACCCGTTTTATCTCAAGTTCATATACCGTCTTAGCGCTAGATTCGATTTCTTTTGCTGTTTCGACAGCAACAACAAGCGCGTTGGAAATTTGGTCATCTTTGCTTTTATAGGAATCTAGTTCCAGCCTTGATTGCATAAGTTCCGCTTGAATTTCCATTTTGTCTTGATTCAGTCTTTCAATTTGTTGTTCATACTTAGAACTCAATTCAAACAAATACTTGTCGACTTCTTTTTTATTGTATCCTTTTCGTTCAATGTCAAAATTATTCATTAATTTCTCCTTTTGTTACTAAAATGCGTACCCCACACAACTAATAGCGGTCAACGCCATTGCGACGCAAAACGCTTTTAGGTAAAGTTTGTTCTTGAACACCCAAAATGTCACTAGCATACTGATTGCAATGCCCGCCAACATTATTGGCAAAACATAATAGAATTTTAAATCAAACCCTTGTTTTACCGCAAATGTCGCCCCGACAAGAACAAGGGCGATACCAGAAAACATAGATGAGTCACTATAGAAAAGTATGCCACGCGTAAACACCAGAATGCCCATCATCACAAGGAATATAGGAAACCAATACTCCTCAATGAATTTGAACTGATTGACCCCGCATATATTTAAAATAAAGCACAGAACATATAACGCTATAACTGTTCCAAAAACAATATTATAAATTTGAATTTTCTTCATTTATGTTTCCCTTTTGACTATTTGTGTTTGGATTATTTGCGACAGAATCGTTTGCCACCCCTTCGGCTTTAGCACACTCAACAGCATTATCCCTCTCGTTTTTCGACACATTTACAACATTGCCATTTTTGTTTTGCTTTGCAACTTTTGTATGTGTTTTTTGCATTTTTTGTGTGCTTTCTTGTTTTTGCTGTTTTGCACCAATTGTGGCTTGCACCCTCTTGCGCGCCAAAATTTGCATAACAACTAAAATGACGATTCCTATAATCACAAATCCAACACTGACGACTTGCGAAACAGGTATTTTTGTGCCTGATATGAACAAAATTTCACTTTCTTGTCGCATTCCTTCAAGAATGAACCTCTCAATCCCGTAAAATATCAAATATGTGGCTGTGACAACTCCACAAGACTTTGTTTTCTTGAAAAGAAACATCAAAAGGATAAAGCCTATCAAACACATCATACTTTCATAGAAAAACATTGCATAATGCCACTCGCCGAGGCTTTCTATGTAGACAGCAAATGGAAACCATTGTTGCGCGGAATCTGTGACAACTTGTCCATACACTTCTTGATTGGCAAAGTTCCCCCACCTGCCGATTGCTTGCGCAACAATTAAACTTGGAGCGACAATATCCGTAATTTGCAAAAGATTTTTGTTTTTTATAACAGAATACAGGATAAGACCTATCAGTCCGCCGATGATTCCACCATAGATTGCCATACCGCCATTCCAAATCGCGATTGCCTCGGCAAATGTATACGACTGTCCTGAAAAAATGATGTAATATACTCTCGCGCCTATTATTGCAAGCGGAAAGCACCACAACAGTAATTCATACGGAAAATCTTTACTATAACCTTTGAGTTTTGCATTGTAGCACGCAATCAAAACAGCGACAAGTACGCCCGTCGCTATGATGATGCCATACCATTTTACCGTTAGGTCTCCTAGCGTGAATGCGACTCCAACTTCAAGCAAATTAGTCATTGTTTCTCTCCATTGTTTGTTATTATATCACATAAATGAGAAATGTCAAACTAAATCTATATTAAGAAACAAAAACTTTAGTTTCGCCGACGTCTTCCTCATTAGGATTGAGTGCAATTTTACTGATTGAAATCTCATAGGCGACCTTATTTTCGACTGTTTCGTCGTCGAGTTTCTTTTGGTATTCACGACTTTGAATGCGCCCTTGCAAAATAACTTTTTCACCAACTTCAATTGATTTTACAAAACGCGCGTTGCGTCCCCACGCGATACAAGGGATATAATCCGATTTATTATATGCACGATTGACTGCAAGCAAAACATCCGATATTTCGCGGTTAAATGGTGTTGTCCTATAGATAGGCTCTTTGCAAACAAAACCAGACAACTCAATAATATTAGTAGGCGCATTTTCAACTTTTGGTATAATTTCACGCACAAATATTGTAAGCGTCAGTTTGCTTTTGCCGTCAAGTTGTTTGTTATAACTTCTAAATTGCCCCTTCAAAGCGATAAAATCGCCACGTTTTACATTTTCCTCTTTCAATATTCTTTCTGAAATTGTGATTGGTAGGATGTCGCATTGCGATGAAAGCCTTTCGACTTTCAAAAACATATCATAGAATCCTTCGCCGTAAACTTCGTGGCTGAATACTGCATCACTTACCACTTCCCCATAAACATAGACTTTGTTGTTGTTCATTTGTTCATAATTCATTTTAATTCCCTCCATTTGTACATTATGAATTCTTTATTTGTGTGCCTTGACCATTGATTGAATAATCATTTTGATAGATAAGGTCCCCAATATTTGTGACTTTAAAACCCTTCTTTTGCAATCTGTCAAGTACTATCGGTAAAGCGTCCAAAATGTGGTCTGAATTGTTGTGACAAAGAATTATACTGCCGTTTTTTGCGCCGTTGATGATTCGAAGCGAAATTTGCTCGGCACTCAGCCCTTTCCAGTCGAGTGAATCGACATCCCATTGAATTGTTTTTAGATTCAAACTATCCGCAACTGAAATCAAGTCATTGTTGTACGAGCCGTAAGGCGCACGAAACAAAGTTACTTCTTTGTTTGTTATGTCCTTAATTTTTTTTATACTCGTTTCAAGTTCAAATTTCATTCCATCTTTGTCAAGTTTGCACATATCGGGATGTGTGTTTGAGTGTGTTCCTATTTCAAACCCGTTTTCATCGATTTTTTTCACAATGTCACTATATTTGTCAACCCAAAAACCAACTAGGAAAAATGTTGCATTTACGTTGTATTCTTTGCAAATTTCCATAATTTTTTCAGTTTTGTCTGCTCCCCACGCTGCATCAAATGAAATCGCAACTTTCGCTTCCTGTGTTTGCACGCTATAAATTGGAACTTTCCTTATCGACTGCCCCAAATATACGCCCGCAACTGTGCCACCGTCAAGATTCACACACAATAGCGCTAGCAACACAAAAACCAAAAACAGTTTTTTAATACTACTCAATCGAAAAACTATGAACTTCATTGTTGCACCTCAATTATAAAAGAAATAAATTTGAAAAAAATGATAGATTTTGTCGAAAAAAAGTATATTTTATCAATTTATGTTGATTTTAAGATACTATTATTTTCTAAATAATATGAAATTAAAAAAAAATTTAGAACTTTTTAATACAAAGTGGTACACAAAAAGAAAAATATGAATAGTATGTAATAGGTTCTTTGCTTTCTTCCCTACAATTGCAAAGAACCTAACTTTTGACAGACAAGGATAACCTAATGAGCATACTAAAACTTACCGACGTGAGTTTGAATTATCATTCAAAAAAAGGCGAAACCCCAGCATTAAAAAACATTAGTTTTGAAGTAAACGAAAATGAATTTATTGCCATTGTTGGTCCTAGCGGTTGTGGCAAAACAACAATTTTGTCGCTAATATCGGGACTATTAAAGGCAAGCAGTGGGTCAATAACAACTCTCAATGATGACCAAATCGGCTATATGTTTCAACGCGACCACTTGTTCGAGTGGCGCACAATTTGGCAAAATGTGATACTTGGATTGGAAATTCAAAAGAAAAAAAATCAAAAAAATTTTGATTACATTGAATCACTTTTGAAAAAATATGGTTTATATGAATTCAAAGATAAATTCCCGCGCGAACTTTCAGGCGGAATGCGACAACGCGTCGCACTCATCCGCACACTCGCACTCAATCCACAAATTTTGCTACTTGATGAACCTTTTTCAGCACTTGATTACCAAACGCGACTTAACGTTTGCGACGATGTATCAAACATCATTGCTTGCGAAAAGAAAACTGCAATCTTAGTTACGCACGATATTTCAGAAGCAATTTCTATGGCAGATAAAATAATCATTTTAACTCCACGACCAGCAAGTGTGAAAAAGATATTATCTATCGACTTAAAACAATACGGCTCCCCTTTCCACAGGCGTGAATGCCGTGAGTTTTCAAAACTTTTTGACGAGGTTTGGAAAGATTTGGAGAACTAGATGAAAAATTTGAAAGAAAACTATTCAAATGAACACATTTTATATCTAAAAAAAATAAGAAACAAAAGTTTGATTGTCAAAGGAAGTCAAATTGGTCTACTAATAATTTTCATCGGGCTTTGGGAATTGCTAGCGCAAGTGGGCGCAATTAATTCATTCATCACAAGTTCGCCGTCAAAAATCGCTAAAACTGTTGGCGAACTTTGGACGAGCGGAGAACTATTTACCCATATGGGTGTAACACTGTTTGAAACCATAGTTGGCTTTTTGCTCGCATCATTCTTAGGGACACTCATTGCAATCGGTCTTTGGTGGAGCGAAACGATTAGAAAGATTTTAGAACCTTACATTGTCGTTTTGAACAGTCTACCAAAAATTGCGCTCGGTCCACTCATCATAATTTGGGTGGGTGCAGGAACAAATGCAATCGTTGCAATTTGTGTATTGATTTGCATTATCATCACTATAATAACGATGCTAAACGCTTTTCTATCTTGCGACAATGACAAAATACTATTGATGAAATCTATGGGCGCAAACAAATTCACGATTTTGACGAAGTTGATATTACCTTATTCCGCGCCAAACTTTATTTCAATGCTAAAAATCAATGTCGGAATGAGTTGGGTTGGCTCAATTATCGGCGAATACTTGTCAAGTAAAGCAGGTCTTGGATATTTAATTGTATATGGCTCACAAGTCTTTAGACTTGACCTTGTAATGACAAGCACTGTACTATTGTGCATACTTGCAAGTCTAATGTATTTTGCCGTCGCACTACTTGAGAAACACTATATTAAAAAACATAGATGAACTATAGATAAAGTTACACAAAATGTGCAACATTGATTAAATACTAAAGACTACAAAACAAATGCCACGAAATATAAATCGTGGCATTATTTTGATAAAAAAAAACTTGTCCCTGCAACAAGTTTTTTTGAAAATTTCATATAATGAAACATTTTTTAGAAAATTAATTTTTGTGACAATCACAATTCGGGTCTGAGCAACCGCAATGGTCCTCGTGACACCCACAGTCGCAACCACAACCACAAGCGTAGTCGTTAGGGTCAAGTTCTACAACTGAAAAACCTTGCACAAATTCAGCGCGTGGCATTTTTTCAGTGGTATAGAAACCCGGTTCGCCTTCCAAAACATCAAGCAATCTGTTTACAACTGTTGCACAAGTAAGTTCTACTGTTTGTGGTTTGTTTACAACGATTGTAGTTGTAGGTTCACCTTCAACCGACCATTCGTTGCTGTCAAATTCGTCATTAGCATAAACCATACCTACACATTCAGTTTCAAGTGTAATTCCTTCTTCAGTTTCAGTTGTTACAACCGCGCTCATACCACGAGCGTCCCCTGCTTTAATGGTCATACCAAGTGTTTCTGATTTCAAATCTTTGTCATAGACTTGTGGCACACATTTTTGTGTTTGGTGTTTTACTGTAAGCCCAAGTTGCGAGCAAAGCCACCCGTTTGTGTTCCACATATATGAAGGCAAAAATTCACCATTGTTGATAAGTTTTTGTCTTTCTTTTTCACTAATATTGTCGACAACTGCAACTTGTTCGTCAAACTCTTTCAAAGTGAGCCCTGCACCGTGAGCGCGTGCAAGCGCAATGCCGTAATCTTCGACATTATAACTTGTTCTGCCACGAATCTTTTTGATTGATTGAGTAGAACCAGCAATTGTTGTGATAAGGTTGCCCCAATATACATCTTGATAACCCGAACCACAAATTGTACAACCAGTTTCTTTTGCAAGTGCATCAATTTCAGCTGTCAATTCTGGGTTTGAATTCCAAGGATAGAACGCCTCTTCACAAGTTGTGATTGCGTTGACACCACATTCAGCGCAAGTGAGCAAAGCTTCTTTTACATCATTGAGCAAACTCATCGTTGCCACGATGCAAATGTCTGGATTTGCTTTAGCAAAAACATCTTTTAATTCTTTTGCGTCATCAATTTTCACGTCATAATTTTTGCCGTCGTTGATAATAACGCCAATGTCCTTTCCAATTTTGTTTTTGTCAATATCAAAAGCGCAAACGATTTCGCCACCCTTTTCATATACGTATCTCATCAAATATTGAGACATTTTGCCACAACCATACATTGCGACTCTTAGTTTTCTTTCCATTAATAACCTCCGGAACACTAATATTTTAACTAATATCAATATTTTTGTCAATTAAAATAAAACTATTCCGCAAATTTTTTCAAAAAAATGCAAAAAATACCGATTTATGTCTTAAATTTATCAAAATGTAGGTACCCAAACCCCTCAGCGTTGCGGTCTTTGACAATAGGCGTGCAAAAATGTTGCAAAAGTGACTTTATTTGATTAGGCGAGATTTGTTGATTGTATTTTTCAATTATCAGTGCGCTGAGTCCAGCGACTATTGGCGCGCTAACACTTGTTCCACTCATTTGTGTATAATCGCTTGTGAGTCCGCACGAAATTATGTTTACACCAGAAACAATCAAATCGGGTTTATAAAACTCGAATGCGGGACCTCGTGAAGAAAAATCCGCTATCTTGAATTTATCACGATGGAGCATTTCATATTCATCTCGCGCATCGTCAAGCGAACCAACTGTTATAATCTTTCTGCTTGCTCCCGGAGATTTTATTGTCTGTTTATCAGGACCGCTATTGCCACCCGCGGCAACAACAACTACGCCACTATCCCAAAGTCGCTCCGCCCCTTTTATTAGTGGGTCATTTTTGGAAGTTGGCACGGCGCCAAAACTCATACATACAACTTTTATATTGTATTTTTCCTTGTTGTCAAACACCCACTGCATTGCCTCAAGCATTTCAACTGAAGTAGATTGTCCTTTATCATCTAGTGCCTTAATTGAAATCAAATTACAACGTGGCGCAAACCCACAATATCTTCGCCCACTCATCATACCATTTCCGCCAACAAGTCCTGCAACAAAAGTCCCGTGTCCGTTGTCATCATAAGGCTTAGTATTCTCAACTAATTTAGCCCCGTAATCTTTATTTGCGTCGTTGGCAACCTCTTTATTTATGATGTCAACAAACTTTATAATGCGACTCCTAGGATATAAAAAATCTAAATGTGGACGAATGCCCGTGTCTATGACTGCAACTGTTACACCTTTGCCATAAATTCCTGCAGTGTAAAACTCATCTACTTTGATGATTGCTTTGGCAATCACGCTTTGTGCAAAAACATTTGTTTGCGATGCGACAAAAACTACATTATTTATTGTTGTCAAATTTTGCAACTCTTGAAATTCAATTTCAAGACAAATTGCATTTATAAATGGAAACTCTGCTTTAATTTTATAATTTTTTACATTAAATAAATTCATCGCCTTTTCAAAATCTTTGACAAAAACAATGATTTGAATGCAAAAGGGTTTGTCTTGCAACATTTTTACCATTTGAAATAGATTATTATCTAATTTTTGCATATCTCTCCTATATACTATATATGGTGTATTACAAAAATATAATACACCATATATTGATAACTTTTTTTTACTGAATCAAAAGCAAAAGATTTCTCATCTTTTCCCTTTGCTCCGCATTAAGTAACGGGGAAATAATGTTTGCAATGTTTTCAATTTCTTGCGGATTGAATGTTCCATTGCGTTTCTTCTCATTGATTAGATTAAATAATTCTGCAATTAGTTCTGGCTCACTCAAGTTTTGAAACTTGTTTATTAATTCTTCTACTTGTGTTCCGTACTGGTCCTTGAGTGATTGCATTGCGTCTTGTTCTTCTTGACTCATTTGCCCTTCTTCAACTTTAGTCACAAAATCATTGATGTTTTTGTCATTAAAATCTTTTATGTCCATATGCACTCCTTTCGTTTATTAGAACATTATATATTATGCAGTCATAAAATATTTTGACAATTATTTGAGGGAGATATGAATAATATTGAAAATTTATATAGCGTTGTAAAAAATTTTTTGCCTTATGCAAGCAATTACTTGAAAGATTCACCAATTGAGCCTTACCTACCACAACTACAAGGAATGATTGATATGATTGAATCATTTGGCGGAATTGAAACTATTTCGAACTTACTCAGCGAACTTTCACAAACAAAAAATGCAAGCGTGCCTTCGCCTGCAATATCTAGTTTTTTGAATAATTCCCCTACATCTCAACAAGTCAAAATTCAAAGAAATTCAAATGGACTTAAAAACATAGATAGTTATGATAGAATTTAATTTTTTCTAAAGTTGATTTCAAATCTTGTGCTATATCGCGCTTTATTTTTCAAAACTTTTTCAACATATGCATTTGTTTCTTTGTATGGAGTAGTTTTCAAAACTTTATCCCCACTCGAATAAGTCTTGGACAAAAGCCACGCTTTCACTTGTCCTTCCCCTGCATTATATGCGCAAAGCGCAGTATACTCATCTCCAAACCTGTCAAGCAAATATCGCAAATAGTAAGCTCCCATATTAATATTGTATTGAGGTTCATATAATTTTGCAACACTAAAATCGACCTGCATTTTACTCGCGAGCCATTGCGCCGTCGCGGGCATTAATTGCATTAATCCAATTGCTCCAGCACGCGATTCACGCAAATTATCAAAACTGCTTTCTTCATTGATTAGACTAGCAAGCAATTCAGGGGCTACGTGATTCACATAGCCTGCAGTTTCAATCTCTTGCTTGTACTTTAATGGATATAACACTTGAACATAAACAAATGTCGTCAACAATGAAACCATAGCCACAAACAAACTCATAGTAAAAGAAATTGTTTTTATTTTATTCATACTTTATATTATGTAATATTAACATTATTATACTACAAGCAAACATTCCTTATCGTTTCATTAGTAAAACTTTCGCATAAGCAAATGTTAAAAAACATAATTATAAATATGAAAATTATTACAAGAACTCAAAAAATAACAATCCTTTTGACACTTGCACTATTTGTCATAATTTTGTTTTTGATTATCAATCCTAGTAGGTATATAAATTCAGCATACAATGGAATTCTAATTTGGGCGAAAGCGGTTTTGCCCGCTCTATTCCCGTTCTTTTTTATTACACGGCTTTTAACTGAGTTAGGCGGGATAAAAATACTTGCCAACTATTTTCAAGGTTTTATGCAAAAAGTATTTCACGTAAATGGAATGGGTGCATATGTTTTTTTTATGAGTATGATGAGCGGTTACCCAGTAGGGGCAAAAATCACTAGCGAATTGTATGAAAAAAGTCTAATAAGTAAAGAGGAAGCAACACGACTTGTCACATTCACTTCTACCTCTGGACCATTGTTTGTAATTGGAACAGTTGGCGCGGGTATGTTTGTTAGCGCAAAAATGGGTTTTGTCATACTATTATCGCACTTTCTAGGTGCGATGCTCAATGGGGTTTTGTATCGAAATCACAATTACACACAAACATCATTAAATAGAAAAACACGATTTGAACTCGAAAATGCACCCGAAAACATCTTAGAAAAATCTATGCTTAGTGCAATAAATTCCATATTGATTGTCGGTGGCTATATTTCCGTGTTTTTTATATTGATTGACATCTTGAGTGATGTAGGTTTGATTTCAATGCTAAGTGCATTACTCAATATTCTTTTCTCGCTCTTTTCAATTGATTGTTACTTTTCAAATTCAATCGTTGTAGGCTTCATTGAAATGACGCGTGGTTGTTATGAACTCTCAACATATTTCACTGACTATACTGTCGCAACAATGGTTTGTACATTCATTATTAGCTTTGGTGGACTTTCAACAATGCTTCAAGCGATGACATTTTTACAGCGCTGTGAAATCAAACTTAGTTTCTTTTTCAAACAAAAAATAACACACGCCTTGTTTGCGTGTGCTATCTCCTATGTTCTTTGTTTGATATTATAGTTTATTGCACAAATCTTTGAGCCTTTGTGTTTCAAAACGCACGGATTTAATTTTTGAGGAACTACTAATAATTGCGTCAGCAAGTGCAAAGATTATAAGTTTATTATTGATTCTTACTGCTTCCCTAAACGCTTTCAAGTAAAATTCGATTTCTTCAAGTTTAAATTCCTTGATTTTATAATCATTATTAATGATTTCTTGAATATCGTCGGCAACTTTCAACAATTTTGCGCTAATTTCGCTGTCGTTTACGGGCTTCTCTTGCACTTCAATTTCGTCATTTTCTTCTTGAACACTCTTTGTATTAGCATTCTTTTGCTTGTATTTATTCTGGTTTTCTAGATTCAAAAGCGCATTTTTGAATGGCAATATGAAATAGTGACCAAAGTTTGCATAACAATCACTAAAAGTCCCATTAAACAAAAAGCATTTACTCATAAATGATTCAAAATCTATTTCTCCATCAACTATATGTTGCATTGTGCAATAACATAATGCAACAATTTCGTCGTTTTCTTTTGGCATAATGAAATCTTTTTGTTGTGTTTGATGAATAGATATTGCCTTACCTAGTTCAGTCATAAAATCAAAATCCACTAAACATTTCTCAACAACCTCCATCAAAGATTTATCATTTTGAATAGTGAGCAAAAGCGACTTTATATTTTCACAACCAAGCATAATGTATTTTGCTTCAATAAAATTATTACATTCCTTAACGAATGGTCTTTCAAATTCATTTTCATTTGTTTCCATAATATTACTCCAACTTTGATAGTATAGCATAATACACAAAAGAATACAAATATTTTTAACATCTTTGTATTCAAAACAGTTGGCAAATCAAAAAAATTATGATAAAATACACTTAACGTTTTTAGGAGGTAGAAATTTTGAGTACGCAATTTGTCCCAGATGAAACAGAAAATAAACTAATTTTGTTGTTCGTCCTAGATAAAATGGAAATACCTTTAACCGAAAACTCCATTATGGATATCACAACGAGCAAAAATTCGTGGCTCTCTTATATGGACTGCAAAGATATTTTATGGCAGTTGGTCAAAACAAAGTTTGTTTATTATGAACAAAATCCAAACAGCAAAGATGATGGTTTGTATTCAATTACCGCAGAAGGCCGTGATTGCTTATCTCACTTTTTTGCCAAAATCCCTCAATCTATTCGCGAGGACATTGCCACTTTTTGTAAGCAAAACAGAATAAATTTTAAGCGCGCACAAGAATATGTATCTGTCTATCATAAAAATAACGACGGATTTCATACGGTTGTTTTGAGAATTAATAGTCCTAAAGGATTTCAACCTCTGCTCAAAATTCAGCTGAAAGTAGATTCTAGACGTAGCGCAATTGGCGCTTGCAAGAAATGGGAAGAAAAAGCGCCTATCATTTACGAAAAGATTATTGAAGATTTGCTTGATTAGGAGGAAATATATGAACAAAAACGAAAGAAACGCTATTACAAAACCACAATCTTACTACAAACCGCAAGGAATTTGCTTTACTCAGTTTGTTATAAATTTTGACACTGACGACAAAGGGGAATTGATTTGTCGCGATTTTAGAACCCTTGGAGATGGGTGCAAAGGCGTGATTAGTATTTTGAATCACACTATCGGTGGCAAATATGCCAAAGATGTTTCTAAGGAATTGTACGAAATGGGAATTTGTAAAAACAACACATCTTGCGCTATTGAACTAGCAAAAGCAATTGATGAAGCGGTACTAGTCAATAGCGGTGTTGATATTTCGCAAATGCCAAGCAAGAGAAAACCTCCAATTACCAATGTTCTACCAAGCGCAAAAAAATAATAAAAAGCAAGTTGTATTGAATTCACAACTTGCTTTTTTTACGCAATTACGCCACTAACTTTGCTACAATCTTGTTAGCGATTGTATTGTCAACCACTTTGTCGAATGCAACATTTGTTTTCAACTCCCCTGCTGTTTTAATAACATTGCAAAGATTGTTATATGCAGACTCTTTCATTGCGGGACTTTCTACCCACGCATCGATTAATTTGTAGCTTTCGACAGCGTTTTTGATTGAAACACGCGTACTACCCGTGAATGATGGCATCAACGAGTCAACAACTTTATCGATATCTTCAGTCATCAAAAAGTTATAGCCCTTCATAACGGCAGTCAAAAATTTTTCCGCTTTTTCAGGTTTATCTTTCAAAAATTTTGATGTTGCCATAAATGCAGTATATGGAACTTCGCCACTTTCTTGACCGATAGAGGCAACTTTATACCCCTTTCCTGCTGAAATGTAATCACTCGCTGTTGGTTCAAACATTGTGCAATAATCGCCTTGCCCATTTTCAAAAGCGCTGACCATCATATCAAAAGCAATATCCAAGTTTAAGGTCATTTTGTCGCGAATATTTTGCTTCTTCAACACATATTCAAGTGTCATTGCAGGCATTCCACCGCGACGACCGCCGAGAATTTCTTTACCCTCTAGGTTTGCCCACGAAAAATTAGTTTCTTGCGTACGTCCAACGAGAATTGTGCCATCTCTCTTTGTCAATTGCCCAAAAATTATAGGCTGGTCTTTTGAATTTTGTGCTGCAACATATATCGCTGTTTCAGGTCCTAGAAGTGCTATATCTGCTTGCCCAGAAATCAATGCTGTCATCGATTTATCAGAACCTCCACCATTTGTGAGTTCGATTTTTAAGCCCTCGTCTTCAAAATAACCATTGTTGATTGCTATATATAGTGGTGCGTAGAATATGCTATGCGTTACTTCATTTAAGCGAATCGTCTTATCACTTTTCCCGCCACATCCACTAAATGCAACAACAACTGCTAATGCAATTGCCATTAATATATTTATAGATTTCATATTTCCT
Source organism: uncultured Clostridia bacterium (assembly GCA_934778205.1). Lineage (GTDB taxonomy): Bacteria > Bacillota > Clostridia > Christensenellales > UBA1242 > CAKVOD01. The sequence continues at coordinate 75,677 of CAKVOD010000002.1, read as the reverse complement.
CCAAAAGATTAATACTCAAAAGTATCACACTTAATTATATTCTAACTTTTCAAAATATGTGAAAACAACTTTTTTTTTGAAAATTATTTGTATTTCCTTTCAAATTGTGATATACTAAAAGAGTTACTAACGAGGAAACAATGAAAATAAATTTGGTGCCAAACATATTGAGTTTTTTTAGGCTTTTACTTGTTCCTGTCTTTATATGTTGTTTTTTTTGGGTCAACAAATATGTTGCACTTGCAATATTTGTTCTTGCGTGTTTAACCGACATGTTGGACGGCTACATTGCAAGACGCTACAACGCGGTTTCTGAACTCGGTAAAATTCTTGACCCGTTTGCCGACAAATTAATGAAAGCAGGCGCATTAATTAGTTTGACAATTGCGAAATTAATTCCTATTTGGATTACTGTTACTATGGTTGTTTGCGACCTAGCGATGATTATCAGCGGTTTTTGTATTTATAAAAAACAAATTACGATTCCAAGTAATTTTTTAGGTAAACTAGGAACGTGTCTTATCAGTCTAGGTGTCATTTTGAGTTTCTTTACCGAGTGGCTCGGCAACGCTAATGTGATGATTATCTATATCGGAATCGCTACCGCCATTGTGTCGGGATTATACTATGTCTATATTTTCTTCACAGAGAAAATTGGCAAAAACAAAACTAATAGCAATGACGATAATAATTAATCAAACAACTGGTAATGATGAGAAACTAAAGTTCTCCTACTTTTCAACAAATTTGAAAATTTAAACACAAATATATTGACATTATTGCTTTGGTATGTTATAATAATTGCGAGGTAAAAGTATGTTTGGCAGTTTGATTTTGGGAGTTACACTCGCACAAAGATTATCGCTTTGGTATGTAATTCTAGGTATGGTTTTGATTGTTATTGGCATTTCACTTTACATTTTGTCAAGAAGATTTGCCGCAGCAATTCGCAAAAATGATAACATCGAACAAAATGACAAGGCACTTGTTGCAATTCGCATCGTTGCTATGGTATTTTTTATCATCGGAGTAGTTGTGTTTATTTTACCATAGAAATTGAAAGGCAAGCAATGCTTGCCTTTATGCTCCCATCGTCTAGTGGTCTAGGACGCCAGCCTCTCACGTTGGCAACACGGGTTCGACCCCCGTTGGGAGTACCAAAAGAACGCGTTAAAACTAAAACGCGTTCTTTTTTTATCTGGTATAGTTCCCTTTCATTAGTTTTTTTTGAATAGATTGACGAAATTAAACTAAATTTTTTGATTATCAATAAAAGGCATTTCCCGTACAAATAATCAACGCTATTGAAATTAAATACATAAACGACACACACAAAATTGTGGCAACCAAGAAAGCCATATTTTTGCCAACAGTATATACAAAATCACTTATTCGTGAATCTGAAATAGGCTCTATTATCGCCGAAGATAATCTCATTCCCAAACTAAATATTGCGATTTTGACAATAGGAATTATTATGCTTGCGAAAAGCAAAAACAATCCTGCCACTCCTACCGCATTTTTTATGAGAATTGAACTAGACATTATCAAATTGAAACCGTCAGACAAATATCCCCCAACAATCGGCACGTAACTTTTAATTGCATATTTTGCAGTTTTAACTGACACGCCATCAAAACTGCCAGCGCTTATACCCTGAATTGTTAAAAATGTAAAGAATAACGTCATAACTGTACCGACTGTCCACTTGAAAGCACTTTTAAAAAACGAAATAAATTTATTCAACTTGACGGTAGAACTTAAATTCCCAACAATAGTAAAAACAAATGTGCAGATAAATAGTGGAAAAACGACATAATTGAATACTTGCATAACGCCCGAAACTAAAACTGCAACCAACGGTTGATAAACACTGACCGAAACGACACCACCTAGTCCAGCAAGCAATGTCAACATTATTGGAAACAACAATTCCATTTGCGCCTGTATTGAAAGCAACAATTCTCGCGTCATATTCGCAAAGTTCAAAACAGATGTAGATAAAATAACTATAATTACACCAAAGCATACAAAATGGACAATATCTGCTATAGATTTATCGTTGGATTTGACGCGCAAATTGGATATAAAACTACTCAAAATTGCAATTGCACATATTGTGGCAAGTAATGGTACAAAACTTAATAATTCATCGAATATTATACTAAGGACTTGTCCCATAAACGACGTTCCATTTGATGAAAAATCGCTTGTCAAAAGTTTTGTAACTTTATCTGCAAATTTTGTTGAACCAAATATTCTTTGCTGTTCCTCACTCATTTTGCCAAGAATATTTTGAAACTCGCTGAAATCTATGCCTTGTAGTTGTTCATCAACCGTTTCTGTCAGTTGCTGTTCTGTCGACTTTTCTGACGAAATTAAATCGGTGGCAACAACATTAAAAACACATCCAAAATTAACTAGAAGCAATGTTAATACTGCAATCAATCCTAGCAAAAAGCGCACAACTTTATTTTTTGATAAATAAGTTTTTTTAAAGCGCGCATTTGCTTTCATATATGCTAATTCGTATGTGTTTTTTGTCATAGCAAACCTGTTATTATATTTATTATTGAAATGAATATAGGAATAGCAAGTACTAATATTACGATTTTACCACCCAACATAATTTTATCTGCAATTGATGTATTGCCACTATCCGCACATAAACTTGCACTAAATTCTGTAATATACCCCACTCCAATAATTTTTAGTAAAACACTAAATAGGTCACTGCTGACGCCTGTTTTTGCGATTATGGCATTGAAAACAGAAAATACATCACTGAGCATATTGATAATTTCAAAAAAAATTAGTAAAGACCCAGCAAGCCCCACAAAAACTGCTATTTCTGGTTTTGTCTGTTTTACAACAATTGTTGCTATTGTTGTAACTAAACCAATAGCAATTATCTTAAATATTTCCATAATTGAGCCTACAATGAAAACAATATTTTTACACTTTCAAAAAGCTGACTAATCATATCTATTAACATAAATAGCACAATTATGACCCCAGCCAACGTTGCTAATGTGGCAATCTCGTCCTTTCCTGCATATTTCAAAACTTGGTTCACAATTGCTGTAAGTATTCCCACAGCCGCGATTTTGAAGATAATTTCAATTCCCATTTTTCACCTCTAAAGCAAACATATAGCGAGTGCAAGTCCAAACAAAAAACCGAGTTTTGTTGCATTCTTGCCAACTTTTTCATAGTCTTCTCTGCTTTTTTTTATCAAAAATTGCACTTGCGTGCTAAAATTTTTAAGACCATCAATCTGATTTTCGGAGTCACTTTTCCCCAAGTGGTTGAAGATATTTGCGAGCAATTGTCTTTCCTCTTTTTTCACGACTATTGAATCAAAATCCCTTTTACCATTCATAAATGCTACGATTATATTTTTCAAGTATTTCGACTCATTTGTTGTGGAAAGAAAGTTCGACAATATTTTGTTGATACTATCTTTATAAAAATTAATGTTGCCTATCAAATAATGCAAAAAATTGTCTACATTATTATAAAAAACGATTCGATTTTTATAATAACTTTGTATTCCCCATCCTATATAACTGGAGCAGGCTATAATTAGGACTGACAAAATTAAACTAATCATTTACATACACAAACATTTGAAATTTTTATCGTAAACACCTTCAAGAGTCCCTGCTCCATTTCGTGAAGATAAAACAACATAACGATTAAACGCCCTATTTGACAGCAGTTGCTGAAAGTCTTTTTTTGTTTGCAAATTTTCAAGGTTATCACAGTGGGTCGTTGCGATTACTTTTACTCCACACCCTTGAGCATACAAAACTGCATTTATATCATCAATATTCGCGATTTCATCCGTCATCACAACGTCAGGACGCATACTACGAATTCCATTTTCAAGCCCAAACTGTTTTGAACAATTTGTGATAACATCACAAAATATCCCAAGTTTATATTGCGAAAAACCATTGACAACATTTGCAATTTCATTTCTTTCATCAATAATTAAAACATTTTTTATGTATCTTTGCGAAATTTGAAACGCCAAATCGCGAAGCAATGTTGTTTTCCCCGCCCCTGGTGGTGATAAAATCAAGGTGTTTGAAATTTGAGGTTCAGTTATGAATTCTAAGATTCTTAAACTGCAATCCCTTATTTCGTGTGGCAACCTTATATTTATGGACGAAAGATTTTTAATAGTTTTGATATCTCCTTTCTCATTAACGCATGTTCCAGCAAGTCCAATTCTTATGCCACCTTCAACTGTTATAAAGCCTTGTTTTATTTCTTCATTATAAACATAAATCGAATTTTCGCAAGCGTGTGTAATTACAAAGTCTATCATTATCTTATCACAAATTATGCTTTTAGATATTACATCTGTAATCCCATTTGTCCCTAAATAATATATTCCTCCGTAATCAACAACTATGGGATAACCATTTCGCATCCTAATTTCTTTTAACTTCGCTAAATTTAATTTTGCAATAGCTTGTCCAACCTCAATGGGCAAATACCTATCAATCATTATAATCCTCTCATAATATCTTATTATGGGCAACCTCTTTTTATGATTATAATGCAAACAAATTTGCAATAAAAAGAACAACTAACACCCATTTAGTGTTAGTTGTTCTTTTTACAGGTTTCATAAATATCTTTTAATTTTACTGCATCTTGCGCCATAATCTCTTTTGATTCACAAATAACCGTCGTTTCATCCATTTTATATTCTTCCAACAACACAGCAAGTGGCTCAAAAGGCGGACCAAATTTTTCGTCCGCTAAAGTCAAATGTTTCACTTCGCCCTTATCAGTAAATTCTATTTTTGAAAAATGTATATGTAATTGTTTTGCTTTGCTCTCTCCAAGTTTGTCAAACAAGTAGTCTAAAATTTTTCGATATTCATCTTTGTTGTTAAGTTGTCCCTGCAAAAGACAATTGATGTGCCCAAAATCCAAGGTTGGCACCAATGATTCGTGCATACAACAAAAATCAATAATTTCTTGATATGTGCCTATTTGTTTAAACCTCCCCATTGCTTCTGGACATACAAGTATTCCACATTTTGAAAATTTTTCGTCGAAGTTTTCCATAAACTTATGAAGATTATAGTCTATATTTCTTAGCGCTTCATCTCTTGTCATTTTCATACAACTACCAATATGAACAACGCATTTTTTGCCACCAAAAATAGTTAATTTGTGCAATGAGTTGTTGATATACCCAAATGATTTTTCAATTGAGTCCGCATCAGGGTTTGCTAAATTTACAAAATAAGGTGCGTGTACGCTAATTTCTATACCGCACTCTTCCGCAATCTTTCCGTATTTCATTGCAGTTTCATCACCGAGAGTTATCCCACGCCCAAATGAATATTCATACAAATCAAGCCCTAAATTTTTAACCCAACCAAAAGCTTCTGCTGTTGATTTGTGCCCTTCAACATAAAATAATTTGTCATTACCTGATGGCCCAAATTTTACCATAAATAACCTCAAACAAATCGAATAACTAATTTATATTTGCCGTCAAACTGTGTCGCTATCCCGACGTCATTTCCGTCATACTTCACAACAAATAACTCATTTTCCCCTTTAGAAGGCAACTCTATGTATCCAGTATTGATTGTGTGTTTAAAAGTATTTTCATCAATACTAATAATATTATCGCCAAGTAGTTCGGTAGGTGATATAACTGAACAAGCATTTATATCTTCAAAAACATATGAATTTTCAATCAAAAACTCACCACAGATTGTTCTTTGCAAGCGTGTCATAGTTGCAAAAGTGTGCAAAGCATACGCCAAATCTCTAGCAATACTTCTAATGTATGTTCCCGCTGAACACTCAATCAAGAATTTATAAGTTTTATTGTCAATTTGTTCCAACATTTCTAGTTTGTAAATAATTACATCCTTAGGTTCTAATTGAAATTCAATTTTTTCACGTGCTAAATCATAAGCGCGCCTACCACTGACTTTTTTCGCTGAATATTTTGGAGGTATTTGCGCTATTTTACCACATAATTGCGGTAAAATACTCACAATTTCTTCTTTTGTTGGAAATCTCCCTCCGTCAACTACAATCTGCCCTTCTCTATCAAGCGTGTCAGTTTCATAACCAAAAGTAAATTCTGCAATGTAAGTTTTTCTCTTTTTTAAATAATAATCAAACAATTTAGTACATTTCCCAAGTGCGACCGGTAAAACGCCTTCAGCCATAGGATCAAGCGTTCCTAGATGCCCAACCTTCTTTTCGCTTAAAATTCTTCCAACTTTTCTACAAGCGGTATTACTACTAATTCCGCAAGGTTTGTTTAGTATAACAATTCCGTTCATTTTCATCCTTTCAAATATTTAGGTATTATTCTCAAAAATTCTTCTACAACTTTTTCCCTTGTGCCAAAAATTTGACAACCAGATGCCTTTTTATGTCCTCCACCACCAAATTCTTGAGCAATCAAATTTGCATCAACATCAAACTTGCACCTAATACTTACTTTAAACACATTCTTATTAACCTCAGTTGCCAAAACCGCCACTTCGACAGGCTCAATAGATAAAATGTGTCCGATAATAACGCCAGTGTCATTTATGTTTGCACTATATTTTTTGAGTTCCTGTAGAGTTATAGTCGACATTGCAAAACGATTGTTATCAAAAAATGCAAGATTATTCAAAGCAGTTTTTAAAATCATTGAGGTTTTCAAACTAATCGTGTTCATATACCTACGATTTATTCTTTCAAAGTCAATTCCCAAATCAAATAGTCGTGCAGTCACATCGTGAGAGTGGGACGTCGTGTTGTTGTACATAAAACCGCCAGAATCGCGAATTATTCCAAGATAAAGTAATTCTGCCATCCTTTTGTCAATTTTGAATCCAACATCAGAAAATATATCAAACAAAAATTCGCAAGCACTACAACTATTTACATTGACAAAATTACATACAGCAAAATTGTTGAAAGCTATGTGGTGGTCGATAGCTATGCTGTTTTTAGATTCCTTAACGAATGGCTCATAAATTCCAACTCTTTCAGAATTTGAACAGTCAGTGATGATAACTAAATCAGCATTTTGTGGCGCATCATATGAAATTAAGTCACCAATGTTCAATTTTTCAAACTCATCACTCAGTTTTTCTTGAATGTAAACTTTTGCATTTTTCCCAATATTTTGTAGACATTGCGCAAACGCGCACGATGAGCCAATTGCATCACCATCGGGGATAATATGCGTAAAAATTGCAATATCATTTGCATTTTCTACTTTTTCTTTTATGATATTAAAATCCATTTTTACTCCTTATGTCACACGACTACAGATATTTTTTGGTTATTACTAAGTATTTTAGATAAATGCAAAAAATTATTTTATGAATTTACTTTGCAATTTTATGTTTTTATTTTGTAAACATAACAAATTTTGTAAACATAACAAAAAATAATTTTATAAAAAATGTGGCGAGTACTCCGCATTAAACTTTACTACGCCACAATATAATCTTATTCTATAGTTTTAAATATTTCATTCATTTTGTCGACATAATCAAGCGTTTCGTCTAATTTGAAATGCAGTTCTGGCATTATCCTAATATCAACTTTTTCCGCAAGTTTTTTGCGAATAAAACCCGAACATTTGCAAATTGTTTGAAAACAGGATTTTTTATCCTTAGAATTATAAATGCTCAAATAAATCGTACAATGAGATAAATCGTTTGTAATTTTTGCATCTGCAACAGTTATCATTCCGTCAATTCTAGGGTCTTTAATTTCATCCCTAAACATCTCCGACAATGCTTTTACGATTTCTTCATTCATTTTATCTAATCTATTATTCATAATTATCTAATAACTTGCTCCATTATATATGCTTCAAATATGTCTAAATCTTTAATGTCGTTGAATCCATCAAGTTTTATACCGCACTCGTAGCCCGCCATAACTTCCTTGACTTCCTGCTTTTCCTTTTGGAATGTTGTGATTGTTGTATCAATAATCTGTTCGCCATTTCTCATAACGCGTATGTGCGAATTGCGCGTAATTTTACCATCCAAAACATAACAACCTGCAACTGTACCGATTCGACTAATTTTGAACAATACACGCACTTCGCAATGTCCAATAACTTTTTCAACAAACACAGGTTTCAACATAGATTTAATCTTAGCGTGGACATCATCCAAAACTTGATAAATAATCTTATAGTTCTTTATTTCAATGTTGTTTTGCTCTGCCAACGTTTGTGCATTGCTCTCAACTTTAACATTAAACGCAACAATAGTAGCATTAGAAGCGATCGCAATTTCAACGTCATTTTCAGTTACAGCGCCAACGCCACCGTGAACGCAATGAACCTTTACTTCCTCGTTTTCTACTGCAGAAAGCATTTGTTGTAATGCTTCAAATGAACCTTGAACGTCCGTTTTGACAATAACATTGTATGGTGTTTTGTTAATCATACTCTTCAAGAATTCTTCAGCCGAAATACTTGTCTCAACTTTTTGTTTTGCAAGTTGTGCCTTATTCTTTCTGTCTATGATTACTTGTTTTGCGGTTTTTTCATCAACAGCAATCAAAGTATCGCCAGCGTTTGGAACTCTATCAAGCCCAAGCACCGAAACTGGCGTTGATGGTCCAGCCTCTTTAATGTTTTGTCCCTTGTCGTTAGTCATTGCTCTAACTCTTCCTACAGCAAGACCAGAAACCACAGTATCCCCAATGTGTAAAGTACCATTTTTAATAAGTACGTTAGCAACAGGACCTTTACCTTTATCAAGTTTTGCTTCAATGATACTGCCGATTGCGTGACGCTTAGGATTTGCTCTTAAATCACTAACTTCACTGACAACCAACACCACCTCAAGCAATTTGTCAAGGTTTATACTATTCTTAGCAGAAATTGGAACCATCATAGTGTCGCCACCCCATTCTTCAGGCATAACATCACATTCTGCTAGTTGCTGTTTGATTCTGTCAACATTTGCTTCAGGTTTATCAATTTTGTTGATTGCAACAACCATAGGTACTTTTGCATTTTTGATATGTTCAATTGCTTCTTTCGTTTGTGGCATAACTCCGTCATCAGCAGCGACAACCAAAATTGCAACATCGGTTACACTTGCACCGCGCGCACGCATCGCTGTAAATGCTTCGTGCCCCGGGGTGTCAATAAATGTAATTTTGTTACCATTGTAATCAATTGTATATGCACCGATGTGCTGAGTAATTCCACCTGCTTCGTTTGTAGTAACGTGCGTATTTCTAATTGCGTCCAAAAGCGAAGTTTTGCCATGGTCAACGTGCCCCATAACCGTTACGACTGGAGGACGATTAATTGTTTCGCCAAATTCGTCGGCTTGTTGGATTTCTTCCAAAAGTTGTTCGTCGGCTGTTTTTTCAAGTTGTTGCTCAAGTTTAACGCCAAACTCATCAGCAATCAATTCGGCAGTTGTAAAGTCAATGTTTGTATTGATATTGGCCATAACGCCCAAAAGCATTAATTTTTTGATAATATCAGCAACGGTTTGTCCTATCTTTTCACTAAGAGTTTTAACTGAAACTTCGGAAGTAGAAATAATAGCGTGCTCAATCTTGATATAATTTGGATTAGCACTCGTCTTACCTTTCTTTTTCTTCTTGCCAAAGAATTCTTGGTCATTCAATGAGTCGTCATATTTTGTCACGCGCCCTTTCTTTGTCTCATACTTGTTGTGAGTATCAATTTTCTTTTTAGCCTGCGTACTTTGAAATTTGTTTTTAGATTTCTCAATAACGACATCGGCAAAAGTAACTTTCTTTTCAAGCGGTTTTTTAAAGCCTTGTCCTTGCAATCTATTGTTCGTAAAATCTCTATTATTTTGGAAATCACGCGACTTATTCGTCAAATTGTTTCTATAATTTCCATTTTGATTTGGTCTAGCATCACGCTTTTCAACAGGCTTATCAAACACTCTTTTTTGAACATTTTGTATATTTGTATTTGACTTATCAAACGTGCGTTTTTCAGTTCTTGAAACTTCAGGTTTTTCAATGGACACTTTGGACGATTTATCCTCGCTCGACTGTGCTTTAGCCTTCTTTTCTTCAATTCCCGCCGATTCTTTTTGCAACGCTTCTTGTTGCACAGCCACATACGCTCTTTCTTTTTCTCTTGTTCTCTTTAAAAGATTTTCAAGATTGACTCTTGAATTTTTTAAATCAAGAGAAAGGTTATAGATTTCCTTGTTTCTCAACCCTGCCAATTCTTTTAAATTATCTAACACTAATGTGTTTTTTGCTGATTTTTTGTCTATTTCCAATATCAATACCTCTTTAATTAGTATTTTACCATATTAACTATTTTTTGTCAATTCATCATATATTTTTTGTGGCACTTCTTGCCTAAAGGCGCGATTTAAGGCGCGTTTTTTTTGTAATTGTGATAAACATTCGATACAATTACATACATATGCACTTCTACCAAATAATTTTTGTTTACCTTCAATCACAAAAAAGTTGTTATCTTTTGTTTTTACCACACGTATTAATTGTGCTTGTGGGTACATTTTTCTACAAACACAACACATTCTCAAAGGAATTTTCATCCCTCACCTTCTATATTTCTTCGTCGTCATCAAGTGATACTTCAAATGTTTCGTCACTATTTAAGTCAAGTGCTCCATTTGATTCGCTATTATTTTCATCTATTGCTTCTTCGTTATTGCTCTCGACATCACTAATTTGTTGATAATCATCATCATCATCGTCGTCAGATAAAATAAAGTCATTATCATTTAATTCAGTTGCTACACTTGGCGCAAACATATCCTTTTCTTCATCTTCCTCAGTCTTGACATCAATTTTGAATCCAGTCAATTTTGCTGCAAGTCGAACATTGTGTCCATTTTTACCAATTGCAAGAGAAAGAATATCCTTGTCAACGATAACTTTTGCACTATGGTTTAATTCGTCTATTTCAACGCTCTTTACTGTTGCTGGCGAAAGTGCACGCGCGATGTAAACAAATGGGTCATCGCTATATTCAATGACATCGATTTTTTCGCCATTCAATTCAGAAATCAAAGAGTTGATTCTAGAACCCTTGTTGCCAATACAAGCGCCGACAGGGTCAATGCTATCATTGCAAGCCGCAACCGCAACCTTCGTTCTAAGTCCTGCTTCCCTTGAAATACTTTTAATTTCAACTTCGCCATTTTCAATTTCAGGCACTTCAATTTCAAGCAAACGTCTTACATAACCTGGTGCTTTGCGCGAAACGCAAATTTGTGGTCCAAATGGCGTATCTTTGATTTGTTTTACAAAAACCTTGATTTTGTCGCCAATATTGTACTTTTCACCCGCAATTTGGTCATAATTGCTCAAGACCGCATAAATGTTCGTTCCACCAATTTCGACATAGACATTTTTTTCGTCTTTGCGATTGATGTATCCTGTAACGATTTCATTTTCCTTGCCATTGATTTCTTGAATCAATTTTTCTTTTTCCGCTTCGTGAATCCTTTGCATAATAATGTGCTTTGCAGTTTGCGCCGCAATTCTTCCAAAATCTTCCTTTGGGACAACTTCATCAGTTACAAGGTCACCAAGTTTATAAGAATTTTTTATCTTTTTGGCATCTTCAAGCGAAATTTCCTTTTCTGGGTCCACCACTTCATCTACAATTGTTTTATAAGCATATATTTTGATTGTGTTTTTATCAGGAATTAGTTTGACAAACGCTGATTTTGCTTCACCAAAATTCTTTTTATATGCGGAAGTCAAAGCCGTTTCCAAAATCTTTATAAATTCTTCCTTGTTGATATTCTTTTGTTCCTCAAGGTCATTCAAAGCATTAAAAAAGTCTTTACTAATCATTTTTTATCTCCTAAAAATCCAACTTTAATTTTGCGCTAGCAATTGATTTGCGCGGAATCGTCAATTCTTCATCGCCAACTTGCAATGTAATGTTATTTTCATCGACGGCAATAAGTTTGCCTTCAAATTCTTTTTTGTCATTCATAGGTGCAAACAACTTCACCTCTAACATTTCATTCATTCTATACTGAAATTCTTTGGTGGTTTCAAGTTGCCTTGACAACCCAAACGAAGAAACACACAAATTAAATGGCAAGCCATTTGAAATGTCAATTTCATCAATCGTTGGGTCAATTGCTTTATGTACACTTTCGCAATCTTCAATCGTCACGCCACTTTCTTTGGTAATAAATACTGTAAGTGTCATTCCGTCCGAAGTTTTGCCGTATTCAACTTCAAGCAAATTGCAACCGCACTCTTCCACAATTGGCGCAATGGTTTGCTCAATTAATTCAACATTTTTTGACATTTGTTCTCCTTTATAAAATTGAGAGTGGCACAAGCCACTCTCAATTTTACATCATAACGCTTTAATTATAACACATTATTATGTTTTTGTCAAGCGATTTATTCATTTTTCCCGTCTTCATCCAACAATTTATAATAAGCATCGAACACTGCATCAATAATAGCATCGTCTTCAACTACTGACAAAACGTCGTCTGAATCATCATCTGCGTCCAAAAGGAACACGATTGCTTCATCTTCAGCAACCCCTTCCATTTCTTTTACAGGTTTCAAAATTGCATAAACCTCATCTTCATAAGGGATAATAGCAATTTGTTCAAACTCAACTTCCTTGTCATTTTCGTCAAAAAGAACTATTGTTCCAAGGTCGTTCTCGTCCAATAATCTTTCAATCGCATTTTTTTCCATAATAAACTCCTATAAACTTTTTTTGTCCAAATAACTTTGCAGAATAAATGTGGCTGCAATTTTGTCGATGACTTGCTTTCTCCCTTGGCGCGAAACATTGGCATCAATCAGCATTTTTTCCGCGCTGACAGTAGTCAACCTTTCATCCTGAAACACTATTTTTTGATTACAGTATTTCTTTAAATTCTCAACAAACTCGTATGTTTCTTGACACTTTTCGCCCTGCGTGCCATCCATATTCAACGGCAATCCGAAAACTATCGTGTCGACTTCATTTTCATTTGCAATTTTCGCCAAATACTCTAAGTCCTCTTTCAAGTTCTTTCGCTTGTATGTTTCAAGAGCATAAGCAAAAATATTCAACGCATCAGAAAGTGCTATTCCAATACGAACTTGTCCTAAATCTACGCCCATTTTTTTCATTTTTTTGCCTGCCACTGCGTTAATTATACCATACTTTAGCAAAAAATCAAAACATTTTACTAAAAAAATGCTTTGAATACTATTATTATTGGTCAAAACTTCACATTTATGCAGTAAATTTCCATAAATTTTGCAAATTACTTCTCATTGACCATTTTTACAATCTCGTCCACGATTCCGTCAAGCGTTTCTGGTAAAGAGTCTGCGTACTCAAATTCTACGCTATATTTATCAAACAATGAAAGCAACGTATCTCCAACTTCGTCGGCTTCCTCCCTCGTTTGGTGACGTCCATTGGGGTCATATTCAACAACGCGTTTGAGATAATAGTTTTTGTTGTTAAACCCCTTTGATGCTTCGACAATAAATTGATTAAATTCCTCTTTGGCGCATTTTAGTTCATTATAATAAACGCTAATAAACACTGGAGAATCTGTGATGATGACATCGACTTTGTCGAGCAATCTACTAATTCTATAAAATTGATTGCCTAAAATGTAAACTTGATTGCCAAACGCTGTCATATTTTGCTCAAAAAAAAGTTCCTTTGCAAATTCAGGCGCCATTTCACAATTGATTCCGCGCATCTTTAGGCTAGCAAAAATGTATGCCATCGCAGTGGATTTTCCTGAACCCGGAGCACCAAATAGGTTGATTACAATATTTTTTTTCATAAAATTTCCTTTATTTTTTCTAATAAAACAATAAAAAATACAAATACTATATTGAAGCAAAACGCTTCAAATTTAGGAGGCAGAATGAAAGAAAGCTTGATTTTAGGAATGATGATTGGTATGGTTTTTGGCGCATTCCTTGCACAATCTTGTGAACCTGTACAAAAAGCAGTACAAAAAGGTAAACAAGAACTCAAAAAACAAGTTCAAAAACTCTAATCAATCACAAAGGCACAATTAAATGTGCCTTTTTCTTTATTTATTCTCTACTTTCCACCAGTCAACTTGTTTAAAACATAATTGTCCAAGTATTCTTGCAAAAATGGATACTTGTTTGTTGGATTTTTATCATTGTAGTTCAAATCAAATCGCAACAAATATCTATCAAAATCCCCGTTGAAACCACTTTCAAACAAATTAAGCATTTTTTCTTTGTCATTTTCTTTTTCTACAATATGTAACAAAACAACATCACCACGCTTGACGTGTTCCAAAAATGCCATCATTGCCTGATTGTTATTGAGCCAATCTTTTTGTCCAAAGATTGCTTTAGTCAAATCCTCAGAAAAAATATCTTTTTTTGCAACTGCTATAATATTTGCATCGGTATTAATTAATTGAAGCCCAAAAACACCCTTCTTCCTTTTTTTGTAGGTAAAAGCAATTGCCAAAATCTCCCACTCATATCTCGTCTTTTGCGACATCAATGTGCAAATGTCATTCGCAAATTTTTGTATATCAATTAATCCGCCCACAAACAATGTGTCCTGATATTTTGCCATATTTGAACTAATGCCTGCAATTTCACTATTCAAGGACTCATAATACTGACTATAGCGCTCTTTTGTTTTTTCACTGAACGCTTTTATCTCCTCATACTCCTGTTGTTGCAAATTCTTTTTTTCTTTCAGTTTAGCAAACAAATCTTGACGTTCCTTGAAAAGAATGTCAAAGATTTCATTATAGTCCGCCATTTCAACCTCCAAATTTGCAATTAGTAATCGAGTTCAATATGTCCATAATTATCATCGTGTCTACGATAAACTACATTAACCTTACCAGTTTCAGCATTCAAGAAAACATAAAAATCGTGGTCAGTGCGTTCAAGACTTGAGATTGCGTCATCAACAGTTGTTGGGTCAAGTTCAAATTTCTTAACTCTTGAAATTTTGCTTTCAACAACTTTTGGTTCATCAGCCAAGAATTCAAATTCCGAACTATCAAACGACGCAGTCTTGAATTTGTCCTTCATCTTATCTCTATTTTTATAAACTTGTCTTTCAATTTTTGAGAGCGCAGTGTCAATATTTACATACATATTGTCGCTTGCGACTTCGCTTCTAAAGAAAGTATTTTTGTCTTTAATGGAAATCTCCATTTTGTACAAGCCGTTTTCAAACTTGCAATAAACTTGAGCGCGCGCGCCGTCATTGAAATATCTATCTAATTTTTCAATTTTCTTTGTAATGATTGTTTTTAGTTTTTCACTAACATTATAATTTTTTGACAAAATTTCTATTTGCATTTTTCACCTCATTTAAAAACTATCATAGTTTACCAAAATAAACTGCATTTAGCAAGCAAATTGTGCCTATTATTGCATTTTTTTGATTATTTTCCAACTTTTCTCTTTAACTCTTGCAATGATTCATTGCATTTTTTGATGATTTTTTCAACATTAATTCCATTTGTGAACTTGCCGTCTTCATACAAAATTACGCCATCAACCATTGTCATTTTTACATTTTGTGGCTGACAACAATACACAACATTTGAAATCGCGTTGTTTAGTGGTTGCATATTAATCGACTTTGTATCTATACGCACAAGGTCCGCCTTATACCCCTCTTTGATGAGTCCAACATCTTTCAGTCCAACTGCTTTTGCACCATTTATTGTTGCCATTTGGAGCGCTTGACGTGCAGGCACAATGCTAGGGTCACTATAATTCCCCTTTTGCAAAACGGACGCTAGATACAATTCCCTAAACATATTGATTGAATTATTAGAAGCGGCGCCGTCCGTCCCTAAACACACATTGATGCCATTCATTAAAAAACTTTGGACGGGTGCAATGCCACTACCGAGTTTTAAATTGCTTGCAGGACAATGCGCAACGGAAACTCCGTGTTGTTGCAAAATCAAATAGTCATCTTTATCTATATGCACACCGTGAGCAATCAAGCAAGGACGCTCAAAAAATCCAATCTCTTCAAGAAACTGAACAGGTGTTTTATTCCTTTTTGCGAAACATTCTCCCACTTCGTTCAGTGTTTCGGCAAGATGAATGTGAAGTGGCAGTTTAAAATCATTTGCAAAAAGCAAGGTATCTTCGAGTTTCTTTTCGTCAAGCGTATATATTGAATGTGCGTAGCCTATATAGTTTATTCTATCATTTGAAAACTTAGCCTTCAATGATTTTAAGGCATTTGTTAAAAACTCCCTGCGGTCTTCTGTGGGTATATCAGTCGCTTCAACAGCACAAACCAAGCGTGTGCCAACATCAATGTTTGCTTGAACAATTGCATCGTTGAAAAAATATGCATCTAGATTTGCAGTGATGCCACTTTGTAAGCCTTCCAATAACCCGAGAATCGTACCATAATATACGTCTTCATACGTCAATTCTTTCTCTATTACAAGCATATTTTCAAACAGCCACTCTTCGAGCGCAACGTCGTCTTTCAACCCTCTAAAAAGAGTCATTGCGTTGTGCGCGTGAGCGTTGACAAACCCAGCAAGTAATATGTCCCCGCCAAAATCAATCTCACGTTCCGCCTGAAACGGCACACAAAACAAACTGTTATCATCTCCGACAAAAGTTATCGTTCCATTTTCAATACAAACAGTTTGTCCATATTTGATTTCGTTTTCTTCGAGATTAAATAGCGTTGCATTTTTGATTTTTATATTCATTACCACCTCATAATGTGATGACTGTGTTCTATTTTGTATTCAATATCTTATCTGCAATATACAAGCCGTGCGCTGCTGCGTGACTAAGACTGCGCGTAAACCCACCACCATCACCAATTGCATAAATCTGCTTGCAACCATTAATTTCAAAATCGTTGGTTTCAGGGCGAGTCGCATAATATTTGCACTCAATTCCATAGAGCAAGGTATCCATATTCGCCGTACCTGGTGCGATTTTATCAAGCGCATAGATAGTTTCAACAATGTTATCTAGTTGTCTTTTTGGCATACAAAGTGCAAGGTCCCCTGGTACGGCATCAAGCGTTGGAATCGTCGTTGATTCTTTCAACCTTTCTGGCGTTGTTCTGCGTCCTTTTACCAAATCACCAAATCTTTGAACAAGTACACTCCCTCCACTAATTTTATTTGCAAGTGAGGCAACATATCGGGCGTATTCAATTGGCGCTTTAAATGGTTGCGTAAATGTGCTAGTAGATAACAGGGCAAAATTGCTATTCTTTGTCTTTTTGTCTTCTTGTGCGTAACTATGTCCATTGATTGTCAAAACACTATCCGTGTTTTCCATTACAACGTGCCCACGCTCATTAAAGCAAAACATTCTCACAACGTCGCCATATGTTTTTGTTCTATACCAAACTTTGGGTTCGTAAATTTGTTTGCTAAATTTTTCCCAAATAATAGAAGGTAATTCTACACGCACGCCAAGGTCTACTTGATTGTTATTGCATTCTACGCCGTTTTTGTCACACCACCCCCTGAAATCTTGACTTCCAGCACGCCCAACGGCAAATACAATGTGCTTGCCAATGACTGAAACCTCAGTGTTTTGATAGTTAAATAATACTGTGTTTGTGTTTTTGTCGACGTCAAAAACTTTTGCGCGCGTCAAAATTGTTATTTTTGTTTTTAAATATTCAATTAACTTCAACATTGTAAAATAGTTGTTGTCTGTGCCTAAATGTTTCAAATCTGTTTGTTTTAAATGTAAATCGTATTGCAAGCATTCGCGTTTCAATTCATCATTAGGATGAAAAACTTTAGTAGTAGCGCCAAAATCGACCAAAATATCATCTGCTTGTTTTATATAGGAAAGCACAGTTTCTTGCGGAAGAAAATCGGTCAACCACCCACCATACTCAGTGCCAATGACATATTTTCCATCGCTAAAAGCGCCCGCGCCCGCCATACCGCTCATTATAGCGCAATTTGGACATTTAAGACACCCGCCTTTGCCTTTGTTGACTGCAATTAGGGGGCATTTTCTTTCTGCTAAGTCATTACCCTTTTCCAAGAGTAAAATTTTCAATTTTTCATTCGCTTTGCTTAATTTATATGCGGTCATAATTCCGCCAATTCCCCCTCCAATTATGACAACATCATAACTATCTAAAATACCGTTCATATTAACTCCATTTTTCATTTGTTATTTTTTGTAGATTACAAATTAAATTTATAAATTGCACTAATTTTGTCTCCGTTTTTATTCACGGACAAACTTTTCCCCTTGCCCTGCTTTTTGTCAGGGAAAAACTCTTTGAGATTTCGCTTTGCAAAATCATCGTTTCCGCTAAATTTCACTACATAAATTGGGTTTAAATTAGTCACATCAGCAAAGATTATTTCATCATTTTCAGGCATCGCAAAAACTTTTGAACCCTTTCTACCCTTTTTCGACAATTCAATATTTCCAAGATTAAAACGCTTGCCAAAGCCTTTCTTAGTCGCTAAAACAAGCTCGCCAATCATTGGAATACTTGACGCATAAACAATAGAATCGCCTTCATTTAATGTCATTGCTTTAACTCCAAGACTTACTCTACCGATTAGTGAAATCTCGCTAACATCGCAATTGAGTGCAAGACCCTGCTTTGTAATCATCAAAAGTGTTTCGCCTTTGATTACCTTGCATACATTAATAACTGAGTCCCCATCTTTTAGTTTTATTGCGGAATATAATTGTTTTGAAAGTGAATATTCCAAAAGTTTAGTTCGTTTTGCCATACCAAACTTTGTGACGAACAGCAATTCATCCTTGCTTTTTTCATCAACTTCAAACATTGAAACAAACTTTTCATCAACATCAAGTTCCTTACAAATAGAACGCAAAGTTGCACCCTTATCGCGCCATTTGACTTCTTTCAAATCTTCAACGTTAATTTTCACAGAGTTTCCTTTGTTTGTAAATGCAACAAGCGATTTGTCCGTTGTGGTTTTCAAAATGTTGAAATTTAATTCACTTTCTGTAATTGACGGGCTGTATTCCTTAATCGTCGTTTCAAAGTGTTTTGGTTGCATTCTTTTAATAGTGCCGTTTTGCGTCAACGCTACGTACGTATCTTCAACCACTTTATTTGCTTCAAGAATACTATCAACATCGATTTCATCAAATGCTTTGACAATTTTCGTCATTCGTGGCATACTGTGACGACGTTTGATTTCAAGCATTTCTTCCTTTATTGTTTCAAGTTGAAGTTTCTTTGAATTGAGAATTGCGGTCAATTTTTGAATCAAAATTCGCAATTCCTCCATTTCTTGCTCAATCTTGTAAACTTCAAGGCTTGTCAAGCGCGCAAGTCGCATATCTAAGATTGCTTGTGCTTGTTTTTCCGAGAGCAAGAATCTTTCACGCAAACGCTGTTTCGCTTCCGTCGTTGACTTGCTAGTCTTTATAATTTGGACAACCTCATCAATATTGACAATCGCAATATGCAGACCTTCCAAAATATGTAGACGCTCTTTTGCATTGTTCAAATCAAACTTCGTGCGTCTAACAATAATTTCAACTTGATAATTAAGATAGTACTTCAAAATTTGCATCAAACTAAGTTGCTTTGGTTTGCCGTCCGCAATTGCAACCATATTGATACCAAAACTTGATTGCAAATCACTGTATTTGAACAATAAATGCAATATATCGGTTGGATTGTACCCTGCCTTTACCGTAATGACGGCACGCATACCCTTTCTATCCGACTCATCCTTGATGTCTTGAATACCGAGCAACACGCCTTTCTTATCTTCGCGAATGTCCGCGACTTTTGCAAGCAATGATGCTTTGTTCTTTTGGTACGGAATTTCGCTGATGACAATATTAGTTTTGCCAGCACCCGCATCTTCAAACGCCGTTTTAGCGCGAACAGTAATTTTTCCGCGCCCAGTTTCATACGCTTGACAAAGTTCATCAGTCGAGATGATTCCGCCCGTTGGAAAGTCAGGTCCCTTGATAATCTTCATCATATCTTTTAGCGTGATGTTTGGATGCTCAATTAGCGCAACAACGCCGTCGATGACTTCGTTTAGATTATGTGGCGGAATATTAGTTGCAAGCCCGACCGCAATACCCATAGCGCCATTGACCAAGAGGTTTGGAAATCTACCTGGGAGCGTGTCTGGTTCTTTCAAAGAATCGTCAAAGTTAAAACTCCAATTTACTGTATCTTTTTCAATGTCACGCAAAAGTTCTAGTGCAAGTGGCGCAAGTTTTGCCTCAGTATATCTCATCGCCGCTGCACTATCGCCGTCGATAGACCCAAAATTTCCGTGCCCTTGAACAAGAACACCACGCATATTATATGGTTGCGCCATACGTACCATAGCGTCATAAACAGACGTGTCACCATGCGGGTGATATTTTCCCAAACAATCGCCAACGACTTTAGCACACTTGCGATATGGTTTGTCTGGGGTCAACCCTTGCTCAATCATTGTATACAAAATCCTTCTTTGCACTGGTTTAAGCCCATCCTCAACCCTTGGCAAAGCCCTATCAAGCAAAACAAATTCACTATATGGAATCATTGAATTGTGCAAGACTTCGTCAATTGATTGCATTTGATACCCATTATGACCGCCGTCGCTATGTTTATTGTTTTTATATTCGGTATTTTCGTAATCCATTTTACCGCTCGTTCGCTCCTTTGCATTTCTTGTTCTAATACTCACAGACTGAATATTGTCAGTTTCTAACATAACATTGTTACTCTCAACGTTGTTATCTTCAACGGGCACTTCCTCCGTTTCTACCTCGTCACTTTCTTTCTCAACATAAATATCATCATTTTTGTTATCACTGTTTGCAGTACTTTCATTTATGCAAGTATCTATTGTTTCAGTATTGTCATATTCTAAATCTTTACTCTCATTACAACCGCCGTCTATTTCGCTTGTAATTTCATTGTAATCTACATTATCTTCTTCTATATCTTCTTCTATAATGTTATCACAATTTTCATTCCTATGCTCACCCACACCTAGAGAACTTAGGTAATCTTGTTCAAACATACTATACTGTCCCTCACAAGGCTCATTGTCAACTTCGGGTTCTTCTTCAGTAGGTTCATTTACTGGAAGTTCAAAAATTGACATTTGCCCATCTATGGGGTCATTCCTAAACTCGTCATCGGTTTCGTCATCATCGAACAATTTAGTGTTTCTCCTTTTTGTAATGTGGTGTGAATGTTGATAAGCATAGTACTATGATTTTATATAATACTTCACTTATTCTTTATCTTCTCAAATTCGTCAGGTTGTTTATTGAAGTTTGCATATTCGGATATATATTGTTTTCTGGAGTCTATATCATCACCCATAAGAGTGGTAATCATTTTCTCAGCCTCCGCCGCATCTTCAATGGTAACCTGAATCATTGTGCGGTTCTTTGGCTCCATAGTAGTCTCCCACAATTGTTCGGGATTCATTTCGCCTAGCCCCTTATATCTTTGCACGTCATATCCCTTACCAAAACTATTTGCAATCTCCCTTAGTTCGCTATCACTATAAGCATATTTGACTTCGTTTTTCTTTGCAATCTTGTATAGTGGCGGAACTCCTATATACACGTGTCCATCTATTACAAGCTGTCTCATATAACGGTAGAAGAATGTCAGCAGTATTGCTCTAATATGTGCACCATCTTGATCGGCATCGGAAAGAATTATAACTTTGTCGTATTTCAAATCTTCAACATTAAAATCCTCTCCAATACCTGCGCCTAGTGCCGTTATTATCATTCGTATTTCTTCATTTTGTAAAACTTGCTCAAGACGTTTTTTCTCTACGTTTAGTGGCTTCCCGCGCAATGGCAAAATCGCTTGAAATGAACGGTCACGTCCTTGTTTTGCGCTACCGCCTGCACTGTCGCCCTCAACAATGAACAATTCATTGATTTTTGCATTTCTACCACTACAAGAAGATAGTTTACCAATAAGTGCGGTTGCTTCAAGACTATTCTTTGCACGCGTGAGTTCCTTTGCTTTCTTGCTGGCAATTCGTGCGTGCGCTGCCACTTTTCCTTTATTGATGACTGCTTCAAGTGTTTTTTTGCAGTCCGCTTTTTCCATTATGGCAAGCAAGTGCGTGTAGACAAGATTTTCTACTTCTGTTTTTGCCTCAGGATTGCCAAGTTTAGTTTTTGTTTGACCTTCAAATTGGACGTTTTTCATCTTCACAGACAAAACCGCCGTCAGTCCCTCACGATAATCTTCGCCCATAAGATTTGCTTCTTTTTCTTTCAAAAAGCCCGCTTCTCGTCCAGCGTCATTCAAAACGCGCGTTAGTGCCGTTTTAAAGCCCGTTTCGTGCGTCCCACCCTCCGATGTTGAGATGTTGTTCACATAACTAAATATGTTTTCAACATATGCGTCCGTGTGTTGCAAAGCGCATTCAATTTTTACCTTGTCCGATTGTGCTTCAAAGTATATAGGCGGATTATATAAGGAATTTTTACCTTCGTTTAGATAATTGACAAAATCTTTGATGCCGTTGTCAAACTTATAGGTCTTGCTCAAATATGAGCCGTCCTCATTGGTTACATTTTCATCGATCAATTCAATCATTGCACCCTTATTTAAGTAGGCGTACTCTTTAAGACGTTTTGCTATGACATCAAAACTAAAGGTTGTCGATTCAAAAATTTTTGCATCAGGCTTAAAACGAACAAAAGTACCAGAGCCATTTGTTGCACCCAAACAACGCAATGGACTTTTCACTGTTCCGCCAAGAATTTTGCCTTTTTCATTAGGAACTGAGTTGAACACAATTTTATATTTCTTTCCGTTCTTGCAAGTGACAACTTCAAGCCATTCACTCAGCGCGTTTGTAACTGACGCACCGACCCCGTGCAAACCACCTGAGAAATTGTAGTTATCGTTGTTAAATTTACCACCCGCGTGCAACTGTGTGAAAACCACTTCTACGCCAGAAATGCCAAGTTGCGGGTGCTTGTCAACTGGAATTCCGCGCCCGTTGTCCTGAACTGAAATTGAGCCGTCTTTGTATATCCTGACGACAATTTTATCGCCAAAACCATTTGCAATTTCGTCAATTGAGTTGTCGACAATCTCCCAAATCAAATGGTGGAGTCCTCTTGAACTCGTTGTGCCAATATACATACCAGGGCGCAAACGAACAGCTTCAAGTCCTTCCAAAACCACAATATCTTTTGAATTATACTCTTTCAATTCCTACCTCCAAACACACACATTTTAGTAGATTATAGCACAATATTGCTATTTTACAAACTATTTTTTACTTTATTTTTGCCATTAAAACGCACAAAATAACAAAAAACACGCCAAATATGCTTGGACGTGTTTAAAAAATCAAACTTTTCAATTTACGGCAAAATATCTGCAAGTGACGCATTTGTGCGCCTATATGCTTTGATTGCTTTGACAATTTTTGGCAATAGTTTTTCAGCCGACATACCCATATCATTAATAACATCGGTAGCCTTGCCACTTTCACCAAATGTATTAATGTTCAAAACAATATCATTGTCACCTAAAAATTGATTGTAGACATCATCATTCGATAATTCCACAAAAACTTTGACCGCGTCAGGAGATAGTACTTGCTTTTGGTATCTCTTTGTTTGCTCCTTGAAAATTTCAACGCAAGGCATAGAAACCACGCGCGCGGAAAATCCCTTTTGAAAAAGCATATCGCGTATTTCAGTGCAAGTCGCAACTTCACTTCCGCTTGCAATAAGTGTCACATCTAGTCTTTCAATCGGTTCTTTTAGCAAAATGTAACCGCCTTTCATTGCTAGTTCTACGTCACTATTTTGACATTTTATATCTTGCCTTGAAAGAACCATAATAGTCGGCTTGTTTGAGTTGTTTAGATATGTGGCGAACGCTGAAACAGTTTCACGCGTGTCGCACGGACGAAACACAATTGTGTTTGGAATTGCACGCAATCCCGCGAGTTGTTCAATCGGCTGATGAGTTATGCCATCTTCGCCAACGGCAATACTGTCGTGCGTGAGAATATAAAGCACATCAAGCCCCATAATTGCAGACATTCGCAAACTTGGCTTGAGATAGTCGGAAAATACGAAAAATGTCGAACAAAACGCTTTGTACGCGCCATATAATTGTATACCATTACAAATTGCAGACATTGCGTGCTCTCGAATGCCAAAATGTATGTTGCGACCGTCGATGTCTGCGCTGAAATATGGCTCATTTTCAAAATATGCCTTTGTTGACGGCGCAAGGTCAGCGCTCCCACCAATAAGGTTTTTCAAGTCGTCTTTCAAAAAATTGAGAACTTTGCCTGATGCGGAACGTGTGCTGAGGTCATAAAACCAATTTTGGTCAAAAAGTTTAGTTTGAATCGCATTTACATTCATTGGCGCAAACAGTTCGTTTGACAAGAAATTGCGCAACTTTTTGGAATTTTCGGCATAAAATGCCTTTCTTCTTTTTGCGCCCTCATCGACAAGTGCCTTTGTCGATTTGCTGAATTTCCAATCACGCATATCAACACCCAATTTGTCACGCAAATAATCAAGTCCTTTTTCATTCAAAGCACTGCCGTGAATTTTGGGCGTGTCCTCAAGTTCGCAACCATAGCCAAGTTTTGTCTTGCAAATAATAAGGCTGGGCTTTTCGCCTTGCTCTTTTGCTCGAGAAATTGCTTCGCTGATTGCAACGCTGTCATTCCCATCATCGACTTCCACGACGAAAAAGCCTTGTGCTTCAAAACGCTGACGCAAATTATCGCCAAGCGCCAGCTCGGCACGCCCTTCAATCGTCATATTGTTGCTATCAAGCAAAACGATTAGGTTGTTGAGTTTCCAAAGTCCTGCAAGTGAGCAGGCTTCATAACAAATGCCTTCAGATATGTCGCCCTCGCCAACCAAAACATAAGTATAATGCTTATAAAAGCCGTCACTAACTTTTGTCGACAGCGTATGCAATTTCTTTTCACAAAGCGCCATACCGACGGCATTTGCTATACCTTGTCCAAGCGGACCCGTAGTCACTTCAACACCCGGAGCCCCGTAGTCAGGGTGTCCAGCACACTTGCTGTGTAATTGCCTAAAACTTTTTAAGTCATTAATCGAATAGTCATAACCAAACATATGGAGAGTTGCATACAATAGCGCACTGCCGTGTCCTGCGCTCAAAACAAATCTATCTCTCATCATCCATTTTTCGTCTTTGGGGTTAAAATTCAAGTGGTCATTGAATAGCGCAAACATAATTGGCGCACTGCTGAGAACTATCCCAGTATGCCCTGACTTTGCGTTTGCAATTTCCATTGCGCCAAGCACACGCAATTCATTTATCGCGATTTCTCTATCTGTCATATTTTTTCTCCTAATAATATTAGTATTTTAACAAATTCAAAAAAAATAATCAAATCATTTTTAATATAAAACACGATTTCATTATGTTAGATATGAATTGCCTCATATTTTTCTAAATTTCCAACATTTTTCAAAAAAAGTGCA
This sequence comes from uncultured Clostridia bacterium, assembly GCA_934778205.1. Taxonomy (GTDB): domain Bacteria; phylum Bacillota; class Clostridia; order Christensenellales; family UBA1242; genus CAKVOD01. The sequence continues at coordinate 50,177 of CAKVOD010000002.1, read as the reverse complement.
TAACTAATGCTATGCACTCTCAAAATGATAATTTTAATGAATTACAACACAATTTTTACACTACTTTATGTTAAACCACAACGCAGTTTTTCCACGAGCCGTCGCCTGTCAATGTGAACGACAAGTTCATTGCGTTATTAGTGCCTGTCGAAATTTCGTAGCACGCAAAGTTGGTTGGCGCGAGTGTTGCGCCGTTCAAAAGTACTGTCAATCGACTTCCAAATGGTCTTGTGGCAAGAATTTTATATGTTTTCTTTTGCTCCAAAGTAACACTAACTGAAATTGTGCCTGATATGCAACTATATTCAGCAATGCTCGTGCTACCGTCCATTATTGTCAATATGAGCAAACTATTTACTGAGTTATTGTTTGCTACAATATTTAAATTCGTTGTAAGTACGTCACTAGCAACAACTTCTGTAGATGCACTCAAGTTTGAAACAGTCACTGACAACTTACCGTCACTATATGTGTACGAATAGTCCCCAACACCGCTTGCAGTACCGCTACCGCTTGCGCTATCCACATTGATTGTTTTGCTGCTTGTTTCAGTTTTCAAAATAAATGATTTTATTTTTGTAGAATTTCTTTCTGTGAATGTAGCGGTGGCACTTCCCTTTGTAGTAGCATTGTTTGGAACAATATAGTTTTTATAGTTAAATTCACCCTCATGCAAATCTCTAGCATCTGTTGATAACGCGCAGGTTGGTGCTGTACCACTTGAAAAACTACTATTTGCAGATACCTTGCAGAGCTGTTGCTCTGCAAGGGAGGCAAGATTTAGATGGAGCGCTACGCGAACGCTGTAGGAGTCGTCGACTCTCATGCCGCTACCGTCACCCATTGGTCCGATGGTGCGCGCGCTCAGATAACTTCCAGAAGAGTCTGGATGACCAGAACGCAGCCACGTCTCAGAATTTGTCGCTCTATCATAGCCATTCATTCTCCACAAACCTGTACGACCACCATTTGTTGTACATTCCATAAAAACACCCGCATCCATATCCCATACAAGCAAATTATCATTTTTTGAGATTTCTGTATTATTCCATTCTGTATCTTTCACATCCCATACCCACGATACTTCTGTATTTTCATTTTCCCATTCGTTTGTGTTTTTATTCTTTAAAACTGATAATACTTCATATCCACTTGGTACCCATAGTAAGTCTTCCACATTGTTTAGCCCATTGTTTGTGCACCAACTTACGCTACCGTCTGAATCTGGTTGGTTATTTTTGCTTTGCCAACTACTTGGAACATCTTTCGGTGCGACCAAATATGATGTGCCGTACTTAGTCGATACTTGCTTTTGCAGTGAATTCGTTCCTGTGCTGACAAAGCCACGTAAAGTGTCGCTTTTCAAGTATTCATTATTACTACCCGTTGAGTCAAACATTGATGTTGTTTTGTATATATCATTCATATATAGTGTGAGGACATCACTTGTATCGTTCATTGAACGATATACCACTTGCCATTGCACTGCTTTGTTGTTTGAGTCGATGATTGTATCGCCATACAATGTGACAAGCAATTGCGCAAAGTTACGATTTGTGTTGCTATCTAATTTGCCAAAATCTTCACAAGTAAGTGCAGTATATGCACTGCCCTCAAATGGTGTTGTGTTATTTTTTTGTACACCATTCCATACAGTTGTTGAATTGACATAGGAAAGCAAGTCATACAGCACTTCCCCGTCTACAGTATTATTGCCCGTGAACAATGGCTTGCTTGCCGTGTTCACTTGCACCCACGGCGCGTTTGTAAACGCGCCGTCATTTACTTGTCCAGCATCTAGTGACGCTGATTTTTTAGAATTAAATATTGGCGTCATTGCAAAAACACAAGCCACACAAAACACCAAAAGCCACAACACAAGTTGTGTTGCAGTTGTTTGCTTTTTATATTCAGTTTTATAATTTGTGTGGGTATCCTGTTGTTTTTCTGCGTTAAGCGTAGCAAAATAGTGCCTTAGCCCGCTATTATTGCTACTGTGCTTATATGCCCCCCCCCCCCCCATTTTTGTACAAATCTCATAATTCCTATCTCCTTCGTTTCCATTTTTTGCCTGCAATCAAAGGGCGCTACATAACCCCTTGTAGTGCTTTCTTTGGTCGTAAGCATTGTTTTGAAAATACAATTTTAGTATACCCATTTTTCAAGATTTAGTCAACTATTTTCGCTATATAAAATAAAAAAGAAAGCAAATTGGATGTTTTTACTTACTTTCTTTTTTTTTTTTATGCTTTTAAAATTTATAGCAAAGGGGAAAATCAATTAAATTTAGAATTTCACAACAAAATGCAAATGATTCCACCCTTGCCTTCGTTGACAATTTTTGTGAGGGTTTTGCGCATTTTGCGTTGCGCGTCTATTGGCATTCCTGAGAGTTTGTTTTTCATCCCGTCGCTGACAAGGTCACTGAGTGAACGCCCTAACACATTTGTATCCCACAATGACTGTGGATTGTCTTCAAACTCTTTTTGCAGATAATTGACAAAATCGGTTGTTTGCGCTTCGGTGCCGACAAGTGGCGAGAGGTCAGTTTCAATGTCCACTTTCATAATATGCAGGCTTGGCGCGCTGGCGTGGAGTTTGACGCCATAGCGGTTGCCTTGTTTTACGACAACTGGTTCGTCAAGTGTCATATCGGTAAGTTTTGGATTGACAACGCCATACCCTGTTTCTTCAACTGACTGCAAGGCGTCCTTTAGTTTGTCGTACTCAGTTTTTGCGTGCGCAAGTTCCTTTATGTTGCTAATCAACTCAAAGTCATTTTGAATTTCCATTCCGCATTGCTCGCTTAGCACATTGTAAAACAAGTGAGGTTTTGGCGTAATTATAAAGTCGACGCGTCCTTCGCCCATTTTAACGAGATTCGCATTGATTGGCTCAAATTCTTCACTTTCTGCAAACAGTGCGTTTTGTGAGAGGTCACCCACTTTTTCGACGTCCAAGAGTTGGGTTTTGAATTCGTCGATTACTTTTTCAATCAGTGGATGTGCAAATGAAAGTGCTTGCATCCAAAGTGGCATTTTGATTTCAATTGCGACGAGAGGAAACTCCTCAAGTAAATTGGCAAAAATTGTGTTTATGTTGTCCATATCAAGATTTGTCACATCCATTGCCATAACTTTGACATTGTGTTTTTCACTGATTTCCTTTGCAATTGTTTTTGTTTCTGGCGCTTTTGGGTGCGCGGAATTGAGAATCACGACAAAAGGCTTGTTGATTGATTTTAATTCGTTGATGACGCGCTCCTCGCCTTCAATGAACGACTCGCGAGAAAGTTCGCCAAAACTGCCGTCGCTTGTCATCACTATACCGACGGTTGAATGCTCTTTGATGACTTTTTCTGTGCCGATTTCGGCGGCGCGTTCGAGTGGCATATCCTCGTCACTCCACGGGGTTTTGACAAGGCGTGGGCGTTCCCCTTCTTCCGAGCCAAGTGCGCCAGCGACAAAGTAGCCGACGCAATCAATCAAACGGACATTCATTTCTATATTGTCTATATTGATTTTGACCGCTTGCGACGGCACAAACTTTGGTTGTGTTGTCATTATTGTTTTGCCGTCAGCGGACTGCGGGAGTTCGTCCACAGTACGTATTCTAACGTTGTTATCCTCTATATTAGGCAAAACAAGTTTTTCCATAAAATTTGTGATGAATGTAGATTTTCCCACGCGAACAGGCCCTACAACGCCTAGATAAATGTCTCCATTTGTGCGTTTTGCAATGTCTTGATATATGGTGTTTTCCATTGCTCCCTCCTAGATTTATAACATTATATGAAGACAATTTTTGCAATATTACAAAAAACATCGTAAAAAAAGGCGACGCCTCGCATTGTTGCAAGACGTCTTTGAGTAAAACAGTATCACTTATATTTTGCTAGTACATTTGGAGTTATAGTGCAACTGCACTACGCTATGCTTTTTTTCACAAAATGTATACACTAACAACTTATTTTTTTATTGCTTTCGCTGGGATGCAAACAACAATATAATCATTAGCAATAGTTTTAGGTATTTATTTTCGACCACTGAAACTTGATTGCTACCCTACTAACATTCAAGCAAAGGTTTGTCACAAATAGCAAAAACTATTTCTAATGTAAGCACATTTTACCATATAACAAACAAAAAATCAAACCTTTTAAAGATGTTTCCGTCATTTTGTATATTATTTTGAAATCGTTGTCGATTTATTTCGTTTTTTTGCACGCATTTCACTTTTTTGACTTTTTTTCAAGGCTTTTAGTTCTTTGGATTCCATTTTCCGCGTTTTCTTTTGCGATTTTTTTATTGCTTTTTGTTGTTTATGCCCTGCTTTTTTCTCTTGCTTGCGCTCTTTCTTTTCTTGTTTCAGAATCTTTTTCAAGGCTTTTTTGAGGTTGGCTTTATTCTCTTTCCCAACAAGTAAACGCTGAATATTTGCGCGATGTGCAAACCAAACGAGCGTGAACATAACGAAGATTAGCAATCTAATCGCGAGCGCGACACCTTGACTTGCATCATCGGGAATTTTATAAACTTCGACAATTGACATCGCTGTGACAATGAGCAATGATGCGACTGAAACATATTCAAAAAACAAAACATATACGAACGCACCTGCAAAGACTATTAACATTATCAGCGGGTCGGCAACGGCGAACACCCCCAATGTTGTTGCGACGCCTTTGCCACCCTTGAACTTATAACAAATGGGAAACATATGTCCAACGACTGTGGCAAGTCCGCAAGAATAAAGCCCAACTAGTTGCCACGAGCCACCCAATGTATAATAAAATGTTAAATAGCCCATCAATGACGGTATGACGCCCTTGATAATGTCCAAAAACAGAGTCAAAAATCCTATTTTTGCCCCATATGTGCGCAACATATTTGTTGAACCCGGATTTCCACTGCCAACTTTTGTTATGTCGCCGTGTTTGTGCTTACTGATTATTCTTGCGAAACTTATGTTGCCTATAAAATATGATATTATTACTTCAATACCTAATATTAAGGCGAAATACCACTCCATTTTTTCCCCTTCTAATGTTGTTGTTAGTCATTACAAATAATGTAAAAATCAATTTATGCAAAAATATGAAAAATGCTTTATTATTTTGATTATTTTCAATCAATAGATCACAATAAAAGATTGCTTAGTCTTTAGATTTTGAACGCGTTATCAACACTATAGGCGTACCGCTAAAGTCGACGGCGCTACGCAATTGATTCTCTAGATATCTCTCGTAACTATAATGCATCAAATTACTATCATTCACAAACAAGACAAATGTTGGTGGGTTGGTTTGTGTTTGTGTCATATATTTGATTTTTAACCTACGCCCACTTTGTGAAGGTGGCGGTGTTATTGTAGTCGCGTCCATCAAAATTTGGTTTAGTGTGCTCGTTTGTAAACGCTTTGACGCGTTTGCGTACACTTTCAAAACTGTAGGCATTATTGATGACAATCGTTGCCCAGTTTTTGCGGACAAGAAAAGCGGAACATAATAGGACATAAATTTCAAATCTTCGTCAAGTTTTTGCTTATATCTACGACTTGTGCTTTCATCTTTTTCAACTATATCCCATTTATTGTAGATGACTACAGACGGCTTGCCTTGTTCGTGAACGAGCCCTGCAATTTTAACATCTTGTTCCGTAACCTCCTCACTTGCATCAAGGACGATTATGCAGACGTCGGCACGTTTAATTGCGTCAAGCGAACGTATGACGCTGTAGTATTCGACACTGTCCATTTCAATTGAACTTTTTCGACGTATGCCCGCAGTGTCAATCAAAATATAATCTTTGCCGTCATAACGGAACGCACTATCCACACTGTCGCGTGTTGTGCCTGCTTGGTCCGCAACGACCATTCTATCGTCGCCGAGCAGTCGATTTGTCAAACTTGATTTGCCAACATTCGGGCGTCCAACAATTGCGATTTTGAGCGGTTGCTCTTTTTCGTTGTCATCATCGACGGGCGGAAAGTCTTTGACGACGAGGTCAAGCATATCACCTAGACCGCGCCCTTGTTCGCCAGATATGGCAAGAGGTTCGCCAAGTCCAAGTTCATAAAAATCATATAAACTATCACAAACGTTGTTGTCCACTTTGTTGACTGCCAAAATGATAGGCTTTTTTGAACGACGCAAGATGTCGGCAACTTCGTGATCACCTTTGACAACTCCTTCTTTTCCATCGACAAGAAATATGATTACATCCGCAATTTCAATTGCAAGTTTTGCTTGATATAAAATGTGCTGTTTCATTTCGTCTTGACTTTTTAGGTCAATCCCGCCTGTGTCGACAAGCGTGAATTTGTAGTTTAACCATTCAGCGTCCATAATGACGCGGTCACGCGTAACGTTTGGCTCATCCTTGACAATGCTGACGCGCTTGCCGACAAGTTTATTAAAAAGCGTACTTTTGCCGACGTTGGGGCGTCCGACAATTGCGACTGTTGGATTTGTTTTCATTTTTATCTCCTTTTGAAATACTATATATTGTGTATTCTATTTTTATAATACACCACATTTTGTATTTGCAGTTTTTTTATTTTTTGTTATTTCCATCAAATTATATCAATTCTTCTATGATTGAATTGCTGACATAAAATGCGTTTGGCGCAATTTTTAGATTTGTTCCATTGACGATAATGAGATTTTCCTTTAGCAAATTTGCAATAGTTTTTTGTTTTTCGCGAAGCAAATTTTCACAAAATCTGTCATTGTATTTGCACAAGTCTAGTCCTTGCTCTGTTCGCAATGCAAGCATTATCATTTCTTCTTTCTGTTCCTGCTGGGACAAAGCTTCTTCAAATGATTTAGTTGTGCCTTGTAAGTATTCCTTCATATTGCTTGTATTTGAAAATCGAACGCCACATTTGTATGAATGGGCAGAAAGTCCAAACCCTAAGTACTCGCCACACGACCAATAATTTTGATTGTGTTTACATTCAAATTGTGGCTTTGCAAAGTTTGAAATTTCATATCTATAAAGCCCTCTTTGATTTAGCATTTCATTTGCGAGGTCGTATTGTTCAACCACCAAATCATCATTTGGAAGCGCTACAACCTTTTCAGTGACCATTTTTGATAATGGGGTGTTTGACTCCAAAATTAATGAGTATGCCGAAATATGTGGCGGATTATATTTTAGCACATCATTGAGTGTTTTTTCAATATCTTTGAGTGTTTGATTTGGCAAACCTAGCATCAAATCAAAATTATAGTTATCAAAATTTGTTGAAACTATTTCAGCGGAGCGTTGAAATTCGTCATAATTGTGTATTCTTCCTATTGTTTTTAACAACTCATTTGAAGTCGTTTGCACACCTAGACTGACGCGATTGATTCCAAATTTTTTGTAATCCTTTGCCTTGTCTATTGTCAATGAATTTGGATTGCACTCAATTGAAATTTCAGCATTTTCAGCAACGGAATAGTTTTTATGGATGACATCTATCATTTTACCAATATAACTGCTACATACACTGCTAGGCGTTCCCCCGCCAATAAAAATAGTTCCAATTTTATCGTCAAGACGCGAATGCACTATTTCATCGACAAGTTTTTCAAAATAGTTTTCTATGACATCATTATTATACTTTCCGCTACAAAAATCGCAATAGTAACATTTGCTTTCACAAAATGGTATATGGACATATAAACTTGTCAATGCGCTTCTCCTCATTATCAAATATTTTATACGACTTTATGAAATCTATAATTTGTTTTTTAATTTTACGATTATTTTTAATCGGAATTGGTTTTCAAAATTGACAGGAACGCCTCACTCGGGAGTTCAACGGAACCAATTTTACGCATTTTTTTCTTGCCCTCTTTTTGTTTTTCAAGCAACTTGCGTTTGCGAGTTATGTCGCCACCATAACATTTTGCAAGCACATCTTTGCGAAACGCTTTGATTGTTTCGCGTGCGATTACTTTGTTTCCTATGACCGCTTGCACTGGCACTTCAAACATTTGACGCGGGATAACTTCCTTCAATTTTTCGGTTATGCTCTTGCCACGGGCGTAGGCTTTTTCTTTGTGGACAATGAGGCTAAGGGCGTCGCAGACTTCGCCGTTTAACATAATATCCATTTTGACTAGATCGCTAGGCTTATATTCTCCCATTTCATAATCAAGACTACCATACCCTTTAGAACGCGATTTCAGTTGGTCAAAAAAGTCGTAAATTATTTCATTGAGGGGCATATCGTATGTCAATTTAACTCTTTGTTTGTCAACATACTGCATATCTAAAAATGTTGCGCGTTTTTCCTGACACAAGTCCATTATAGTACCGACATAATCTGGCGGTAAATAGATGTGTAAATTAACATAAGGTTCTTCAATATGGTCAATTTCAACTGGCTTTGGAAGATTTGCAGGATTGGAGATTTCAAGGACTTCCCCGTTCGTTTTATAAACCATATAGTTTACGCCAGGAGCAGTCGTGATGACGTCTATATTGAACTCGCGCTCAATGCGCTCAGTTATAACTTCCATATGAAGTAGTCCAAGAAATCCACACCTAAATCCAAATCCAAGCGCTTGCGAAACTTCAGGCAACACTTGCAACGAAGAATCATTTAGTTTTAATTTTTCAAGCGCATCCTTTAATTCCTCATATTTTGCGCTATCAACTGGAAAAATTCCGCTAAACACCACGGGAACGACTTGTTTATATCCTGCAAGTGCTTCAACATTTGCATTTGCGTCGGCGAATGTGCCACCAACTTTTGCATCCGCAATCTCTTTGATGCTTGCGGAAATATAGCCGACGTCGCCCGCTTGCAAGACGTCACATTTTTGCGGACGCGGTGCAAACACCCCGACTTCGGTTACCTCAAATTCTTTTCCTGTTTGAACGAGTTTTATTCTTGAACCAATTTTAACACTACCATCGACAACACGGACAAGGCATATTGCGCCTTTAAAATTGTCATAATACGAATCAAATATGAGCGCACGCAACGGAGCGTTTTCGTCACCTGTTGGCGCGGGAATATTGTTGATGACAGACTCAATCACCTTGTCAATGTTCAACCCTGCTTTCGCGGAAATCAACGGCGCATCTTTTGCGGGCAAGCCGATTAGTGTTTCAATTTCTTCAACAACCTTTGGCGGGTCGGCACTCGGCAGGTCGACTTTATTAATGACTGGCACAATTTCAAGGTCATTTTCTAACGCAAGATATACATTTGCGAGAGTTTGCGCCTCGACACCTTGCGTTGCATCGACAACAAGTATTGCTCCTTCGCACGCAGCAAGCGAACGCGAAACTTCATATGTAAAGTCAACGTGTCCGGGGGTGTCTATTAAGTTCAAAGTATATGTTTGCCCGTTGTAGTCATAATGCATACGCGTCGGCGTTAGTTTTATTGTTATGCCTCGTTCACGCTCCAAGTCCATACTATCAAGCAATTGTGCTTCCATATCACGCTTTGCAACAGTGTTTGTGAGTTCTAGCATTCGATCCGCAAGCGTCGACTTGCCGTGGTCGATATGCGCAACTATGCAAAAATTCCTTATGTATTTTTGTCTATTTTCCATTATTTCTCCAATTTACTTATTATACATTTTTTTAACATTTTCGTCAAGCAAAATCTTTAGTTTTTCTCTAGCGTATAGCCACGCGCGTAGTGGTTATGCGCTTTCTGTTTACTAACTAGATTCAAAATCTAGAACAAAATAACTATTTTATAGTAGCAAATTTCTAGATAATTTTTGCTAAAATACAACTATACCCGTCAAAATATGCAAGAAAACGACAAAATAACGCAACTTTCTTGCATAAAACACTAGACAAAAGAATAATTATGTGGTATAATAACGTATAAAAATTTACACATAACGCTTTATGCGAATTTATATACAAAACTTTTGGCTAAAATTTGTGCCAAATCTATATTCCCCTTTAGCCAAAGTTTTATAGGAGAATTTAATGGATATTCAATTAGACGAACCATTTATAACGAAAAATTTTATTGCACACAAAGGCTTGTTTGACCACCAAACGCCTGAAAACTCTCTCTCTGCTTTCAAAAAGGCGATTGAGAATAACTATATTATTGAATGCGATGTTCAAATCATCTCTGATGGTACAGTCGTTGTTTTTCACGATGAACAACTTTCAAGAATGACAAATAAAGATGGTTACCTCAAAAATTTGACAAAAGAAGATTTGCCTAATTATAAGTTGCGCGATTCAGATGATTGCATCCCAACGCTTGAGCAAGTACTTGATCTTGTTGATGGCAAGGTCGGCATTTTGATTGACCTCAAGGAAACTCGAAACAGAGTTGGTCAATTAGAAAAGGCGGTTTGCAAACTGATTCGCAATTATAAAGGTAATGTGGCAATACAATCTTTCAATCCACTTTCACTTGAGTGGTTTGCAAAGCACTCTCCTAATGTTTTGCGTGGTCAAATCTCCTGCTTATTCAAGGGCGATGAATTTAAAGGGCTTTCATTCATCAAAAAATACTTGTTGAAACGTATGAGATTTAATAGACGCTCAAAACCAAATTTCATTTCGTATGATATCAATGAATTGCCAAATAGGTTTGTAAAAAACTACGCTGATTTGCCTATAATTGGTTGGACTGTCACTTCACAAGAACAATATAGAAAAATGTTTAATGAAGTTGATAATATAATTTTTGAGGGATTTGAACCTAAGATTGTTCAATCAAAATTAGAAAATACAACTGAGACTGCCCCTATCCAAAACGAAAGTAAACTAACTATGCCCTCAGTGCCAACTATTACTGCCACTGACAATGCGGAATTGGTTTCAGAAAACGAATTATAATGAAAAAGACGCACTTTTGAAGTAACTATCTTATAGACTACTTCACTTGAGCGTCTTTTTTTTCATAAAACAACAAACTAACATAATTTCACATCATTGTTTATTTATATATTTTTTGAGAAAAGCAAGCCCTCTCCACCCTCATTTTTAGTTATTTTACCCTCATAATTCCAACCTAATTTTTTGTAAAATTCTGGTACTTGGTCAGTCCAAACATAAATTTTGTCATAACCTAAGGATTGGAACTTTTCATAAGCGTAATTCAACATTATTCTTGCATAACCCTTTCCTTGAAATTCTTCAAAAATCATAACATTGCATAACCACGGATTTATGTTTAGATGATAATTCAAGCGATTTAACCTCAAGGTGCAAAATCCAAGTATCTTGCAATTATCTACAAGAGCAATACCCATTGGTAAATTTGCGTCATTGTTTTTCATTGATATTATATTCCCTACAGACGTGCTATAATCTAATGTTGGATTAATCTTTTTCCAATAATTATAATTTGATTCCGCAATAAATTTTACTTGTTCGTCAGTTAGTTCCGAAAAAAATTTAACTTCCATATTACCTTCCCTCGTCTTTTAATATGATTATAAAGTACAATAACCCCAGCATTTGACATAGAACCTATTAAATTAGATAACATTATTATTTTTTCTTTAATTACATTGCACAAAGCAAATTAATAAAAGATAGTTAAATAAATGGTTGTACAAAATGTTTAAATTTTTGCCCTTTAACACAGAATTTATTTCTATATGACAACGGTGTTGCTCCAGTTGCCGTTGCCTGCAAGGGTGAGCGTAACGGTTTTGTCAGTATAATTTGTAGTCAAAGAATAGGTTGTTGAAGATATTTGAGTTATGCCACTTGTTGTTAGCACACTGCCAAATGGCTTTGTTATCAGTATTTTGTATGTGCTTTCAGCATCAAGTGTTATTGGAAAATTCAACGCTTGCCCAGTGGTTATTCCTTTTTCGCACACGATATTGTTGTTTGCATCCAAAATAGTAACAAGCAACATACTATTGTTGCATTCGACTTTACATTGTAATGTTACTATTACTTGAACTAACTCCGTCCAAATCAGTTTTATTGTATCGTCTCCGCTTCCAAATGTGTATGTTTTCCCGTCTGCTGAAATTGAACCATAGTTTGTGATAAGTTTTAACCCATTATTTTTGTACCCCACTTTTGTGCGTGTACTAACATCGGGCAAAGTATATGTCGTTTCGGGTTCTTGAGTAATTACTAGACTTTCAGTGCCGTCGTCAAAATCAATTGTCAATTTTGATTCTTTATAAAATACTTTCAAAACTGGGAAACCATTGTTTTCACCACTTTTAATTGTCCAAACACTTGTGTCAAAACCTGTAAAGTTATTTAAGCCTTGCATTTGCGCAGCAGTAAGTTCTGTCCCTTGACTAGTAAATGATGTATAATTTGAATTTGAAATATAATAACAGTTAGTTATCCCTTCCCCATATGTAGCGTAGCCACTTATTGGTCTACGATCACGAAAATTAGTTGTCATATCACCAGCAAAATACGAACTGACAACTGCTGGTGTATTCATACGATTCAATCCAGCTATTGATTCACTACCCGCTACAGGTTCTCCTGCAAATAAAACTGGTAAATCAGACTTATTATCATATTCAAGATTTAGACTCTGCAAATTTTGAGTCGGTTGTATTTCTAGAAATGCAGTACTGTAACAATTTGTGATACTAGACGCAGAATAACTAATTCCACCTAATCTAGAATCTGAACCATATATGTACCCTGTTGTAAAACATTGGCTAACTATCGCGTCAACTGCAACCATACCACCACAATAGTCTGCCTTATTAAAGTTAACGCCACCGCTATAGTTCAAACCAAAATTCTTGATTTCTTTAGCAGTATAGAAAAAACCGCTGAACGTATTTCCACTCCTAATATTTGTAAACGTTACTTCGTTTGTAAATGTGAGCGTATTCCCACCGCCATCAAATATACCCGCAAAATAACCAATTATCGTCCATGTTGTTGCATTAGTTGTAATATTGTTTGTCAACAAAAAGTATTTGCTGTCATAGGTTTCGCCGTTTGCAACATTTGTTGAGAGCGCACAAAAGTCATCATATGTACTAATCAAATATGGGTCGCTTTCGGTGCCAGAACCGCCTGAATAAAGCGCGTTAACATTGCTTTTTACTAGAGAATATACTGGCATAAATGTTGAGAAGCAAAGCAATAGCGACAACGCAAAAAAACAAACTATTAATAATAATTTGGTTGGACTATTTTTATTTGATTTAATATTCATTTTATTTTGCATAATATCTCCTACTCTGTTTGCACAATTTTTGACGATAGTACATTCATTGTAGGTAGTTTGTGCAGAATCATCTTTGTTTATTATTCTTTTATTTGAAACTGAATTGTTTTTCTTATTTCTATTGTTGTTATGAGAAATTTGCTCATTTTGCAATAATGCGCAGTTATTTTGCAAGTTTTGACAGTTATCCTCATTATTTTGTGGGGTTATACTGTCATTTTTTGCTACATTATACCCCCCCCCCCCCTAGCACATTTGTTCTAAATATCATAAGTAAAGTTCTCCTTATTTTCACTATTTTGTTTCATTTTACGACTTTAGTATACCCATTTTTCATTTTTTAGTCAAGCAATTTCATATAAAATGTAAAACTATTTAGATTAGAACAACAGGTTTTTGTCGTATTTTGCAAGAAACTCGTTGCGGAAGTCCATTAGTCGGTCGTTGCGGATTGCATCTTTGATTTTTTCCATTAGGTGACAAAGAAAATGTATGTTGTGAATTGAAAGCAACGTTCCGCCGAGTGCTTCGTCCGCGTTGATGAGATGTCGGACGTATGCGCGCGTAAAGTTCTTGCAGGTGTAACAATCACAAGTCGAATCAATTGGCGTAAAATCTTCTTTGTACTTTGCGTTGCGAATAACTAGCCTACCTTCACTTGTTATTGCACTACCTGTGCGCGCAATTCTAGTTGGTTGGACACAATCAAACATATCTATGCCACGAATAACACCTTCAATTAGACAATCAGGACTGCCGTGCCCCATTAGATAGCGCGGAATGTCTTTTGGTATGTTAGGCATCATCACTTCGATGCTATGCCATTTTTGTTGTTTACTTTCGCCGACTCCATAACCCCCAAGAGCGATGCCGTCTACGGCATATGGTAAACATTCCTCCAAACTTTTCAAACGCAAGTCGTCAAACATATTACCTTGAACAATCGGGAAAAGTACTTGCTTTTCGTTTTTGTGAGCATCAAAGCAACGTTTTAACCAAAGGTGCGTTATGCGGTCAGACTCTTTGGCTTTTTCATAACTTTCGCCATATTCTGTGCTAGAGTCAAAAGCCATTATGATGTCTGCACCAAGGTCGTTTTGTATTTGTATAGCCTTTTCAGGAGTAATGAATTTCTTTTCGCCACTGATGTGTGAACGAAATTCAACACCTTCTTCATTGCGTTTTTTCATCGTAGTCAAAGAAAAAACTTGATACCCGCCACTATCGGTCAAAATTGGCTTATGCCAATTCATAAAGTCGTGCAAACCGCCCGCCTTTTTGACTGTGGCTTCGCCCGGGCGCAAAAACAAGTGGTATGTGTTTGCAAGAATGATTTGCGCACCACATTCTTCTACTTGTTTCGGTGTCATTGTTTTGACGGTCGCTTGTGTACCTACTGGCATATATACAGGCGTTTCAATCACGCCGTGTGGCGTTGTAAGACGTCCAATGCGCGCGCCTGTTTGAGCGCATTCGTGAACGACTTCATAACTAAAGTTTTTGTTCCTTTCTCTCATATGTTTTCCTTTTTGGAGTATTATTTTCTAATTGTTATCCGTTGATGAATCGACTGATTGAACCAATTTTTCTAGTTCCTCAAGTTCAAGTTTTTTGTCCTTATCAATGCTAATGCCTAAATGTTCATAGGCGCGTGGCAAGGCGACACGTCCGCGGTTTGTGCGTGCTATAAATGCAAGTTGCAGTAAATACGGCTCAAAAACATCTTCAAGAGTTGTCGCTTCTTCCCCAGTTGAGGCGGAAAGCGTATCAAGCCCAACAGGTCCTCCGTCAAATTTTTCGATAATTGTGCGCAAAATTTTGCGGTCAGTATAATCTAATCCAAGTTCATCAACTTCCATCATATTTAGCGCTTTTTGTGCCATTGACAAATCAATTACCCCTTGCCCGACGACTTCAGCAAAATCTCGAACACGCTTCAGTAATCGATTCGCTAAGCGTGGCGTCCCGCGGGAACGCTTTGCAATTTCAATGCTTGCTTCCTCATCAATATGAATGTTCAAAATCTTTGCACTACGACGCAGAATTTCGGCAAGTTCGCGCTCGTTGTACATTTCAAGACGCGCCAAAACGCCGAATCTATCGCGCAGTGGACCTGTTATCATACCTGCTCGCGTTGTAGCACCTATCAGCGTAAACGGTTGAATCTTTAGGCGCATACTGCGAGCACTTGGACCTTTGCCGACAACGAAGTCGAGAGCAAAATCTTCCATTGCTGGATACAAAATTTCTTCGACCGCACGATTCAACCTGTGAATTTCGTCGATGAAAAGAACGTCGTTTTTGCCAAGATTGGTTAAAATTGCAGCAAGGTCGGCGGCGTGTTCAATCGCAGGTCCACTGGTGATTTTGAGTTGTGTGCCTAGTTCACTAGCAATGATGTGCGAAAGTGTAGTTTTACCTAGACCCGGTGGCCCAAACAAAAGGACATGGTCAAGAGATTCTTTACGGCTTTTTGCGGCTTCGATGTAAATGCGCAAATTTTGCTTTAATTTCTCCTGCCCGACATAATCATTTAGTGAAGTTGGACGCAAACTATTTTCAACGTCGATGTCGGTCATTTTTTTTGTGCTGGTTATAAACCTATTATCTTCATAATCCATATTTTTACCCAAAATTTAATTGTTTGCTGTTTTTAATTGTTGAGGTTTTGAAGCGCGTGGCTGACAAGTTCCTCCGCCGTACTATATTCTTCAGCAAAGCGTTTGACAAGTGCACTTGCTTGTCCACTTGGGATGCCTAGACTTACGAGCAAGTCAATTGCATCTGCGACGTCTTGCCTACTCATAATACTGCTTTCGTCAAGGCAGTTGACGCGTATGTTGAGAGCGTCAATTGCACTAACTTTGTCTTTTAGTTCCAAAACTATGCGTTCAGCGGTCTTTTTGCCTATCCCTTTTGCTTTTGCAAGAGTGTTGGCATCGCCATTGATTATGCACGCAACAAGTGACGCGTACGACTGACTCGACAAAATTGCAAGCGCACTTTTTGCGCCGACGCCTGAAACTGTCGTGAGTTTTGAAAATAGTTCTTTTTCTTCTAGCGTAGCAAAACCAAACAAAGAAATGTCGTCTTCCTTGACAAGCATAACCGTATGAATATGCGCAATTTCGCCGATTGGTGGTAATTGAACTAATGTTGTGTTTGAAACATTAATTTCATACCCGATACCATTGTTTTCAATGATTGCATAACCTTCGACTTTAGCAATTACTTTGCCTTCAATATAATTTATCATAACAATCCTTTTTTTGTTTATGTAGGAACAGCATCTATCGTAGCCTTCGCCACTCACACCCGAAACTATTTGATGAGGTTGTCAACAAGACATTGATTGGTTTGCCCGTGACAAATTGCGACCGCAAGCGCGTCTGCAGCGTCATCAGGACGCGGAATATCAGAAAGCCGTAAAATGCTTTTTGTCATATATTGCATTTGGTGCTTATCCGCACTGCCAGTTCCAGTCAAAGCAAGTTTGATTTGCATTGGCGTGTATTCATAAATACTTTTCATTTTTTGATAACAAGCAAGCAACGTGACGCCACGCGCGTGACTAACAGGAATGCCCGTTGTTATATTTTTCATAAAGAACAATTCCTCAATTGCAATCGCATCGGGTTTGAATTTGTCAATCAATGCATTTACCGCATTATAAATAGAGAGCAAGCGCTCGGGGAAAATATCATCCTTGGGCGTTGATATTATTCCATAGTCGACCGCTTCAAAATCATAATTTTGTTTTTCTACAAGCCCAAAGCCGACGGTTGCAAGCCCCGGGTCGATTCCTAAAATCAACATATTTTCCCTTTAGTAATATTACAATTTGACATTGTGATAATATTCTTGTATGTCGTCATTGTCGTCAAGTTTTTCAAGCAGTTTTTCAAAACTTTCAATTTTTTCGTCGTCAAGTTCCAAAAGACTTTGTGCGACCATTTCCGCTTGCGAGGACTCAACTTTGTAACCTTGCTCCTCAAGTTGCTTTGCAACGTCAAACACTCGACTTGGTTCGGTATAAACGACAAACTCATCGTCGCCAGATTTAAAGTCTTGCACACCATCAATCATAATGCAAGCGTCCTCAAGGTCAGATGCGGATTTACCCTCAAGGTCAACACCGATGACGCCGAGTCTATCAAACATAAACGACACGCAGTTAGTTGTTCCCATACTGCCACCGCTTTTTTCAAAAATATGGCGGACGTCCCCTGCTGTGCGGTTTTTATTGTCCGTAAGTGTTTGGACAATGAATGCGGTGCCACAAGGGCCATAACACTCATACGTAACTTCCTCATAATTATTCTTATCGCCAAGACCTGCTGCATTTTTTATGCTTCGCGCAATGTTGTCGTTTGGCATATTATATTGTTTTGCTTTTGCAATTGCTGCTGCAAGACGGGTGTTGAGATTTGGGTCAGCACTGCCACCAACTTTGACTGCGACTGAGATTTCTCTCCCGATTTTTGTGAAATATTTTGCTTTTTGGGCGTCAGATTTTTCTTTCCTGTGTTTTTTGTTCGCCCACTCGCTATGACCTGACATAGTTATCAATTATCTCCTTTCAAATTAAATTTCAATATATACATCAAAACGCCTGCTGAAACCGCGACATTCAATGATTCAATATTTTTATCCATTGGCAATGTCAAAACTTCGTCCGCCACGCTTTTAGTTTGTGGAGAAACGCCGTTGCCTTCGTTGCCAACAACTAATCCTATTATACCACATTTAGGTTCTAATTGCAAAGCATTTTTACCATCTAAGTCAGCCACATACAATGGGAACCCGTACTCATTTTTTAAGGTAGCAAACTCGTCGCGCTTGCACTTTGTTAGTTCCAATTTGAACACTGCGGTCATTGATGAATTTATCACTTTTTCTGAAAAAACGTCGACACAATCAATCAAAACGACACGCAAAAATTGTGTGGCTAGCGCGGTACGCAAAATCGTGCCAAGATTGCCTGCATCTTGAATGCCGTCCAAGACAAGATAGTTTGTTGTTGGACGCGCAGTCGCAAACGTTGGCTGAGAAACGACGGCAAGAACGCCCTGCGGGGTCACTTGCGAAGATAACTCTTTCAATAATTCCGCTGAAACTTCATATTTATCACACGAAAAATGGCTAACAAAATCTAAATTCTCGGGGGTATATAAGATGTAGTCAAATTTAACATCAAAATTTTTGCAATCAATTAAATTTTTGCGCCCTTCAATTATCAATTTTTTATGCTCGGCACGCCCCTTTTTTGTGTGTAATTTTTCAACAAGTTTAATTTTTTCATTTTGTTTTGAAGATATAATCATTTTTGCTCCTAATTAGTGTGGGCAATAGTTGCCACTTTATGGTAAAAAATATTTATTTTGGCAATACTAGTTCATCATTATTATAATTCTTTTCAATTGTTGTCATATAAAACAATTCTTATTTCCGTGCTACGCTAGTTCTGTC
The DNA here is from genome assembly GCA_934778205.1 of uncultured Clostridia bacterium. Classification (GTDB taxonomy): domain Bacteria; phylum Bacillota; class Clostridia; order Christensenellales; family UBA1242; genus CAKVOD01. Next base: position 31,556 of record CAKVOD010000002.1, on the reverse strand, counting down.
AAGAATAGTTCTTTGAATGCTTCGTCATTGTTCATCAAGTAGTCGAATGTTCCACTATTGACGATTGACCCGTTTTGCAAGAAATAGATTTTGTCAACATTTATGATTGTGCTAAGACGATGCGCGACTATCACAATTGTTTTCCCCCTGCATTCGTCGATACTCTTTTGGACATAGGTTTGCGCGACGTTATCTAGCGCACTGGTACTTTCGTCAAAAACGACAATTTTGCTATTTTTTAAGAATGCGCGCGCAATTGCAAGACGCTGTTTTTGCCCACCTGAAAGTTTCAAACCATTTTCGCCGACCATTGTCATTATTCCATTTGGTTGTTCGGCAATAAAGTCAGTTAGAAATGCTTTATCTAATGCGTCGAAAATTTCATCATCGGTGGCATCTGGCTTCACAAGCAAAAGATTGTCTTTAATTGTTCCACTAAAAATGTATGTACTTTGCGAAACCATTGCAATATTGTTACGCAATGTTTGCTCGCTCAATGTGCTAATGTCGTGGTCGTCGATTAGCACTTGCCCGCTTGTTGGGTCGATTAGTTTTGTGATGAGGTTCAAGATTGTTGTTTTGCCACTGCCACTAAAACCGACAAACGCCACTTTTGTGTTTGGTTCAATGACAAAATTTACATCTTTTAGCACTTGTTCGCTAATTGCGACAGATTGCGGTTTTTCTTTTGTTTTGGCAATCATTTCTTTGATATTCATATTTTCAAAGTTATCAGTACGTTCAAAATACTTATACTCATAACTAAAATTAACGTTTTTAAATTCAATTTTACCCTTAACTCTATCAATGTTTTTGTTTCCGTATTTTTCAACTTTGTAGATAGATTCGTCAAAAAATTCGTCCACTTTTTCGCACGATGTTTTGAACTCTGGGTATATGTTAAACATATCAATCAACCCAACAAGCCTGCTTTTTACATCATAGACGTAGTTGTAGATAAAAATTGCCATTGCAGCGGGCAAACCATAATCACGAAGCAAAAAGGCAAGCGAAATTTGCACTGCAAAAACTATGATAGACATAAAAATATATGTCATTCTAAAGGTCAAATTGCGGGTGTTTTCTACTTTCATTTTAAGATTTTTTCGCAACCCATAAAACACGTCAAATGATGAATTTAGGTTATCATTCAAATTGAGAGATTTGACATCTTTTTCGCTTGTGATGCACTCATTGACGATACTTTTGTACTTGCCTGTAACACGCCTACGGACGCGGACATACGAATTGATTTTTTTCATTCTTATTGCGCCGATTGTGACTGCAAGGACGGTGCCTGCGAGCAAGATTCCGCCAATTAGTGGGCTGAAAACGAAAATGTAGCAAATTATTGCAAGGACATAAAGTGCGTCATATAAAATTTCGACCATTCCAAAGAAATTGCCAAACATATTTCTAGTGTCGGAGTATATCAAGTTGAACATTGCGCCTGTTGGCACACTTTCCATTGTTTGGATTGAAAGCTTTTGCATATGCGCATAAACTTTGTTCATTGCCGTTTGCTGCATTTTGTTTGTGACAAAACGGCTTGCGATGTTGCCCAGAGTGCGCAAAACGCAAGATAGCAGTGACACAATTGCTACTGTCAGCAATATATTTTTTGCGGAAGAAATATCTGCGCCCGTGATTACTGCAATCATTTTAGAAACATATGTAGCAACTAGCAACAGTGCGGCAACGCCCGCAATTTGCAGCAATGCAAATACGCATACGCCAAACCAGTTGGCTTTTAGCGTTTGCTTAAAAATGCTGTTTTTCATTTTGCACCTCCTGAAAGCGCGTAAAGGTCGCTAAACTCTTTGCAGTCACTCATAAGTTGTTTGAACGTGCCTACTGCTTTGACTTCCCCATTATCGATAAAGATAATTTTGTCACAATCAATGATTGTGCTCAAGCGGTGCGCTATGATAACTACTGTTTTGTTGTGCAAATTGTCGATGCTTTCTTGGACGTGTTTTTGCGCGAAGTTATCAAGTGAACTCGTACTTTCGTCAAAAACTATGATTTTTGTGTCCTTTAATAGTGCGCGCGCGATTGCGAGGCGCTGCTTTTGTCCGCCCGAGAGTTTGACGCCGTTTTCGCCAATGATTGTATCAAGTTTATATGGCAATCGGTCGATAAATTCATTGAGCGCTGCCCTTTCCACAACGTCGGCAATTTCGTCATCGGTGGCGTCGGGTTTTGCAAGTTTGAGGTTATCTTTGATTGACATATCATAGACATACGGAAATTGATTGACGATTGTCACAGTGTTGCGGAGCGCGTCGCGCGTGAGGTCACGCACATTTACGTTGTCAATCAAAATTTCGCCGCTTGTTGGGTCAATGAGCCTGTTAAGCAGGCTGACGATTGTTGTTTTGCCGCCACCACTTTTGCCAACAATCGCGACGCGCGTGTTCGGCTCTATGGTAAACGACACGCCATTCAGCGTTGATTTGACAGGTTTTGCTTGCTCACACTTGATTTCTTCCAAAAGTTTTGCCTTTTTCTTTTTATTTGGCTCAAGGTCGGCATTTGCTATGTTTTTTAGTGGGAGCAACTTATATTCGGCGTGGACATTTCTAAATTCAATTTTCCCTTGCGGGTTGACAAGGTCTTGCGTACCGAAATGCTCAATTTTGAAGATATTTTCGTCACTAAGTTGAAAAATTCTTGCCATTTCCATTTTGTAGCGCTTTGTTTGGTCGAAAACACCGATTACGTCGTATACAAATTCCTGCACTTGCCCGTAATTTGTCACGATATAGACAAGCGCCAGCATTGTAATGAAGGAATCTTCATACAATACCATACCCACATACATTAAGAGGATTGACGCGACTAGAGTGAAAATTCTTTCAAACATTTGCACTATTTCCATAACTATATTGAGTTTATTAGCAGATTTTGTATATTTTGCATTGCTTTGTGCAATTTCAGCCTCAACGCTGTTTTGCAAACTCAAACATTTTACGTCACGCGCGCCCCTGATAGATTCAATTATTGCGCTACTAAAATTGTTATCTTTTTCGTCAAATTCGGTGAATACTTTGGCTTGTATTTTGTTGTGTACATATATGATTAGAGCCGTTAGCGCCAAAATTCCAATGACAATTAGCCCCAAAATCCAGTTTGAAAACGCGATGAAGCCGACAACTGCTATATCCATTAGTATAAACACAATTCCGTTCATCACAAAGTCAAGCAGTTTGAAGGCTTGGAGGGGCTTGTATGCAATGCGGTTCATAAAAACGCCGCTGTTTGCGGATGAATAAGTGGGGGATGAAATTTCAAACATTTTGTTGTTGCAAAATTTTTGAATACCCATAGTGCAGTGTGCTTGCATTATTGCGCAGCAATAGAATGAAAGCGCGTTTAGCAATTGCATTGAAATGATTAGCGCAAATTCAATTGTTGCATAAGCTATGATGCCGTCAAAATTGCCTGCACCGATTGCATTGAGTGCGAGTGCGGCAACAAATGTAGCGGCAACTCTTGCGCACATAATCAAAAAGTACGTAATCACTAGGACGCAAAATGTGCCTTTCTTTTGCTTTATATAGTGAAACAAGCTATTTTGATTTTCTGTTTTCTCCTTTTTCATTAGTCCTTCCCCTTGTTTGAAATTTCTCGTTTGTAAATCATTTTTTCACTTCTAATTCGGGTATTAACTTTGTTACTTGTGCACCGTCATATGCAACAAACTGTTGTTCGGCGCTGTCGCCACCCTTTTTGTAGTTTTCGTAGTCAATTGAAGCAAAGAGTTTGCCACTTTGTGGTAGGCGCGCACGCATTTGCTCAATGACTTTGTTACGGTCGGCACCTACTGTAACAATTTTTAGTGGTGCGGATGCGTGTTTGTTATATGTTTTAACAAAAGCATTGACCCCACGCAAAAACGCGTCTAAAACTTCATTTAGTTGTGCGGGTTTCGCGCGCGAAGAAAAGTTGCGATTGAGTTCTATATTATTGAAAACTGCATAACATTCATCGCGATTGAGGTACGCGGTTGCTTTGCCGATGTACTCGCCGTCCTTGCGCTTTAGCGCCATTGTTTGGACGTCAGGATGTGTAGCGGATTTGTACATAATATCTTCGCCAGCACCGCCAAGCTTTGCACAACATCCGCATATATTGCCAATAAGCAAATTGTAAGGGCTATCCTTATCTAGCCATTCATATTGATAATTAGCGTTTGTCGTATCAACGAGTTTTGTTGCTAAACTACGGTCAAAATTTTTTAGCGAAAGTGCTTCGCAATTGTCATAAATGTTTGGATAGTTTTTCTCCGCTTGCGTCAAAATATCACTCAATTTTTCAAATTTTTCACTGCCTACAACGCCTTGTAATGCCATTAAATGTGCCAGTTCCTTGCGGTTTTCGGGTACATCATTTGACATACTTTCCACTAAAATCTGTTCGACTTTTTCGGGTGTTACAACATTAATTGACTTTTCAAAAACATCAAAATTGTTGATTGCAATTGCAAGCAAATCGGTCTTATTGTTTTTCAAAAGTAACTTGTAATTATCAATGAAAAACTTTGCGCGTTTTGCGCTAAAATTTTGCGGATACTCAATTTTTTTAAACCAGTCGGTAATCAAAAAATTTGAATCTTTGTGCGCTGAAATGCTTTCGCCACTCATTTTTTCAATAAAGTTTGGTAAGTCCTTACTCAAAACATTTGTGGCGACAATAAACTGCTTATCGTCGTTTTCAAAGACACCTAAAAGCTTGCAGAGTTTTAATACTTGCGCACGGTCATATAAATTCAATTTTCTATATTTGCCACTAACTTTGTTGTATTTTCCTAAGTTTTCAATAAACTCACGTTTTGTTTCGTCCGTTTCAAGTGTCAAGACCGCTTCCGCTTGTGGCAAACGAACGGCTTGCGGGTCAATATTTTGAATTCTTGCTATCAAGTTTGCCCATTCTACAAGCGCTCTTGCCCCTACAATTTCATAAACCGTGCCAAAGTCTTTAATTTTTGCATTGAGGTCATCAAAATCAAACTTATAGATTTGTTTATTATTTGAATCTATAAAAATAGTTTGTTTTGGTTGCCCTTTTTCACCCATATCCAAGATCATTGCATTTTCATTGTTTGAAAATGAAAAAACGCTGTAATCAAGTGGTAGATTTATGTTTTTGTCTACAATGTTGAGTTCCTTTATTCCACTTGTGCTAAATGCAAAATCGTTTGCAGTCGTTTTTGAATTTATTTCAAGTGAAAAAAGACTTTTGCAGTCGTCAAAAGCGTATTTTTCAAGATGATTAACACCACATTTTGTGCTAAGATACATCAACCCGCGACATCCACTGAAGGCACTTTCTTTGATTGTGACGTCGTCACTTAAAAGGTCAACTTGAACCAAATTTTCACACCCGCTAAAACAATTTGCCCCAACAACTACACCTTTTAGCGTTGCCATTTGCAAGTTCTCACATTTTTCAAAGCAATATGCACCCATTTCCTTTATGCTTGGAAGAGCAACTTGCTTAAGACTCGAACATTCGCTAAATGCGTACGTTCCTAAGTAGTCAAGTGTATTACCTTCAAATACAATTTCTTGAAGTTCGTCACATTCGCAAAATGCACTGTCATCAATTTTATTTACACTTGAAGGGATAATGACGCGCTCAAGTTCGAAGTTTTGAGCGCAAGCGTTTTTCGCAATTTCAGTTACTCCGTCGGGTATGCATAATTCGCCGTCCTTGACATCATTTTCGGTCACTTTCACTAATATAGTGTCAACAATCTTCATAATTTTTCTCCACTTTTAGTTTAGCACAATCACGTCACAAAGTCAAGATAAGTTTGTAGTTATTCAATAAATGTAGCACAATTGTTTGACAAATTTACTTGTTTAGGTGTATACTAAACATATACAGGAGAAAATATGAGCGCGTGGGATACTTACCAAAGGTTGCTAAAAATGCAAAAAGATGGCTGTTCACCATATAGGGACGAGATGTTTATTGTCGACAGTCCAATTGCAGATGAAAAACTTGAAACAACTATTATGCATTTTCGCAACTTGGTTGATAACTACTCGCGCGTGTTTTGTTGTTTACTCGCGAAATTTTATGAAACCTTACTCATTCAAATTTATGAATATGTTGACCGTGATGTAATGGAACTTGCGCGCACGCGCCTTAACGAAAGATTTGACATAGAAAACTCAGACGGCGAAACAACTTTCGATTCTGACAACGATTTTGAAATGACAATTGAAGATGGGTTGCAATGCGTTGTGGCGGAAGATGGCTCTTTTGACTACTTATATGACAGCGTTGGCGCTATCGCAAACATTGCACCACGCTTGCTTGAAAACTTTGCAAAAGAAATGGCGTCCATAGAACTTGAATATCTATATTCAGGTCTTGAGTTTTATGAACGCAACGATTTGCAAGAGGCTGTCGTGCAAAAGTTTGGCGAACTTTTGGAAATTGACTACACGGCAAGCGGTTCAAAACTCAAGGACTATAATTTGAATGTTGTTCTCGAATACTTAGGGGAAATGAATGACCCAACACCGATGTTTAAATAATGCTCATTATCAACATAAAAAGCGCTTGAAGAAAAATCTTCAAGCGCTTTAAATTTTGCAATCACATTAATTTAATAAATACAATGCAATTACTATTTGCCAAATACAATACAACTATTATTTGCTAACTTTTTTGCAAAGTTCTGCGAAACTTTCAGGGTCACTGATAGCCATATCTGCAAGCACCTTACGATTAAGTTCAATATTGTTAACTTTCAAGCCGTGCATAAATTTGCTGTATGAAAGTCCGTTGATTCTGCAAGCGGCATTGATTCTTGCAATCCAAAGTTGACGCATATCACGTTTTTTGAGTTTACGACCAGTATACGCATATTGCCCTGATTTCATAACTTGTTCACGTGCTACACGATACAACTTGCTTTTAGCGCCCCAATATCCTTTAGCTGATTTGAGCACCTTTTTTCTTTTCTTTATTGCGTTAACGCCTCTCTTAATTCTCATAAAACTTTCTCCCTATTAGGCATTGAGAAGGGTTTTTACATTCTTTTCATCAGCTTTGCTGACGTTTGTACCCTTTCTCAAGTGCATTTTTCTTTTTGCCGACTTTTTAGTCAAAATGTGGCTTGTGCCTTGCTTTGAACGCTTGATTGAGCCACTTTTTCTCAATTTAAAACGCTTTGCTGCGCTTTTATTTGTCTTCATTTTTGGCATTGTTTCTTTGCTCCTTTTCTTTTTTAGTTAGTACAGTCAAAACCATATTGATGTCGTACATACCAAAACTTGGTTCTTTTTCAATACGATATTCTTCGGATACCATATCTGCAAATTTACGCAAAATATCCAAACCCTTTGCATCGTAAATTTGCGCACGACCTCTGCTCTTTTGGATGAATACTTTAACCTTATATCCGCGCTCAGCGAATTTGAGGACTTGCTTTGCACGATATTCCAAATCGCCGTCGCTAATTTTCATTGAAAGCTTAACCTGCTTCATTTCAAGAACTTTTTGCGACTTTTTGCTGTCCTTTTCTTTCTTTTGACTATCAAACTTGAACTTGCCATAATTCATAATTTTACAAACTTGTGGGTTTGCATTTGGCGAAACAAGCACAAGGTCTAGTCCTTGCTCTTTTGCGTGTGCTAGAGCATCTCGAGTTGAAATTTCTCCCATTTGTGAGCCGTTGCTGTCGATGACAAGCACTTTTGTGGCTTTGATTTGTTCATTAACTGGTAAATCTTTCAGTTTTGGTTCCTCCGTTGCTCTACTGAGCCAAAATTTCGTTCTTATACAAACTAACATTTTGTGAAATTCGCGAACTTTCACAAAATAAAGATTATTTTGCGCACACTCAACTGCTAGGCGCATCATTTGTTCATTCCCCTTACAAGAGATTACTCCGCTATGGTCGAAATGACAAATGGAAAGCGCTATGTCATAACACATAGTTAGCAATCAAAGTTACCCGCAAAAATAAAAGCGGTATTCTTTATAAATTCAAAGAAAAACCGCTTCAAAAAATCTCATTTTTGAACACAATCGAGGCTTTGCCTGACTGGTGAGAAGTTGCCTTCTTCTTTGAACTATGCGTATTATACACGATTAAAACTTTTTTGTCAAGTACTTTTGCATAGTTTTTTCTAGATTGCATAGTTCATTTTATTTTGTTAATTCTCAAAGTAAATTCCATAGCAAGATTTGAGGTAAAATATGCTTAAGTTAGGTTGCTTTGTTTCAATTAAGGTTTCAATTTTTTGCAAAGCAAAGCACACTCACACAACCAAGGTATTATTTGTTATGCCGCTGCCGCCACTAAGATTGATTGTTATGGTGCTAGCGCTGCTAGGAACTGTATATGTATACCGCGTGCCATTTTGGGTGCCACCTGCCCCGCTGATACTCATACTCCACATATAAGGTTTGCTGACAAGTATTGTTATGGTGTCACCAATGTTTTGTGTTAGCACAGTGCTATCATTTCCAACAAGCGCGAATTGCGTGACGACGCCGTCCGCTGACATTATATATACAAACACGGCGCTAGCATTATCCCCTGTCACTACGCTTTCAAATGTGGTTTGTGCGGTTGCGCTGCCCCACTTCGCTTTTACTATGAAACCTGACCCATAGTGACTGTTGCCTGCATTGTATAATAAAGGCACCTGTTTTCCATTTGATGTCACTATGTTATTTGAAATTGTGCAATCAGAACTTGGATATGCAATTTCAATTCCAACAAACTTTCGGTTTAAGTTTTGCCCTGCCAAGAAATTATAGATTGGTTTAAAATCTGCAGATTGTATAATAGGTGAAACATAAAGAGTATTAGAGCTTATATAAATACAAACACTAATGTAAACTGTATATCCTACAAATTCATAATCAGCAACATATGTGGGATTTTCGCTAATAGCATCTTCCATTTTAAATGAACCATTTGCACCATTAATGTCAGCAATAATAGTTATTTTTGTTTGTGACAAAAAATCAGTTAAACCGCTTAACTCGCTTTTATCTACGCAAAAGTCAATTGCTATATCTAAATAGGATTCTACCCCACTAACTGCAGAAATTTTTTCATTTTTTGTTGCTGCATTTGGAAAAAGTATTAGGCTGAGTGTGAGCATAAGCGCAAAAAGCCATACTGATAATAGTGCGGCGCGAAAAAATTTGCTTGATTTAGTTTTATAAATTGCGTTTTTTGACTGATTTTTATTTATTGCTGCTAAGGTGTGATTTTTGCTATTTTGCAAAAATCGACAGTTATCTTGCAATTTTTGGCGGTTATTCTCATTGTTTTGTGGGGTTATACTGCCATTTTTTGCAACGTTATACCCCCCCCCCCCCTAGTACTTTTGTTCTAAAAATCATAATAGTTTATCTCCTTATTTTCTTGATTCTCGTGGTTAGTATACCACAAATGCAAGCTTTTTACAACTATTTTGAGCGTTATTGCACAATTTTTTCGTCAAAAATTTGTCGAATTGTTTCAAGGTGGGAGTTGGGGTGCGCAGAACGGACGATAAGGCGTTGCGGACTGAGTTTCACGAGGACGGCTATTGTATTTGCGATGTCAGTCTTGCTTTGAGATTTTGTTTCAAAAGATAATGTATTGTTGTCATATATTTTGATTCCATTTTCTGTAAACTGCAAATTGAGTTCCTTTTTGTTGCTTTGCAGATTTTTCACTAAGTAGCGCAAGAGGTCAATTATTGCACTACTTTTGTTGAACGCCGTTATATTTTCGTTTGTCAGATTAATAATAGTTTTCCAGCGCTGAATGAGGTTTTGTAGCCTAAAGTACAAAAACGGAATAACGGAAATTTTATTGTGCGTATAGTCGGCGTCGAGTGCTATTTCCTTATCTGTAAATGTGTCAAATTGCGCAAGTGCACAAATGTACGCAGGCGCAAACATTTTTTCAATATCAATTAGATTCAAATTTTGTTGCAAATATAATTTTTTGTATCTAAAAACATAAAAATTGACGATATTTTGTGCGACAATATTATTGAGCGTTGATAAATCCTTATCTTCGCACGCAAACAATATTGAATATTCATTGTTCGCTTCAAACTCACTGACGATAAGGCACTTGTTTGATTGTTTTAATTGCCTTTTTAGATTTGCAAGGTCGTATTTATACTTTGCATCAATTGTTATTGCTTTCTCTTTCATTTATATACTTCCCTTATTAGTTTTCGTTGAGCATTAGATCAAGATAGACGCCAAAACCTTTTGTTGCGTCATTGAGAAAAACGTGTGTAACGGCGCCGACAAGACGCCCATTTTGTATAATTGGACTGCCACTCATTCCTTGAATTATTCCACCAGTGCGCGCAATTAGGTCTTTGTCCGTAACTTTAAAAATCAATGACTTGTTGCTTTGCTTGCTGTGATATGTTGTTTTGATTATTTCAATGTCAAATGTTTCGATATTTTTGCCATCAAGACTACATAAAATTTGTGCTTTACCAGCTTTGACGGTACTGCGTCCGCCAATTTTGACCTTTTTGCAGATTTGCAAAAGTTCTTCGTTCGCCGTGCCAAAGATGCCAAAATTTGTATTTTTCGTGACGTTACCGAGAGATTTTGCGGACTGCACAAAGATTCCTTTGATTTCTCCCGCCCTTCCGCGTGAGCCTTTGGCAAGTGAGAGAACATTGCATTTATACAAGTTGCCGTCAAAAACCTCCATAATTGCGCCCGTGTCTATGTCGCTGATTGGATGACCGAGAGCGCCAAATTCGTGGGTATCCTTTTTTATATATGTCATTGTGCCGATGCCACTAGCGTCATCGCGAACCCACAGCCCGAGTTTGTAAGCGTTACTTTCTTTGTCTAATTGTGGCTTGACTGTCGTATAAAAAGTTTCGCCGTCGCGCTTGCATTTAACAACAAGTTCTTTGTCTATAAATTGCGGGTCATTTATCACTTTGCTGATTTTTTCTGCCTGCTCAATGCTTTCGCCCTCTATTTCGCATATGATGTCACCAAGCGAAAGGCTCGTCGCAGGAACGACGTTCCCGTCATCGGTCATAATCGGGTTTTGCCCGACAATAACAACCCCTTTAGATTGTAATGTTATTCCTACGGTTTTGCCACACGCGTAGATTTCGTCGTTTTCAACTTTATGCGCTTCAATTTCTTTGATTTTTATGCCAAGATACTTGATTTCGACAGTTCCGCGCGAAAAACTACCCGTTGCGACTGTTGCGGTTGTACTAGGCTTATATTGCGCGCTGATTAATCCGCTATGGTTATATTTACTCATATCTCCATTGATGATGACAGCGTCGGGCAATTTGTGTGCGATGTAAAATGGGTACGCTATGACAAGCGCAACAAAAAAACACAAAAAACAACCTGTGACTATTCCCCAAATTCGTTTTTTACTCAATGCTTTCTCCTTTTCAATTAGTTTGCTTAAAACTAAAAAAAATATTATATTTTTTAACAATTTGTTTTGCCAAAATCTTGCATTTATTCTTTTTATTTGTTATAATGTAATCAAATTAAGACATATTGAGTTTTTGACATCTATTTTTAGTATTGTTATATTTTTTGCGCGCGATAAACATTTATCGTGCTTTCGGCAAAACATTTTGAAGTTTACTAAAACGCGCAAGGTAGTGTGCATTTCGGCAAACATTTTTTAGGAGAGCATATTTAGTGCAAGTTTTTTGCTTTACAAATGGGTGTTTTTACTCAATCAACGGAGTTCACTATGAGATTAATCAAAGCAAAGAGCGATTTCAAGGTCGACAAAAACCTTGTCAATCAACTCAGCGAAAAATACAATTTATTGCCTGAAATTATCGAAATTCTTTTTATGCGCGATATTGATGATGCGCATAAAATTGAACATTATTTACACCCCTCAAAAAAAGATTTTCACGACCCGTTTTTGCTGAAAGATATGCAACAAGTTGTGGAACGCATACGTCGCGCTATAAATAATAAGGAAAAAATCCTTATTTTTGGAGACTACGATGTTGACGGCGTGAGTGCAACGGCAATTATGGTCAAGTACTTTAATCAACAAGGCATCGACGCTATGCACTTTATGCCAAACCGCTACATTGACGGCTACGGCTTAAGTTGCGACGCAATTGACAAAATAAAGGCGACACAAAACCCTGACCTTATCATAACAGTTGACTGCGGAATTTCGTGCCACGACGAGGTTAAGTATGCAAAATCACTCGGCATTGAAGTTATTGTCACTGACCACCACGACATTCCCGATGTTTTGCCTGAATGTTTGACATTAAATGCAAAATTGCCAAATCAAGACTATCCTTTTCACGAAATTTGTGGGACGGGTATGGCGTTCAAGGTTATTCAAGCGCTTGAAGGGCTTGACTATGCTTGTCAGTTTCTGCCGATTGCTTCAATTGCGACAATTGCGGATATTGTACCACTTTTGGACGAAAACCGTGCAATAGTTACTCTTGGGCTCAAACAAATGAATAGCGCACCGCGAGGAATTGTCAAGTTGCTTGAAAAACTCGACATTTCGCACCCTCAGGCAACAGACATTTCATACAAACTTGCGCCAAAACTCAACGCGTCGGGCAGACTGGGCGATGCGGACAAGTCGTTTGAACTTTATATGTGCGAAAATGACGCGCGTATCAATGAGTTAATTGATATCATTTTGGACTTCAACTCTAGGCGACAAGATTTATGCTCGGTCGTTTATGATGAATGCAAAGAAAAACTTGAGCACGAATTAAAACCTGAGGACCGTTGCATTTGCCTTTATTCCGAAGCGTGGGATAGTGGCATTTTGGGTATTGTGGCGGCAAAACTATGCGAAGAATACTATCGCCCTACTTTCCTATTTTCTAATGTTGACGGCATTTTAACAGGCTCGGGACGTAGCATTGACGGCGTCAATATTCACAATTGCTTGAAGCAAACGCAGGATATTTTAGAATCGTTTGGTGGGCATACTATGGCAGCAGGATTGAAGATTAAAATCGAAAACTTTGACAAATTTAAGCAAAATATGGAATATATTTTGGCAAAAGATTTTGATGCAAGTTTGTTTGTTCCACAAAAAACATTTGATATGGACTTAGACTTAAACAAGGTCACAAAAGAGTTTGTCAAACAACTAGATGTGCTTGAACCAATCGGCAGTGATAATCCGCGCCCACGCTTCCGCATCAAGTTTGCTAAGGCTAACGCTACGCTGATGAAATCATATCCAAATCATTTGACTATGAGCCTCAATAATACTTCAACAGTTGGATTCAATTTCGGTAAATATAAGAACCTTATAAATGAAATCTGCACCAAACAAGCAATTGTTGAATTGCAGTTAGATGTTTATCGCGGGCACGAATCAAGCAAGATGTTTTTGAAACAAGTTGTTGCGGACAAAAATATTGAAGTTGCGGACAAGGACCATCTTATTGGCGAATATTTGGCACAAACGCTTTGCCCTGCTGGGCGCAATTTTGTTTGTGAAAACTATGAAAAAACACAAATTGCGGACATTCTTTCAAGTTTTGATAATGTTTTTGGCACATTATTTATTGTCAATTCAAAAGAAAGTTACGACCACTGGGCGAATGACAAAACGCTTGCAAACAAAGTTTCTGCGTACTCATACCACGACTTGTTCGAGGATAAAGGACACAATAGTTTTGTTCTCAACCCAAGTTTAAAAAACAATTTCAAAAATTTTAATAATATCGTTTTTCTTGACCCTGTTTTGAATGACGGATATATTGCGACACTAAATAATTTGACACAGGCACGCATTTTTAGGCCAACCGAAAGCGCGAATTGCTCCCTTATTCAAAACTATGTTTCGACTGAACGCACTGTTTGCGGTATGTACTACAAAGCGATGAGCAATGTTATTGAAAAAATTAAAACATTTGAAAGTATTAATATGCTTTACAATCTCGTTAAATTGAGAATTACAAACGCAAAATACTCACAATTTATGTTTTGCTTGAAAGTATTTCAAGAATTAAATATTTTCAATATCAAATTTAATGACAATAGTGTTAAAATTAATGAAGTCAAGGGTGTTGAGTCAAAACTAGAATTGTCACATTTATACAATGCAATCAAAAAGGCACAAGCAATGCCATTAAAATAACAAATTTTATAATAATTTTAAATACACATTTTATGTGAAAAAATAAAGCGGTTATATAAAAAACACCGCAACAAGGATTTTACTATGAGAATAAGCACTAATTGCGAAGATTATTTTTACGATTTCTTTCAACAAATACACCCCTTTTTGCCCAATGATGAAATCATACTTGCAACAGATTTGAATGCGGAAGAAAATCACGAGTTTGAACTTGTGCATTATCTTGAAAAAAGCGAAAATGTTTGCACAAACTTTGTGACGATTTCAAAATTCACTTTTCAAGACGGAAAAAAACGCAAACTCAATCAATCAACTTTTTGTCGCGAGGACAAATTGAATGATAACAGCGAAAAATACGTCAAACGAACTGCAAAACTTGCAATTTATGTTGCAATGAGCGAGTATTTTCAAAAAAGTATGCCGTGGGGCGCACTTACTGGCGTACGCCCCACCAAAATGGCGTTGGAATACTACGAAAATAGCGAAAATTTTGACTATGTCAAGGATTGTCTTATTAAAGAATACTATTTACAAGAGGACAAAGCACAATTACTGGTTGATATCCTAAAGAATCAAATGCCGATACACATTGATGAAAAAATTGTCGATTTTTATGTTCATATTCCATTCTGCACAACGCGTTGCTCCTACTGCACTTTTCTTTCAATGGAAGTTGGCAAGGCGCAACAATATGTTGAACCATATGTCGAAACTTTGAGAGATGAAATTATTTTCACAAAAGAACTCTTGCGACGCAAGGGATACAAGGTAGCAAATATTTATGTGGGTGGTGGAACGCCAACTTCACTAACTGCTCAGCAACTGGACTACATTCTTTGCGAACTCAAAGAATTCGGTGCAAAAGAATTCACTGTTGAGGCAGGTCGTCCTGACACAATAACAAAAGAAAAACTAGATGTTATGCAAAAAAATGGCGTGACACGCATTTCAATCAACCCACAAACTTTTAATGAAAAATCTTTACAGGCAATTGGACGCGCGCACACTGGCACAGATATTTTGAAAGCATATGAACTTGCTCGCAACTACTCATTCAAGATTAATATGGATTTAATTGTAGGGTTGCCATATGATGACACCTTGTTTACTTATTCTCTAGACAAAGTCATTGCGCTAAACCCTGACAATGTAACCGTCCATACCCTTTCACTGAAAACGCATTCGCCACTGACAAAGACGCAATCAATCAACACATTTGACGAAGAACAAGTGATAAAAAACAATCTTGAACTTGCTGAACGCCGTTTACAAAACTTTGGATACACTCCATACTATATGTACCGACAAAAAAATATGGTAGGCAATCTTGAAAACGTCGGCTACTGCAAGCCCAACACGATGTGCTATTTCAATATCAACTCTATGGAAGATTTTTCAAGTGTCATAGCGTGTGGTGCGAATGCGATTTCAAAACGCTTGTTCCCTGCTGAGAATCGCATTGAACGCACTGCAAATGTCAAGGACATCATAACATACCTTTCGCGCATTGATGATATGAAGGCACGCAAGGTTGAACTTTTTTCTTAACACTTGCTAACTTGATTATCCTTTCAATCAAAGCAAAAACAATAAAAATTTATTGTTATGTGGTTTTTTAATACTCTTAAAGAGTTTTTCGACTAAATACAAAATCAAAACAAATAACTCTCTATTACTTATATAAAAAGCGCTTTGCTCACTTTGCAAAGCGCTTTTTATATCTTTATAATTCTAAAAAACATTATTTTTTGTCGTCAGCGACTTGTGTTTCAATAGTTTCGTCGGCTGGTTCGTCAACAACTTTTGTTGTTTCAACAAATGTTTCACCAACCTTCTTTTTGAAGTTATAAATCTTTTTGTTGATTATAAACGTTTTGATTGCGACAAACAATCCTATTGCAATCATTGATGCACCAAGCACAATGACGATAATTTCAAGTGCTTGCTTTGAGAATACCAAAAGCAAAATACCTGAAACAATGAAAAGCAAACTTTCAGAAATATCGACAATTCCTAGTTTTGCACTTTTCATAATGTTGATGCCAATGTTGAGTTTAAAAAGCCCCCAAACAAGCAAGAACACGCCAACCAAAATGCCAAAGGCAGTTGTAAAAAATTCTGTAGAACACAATATCAATATACCAAGTACGATGTCAATCAATCCTTGTGCTAATGCAAAATTATTACTGAAACCAAATTTTTTGCGTGTGAAATATGTGAACAATGCACACACACCGTCGACAATAACGATTGTACCGACAATGTAAGGCACGGCACTTGCAAATCCCTTGTTAAATATGACAAACAATACACCCAGAACTACTGAGATAACAGCAAATGTGAATATTGTCAAATTCATTTCTCTTTTAATGTCCATAATTACTCCTTTCTTATATTTTATCACAATTTGAGAAAAAATACAATTTTTTTCGCTACACAAATTACAAAAAATTATAAAATATTCTATAAAATGTGTTTTTTGTAGAAAATCTAAGTTAAGCATAAATTTTCAATACAATTATTATATTTTGTGCTTTATTTTGTTTTTAATACGTATAGTTATACTATAATATGAACCTAATAAATTTTGCAGGGTTTCCCGCATAGATAGCGTTTGGCTTGACGTCGTGCGTTACGACCGACCCTGCGCCAATTATTGCATTATCGCCGATTTTCACACCCCCAACAATTTTAACACTAGCACCAACCCAGACATTGTTCCCGACGTACGTTCTTTGAGCATATATTGTATTGTTTTTACGTTTTACAGCATCAAAGTCGTGCCCTATGTTGTAAATCCCAGAGTATGAACCAAACCGACAATTGTTACCAATTCTTACTTCGTCAGCACTCAAAATTACAAAACCAAAGTTAGAAAAAAATGAATCACCGATGTGAATATCCGCCCCTTCGTCACAATAAAATGGACTAACAATCATCGGGTTAGCACCTACTTCAGCAAGCAATTTTTTTAAAATTTTTTCCCGTTTGCTGGTTTTAGCAAATGGAGTTTTGTTGTACTGCTCGATAAGTTTCATATTGTTATGATATGCTTTCAAAAATTCGCAATAATCATCATTTCGCGACTCTTTTGTGCTACAATCAATCTTTAAGAACTCTATTAATCGCGCTAGTTCTAGTAGATTATAGAACTTGTAGTCTAAATATTTTCTATCTTTTGTAACGTCTACTTCCTCAAAAGTTTTTATCATAGCAACTTGGAATTTTCCTTCTTTGGCGGTTTGAGCCTTGTCATAATCACTTACGACAACTAAACATTCTTCGGGCTTTAAGATAGTTTTCACGTAATTTTCATTTATTCTTTCTATTGCTTTTTGATAGATTGACTCATTTATGTTTGCGTTATCAACTTCATTACTCGTCAAAACCAAATCAAATTGACTTGAAACTAAGCCACAGGTTTCAAAGAGCGTGTCACACTTTTCTTTTTCATATTCAGCACAAACTGCAAGTCTTAATTCATTTTCCTTTGCGTATTCAATTAGTTCTACGACACCCTTTTTGAGAATTGTTTTACTACTTTGAGGTTGTGCTTCACTTGCATTTTGA
This sequence comes from uncultured Clostridia bacterium, assembly GCA_934778205.1. Classification (GTDB taxonomy): domain Bacteria; phylum Bacillota; class Clostridia; order Christensenellales; family UBA1242; genus CAKVOD01. Next base: position 13,855 of record CAKVOD010000002.1, on the reverse strand, counting down.
GTATCAAACATTACGCCGTTCATATCTAACAAAATTGCTTTAACTTCCATATAATCTCCTTTTTATATTACTAATTATTTTATATTATAAAACACTATAGCATTGAATATTCTTGCATAATTTATAAAATTTGCACACATTCTTTATATTCTCTTAACAAACAATGTGGTCAATAAGTTGTTATCACACACTATGCGGTTGCTTGCAATTTTATCAAAAAAAGTGGTTGATAAACCACTTTTCAAAACCAACAAATGTGGTTTGTTTTCAATCTTATTCAGCAACAGTCGTTTCTACAACTTTTGCATTTTTATTTTCTTTTACTTCTTTTTTCTTTTTGAAAATCGAAAGTCGAGGCGTTTTCCCCTTCAATTTCATACGCTCAGAGTAATTTGTGAGCATAATTGCCCAGAGTGCTGGCGCGAGGAAGATTGATGAGTACGCACCTGCAATTGTACCGATAATTATTGGTAACAAGAAAATCTTTATGCTTGAAACACCGATTATCGCGAGCAAAGCAACAGAAAGCAACGTCGTCAAAGACGTGTAGCACGAACGAACGAGCGTTTGTTTAACCGACGTGTTGACAACATAATTTGTGCCTAGTTTTGCAACGTTATCGTTGTTCATATTTTCACGAACTCTATCAAAAATGATAATCGTGTTGTTGATTGAATAACCGATGACGGTAATCAATGCGGCGATAAATCCACTATTTACTTCAATTCTAAATATTGCCACGAGCGCACACACAATCAAGACGTCGTGCAAAATTGTGACAAGTGTCGCTAGACCACTAAGCAATTCAAATCGAATTGCGATGTAAATCAATATCAACACCGCTGAAATCATAATTGCAAGCAATGCGCTTGTGAGCAAGTCGGAACTTGCAGTTGCACCAATTCTTTGGCTTTCTTCGACTTTAAAATCTTGGTTTGTGCCGTCGGGATTAATTTTGACAGTCAGCGCTGAAGTGACTTCGTTTTTCACGAGGTCAGACATTTGCGTTGCGCTATAACCGCTGATGTCTTGGAAGCGCACAGAGATTGCGGCATCTTCCCCACTATCTTCTTTTTGCATTTGCGAAACTTTAATTTTGTATTCGCTAAGTACGCTAGTTATTTCTTTAGAATATTTGTCGTATGCGCCCTTTTCATCTAGTTGCGCACCGATTTGAACTTTGACAATTGTTCCCCCCGTGAAATCAAGCCCGAGGTTAAAGCCTGCGGAAATCCACGTAATGAGCCCGACGCCGATAATCAAGAGAGATGCGATTGCAAATTTCCACGCGTGTTTGACAAAGTCAAATTTTGTCTTGGCGATATTGTCGAAAAACTTAAGCGATTTCATTTACACCTTCCTCCCTATATAGATTATATTTCTCTGCCTTTGTACTATTGAATGGCAAGTACAATTTCATCAGCCATCTTGTGATGAAAATTGAGGAAACCATTGAAACAACGATACTGATGAGCAATGTTGAGGCAAAACCTTGAATTGCACCTGTTCCAAAAATGAACAAGACCAAGCCGACCATAATTGTTGTGATGTTTGAGTCCAAGATTGCTGCCGTAGCACGCTTATAACCGCCCTTGATACTTGCTGGGATACGCTTGCCACGCTTGTATTCATCTTTGATTCTTTCAAAGATAATAATGTTTGCGTCGACCGCCATACCAATACCGAGGATAATACCCGCAATACCTGGTAGCGTGAGTTGAACAAATGGCAACGCTTGCAAGAAAAATAGCACAAGAATAATATAGAACATCAATGCAATGTCCGCAAGAACACCCATCATTCTATAAATAAATGCCATAAAGATGAAAATCAAAATCAAACCAACAATGCCAGCAATCAAACCACTTTGAATGGCATTCATACCGAGCGTAGGGCTGACAATTGAACTTTCATAGAGCGAAAGTTCGGCACTAAATGTACCACTCATAATACGCAACGCGTATTCTTCAGCTGACGCGCGTGAGTTGATGCTTCCGCCACTAATAAATGTCGAATTACCTGTGATTTCAGATTCAACATTTAATGTGCTAAACTTTTCCGTCCCTAGATAAATGTGAACTTGTTTTGTTTCACTACTCGACACATCTTTTGTAAGTTGTTGGAATTTCTTTGCGCCCGAAGCATTAAATTCAATGATGATACCGTGTTGCCCCTCTTGCATACCATAGCGAACATTTGTAATGTCACTTGCTTTGATGAAAGATTCGGCATTTGGGTCTTCTTCTTTTTTAATACTGAGTTCAGCAGGGTGACCGATGAGGTCAAAGACTGCTTGTGGGTCATCTACGTCAGGAACTTCAACACGAATGCGATGCCCGCTTTGCGTGGTTATTGTTGCTTCAGTATATCCGCGATTTGCCAAGATGCTTTGCAATCTATTGACGGTCGATTTGATAGCAGTGTCGATGTCCTGCCCACTATCTTCGTCGGCAAGTTTCGCATCATAAACTGCTGTAACGCCACCTTTGACATCAAGTCCCATTTTAATGGAATTGATGAAACCATTGTATGTTGATGTTGTATACGGAATGTCAAAACGGCAAAACGCCAACACTATTCCTAATATTAGCAATAGCGCGGTCAGCACTATGCCTTTTATTGCTGATTTTTTTGTCATTTAAATTCTCCCTTGAGAAACGCTTATAAGAGTATATAAGATTTTGTCAAATAAGTCAATCGTTTGCGATTACATTTTAATAAATTTGCTTGACAAAACCTCAAAAATTAGAACCATTATTGATTATTGCCCATTTTTTCGAATAAAAAACACAATTTAGCGCCAAAATTTTAGCACTAAATTTTGTATTTTTCCATATCAATTTCAGTTACATTGTCGTCAATTTGATATATCATTTCATCATTTGCGTGCAAATCTTCTTGAATCTTATCGGGCGACAATTTGATGTAATTCACTTCCGCTTCAGCAAGCAAATCTCCGTTTTGAGCAAATATCTTACCAAAGCCAGCAAAGAACATTGTTGTGTTTTTTGTGAGTTTGCCAACAGCAACGAGTGGTTGATTATATGGGACAGCTTTGCGATATTTGACGCTCAAATTTGTTGTGACGCCGTACGTATCGGGCGCGTCTATCCAAAGCGCCCTGCCGATTAGTTCGTCAAGCATTGCGGTAATCATTCCGCCGTGAACGCGCCCCGGATACGACTGATGAATGTCGCGAAACTCAAACTTTGAAACAATAGTTTTATCTTCCATTTCATAAAATGGCGCTTTGACAGACGCGTCGTTATCCATTCCGCATATTATGCAATTTCTACTATTTTTTTGTTTTTTTAGTACTTTCATTAGTATTGTTTCCTTAATTAGATTATACAACATTTTACAAAATTTTGCAATTAAATAAACTATGTAAATTTATGAATTGCAAATAAAAAAAACGGCAAAATGTCGTTTTTTCTTATTCTATATTCTGCAAAATATTAGAACCTTTTTAATTAAGTGTAAACCCTGCAGTCGGTATTTGCGATTTTTAAGGATATTTATAATTTATAAAAAATATATTTTTTGGCAAAAAGTCAGGTAAATGTGGCAAAAAAATATTAAAACAATTGATTTTTTGCGGTCTTTGGTTTATAATATAGTCAAGTTTTGCACACAAATATGTCACTTTAGGTGTTAAAATTTTGCCACTTTGAGTGACAATTGTTTAATATGTAAAATTTTGCAAATGATAAAATTTAATTATAAAGGAGAAATTATGAAAAAGTTTTTTGCCGAATTTAAGGCGTTCATTAGTCGTGGCAACATTATGGATATGGCTATCGGTGTTATCATCGGGGCTGCGTTTGGTAAAATTGTGACAAGTCTTGTCAATGACATTTTGATGCCACTTGTTACGTGGGGGCTTGGTGCCGAAAGTTTGTCTGCCCTGTCGGTTGTGTTAAGACGCAGCGCGGAGGGTGTTGCAACGCTCACTTGGAATTATGGTAATTTTATTCAAACAATCATCGACTTTTTGATTATTGCATTCTGTATTTTTGTGATTATGAAAATCATTATGAAATCGCAACAAGCGCTTAGGAATTTGAACAACGAATTTCAAAAATCTAATCCTACAAAGGCGCAAAAGAAAATTTTGAAGGAACGTGGAATTAACTTGAAAGACAAACATGCAGTCAGAGCGGCACTTGAAGCGCTTGTGGCAGAGGAAAAAGCAAAGAAAGATGCAGAACTAGCCAATCAACCAAAGGTTGAAACACAGGAAGACATTTTGCGCGACATACGCGAACTTTTGAAGGCGCAACAAGTTGTTCCAACCACTGATGACACAACCACTGAACAAGAAAAATAACGTTAGTATTGTTTTATATGATTAATAATATCATATGTAACTCGCGACATACGCAAAAAAAAGAAGCTCAGCGCTTCTTTTTTTGTATGCAACTTTTGAGATTTAAAATAAAATCAAGAGTTTTTGAATTTTTTTTAGTTTTTACTAATGCGTTTTCGGAGAAGTTTGTTTTGGGGGCGTTGTTTCACGTTGCTTTAGCGCACAAAGATGTGTGTATTAGGAACTCGGTCGGCAAGAATGTCACTCACGCGAAAGTGCGAACTTGATATTATAACGTCGACACCATTTTCAACTGCGTATTTTGCATATTCAAGTTTTGCGAACGCGCCATTTGCCCCTTTACGGCTTGCACCGAAACAATGCGTTTGCAGTTCTGCAATTTTTGCAAGCAACTCATCTTTGTCGTGCGCAAAAACTTCGGGCACAAGTGTTTTGGGGTCGTCTTTATCTAGCAAAATGCCATTGCCCATTGTGAGCAAAAGTAGTTTTTTTGCGTGCATCAGGACGGCAATTTGCGTAGCCGTTTCATCATTATCTATACATTCGACTACGTTTTGTTGTTTCTCTTTCAAGAGGTTTATTTCCAATTTGCGACATTCCTCGCTTGAAATGCAGTCGTTGTAGTTGACAACTGCGACTGCGTTTTGCGCTGGGCAACGCGAAAGCAAGCCTTTTAAATGCTCGCGTTTTTCAACATCGTTGAAGTGTTGATGCTCTACTAGAACTTGGCGCAATGAATATTTGGGGTTTAAAAATTCGCGGTACAAGTCCATCAATATTGTTTGCCCTTGTGAGGCGTAATCCGATTTATAAAAACTATTGTTTTCGTCGAGTGCAAAGCCGTTGCGCTTAATAAAATCAAGTTTACCGACGACTGCAGCCCCACTTGTAACGAGAATTGTATGCTCATTTAGGTCGTGTGATAATTGCGAAATGACATTGTAATCAACGCCATCTCCTTTGTCGTTGACGAGTGCCATTGACCCTACTTTTATTACTGTTAAATCGTCCATTTTGTCTATTTTATATTTTCCTCATTTTTTATATTTTCGTATAGTTTTGCCTTATAATATTCAAAAACCTTTTCATCGGCAATTTCTTTTGCTTGTTTTAACTCTGGAGAGCATTCATCATTGCAAAGCTTTTGCAACTTGTAGTCAAAAACCGTTGCAGAACCGTTATTCCACACATCAAAATTACTTGCTCGCTCATTACGCTTAAACAAATTGATAATGCTTGACCTACCAGCAAGGCTCAACAAAATTTGGTCTTTTACAGGGACGCTGATTTCTAATCCATTAACAAACTCGGTGGCGTTGACAAATTTTTGTTTATAATCATCTTTTTCGGCATAAAAATTGCCACAAGTTTTTATCCCTTCATCAATAATCAATTTTGCACCAAAAATTATGTCAGCCATATATGATTTTATGTTAAGCATTTGCTTGACCAGATTTTTTGCATCTTCGTCCTTCCCTTTTAGAACTTGTTCTATGATTTTATCGGTATCGCTGAACTCACCTACTTCATCATCGTCACATTCATATTCAAATGAATAAATCGTACTCTCAAGGTCGACATATTCAGCATCCAAAGAATCAAGCAATTTTAATATATCGTCGACAAACGCATCTGCTCCGCAAGTCAAAGTGGCAGATTCCTTTATATCTTCAATTATTTTCTTCAAATCTAATGACATTATACCCTCACTTTTGGAAAGCGTAACCCGAATTTTTATTATACTTTTTATGCAACTAATAACTATGTTTAAACATTCGCTCCCGCATAATTGCTCGATAAGTTACACTTAGTACACGGAGGCTCAATATTCAATTCCATCTTCCATTGAACACGCAAAAAAATGTGGAGGTTTAGGAGTGTTACAGTGCAGTTGTTCGCTCGCCACATTCTGCAGTTTTTGTTTGTACTTTTGCAAAAGCTCGTCACAAAAATTGACGATGTTGACAATATTTTCGCCTTCGCTGTTATACTGAGCCTCAAACTCATCGAAATCACTGAATTTGCTACGCATAAATGTATTATAAACATTTGTATTTTTTTGCAGTGAAATTGGATGCAACGTCGGCATTTCAAACTTTATGTAATTGCAATCGTCAAAAACAAACAAATCACCATTTCGAATTTTAGTGACCACATACTCACTATTTTTGTTTTTAACAATCCTATACTCAAACAAACTGCCATCTAAAATTGCTGAAAGGTTATTTTGGTAGTAGTCAACTGATTTTGCCTCTTGCAACATCATTGTTTTGAGCATTTCTATAATTTGGGTTCTTTTTAATTTGCTAATATACATTCGCGCCTCACCGCATAATTTTGTGTCGGACTTTGTTATATTATACTAAATTTTGTCAAATTTAGCAAGGAATTTGACTATAAAAGGCTACAAATCATCTATTTGCACGGATTGCACAGCAAAAATAAGCGAAAAACCTACAAATAGACATCAATTGGGTGCATATTTTGCTCAATCTAATACCATTATATGCACAAATTCTTCTATCTTGCAATGTTTTTTGCAAACGATTGACTTTGCAGTGGTGCGTGTGGTATAATTCAACATTAATGGAGAAAACTATGGAAAAGAAAATAAGATTTTTGACCGGCGAGCGCCCTACTGGCTGTTTGCACATCGGACATTATATTGGCGCTTTAAGACAACGCGTGGAAATGCAAAACAGCGGAAAATATGAACCCTTCATTTTGATTGCAGATGCACAAGCATTGACTGACAACGCTGATAATCCTGAAAAGATACGTGCGAGTTTGCTTGAAGTTTGCGCAGATAATTTGGCAGTCGGGATTGACCCGAACATTAGCACAATCGGTGTTCAATCGTACATTTATCCTTTGACTGAACTGACGTTTTATTATATGAACCTTGTCACACTTGCACGCTTGCAAAGAAATCCTACCGTTAAGGCGGAGATGAAACAAAAAGGCTACGGTGCAAATGTTCCAGCGGGCTTCTTAACCTATCCTGTCAGCCAAACGGCGGACATTACGGCTTTTGACGCGGATATTGTGCCTGTTGGCGAAGACCAATTGCCCGTTATTGAACAAGGACGCGAAATTGTTTCTGCTTTCAATCGCATTTACGGCGAAACACTTGTTATGCCAAAGGCAGTGCTTGACACGGCAACAAAATGTCACCGCTTACCCGGGTTGGACGGCAACGGCAAAATGAGTAAATCACTTGGTAACACTATCAACTTGAAAGATGACAGTGATACTGTCGTGCAAAAAATTATGTCAATGTACACTGACCCTGACCACATCCACGTAAACGACCCCGGCAAAATCGAAGGTAATATGGTGTTTACCTACCTTGACGCTTTTGCGAACGATGCTCAAATTGCTCAAATCAGCGAATACAAAACGATTGACGAAATCAAGGAGCATTACCGCCGTGGCGGGCTTGGCGATGTCAAAATCAAACGCATATTGATTGAAGTTATGCAAAGCATCTTGACTCCTATACGCGAAAAACGCACAATTTACGAAAACGACAAAGCGCAACTTATGGACATACTTAAACGTGGTAGTGATAAAATGCTTGAGATTGCACAATCGACCCTAACTCGCGTGAAGCGCGCAATGGGAATTGACTATTTTAACGATACTACGTTTTTGAAATAGATTTATGAAATTATATTGTTTACATCAAAATTTTTGTTATCATCAAAGAAGCAAGATATTCAACTAGAATACTTGCTTCTTTGATTTTATTGATAAAGTGTATTTTGTATCTGTATCTATTAATTCAATTTTGTAATTAGCGCAAGAAAATTGCGAGTAACTATCTATCATCCATTGTAAAAGGACTACTATATTTTATTTTGTCAAGTTTTACGCATCAAAAAAGATACCCGAAGGTATCATTCTTATCTTACCGAACTAGGCAAGGTTGATGTTGGTTCATTGAACCCTGTGAACGTCTTTTGCATAAGCGTTGCATCATATGCGTATGTTATTTGATAGTCGTGTGTTTTTTTCCAACCTGAATTTGTAGTTTCATTGGCAAATGTTTTTTCAAGGTGAACTTTTTCAATCTTGTCACCAAACGCTACGATATATTTCAAGGTTATGTTGTTTCCTGAAACTTCGTCAACTATGTTTATATCAACTTGCATAGTATATTTTCCATTATTATTTGTAAAAGTTTTGCTATACGAAGTATTCCCTTCTTTGTGTTCATTTACTTCAGATTCCGCTTCGGAGATTAGCCCAAAGAAATTGCGAAGTGTGTCGCCGTCGTCCATAGCAAATGTTACGCCATAATTATTTTGTACATATTTTTCTAAAACATAATAAGCATCAGGCTGTCTATTGCTATCATACAATACAAGTTCACTACGACCATTAGCCACTATATATTCATATTCTGTGCGTTCAAACTCTGTTTGAGAATCATTTGTTCTCGTATACGCAACTTCATTCGTAAGAGCATTATATGTGTATTTATTTATTACATCTTTAGTGCCCTCACTTACATCTTGATCGACCATATTGAATTTATTGACAATTGTCACTGAACCCTTGTATGCCGATGAATTTGCGTGGGCTGTTTCGTATTTGGCTTGCATTTGCGCCTGTGTTTCTGTAGTTGTTGATGGAGTTGTACCACCGTCATTGTCTTTGTTTTTGTCTCCAAATGCATCGCAAGCAACAAACATAAATGCGACACATATCATCGTCAAAACCATTAATGCATATTTTGCGATATTATAAATTTTTTGTTTTGCCATTTTTTTCTCCTTTTTCACATTTTAGAAAGATAGTGACGCTCACGAAATTGGTATGAATAGTACTTTTTTTTGATCATTTTCATTGTGTCCACTATATTCTAAATCTATTATACCCCCCCCCCCCCTCATTTTGTCAAGCGTTTTACGTATTTTTTTTTAAATTATTTTTTTTCGACAAACACACTTGTAATGTTAAGGTATATTTTTAACTTTTTCATTAAATATATTATTATCTAATATTATCTAAAATATGAAAAAACTAAAAAATTATTCGACTCCAACATTTGACATAGAGTCTAAATATGTTTGAATTTTGACACCATTTTTGACACCACTTTTAACAAAAAAAAATAGAAATATTGCCAATTAGGAGTAAAATTATCAAATATATTTGCTAAAAAAAAATAAAAAGTCATAAAAAAACACCATTAAGGTGTTTTTGGGTGGGACATTAGGGACTCGAACCCTAGACCCACTGATTAAGAGGTGGGGTTAAAACTTGTTAAAATAGTTTATTTTATGACTTAAAAATCTCTTTATTCCCTTATTTTACCTAGCAAATTCGTGTTATATAATTTTATTTCGTTTTATACTTAATCACATAATTTTATTTCAGTTTTTAGTGTTCAATTTTAGACAGATGTGAAACAAAGTATTTTTAGGTGAAAGATATAAATAAATAATCTCAAAAATCAATATAAGTTTTTCAATTTTTATTTTCTAGTGCTATTTTTTTTGATAGTTGTTAATTACAAGTATTTATGATAGATAAATTGGCTAATATCGATGAAACTAAACCAATTTTTGAAAAAAATAAAAATTGCATACATTTTCTTAAAATATATGCTATAATAAAAATAGGAATTCAATTTTAAGGAGGAAAATAAATTGAAAAAGAAATTATTGAGTTTTATTTTTGCTTTTTGCTTAATTATTCCTTGCATATTTTTGTCAAGTGCCTGTGGAAATGATAAAAAGTTAAATTACATTCAAGTATCCTTGGCTGATGGTAAATATTCAACATCAATTTACGAGACCAGAGATTTTGGTAATACTACTGGACTTAACAATATAAAAATAAAAGCATATTATTCAGATGGTTCTGATGAAAATGTTGAATTGACTAATGCTCAAATAACCGTAAGTTTTTCGGCTGATGGTTCCGAGCAAAGTAGAGTTACTAAAATTTTTGAAGAATACACTCAAATGTGTGAGGATTCAAATCTTACTGCTGGCTCTTGGAGGTTAACTTTAAATTATAAAGACAATTCTTGCGAAGTTAATATCAATGTTTCAAAAGTAAACGATAATAGCAACTACACTTTAAATGTTACAAGTAAAGTGGAAAATATTGGTGAAAATCAAATTTACTATGGAACAAAGTTTGAAGGTATCGACTATAGCGTTTTTAATGGCAACACCCAATTAGACGATAGTATTGTTGAAAAAATTTATATTTTAAATAAAAGTGATGATTCAACAAACTATGATAATTACGACATTTCTTCACTAACGCAAGAAGAAATCAACGCTTTGCCAAAGCCAAACGAAATTTACAATTCTGAAAGTTATAGTGCTTTTGATTTATCATATCTAGAAGGTGTTGAACCAGGCAAATATTTAATTTTTGCTGAAATAAAAGAACAAGAAAATTACCTTAAATCATATTCTGCTTATCAAACTCTTGTTGTAAAAAAATCACAAATCGTTGCAACTGCAGAGAATTTTAAGATTGATTTCACCTTTATCCAAGATTTTTGTAAAGGTGTTACTCTTGATGAAATGTTACATGGCATATCAAATGGTGATGGTTATTCATCTTTCGGTAATTCAAAAATAAATGGTAAACTATCATTACTTTTCAATTCTGACCTTAATGACGAAAATAATAATTTAGTAAATGATAACAAATTAACAAGTGAAACATTGATATGGCATAATTTTGAAAATTCCGATTGGGATTTCATTAGGACTAGTGAAATTGACGATAGAATTGCTATTTATGGCACCCTTGCGGAAGTCAATCCTAAAACATATAACTTTGATAGCACTAAAGGTGAAACAAACACAATAACAACCAAGGTTAAGTTTGTGCCTAAAGGAGATGAAAATTGGGCTGAAAAAGTTTATGCTGAATCTAAAGAATTTGAAATTACAATTATACTTCACAGAACTGCATATTCAGCACCTGAATTAACTGTTTCAGACGAGTTAAACGGCTTTAAGTATTCAACCGATAACAATGGTAATCCTCAAGAAATGAAATTCGAACTATATGTACCGAATTGTGCATTGATTCCTTATGACGCAACGCCAGAAGAATTAGAGCAATTCTTGAAAACTGAATCGAATAAAGCTTATAGTATTCATACTAATGCTAAACTTGAAAGAAATAATATTGGAGACTATTATTTTTATTCTTCAGCTGTTGGTAGTTATTTTATAAGATGTTATATTAATCCAAATTTATATTATAACGATGAATTAACTCCTCCTCATAGAAATATAACAATCACAAAACACGATAAAACGGGCGAAAATGAAGGATATATTGAATATAGCTGGACGATTTCAAAAGGAGATATTGCTGAACAACAAAGTCTTTATCCTACAAGCATTAGCTTCAATACAGATAATACTGTTGAATTAAAATTTGGAGAATATGATAGTTATAAAGATGTCAATTTTGTTTGGAAAGCAATGGAAGAAGGAACTTATAAAGATAAAGACAATAACGATATTACAAGCAATATTACTGGACGTTTTGAACCAATTGAAGGTAAAAATTCAAGTTATCAAAAGTTTGTTTTAACAACTGACCTAACAACCGTTGATAGCACAAATAATTGTTATAATTTAGTTATAAGAATTTATTATTCTGGTGATAACAACTGGGATTATTTTGAACAATATTTACTTGTTCAAATATATAAGAATAACTAACAATACAACAACTCTTTATGAGAGCAAAAAAATACAACCGAGCAAGGTTGTATTTTTTGTATTTTGTTTTCTTATTTAAAGAAAATATACATTCCACCTAATGCAAAGAATAGCACACCACCAACCAATGCAATGGTTGGTAAAACATTTGCAAGAATCAATGCTGTAGTGCCTTTCCCATTGATTTTTCTTTGTTGTTTGGCTAAATTGATTGCTTTTATTTGAATTGAAGGTGTAAAAATCAAAACCAAAACTAAAACAAAAATACCCAAGCCAATATTTACCTGCCATGAACTAGCAACCAATATGAATGCAATCAAATAAACAATGGTGCTGACAATAGTTACAACAATAGATAATTTCCCTTTTTTGTTATCTTTTAATTCTTCTTCTGTTGGATTGCGATTGATTTCGGTATCTCTTTTTCTTTCTATTCTCCAAAGTTTTCCGATAGCTTCAAATGTTGCCTTTAAACCTCTAAAAAATTTCATAATTACTCCCTTATGTAATATTATGATTAAATTATATCATATTAAATAAAGAATCACAACAAAAATTATTTTCGTAAATACAAATTGTTAAATAATTAAAAATAAAACAATTTTTACTTTGGTTTTTAATATTTTTTGTTAAAACATAGACCCCATTATCACATATCACAGGCACAAATTTAATTTTTCTCAAATCAAAGGAAATAAAAGCTAAAAGTATTTAAATGGATACTTACAAAAGCACAATGTTGAAGAAGAAAATCGCAAAAAAATGCTTGATGATGAACTTACATCAAGAGTTATGTATCGGGAAATTTATCGCTTTGACGGACAAGACCGAGATATTTTACTTTCATACATGCAAGGAACAAGTCAAAAAGATATTTCTGAAAAACTTGGAATTTCTGCAGAGGTTATATCTGGCATAAAAGATAATATTGACTGCAATTTATATTTTTTTGGCAATCAAGTAAGCATTATTTGTTTTATTGAAATTGTAAATTTCTAAATGCAAAAATGTCATTTTTTAGACACTTTTGAAATTTGGACATTAAAAAAAAACTTGTAAATAAAGGGTTTCGGTGGTGGGCTGTCGGGAACTCGAACCCCGGACCCACTGATTAAGAGGTGTGGTTAAAACTTGTTAAAATAGTTTATTTTATGACTTAAAAATCTCTTTATTCCCTTATTTTACCTAGCAAATTCGTGTTATATAATTTTATTTCGTTTTATAGCAATTCTCCTTATTTTATTTAAGTTTTTGGTGTCTAATTTTAGACGAGTTTGAAATGACCGAGTTTTAAAGAATTGTATTAAAAAAATTTTCACTTTAAATATTCAGATATTTGACAAAATTGGGCTTAAAGTTATATAATTGAAAAGACTGTTGTAAGGAATATATTTGTTATGGAAAATGATATTATAGAAATTAAAAAACTTGATAAATCTTTTGGAGATATCCATGCTGTTGATAATTTATCATTTAAAGTTAAGCGTGGTGAATTATTTGCGTTTCTTGGTGTAAATGGTGCTGGGAAAAGTACCACTATTTCAATCATGTGTGGGACTCTTAACAAAGATAATGGAAAGGTCATAATAGATGGCAAAGATATTGACACTCAAATTTCAAGTATAACAAAAGAAATTGGTGTCGTTTTTCAAAACTCTGTTTTAGATAAAGTTTTAACTGTAAAAGATGATTTAATTTCCCGTGCTAGTCTTTATGAAATTTATGGACAAGAAGCCAATAAAAGAATTCTTGAACTTGCTGAACTTTTAGATTTTAAAAATTTACTCAATCGAACTGTTGGAAAACTTTCAGG
>CAKVOD010000001.1 GCA_934778205.1 uncultured Clostridia bacterium | reverse complement strand
TTCCACTTGTAGTGTACCACAAAAACTAAAAAATATCAAATGTTTTTATGCACATTTGATATTTTTTAACATTTTTTCACTTATTTTAATATATATACGCCTTTTTTTAGTGGCAAAGGTCACTACTGTAAGCACTGCGCCTACGCACCAATAACTTGTGTGGACGGCACACGCTTTCTATATAAGTGACGGCACTGCTTTTTTATTAGCAAATTGCTGTTTTTTAAGTGCAAATTGTTGTTCTTTATGATATAATTTGTCCATAGGAGAAAAATATGTCTAACATTAAAGTTTTTGAAGATAAAAAGATTAGGACACAATGGAACGAACAAGAGGAAGATTGGTATTTTTCAGTTGTCGATGTTTGTGCTATTTTTAGCGATAGTAAAACGCCTAGAAATTATTGGAGCGATTTGAAAAGAAAGTTAAAACAAGAAGGAAGCGAGTTGCACGAAAATCTCGTGCAACTGAAATTGCCTTCTAGTGACGGAAAAAGTTACAACACCGACGTGTTGAACACAAGGTGGCTCTTAAGGTTGGTTCAATCTATTCCATCGCCAAAGGCGGAACCATTTAAAATGTGGCTTGCGCAAGTTGGAAGTGAGCGACTTGACGAAATTGCTGACCCAGAAAAAGCGATTATGCGCGGTGCCGATTTTTATCGCGCGAAAGGCTACACTGAGGGTTGGATAAATCAAAGGCTTCAAACCATTGAAATGCGAAAAGAGCTCACTGATGAATGGAAAAATCGTGGGCTGGACTGACCGTCAAAGAATACAAGCAACTGAAAGGACTTAAGAAAGAGAATTTGAGGGACAATATGACAAATATTGAGTTGACACTTAACCAGCTTGCTGAAGTTACAACAACGCTACTATCGCGCCAACAAAAGCCCGAAACCTTTGAAAATAGCAAAAAAATTGCAAGGCAAGGCGGGCAAGTCGCAAGCAACACACGGAAAGATATTGAAAATCGACTTGGAACAAAAGTTATTTCGCCCTTGAACGCAACCAACAAAGATTTGCTTGAAATCGACACTAAAAAAGATAAAAGTGATGAAAATGAATAATCTTATATGAAGAATAACCTTATAAAAAGTGGTAAACCACTCTCTTTATTGTCATTACGACTGGAGGCAAACGCCACAGGTGCAGATTTAGCGCGTGCGTACTACATACTTTGTGTGTTAAAATTGTGGTAAGGTACACACCCTGTTGTCATTTCGACCGAAAAAGGCTTGTTAAAGCCTTTTTAGTGGAGGAATCTCCCGGAAGGGGACAAAGCATATTATGGGTTACTTAGTTCAATGACAGCGCTAGCAAAATAAAGGAATATCAATATTTGATTGCTGACGCGGTCAATGGATATTTTCGCCCATAACTAAGTATGACCCCTTCCGGGAGATTCCTCCGCTTCGTCGGCGACTACGTCGCCGACTTCGGTCGAAATGACAAGAGAGAGAGTACCTTACCACTTACAGTGAGCATCTTACCACTTAATAGTGGGCACATTACCACTAATAGTGAGTGCCCTATCACTTAATAATGTTAATTAATCATAGGGACAGTACCTGCACCCCTGACGTTTGCCACCGAGTACTAAAAAACATAGAAAGTACATAGTGCGCCGACAACAAAGGCAAATGGCGCGTAGGAACTACACCCACAGCAGTGCGCTATCGCACCTAGATGACGACGACGCTGTTGACGTTGTCAACAACATTTATCACAATCGTATGCTCCTCAGTTTCCGCGTCAATCGAAAGCGGAAACTCATATTTGTTTGCATATGTCACCTCGTCAAACTTAACCTTGTATAAATAAGGTTTAACAATAATTAGCGAATATTCGTGCCCGCACTCAAGTGTGAACAGATGTGTTTGCGTTTTTGTCAGCGCAAATTGCACAAAGTTTGTTCCGTCCTTCATAATATGCACAACAATTCCATACGTTGTCGGCTTATCAAACGACGTCGTCAACGTAAGTTTGCAGTTTGTTAATGGATAAAATGCCTTTAACACAGGATAATCATAGTCATTAACAAACGTCCACGTGTTTTCAAAATCCCAGTCCTCGCTGAAATACCCCGCACTCGCCTTGAAATTATTAGGATTTGCTTTGCTAAGTTTAGTCGCTAAATCAGTTGACCCCTTTATGGTCCCACTAGCATAATTGCCCGAACTCATCAAAAACGCACTATATGTTATAGTTGCAACGCTTTCTGCACCAGAACCAACAATGCCACCCGAACGAGGATTTGTGGAAGCAAACCCCACATTAAAGCAATTCTTTATTGTCATTACCACTATACCACTACTATTTATCGCCCTACCTAATATGCCACCAAACTCTAAATTATTTGTCTCTTTTAATTTGGTGAAACTTCCAGCATTGTAGCAATTTTCTATAGTTCCTTTTTTATTTGAGCTACTATTTACATATGCCACAATACCACCACAAATTGCAGTACCCGCAGAAACCATTTCTCCATAATTATAACAATTTTTTATAAGCCCCCGATTCTCCGCAGAAATACCCCCCGCATAGTAAGAGTCCACCGTAAATTTGCCGTAGTTTGCACAGCTAATAATTTCCCCTCCTTCCTGATTGCTGGCACAAATACCACCTATATACGCATACCCATAATCTTCACTACCCATATGCGTAATCTCTGTTTTGTTTATACATTGAAAAATTTTGCCATAATTATCATTTACAATCCCTGCAGTACTTCCGCTCCCCATATCTGATGTATTATATATTTTTCCCAATGATGTACAATTTGAAATCAAACCATAGTTGTAGTAAGTAAAAACTCCTGACGCACAATAGTACTGATTATTATCAATAGAATTGATTGTCAAATCTTTTATAGTTCCTTTAGTCCCTATCTTCCAAAACATTGGCCTTTCACTATCAATGATAGTAATCGTGTGTCCGTTCCCGTCAAAAGTCCCTTGAAATCCATCGGTAGTATCCCCAATTTCTCCCCACTTAGTATTTTTTGAACAATCTATTGTAATATCATTTTTTAAAAGAATATAATTCTGTTCCGTCAAATAAGTTTGCGTGCCATCAAGTGTGATTAAATCTGCTTCCGTAGAAATCTCAAAAGTTGGCGTTACCGCCCCTGCATTTTGTGTACCATTACTATTGCCGAACAACGGCGAAAATTGAATAAAACAAAAACAAATTAAAAACATCGTCAAAATGGCGATTTGCCATTTTGTGCGCTTATGATGCAGGTTTTGACAGTATACCCCGCGATTTTGAGGGGTTATACTGTCATTTCTTGCATCATTATACCCCCCCCCCCCTGGCAATTTTGTTCTAAAAAACATAATTTTTGTTCTCCTTATTTCTTTGATTTTCCACTTGTAGTGTACCACAAAAACTAAAAAATATCAAATGTTTTTATGCACATTTGATATTTTTTAACATTTTTTATAAAGAAAAACATTATTTTCAGTGGTAAGCCACCAATCTCACGCATACACGACGTAAATCAATCAATACCTTATTATAGTGGTAAGCCACCCACCCTTATTGTCATTTCGACCAGTGGCGTTTGCCTCAAAAAACTAAAGTTTGTAGAACGCACTTAAATTCGCCACTCACACAAGCAAATGGCGCGTAGGAATAGTACCTGCACCCGTGGCGTATGCTACCGAGGACTAAAGTTTGTAGAAAGAAAAGTAACGCGCCGTCCTTAAAAGTTGATTGAACGTTGTAACTACATTTGCACCTGTGGCGTATGCAACACGTATCACACACGCTTAATGTATAATTGATAAACGACGTTTTTTTGTAGGTTGCAAAGTTTGGCAACTTGCTTGACCGCCTCTTTGCCGTCGACGCCCTCATCAAGTAGACGCTGTAGTTCCGTGCTTGGGTCGCGCGCAACTTCCGTTGCGCCTGCAACGATGATGACATATTCTCCGCGTGGCTCATCGACGCGCACGTTTGCAAGCGTTCCGCGCAAAACAGTTTCGTGCATTTTACTAATTTCTTTGCACACTGCACA
The DNA here is from genome assembly GCA_934778205.1 of uncultured Clostridia bacterium. Lineage (GTDB taxonomy): Bacteria > Bacillota > Clostridia > Christensenellales > UBA1242 > CAKVOD01. Next base: position 258,949 of record CAKVOD010000001.1, on the reverse strand, counting down.
CTCACGCGCTCCGCCTAGGTGTTCCGCCAAAAACGCAAGGTCGGCGTTTATGTCGTGAACGCTACTATAAAATACAAGCGTCGTCATTAGGTCGCGCACGCGCTCCATTTGCTCAAGGCGCAGTTTGTTTTTATCTTTCAAAAAGCCGACAAAATAAAAGTTTTCAGTGGAAAGTCCGCTCAAAAGTAACGCGTTTATGCACGCACACGCACCCGAAACGACTGTAAATTCAATGTTGTTTTCAATCAACATTTGCGAAAGTCTGTTGCCAGGGTCACTGATACACGGCATACCCGCGTCACTAATGTACGCAATGCGTTTGCCCTCGCTGAGTTTTTGCAAGCACAATTCGACCTTGCCCTCGTCACTAAACTTGTGAAAACTTTGCAGGGGTTTTGATATGTTATAAAACTTCAGCAGTGGCAACGAATGGCGCGTGTCCTCGCACCAAATTTCGTCAACCGAATTCAATATATCAACCGCGCGATAGGTCATCTCTGCGAAATTGCCAATCGGCGTGCCGACAAAATAAAACTGATATTCTCTTGAATCTAACATTTCTCATTCCCTCTCATTGATACAATGTAACTTGATTGCTGACGCGGTCAAGTTGTTTGAGTACCTCATAACTAAGTATGTCCCCTTCCGGGAGATTTCTCCGCTACAGCGGTGGCTGACGCCCCCACTTTCGGTCGAAATGACAAGAAAGTGAGTGCCTTACCACTTTTAATGTTAATTAGTCGTAGGGATAGTACCCGTAGCAGTGCGCTTTCGCACCCGAGAACAAAAGTAAGTAGAAAACACGTATGTTTGCCGTCCACATAAGCAACTTCCACGCAGAAACTACGCCTCCACCCGTGGCACTTGCCACCTGTCGAAATGACAAGAAAGTGAGTGCCTTACCACTTTTATTGGTCAAATAGATATTAATGCGCACAGCCTCAAGCGTGCAAGGAATATTCGCACCCGTGCTTTGCGCCGACAACCGCTTTGACAAGCGCAATACGGAAACGCCCGTTTTTTGTGATGAACTCAACCGCTTTGACGCGCATATTGTGTTTGTTTAGCACAATGGCAATCTCAAACAATCGCTCGCTTTTCGCCAAAAAATAGAACGCACCGCCATATCTCAGCGCACCGCCCGCCACGCGCGCAATTTGTTCAAAATCTGTCGCGACTTCCGCGCGCGCAATCATATCCGATTCGTCGGCTTTCTTGAACCCAGTATCCGCTTTTTCGTACGGCGGATTGCACAAAACAACGTCAAAACTCGCCTTTTGCACGTAATCAAACGTATTTTTGAGGTCGTCATTGATTGCCGTGAAATTGTCGTCTAATTCATTAATATATATGTTCTTTTTCAATAGGTCGCACAGCGGTTTTTGCAACTCTACGCAAACCCACTGCCCGCGCCCCGTGTCGCCACGCGTGACGGCGTTGTCCGCAAACTTATGTAGTGAAACAATGCCACACCCCGCGCAAAGTTCCAAAACACGGTCGCCATTTTTGACGCTTGCAAAGTTCGCTAGTCTAACGCTGTCGCTTGTAAAATTATAGTAGTTTTTCGACTGCAAAATCTTGTAGTCGCCGAGTAGTAAATCGTCCAAACGCTCGCCGTCCGCAAGCACTTCGTTGAGCCTGTCACTGTTCATTTTTGCCCCCGCTTTTATTGCCATTTGTTAAACGCTTATTCTTTTGAAATCCCGTTTTCGCGCCCTTCACTTTGCGCGAATCGTCATCTTTGTGGTTATTATTGCGATTACCTTTAGTTTTTTGCAAGTCTTTGTTCTTGTTGCCATTATTTCTAATGTTATCTTTTTCATATGTGCTTGCGCGCACATTCGCGTTTATATTCTCATCAATGTTTAGTTTTTCGCACTCGTCCGCGTCTTTGTCGTCGTCGACGTCCGTTTCAGCGCTCCCGCACTCACTTTTGCCCACGCACGCGCCGTCGCAACCGCAAGCAATGGTTTCAAACCTCGCGTTGCACGCCTGCAACTCGGCAAGCGGATAATCAATCATAACCGCGTTGTCGCCGATTAAATCAACCGTCACAATGCGTTCAAGCAACTTGTTGAAATGCACAATACCCTTTTCGCCCGTCGGCAAAACAACCGTCGAGCCAACTTTCGGCATCGCGCGCATCGCGTCAAGATAAACATCGTTTTCATAAGCAAGACAGCACATCAACTTGCCACAGTATCCATTAATTTTGTTAGGATTGAGCGCGATTCCTTGATTTTTCGCCATTTTGATTGCGACTTGCCCCGACTTGCCCAAAAAACGCTTGCAACAACACGGCTGACCGCAAGGTCCGATGCCGCCGCACATTGAAACTTCCTCACGTTCATTTATCTGTCGCATCTCAATGCGCGTGCGCAACTCGGACGCCAAGTCCTTGACAAGGTCGCGAAAATCAACTCTACCATTCGCCGTGAAATAGAAAATCGCCTTGCCAAAATCAAGATTTGCGTAAACGTCAACAATCTTGAGTTCCAATTTGTGTTTCAGCAGTAGCGAACCGCAATAACGACGCGCCCTGCGCAACTTGTTTTCGTTGGAGCGTGCCTTGTCTAAGTCCGCTTCCGTCGCGCGACGCTCAAAAACTACGTCACTCGTCGGGTCAAACTTTCCGCCCAATCGCTCAACCTCGCCCAAATGCAAGCCGTTTCCGTCCGCAAAAACAATCGGTTCGCCAACCTCAAACGCCTCATCATCAGGCATTGCCACGCTTTTGCCAAGTGGTAAATATTTGTTCTTTATCATTATTATTTTCATATTGTTCACCTTTTTAAAGTTGTTAAACTCTCGTATTTAATTTATCTAACGTTGTTGTAGAAAGTGCGTTTGTGCGCCGTCTTTAATAGCAAATGATACGTAGGAACTGCACCTGCACCAGTGGCGTTTGCCACCTATCGCACACGCGCCAAATAGCGCTTGAGCAAAAATGTCAAAAAGTATGGAAATGTGTAAAAAACACCATTAAACCCAATATTCTTTTGCCCAAGTTTGATGCCGTACTTTATGTCAGGGTACTTATCCGATTTTATCAAATTGTTGAGCGAAATTGTCGAGCCGTCCACCGCTTTGACCTCAACAGGAATCAATGAGTTTGAGTCGCGAACAAAAAAGTCCATTTCAATTGTTCCTTTTTCATTTTTATAAAAATACGCTTGATACCCCTGCTTTACAAGCATATCCGCAACAACGTTTTCGTAAATTGCGCCCTTGTACGTATTAAAATTTTTGCCCACGCGCAAATCTTCCTGCGCTTCGTCGTCAAGCGAAGCAATCAGCAAGCCCGTATCGCGAAAGTATATTTTGAAGTTGTCTGGATTATAATTGCCCTTGAGTGGCAAACTCGGCGCCGAAAGACAGTAACAAATATTAATCATACCAGCAGTGTCCAACCAATCAACAACGCCCACATAGTCGCGACCTTTTGCACCTGTGCTAACTTTTGATATTTGAAATTTTTTGTTATCTTTGCCCAAAAACACAGGGATTTTGCGAAAAACATTCAATATTTTAGTTTTATCAAGCCCGTGTGCGTATTTTGTAATATCCTCTTCATAGTCAAGCAACAGTTGCTTTTGCAGTTTCAGCGTCCCACTAAAATTGTTGTTCTCAATAAAAGTGGCAACAACTTTTGGCATACCGCCAAGAACAAGATATTCCTTGAAATTCTTGTCCATTACTTCCATTTCGACGCTAGATAGCGGTTTTATTTGCAACATTGCTTCAAGCATTGAATCAATTTGCGCACTCGTAAAGCCCTTTGCCCACAAAAACTCCTCAAAATCTAGTGAATACATATCATAATCTTCTTTGTAGCCAACGCTATTTGATTCGATTTCATTATAATTGATACCCATCAGCGAGCCAGAGCAAATGACATCAAAGCGCCCGTCCAATTGAAACGACTTGAGCGCCGTCGCACACTTGATACAATCTTGAATCTCATCAAAGAAAATCAATGTCTTATTTGCAACAAACTTAAATTGCGGGTTAATAAATGAAATATTTTTTACTATTGAATCAACCTCATACCCATCATCAAAAATAGCCTTGTACTGACTTTGCAATACAAAATTAATGTCAACAACACTTTCATAGTTGTTTTTGGCAAAATGTATTATTGATTGCGTTTTACCAATTTGTCTTGCACCTTTAACAATCAACGGCAATTTGTTGCTATTGTTTTTCCATTCTTGCAAAAAAATGTCAACTTTTCTTTTGAGAAACACAGTTTTTTCATCATTTTTTGTCATTTCATTACCTCATTTAAGTGCGAAAAGCATCTTTATTTTCTTTATTATACACTTTTTTCTTATAAAAATCAAGGCTTTTCACACCTTTTTCCAACTATTTTGAGTACTATTTCACACCTTTTTCCAATTGTTTTGGACATTGTTTTACACCTTTTTCCAGCGCTTTTGATGTGCTTTTCACACTTTTTTCCAAAAATATTGACACATATTTCATTTGTACACATAATTCATATTTATCATTTGTACACATAATTCACGTTTTTCATTTGTGCACGTTTTTCATTTGTGCATACAATTCATATGTCCAAATAATTCATATGCACATACAATTCATATGCACTAATTCGACATATGTTTTGTTTTTACATATGACAAAACATATCATATACGCCACGTGCGCAATTATCAATATGTAATGCAAAAATTCAGTTTCAAAAATTATATTAAAGATTAATTGCATCAATTTATAAAACAATTAATCAACTTACATAAAAGATTTTAATTGTATTTTTATATCTCAAAAAAACGCACATTTTATAAATCAAAAAAAATGTAATTTAACAAAATGCACAATATATAAAAAAGCCCGATAGTCATAAATCCAACTATCGGGCTTTTTTTCCCCCACACAACGAATAAACACGCATCAAAACAAAAGAAAATTAATTCACTTTATTTTTTTTACTCAAAATTTTGCTTTTCAATTCCAATAATGCTATTTTTCAAAAGCAAATTCCCTTTTAGCGCAAAACACAATTACGATTTCATATTTGCACATTTGCAAGTTTCAATCAAAAGGTCATCAATAATCAAAGTACTATGGCAGGCGCGTTCAAGCATTTCTGTTAGGCGCGTGAGGCGAACGAGCAAAATTAAAATTGCATCGGTTGACAATTCATTTTTCAGTGAATCGAACTTTAGTTGCACAAAATCGTTTTTTTCATTCAAGATTTGCAGGCGCAATACTTTCCCCAAAATATCGCTATAAATCTGCAAAAATAATGCCAAACTATCTTTATGTTTCAGCAATTTGACTGCATATTCAAGTAAATTTGCTGAAGATTTGCAATTCTTCAAAATATCGAATCCCAAATCGACCAATTCGCTAACTTCTTTGTTCGTCAGTGCAAAATCGGTGCGTCCCATTTCGCCACGACCAAAAAAGTTGGCGATTTCGATTGTTTTTTCGTCGGTGTTATAGTCCGCCATAAAGATATTGAGGGCGCTTTCGCTCAGTGGTTCGAGTTCTAAGTGCCTACAACGCGATTTGATTGTTGGCAAAATCCCGTCATCTTTTTCGCTACATATCAAAAAATAGACATTTGGTGGCGTTTCTTCGAGCGTTTTCAGCAATTTGTTTTGCGCTTGCGTGGTTGCTGACGAAAAATTTTCAAGCACAAACACTTTGACGTCCGCTTCCATTGGAAAATAGTTGATTCTATCAAGCACGACTTCGACGTCCTCGACTTTGAGGTTGCCCGATTTCGGCAAAAAGAACACGTCGGGGTGTATTTTTTTTGCAATGTTTTGCATAGCGATATTGTTTTTGTCGTCACATATGACCAAACTTGCAAACGCTGTTGCAAACAATTCGCGCGACATCAGGTCGGGCGACACAAGCAAGTTGCAGTGTGGCAACTTTTGTTTGTGATAGTCGTCCGCGACACTTTGGTACGCTTTGGTTGTTTTTATTAGGTCTATTCTATCCATTGTTTTTCCTTTACTCGTTTTATTATAACAAATTTTGTCACAAATAGCAAGTGGCGGGGATAGCCCCGCGTCTACAGGGACTGTTCCTACGCGCCATTTGCGTTTGTTGTCGGCACGCTTTGTACTTCCTATGTTTTTTTTGTTTTAAGTAGCAGACGCCACAAATTCGGGCGGAGATAGCCCCGCCACTGCAGATACTGTTCCTATGATTAATTAACATTATTAAGTGGTAAGCCACCAAACCTCATTGTCATTTCGAACAAAGTCAAACGCCATTAGTACAGGCGCTATTCCTACGTCAAAACGACATACACGGACGGCGCACGCTTTGTGCTTTCTATAATTTTTATCGCTCGGTGCCAAACGGCACTGGTGCAGGTGCTGTTCCTACACGCCATTTGCCTTTGTTATCGGCACGCTTTGTATTTCCTATGTTTTTTTGTTTTCGGTGGCAAACAAAATATGATTTTGAGTTGCAATTTTCATCGGGCATAAATGTTCAATATTTAATATGTTTTTTTTGTTTTGCTATTGTGTTTTTGGTAGAAATGTGGTAACATATTGCTAAGATTTTTGGCTCGCGCATTTGCGCTACAAAACTCACGCATTTGCGGTGCATAAAAGGATGAAATATGGATACTCTTGAAAATTATTTTGAGAAATTAAGCGTTATTGATAGCGAACTTGCAGAACTCGACAGCGGGCGTTGCACTCTCCCTATGTATGGGCTTGTCGAACTTAGGCGCAGACAACTCTTAAAGCGTCGCGCGATGCTTGCGAAAGAATATTATTTTGCGTTTGCCAAACAAAAGCCAACCAGTTTGTGGATTGTTGACAGATTTGAAAAGGACGCCCCTATTTTCCCCATCAATCAAAATTTAAACTGCACTGACGCGGTCAAAAAATTATGCAAATTGTACGGGCTTGATTGCGACAAGCACGGCATTCAGGTAATGGAGAAGTACGGATTTTGCAACACGTTCACGCAGGTCGACGTTTTGGGCAACTGCACGACAACGGAAATGGCAACTCCTTTGGGGCAAATCAGGCTACTGACAAGCGAAAAACTCACTTCGCAAATTGCCAAGCACGCACAACTTGCGTACAAGCAACGCGAAGAGTTGCACCAACACTGACGGGCGCGCACTGGCATTTTTGCACGCGCTACAGGTAACGACAAAATGGCATCTCGCCATTGCTATGAAAAATCAATATTTTTGCTCAAGACTATGTTGCAATTACAATTATCACAGCAAAAACTTTGGCTTTAAAAATAATATAATGTATAATATGTATAATAGATTATGAGAGGCAACAAAATATGGATAAATACAAAAAGGAAATGTCCATTTCATACACATTTGGAATTTTCCCCACTTTTGAACTTTTGAAGCACAAAACCGCGTATGTGCAAAAGGTTATGATTCACGAAAAATTGAACATAACTCCCGAAATACAAAATATGCTTGAGTTTTGCAAGCAACACAACATTAAGGTTGAGTTTTGCACCAAGCAAATTGAAAAAATTGTTGACAAGGAAAGCACTATGGTTGTTGGTGTTTTTTCAAAGTTTGAAACAGTGCTTGAGCGTGGCGCGAATCACGTTGTGCTTGTCAATCCTAGTGATATGGGCAACCTAGGCACGATTATGCGCACGGCACTTGGCTTTTACGTCAAAAACATTGCGATTATTGCGCCGTGCGTGGATATTTTTAATCCTAAGGCGATTCGCGCGTCTATGGGCGCGGTGTTTTCTCTAAACGTGCAGATTTTTGATAGTTTTGATGAATATTTAGCACAGCACGGCAACAATCATATGTATCCATTTATGCTAAAGGGCGAGAAAAGTTTGAAGTCACTTAACAAGTTTGACGCGCCATATTCGCTCATTTTTGGCAACGAAGGTAGCGGACTCGATGACAGTTTTCTTTCGATTGGCACTAGCGTTGTAATCAAGCACTCGCCTGCGATTGACTCACTCAATCTTGCCATATCCGTCGCCCTCGCCCTCTACACCGTGCGATAGCGCACGGCTGCAGGTTTGGCGAGTGGCTCTATATGAAATTAGGTACATAGTTAAATTGCTGTGTACTTTTTTTATACGAGAAAGCCCCGCTGCTACAAATACTATCCCTACTCGTCAATGATTTATACTGACGGCGCACTTGCACACTTTCTATATGCATTTGTTCTCGAGAGCGATAGCCCTGCTGCTGCAGGTTTGGGCTACCCCATCGAGCGGTCGAATATATAGAAAGTACTTACATACGCCGCCCGCACAACTCCTTAGACGTAGGGAAAGTACTTGCAGCAGTGGCCTATGCCACCAGTTACAAAAAGTCGTCAAGGTTGTTGAATGTGACTTCGGCGGGGTTATAGTTGCGATGACGAATTGCGACAGGATTGACTTTTTTGTATGCCGAAAAATCCTTGTACTTGCCTGCAACTACTTCGTCATAATGCGCGATTAGCCAGTCTATGTCAAGGTTCATACTGTTTTGCAAAAACACGCTTTCCCGCACTGCCCGATACAGCGAATCGGGGTTTACGTGGTTGCTATCAATCATTAAATTAGGATTTCTAAGTGGTTTATTTAGTTTTTGAGAGAGAAATTGCGCGAGCGACACGCTCGCTGTTTCGTTAGGAGGCGGAATCGCCGACGTTTGCGAAACATTTTTCTCTTTCTCTCCTATAACTTTTATCTCACTTTCTTTTTTTATTTCACTTTTTCTTTCTTCTTCTCTTTCTCTTTGTTTCAAAATGACGTCATTTTGCTCCAAAATGTCGTCCGTTTGCCTCAAAATGACGTCGGTTTGAGCCAAATTGACGTCATTTTGAATTTTGGACGCGATTTTCACCACGTTTTGCGGAGTTTCTGCGTTGCTCGCGCTTAGATTTTTATTTTGCGCCATTGATGCGGGCGTTATATTGAGATTGCATTCTTTATTGCTTGAACTTTTAATGTTTGCTGATGCGTTTGCAACCCCGTTTATGGTATCATTATTTGAAATTACAGTTTCCGCGACACTTGTTTTTGCGCTTTCGTATTCGGCAACAAGCGTTTTAGGTGCGTCTATCAATTCGGGGTAGACATATTGTGGTGCGTGCCACGGGTTTATGCGCTTTTGCGTGATTTGCTTATAGTCCTTTTGGATTTCGCGACTCGTTAGCACGCTATGCTTTTCGTACATTTCTTTGTCAAAGATTCCGCTGTCAAGACAATATTGCACGCAGTTTTCAATGAGTCGTTCGTCCTTTTCGTATATATCGAGCGTGAAAAGTGATTGCTTGCGCGGACTCCATTCGAGAAAGTAGCCGTTTTCCATTGCCATTTTGTTGAACAATAGTTGCAGACAGCCATAGCCTGCAAGCCCCAATTTGCCTATCAACAATTTCGTGTCATCGTCAAAGTAGCACACGAGCGGTCTATAATCAATACCTTTCTTTATGTTCATAAGTTTTTCCCTCTATAGCAATTATAGCACACTTTTTCGACAACTTTCCCAAAAATCTCGGGCGCGATAGCGCGCGGCTACAGGTACTGTCCCTACGCTCAACTGACTTAAACGTGCCAGCACTATCAATTAGGCAAAACCTTATAATTGTAGCAAGCCACCTACCCCATTGTCATTTCGACCGAAAAAGGCTTGTCAAAGCCTTTGTAGCGGAGAAATCTCCCGGAAGGGGACAAAATAATTTATGAGTTACTCACTTGCTTGACTGCGTCAGCAAATAAAAGAGGAAAAGCTTTTATAGTGCTAGCGCTGTAAACATATTTGAATGCCCATAATGAACCGCGCTAGCCTAAAAATCAATTCAACCTTTCTTTGTAAACATTTCGTGAATATGAACATTCAAAACTTTTGCAATGCGGAAAAGATATTTAATATCAAAATTTTCATAGCCATTTAAGATTTTACATAACATATACACTGAAATGTGACACAAATTCGCAAATTGTTTCTTAGTCAAATTATTGGCTGTTATGTAATCATTAATTAGTTTTACATTTATCGTTTCTTTCATTTTGACCTCCTTTGCAAAAAAGAATATCACAAAACATCTACAAAAAAAGAATAAACGGCTAAAAGCCATATGTAATATACATTTAAATAAAAAGGCACATAGTTAATTAACTATGTACCCAATAGCCTATAATATCACTCACCAAACACGCACCAGTGGCGTCTGCCACAAAAAAGCACATAGCAATTTAACTATGTACCAAAATTGTATAATGCTACTCACCCAACCTGCACCTGTGGCGTTTGCCACCAGCAGCGGGGCTATCCCCGTCGAGAATAAGCATTAATGGACAGTTCGCAAGTGTGCCGTCCGCGAAAGTAATTGACGCGTAGGGACAGTACCCACAGCAACGGGGCTATCCCCGCCACATTAGAGATAGGATATAGGTATAATTTTGTTGGAGTCGCCAAGTGGTAAAAGTCGGTCTTGATTGCAAATCACCCCGCCCTCGCCAATTTGCGCCGTCGGAAAACTATCTTTTAGCGCCACAAAATGCTTAATATCTTTAACGTTCGGGCTAGATGTTTTCTTAATCTCAATCGGGTAAAGCGTTCCATTTTGATAAATCAAAATATCAACTTCTCTGCCGTTCGTGTCGCGGAAAAAGTAAAGTGGCGGTTCTTTGCCCGCGTTGTAATAGGACTTCAGCAACTCACTGACAACATAAGTTTCAAATATTCCGCCCGCCTGCGCGCCGTTGCAAAGCGTTTCAGGCGTCAGCCATTTGCACAAGTAGCAAACCAACCCTGTGTCGGTAAAATAAACTTTTGGCGTCTTGATTATGCGCTTGCCAACATTGAGCGAAAACGGTTGCAAAAGATAGATAATATTTGACTGCTGTAAAATCGTTAGCCATCTCTTTACTGTCGTCGCGCTAACCCCAATATCTTGTGCAATGCTGTTCATATTCAGCAACTCGCCCGTGCGACTTGCAAGCGCCGTCATAAACTGCAAAAATGTCAATGTGTCGCCCACTTGTTCCAACTGTCGAACATCTCGTTCCAAATACGTAGCCACATAGCCCGCGTAGTATTGTTCCCAATCAAGGTCAGGATTATCATACAATTTCGGCATACTCCCTCGATGTATGCGCGCCCACAATAAGGCTTGGTCGTTGGAAATTTTGGTATTGCGACTCATCAAATAATCGGTAGTTGGCAAAAATGGCAAGCAAAAATCATCGCCAGCAAGTTCGCGACTTGAAAGCCCCAACATATTGATTAATGATATACGCCCGCTCAAACTCTCGCTCACATTTTTCATCAACTCAAATTTTTGCGAACCTGTGAGCAAATACATTCCATCGCGCTTTTGCGTATCAATCATATACTTTAGCCCCAAAAATAAATTTGGTACGCGTTGCACTTCGTCAATTATAAACGGCGTGCCTTGCAACTTCAAATAGCCAACTGTATCCGCTTCAACCGCTTGCAACAAAAATGGGTCATCAAGCGTTTCATATCTCATAGTTGGATATAAATTCCTCAAAACCGTGCTTTTGCCCACTTGACGGGCGCCCACAATCAACACCGCAGGATAGCCCGACTTGCTTTTTTCAATAATCGGTTCAATGTGTCTTTTAATATACATAATGTTACCCCTTTTTTATGATAATTCAACACGCTGTGCTAGATTATCATAGTTTTTTTGCTTTTCGTGTTAGATTATCATAAGTTTTTCACTTTTCACGCTATTTTATCATAAATTTTAACTTTTTTCAAGTAGTTTTACATAAAAATAAAAAAATGTTTTTACTTTTATTTGTAGCCGTTTTTTCAATATCGTAAAAAGACTTTTGCAATACGGAATAAATACATAATATCAAAATTTCATAATCACACACAATTATTCCAATTGCTAGCATAATTATTGACTTTATTATAAAGTTTTTCCAACAAAATACACGCGCGCGCGGTATATTATTTGTAGCGTTGTGTGGTATGAAAATGCCACTGATTGCACATCATAATTTGACAACCCAACAGTTTTGTTTTAGGGTTAATGAACAAAAAATAAGGAGAAACAAATGAATAAAATTAGTTATTTTATTGCGACAATTGTTTTGTCTGTGTGCCTCATCGGCTTTAGCGCGTGCGGTGGCACCAACAAAGGCAAAACTATTCAAGGCGCAGAGGCGACGGGACTCAAAGCATTTTATCACGTCAGCGAAACAATCGACTTTGCGTCAGTTAAAATCAAGGTTACATACGACGATAAGTCGACAACCGAACTTACCAAAGGCGAAGTTGACATCGATGTAGCAAACGCAAAGGCAGACACTCAATTTGTGCTGGGCACAAGCGGTCTTTCTGCTCAAGCGGGCGGAAACCTCACTGCGGGCGAATACAAAATCACGTGCCAACTCGTTGGTGACGATACAAACACTAGGTACGACATTGCCACAGTCAATGTGTCAACGGATATGTCACTTATCTATGATTTGTCACTTTTCCAAGCCCCAGAATTTATTGACACATTCAATGAAAACAACCAGGCGTCCGCGACGGAAGAAAGCGAGTTTTACAAGACAACCGAATACTATGTCGGCGATGACAACGCGTTTGTGTTGAACCCAACACTCACACTTATGAGCAAAAAAGACGGTTCTATCACAAAAACTGCTGATTTCAAGGCTAATGTTGAAGTTGAAATTAAGGGCGCGGACGCATTCAGCAAAGTCACAGATGACACATATTTTGACTATGCAGACTTCAAATTCAATTTCAAAGAAAGTGCAATCGGTCAAAAGTTTAGAATCACAATGACGCCAGCAGATTTTACGACAGACTTTGTCGGCAACCCGATTGAACCTGTTGTGTTCACGGTTGTAGTTGCGGACGGCTATAATGTTTATGACGCTATTGACCTTGGAAGAATCAATATTTTCTCGAACAATGTAAAAAATCAAATTACGGCAAACAGTAGTTCGTGGAGTCGCGACGATGTTTCGTCGAAAGTATTTTACAACGCGGAAAACAACACACGCGTCAACAAAAAATACAGCGAATTATGGGGCAATTTCCTCACAAGCAAAGGGATAACAAATTTGCAACCTGTAAACGGGATTTTCATTCACAAAAACATTAGCGTAACTCCAAATGATATACCTAGTGAATACTTTGTCGGTACGGCCGAAGCAAACAAAAACGGCGCCAGCAAGTCGGCGGGTTCACTTCGCGACAGAGCCGAAATTTACACACACTATCTTGAAAATGATTTCACTTTCAACGGAAACTTGTTCAAAATTGATTTCAGCGCTATACCTTGGTGTAGAAACAATACGGACTACACGCCATTCTATTTTCCAGACGAAGGTGCGGACACACACGCGACACCGGGACACGCAACCGCGTTTGTTATGGCAAACAAGGCTGACGAAAGCAACAACACAAAAGCGCACTTTATTAATGTAGAAGCAGTCGGCAACACAGCAAACGCTTCAATCACTGCAAAAGATGGCGAGGACCTTTTGGCGGCTGGCGGACTCATTATGATAAAGTCAGTTACATCAACAACAGTTGCCGAAAACTGCATCGCAAAAGGTTGGATGATTGCGTGGTTTGCTGAATCAACCGACACCATCAACTCGCTTGAAATGAACTACATCAAAACATATGATTGCTTCAATAGCGGAATTTACAACTATGGTAGCGAAAAGAACACGCTCAAAAACTCAGAGTTCAAGCGTTTCGGCGGTCCTGTAATTCTTGCGACGAGCATTACAACGGATACGGGCGAAAAGCGCGACGGCGTCGGCTTCACAATTGATAAAGATACGACAATACTTGAAAGTTTTGTCGTCGGCACGGAAGCGTGGTTTACAATCGTAGGGGCATCCTCTATTGTAACGCCGTTCTTTGATCTTGACCAATTGTTCAACATATACGGAAACACAGTTTTGCAAACACAAGGCAACCAAAAGTATATGAATATGATTGCAATCTGCCTTGACTCCGATACAGTCACTTCTTCCGACCCAACATACGCAACAATTAAGTATGGCGACAACACATACGCACTTAACACGGAAAAGACCAACATTATCAACCAAATTTGGTCAAAGGCTAAAACTCCAGTCTTTATCTCAAGTGGTGGACAAATCGCATATATGACAGACAAATCATCTATGGCATTTATGAATGGCGCAACGACCTTTACAGGCGACAACCTATTCATTGCATATCCAATGCCTAGCGGTGGCGTGGCAGGCGTCCTCGTCGACCTCTACCCTTTCACTGCCGCATAATGCAAAAACCTAACGAAATTGCAATAATCAATTTATTATGACTATACGAATCATTGTAATATGCCGTAATCATTATTGCTTACAACAAACGCTTGTTGTGATTATGTAGCGCAACAAATTTGATTATTCATAAAAAAGGTTAAATATTCATTAATTATAAATAAAAAACTCTTTGAGTGAAGAACAAATCTAAATTCTTCATTCTAAAGAGTTTTTTTATTTAGTGTCCCCATTGGGGCAATTCATTCCTTCTTAAAGTTTTTTTATTTAATGCCACGTGCGAGGAGTTGCATTGCCTACCCCTGCGATGTTTTTTCTACAAAGAAATACACAGCCAATTAAGGATGTACCCAACAAAATATAGTGCTACTCACCAAACCAGTAGCAACGGCCTATGGCACACGAACCCGCACAAGTGGCGTCTGCCACCAGTTGCGCGGCTATCCCCACCGAGAATATCAACACATAAGTCGACACTATGCTTGCCGTCCACTAAAATTTGTGACGCGTACAAATAGTATCTGCAGACGCGGGGCTATCCCCGCTCGTCGTCGTCAAAATCTTCATCATCTTCATCTTCGTCATCACCGTCGTCATCATCATCATCGTCAAAATCTTCGTCGAAATCTTCGTCCGCCAAATCTTGCGCAAACTCATCTTTCGCCAGTTCGTCAATCTCAGAGAAATTCAAATCTGAATCAAGTGCAATGTCATCAAGGTCAGTCGATATGCCCGCGTCATATCCGTCATCAATGTTGCCGATTGATGCCATTGGCCCTAGGTTCTCCTCCTCCTCGTTGTCGCCTTCAATGCTGTCATCATTGATATAATCGTTCCACTCGGTAAGGTCAATGTCGTCCATATCTGCGCCCTCCGCCTCTTTTTCGGCAGCGCAACTAGCACACATAATCTCGTCCTCAGTGATATAGTTGGTTTTGCAAATCGGGCACAATTCAAGGTCAATATCGCACGCAAGGTCATCGTGTCTAGAGTTCATTTCGTTGACGCAAACGCTACAATAGTCCTCTCCCTTTTTGATATAATTCAATTCACATCTAGGACATCTTTTATATACTGTTTTCATAATATTTTTCTCCTAACATTTTTTATAAAAATGGTTTAGTATATTTTAATGATTTTTAATACAAAAGTCTACTATTTTGACAATGTTTTTAACAAAAACATGCGTTTTTTTCAAAAATTATCTCTCTATTTGTGGATGATTGCTAATATAGAGCGCGCGTTGCTCCCTCAAAATGTCGCAATTCTCACCACCGATATATTTTCCGTATTTGCGCAGAATGTCTATTCCGCTTTGCGTGGTAAGTGATACACCGTGCGCAATCAACTTTTTGGCATAGTTCATATTGTTGATTATGACCGCATACTCAAGTGGCTCAACATAGAACATACGAGTTCCATCATACGCGCGCCCACCCTTCAAAAGGTTCGCATTTTTTTCAAGTAGCACATCAAAACACTTGTTTGCCGAACTATCAATCGCAGCGAACACAAAATTGTCTGAAAGCAAATTGAGTCCGCAATCAATCAAAACCGCCAACCCCTCGTTGTCGTCGTTTTCAATTGCTGAATATGCAATAGCGGACGCTTTTTCGCCCTTGATTAATCGTTGCATATAATCTTTTACTTTTTTATTGATTTCCATTACAATTCCTTTAGTCTTTTTTCAATGTGACCTCATAAATGTTCTTACTGTCCATATCGATGCGAACTTTTTCGCTAATTTCGACGTCGGCAATAACAAAAACTTCGTCATCTGTCGCAAGTAGCGGTAAATTGTCCCTGAGTCTTGCAGGAACTTTTTTATTGACAAGAAAACTCTTTAACTTCTTTGTCCCGCCACCAAATTTTTCAAAAACATCGCCGTCGCGCCTGAATCTCCACACAACACCCTTTGGCAATTTGTCGGCGTCAAACTTTAGGACGCCCTCTCGCATAGTCGCGTCGTTGGTGCGCTTGATAATTAGCGTGCCCAGTCCGTCAATTTTTATGCGCCCCGAGCGGAACGCCCACATTTGCGTGTTGGTTTTTGGCTTCTTTTGAAAAATGGTTATATAATCATATTCACAAACAGCAAAAATCTTGTTAGGTAGCGAAACTTTTGAACCGTTTTCGCCCATTTTCGCAAGCGCCTTTATCATTTCAATATGTTTTGTCTCAATGTCAGCATAAACATCAAGTGAGGTAAAAGCGTGCCTAATCATACGATTGACAATAGGTTCGGGGTACACAAAATAGTTGCGTGGCAACTTGACGACGCCGTTTTCAACAATAACCGCATCAAGATTGACAAGCGAATCAATGTATTCGTCGTCCTTTTTGCAAATTGTGCCAAAGTTGGCAAGATTTTCCTGACAATTTGGAAACTTTGTTTCAAGCATAGGAAAAATTTCATTGCGAATAAAATTGCGCGTGTATGTACTATCTGCATTGGTTTCGTCCTCAACAAACGTGAGCGCATTTTCAGCAATGTACTCATCAATTTCCGCGCGCGATACATTGAGCATCGGGCGAATAAATATTCCCTCGCTGGTCATCGCCATACCGCTTGCGCCATTTAGCCCCGCGCCACGCAAAATGTGCATAAGCACCGTTTCGGCTTGGTCACTCATATGATGCCCTAGCGCGATTTTGTCGACAAGCCCTTTCTTTATCAAAGCGCGGAACGTTTCATATCGCCCCTCGCGCGCCGCTTGTTCAAGCGTCAAATGACGCGTGCGCGCCAAATTGTACGAATCAATGACAAACTTGTAACACCTAATGCGATTTTCTCTACAAAACTCTGCCACAAAACGCGTGTCGCGCTCTGACGTGTCACGAATGCTGTGATTGATATTTACGCACACAACTTCAATGTCCAAATCTTCGCGAATAGAGTTCAAATAATTTAGCAAACTAATGCTATCCCTGCCACCACTGCAAGCCACACCGATAATGTCGCCCGCCTTTGTAATTGCTTTCATATTGTCGTAAACTTTTTTAAATGTCATAACTTTTCTTCTCCGCGAGATATTATATAACATATTTTGCAAAATTTCAAGAGTTATGTACATATTTATAATGAAAACCGCATTTTCTTCTTTATTATACAGAAAATTTTTTCTCCTAAACACTTGACTATTCTCCTATTTTTGCATATAATTTAGGAGAATAACACAAGGGAAATAAAACTATGAGAACTTTTAATTATACAACTTTTAAAAACACAAAATGGGATAATGAGATTGTCGCATACATCGCGCAAATTCACGAACACAAGGCAAAGCAAGAATTGTTTTTAAAGCAAAAGCCACAAGAACTACAAAAACTTGTCGAAATTGCAAAAGTTCAAAGCACTCTAAGTTCAAATGCAATTGAGGGCATTAGAACAACAAACACGCGCCTAAAACAACTTGTCAATGAAAAGACAACACCAAAAAATAGAGACGAAGAAGAAATTGCTGGGTACCGCGATGTTTTGGAAACAATACACGCAAGTTTTGAATATATACCTATTACGCCAAATTATATTTTACAACTTCACAAAATGCTTTATAACCATTCTTCAAAAACAATCGGTGGAACTTTTAAAAGTGTTCAAAACTATGTAAGTGGCACCGATTCAAACGGTCAAACTTATACAATTTTCACGCCACTATCGCCGTTTGAGACACCTATTGCTATTGAAAATATTTGCAATGAGTTTAACAAATCAATTGCTGAAAGTGATGTTGACCCGCTCATTTTAATACCGATTTTCATACACGACTTTTTGTGCATTCACCCATTTTTAGACGGTAATGGCAGAATGAGTCGCCTACTAACAACGCTACTACTTTATAGGTGTGGCTATATGGTCGGAAAATATATTTCGCTTGAAGCCAAAATTGCGAAGAACAAAAGTCTGTACTATGACGCTCTCAGGCAGTCACAAGAAAACTGGCAAATCGGCAAAGACAACCCCGAAAGTTTTATCAAATATTTGCTTGGAACAATTATATCTGCTTATAGAGATTTTGAAGAAAGAGTTGACATTGTATCTTCAAAATCTACGGCACTAGAAATGGTTAGAAAAGCAGTGTCCACCATTATCGGCAAGTTTAATAAATCACAAATTATTGAGTTATGCCCTAGTTTGAGTGTTAAATCTATCGAAAGTTCACTCAAAAAACTTGCAGATGAAAATTTTATTGAAAAACAAGGCTCGGGCAAAAACACCTACTATGTTAGAATAAATTAATGTTCCCTCAAAATGAAATCAAAAAAGACCATATTGACAACTAATTCAATGCGGTCTCTTTCTTTTTTATATACGTTTTCCCTTGCGGGGTAATCTTTGCGGGGCAATTATTAAGGTTTTTTAGTTTTTAAAGGGTTTCAATTTTTATTATTTTTTGTTCTTTCCAATCGTGTTTTGGCGCGTGATGAGTATGATTGCAACCGCAATGCCGACAACTGCCAAAACAATTACTATTGCCAAAACAATTTCAAGCGTAGATGAGTTTTTATCTTTGTCCGCTACAGTTGCAATTGTTTCATTTTGCGCAAATTGTTCGTTTAGATTCTCAATTTTGTTCGCGCTCTCGTAGTTTGCAACGCTGGTTGCGACAAACGCGATTTTGATTTCGTTTTCACTACTTAGTGAGTCGTACGAAAGGCTGAACTTGTTGTCGACAACTTGAATCTTCTTTTGGTTGAGCAAAACATAGTCAACTTGCATATCGTCGTTTGGCGCCAGTGTATACTCAATCGTTTCGCCCGATTTGAGCGTTGCGACGCCATTTACAGCGGTTGTGCCGATTTGTGCGGACACTTTGCCACCGACTGCAGTTTGGTACGCATAAACATTTTTCGTCGTGCTTGCAACCTTGCTACTGTCGATTGCCATAACCATAAACGGACTGAACGAATTGACCGTGACCACAAGTCCATACTCAGTAATTACGCAAGGTATTTCCTCAGTTTGATTCGGGTCGATTTTGCCATCGGCACCCTTTTTGAAATGGTAAACCTTGAATGTCGTGCCTTTGTTCTCTGGTCCAAACCCTTCTGGGAACCCAAACGCGAGTTTCATATACGAACCCGCTGGAATTTTTTGTAGCACGCCACAAATGTGCAAGTCAAGTTCAAAGGTTGCGCTTGCCTTGACGTCCTTTGCCTTGATGCCCGAAACATTAAGCGAACTATCCATCATATCGCTTGCCGTTTTGTTGTCAGGTTTTGTTGCGACAAGCACAAGTTGGCTTCTTTGATTTTCAGCAACTTGCTTGCCGTCCTTGTCAACAAAGCCCGTCATACTCAAATCTTGATTGTCAATCAAAGTTGGCTCGCCATAAATGTTCATATACAATCTGCCGTCGTTGAACACCTTGCTACACACTGACCACGGTTTTGCAAACGTGAAACTTGTGGCGCGCGGTATGGCGTTGCTTGCTTTGCCGACGATATTTGTTGGCGTTATGTAATAATTGAGCATATCGTGCTTGTACATCTTGCTTGGCGTCAGCGTGAAACTAATTTTTTTGCTTCCGTCAAAAACGATGTTTTCGATTTTGACATATCTTTGTAAGTCGCTATCTTTTGTGCTGTAAACGCTGATTCCAATATCTTTGCTTTCGTCCGCTTTTTTGAGTTCGACATCATATTCAATCGAAATGTCGTGCGTGTTGCCCGCATCTAAAATTGCGGAGTTGGACGGCGTCATCTTGCGCGGAAACGGCGAACGCGGAACAGCATTGAACAATTCATTATAAATGATGTCACTTTTTGCAAAAATCAAACTTTCATCAAGCGCGGTGTATGTTCCGTATGGCGTATCGGGCGCTTGCGTCGTTGCGACAAACTTCATACTTTTGACTGTTGTATTGAACGGCATTTTGTCCTCAACGTCATACACTTCAATTGAAAAGTATGCTTGCCAGCCCTCGTCAGTTTCGTTTGCGCAAACAATGTATTTGCCTTCTTCTTTCAATTGCTTTGCGTTTTTGCCCGCATAAAGAACCGTGATTAAAGAACTTTCATATTCGGTTTCGCTTTTTTTTGCGCCATATTCAACTTTCGTCGTCAGTTGTTCACAGCCAAAGTCGAATGTGGCAAGTGTTGGATACTTGAACTCAAAGCCCGATTGCGAGATGATGCCGTTTGCGACATATTCGCCCGCATTTTCAGCACCGCGTAGCAAATATTGTTCCTTGTCGCTTGTTCCGTCATTGTACGTGCAGTCAACTAAGTACCATTTGCCGTCGAGCGAAACATAGTTCCACGCGTGTGGCTCAAGATTGTTGCTGTCGCTATAAACATATCCCACGACCTCAACGCACGGAATATTTTGCGTGTCCATAAGCACTTTGAACGCGCGCGCATATCCTTCGCACACCGCCTTGCCGTTGATTAACGCACCATATGGCGTACGAATTGCAGACGCAAGCGTCGCATCATCGGCGCAAAAGTCATAAGTCACAAGCGAACAAATGAATGTGTTTGCAAGCGCAACCTTTTCTTTTGGCGTGCCTTTCAAATCTAGTTGCGCCTTTAGTTCTGCAACCTTGCCGTTAAACGCGGTCTTTGCGCTAGCAACCTCCGTTGCGGTACTCAAGCCATCACCAACATAATAACTGCCATATCTACCCGCGTCAATGCTGGCAAGATACTTACCATTTTGAACGGCAAAACTAAGCGCTAATGCGTCAAAATCTACATAAAAAACTTCAGGGTGTTCAAGAAAATACGCATCTTTGCCCGCGCCAAAGTCTTTGAGAACTTGGCTTGTCCCATTTTGAAACGCTTTGACATCGTTTTCAGTCAAAACATTGTTTTCAATGAGGTCGTATTTCCCGTTGCCAGTTTCAAGTAGTCCCGAGCGATTCATCGAGTCAATCGCAGTGTAAAACTTCTTTGCGTTCGCGTTCAGTTGATTATAATAACTAAACGCGTTTTCAACGCTTGCATTGGCGCCACCAAATTTAGGTGGCAAATAATAAAGCAATGTGCAAAGCGCAAACACGCAAATCGCAATAACTGCAATGACGCTGTATTTGTTTACAAAATACTTTTCATTTTTAGCCATAAAATTATCCCTCCATTTTTTCTTTATTATTATATCAATTTATTGCTATTTACTAGCGTTTTTGGCGCGCTCAGCGTCAATGCGAGCAAGGCGCGCTTTCGTTTTTTCAATCTTCTTGTTGCCAAACAAAAAGTCATAGGCAAGCACGAGCAAGCCTTGTATGAGATAAATATAGTACTGAAATATTCTGTATATGAGCATCGCCCAAACAACAGTTCCCGTCGTCAGGCTAAAGTACGCAAACATTGTAACGTACGAAATCTCCGCCACGCCCGCTGCGCCTGGCCACGGAATGTACGACAGCACTGCATCAATGAGCGTGCACCAAATGAACACCGCAGAATACGTCGCCCAATCGAAATGCCCGTTGTTGAACATACACACAACGCACGCGGGAATCATAAATTTGACGACAGTGTTCAAAAACGTAGCCAGTAGCATTGGAATCATTACGAAAAAGTTTGACATAAAGTAGCGGAACGTCTTTTGATATTCCGAAACAAATCGCATAACCTTGCGAAAAAGTGCCGTGTAGTCTTTGATTATGTGCATTTTGTGCAGTAGTTTCAAAATCCAAATCGTCAGCGTCGGTCCAATTTTTTTGCTGACCGACAGCAGAAACACAAACGCCATAATGGTTGTGTTCAACACGACGCCTACAACTGCCGCCGTGAACACGGTCGGGTCGAGTCCGCCCGCGATTTTTTTGCTGAAAATCAGCACGCACAACGAAACGCAAACCGCT
This sequence comes from uncultured Clostridia bacterium, assembly GCA_934778205.1. Lineage (GTDB taxonomy): Bacteria > Bacillota > Clostridia > Christensenellales > UBA1242 > CAKVOD01. The sequence continues at coordinate 236,885 of CAKVOD010000001.1, read as the reverse complement.
ACAATTTGATTGAATATATAAATCGCAAACGGTATCGACGACGCCGTGCCACCCTTGATTCCGCGTTTTGCCATATAGTAAATTTGGAAAGGTTGCCCGCCCGTCGCAAGCGGTGTTATGTTGTCATAGTAACGCCCAAGCGCCATTGTTTTATAACTCAAGAACGGGCGCGAATGCTTTGTCGACCGCAAAATGAGCATCCACCAACGGAATGTGTCCGTCGCCATAAGTAGCAAAAAACACCCAAACGCACCAAGCAAGTACCAAAAGTTCGCCACCGCAAACATATCGCCGATTGACGCCATACTGTCGTCCTTTATGCTCTGCGTAATAATGATGACTGCAATAATGGCAATGTTGACAATAAAGAAAATAAGACTGAGTATCTTTGATTTTTTACTCTTTTGTTTCTTAGTTTTTTCTTCCGCCTCAATGACAGTTTGTTCCGCAATCTGTTTCTGCGTGACCAAATCTTCAGGTTCTTTGTAAACCGTCAGCATCTCATCAAGCGGTTTTGCCTTGCCCTTGCAAACAAAAAGCGCGCCGTGTTTGCACTTTAGATGCACATTTTTTTTGATGACCCCCTTTTGAATGCGCGAGGACTCCTTTTTGATGTTTTCGTCGTTTTCTGCCATTTGCCCCATCAACCTTTTCACTTAGTATTAGTATAATAGCAAAAAAAGAATTTTTTGTCAACACAAACTCAACCGTAAACGCCAATTTTGTTGAGTTATTGAATGCTAATTAATTATAATATTTGATAGAAAGCGCCATACCCGCACGTAAAAAGGCACATAGCCAATTGACTATGTACCTCATACGATATAGCGCCACGCGCAGTAGTGTGTGGTGTGTGCTCCCTACAGCGGTGCGCTATAACATAATTTGATGCAGTTTTCTTATGTTTTTCATCAACCGCCACCCGCTGGACCGGTTGGACCAGTCGGGCCTGTCGGACCAGTCGGACCAGTCGGACCTGTCGGACCTATTGCGCCTGTCGCGCCACGCGGGATAAAGAACTCAAGCGTATGCACATTGCCAACAACCGTGTCTGTGACATATGCTTCCTCATTTGGCTCAAGCGTGGTGGTATCGCCAATCACGAAGATTGGAGAAATGCCACCTTCGCCTGTCGGACCCGTCGCGCCCGTTGGTCCCGTTGCGCCCGTTGGACCGATAACCCCTTGTGCGCCTTGCGGGCCAGTTGCGCCAGTAGCCCCTTTGGGACCCACAATCGCGCCCGTCGCAACAATTGTGCTTGCCGTTCTAAAACGAGGTGTCGGGCAACAACATCGACATCTTCTGCATCCGCAAATATTGCACATCTTTCACCTCAAGTTTTGTAGCACGCAAATTTGTGCTACACTTCATAGTATGCACAATATTTGTATATGTGCAATTTTATATGAAAAACTCAACGAGTAAATTCCCCATTTCGCGAACTGTCGTTTTCCATAATTTCCTCAGGGCTAACGTAGATAACTCTACCAAAGTCGGGCTTGAACTCAGGATTTTTAAACGAAATCCAGATAGTGTCGTTACGTTTTTCTACAATATGTTTGCCGTAGTCGCCGTCCGTGAACACTATGTGATTTGTGCCACGCTCCTTACTAAATGCGCGACTTGCGGCATCGTAGTTAGTAGTTCCGCCGATGTGAAATGCGATTTCGTCGATTTCTTTTTTGCTTTTAACTTTTTGCCAGCCCCAAAATTCGTCGGAGAATGTGCCCACCTTCAACTCGCCGTCGTCAACAAGCGGTTTGATTTGCCTCAAAAACTCGCGCAACAACCCTGCGCTAACTGAACCACTGACGTCCAAGATGACTTCAGTTTTCGGCTTGTCCTCGACTTGTATGTAGCCGATTCGCGCTTGGTAGTCGTTTTCGTCGCTTGCACGGCGATAACTCCACCTGTCATCCTCTTTATCTAGTTCCTTTTTCAAAAGTTTTTTCCACGAAACCACTGCTTTCGCTTTGCCGACCGCCCCTAATGAATAGGTTTGCGTGCCTGCGTCGCGCGCGTTGGTGTGTTGATTACTCAAATCGTCGATAATTTTTCGCGCAATTTGCTCTTTCTTTTTGCGGTTTTGTTCGACGAACTCGCGCTCAAAGTCTTGAATTGTATCTTCGCTTTGCTGTTCCGCAATTTTATTGGACTTATCTTTTTCGCCGATGCCTTGCTCGTTATGTTCGTCCTGCTCCGCTTGCGCACGACGCTCGGCTTTTTTAACTGCGTCCTGCCAAATGTCGTGAGAATCAAACGCCTTGCCACTTAGCACTTTATCTAAGTCAAAATCGTCGTCTTTATTTTGATTTTGCCCTTGTGGCAAACTTTTGTCCCCTTGCGGTTTTTGCGAACTCATATTTCCTTGACTGCCATTGTTTTGGTCATTACTATTTTGGACGCCATTTTGGCTGTTGTTGCCCTGCAAATTGCCGTTTTGTGTGCCGTTGTCGTTGTTGTTGTTTTGCGAATTGTCTTTTGGAAATTGTCCTCCCGCGCCTTGACTGCAACTGTTTTGGTCTTGCGAATTTTCGCCCTGCTCACTGCCGTTTTGCGAAGCGCCACTGTCATTTGAATTGCCACTTTGGGAATTGCCGTTTTGCGCCTCGCTGTCATTATTTTGCGAACCGCTTTGCGCGCCATCTTGCGAAATTGCTTGCGCGCCCCTTTGTGCATTCGCGTCGCCCGATTGGGCGTTTTGCGAATTTTCGCCCTGCGTGTCGCCTTGCGCGCTCGGATCTTGCTCTTGCTGACGTTTCTTTATTTCCTCAAGAATTTTGTCGTACATATCCTCAGCCGACTTATTTTGCGCCTCTGGCATATCGACGGTTCCGTCAGGCAGTTTAACCCTCTCGTCGCGAAGCATTTGGTTGATGACTGAGTCCGTCGCAATATTCCAAATTTGTCCGTCTTTATCCTTACTGCGCAAAATGTGATTGAACGCTATGTGCATAATTTCGTGCGCAAAAACGCCGACACGCTCCTCATACGAAAGGCTTGCCACAAACTCGCCGTTGTAAACAATCTTTTCGCCGTCCGTTCCCGCGGTCGGCAATGCGTCCCCGACTTCTTGAAACACAACGCCCGAAACAACGCTCCCAAGTAGCGGAAATTTACTCAAAACGCCACGTTTTGCGTCGTCAACTATTTTTTGTTCTTCAAGTACCTTACTCCCCATTCATTCCCCCTACCTTATAAACAAGTGACAATTGCACGATGCGGTTTGTAATATCGGTCGCGTTGTCAGCCGTCAAAGCAATGCGAGCGTTTTGTGGCAATTTATAGCCATTCAATCCACGATATTTCAACAAACCATAAAACTTTTCTTGCTCATCTTTTGAAATTTTGTCAATGCTTTCAATCACGACAACAGGCATTATGTCCTTCATTTGTAGCGCCATTAGTTGTCGCACAAATTGCGGGTACTTGTAGCCGTTCTCCGTCGGCAAAATGCCAAGTTCAGCGGACGGAATATGCGCATCAATGACGACCGCGTTCGCAATTTCGCTCGCATTTGCGCCAATGAAAATTATGGGCGTGGACGCGTTGTCTGTCAAAATTTTGTTGATTTTTGCCTTGTTTTCCATAGTATACTCCTTTTCGCGACTAGCAAACTAATTGTTATTCTTCATAATGTCTAAACTTTTGCCTTGATTTTTCAAGTCATTGATGATGATTGCCCTTTCGCTGTCGTCACCAACCCAAACAGAGTCAAAGATTGGCAACAACTCGCCGTCAAGATATTTTCCAACAAACGTTCGCGCTTTTTCAACCTCATTTGGTGCGACGTTGCGCAACGTCATCATCGTAGAAAACTGTTGCAACGGTTGCGTTGGTATTTCACTTATGTCATAGTTATCTGTCAAGATATCTTCCACAGAAAGTGGAGGAGTCTTGGCAAACGCGACAAATGAACTTGCAATGTCAACCCCTACTTTATTTGCTATGAGTTCCTTTGCAATGACGCCGTTGTTTGAATAAATAATGTTTGAAACTTGCTCCCAACCGCGTGGGTCAATTGCAAATTCTGGCGGTTCTTCAGCATCATACGCTGAATAGAACACATCATTACCAAACGTGGCAACAAAACTTGCAACAAGCGGATGGATTTTTGGACGTCCGTTTTTTAGTTCACTGCCCCACTCGAGCCACGACTTAATGTTTGGTTTTAATTCAATATGCCCTTCAAAACGACGGAACAGTGGCTCAGGCATATTGTACGCCGCCTCACTCTCCTCTTTGCTGTTGCCCGCAGCAACAACAACGCAGTTTTGTGGCAATTTGCCGACGTTTGGTCCAATTGAGTTGTTCAAGACCAAGTGATACACCAAACTTTGCTCGCTCGGGCGCACGTTTGTGATTTCGTCGATGAACAGCACGTGATTGCGCTCAGGCTCGCTTGCGCACTTGTCACACAGTGAAACATACCACGCTGGCGGAACCCACACGCCCCCTGTCGTTTTGTCGTTGTTTGGATAAATTGTTTTCCCAATTACCTCTTCAGGCAAAATCCCATTTCGTAAAACAATTGACACAAAGTCGGGGTCGGCTTCCTCAACTCGGCGCGTTTTACCCACGCCACTTGCGCCGTGCAACATAAATGACTTACCGTTTTCTATATAAAACTTGATTTGCTCATTGACGCTCATAGGGTCATCTTGCACTGTCACGCCAAACTGATTTTTGCGCGGTGTTTTTCGTTGCGGTATTTGTATTGGTTGCGTTGTACCATTGCCAACATTCGTTGGTTGCACATTTGCACCTACGGCATTTGAATTGTCTGCCACTGCATCATTCGGCACAAAGAAACCCGACCCGCCGAATGACGGAGTAGTCACATTATAATTATTGTTGCTAACACCAAGCACATTGTAAAGTTGCAAAATTGATGTCATATCGTCCCTCAATGCCTCATCAATGAAATTATTCCCAGCGGAAAAATCCCCGCCACGAGTCGCGTACCAACCAATGACATCTTTTGACGCGCGTTTGCTGAGGTCATACCCGTTCAAATATCCGCGAATCGTGCTATTTTGCCAATAGTTGCCGAGTTCATCCGTCTTATTTGGATAAAACGGAATCCCTGCAATTATTGCTTTTTCCGCCATAAGTGTCACGTATTCTTCTTTATTCCCACCGCTTGACGAATTCTGCCATCCATAAGCAACAATCTTCCACTCAATCGGCTCTACCTTGAATACCTCTTTTTTAGCACCGGGGGTGCTATCAAGTGTCACCTGTACAACTTTTTGTTTTGCCATCGATGGCTCAGTACAAACCATTTCGACACCATCTGTTGCACGATGTGAAATGCATAAATATTTTTTGCCAGTCGGTTGCATATGGTTTTTTAATATAATTGTTTCTTCTTGCGTGCAAAGCGTTTGCGGATATTCGCCCAGTGTCACATACTCTACGTTCTTGCCCAGTTTTTCATCATATTTCACAAAAATTCTGTTTTTGATGTAGTCTAGCATTTCTTTTTTTATCGCAATGACTGGACGAACCCCTACGGTATCATTCCCCACGTCAACAAATGAATGCGAATTTTGATTTCCATTGACAACTGTAGTTTCCCCTTGAGGCTTTTCAACCCCGTTTATTTGTGCAAAGATTGTACACGCCTCATTTTGCGAAGTGTTATTATATCTATTTAGCAAATCATTCACCGCATAAGCGCCATAGAAGAAAGTTCTCGCACCATTGAGTTTTGCGTAATCTGTGGCTTGAGTATAAAACCCGCGCAAGTTATCTCGCAATGTAAAATTTGGTAAAGACGCATAATCAAATGTTTCAACAACGCCAGCAAACCCAAGTCCCTTAATGTTTTCCTGCACTTTTTTTTTGACAAGCATATCCTTATAATTGCTAACCATATTCTCTCTCCCTTTTCAGCCAAATTATAACACAAAGTTCTGTTGTTGTCAATAAAACAAAGTCCGTCAAATATGAACTATTAGTGGAACTTTTTGATAATAACTACATCTAAAAAAACATTATGAGCATTTGATTGCTCATATTGCTTTTGTCCCCCTTTAATCACTCATTTAAAAATCAAATTTCCCGAAAAAAAAATCGAACTCGTAATCGTCATTATCAATGGCGTCGTATTCAATATCAAAGCCCCGCTCCTTTGGATAAGCCACCATTCTTGAAACGCGAAGATTTAGACTTTCGCACAAAATCAAAAATTCGCGCAAAGTGAGCGTGCCTTGCTCATCTCCCAAAAACTGAAGCAATCTTTTATAATCAATGCCACAATTTTCAGCAAACTCTTTGATTGAAACATTCGGCTTGTTTGGCGCTTGCACAATATTTTTTGCAATGGCTTCCAGCCATTTTTCAATATCCTTTTTTTCTGTTTCGCCATTGCCCATTGTCACAACAACGGTTTTTACAAACTCCTCGTCACTCTCCATTCCTACCTCATTGCCTTTCATTATATCACTATTTTTAGTAATTAACAACTATTTTAGGTTGTATCCACTCAAAATGGTTGATAATTTCATTAAGTAGACTTGTTAAAATGACACTGAGGTGGTTATTAATGACAATAGGCGAAGCATATTATATTAGATTGAAAAAACTTTTAAAAGAAAGAGGAATGACAATGTATCGTTTTAGAAAAGAAAGTTGCATCTCAGAATCAACATTACGAAACATCCAAATCAAGCACACAAAAAGTCCCAATATGACATTAATCTATCAAACTGCAAACGGGTTGAATATGACAATCAATGAATTTCTTGACGACCCTATATTTAATAGTGACGACATTGATTTTTTGTGAGGACAAGCAATGACAATAAGTGAAGCATACATTTTGAGATTGCAAGAACTACTAAAAGAAAAGAAAATGACACAATATAGGTTTGTACGCGAAAGTTGCATTCCTATGTCGACATTGCAAAGCATAAAACATGGCAAAACAAAAAGCCCTAATATGACGTTATTTTTTATGACGGCATATGGACTTGGTATTTCGGTTGTTGAATTTCTTGATAGTCCATACTTTAATATGGACGACATTGAATTTTTGTGAGTATTGCATATTCTTTTTCTTGCGTAATCCCACGATTTTGCCATTCGTCAGTAAGTTCTTTTCGCATTTTAATGGTCATCATTCTTTGAGTTATCCATTCTTCTGGATAGCCTTTTTGTCTATAAGTTTCTACAGCTCTATCAATGGCTTTTTGTGGGTCAGCAATTTCATCCAGTCTTTCGCTTCCAATTTGCGCAAGCCACATTTTGAAAGGCTCTGCCTTTTTACTTGGGATTGATTGAACAAGCCTTAAAATACCTTTTGTATTCAAGACATCGGTTTCTCTTAACTTGCCATCTTGGGCAGGTAATTTCAACTGGTAACAAAATGATACCAGTTCACTTCCTTCATTTTTTAATCTGCATTTTAACATTTTCCAGTATTTACGAGCATTGTTGTAATCTTTGTCAGTTAAAACCCCGACAATATCAACAACTAAAAAATACCAATCTTCTTCATCGGCATTCCACTGAGTCCTTATTTTCTTATCTTCAAAAACCTTAATGCTAGACATAACATTTTCTCTTATATATTAATTATATCACATAATCTAAAAACTTGCATTGAATTATTTGATAAATATAAAAAAGTGTAGCGGATTAAAACCTTACTACACTAAATTATAATTTATTCAATAACAAGTTATTCACTTTTTGACAGTACTGCCGAACCCGCCCTCGCGCTCGGCGGTAATTTCGTCCTCGTCATCAACTTTCAAAAACGTTGTGAAGATTCCTTGCCCGATTTTGTCGCCACGCTTGATTTCATAAGGCTCATTGCCCAAATTCCTAAGCATAAAACCAATGTTTCCCTCGTTGCCCGCGTTGTTGTAGTAGTCCGCGTCGATAACGCCAATTCCGTTGGCAAGCACGACACCACGTTTGCCCATTCCGCTTGTCGAACAAAGAATTAGTACTTCGTTATCTTCAAATCGCGCTTTTATGTCCGTGAAAATGAGTTTTGCAGTGTTTGGCTCAATGGTCGCGTCAATCGGCGAATAAAAGTCATAGCCAGCGGACGCTTTTGTTGCGCGGTTTGGCATTTTTATTTCGCTATCGTATTTTCTACTATTCACTATTTCAAATTTTCTCATAATCAAATCCTCCGCGGGGATAGCCCCGCTACTGCAAGTACTGTTCCTACGTGCAAGTTGGTTGCGTAGGCGCCGAACTTGTTTGCTTTCTACAAGCACTTGTTCTCGTGTGGGGATAGCCCCGTTGCTGGTGCGATAGCGCACGGCTGCAGGTACTGTCCCTACAAGCAATTTACTTTGACGGACGGCATAGCACATTTCATTCTATCTGCATTCGTTCTCGGACGGGAAAGTCCGATGCTGCAGGTTTAGTCAGTGGCACTGTTGGGAATTGGGTACATAGTTAATTGACTATGTACCTTTTTTGTTAGCATGGTCAATACGTTTTATACATTTTATTTTGTTATTGTATGATTTTCAAGTCGGTAATTTTGACGGGCAGGACACTGCCACGAATGTTGCCACTATCGTCAACGCGCGTGAAATCGACTTCCACTTCATCCTTGATTGCATACGCGGAAGTGACGCACCCAATGTCGCCGTTGTGGACATCTTGTTGCGCGTATTTCTCCCGCTCAGTCACTAATTCCACTTTGTCGTACTCTTTGATTTGGACGCGCACAAATGAACTGTGTTTTGCAACATCAAAATTATCGACAAATGCGTTCAAATCCCCTATCATTGATTTTTCAAACTCCCCGACTTTGTTTAGTTTTGCGCCACTAACATCGACAATGGCATATTCGCCCTCGTTTTGCGGATTGAACAGCACTACTTGATAGGCATCGCCTGCAAGTCGCGCAACAACTGTTCCAAAGCACCCGCGCGGAATATTGCGCGCGCGCAAGTCCTCGTCCACATCCACTAATTCAACCAAATCATATTTTTTCATATCTCGCTCCATATGGTGTATTGCAATTAATTAGTCCCTCTGGGTATACTTTCCACCCACTATAAAACTTATATTCACGTCCATTTTTATTAACTAATGTAATTAATATATTGATACTTAGCCCAAATTTATCTATTTTTTTTATAATGTAGTCTCCGTTTATGTACTGTTCCCGTGCTTGTCTTTCATACTCGCGTTTTAGTTTATATGAATCTTCAATTGTGAAACCAAAAGAATTAAATAATGCTTTTTTCCCATTACTTACATATTTATCGGAAAAAATGTAATCGACAAATTTTGAAATTGGGCATACCGCTTCGCAATCATCATTTATAGTTCTTTCAGAAACTTCAACTAAAAAGCAATCACAGTTAGGATGTAAAAGTCCATTTGAAGATTCAACATTAGTTGGTAAATTATTATTTGCAAAATAACATCCTGACAATGCTGTACAATCAAGACAATGACCTAAAAGCAACGCCCAAATCCTCATTATCCACCTTACGACTTCTGGGGAATTTGGAATTCCATTATGTATCCACTGAGAATGTCCCGTATCTACTATCTTGTTTTCACGCATTTCAAAGTTTTCTAAAAATTCCATACCCATTCCTCATTATTTGATATTAGCCACACTAAGTTGCAAATTCATTATATCATACATTTTGAGGATGTCAACAAAAAATAACACCTATATTTAAATAGTAAAATTTTAATTAAAATTATTAATGACTAAGTTTTTCATAAGACCATGTCAACCACGTGCCACAACTTTAAAGTAATTGTAGCGGTAAATGAGTTCGATGCACTCTTGCTTTTTGTAGTATGCGACGATGCGCGCTTGGAACGCTTTGACGTCGTCCGCGGTCAAGGTGTCGTCCAAGACGACCACGTCGTCAATATTATTTGTGAACAAATTGTTGGTATACATTCCGCTGAGCGATGACACAAACACTGATTTTTCAATGTCGGGTGAAAACAAACTATATCCTTGCGTGAGCGCGGTGTTATACTCAATGTTCAATAGGTCGCAAATTGTTGGATAAATGTCGTATGTGTTGCAGAATGTGTGATTGACTCCACCGCCGATTGCGTCGTTGTAAATCATCATCGGCAAGTGATAGATTTCAGTATTTTCAAATTCGTCCTTTTGCACATTTTTCATTTTATAGCAAAGGTTTGAATAATAACAGTTGTGGTCGGCGTACATAACAACTGTTGTTTTGTCCAAAATGTTGAGCGCTTCAAGCCTTTCAAAAATATTTTGAACCATTTTATCTGTGTCCATACAAGCGGCTTTGAAGTGCTTGAGTTTTTTCAAGTCGCCTTTATCTTTTGGAATGGTGTATTCGCCCGTACCATCAATATATTCTTCATATAACTCAAATTTTTCGTCGACAATCGCCAAGTTTTCGCTCAAGCGCTTGTTGTTGTAGTCATACGCGCCGTGTGTTGTGATTGTCGTATAAAAACTGAAAAATCTTTTGCCCTCGGGTATGAATTTGTCCATCATATTGTCGATATATTCGCTGTCCAAAATCCAGTCGTTGAACTCTTTAGTTTTGTTTTCGAGTGTGCAATCTTCGAGCGCAAAGACGTTTTCAAACCCAAGCGCAACGTTGACGTGTTCGCGGTCGTAAAACTTTTTCGTGTAGCCGTGAAAATAATTGACTGCGCTATCTTCGCCCGCGTTTTGCTTGTACAAATTCGGCAGTGAGTATGGCGTTGTCAGCCCGACACTGGAATTATACCCGCTCAAAAGTTTGTCGTTTGGAATATGCCCAAGTAGCGAAATTTCTTCGCTTATATTTGTTTTGTTGCGCGCATAAAAATTATCATAGTATGTTGCAAGTCCTGTTCCGTTTTTGATACTGTATAGGTACGGCGTGAAAACGGGGTCAATGGCAAAACTGTCATAACTTTCAAGCATAATGACAATCAAGTTGTCCCCTTCGCCCGCGCCTGTCATAGTTGTTGGCGTGGCAAGATTACTTTGCCCGCTCGCCAAATATTTTTCAATCTTTTCACGCGTTGCTTTGCTCATCTTGCCGTCGGCGAATATATAGTTGCTAAGATTTTTGAGATAAAATCCATATGTACCAAAACGCTTGATTGACTCGGTTTTCAAAAACATATTGTCCCACAATTCTTCGTCGGACGTGATTGTTTCTTGCTCAGCAACGTCACGCGACGCGCTGACGACATTGACTGTGCTTGCAAACAAACTTGTTCCAAGCAACTGAAAGGATAAAAACATTGCAATAACAACTGCGACGCGCCCTTTCTTTGTCAAAACCAAAGTTCTGTCAAGATTTTTTCGCAAATAGCACGCCGTTGCAATAAATCCACCAAAAATCGCAATGTTCAAAATGATGATTCCAAAATCAAGGAATTCAAACCTAAAGGCGTTGAACCCTTCGTGCCCCAAGTTGAGCATCGACAAACTGAACACGTCGCCAAACACGCGGTAGATGGTGGCATTGACAATGTTCATAGCCACTTGAATTAGCAAAAAGAACGACGCCAGCCAAATCCAGCCCTTGCTACCCGTTGGAATCAAAAAGAGTATGCCAAGATAGATGGCGATAATCGACAAATCAAACAAAAAATAAGTAGGAAAAACGCCGATGCCAAGCGTCAAAAAATTGACCATTTCCAAAATTACGGCAAACGCCACAAACATCGCGGGGAATAACCATTCTCGCGCATACAACCTTTCAATATTTTGCATAAATCTTAATTCCTTTGTTGATAACTTTCATACTAAATCCCCCGACGCCCCCGTTTTCGCCGTCGCAATTGACAACCGCGTTGCACTTGACGTTTGCGTTCGCGACGCTGAACATCGCCACGTGTTTTGAACGGCGAACCCTATTGATTCCGCACAAAAACATTTTGAAAATTCGCATTTTTGTGCCAAAACTAACTCTGTTTTTCTTTTCAAGGAAAATGATAACATCTGCCTTGCCGTCTTGCAAATCGGCGGGTTTATTGAATTTCATACCCGCGACATACTTTGAATTGACGATGAGCGCAAGCGCCGTTTTGCCACAAAGTGTTTGTCCGTCGCCTTCAAACTCAAAATCGTATGACTTTGCGACAAAAAATTCTTTTGTTGCCTTAAAAGCATACGCAATTTTGCCGACCCTGCGTTTCGCCGACTGCTTTGTTTCATAACTTGAGGACGTGAACAACCCAAACCCACACACATAGATTGCGTATTTGTCGTTGATTTTCATTATATCATATTCAAACGGTCTGCCATTTATTATGATGTCGAGCGCGCGCTTGACGCTCTTTGGAATGCGCAATGTGTGCGCAACATCGTTGACCGTTCCGCTTGGAATATAGCCAATTGCGGGCGCGTTTTCTTTTTCAGCAAGCGCTGAAACCGCTTCATTGACTGTGCCGTCACCGCCAGAAACAACAACGCAATCGTAGTCGGCGTAACACTCCTCGATAATCTCAGTTAGATGCCCCGAATGCTCAGTTTCGCGATAGTCAACAACATCAAATTTAGTTTGCAGTCTTTTGATTACATAATCTTTTCTTTTGACGATTGTGCCACGCCCACTGTTGGGGTTTGCAACAAACAAACATTTCATTCTTATAATATACACCATTTTTTCAAAAAACGCAACAATTTACGCCTTTTTAAGCGATATTTTACTTGCTTTTTTATACGCAAAATGCTAAAATACGCACAAACATAGGAGAAAACAAAATGAAAAAAGTTGCAAAAATATTTACAACCTTAGCAATAATTTTTGTCGTCATTTGCCTTTCGGCACTCGGCGCATATGGTGCGGTGCAAAAGGATAGACAAAATCAAATCGGTAGATATGATTTTTCAAATTACGCCAATTTCGCATCAAAAACGGTGCTATTCATCGGCGACGGAATGGGCGAAAACCACATCAAAAACACAGAGGTTTACAACGAAAAACAAACATTCATTTCTTCATTGACGATGCACGGGCTGGTATCAACATTTTCAAAATGTGTGGCATTGCCAACTGACAGTGCCGCGTCAGCAAGCGCCCTTGCGTGTGGAAAAAAGTTTGATAACAGCGAAGTTTCACGCCATAACGGCGTAGATGTCAAAAATATCAGCGAATACGCAAAAGAAAAAGGGCTCGGCGTGGGAATTGTGACAACCGATTCACTCTCGGGTGCGACGCCCGCAGGGTTTTCCTCGCACGCAAACAAGCGTGGCGATACAGAAGTCATAATCTCGGGGCAAATCAACAGTAATATCGATCTATTTCTCGGTGCGGGCGCAAATACATACGAAAAATACAAATCACAGTTTGAAAGCAAAGGCTATACATTTGTCAATGATTATTCCACGCTCAGCACCGCAAACGCAAAAATTGTTGGCAGTTTTGCAAGTGTACCCGCAAACGCTGGCACAAATGTCACGCCAACACTTGAAATGCTGACAAGTTTTGCAATCGACTTTTTTGAAACGCACTTTGCAAGCGGATACTTTTTGATGATTGAGGGCGCACACATCGACAAAAAAAGCCACGCAAACGAAGTTTTGCCAATGATTGAATATTTGACAAGTTTTGATAATTCAGTGAAACTTGTCGCAAACAATTTCGCAACGCAAAACGACACCGCAATAATCGTTACCGCCGACCACGAAACAGGCGGGCTAAAACTTGCCAAAAACAAAGAAAGCATCAAAAATTCATTGTACACTCATGGCGGACACACAGGCAAAAACGTCCCTTACTTTGCAACATTTTCCGCCAACCGCGCAAACCAAATCGCCTTGCCCGACAAACTTGACAACACTGACATATTCAAACTCTGCAAAGCACTTCTCATCGGCTAAGCAACATAACCGCGCCAGCAACAAAAAAGGTACATAGTCAATTAACTATGTACCTAATTTCATATAATGCCACTCACCAAACTTGCAACCGCGGGGCTATCCCCGCCACCTAGCGAATGCACATTGGCACAATTATACCCGCGACAATGACAAGCATAAACGTAAAGTATAAAACAAGCCAAACAGTCGGTTTTGAACGCACATATCTCCAGCCCAAAACTGCAACAACGCAAATCATAAGCGCGGTTGCAAGTGCTTGCATAACAGACACTGCCGTCGCCAATTTTGACGCGTCAATCGCAGACAAAATCAAGCCGATGAGATACAAAATCGCAGCAGCGCCCAAAAGCCAGAACGAAATCTTGTTCAAACCCCAAAAAGTTCTCTTTCTAGGTGATGAACTCTTTTTTGTTGTGTTCGTCTTGCTTGTGCTAGACTTTGTAGTAGCTGACTTTGTAGCAGGTTTCGTGGTGCTAGACTTTGTAGCACTACTTTTGGTTGTGCTATTGTTTGATGAACTCTTTTTTGTTTCAGCCATTTTCTCACTCCTTATTTAGTTTTTTTGAACGACAATATTATACTCCAAAACAAAATTTTTGTAAAGAGTTTAAGCAAAAAAAAATACGCAAGACTGAATATAACTTTTGCGCTTTTTCGCTTTTTGATTATTGCGTTTTTATAGTAAAAAACAAGTTTACAACAAAAAAAACAATGTCCATTTTGTGAACATTGTTTTAAAAACATCAACATTTTTGCCTGTTTTTACATTGCAAATATAATTTAATCAGTTACTCTAAAATTACGCCAAAAGCAGTTCGCTACTTGTCAACTTATATCGTTTTTCAAAAAGTGAAATAAAAGCGCGGTCGTGCGAAACAGCAACCACAGTTCCCGCATAATTGTCAAGCGCGTTGCGTAATTCTGGGCTAGAAAGCGGGCTCAAGTTACGCGTCGGCTCATCTAAAATCAGTATATCAAAAGGCTTTGACATTAGGTATGCCAAAATGATTTTCGCTTTTTGCCCACCACTAAGCAACCCGATTTTTAACTGCATTTCATCATTTGTAAATTTCATACTACCAAGTATTGTCATAATTTTCGCTTTTTCTTGCTTGTCTTTCGCCACGCTATCGATAAAATCACTGACATACGCAAACGAATTTAGATAAGAATCATAATCTTGTGGCATATAACCAACACTTTTGTTTCTTAGTTTTGACATCAAAACCTTTAGTAAAGTTGTTTTCCCAACTCCATTGTTCCCGATAATGACAATTTTATCTTGTGATTTGAGTTGCAAACTAATTTTCACATCGCGACCCGCAATGCGGATAGATTCATTCAAGTTCAAAAGTTCTCCGCGTTGTTCATTCGGCGTTTGAAATTTTATTGTAATCGCTTCTTCAGGGTCAGGCTTTTGCGTAAACGTTTCACGCTCGCGCGCAAAACGTCTGTCCATCGACATCAATGCTTTCATTTTCTGCTTGAGGTTTGCCCCAACTGCGGGCGCGCCACGCGGACGGTTTATCATATCCGTTTCAACGCGCTTTCTAATTTGATTTAGTTTTGTTTGCCTCTCGCGGTCGTTTTTCACTTCAGCAGTTGCAACTTGACAATCTTTCGAAATTTTCGCTGTACGCCTTTTGATAAATTCATCGTACCCAATTCTTGCAAAAGTATACGCAAACTCACTTTTGCGCTTCAATTGCTCTAACATCAAAACTGCAGTTGCCGTCTTGCGCAAGAACTCCACATCGTGCGAAATAAGTATAAATGTCAAATTGCTTTCAATAATAAATTTTTCAATGAGTTCAAGTGATTCAAGGTCAATGTCGTTGGTCGGTTCGTCCAAACACAATACATCGCATTCATGAACGAGCAATTTGATAAACTGAACTTTTACTTTCTCCCCGCCCGAAAGACTCCCCATTTTTTGCTCACACATAGTGTCAAAGTTCATTCCAAAACGCGAAAAATACTCACTAACTTTATCGTAATACATATAATTTTCATAATTTGGCTCGGCATCTGTAGCATTGTCTTTTAAAAAAAAGTCATTTATTGTGTCATCAAACCACTTATTGCACAAAAACTGCGGTAAATAGCCAATTTTTGCACCATTCCTATCAATTTTACCTCGTATAGTTGCATATTCTTCAATTTGTGACTCGTCAACGATTGCTTTCAAAAGCGTACTTTTGCCGTTGCCTTCCTCTCCAATAATTGCAAGTCGGTCCCCCTTGTTGATGCTCAAAGTCAAGTCTTTTATCAGTGTTCTGCCAACACCAACGGAAATTGTTACATTATTTAATTCTATCATAAAAAACCTCCAAAATTAAATTGATTCTTAATTTTAAAAGGTTTTTTTATTATTATTTTTGTTGTATACTTTTTATTCTATTGCAATTTTTTAATACTATTTAACAAAATAGACACATCTAAAAAATGTTTGCAGTATATTTGCAGTATATATGCAAAAAGCGCGAATGCGCCTTTACATATATTTTTTTAGAACCCACCAAAAACAATTATGCAAAAGCCTTTTAAAACATTATAAAAACTTTCAAAGGCTTTCGTTTTTCCACGCTTGCAAGATAGTTTTTGCAAAAAAAACTCTTAAACTATCCTCAAAAAATTGAAAACCTTGTTACATAATTGTTTTGCTCATCGGTAAGTTCCTCCCTTTTCATTTGTTTAATTGTACAACAATATTATCAATTTGTCAATACATTTGCAACATTTTTTTTGCCTCACAAAAAACCATAATTTTTGTAAAGAGTTTAAGCAAAAAAATATGCAAGACTGAATATAACTTTTGCGCTTTTTCGCTTTTTGATTATTGCGTTTTTATAGCAAAAACAAGTTTACAACAAAAAACAATGTCCATTTTATGAACATTGTTTTAAAAATATCAACATTTTTGCTTTAAAAATATAAGTTTTTTATTATTCAAAATGTTGTGTAAATAATTTACGATAATTGCTATAATTTAGGCAATTCCCCTGCAAAATCATCTAAAATAAGTAAATTGCAAATTATTTCGCTTCCAAAATGCCGTCGGTTGTCCCGCTTTTGTCAGCATTTATTGTGTACGTTTTATCGCCAAATGTAATGTGGGTTGCATCTACATAAGTGCATCTGACTGTAACCATATGCATAAATGTTCCCCCATACTCCACTCCGACAATTGCATAGGTTTCGCCATTGTCGCCAACTGTTTTCAAAGTGAACATTGCCGTTTCGCCGTCAACTGTAAAAGGAAGTAAATATGTTTTTACATATGTTTCACTTGGAACATACGTGTCGATTGTTGGGTTTTCTGCTTCTAGATTTGTTATTTCCAAATATACAAACGCATTGAGTTCTGGCATTTTGTACATCAACAAGTTTTGACCTTCCACCATTTGATATTCATATTGTTCGACTGTTTCATTGCCAGTTTCACTATCAATTGAAACAAACTGAGCAACACCATTATCGTAAACGTCAATTCTAGCAAAGCCGTTTAAACTAGCAAAATTCTCACCGACCGTATATGCTTTTTGAAGCGTTGCGTTAGTCATATCACGCAAAACCGTAACATAGTATTCGACGCTCTTTCCGACGGTTTGCCCCTCAAGCGTGTATGTGATATTAAATGTTGTTTCACCGATATTATTAAAATCGGCAGTGCTTATGTCAATCATATCGCGCGTAACTTTGACAGTTTTGCTCATTTGCCCGTTGACTTTATTGTAGAACGAAACATTTAAGTCTTGCGCGACAATATTATCTTGCAACCACGTCTCTAGGTCAGTGCCTATTGTAAAATTGAATTGTTGACCATTTTTCAAATAAATGCTTTGAACATTGCAAACACTTGGGTCGCAAACTGTTATGTTCAATATCATTTGAGTCCCATTGTATTCAACTGTTATGTTGTATTCGCCTAAGGTGTTCAAAACCTCATCCCAACTTTGCGCACCGCCAACAATTGTTAGTTCATTCAACTTTGCATTTTTACTAAATGTATTCTCGTTCGCCATTCGATAAGAGAGCGAAACAACAACATCATTTGCATTTGTGCCAACGATGACATCTCCAAACTTAACATACACGCTTTCAAGTGTTGTTGTTGCTGGGTCATAAACAACAAATGTAATATCCCCATTATTTGTATTTTTTAGAGTCAATTGTGTTTGTATTTCTTCACTTGTATTTAGTGTGCTTTCAAAATCGGTTGCAGTTGCATTTTTAACATAAGTAAATTGAGTGCCTTCAACATTATAAGTCGATACAATTATATCGTCTTCTCCAAAAAAGTTATCAAATACTGAACCCTTTTCCAAATAAAATGTTTTTTCCCCAGTATAATATGATTGCTCCAAGGTTAGTGTACTCAAATCTTTTGTTGGATATACACTTATAGTTGTAGTTTGATTGAATCCATTAATATTCAAAATAAACGACTCTTCAGCATTTGTAAAGCTTGAAGCATCTACAGTAAACTCAGCATCACTCAATTTTTTAGTATCATTCTCGCCCGATTCGTATTCGACATACATTGATATTTTTGAGTAGTCTTTAATAAGATTTCCTTCACTATCAACAAGCATAATTATAGAACTATAATTAGCCGAAATGCTTGTGGCAGCCACATTTTCAGGGTCATAAACGGTTATTGTTTCATTTGTCATTTTCCCTTGATACTTGATTTCCACATAATAATTTCCAACTGTTGTGAAATCGACGTTACTGCTGACAATCATATTATCTGTTACGGGTATTGACTTATAAGTATCGTTTTGGTAACGAACTCCAAGCATAAGTTGTGGTTTACCCTCTTTTTGCATTGCAAAATTTCTCTGCTCAAGTTGAATGGACTCAACGCGCGCTGGCACAGGAATAGTCATATTTTTGTCCGCTTTGCTCGCATCGTCGTACTTAATCGTAATTTTTGCAAACTCATTTCCGTCGTTGTCATATTCAAATGAAATTTCTACATCACTGATACCCACGCCGTCTTTACCATTTACAACTGTAAAAGTCGATGTCGTGTTGTTTGTATATGTGATTGTGTATAGGTCGATAAGTCCTGTGCTTGACGTTTTTGCAACGCTCACAATACCCACACCGTCCGAGCCGTTTTGTCCATTAGTGCCGTTTTTTACCTCAAACTCAAAAGGTTGCCCCTCATCAAAAGTGATGACATATGTAGTTTTTGTAGCGTCTGACTTCGTTGAATCAATTGCAATATTTGCAATGCCGTTTCCCTTTGCGCCCGCCACACCTGTAGAACCATTAGTTCCGTTTGTCACAGTGAATGTGACCGGTGCAACGCTAGCATCCGTGAACGTGATTGTGTAGGTATCTACATTGCCTTCCGTGCTAGTTTTTAGAATAGACGCAATACCGTTGCCAGCAACGCCTTGCTGTCCAACTTGACCATTTTGCCCGTTGCTACCATCCGCACCCTTCTTACCAAAGTCGCGCATAACAATAGTCCACGTGCCGTCAACTTTTTGATACAACAAAAAGTCGTCCGTATCAATATAAAAATCGCCGTTGACGCCCTGCGTAACCGTCGGCGTTTGGGTACCTTGATACCATACCGTGCCTTTAATATTCGCATCGCCAGAGCACCCCGCGAAAAGGAACGGCGTCGCGAGTGCTAAACATAATGTGCCTACACACGCTTTGCTAAATACCCCCCCCCCCCCCTGTCTTTTTTGCTTTGTTGTTTCTTGCTTATTTTCCATAATTTCTCCTTTATTTTTGTTGTTGCAATATCATTTATCACACAACAAAATTTTAAACCCACGCATACATAACATTATATTTTGTGCAGTTTCATATTTTATATGTCAGCACACGTGCATTTTATGATTATATTATACAAAACTCACACAAAAAAAGCAACTAAATGACACTCACTCATATTGACCATGCGCTTTTGCACAAAAAAGGCACATAGCCAATTAACTACGTGCCTAATTTCCTATAGTGCCACCCAGCAAAACCACAGTAGCGGGACTATCCCCACTTCAAGCAAAACAATACGAAATTGACTTTATTCCGCTTTCAAAGCCAAGGTTTTTGCTAAAAACACGTATTGCGTACGGTGGCGCGTATTTTTGCATTTTTTTCATTTTGTTTTCTCCTACCTTTACGCATCGTTTACCACTAAATTTTGTTCAAATCAAGCACCTTTGCCCAAAAGTGGAACCACTTTTGAATAAAGTAGTCTTTTCGCGCCGTTTTCGGCAATTTTTCATCAAAAAACATACTTTTACTGCTTGCTCAATTTTTCCCCAAACTAAACTAAATTAATATACTTATCGCCACAAAACTTTTGTCTATAATAATACTTTTTCATTGATGCCCCAATAAATCATCTACCCCACAATCGAAGTATTGCGCAATTTCAATTAATGTTTGTAAATTAGGCAAAACACCATTTTTGTACCTATTGATGTTTGCGCGCGAATAGTTCATTTCGGCACAAAACTGCCTGTTTGTCAAATTAGATTTTTTAATCATTGCTATCAGTTTATCATAAAAACCGCTTTGGTCGTCCTTATAAGGAACAAAATTATTTTCGTCATTAAATTCAAGCAAACAATCAATTGAAACCTGTAAATAATTTGCTATGTTGATAAGTGTTTTTATACTCGGGTTTCTTTGCTTATACTTATAAAATGTGTTTTTTGATACAATGCCATTTTGAAACAAATGTTCAGTAGTTTTGCCTTGTTCTCTTAATGCCTCAGTTACAGTCTTTATAAAATCAACCATTTTGCCCGCCTTTTTATCATCTTTTAAACAATTATTGCCTAAAATGATGTCAAAACGCTTGCAACTGCCTAATGTGATGTCATATAATATAATGAGGTGTCTATGATAAAAGCAAATAAAGTATGTTGTTTCACAGGGCATAGACCCAAAGGGCTCCCGTGGACAAATAAAAAAACTAATGAAGTATGTGAAAATTTTAAAAAAATAATGACAAACACAATTGAAAAACTTATTATGTGCGGATATTCCCACTTTATTTCTGGTATGGCTCAAGGCATTGATATGATTTGTGCTGAAATTGTTTTAATACTGAAACAAAAATATAGCCACATTATACTTGAATGCGCAATCCCTTGCATAGACCAATCTACCAAGTGGTCTATACCTCAAAAGAATAGATATGTTTGTATATTAAATGAAGCAGATATCATACATAATGTCTCCTTAGAAAAGTATTCAAAAAATTGTATGAATGATAGAAATCTTTATATGGTTAATAAAGCCGACCTTGTTATTGCTGTTTGGAATGGTAAACCCAGTGGCACACTAAACACTATAAGAATGGCAAAAAGCGTCAAAAAAGATTTGATAATTTTTAAGTATTTAATTTGACTGCTTTTGTCGCAGTGTTAAGATACTGTTGCAAAATAATTAAAATTAGGGTATAATTAGATTAATTAAAAATGAGGTAAACTATAAATAATGAATAAGATTTTGGAAAGATTGCAACAAGAAAAGGCTTGCAAACTCAGTGGCGGGCTCTATCACGAAACACAAGTCAAATTAACGTACAACTCCAATCACATTGAGGGCAGTCGCTTGACTTTGGAACAAACAAGGTATATTTTCGAAACAAAGACAATCGGCGAACTGCCGACTGATGTTCAAATCGACGACATTATTGAAACAAATAATCACTTCAAGTGCATTGATTATGTTATTGATAATGCGGACAAAATTTTGGACGAAGAATTTATCAAAAAACTGCATTTGATTTTGAAATCAGGCACGACCTTTTCGCAAAACTACGGTGCGGGCGAATACAAAACGCTCCCCAACACGGTCGGCGACACGGAAACGACTGCACCCGCAAATGTTGAAAGCGAAATGGCGACGCTACTATCGTGGTACAACACGAAAAATGCCGTCACGATTGACGACATTGTAGAATTTCACTACCGCTTTGAGGCAATGCACCCGTTCCAAGACGGAAACGGGCGCGTCGGCAGGCTGATTGCATTCAAGGAATGCTTGAAGAACGACATTGTTCCATTTTATATCGACGACGCAAACAAGTGGCTTTACTATCGCGGGCTCAATGAGTGGAACACCGAGAAAAACTATCTCATCGAAACGTGCAAGTTTGGGCAAATGCAGTACCAAGCACTGCTTGACTATTTTGATGTGAAGTAAATTATATTATAATAGTTGAATTAATGCGCGGGTTGGCAAGCGATAACGCAAAAAAAAATATCAAATATTTTGACACACATTTGATATTTTTTTATAAATTATTTTCTTATTATCACTGATTCAAACCATTGTTCTTGAAACTCTGTGAGGGCACGGATTTGTTCGTCGGTATAATTTTTGCCTTTCGCCACGACAACCAATTTATCATCGTCGTCATTAGTTCTATGTATTATTGCAATAACTTCCCCTTCAAATTCTTCCAAGGGGGTATGCTCCCCTAGCACATAGGCATCTAATTCTTCCCCGTCTCCTGAAATCGTGTTTGGAATGTATCCATAATTGACTTCATAGATATACCCGTGTTTAGGGTGTTTTGTTCCCAGCGGTCTGTCCATTTTCACTTTTACAATCTGCCCTAGATAATTTTCGTTCATACCAATCTCCAACAAAAAATAAAGTGAAATTGCCAGCCTTTCAAAACAATTTCACTTGTATAAAACTATTATACACCACGGCACAAAATTTGTCAAATATTTTTAATAAACTGAAAATTTTTTTCAGTTTATTTGTTATACTTAACTATTGTTTCAATCAATTTCTTGCGCAATTAACTACTTATAAAATATTTTCTTTACAATCAATTGTTTGCAAAGTCATTATATGCAAATCAATTTGTTTATGATAAATTCTTTGCAATCATTTTTTAACACCTTATTGCGATATTTTTTGTTAGCCTTTGAGTGCAATTTTGTATTTATCTGTGATTTTTTCAAACCACTGTCTTTCAATGGCTTCAACTTCTTCACTTGTTAGCGTTTCGTCAAAACTATTATATGTTATTTGTATTAGTTGTGAGGTTGTGCCCTCTTTGACGCCTTTGCCTTTGTAAAGGTCTTTAACCTCGATATTGATTATCTTTTTAGAAGTATTTTCAATTTCCGCTTTATAGTCCGCAAATTTCACGTCGGTAGGAACAAGTAGGTTATATTCTCTCGTGATGCTTGGAAATTTGCTTTGCTCCTCAAGCGCGGTTGTTCCCATTGAAAGCATATCAATGTTGATTTCAAGATAAAAAACCTTTTCACGTACAAGTTTTCCGTTTTCAAAATTCTTGATTGCCCCGTCATCTAAAATGCCGATGACGCCAAACTTTTTGCCCCCAACCAAAATATCCGCGCAGAGTTCAAAGGTTGGCTCCTGTTTTTCGACAAGTTCAAACTGCATACTATATTGCGCCATTATGAGTTCTAGCACCTGCTTGATGTCGTAAAAATCATACGGAATATTCTTATCGATGCCAAAGCCTTTTTCAACTTTGTTCCCGCACAAAACGACTGCCAAATGCGAATTTTGCCCGTACCCTGTGTCCGCGCTCGCATCGCGCTTGAACACTGTGCCGATTTCAAAAATCGGCTCGCACACGCTGTCTTTTGCGACATTATAGACAAGGGTATTTACCATACTATAGATAAGGTTAGGACGCATCAGCGCAAACTTGTTTGAAAGCGGATTTATTAACTTAATATCGCCATAAAGTTCGCTTTTTTCGCTAATTTTGAGCATTTTCATCGCATTTTCGTGAATAAATGAATAGGAAATACACTCATTCGCCCCGATGCCGTACAACAAATTGCGCAAAATGTCGGAGTTGATTATATAGTCGTTTGGCTCATATTCGACGCTCAAATTTGGCATTGTTGGTTCAATGTTATGATAGCCAAAAATTTGCGAAACGTCGCCCACAACGTCGATTTTGTCCTCGAGGTCAAGCCTGTAGTTCGGCGTGATAACCTCAATGTTCTGTTCGTCCAAAACATTGACCTTATAATAATAACTCTCAAGCAACATCTTTATGTCTTGCGCCGAAAATTTTGTACCCAAAATTTTATTGATGTAGCAAACCTCAAGTTGTTTTTTGTTTTCCTTTGAATTTTCAAACTTGACAAACGCCGAATCCAATTGCCCGCCACAGTTTTCCAAAATATACTCAGCACACAAGCACGCGCCAAGTTTTGTGATGTTGGCATCTACGCCACGTTCATATCTATACGACGCAAGCGTGCTGATATGCGTATTTTGACTTGCAACGCGCAATTTGATAGGGTTGAAATTTGCCGACTCAATGACAATGTTTTTGGTGTTTTCGTCCACTTCAACTTTTTGCGTGCCGATGATGCCCGCAAGGCACACAGCCCCGCCGTTGTCTTTTATGATGATACTGCCTTTAGGCGCAGTGATTCCGCTACCATTGATTGTAGTCAACTTCGTGTCACTCGCCAAATTGTCAAACTCAAGTTTTGCATTGAGTTTGTCTAGGTCATATACGTGAATCGGCTGACCAAGTTCAAGCATCACAAAGTTTGAATAATCGACGATTGGATTGACGCTCGCAACACCCAAGTTGTGCAACAGTTTGACTATTTTTTCAGGCGTCTTTTTGGTGTTGTCAACGTTTTTGATGCACACAAGCACCAAATTGCCAACGTCATCTGTTTTGATTTCAACATCAATCGGCAAATTCTTTAGCCCTGCCAAATCAACTTTGCTTTCAATTTTTGGCTCTTTGTTATATTTTTTATAAACATAATATTCGCGCAAAACGCCCAAGTGTGAAAGCATATCGGGGCGGTTTGCCTTGACCTCAAGTTCAACAATCGCGTCATCGTCCAATTCTTCTTCGCACGCGACTTCAAAACCTTGTAAGTCGAGCCAATTGCGGTCGAAATCCTTGTAATCAATAGGTTCGCCCGCCAACTTTTCTAAAAATCTATGTGAATATTTGAACATTTTTCTTCTTCCTTTCCTTATTTATTCCATTCTTCCCTTCCGGGAGATTTCTCCGCTACGGCTACGCCTTCGGTCGAAATGACAAGTGTAGAGTTCCTACTACGCTTAAGTAAATTCACAAGTTGGGTACTTTGCCCCCGTCGGTAAACGCTGACGTTTTTTATTATACGAAACATAAAAGCGCATTTGCAACGCCGTCCACCCAAACAACTTGCTTGTAGGAATAGTACCTGCACCTGTGGCGTATGCCACCTAGTGTAGTTTCTTGAAAACTTTTATGTTGTTGTCGTGCAAAATGCGAAGTTCTGGCAACTTGTACTCAATTTGCGGGAACTTGCTCATTCCGTACCCAAACGCAAAGCCTTGCGTGCCTTCAGGATACCCAACATTTTTGAACACGTTTGGATGCACCATTCCGCACCCGCCAATTCGTATCCAACCCGAATTTTTGCACGTGCGACAC
This sequence comes from uncultured Clostridia bacterium, assembly GCA_934778205.1. Classification (GTDB taxonomy): domain Bacteria; phylum Bacillota; class Clostridia; order Christensenellales; family UBA1242; genus CAKVOD01. The sequence goes on along the minus strand of CAKVOD010000001.1, from coordinate 211,635 downwards.
TTTTTGCCACCGCAAACAGGACAAGTGATATCAATACCAGCACTAGGCTCAGTGTAAGGATAATATGTTGGAATGAAGCGCGCGGTAATTTTTTCGCCAAACACGGACTTGACACAATTCATAATCGTGCCTTTCAAGTCCGCAAACGTGATGTTGTCGCCAACAATCAAGCCTTCCATTTGGAAGAACATCGGCGTGTGTTGCGGGTCGAGGTCGTCAACGCGATACACAATCCCAGGCGAAATAATTTTTATCGGCGGTTTGTGCTTGAGCATATAGCGAATTTGAACTGCCGACGTGTGCGAACGCAAAATTTTGTTTGGAAACTCCAAGTAAAATGTATCTTGCATCCCGCGCGCTGGGTGATGTTCAGGCATATTCAACATTTCGCAGTTGTATTTGTCAAGTTCAATTTCGGGTCCGCTCACAACATTGAAACCATTGTTGATATAATACCTTTCAAAACGCTTGTATATCCTAGTCAACGGGTGCATCGCCCCATATTTCACAATCGGCTTAGAAAGCGTAATGTCGATTTTTTCGCCTTTGCTTTTCTTTTCACTCAATTTCGCCCTAACTGTCGCAATTTTTTCTTCCATTTGAGCACGAAAAGCGTTGACCTTTTGCCCGTACTCTTTCTTTTTTTCATTTGCAACATTTTTTATGTTTGCATACAATTCTTTCAGCACATCTTTGACGCTCTTTTCCACGCTGTCAACATTGCTTTCATCAATATTGCTGTCAAGCAGTTCTTTCATCTTATCATCCATATTGAATTAACTCCTATTTTCTAATTTGTTTTGTGTGTTTTTTTTACGCAAAATCAACTGAATGTGTGGCATTGCTGTAAACTATATTTTTAAATTTGAGAAAGTCCTCTGCCAACCCAAACGCTATGCTTTTATTTTTGTGCACGCATAAGCAACACCCCGTGCGACGCACTTTGAGTTCCGCCGTGCTGAGCGCAAACGAAGCAATTTGCGCAATGCAAAATTCTCCCCATAAACTAAGAGTGCACCCCCACTTCCGCCCCGAAGTCGCAAACAACGTTCATATAAAAAGCATTTCTTGCAAAAACAAAAAGTCGCCCCTAAACATAGGGCGACTTTTTGCGCGGTACCACCTAATTTTTGGAAAACTCCAAATCTCGTTTACATTTTCACAGTTTTGTCTGTCTGAGACTCACGCCCCAGCAACTCCAATGCCGAACTTCGCCTACCGCCTGAACATAAGTGTTTTCCAGCCACGAACACTCTCTCTATATGAAAACGGCACACTACTAAAACATTTTCTTCGTCTTTATTCAGTTGATAATATTTTACACCACCACGCATTTTTTGTCAAGCGTTTTGCCCCACAAACTTTGCCCGCCACTTCTTATGCGGAATTGTTTTTTATGCGGAACTACTTTATTTGCGGAACTACTTTATTTATAGACTAGCGCTGTCAATGAATTTATTTACCCCATAACAAATCGCGCCAGCATTTAATAGAATTAAACCTTATTATTATTGAGCCCCACACACACAAACACCAATCGCGCAACGCAAACACCTTGACCGCGCCAGCACACAATCACATTGACCGCGCCAGCACACAATCACATTGACCGCGCCAGCATACAATCAAATCAATCCTTTTTTTATGGTAAGCCACTCTCTTTATTGTCATTTCGACCAAAGGCGGAGGCGTCAGCCTTCGCCGACGCGGAGAAATCTCCCGGAAGGGCAACTCGCTATGTTATGGGCGTTTATGTATTTTGACAGCGCTAGCAGAATAAATAGCAATAACTTTTTTTGCTGACGCGGTCAATATTGTCGAGTACCCCAAATTGAGTAAGTCCCCTTCCGGGAGATTTCTCCGCTGCAAGGGTTTTGCAAACCCTTTTCGGTCGAAATGACAATGGGGAGTAGTCCCTTACCACAAATAATAAGGTTATATTTATTTAAATGTTGCAGTTGCAAGCTTCTTTCACAAAAAAGGTACATAGTAATTAAACTATGTACCTAATTTCATATAATGCCACTCACTACCCCCACAGCCGTGCGCTATCGCACCGAGAATTAGAGTTTATAGAAAGCACATTTGTACGCCGTCCATTAAAAACAATTAGGCGTAAGGACAGTACCCGCACCCGTGGCGTCTGCCACTAGACGGTGACCCAGTTGCCGACGGATTGCGCAGGCAAGGACACTGTTAAAGTTATACCAAGTGTGTCAGTTGTTGGCACGTACGCCTTTTTCGTCAATGCCTCCCCGTCAATCGTTGTAACCATATATAACGATTGATACACAAACAAAGTAAATTCCTCATTCGCTGCAACAACAATTGTCGTCGCCTTTTGTACACCGCTTGTTCCATTCAAGACAATTTGACGCACAACACTCTTGTTTGCATCTAATATATATACAAAAACGCTGTTGCCATTGTTTGTGGTGTACAAAAACGTAACCGTTGTATCAGTCAGGTCAGGCTCGTAAACAAACCCTTTCAGCATAGGATATCCGCCGTTGTACCCTTTTTGTATGTACCACGTGTTAGTGAAATCCCAACCATTTGTCCACGTATAGGTTGTTCCACCAGCCGTAAACCCAGCCGTTGTGAAATTGCTACTGTCTTTGACAATTTCGTCAAGTGTGTCAATATTATAGTTGTTATATCCATCAGTTACTGCACTAGCGCCTGTTGTATTAACACTCCCTATCTTGCAGTAACTTGTTGTCCCACCTGCAGAAATGTAAACCGTTCCCGTTGTAGTTGTTTTCAAACTTCCAATCACAGCAAAACAATCAGTATAACTTCCATATCCACAACAGTTAAAACTGATATATTCATTATAAGTATTAATCAATTCTATGTTACCAATTTGAACATAACAGTTTTTAGAACTAATACTTCCATCATTTATGTAACCATAACCGATAATTCCACCAGCAATGTAATTTACAGGCTGACCCGCGCTAACAACTTGTTTGTAGTTAGCATAGCAATTTTCTATTATTGCAGAACCATCATTAGCGTATACAGCCCCAACAACACCGCCAAACACTCCTACTCCCGTGATATTGCTACCAATAGCAAAAGAGTTGCTCATAACAAAATTAGCCGACTTAGTCGACCCCAAGTCTACGGTACCAACAATACCCCCCACAACATCCAATGCTCCGCCCGCATAATTTACGCCAACATTTTTAATAGTTGCACTAGATATGCGTCCAAACAACCCACTTGTACTAACTTGATTTTTGAAAGTAATAACATGATTATTGCCGTCAAAAGTTCCTGTATAATTTTTTGAATAACTACCAATCCCTGCCCACGTGGTTGTTTCCATAGTTATATCGTTTGTCAATTTGACAATCTTGTCAGCATAAGATGTGCCCGCGTTGACAGCCGTTGCAAACGCCGTCAATTCCGCCTCATTGCTGATTGTGTGCACTGTTGTAGCGTCCGCGCCGACAAAGTTAGCATTATCACTCGCAAATAGCTTGCCATTGCAAACAAACATTACGCCCCAACATAACACAAACGCCAAAAGCCACAGCGCAATTTGCGTTGCAGTTGAATATTTTGATTTAATTTTAATATCATAATTTTTAATCATACTACCCTTTTGTTTTACACATATGTTATTTCTTGTACAATCACTATGGGTAATATGTGCATTTTTTTTATTTTTTATTAATTTAATTTGAGAGCAATTTTCTACAACTTGTCCACATTCCTGTGGATAATCTTTAGACACCCCCCCCCCCCCATTTAGTTAAGTTCTTAATCATTTTTGTTCCTCACTTATCAAGTTTTCGTTTTTAGTTTACCACAATGTCAAAAAAATATCAAATGTTTTAAAAGCATATAAGCATTTTATTTGTAAGTATTGCAATTTTTGCAAAATTGTGGTACAATTAGGACATAATATTACAAAGGAAGGAAAATTTTATGAATAATATCGACCAATTTGATTTAGAGTTTATCAATAACAATTGTCCACAAGGACAAGTCCCCGTTTTTTTCGTCAAAGGGGATATGAAAAACTCGGGACTTCACAAAACAATCAAAGAAATATATCAACAAGTCGGCAACAAAATAGGACGCAAAATTCCTTGCTTGCCTGCAGTAGATGAAATTATTGTCGAAAAAGAACATAAGGACAACTATGTTTGGGCTTACTACGCCACACCTGAGGAACGCGACTTGATTCGCAACGAAAAACATAGACTTATGAATCTCAACTTCCGTGAAAAAATTAGCACATCCACATCTTGTTTCTCTTTTAATGACAAAGGCGAATGCAATGACGCTTTCCGCATTCCACTTGGTAAAGTTAAAACAATAAAAAATGTTCAACAAATTGCTAATCAAATCAAAGAATCAATGCTCCTAAACGAGGCATTTATTAGGGTTGCTCCACGCGGAGATAATGATTACGCACTTTATTTCTCTGCTTTCACACCTAAAAGTAGAGCGGGCTTTTGCATCCGTGATTTGACAAAAGCACACGCACAAGTACAATTGGCACTTTTGGACAACTTTGAAAACCACGAACTTGACCTTTGCGACTTTAACGGCAACTACTACAATGCTGAGGACGAAAGGGCTGTTGTGCAAGACAAAATAAATTCATTAGTTCGTCACCCAAAAATCAAACAAACCAAACATATCAATACTGATGCGCCAACGCCTTGCGTATAATAAAAACGCTTTGAATTGCTTTCAAAGCGTTTTTATTTTTTTAACTTATAACATATTATATTGAAAACACTTAGGCACAAAAATTACTCAATTGTTGTGATTCCAAAACGATACAAAAGTGTGTGACAATTCAGCAGTGAACAGCGTTTGATTGTGTCAATCAATGTTTCACAATCTAGTTCGCTAAATAATGAGTAGCCCGAATCGGGCATCAAGTTTTTGACGTAAAAGGACGTTTTTTGATAGATATTTTGAAACGATTCCGCCAAATTTTGCAAAAGATTTGTATATACTTTGTAGATATAAAAAAGTTTTTCATTCATATTAGCGGGAACTTTGGAAAGCGCTTCCGCATACTGCCCTAGCGTGACTGTTTGCTCAAAGTCGTCACGAACAACATATAGGGGCGAATGTAGTTCGTTTTTGAAATAAATCTCATACAACACTGAGAGCATTTGCGCAAATACAAAATTTATTTTTGCAAAATCTTTGAAATGGCGCAAATTTTTTGACAAATATGTGTGTGTGAGATAGTAGGAATCACAAAACGGCACGCCGTCACTAAGTCCATACTGCACGACAAGTAGCAAATTGAGTTTCAGCAAAAAACTACTGTCTGCGGTCGTTTCAAACTTGCCGTTGCTTTTCAATAGTTCTAAATACGTGTCAAAAATCGTTTTCGTGTTCAATGCGCAAGTGGTTTGAAAAAACTTTTCACTGAGATAATTTTCAAACATTCCAAACAAGTGCGACATTGTTTGAGAAAAGGCTTCCGCAAAGTCAAGGCAGGACACGGCATCAACTATTATGGCGCATAATTTTTGCTTGACAAAAACGGGCGCAGTGTTCATCATTGCATATGGACATTGCGTATACACAGAAAGATGTTTTTTCGCAATGCACACAAACGGAACATCTAGTTTATTGCTCAAAAGTTTTGTCAAATTGAGTGCGTGTTCATCTCCAAACGCGACCAAAAGCCTCGTATTCTCCTTGAGTTGCAGTCGCGCCAAATTGACGCCCGCTAGACTATAGCAAAGTTCTGGCGGGATTTCCACAAACGAGATTTTATAGTGCTTGCGCAGTTTGTCAACTTGGTCGCTCAAGTTTTGCCCCACAATCGCAATTTCTTGACACTGGTAATTCGCAAAGATTTCACAAAACTGCGACTCGACATCGTCGGTCAAAAAAATGTTGCTTTTTTCAAAATATTCGTCTAATTTTTTCATACACGCATTGTATCGCATTAATTACGAAAAAAAATGCCAATTCTTGCTTGAATTTGGCATTTTTTGTTGATTTTCACACTCATTATTAATAAATAACTTTAATCCCGCACAATTTTGCGCGCATTTATTGACAATCAATTTGTTTTATGTATAATTATTACATTTGGAAAGTTTTTTGACATATTGTCTTTAGCGTGTTTTGAGTGTCAAAACTGTCAAAGATTCAATGCTGTTGGTTTGTGGGAACATATCGTAACTTTGAACATACTTTATATCATACGCTTCTGACAAATCACGCAAATCTTTTGCAAGACTTGTTGGGCTACAACTCATATAAACAACTTTTTTTGGTGCAAGTTTGATGATTTCATCGACAACTTTTTTGCCCGCCCCTTTGCGCGGAGGGTCAAGGAAAACGACGATGTTTTCACGTTCCTTTTCAGTAAAGTTGAGCGTTTGCAAAACTTTGCCACAATCGCCCGCGTGCGCTATGAGTCTGTCCGCAACACCGTATTTTTGCGCCAATTGTTTTGCCGATTCAACGCTGTTTTCGACGTACTCAACACTGCACACGTAGTTTTGATTTTGCGCAAACAAAACGCTTGTCACACCTAGTCCGGAATACAAATCAAGGACGACATTGTTTTTGCCGACTTCGCTGACAATTTGTTTGTACATTATTTCCGCAACTTCAAAGTTCGTTTGCGTGAAATTCAACGGCGTAACATTAATGTCCAAACCACAAAGCGAAACTTTTTCACTTTCGTCACCCGCCACACATTTTGCGTCCTTGTAGTTTAGCAAAGTCGACGTCGCGAACTGTTTTGCACTCCAAAGCGAAACATCATCAAATTGCTCTTTGAGGTAACCATAGAACGCCTTGTCGCACTGCCCACTACTCGTTTGCACCAAAACTAAGAGTTTGCCGTCATAATAGTTTGCAAACACGCTTTCAAAATCGGCGTCCGTATCAATGACAAACTGCCTTATCGCACTAATTAATTTTTGCGAATAGTCGCCACAAATCAAACAATTGTCAATGTCGACAATATTATGAGTTTTTGTTTCAAAAAAACCGACCAAAACTTGTCCATCGCGTTTTTCTACTTTCAACTGCAGTGCATTGCGATAACCAAACTTTTGTTTGCCACAAACCGTTTCCTTGACATCAATATCAAAGTTTGTAACCTTTTTTATCGTCCTTTGCAAACTCAATTTCTTGAACAACTTTTGTGTTTCATCGGTTAAGTGCATCAATTTGCAACCCCCACACTTACCAAAATATGGACACGGAGGTGTTGCACGACGAAAAGACGGCTCAATGATTTCAAGCATATTGCCCCAGTGCAAGTTGTCTTTTTCTTTGACAATCTCAGCAGTGACCGTTTCGCCCTCAACCGCACCATCAATGAAATAAACTTCATTGCCGATTTTGGCGATACCTTCGCCTTCAACCGACATATCAATAATTTTAAATTCTTTTGTTTCCATAACTTTCTCTCTAAAATATATTCCACTAATTATAGCAAATAATCTAAAAAAATGCACTTATTTTTAGCATAGTTTTCCACTTTTTTTTAGCAAAAACACCCATTTTTGCCCCTATCCCCAACATTTTAAGCACCATTCTTGCATTTTGCTCAATCAAAATCTCATTTGACACGTTTAAAAACAAATTAAAATTAATGTCAATCTTTTTCAACCATTTTGAAAAAAAGTGGTAAAGTTACCACTTTTTTTCAAAATCATTTTCTTGCAGTTAGCAAAGTTGCAAAGATTTATTTTAACTTTTCTATTAATAAGCATACTATTTTATGTTTACGGCTTTAGTGGCGAGCCACCTTTCGCTTGTTTAAGATTCCCAAACAAGTTTTGGATAGTTGCCCGCGCTATAGACAAAGTATTCTTGCACTTCATTTAGCAAGTCGATGACTGCGTCTGTTGTGCCACTTTCTGCTTGCAACTGTTCAATTGTGACGAGCGCCATAGTATTTTTTTGGAATCCTTGCGTGCAAGATAGCGGAATACCTACGCCTGTAATATAGTATGAGTTTTCAACATACGATTTTTCACTGTTTGTATTCCAACCAACTATGCCACCGACGATGTCGTAGAATTTTTGCTCGGCAGTATCATAGATATAGATTGTTCCCACATTGTAGCACGTACTAATTGTTCCGCCTGCAATAAGCCCGACAATTCCTCCGACCTTTGTGCCTGCTTCCGAAGAGTTATCTCCGCTTGCTAGCGCGCTGACAAGTCCAGTATTGTAGCAAGCCAAAATTTGTGGCATAACGACGCCCGTTGTGCTGAGTTCATTAAATTCAATCAACCCCGCAATACCACCCGCGCGCGCAAACGCGCTACCGTGTTCACCTTTGCTTGGTGTTGCGTTGACTGATGCGACGTTTTTGCACCTTTCAATTGAACTTGCAACCCCGACGCAATAACCTGCAATACCGCCCGCGTATGTACCTTGAATTTGCTTGTCGATAGGATTGACACTGCCATAGAATGCGCGCGTTTCACTATCCTTTATCACGCCCAAGTTGTAGCCGACGATACCGCCCGCATAAACATATGTTTTCGTGTTTGTCGCATTGATTAAGATTTTTGAAACGCAACCAACAATTGTGCCTGTGGCGGTATTTTCGCCCGCGATACCACCGACATATGTTTGCTGGTTACCGCCTGTATATGCAGACGTAATTCCGCGCTCCGCCGTGTTGATGACGGTCACATTTCTAATGACCCCACTATTTGAGGCGGTCACAATGCCGATTTTGTGATACGAACCACTGACAATGAAATCTCGCAAAGTCAAGTTCCTGACAATACCAACTTTTGCAATTGATGAGAGCAATCCAAATTCGCCCACGCCACCAAACGCTGTCGTATTGTCGACGCTGTCGAACGCAATCGTGTGTCCGTTTCCGTCCAAAACGCCTTCAAAACTATACCCGTTGTTGACTCTAGCAAAACTCAATTCGTCTAGTGTTCCAAGCGGAACAAAGGTTGAACCAATTGTGATGTCCTCCATTAATTTAAACGACTTATCATACAGGTAGTTCAAATAGTTCAATTGTTCCAAAGCGGTATAAGTTTTTGCAGTGACACCTTCGCCGACTGTAAATGTTTTGATGATGTAAGGGTCATCAACAGCCCCACTGCCCGCGCTAAACAAGTCAAACTTGTACTCGTCAGCAAGTTCCGCCTTGTCACTTTGAATGCAGTTGACGCCCACTGCATAGACAAGCAATTTATACTTACCAAGTTTGTTGAGCGTGTGGAAGTTGACATTGCCTGCATACTCAACATTGATTGTGTCCATATCAAACTCTTTCCCATCTTCGGCAAAGTAGTAGCAGAACATATATCTAACATCAAGCGAACTCGTGCTTTCCGCCGAATTCCAACGGAACACGCCATTTGAAACGCTCAAATCTGTTGGCGCTCCCAACTTGGCAGCGAGAGTTTCCTTAGGGTCAGAATTGACGCAGACGAAACTTTTTGTGCCTTTGACGACTGTATCGCCAGTTGCGCGCACTGCAAATGTGTATTCGCCGACAAACAACATATCATCGTCAAACCTATAGTAGTTGTCAACAACATTTATAGGGTCAAAAGTCACTGTTTGGTAAGTATATGTAAGCAAATATTTTGAAGCGTTGTCAACCGCGTTCCACTCAAGGTAGCCCGCGCGCGCCAACTGCTCAGGGGTAGGATTCGTCATCGTAAAGTCGGAATTGATATACAAACTTTCTGGCGTTTCCATTTTGTAGACGGCGTATTCGTCTGAAACATCTGAGTTCAACATTCCATTCGAACCGCCCGCTTGAAGGGAACCAAGTTGTCTAACCTTGACAAAGTAGTATCCCGAAGCAATGCCTTCAAAAGTGTACTTGAACTCTGTCGTTTCAAAGTTTGCGACCATATCGCCCCCGTCTGTGACTATGATGACATTATATGCACGCGCACCCATATTTTCCCAATTTAGCACGCCGTCGTCAACGTTCAAGACGACTTTTTCAAGTTTGCTTGCTGAAATCGGGTCGGAAGCGTCACTTGTCAGTGTGGCATCGTTGTTGCCGACAGAACGCACACGAATAGTATAATTGATTGCGCTAAATTCTTCATTGAGTTCAAAGGTGTTTGTGCCACCTACTGGAATATACGAGTCATTGACGATGAGTTCATAGCCATTGACCGCCTCCGAGTTGTTCGTCCACGCAACTTTGCCCTCCAAAACGCCCAAATCGTTTGGCGCGTTCAGTTTTTTGAGCGCCTTGTTATAGACGTATACATCTGAATCAACATATTTTGTGTCGTCGCCTTTGACGCTGATTGAAATTTGATATGTTCCTCTTTCGCCTGTAGGCAAATACCAGTTTTCAGTTTTTGGCTGTAATTGTGTATTATATGAGAGAATATATTTTTGCGCAAGCGCATCATAACGGGAAACTGAAATGCTGTAGAGCGTCGCATTTTCAACTGCTTTCCAATAAAGCTGTCCGTTTTTGACCTCAAGGTCAGCGTTTTCAGCCGTCGACGCAACAGGCGTGCGCAATTTCTCAATTGTAAAATCTTCACTCGTTTCGCTCGAGAATGTCGACGAACCATCACCCATTGCTTTGATTGCAACATAATATTCGCCCGCCGTAAATTGCGTGCCAAAGGCAAACGTTGTCACATCTTTGCGGTTCTTATAAATCGTTGGTTGAGTTTCAGACGGCTTTTTGATGCCAATCTCGTATTCAACTGCTGAATATACCTTTGTATAATTAAGCATACCATTGACAACTGACAAAACAGGTATTCCCAATTTTTCAATATTGATTGCTTTTGAATAGGAACTACTCAAGTATTCTTGTTGCGCTGAATTATCAACAGCACGCATAAATATTGCATAGTTGCCAGCACTCTTGCCTCTCAAATATTCCGCCATATCAAATGTGCCACGTGTTTCATTTTCAACAGGCGCAATGTCAAGCGTATCTTGCGCTTGCGGTTGAGAGAACACAATTTCATACTTGCTTGCGTTTGCAACATAGTCAAAATACAAAATGTTGTTTTCAATTCTAATATTGCGGGGCTCTGCGAGAACTCTCACTTCAAAAGTTTTTGCGCCAAGCATTGCGCCAAAGTCGCCACTGACGGTGTCACTATTGTTGCCGTTTGCCTTGACGCGAACATAATATGACATCCCCCCCTCAAGCCCATAGAATGTATAACTCGTCGAAGAAATCGACTGCGCGCTCTTGACAACAATATTGTTTTCGTCAACAACTTCAACATCATAACTATTTGCGCCAACAATGCCGTCCCACATAACTTGCGCGTCCTTTATATGTAGCGCAAATACGTTGGAAAGTTTTTTGACCTCAATTTGATTTTCAACAATTGTTGAGTCAAGCACGTTTGCTTGATTCCCGCGCGCGATAACGCTGACAGTGTGCATTCCTGCACTGCCAGCAACAGCGTACGTAGACGCAACACCGCACGCACTGCCAAGAGAGTTGCCGTCCAAAATAACTTCGTAATATGTGACGCCGTCGACAGGCTCCCACGTGATAAGTCCGCTTTCGACTTTCAAACTCTCAATTGACGCAAGTTTTTTCGCAGAAACTGGAAAACTTGCTTTGCTCGTAATGTCGTAAGTATATGCAGTGTTTGTGATTTTACTTGTCATACCAACTGCGCGCACTGAAATGACATAGTCCCCAACGTGTGAAAACATTGTTGAACTCATAAGGTTTATAAATGTTACATTTGCTCCATCAATAAACATTGTTTGCTTAGTAGTCGTTTCGTTTGCACTGTATTCAACTTCAATTTCATAACCCGTTGCACCGCTCTGCGCATCCCAACTCAAACTGCCGTTTTCGACTTTGAGTCCAACATTGCTAGAAATCTTGTGTAGTTTTATCGGTTCACTAAAGTTGGAACTAATCGTATTTTGTCCGTTGCCAATTGCTTGCAAACTGACCAATTTTTCCTCGTCGTCTGCCAAATACTTGTCAAAGTTCAAGAACTCGTCATTGATTGAAGTATATTCAGTGCTACCAACACGCAAGTTGTACCCGAGATAACTTGCTCCGCTTGCCATTGAGTAGTACAAAATGCCGTCCTGTACCTCAAAATTTGTCGGGCAAGACAATTTTTCAAATGCTATCGCAGTAGATTTTTCGCCACTAACCGACAAGTTGTCCGTGCTGATTGCGCGAATCTTGATGCTGTAATTACCGCTTTCATATTCGGTTGAGGAAAAATCCATATAATTCCCGCTCACGCGTATCGGTTCGCTTGCGTCATTGACAAACACATCATACAAAATCGCGTCGCCAAGCCCTTGCCACGTGACAGTTCCGCCGTTCAGCGTAACCTTGCTTTCGTCAATTGTTTTGAGTTTCCTAAATTCAAATGATTGACTGTATTCCGAGTCAATTATTTCCTTATTATTCCCGACTGCCTTTGTGCTAATAGTATATTTTTTTGCAACAAAAGTTTGCGTCGCAGTGTCGAAGAAATCAATATAATTTTGCGCTTGAATAGGCAACGTAAGTGTGTCATCTAAGCGGACAATATAGCCATATGAGAGGTCGACTGCCCCCCACGTGACGTTGTCGCCACGAACTGCAAGACTTTGCGGTGACGCAAGTTTTGTCACGCTCAAAATTTCGGAAGAATCACTGTTGACAAACCTTGTTTGTTCGTCAATACTGCCCCCCGTTGCAGTGACTGAAAGACTATAAACGCCCGCGTCGGTATATTTTGACGCAAAGTCAAAGCGTTCATCGGTCAAATCTTCCTCAGTCGTGATGTGTCCATTATATTCTATCTTGAGTGCATAACCTGTTGCATTTGCAACTTTGCCCCAAGTGATGATGCCATTATTGATTTCGACATTTTGTGGCTTTGACAACTTGTCAACCGCAAACTCGCTTGAGTAAGCCGAATCTAGCGTTGTGCGCTGGTCGCCAACCGCCATAACGTACACATTGTAAGCGCCCGCTTGATAGCCTTCGCCAAGGTCGTACTTGACATACGTCGAAGTTGCTGTAATCGGCTGAATCGAAATCTCGCCGGTGTCGTTGTTGATTATCTTTATGTTGTAACTTTGCGCGCCAACAACACTCTTGAAAGTCAAAATTTTGTCCTCTACCTGCGACTCAATCGGCGAAGCGAGTTTTGTCACAGTTATTGTGTTTGAAAAATTTGAATTGTAAGTGTTGTTGTATGTATTGCCAAGCGCGCGCACTTTGAAAGCATAAAAGCCCGCGTCAAGGTCGTTCTCAATAATATAGTTCAGGGATGTAAAACGATTTTTGTGCGTCTGCCCGTTCATAAGAATTTCAAACACGCTCGCGTTTGAGTTTGGCGTAATCGAAATTATGCCTTGCTCAATTGAAATGCTAGGCGAAGCAAGTTGCGTGAAAATAAATTGCTCAGAGTCCTCCGCGTCAAGATACGCCTTGGAGTTTCCAAGCGCGCGCACCGAAATTACATTTTCAACGCCGACTTCAAAATCGGTGAAAAACTCACTGACAATCGTCTTTGAATACGGCGCACCATTCAGCGTGATTGCGTAGCCATAGTTATTGTCGACCCTATCCCAGACGACTTTTTCCCCATCAAACTTTAGATTCGTGACCGTATCAAGTTTTTTAGGTTCATTGAAAACTACAACGCTGACAACCGCGCTCGCACCACCTAACGTTGCCGTGACCGAAACCATTGTTTCACCACTCGCAACACCTGTTATAATGCCGTCTTTGTTGACAGTCGCAACGCCCGTGTCCGCGCTCGCAAACACCAAATCCGCATTGCTGGCATTCGACGGCGATAGCGTCAGCGTCAATTGTTCGCTTGTGCCAACAACCAATTGTATCTTTGGTTGCGTGATGATGATTTTGTTGATTTTCTTCCCCTTGTCACCACCGCACGCATATAGCGTCAAAGCGGAAAACAAGCCCACCATTAAAATAATCAACAATTTCGCAATCGTACTTATTTTAAGCCTTTGTCCTTCCATTTTTTGCCCATCCTTTGTATTATTTGCAAAAGCCACGCGTGCGCGCCCGCGTATTCGCCCCGCCACTTTGAAATGCGTTGCAAAGCAAATGCCCGTACACACAAATTGTGCCTTAGTTTTCGCGCCAAATAACATCAAAATATTATTTGCAAGACCTTGCAAAAATATTTATATTCGACACACATTCCGCGCAAAATGATAAATCAAATTTAGTATACCAAAAATAAACAAAAAATCAAAGCATTTTGCCCGCCTATTTAATCATTGTTTGCGTGCAAATTTGTTGACCTTGCCTGCATATGAACAAATATTTTTTATTTTGCTAGCATTGTCAACACATTTTAATGCTCACAATAAACCGCATCGCCTTGATTACAAGTTTTGTTGCCATCACAATTGTGTGCCCACATAACTAGGCACCCACTCAAACAACCGACGCATACGAAAGTCTGCCCAACAACCGTGCGCTTTCACGTCTAACTTCAGCAACAATATTGACAAACTCGCTACAAATATGGTACACTAATATGAAAACAATGAGGTCAATATGAGCGACAACAAGAATGATAAATTGCAAAAATTGCGAAACAAATTTTCGGATTGTTTTGAATATAATGATGAGACAAAGGTTTTGCGCATAAAGGATGGTGTCTCAAGCCTATACACTATCGGCATAATGAAATACTTTCATTTTGAGGATGTGGAAGAAATTATTTTGCCAACAAGTTTGGAAAGAATATCCGCGCAGGCGTTTCAGCATACAAAATCACTAAAAAAGGTATCCTTTGCAAAGGACGGCAATCAGCCACAACTCAAAGAAATTGGCTATGACGCTTTCTATGGTTGCGAAAACCTTGAGGAATTTGAGTTTTGCGATTCAATCACAAAAGTTGATTTAGGCGCATTTTACGAGTGCAAAAAACTGAAAACTTTTGCGTTTTCAAGCAAAAATGAACCAAAAATTATTGGCGACTATGCTTTTGCGTGGTGCGATTCGCTTGAGAGTGTCAAAAACCTTGACGGCGTCACCTCAATCGGTAGTAGCGCGTTTTCAAACTGCGTCAGTTTGCAGCGCTTCACAGTGCCTGAAAGTTGCACAGAAATAAAGCACGCTGCGTTCATCCACTGCGACAATCTTGAAGATTTGACTCTATCGAGCAATTTAAAAAAGGTAGAAGAGATGATTGTATCAAAATGCCCGAAAGTCAAATTCGATATGGACAATAATTCAAAGGACAACACTGTTTATATTCGCAACGGCTACCTTTTGCAAAAGAAAGAGAATGGTGACATTGCTTTGGTCGCGGCCGCAAGTGACGCGGCGTCCGCAATTCCGCCTGAAACAACTGTTATCGGGGAAAACGCTCTTGCTTTTAAAGAATTTTTCGTTCCAACCCTCACGCTCAACGGTGGCTTAAAAGAAATTGAGTACGGCGCTTTTAGCAACACCAAAGGCATAAAATCGTTAGTTATTCCCGATTCAGTTGATTTCATTGATAGTAAATGTTTTCCAAATTCGGATATTGAAGAATTGACTTTGGGCGAAAACTCAACATTGTCGTCAAACTCATTGTCTGAAAGCAACATCAAAAAAATCAAGGTTCCAGAAAACTGCAAAAACTATTACCTTAGCCCCGACGGCGCGGTGATAAAAAAATCAAATTCTCAATTGATTTTTTGCAATGAAAACGCATTTCCTGACGATGTAAAACAACTTGCTTTTGACATCAATTTTACTACAAATGAAGTAGAATACCACTTGCCAAACAATATATCATATCTAAGCAACGGTTTTATGGCCAACTGCCCAAACCTCAAAAGAGTGTACATCGGCAGCAATTTAGGCGCTAATTTTTTGGGCAATTCCTTTAAAAATTGTCCAAACTTGACTGAAATCATAATTGACCCAGAAAACAAATATTTTAAGTCTATTGATGGTTGCGTTTATGCTGCTGATTCAAAGGGCGAGTTTAAAGCGCTCGCTTTCGCCACCCAGCATTCAACTGTCAAAGACGGCACAAAAGCTATCATAAACTGCTTTGCCGCAGGCAATGAGGAGATAGAGCGTATTGTGCCTGTTGGATACGACGAAACACCGCAGCCAAATACCGTGTACATTCCTAATTCGGTGGAAGATTTTGGGTTTTGGGCACTAAAAGATTTACCAAATTTAAAAGAAATCATTTTCCCTGAGAACTTGAAAATTATTGATTCAATGTCCATTTCAAACTGCTGCAATATCGAAAAAATCGTCATTCCAGCAAACGCTATGACGCATAGAAAAAAGAATATGTCATTAGGTCAAAACGAACTTGAAAATCTAAAGCAATACACTGCGCCATTAGTTCCACCATTTTTTACTCAAAATATTTTGCGCTCAAATGCCGAACTTTTTGCGCTCACACAAATTGACGGCAAAAATGTCGAAGTCAAATTGCCAAAGAACATTTATAATTGCCTTGACAAGGATATGATTCTATTTAAAAAAGACAGCGGGAAATTTGCAATTGCGCGCGTCGACACGAGTTGTCCACAAACGGGGTATTTAAACATAATCGACTTTGAGGACGCGCTTGAAAATGCGACAAAAATGAACTTTTATACTAACATTGATGAGAATGAACTATTCAAACTTGTGCCTTTCAACAAGGCAAAAGCGGAAAACATTGCGAAGTTTTTGCCCGCAAGATTTGTCATCGAAAATCTACCAAAAGAAGAAATTACTGGGTA
Organism: uncultured Clostridia bacterium; assembly: GCA_934778205.1. Taxonomy (GTDB): domain Bacteria; phylum Bacillota; class Clostridia; order Christensenellales; family UBA1242; genus CAKVOD01. The sequence goes on along the minus strand of CAKVOD010000001.1, from coordinate 194,952 downwards.
CTTTAAAAACGCGTCCGCAGCAAGTCGCGGCAGCAAAAACGCAGGTAGCGACGTGCTAAATTCGTGGCAAGATGTTATGACAAAATGCAAGATTTTGGGGCAAGAAAAACCGATTTCCGATATGTCTACAAATTGCAAAATTGCAGTTTTCAAAGTCGCTGAAAGTTTGGGTATGTTTGTCGACGACGACAAGCGCTATCTTCCATTGCCAACCATTTGCAAATGGCTCAATGAAAACATTTTGCAAAAATTCAACAAAGAAACAATTGAGCGCGTTTTTTCGGATTTTGACACATACAACCACCCTTATAACAAAGATTATGCCATTTTGTTCATCAATTGCATTGAGCAGTATGCAAAATCAGCCGAATGCAAGCAAAATATCGGCAAAAAATATCAAAATACCGAAAATTATCAGCCTGCGTTCCTCGATTTTGTGCGCGCCGACGATTTGGGCAGCGTCAAAAACGCGATGGGCGATTTCCACAACAAGTTTGATAAATTGTTAGAAAAATTTGACAAAAAGGTTGTTTCCGCTGATATGCGCAGGCACACAAACGCTAACTACATTCAAATGCACGACGTCGAATTTTATTTTGCTAATGTTTCAGATTTTGACATTTCAAAGTATTTGACGGCGCAAGATGATGAGCACCGCTCAACACGAAATGAACTTATCAAAGAATTTGCGAACACGATTGCACAAAATGCACAGTACACGCAAGTGGAGTTTGAAACGCTATTAAAGTGGTATATGCTAGGAATGAAAAACTACGCTAGCGCACGCGTCAGGCAAGCGCGCGGCGAAATTGCGCACTTGACGCTTGACATCGCGCCAATGGACGCCGTTTGCACGCCTGAAGAAATTGCAAACGCGAAAATCAGTTATCATTATCTTGACAAGCGCGCGCCGACCGCGTCCATTTTGGGCGAACTCTCCAACTGCTGCCAAGTAATCGACAACAACGGCGAGTCGTGCTTGAAGTACGGAATGATAAAACCAAATTCAGGATTTCTTGAATTTAGAGATGCAAACGGCAAATTTATGGGACAAGGTTGGATTTGGTATAATCCTGAAAACAAACAAGTCACAATTGACAACATCGAAATACCAACAACCCTATTGAGCAAAATGGATGACCTTGAAATGGAATTCAAAAAACTTTTGGAAAATATCACAAAAGGCATAATCAAAGGTATGGGCACAAAAAATGTCAATCGCATAACAATAGGGCTTGGTTACAACGATCTTAGCCATTTGTTAAAAAATGAAAAACTTTATAAAAAATACACACCAAACGAGATTATAGAAGAAAATGAAACCCTCACAGAAAGTGAAATTGCGATTTTGAAAGGTGGCACACCTCGCGATTTTACACTCTCGGAAATACAAAAGGATAATGACTCAAACATCAAAATCGTTTATTCCGATGCACGTGAAGGAATTGGACAAATCCTTCTTTGGGAAAATCCAAAAGAAAAAACTAAAGAATAATAATAAAAAAATGCAAACGCAAGCATTTATGCGAGCGTAAGCATTTTTTTATGCAAATCAACAACCTTATTGTTTCAATAGCATTGTTTTCAAAAAAACAATCAAAATATATAAAATATTTATATTTTTTGCAGTTATATCGCAAAAAATGATAGTTATATTGCGTATTATAACAGTATAACTATCGTTTTTTGTATTTTGGCAATTATAATTTATTCAGTATCTAGTAAAATTGCTATAATTTTTAACAAAAATAGTATTTTTGTTAACAATCGCATCATAACCGTCTAAAAATGCAGTTATGCTACAATTTTTGACGGTTTAGTTGTTGATTTTTGCAATATAAGCAAAATATTCGCAATCCTTTACCCAAACAAAAAACATTGTTTATACAAAAAACATTGTTTGCAATAAAAAAACGCAATAAATTTAATAAAACGCCACATAGTTGCTATTTTTTGTAGGTATATCGCATATTTTTGCAGTATTCGCGCTTTTTTATAATATTGTTGCATTTATTATTACGTATTTGCATTTTTTTATAGTTTATTTGCATTTTTATAGTGTTTAGTATTAAAAATTATTATCATTTAAAGTATAAAAGCAATTTTGAATAATAAACAAAAAAGCCCGCCAAAACACTAAGTTTTCAGCAAGCCCGTTAATAGAATAAAATTATCTTGTGATTGAAATAATCTTGAATTTCAGCATACCAGACGGTGTGCGTACGTCGACAACATCTCCCTCACTTTTGCCCAGCAATGCAGAACCGACGGGTGACTCATTGCTGATGAGTCGATTTTTAGGGTCGCTTTCAGAAGAACCAACAATCTTGTATTCTAGTTCTTCATTGAACTCCATATCCAAAATTTTTACCAAACAACCAATCGACACTTTAGAAGTATCAATTTCATTTTCTTCAATAATTTTTGACGTACGCAACTTATGCTCAATTTCGGCAATTTCTGTTTCAATAACAGTTTGTTCATCTTTCGCTGAATCATATTCGGCGTTTTCGCTCAAATCACCCATTTCACGCGCTGCTTGCAATTTTTTAGCAACCTCATTTCTCTTATCTGTTTTCAAGTGGTTGAGTCTATTTTGCAACGCCTCAAAACCTTCTCTAGTCAAATAACTTTCCATAATAACCTCCAAGGAAAACAAAAAGTGCCGTTGGCACCCGTGCAAGTAAAACTTGCAATTGTTGATATATTATAATCTATTTTAGCATTTTTGTCAAGTGATTGAGTATATCGCAATCTAATCAAACATAAAAGCCTCGCTTAAAAATTTTCAACACAACATTTACAAATGTTAATAAATAGAAAATATATTAATTTTGCTTCCAAATTAGATAATTATGCAATTTTGCGATAAAACGCAAGTTAAATCTTAATTAATAATGTTAGGCTTAAATAAATATATTGTTTAAATATCTTGCTTGTAAAAGTTGCTTGTAAATTTAATGAAACAAAGGTATATACGTTGGTATTTCAAATATTAATTGTTAAAAACGCGCTTAATTGCTTGCTTTAAAAACAAAAATACGCTACAATGTGCAAATAAATTGCTTTATTTAATATAATTTTTAATTAAATACTTAACTATTTTTATAGTTTAATACTTAACTATTTTTTCCACATTTTATACACAAAAGTTGATAAAGCGCTAGTTTATAAAATTTAATAAAATTGAATAATCCACAAAATATGCACATTTTCTTAATTTTGATTAGAAAATACCAAAAAGCGCAAAGCATACATAGGTGCGGTATTTTTGTTTGTAAAAATGTGCAAATATTATAAAAATCAATCGTTTTTTGCGAATTTCAGCACATTTTATGCTACAAAAATTATAAAATAGTTTGCATATACACACATAAATAAGATAAAACATCAAAAGTATAACACTTTAATATAAATTTTACATAAAATGAATTTTGAGCGATTTTTTATTTTAAAAACGATGTTTCACTTGTTTATTTACAAAAAAATGCGTTAAAACGCACTGATTAATCATTCTAACTTATCCACATTTTTTATAAAATATGTGAATAAAGCATTATAATAGTATAATAAGCATATTACTGCACATAACCAAGAAAACATTAGTTTATTAATTCCCATAATACTACATCAAATATTACTTGTTTAAGTCTAACCAAATAATTATGTTTTATCTAATCAAAAATTGATATATAACTCAATTACACAACGCAAGTTATATCGATATCGCAAAATACTTTATAAAAGCATTATCAAAGTATAAAATTTGAGCAAAAGTAATACCTTTTGAGAATTAAGTATGTTTTGTGAGTATATTATATTTTGTGGTTATGCTATATTTTGTGAATATGCTATGATTTGCGCAGTTATATTATTATTTATAGATATGACGCGTTTTGTGAGTAATGCAATAATCATTTAATCGTGAAATATACAAATCAGTACAATATCGTTTATTGTACCATATACATTATGTAGTTCAGTATTATTGCCAATACTGCATTATATATTTGTTATTATTGATTAAATAACATAATATTTTATAACTTATTTCAAGATGAATAGCAAATAATTGTATGACGCTATACATACAATTGACAACATACAAAGCACGCTTGTTGGAATTAATACTATTTTTGTATTGTAATCACGTCTTACAAATAGTAAAAGTAGGGCAGGGGAACAAGTAACGCCATATATTCACACAATACAACATTAATGATCGCCATACATTTAAAAGATTAACTATATTAAAATAATTTACTATATTTATATAATTTACTATATTTATATAATTTACTATATTTTAAGGCATTACATAAATAATTATTTGTGCATCTAAACTTCTTTTATTTACATAATTATATAAGTGTTTGAATAATCTACAATATAACGCAAATTTGTTTGCTTATTATAATATAAATTACTTAACTATTATCCTATTTATAACTACATACAATGCTATCTTGTCAGTATCAATGTTTAAACATTGATATGAAATAAATATATATTTTGTTTCACGTGAAACATTTTTAAAATGACTATATTTAGATTTAAAAAGCATTTCAAAGACATTATTAATATAAAAAATTACTAAACAAACTAGAGCGTATTGTTTCACGTGAAACAATGTGTGTCAATCAATTATTAAAATGTTTCACGTGAAACATTTTTTATTGTATATGTTTATCAATGTTTCACGTGAAACATTGATAAAAAAACACTCTAAGCACCTTGCTTATAGCGTTTTTTATGTATAATGTATATTAATTCATTCTATTTTTTAAATATTCAACCAAATCGCATATCCTATTTAGGTCGTCTTTGGTAAAATAGTCAATGTAAATACGTCCTTTATGATCACTGCCAAGCACTGAAACTTTTGTTGAGAATACTTTTTGCATATCGCTGACCATTTCTTTAAGTTCCAAAGATTGTTCACGTTCTAGTTTGCGCTTCTTTACTGGTGGATTCAAGATATCCTTTACGGCTTTTTCAAGGTCACGAACAGACATTTTGTCCTCACTAGCGCGCAATGCAAGTGCATATTGTGCGGTCGGGTCACTAATTGCCACCAATGTGCGCGCGTGTCCAGCAGAAAGTTTGCCATTTTCAACGAGTTTCATAACTTCGTTTGTTAATGAAAGTAGACGAAGTGTGTTTGCAATTGCGGAACGGCTTTTACCTATTCTATCTGCAACTTCGTCTTGAGTCATATTATACTCAAGCATAACATCTTTGAGTGCGCGCGCCGTTTCAATTGGGTTCAAATCTTCTCTTTGAAGGTTTTCAATTAATGCAATTTCTTTGATTTGTCTTTCAGTGTAGTCTTTAATAATTGCAGGAATTGTTTTTAACCCAGCCATTTGGCTTGCTCTAAAACGACGCTCCCCCGCGATTATGATATAACCGCCATCAATATGCTTGGCAAGCACAATAGGCTGAATTACCCCGTGCATTTTGATTGAATCGCGCAGTTCTTCAAGTGCGGTTTGGTCAAAATTTTTGCGCGGTTGATTTGGATTCGGTTGTATTTTGCTGAGTTCGATTTCTGAAACTCCTGTTTCAACCTGTTTTATGTTGTTTTTTGTCTCATATTTTTTAATTTGCTCTTCTTGCTTGTTGTCGTCCTCTTCATAAACCGAGAACAATGCATCAAGCCCTTTTCCTAACCCTTTTTTAATCATTACGCTCTCCTTTTATTTTTTTTGAGAAATTCCTCAGCCATAGCGCGATACGCAAGCGCGCCAGAACATTTGCTATCATACAAGTATACTGGCACACCATGACTAGGCGCTTCAGCAAGTCTTATGTTGCGTGGAATAGTAGTATCAAATACTTTCTTTCCAAAATATTGTCTTATTTGTTCTGAAACTTGTTGTACGAGGTTGGAGCGGTTATCTTTCATTGTCATAACAACTCCCTCAATCTCAAGGTCTGGATTTAGATGTTTTTTGACAAGTTTGACTGTGTTCATCAATTGACTTAAACCTTCAAGTGCGTAAAATTCGCATTGAATAGGAATTAGAACCGTGTCAGAAGCTGAAAGTGCATTAATTGTCAACAATCCTAGCGAAGGGGGGCAATCAATCATAATGAAATCAAATTCATCTTTAACTTCCGCCAAACTTTCTTTTAAGACCTTTTCGCGATTATTTACGGCTACCAATTCAATTTCAGCACCAGCCAAATCAACCGTTGCAGGCAAAATTGAAAGATTTTTGACCATTGTTTTTGAAATCGCTTCTTTGATTGGACATTCACCATCTAAAACGCTATAAATCGTCTTCAAGTTTGTGCCTTTTTCAACACCTAGACCACTTGATGCGTTCCCTTGCGGGTCCATATCAACTAGCAAAGTCTTTTTCCCAGAAGCAGCGATGAAAGCAGACAAATTAACACAAGTTGTAGTCTTTCCAACGCCACCTTTTTGGTTCACAAATGATATAATTTTTCCCATATACATCTCCTTATATTTATTTTTTATATTATAACACCTTTTTTAAAAAAAATCACTTCTTTCTTGAAAAAAGTTTTATTCTTTTTCAATTTTTTTTATGTGTATTTATACATAAAATTCTCAAAGCCACAACAAATGCGCTTTTATAAAAAATCAATATTGATATTTTATTTTTATTTTAAAAAAATTACATTATTTTAGTTAAGTACTTAACTAAAATAATGTGTTACACTATTAAACAATTATAAAACCCTCAAAAAGTGGGGGTATTTTCGCATTTTTTATATTTCTTGAGCAAATACTCGTCTATATTGTAAAATTTTAAAATTTACCCCCACTTTTTGAGGGTACAAAGCAGAAAAAAGATGTAAATTTATGTCGTTTAATGTATTTTTTTTAACCAATATTTGAATTGTTGTATTCAGCATTATAATATAGTAGTTCAAACATAAAACAATCAAATAAAAACACATTTAACAAAAAAAAACGGCAAATGCCGTCCAATAATTAATTACTGTTATTTTTCTTTAAATATATAAGTAAAACCGATATATCTGCAGGATTTACACCAGATATACGGCTTGCTTGACCAAGCGTAAGTGGTTTAATCTTGTTTAATTTTTGCCTTGCTTCGATTCTAAGTCCGTCAATATTCATATAATCTAAGTTAGGGTCAAGTTTTTGATTTTCAGCACGATTTTGTTGTTCAATTTGAATTTGTTGTCTTTTCAAATAGCCTTCGTATTTTATTTCAGTATTTATTTCATCTAAGACCGAATTATTAAATTCATCAAAAATATGAAACCAGTCATTGAAAGAGTGAATATCGACGCGCGCACGTCTAAGTAAACTTTCTATTGATGCACCCGTGTGCAATGGCGCCTCATCAACACTAGCAAGGTATTTATTTATGTTTTCATCAGGTTTTAATATGTTTTTCGTGATTTTTCGCGCTTTTTCTATGTTTTTTAACTTATTTTTGTAGATTTCGTATTGTTTTTCGCTAACAAGTCCAACTCTGCGTCCATATTCAGTCAATCGTAAATCGCAATTATCTTGTCTTAATTGCAATCTAAATTCCGCACGAGAAGTCATCATTCGATATGGTTCGTTTGTGCCTTTAGTTACAAGGTCATCAATCAAAACGCCAATATAACTTTCTGAGCGCTTGAGTACTAAAGGTTCTTCATTACGCATCTTGAGACTAGCATTGATTCCAGCAACCAAACCTTGCGCGCCTGCCTCTTCATAACCCGATGTTCCGTTGATTTGCCCCGCAAAAAATAGTCCGTCAATATCTTTACTTTCAAGTGTTGGCAATAGTTTTGTACTATCAATGCAGTCATACTCAATCGCATAGCCGTCGCGCATAATGAAAGTTTTTTCAAGTCCCGCCATAGATTGCACAGTTTTTCTTTGAACATCTACAGGCAATGAAGTACCAAATCCCTGCAAATACCATTCATTTGTAGATGCGCTTTCAGGTTCCAAGAAAAGTTGATGTCTTTCTTTGTCCGCAAATCGCATAACTTTATCCTCGATTGAAGGACAATAGCGCGCACCAACGCCGTGAATTGAACCATTATATAATGGGGCGCGATGAATGTTTGCCTTTATGATATTGTGAGAATTTTCATTTGTATAAACAAGATAGCAGGGCGATACATTAGGTTTTTTGTATTCTGTCAAAATTGAAAAATTTTGTATATTGTCGTCGCCAACTTGAATTTCGAGTTTTTCAAAATCAATTGTTCGCGCATCCAAACGTGGTGGCGTTCCTGTTTTGAAACTACGAAGTTCAAATCCAAGTTTTGTCAAAGAGTCTGACAAAAAACTTGCTTGCTTGAATCCACTCGGTCCAATGTTTTCAATGTATTCGCCAATAATTATTTTAGATTTCAAATAAACGCCCGTGCAAACAACAATAGTTTTGCATCCAAATTTTTCGTTTGTAGCAGTAATTACGCCACAAACTTTTCCGTTTTCGACCAAAATTTCTTTGACTTCGCCTTGTTTCAAGAAAAGGTTTTCTTGATTTTCCATAACTGACTTTGTGACTTTATGATATTCAACCTTGTCAACTTGTGCGCGCAAACTATGCACAGCAGGACCTTTACCAAAATTTAACATCTTGATTTGTAAAAGCGTTTCATCAGCAGTGCGACCCATTTGCCCGCCGAGCGCATCCATTTCACAAACAAGATGCCCTTTTGCCGAACCACCTATCGACGGGTTGCACGCCAGAAACCCAACCGCCTCAAGATTAATGGTCAAAACCAAAGTTTTGTGACCAAGTCGCGCTAGCGCCAAACCCGCTTCACTACCCGCGTGACCCGCACCAATAACTATTGCATCATAGTTTTCATAATCTATATTATTATCCATTTATTCCTCCAATTTTTTAAACAAGCAGTGTAAACTACTTGTTTTTGTGTGTTTTTTGTGTTAAAAACGCAAATTTTTGTGTCTTTTTTGTATTTTCCCTATACATTATATATGTAGGCAATTTTGTTCCAACATTTTGTTGGATGTTAAAACTAAGGGACATTATCATTTATTGGCTGCCGCTGTCAATACTCATACTCACCCAAAATGTATCGGGGTGCCCTTCCGGGAGATTTCTCCACGTTGGTCGAAATGACAAGAACGTTAGTATCTTACCATAATAATAAGGTTATAACTCAATTAAAAATAGGGATAGTACCTGTAGCAGCGGGGCTTTCCCCGTCGAGGTAATCACGTAGTAGAAAGATGCAGCATTCGCCGTCGACAAAAGAAATATGTGTACTCAACAGTACCTGCAGCCGCGGGCTATTTCGCCGAGAACAAACATATATAGAAAGCACATATATATGTCGTCCGCGTAAGCAACTTATGCGTAGGAACAGTATCTGCAGCCGCGGCCTATGCCGCCACTATTTGCCTAGACAGAATTTTGAGAATATAGTGTCAATAATATCCTCAATATCGCCATAGCCCACAATTGCCGAAAGCGCCGAATAAGCATCCATAATATCGCACGCAACACAATCAAGTGTCACAAAATCAATATTGTCAAGTGCGCGCAAAATATCCTGCCGAGCCAAATTTAGCAATTCGTAATGACGTTGATTTAAGATAATGTTAGCATCTAAATTAAAATCTTTTGACACAGTGATTTCAAACATTTTTTCCTTGAGTTTCAAAATATCGTCGCTATTTTTTGCAGAAATCACGATAAAATGTTCATTTTTTAATGTTTTTTTGATGTTTTCCTCAAAATTTTGATAATTTATCAAATCAGACTTATTGAAAACAAGTAACCGTTTTTTGTCTTTGGTTTCATTTAGTATTTCATCAAAATTTGTTAAGTCAGAGCAATCAAATACGCCCAGCACCAAATCGCTAACTGCTATATTTTGTCTCGTGCGCTCAATGCCGATTTTCTCAATCGCGTTTTCACTTTCACGTATACCCGCCGTGTCAACAATATTGAATCTCATATCCTTATATATATAGGAGTCCTTTATTGCATCGGTTGTTGTACCTGCAATATCTGTGACAATTGCGACATCGCAGTTCATAAGTCCATTCATAATAGACGACTTGCCGACATTGGGTTGTCCTACCAAACAAACATTAATTCCATTTTTGATGAGTCGCCCATAATTATATGAATCAATTAGTTTGACAATTTCGCGATTTAAATTTTCAAGCAGGCCTTTAATTTTTTCGGCAATTTTTAGTTCGTCATCGTGCTCGGGATAATCAAGAGTGACATTGATTTGCGCCAAACAATCTTTCAAATTATCGATAAAACCATTAATTTGTGCGGAAAAAGCACCATTTATTAAGTTTTTGCTCGCAATTAGTTCCGCATTTGATTGTGCGTTGATGTAATCCATCAAACTTTCCGCTTCATTCAATGATAGTTTTCCATTCATAAATGCGCGCTTTGTAAACTCGCCACGCTCTGCCATTGTTGCGCCTAATTGCAAACACTGCTTGACAATTTCGTTGACAATCATTATTCCGCCGTGGACTTGAAATTCGACAACGTCTTCGCCCGTATATGAATGCGGAGCTTTAAAGTACACAACAATGCCGTGCTCCTCTAGTTTGTCGGTTTTGATTTTACCTAAGTACATATATCGCGGTTGCTCAATACTTTTGTTGAACATTTTTTTTGCAATTGCTAAACTTTTCTCACCACTCAGGCGGACAATTCCGACGCCTGCGCTTCCAATCGGCGTTGCTATTGCAACTATTGTTTTTTCATTATTTTCCATACCATATTATAGCACTTTTTCCCAAAAAAAACAAGTAGCATATTTAATCCAGCCACCGACTATGTGTAATGTGTGTATGTAAAATTTAATTAATTTTTAGTTGAATAAAAAAATGAATTTTTTGTAATAAAAATTCATTTATGGTAAAAAAATATAATTGAAACGCTTATTTAATAGTAATTTCATCATCTTTTTCAACAAATTTGCATTGATGATATTTTTTAGTTTTTAAACTTTGTTGCTCAAAACATTTTTTAACTTTGTTAATATTATTTCCAATTTCTATATTTTCTGGATATATTCCAAATTCTTCTAAAAAGTCAAACCTTTTACGAATGCCGATTTCTTGTAATTTATTTGCGACTGAAAAAGTTTCATCAGTTGAGTTGAAAATATATGACAAAATTTCATCAAGAGCATTATTAAAATATTTTAGTTCACAACTTGAAATAAAATCTAAATATGCTGATTCATCTTTATATTGCTTCATATTTTTTAAGTCGTATATGTTTTGATTTGTAGCAATATCGTAAAATGAATTTTTAAAATTTGCAAATACGCGTCGATTTTGAAGGCAAACTAAACTACTAAATAATTTATATTTTTTCTTAAAAATCTCACGCTGAATGATTCTTTCTTTTTCTTTTTTTAATACTGCATCCATTTTTTTCACCTTTATTTAGTATACACCAACATATGGTAATTGTCAATATTGAAAACTAAATTTAAAAAGTTATTTTGTGGTAAATAATAATGCAAAATACTAAATATTTTACTTGCAACAAAAATATTAAAAAAATATAAAAATATTGAAAAAATAATAAAAAAACGCGAAAAATTGCGTTTTTTTCGTGTTTTTAAGTGATTTTTTGTGTTTTTTCTGTGTTGCCTTATCACGCCCCAAAAACTCAAGTTTATAAAAAGTGTAAAAATTGCTACTCCGAAAAATGACTTAAATGCCCACAACCATACCTGAAGTCGCGAGGCTATCCCCGCAAGTACTTGTGGCAGTGCGCCATCGCACCGAGTGATTAAGAACATAGAAAGTGCAATGGTTTGCCGTCCAACAAAGTAGATTAATCGTATCCGCAAATATCTGCAACAGTGACTTTTGTCACTCGAGCATTGCTTTGAGGTCGTTGACAGCAACGCTGACACTAGTCTTGTTTTTGACCATTTCCTCAATCTTGTCACGCGAGTGAATGATTGTTGTATGGTCGCGCCCGCCAAAGATTTCGCCAATAGTCGTGAGCGGTAAATCCATCATTTCTGTGATGAGGTAAACGCAAATTTGGCGCGCGGTAACAATTTCTTTTGTCTTTTTCTTACCTATGAGGTCATCTTTTGTGACATTGAAATAGTCACATACGACGTTTATGATACGGTCAGTGCTTAAAGATTCTTTATTTGTTTCAAGGTAATTTTTGAGTGCTTCTTGTGCGTCATCGACGGTTGCAAGGGTTTTGCCCAATAGTGAACTAAAGAAAATTACCTTCGAAAGAAATCCTTCCATTTCACGAATGTTTGTGTCGACGCGTTCAGCAATAAACTTGATTGCGTCTTTTTCAATGTTGTAATTTTCAATAGTGGCTTTCTTTTCCAAAATCGCGATTCTTGTTTCAAGGTCAGGTTTTTGTATATCTTGAATTAGACCGCTAGCGAATCGAGATTTAAGTCTGTCCTCTAGTGCGGAAATTTCACGCGGTGGACGGTCTGAACTGATGATAATTTGTTTATTTTTTTGGTAAAGGTCATTGAATGTGTGGAAAAATTCTTCCTGCAAAGCGCGCTTTTCGGAAATGAACTGGACGTCATCTACCATTAGGACATCAACATTTCGGTATTTTTCCCTAAAATTTGTGATGATTGTGTCATTTGAGGAATTAAACTTGAGTGCGTACACATAGTCATTGATAAAATTTTCGCACGTGACATACACAATTTTTTTGTCTTTGAGATTGTTTTTTATGTAATTGCCGATTGCGTGCAACAAGTGTGTTTTACCGAGTCCGACGCCACCATAGATGAACAGTGGGTTAAATCGCATTGCGGGGTTTTCCGCGACTGCTCTACACGCTGTGTACACGAATTGGTTGCTTTTCCCGACGACAAAGTTGTCAAAAGTGTATTTCGGGTTGAAATTATCCAGTGTGTTTTGTGTGGAGGCTTGCTGAATTTCTTCCTCAAACGGCTTGTTATACTTCAAGTATTCTTCTTTTTCTTCTGGCGTGAACAGTTCAAAGCCGATGACGTTGTCAAATTCGGCGGTGATAGCGTTCAAAAGCGCGTCTTTAAAGTTTTTGAGTACTTGGCTTTTTGTGACGACGCTTGGCGCTGCTAAAATTATGGCGCTATCTTTCAAATCAATGACTTCAAGCGGTTTTAACCACAAATCAAAACTTACGGCAGATATATCTGTTGCCATTCTTGTTAGGACGTTTTCCCAACCTTTCAAAATTTTATTATCCATACTTTTAGTATACCACCTTTTCCTTGATAAGTCAAGCGGGGATAGCCCCGCTGCTACAGGTACTGTTCCTACACTTTAGTTACTTGCGCGGACGGCGAGCCAATGTTCTTTCTCCCCCACTTTTGTTCTCGACGGGTGGCAAAGGCCACTGCTACAGATTTGAGTTCCTACGCTTTAGTTTCTTGCGCGGACGGCAAACCCACACAATTTCTACTCACTCTTATTCTCGGTGCGATAGCCCACTACTACAAATTTTATTTTTTTTTGGGGGTAGCATTTATTATATGTTTAGTACTTAATATTTAGTTAGCGTGCACGTGATTATAAGTACTATATATATAGAAAATATTTATATGTATACCCTAATTATTAATTTAGTAATAATAATAATTAGTATAAATAAAATTAATAAAATAAAAAAATTTATATATAAGTACGGACAATATAGAAAGTACTAATAAATAAGTACGGACAATATAGAAAGAAATTATTATATATGTACTTAATAACTTAATAGTACTTTTAATATAAACTCTTAATATATATAATGTACTTATTAAATTTTGTACTTTTTACATAGAAAGTTTTTTTTTAATTTAAATACAGACTATATAGTGAGTACTAATAATTTAAGTACTAATTATATAGTAAGTATTAATAATTTAAGTACTTATGATATATTATATACTTATGTGTAAGTACTTACAATATATTAGGTGATTATATTTTAAGTATTTATAATATAGCAAGTACATATATAAAGTAATAAAAGTAATACTAAGAACTTAGAGCACTAATAGTATGAATACCAACAATGTGGAAAGTAATAAGAATATAGAGTTTGTACCAAGCGTCTCATTTGTAATAGTAATAACCGCAGCAGAGGGCTTTCCAGTAAAACATAAACTTTTGCAAGAGCACATACTTAAGATTTTGTAAAAAACAATTTCGACTTAATGACAGTACCCACAGCAACGGTGCTTTCCCCGTCGAGTACAAAAAAGACTAAGCAGTGTAACGGTATGCCGTCCGCGCAAGTAACTAAAGCGTAGAAACTCAAATCTGCAGCAGTGGCCTCTGCCACCCACCGAGAATAAGAGTGAGTAGAAAGTGTGTGGGTTTGCCGTCCGCACAAGTAAATTGCTTGTAGGAACTCAAATCTGTAGCAGCGGGGCTCCCCCCGCCAGCAGTGGCCTCTGCCACTAGAATTTATAAAAATAAATTCTAAGAGGGAGCGCGAGAAAAATGGCAAAATTTTAAATTATAGCGATTTTAAAAAATAAGTCAACCGATTTGGCAAAGATTTTCAAAAATCGACAAAAAAAACTTTTTTTTGCCAAATTTCGTAAAGTACTTAATCTAATTTCGAAAAATCGCGCCTCAAAATCGGGTTATCCACACGCAAAATTTGCAAAATGTTGAACAATTGTGCATAAAATTTGAAGATATGCACAAAAATATGCACAAAAAGTTAATCAATATATTGTATAGTTAGTGCCAAAAATGAGGAAAGGTACACCATATATTGTGGTTTTGAAAAAGATATCCACATTTGCACAGACAATAATAATACAAGATAATATTTAAAAAATCAAAAAATTCTTCTCCTGCGGGGATAGCCCCGCGGCTGCAGATACTGGCGGGATAGCCCGCTGCTACAGGTACAGTCACTACCTCTAGTGGACTTTGTGGGCAAATAAGCCGTGTACTCTGTAATGACTATTTGCAAATAGACCGAAGTAAAACAAAGTCATTACGTCGAATAAGATTTTTACGATAAGCAAGCAGTTGTTTTCTTTACAAGCCTCTGTTTTCTGGATAGCCCGCGGCTGTAGTTGTGGTAACTACGACAAATGAGACGCTTTGCAAAAAAGCAAGACCGTGTGTCAATAGGGATTCCGCACATAAGTTGTGCACAATGTAGAAACATTTGTGGATAAATGAGCAAGATTGCAAATACCAAAGATTGTTTGTGCAAAATGCCAAAGTTTGAAAGTCAATGTGTTTTTCGTTAAGTGGTTGTTTCTTTGTTCAGTACTTTCTATTTATTATGTACATATATCAATTAATATTAGTACTATAATTAAGTAAGCGCGTAATACTTAATATAATGTAAGTACTAATATTAAGTAATTATATAATAATATAAGTACTTACTATATATGTAGTACGCAAAGTGTGTGCACAAAAAGTGTGGATTTGTGGAAAAGAAAAAAATAAAAAAAATGAAAAAGTGTGTTAAAAATGCTTTACAGAAAAATTAAAGTGTGCTAAAATGATGTAACTTTAGGAGACAGTATGAACACGCAAATGAAAGTCATCTGCGACGGACTCGACCTCGCCGATGCAGTTTTGAAAGTTATCAAAGCAACCGCAACGCGAACAACTAACCCGATTTTGGAGGGGATAAAGTTGGTCGCTGAAAACGATTGCTTGAAGTTGAGCGCTACCGACCTTGAACTTATGATTGAAACCAAGATTAAGGCAGATGTCAAGCTTGAAGGAACGGTTGTTGTTCCTGGAAAATTTTTTAGTGAGTATGTGAGAAAACTTACTAATGAGCAAATTACGCTTGAGGTAAGTGAGAATAATCAGCTGAAGCTTGCATATACTGACAGTGTGGGGTATATGCAGTGTTTGAATGCTGAGGAGTTTCCAAACATACAAAAGATTTCCAACGAGCAGTATTTTGAGATTAGTAAGGACGATTTTGTGGACGCTATCAACAAGACAATTTTTTCTGTTTCACTTGACGACGCAAGACCACTTTTTAAGGGGTGTTTCTTTGAGGTGGGTGAAAAGAGCGTCAACGTTGTTGCGCTCGATGGATATCGTATGAGTATAGCAAAAAAGCCGATTTTGTACGCAACAAGTGAGGCAAAATTTGTTGTTCCAGCAAAGAGTTTGGCGGAAATAACTAAAGTTATTGACGACAAGGACGAGAGCATCAAAGTGTTTTTCCAAAAGCAGTATGTGATGATTGAGCAAGAGGGCGCTGTTATTATATCGCGCTTGCTTGACGGCGAATTTATTAATTATAATAACCTCATCACGTCTGGCGAATTTACTACAATTACGACCGTGAACAAAAAGCAACTTGAAGAAGCGCTTGACCGCACAAGTTTGCTTGCACGCGTGGAGAGAAACAACATTGCAAAGTTTGAAATCAAGGACAAAACTTTGGCAATTTCATCAAATAGTGAGATTGGTAACATTCACGAAAATGTTACGATTTCTTTGAACGGCGTTGATTTGACTACGGCGTTTAACTCGCGTTATTTTATTGAGTGCTTGAAGGTTGTAAATGATGAGTTTATTACGCTCAATTTTACAACACCGATTGCGCCTTGCATAATCAAGCCTTTTGAGGGGGATGATTATCTTTTCCTCATTCTTCCAGTTCGCATAGTGGCATAGGCCACCGCTGCAGGTACTTTTCCTACATGTAAGTGACTAGGTACGACGGCATAGTTTTGTGCTGTCTACTGTTTTTTGCTCTCGTGCGGGGATAGCCCTGTTGCTGGCGGGAAAGCCCGCTGCTGTGGGGATTGTTTGTGCAAGCAAGTTACTGAGTAGGTGGCATGGTTTTATGTTTTTTATTGGTTTTGTTCTTGAGTGGGCGGGAAAGCCCGCTGCTGTGGTTATTATCCCTACGCCTTAGTTCTTGTTGAGGACGGCACGGTTTTGCGCTGCTTAGTGGTTTTTATACTGTGTTGGCGGGATGGTTAAAGTTGGGGGTAATATCGACTTTTTAGATAAATAAATTTAAATGGTAATGCTTTTACTAAAGTGTTTTGCAACTCAAAATATATTGCAAATTGTTTATGATGGCAAAAACACTTATCCACATTTAGTGAACTTTTGTGGATAAGTGCTTTTTTGACTCAATATTACTTAGGTAAAGTTGACTCGATTTGTTAAAATCAAGTTTTAGTTTGTTTAGTTGTAAACTATGATAAAGTGGATAAATTATGTGTAGTTATCCACATAAAATAGTTAAGTACTAAACCACAATTTTTTAAAAGCAGACTTTTGAGTTATCCACAATTGTGGATAACTTTCTTAAAAATGGAACAAAAAATTGAGATAACGTCTTAAAAATGTAGGAAAGTAGCAAGAATTTGGAGTATGCGTACAAAAATGTATGTGGATAACTTTACTTTAGTGACCAAATTAATGGATAAAACTAAAATCCAACGATGAGTATTATTAATTGAAATAAATTATCTTTATACCCTCATAACTTTTTTGTCAATATGCAGAAATGGCTTGACAAATTTTTTTGTTTTGTATATAATATAAGAACTTAAATCTAATAAGATGAAATCTTGAAAGGAGATGCCACTATGAAGAGAACTTACCAACCTAAGAAAAAACACAGAAATAAAGTTCACGGTTTTCGTCAAAGAATGAAGACAACAGCGGGAAGACGCGTTCTTAAAAGACGCAGAGCACGCGGTAGAGCAAAACTTACTGTATAATCAATTGCTCATTATATTTGATATAGTGAGCATTTTTTGTAGAATGCGGGTTATTAAATTTATAAAAGGAACGCTCAAAATTGGTAGACGAAAAAAATAAAGGTGACAGCCGTCCCCAAACAGGTGGTTATCCCCGCAAGAAGTATAGAATAAAAAAGATAAAAGAATTTAACTATATGTTCCGCAACGGCAAGCGTCAAAACGGCAGATGTATCACGTTTATTGTGACAAAGTCGTACAAGGCTTACACGAGATACGGCATTAGCATAAGTTCAAAAATTGGCAATGCTGTGACACGAAACAAAGTTAAACGTCGCATTCGTGCCTGTGTTCACGACATAACAAAAAACGAGCTAAAAATCGACAAAAAGAACATCATAATTGTCGCGCGCAGTGGCATAGAAAATATGAGTTATGAAGAAATTTATAACACAATGGAATCTCTACTGAGAAAAACAGCGGAACTGCAACCCAATGGTAACTCACAGCCAAAATATAACAAGGATAATGTATGAAAATACTGAAAATTTTGTTCAAGCCCATAGAGTGGTTGGCGCTAGGTTTAATCTACATATACAAGGGATTGATTTCGCCATTATTGCCACACGGTTGCATATATCTGCCGACGTGTTCGACATATACATTGAAAGCAATAAAATCGTTCGGTGTGTTCAAAGGTTCATATCTTGGATTCAAGAGAATTTTAAGATGCACGCCAAAACATCTAGGAGGGGTAGACCCTGTCCCAGATAACATAAAAGGAGATTGTAAATGGCTAGTCTAATTGGTTTACTATCCGCACAACTGCAAATACCTAAAGGTCTAGGCGTTTGGGAAGATATCATTAGGTGGTTTTATAGTGGAATCGGCGATTATGGTTTCACTATCATTTTGATAGCAGTTATATTGAAAGTTTTGATGTTGCCACTTGATTATTTTCAAAGAAAGGCAACTGCTAAACAAATGGCACAACAAGAGAGAATCGCGCCACAATTAGCAAAACTTAGGGAAAAGTACGCAAACGACAAAAATACATTGAACCAAAAAACAATGGAATTATATAAGCGTGAAGGAATCGGTTTTGGTTCGTGCGGTATAATGGCAGTGTATATGATTGTGACGTGTTTTGTGTTCATAACACTGTTTGCAGGAATGAACAACATTTCAAGTAATGTTGTCAAAAGTCAGTATAATGAATTGCGTACCACATATAGAAGTGTTGTACAAGAAACAGGAGAAACGACTGAGAATTTTCAAAAACGTCAAGAACAAGCAGTGTTTGACAAGTACAATGAAATCAAAACAAATTGGTTGTGGATTGAAAATATTTGGCGTCCAGACACAACAAATAGTCCTATTGCATCGTTTGAGTCGTACGCAAATTCAGCAAAACTAAAGAATAAGACTGACGAACAAAAAGCGATTTATCAAGCGGAAAAAGAAGAATACGAAAAAATTATGAATCCACTCCGCGAAAAAGTGCGTTCAGCAAATGGGTACTTTATTTTGATTATTCTTGCCGCAGGTGTGACATTCCTTTCAATGATGTTGAGCCAAAGCAGTATTAAGAAAAAGAAGGAACCAGAACAAAAAGATGAAGGGCGAATTTTGTCAGCTAAAGGCGAACGCGAAAATCCAAAAGATAAAGTAGCAGGCGCACCAGCAATGAAAATTATGAAGTGGGTTTTGCCAATTGTTATGGTTTTGATTACGCTAGGTTACAGTGCAGCGTTTGCTATTTACATTGTTACAATTTCAGCGTTCAGTGCAGTTGCAAACTATATATTTAATCTCATTTTGAGGAACAAAAAAGACGACTTGTCTAAGCCAAACAGTAAGACAAAGCAAAGAACAATTGTTCAAAAACCCGATTATGTTAGACAATAAAAGAGGTGCGTAAATGGAAAGCGTGGAAAGTGTTGGAAAGAATGTTCAAGAAGCAATTGACAAAGGGTTGCGAGAACTTGGACTAGAACTTGACGACGTCAAAGTTGAGGTTTTAAGTGAGGGGGGATTGTTTAAGAGTGCAAAAGTTCGTTTGACAAAAAACGAAAGTTTTGCTGAACTTTTTGCCACAACAAATGCGGAGGCACCACACAAAAATATTGAAGAAAGCAAGGAAGAACAAGACGAGTCTTGCAAAGTTGAGAGCATAGCGCCACAAAGCGGGACAATGTATTCGCTTGGTGTTTTGAACAAGATTTTGAAAATGTACAAGCCAACGGTTTACGCAACTGAACGTGTGCAAAACAAGGTTGTTGTTTTTGAAATTCAAGGCGAAGGTTGCGAAGTTTTTGGCAACAGCGAGGCTGTGTCTGCGCTACAAACGCTCTTGAATACGATTGAACGTGGACACAACAAAGCGGACAATTTAAAGCGAATTATTGTCAATGTTGGCGACTATGAAAAAAGACGCGAGGCGGATTTGCGCGCGCAAGCAATCAAGTGTGCGGACGAAGCAATTAGTTCTGGCAAAACAATACGTATGCAACCGATGAACTCGTTTGAGCGTCATTTGATTCACGACTTTTTGATTGACCGCAAAGATGTGGTTGCTGAATCATTTGGCGTTGAGCCATACCGCTATATCACCATTAGACCTATGCAATAATGTGGTTGTGGGTATAAATCCACCATTGCAATTTTTGTTGCATGACTCTATTTAGTTTTGGTACATAGTTAATTTACTATGTACATGCGGAGAAAGCCCCTCTGCTACAAGTTTGGTTGGGTGGCACCATATGATTTTGGTACATAGTTAATTTACTATGTACCTGCGGGGAAAGCCCCGCCGCTGCAGGTTTGGTTGGGTGGCAATATATGATTTTGGTACATAGTAAATTTGCTGTGTACCTTTTTTATTGCTAGTATCGTGTGAATCCGCGAGATTCCTACGCTAAGAAACCCTACTACGCGGGTTTGACTTTCGCTCTGAATAACAATAGAGTCAGTACTAAAACTTGACTTGGCAAAGTTGTTTTTATTAAAAGAAAAACCTTATAAAAAATGGTAAGTTACTCAACCCCATTGTCATTTCGACCGAAGTTGGCGACGCAGTCGCCGCCGAAGCGGAGAAATCTCCCGGAAGGGCCTTCCGCTATATTATGGGATACCACACCATATTGACCGTGCTAGCATCCAAAAATTTGTTAACAATGTTCATTTTATACATTGCTGGCGCTGTCATTGAAGTTGCGTACCCCATAAGTAAGTCTGTCCCCTTCCGGGAGATTTCTCCGCTACAAAGGCTTTGACAGGCCTTTTTCGGTCGAAATGACTATAGGGTGAGTGGCTTCCCACATTCCTAATGTACAAAGTGTATAAGACATCCGCGCCAAACCTGCAGCAGCGGAACTATCCTTATCGAAACAAACATATATAGAAAGCACACAAGTATGCCGTCCACACAAACTGCTTACTTGTAGGGAAAGTACCTGTAGCAGCGGGGCTTTCCCCGCCACCGCAAAGTGCTTGTATAAAAAATGAAAATTTGGTATAATAATGCGCAAGGGAAAATAGGATGAAAACAACGACAAATACAGTAGAAGAATTAAAGCACAAAGTGCCACAAGAAGCGTGGGCGCTCAACGATATATTTAGAACTTCCGAGCATAAGTTATACATTGTTGGCGGGTATGTCCGCGACTACTTTTTGGGCATAAAAACAACAGATATCGACGTTTGCGGAACAGCAACACCGCAACAACTAGAACAGTTGCTCAGTGATACGGATTTTAAATTCACAGTCATAAACAAAAAATTAGGTGCGTACAAAATCTATAAAGTAAGTAGTAAGATAGAATTCGAGTACACAACATTGCGTGAAGAAAAATATGAAAAGGGGCATACGCCAAGTGAAGTAAGTTTTGTGACAGATTTCGTTGTAGATGCCAAACGCCGTGACTTTACAGTCAATGCAATGTATTATGACTTAACAAACTGCAAACTAATCGACCCGTGCAACGGCTGGCAAGATTGTCTTGACCGCGTTTTGAAACCTGTAAATCAGCAAGTGTTTGATAGTGACGGCTTGCGCATAATTCGCTTGTTGCGCATTGCGTATACAAAAAAAATGAAAATACCTGAAAATGTGTTCAACAACGCGCATTTGCACACATACCTATTGCAAGACATTGCACACGAACGCATTGCGCAGGAAATGCGCGCAATAATTGAATATCAAAAGAAAAGAACAACAACTGAATTAAAAAAAGTTGTTGATTATGGAAATGAGCGCCTAGATACAGGCAATCGTAATGAAAATGATATATTTTCAGCACTAGATTTGTTGGACTCGCTTATGGCGCTCAATATCATTGATTACATTTTTCCAAAACTTGCGTCATCAATTGAAATGGAAAAATTTTATGGCGCATATGAAACACCGATTATTGCTTATCAGTTCTTTGAATCTCATTTTGCGCTAGCACTTGCGTACTTCACTTGCAAAATGCTTGAAGAACTGAATTATGAACTTTCGGGCGCGTTTTTTGAAGAAATTTTGGGCGTCGACGGGTTGATGTTCCACAAAACAAAAGTTAAAGAATTGACGATAGTTTTGGACGGGCTTTTGACTTTAAATAAGATGCGCGACGACAGTTTTTACATAAATTATGTGCAATTTTATTTTGATGTTTTGCCAAACATTATGACCTATGCCGAGGAATTGAACGCCAATCGTTACAATCCAAAAATTGAGCGCCTTGTAATGACAAATATACTTATGGAAGCAAACAATATTCCACGTTGTATGGAAGAACTTGCAATCAATGGCCTTGACATCATTGATAGGTGGCCGTTTATGCCATCAAAACTCATTTCATCAATGCTTGAATGTGCAATGATAATGGCGACAAAAGATAGATGCAATGAAAAAGAGTATCTACTAAACGAACTTGAAAAATTTATTGTGAGGGAAGAAAAATGATAACAAATTTATGTGCATCAACAATGATTGAATATGGCATATTGATTATAGCAATATTGTGTTTGGTACTGCTAGTAGTATTAGTTTTGCGCAAAGGCGGACAAGGTGGCAGTGTGCAAAAGGAACTGAACGAACAGTTTAATAAAATCAAATTGATTAATGAAAACCTCGAGAAAATCATTGACACAAACAATGAGCAAATTATGAGGGCGCTCTATGCTTCAAAGCAAGAAACAAATCAAAACATACACGCATTCAAGACTGAGCAAACACAAATCTTGCAGAATGTGGAGGTTCGCGTCAAAAATCTTTTGACTGAAACTGAAACACGCCTTTCAAATATTGATAAAGTTATTCGCGAAACGCTCTACAAAATCAATATGGACAACAACGAAAAACTAGATAAGATGCGCGAAACAGTCGATGAAAAACTTAACAACTCTCTTGAAAAAAGGCTCAACGATAGTTTTGCAATTATTTCCGAGCGTCTTGAAAAAGTGCATAAAGGGCTAGGAGAAATGCGCAGTCTTGCAACAGGTGTAGACGATTTGAAACACACATTGAGCAACATCAAAATACGTGGTGTTTGGGGCGAAGTTCAACTTGGTAACATACTTGAACAAATGCTCAGCCATATTCAGTATGATAGTCAAGTTCAAATCAAACCTAATAGCAAGGAAGCGGTTGACTTTGTCATCAATATGCCCGGCAAAAACGACAATGAAACCGTGTGGTTGCCTATCGACGCAAAATTTCCGCTTGAGGACTATCAACGACTTGTCGAGGCAAGCGAACTTGGAAATAAAGAAGAAGTCGAAAAGGCACAAAAAGCGCTTGAAAAGCGCATTAAGGATGAAGCAAAGAAAATCAACGAAAAGTACATCGACCCGCCCAAAACAACCGACTTTGCCGTTATGTATCTGGCGCTTGAAGGACTATATGCCGAAGTTGTCAAAAACGCAGGCTTGCTTGAATATCTGCAAGACAATTATCGCATAATCGTGTGTGGGCCAACCACGCTTTCAGCGTTGATAAACTCACTGCAAATGGGGTTCAAGAGTGTCGCGATTGAAAAGCGTTCTAGTGAAGTGTGGGCGCTTTTATCAACATTCAAAACGGAATTTGTCAAGTTTGTCGAACTGCTTGCAAAAACGCAAAAGAAACTCGATGAAGCATCTACAACAATTGAGGACGCAACGAAAAAGTCAAAACGCATTCAAAAGAAACTCGATTCCGTCGCCGTCGTGGACGGCACACCACTCATTGAAGTGGAGCAACCAACACTACTTGACAACACATATAGTGACAGCGACGACGCCGACGAATAATTTTAACTATATTGTGTTACTTTTGTTTGAAAGTTTACAAAGAGAAAGTAGGAAACTTTCTAATTTTGAGATTGAGTTTTAATAGACTATATTTTGTCAATTTTACGCAAAAACAAACAAAAAGGACACGCAACAAAACGAGCGTGTCCTTTTTAGTATATTAACTTAATGTACTTAAATTTTAAATGTGTCATAATTAGAGGCGGTAAAGGTGGTTTAGATAATGAGTGTAGTCGCGTGTTTTTAGAATGTGCGACTTTTTGTATTTGATGTTGCTTTTTATTCGAGGCTTTCTTATGTGGTAATGTTTTTTAAAGTTACACACTGTAACGCCCGAGTGTTGCGGATAGAACTTGCGTGTTTTTTTAAGTTCTCCAACAAGTCGGTCACGTTTTTTGATGAGGTATCTATTGACAAACTTGTCCATAATGCTGATTTTATATATTTCAATTGCGATATATAATATTGCGCTAATCATTATTAGCATACTGCCTACGTTTGTCGTCAGTTGTGAAGAATAGATGTGTAATGACGTCACAAGGTCGCCCTTTAAAATGAGCGGAAATATAAACATAAAGATTATGATTGCCACGTCAATGAAAAACGAAATCCACGACGGCTGAAACAAATAATCGAATACAAATATTAAGCAACAACAAAACAACAAAATACCACATAACACATTGATTGAAGTGAGGTTCAGTGCAAAAATATCAATCATCGAATATGTGATTTTGGTTGCCTTGTTGTAAAACATCGGCACAAACAAACAAGAAATGCTTGTCAAAAATGCAATATAGCACGTGATTGAAAAATATGAAAAAGGTTTCAAGTCAGCATATTTATATATTTTTAACATCTTCAATTTTCCTATGACGTTGGATGTCGAACTTAAAATTGGAATGGCGCACAATTTCGTTGTAGGTTTTTGACCACATATTGTAGATTTCGTCTACAGTAGTACCGATGCTACAATAACCGTCGTTTCCAAAGATTACGTGGTCCATAAGTTCAACATTCAAGAGTTTCAAAAATATTTTTATTTTGACAGTTGACGAAATATCTTCGCGCGATGGCGCGCAAGTGGTGTATGGATGATTGTGTGAAAGTGCAACCTTGTATGGGTTTTTGCGCAAAATATTTTCGTAAATTTCGCGCATTTTTGTTTCGACTTTTGCGGACGAACCGATTGTGATGCAATCGTAAGCAAAAACTTCCATTGAGTCATCAATATATGCAATGAACAGTTCCTCATCAGGGGCATCTTTTATAAATTGTTCAAAATAAAATCTCAGCGAACCTGTCGAGGAAACGCGCATTTTCGGTGTGCGCAAAACTTGATTGACTCTTTTAATCATTTCATCAAAAATCTTTATCAAAGTAACAGTCCTCTCCGAAACATTTGGAATGAGCATCAATTGTTCGGGTTTTGCATTAAGAACATTGGAAAGTGTGCCAAATGATTTTATCAAACTGTGTGCAATGTCATTTGTATTTCTTCGTGGCAGTGCGTAATATAACAAAACTTCGAGCAATTCGTGGTCAAGCAAAAAGTCAACGTGATTGTCTAGAATTTTTGAGCGCATTCTTTCCCTATGTCCGTTGTGTATACACTCATTTTTTTGCAAGTCTATCTTTCTATCCTTCCTTTTATAAAAAAATAGTTAAAATTCCTCAAAAAGAATTACTTAATAATTATATAAGAATTACGCGAAAAAAACAAGTATTTATTTGATATACTTGACTTAAACTACAAAAAATTATATAATAAACTGGCTTAGCATTATAGAATAGGAGTAATTATGAGAATTAGAATTTCAGCCGACAGCACAGTCGACCTTAGCCCAGAAATCATTGAAAAGCACAAAATCGCCATTATGCCATTACTTGTCACGTTGGGCGACACAACCAAACGCGACGGCGTTGACGTGACAACTGACGAACTTTTTAATTATGTCAAGGAGACAAAAGAACTTCCTAAAACGGCGTCCCCAAGTATCACTGTTTATCAAGAATTTTTTGACGAACTTTTGAAAGATGCCGACTGTGTCATTCACTTTGTTGTTTCAAGCAAAATGTCAAGTTGTTATAGCAGTGCTTTGAAAGCGAGCGAAGAATATGGACACAAGGTTTTTGTAGTCGATTCGCGCTCACTCAGTACGGGTATCGCATTGCTTGTTTTGCGTGCTTGTGATATGGTGGAAAGAGGGGTCGAACCGATTATCATAGCCAAAGAATGTAGAGAAATGACAAAGTATGTTCAAGCATCATTCATTCTCGGCAATCTTGACTATATGCACAAAGGTGGCAGATGTAGTGGCGCTATGTCGCTCAGCGCAAAATTCTTGCGCATCAAACCTGCAATTTTGGTGAAAGATGGCGAAATGGTTGTCGGCAGAAAATATATGGGGAAAATGGAAAAGGTCATTGAAAATTATGTCAACGACACACTTACAATGTACCCAGATTTTGACCGCAAACGCGTTTTCATTACGCATACGCCGATTGAAAGTAGTATCGTCGACATAGTAAAACAACAACTAGACGGAGTTTTTGACGAAATCTATGAAACAAGCGCGGGTGCAACAATTGCAAGTCATTGCGGTGCTGGAACACTTGGTATTTTGTTTATGTCAACAAAACCTGTTAAATAATAGGTATTCAGCATATAATGCAATAGCACAGATTTTCTGTGCTATTTTTTTAGTTATCAATATCTAAATTGTTAAAATCTTCAAAAACAGGACTGTTAAAAAATTCTGGAATACTCAGCCCTAATTCACGGATGATAAGCGCCATAGTTTTAAAATTGGACGACTTGCACCTATCATTCATAATTGCGTTCATCGTGCTATGATAAATGCCCGTAAGTTGTTCTAACTTGTATTGTGTCATTTTCTTTTCTTTCAGTATTTCACGAACCCTTGTTGAAAACGCATAATTTAATGATACCATTTTGTTAACTCCTTCTAATTTATTCACATCTATATAATAGCATTAAGGTTATTTCAAACTATGTAGTTTAGAATAGTCAAAATACTTGTAAAATTTAAAAATTTTTGATATGATATGTAGTGTAAAATGGTCAAAAGGGAAAACTATATGGAATATGAAGAAGTAAAAGAAAAAATCTCTACATATATAAAAATAATGAATGCTACTACGTGTTGCTTTACTGGGCATAGACCACAAAATTTGCCGTGGGGCTTTAATGAATTAGATATAAGATGTTTGAAAATGAAAAAACGGTTAAAAGAAGAAATAATAAAAGCAATAAACAGTGGTTA
The DNA here is from genome assembly GCA_934778205.1 of uncultured Clostridia bacterium. Lineage (GTDB taxonomy): Bacteria > Bacillota > Clostridia > Christensenellales > UBA1242 > CAKVOD01. Next base: position 167,731 of record CAKVOD010000001.1, on the reverse strand, counting down.
TATCACATTTATTTCGGGAATGGCATTAGGTTTTGATATGATTTGTGCAGAAATCGTTTTAAAATTAAAAAGAAAATATCCTTATATCAAATTAATTGGTGCAATTCCTTGTAAAACACAAGATAAGCTTTGGAAAGAAAAAGATAAAAAAAGGTATAGAAGATTAATAAAAAAATTGGATGGAATACGCTGTATTTATGATAGTTATATAGGTGCAGAGTGTATGCTTGAAAGAAACCGCTTTATGATTAACAATTCTTCGCTTGTATTTGCTTTATTTAATGGGAAAAGTGGCGGAACAAAGAAAACACTCGAATATGCTCAAAAACAAGAACTGCGTGTAGTTATTATAGATGTACAGTAAGAAAGTTCGAGCGGTTGGGGGTGGAGAGGTTAAATGCGTGCGGCTTGACAATTGTGGCGGGGGTGTGGTAAAATTGGGTATGAAAAAATTTGATGTGATAATAGTTGGAGGCGGTGCAAGTGGTTTGGTGTGTGCCAACCTGCTTTGCAAAATGCACAAAGTGGCAATCGTCGAAAAGGTGGATAGAGTGGGAAAGAAAATTCTTGCCACGGGCAATGGACGCTGTAATTTGACAAACTTGAATATGAATAGTTCTTACTATAATCGCGATTTGAGCGTGTATTTCAAAAGGTTTTCACTAAAGGAAAATATGCAGTTTTTCGATGATTGTGGACTTTTAACTTATGCAGACAATTGTGGGAGAGTTTATCCGTTTAGTAACGCGGCTACAAGTGTTTTGGACGTCTTGCGCATAGAACCTGAAAAACGAGCAACCATAATGTTGGGGCAAGATGTCAAAAGTGTGACAAAAAAGGGCGACGACTTTATAGTCGAAACAAGCGACGAAACAATTGTTGCCACTTACTGCGTTGTCGCAACAGGAGGCAATACGGCGCGGGACCTATTGAAGCAAGTTCACAAAAGTTTTGTTCCGTGCAAGCGAAGTCTAGTTAGTTTGAAAACGCAAAATAATAAAGGGCTAAACGGTGTGAGGGTCGACAATGTCACGGCAAAAATTGTGGGAACAAATATTTGTGAAAGTGGCGAAATATTGTTCAAGGATAACGCAATAAGTGGAATCTTGATTTTTAATCTATCGGCATATTTGGCGCGCAAAAATGACTACAATGCGTGCATATCGGTCGACTTTATGCCAAAAATCGAATGTAGTGATTTGGTGCAAATGTTGGTTGAAAGGCAAGCGAAATTTGAGAATATTCTCACGGGAATTTTTCATAATGCGATTAGCAAGAATTTGTTAGAAAAAGCGGGATGTAGTGGCGGTTGCAAGACAAAAGAAGATGCAATAAATTTGGCAAAAACAATCAAAGATTACCGCATCAAAACATTTTCTCCTATGGACAACAATCAAGTTTATAGCGGGGGTGTTTCAATGGACAGTGTCGACGAAAATTTGATGAGTAAAGAAACAAACAACTTGTTTTTCACTGGCGAATGTTTGGACGTCGACGGCTTGTGCGGAGGATACAACCTGCAGTGGGCAAGCACAAGTGCAATGGTTGTCGCGAGCGCGATAAAAAGAGGTGAAAAATGTTTCAAGTAAACGGGTTGAAACTCAAGGTCGGTTATACTGAACAAGACTTGCTAAGTGAATGCGCAAAAAAAATGCGCGCCCGCAATGGAGAGATTATCAGCATAGAAAAGTTGAAAGAATCAATTGACGCGCGCGACAAAAATAATGTTGTGTATGTACTGAATGTTGCTGTCGAAGTCAAAAGTACGTATAAACATTTTAAACATTTTGAAAATGTTTCCGTCGACCACTCAGGACTAACATATGAGAAAGTGGAGTATGCCACGCGCCCAGTCGTCGTCGGGTTTGGTCCAAGCGGAACGTTTTGCGCGCTTGCGCTTGCCATTATGGGGTTGAAACCCATTGTTTTGGAGCAAGGCAAAAATGTAGATGACCGCAAAGCAGATGTTGAAAGATTTTGGCAAACTGGTATCCTAGACGAAAATTCAAATGTGCAGTTTGGAGAAGGTGGTGCAGGAACTTTTAGCGACGGCAAACTTAATTCAAACATAACCAACGATATTTGCAAAAAGGTCATCAATGAGTTTGTTTTGGCAGGCGCGCCAAAAGAAATATTTTATAAATCAAAGCCACATATTGGCAGTGATAATTTGGTAAATGTCGTAAAAAACATACGTAAACGCATTGAAAGTTTGGACGGGCAAGTGTTGTTTCAGCACCAGTTTGTCGACTATAAGACAAAAAATAACAAAGTCAGCAAAGTGATTGCAAAAGATTTAAAAAACGACAAACTTGTCGAATTTGCAACCGACATTTTAGTACTCGGCGTCGGTCATAGTGCGCTCAAAACATTTGAACTATTACATAATAAAGGTGTCAATTTACAGCCAAAGCCCTTTGCAATAGGTGTGAGAATAGAGCATAAACAAAAGGACATTAATTTTGCGCAATATGGCGCGTTTGGGAATAAGTTGCCCGTTGCGGACTATAAATTAGTTGCGCACCTAGAAAACGGGCGAAGTGTGTTCACGTTTTGTATGTGTCCCGGCGGAATCGTTGTCGCGTCTAGCGCAGAAAAGGAAACCGTTGTCACAAATGGAATGAGCAATTTTGCACGAGATGAAGAAAACGCAAATTCCGCCTTGCTTGTCAATGTTACGCCCGCAGATTTTTATAAAGATAGCCCACTAGACGGGTTATACTTTCAAAGGTTTTGGGAAAACAAAGCATTTATTTTGGGTGGCAGTAATTATTGCGCGCCAAGCCAAACAGTCGGCGAGTTTTTGGAGTTGAACAAAAACGATATAGTATTGTGCGAAAATGTAAATGTCGTGCGCAACAGCGAAAAAGTAATTGCCACATATAGGCCAAACGTCAAAAACGCAAACTTGTGCGAATGTCTGCCCCCATTTGTCGTTGAAAGTTTGAAGCAAGCGTTGCCCGAACTGAACAAAAAAATAAAAGGCTTTGCAAGCGCAAATGCCGTTTTGACCGCGGTTGAAAGTCGTTCAAGTTGTCCCGTACAAATCACGCGTGACCAAACAGGGCAAGCAAGCGTATTAGGATTGTATCCAATCGGGGAAGGCGCAGGTTATGCAGGCGGAATCATCACGAGCGCACAAGACGGCGTCAAATGTGCCCAACATATCTTAAGTAATATCAAAAAATGTTTTTGATGCCCGTTTTTTGCCTACCATATATAAGCAACACATTTTTACACTTTTCCTATAAATTTAACCTATAAAAAATACACTTTTCCAATCAAATCATAGTGTGTTTTAACTATGAAAAACAACCGCCTTAAATAAGTTATCAACGAAATAACTTTACAAGCGGTTGCTTTTTTATAAAAACATTACATAGTAAATTGGTAAGTAAATCAAATTGTTTTCTTGTGTTATTGTGCGTTCGTTTGAAAGAACATAGCCCTTTTTAACGTTGTAATCTTTGTTTGTTAAAAATTTGTTTATTGCTGGATGAATAGTGTAGTCTTTGCCAGATTTTACTTCAAGTGGTAAGACGGATAAACTCTCATAGTCGTCAATCAAAAAGTCGACTTCTCCTAGTTTTTTGTTGTCGTAGTAAAATAAATTGTGTCCGTGCGCTTTTAGTTCGCTGGCAACAACTGATTCGTAAACCGAACCTAAATTTATGCTCCTTTCGTTATTAAGAATTGCAGTAATATTGTTCTTGTAAAGAACATTTGTCAAAATTCCAACATCATTGAGGTAGAGTTTCAGTAAATTTTTTCCGCTGGACTCAATCAAAGGGAAAACGGGCGTCGAAATTGCTTTGACTTCAAGAGCAATGCCCGAATTGATGAGATAATCAAACTCGTCTTGATAGTTTGAATAGCGTTTACCTTCAATGTTTTCAATATCTTTGGCAACAACGCGTTTCTTTTTGTTTTCCATAATCGAAGGAATCATATCATAAATGCGTTTAATTTTTAATTTGTGCAATTTATCATACTTGCTAGCATCGTCGCCGTAGTAGTCAAAAATGTCAGCTTGAATTTTGCGAACTTCAAAAATGTTTTTATTTTCAATGAAACTATTGACCGCATCGGGTAGCCCCCCAACAATCAAATATTTTTTGAATAGGTCTAAAACTCTGTTGTGTGTAGAGTCATCTAAGGCTTCTAAATTTTTAAACTTTGTTTTTAACGTGTCGATTGCAATGGCATTAAAATTGTTTGCAAGCAAAAACTCCTCAAAGTCAAGCGGATACATATGAGCGACCTCAATACTACCAATAGGAATCGACGGCGTTTTTGCAAGTGTGACGCCAAGTAGAGAACCACTGCAAATGTATGTAAACCTATCGTCCTGTTTCAAAAATTTGAGCAAAGTCAAAAACTGAGGATATTCTTGAATTTCGTCAATAAAAATCAAAGTGTTGTCTTTTTCTTTCATACGTTCGCCCGCAATGGTGCTGAGTCGTAGATAAAAATCTTCCTTGTTTTTTACATCTGCAAAAAGTTTGTCACCTAGCGAATCTTCGACGAAATTGATTTCAATATAGTTTGTAAATTTGCCGTTCAAAACATTGGTCGCAATATGCCGAATAATATAAGACTTGCCGATTTGTCTAGCGCCGTCAATAATAAGTATTTTGTTTGAATTGGCGCTCAAGTGGTCAATAATCTTTTGCTCTATCTTTCTGTGTAACATAATTTTTACTCCCATTATAGATATTTTACACTTTTCCTATAAAAAAAGCAACCCATTTTTACACTTTTCCTACAAATTTTACCCATAAAAAATACACTTTTCCAATAAATTTGAGGTTCAAAAAATACACTTTTCCAATTTTTAGCACAAAAACATAGCAAAAAAGCGACTTTTGGCAACCGCTTTTTTGTATGGCTTTTAATTTGATTTGGATTTCATTAAATTAGTCATAGCGGAAAACTAATATGCAACGCACGTTGAAAGTTTTTCTTGAATAGTGAAATTGTGCATACATAGTTTTGGGCTATATCCATAAGATTTAATAGTTATAAAAAGTATATTCGCGCATTGTCCGCGAAAAATAAATTGCGAGTAGAGAAAGCATTTGTAGCAGTGCACTATCACACCGAGAACTAAGTTTGTAGAAAGAACTTTTGTTTGCCGTCCATTAAAGCGACTTACTCGTAGGAACCAAACCAGCAGCAGCGGGGCTATCCCCACCGAGATTATAATTTTATAAAAAGTATATTCGTTTGCCGTCCGCAAAAAGTTGATTACTTGTAGGAACAATACCTGCAGTCAGTGGCCTTTGCCACTCAGCGCCCGTCAATAATCATTTTGTCCGATATGAGCGCAATAAATTCGCTGTTTGTAGGCTTTTCATTGTTGTCATAAACTTTAATGCCAAAAATATTATTAATGTTTTCAATCTTGCCACGGTTCCACGCCACCTCAATCGCGTGTCGAATCGCGCGTTCTACCTTGCTCGGTGACGTTTCAAACTTTTCAGCAATAGCAGGATAAAGTTCCTTCGTAATGCTGTTGATAATCTCAGGATGACTGATTGATAGTTTGATTGCCTCGCGCAAAAATTGGTAACCCTTGATGTGCGCAGGAATGCCAACTGTGAGAAATATGCTTGATATGCGCTCCTCAATCTCGCGTCCTTTTGACTTGCCCATCGACAAAACTCCGCCGTTGCCCTGCAAGTCAACCAAATGTCTGCGCAAAGATTCGCTGTCAAAAGGTTTTGCTAAAAAGTCGCTTGCGCCATACGTGATTGCCTTGTTGATAAACGTATCTTGCGTGAGTGCCGTCAATACCAAAACTTTCGGTTTGCGCGTTACCAACTTTGTTTGTATGTAGTCTAGTATGTAAAACCCATCGCGCGACGGCAAAATTAAGTCAAGAATGACAATGTCGGGTTGCGTGTCGACTATGAGGTCAATCACTTCATCTCCGTTACTAGTCGCCCCAACAATCTCATAGTCAAAATTTGTCGCAAAGTAATCTCTAAGTATCTTGCAAGTGTCGTCGTCTTGTGCTATTAATAATTTTTGTTTCATTTTTATTACCCCTAATTTTCCCAATTTTTATTGAATGACAACGCACCCCGTTTGTCAAACAATGCAAGTTTAGCACATATTTCGTAAAAATAAAAACAATTTTGTACAAAAATAGAAATAAAATTGTACAAATCGTGTAAAATTTTGTCGAAAAATAGAAAAAAATGGGGAAAATGTCCAAATGGCACAAATTTTCTTATTTTTTATAATGAACATCAAACGAATCGTTTTTGTTGTCATAAAGGGCAACAAGAATGTTCTTCAAATCGCGCTTGTTTTGTACGTTCAACTTTTGGAAAAGCCACGCGCGGTCTTTTCCAACACTCAAAAGAAAGTTCTCGTCAACGATTCCGTCAATTATGGCAAACTTTGTGAGTCCTGACTTTGGTTTCGTCACACCAACATCAGCAATAGTCGGTTGCAAATATTCCGCCTTTGGCAAAATACTCAAATCTCCGCTTGTTTCAAATATTGCGTACGCAACCTGTGATATATCGAAAAAGCTTTTATTTCGGCACATTGAAATGACGTCACTCACGTCAAGTTTGGACTTTTTCAAGTTGTGGTAATCAATTTTGCCATCGGCTATAATGATGATAGGCTTACCGCGCAAAACTTTCTTTATGAAAGGGGTCGTCCTCTCAAGGTACGTGATTGTCAAACTGAGTACAAAAAACACCGCAATCGCAATCATATAAAAATACCACGGATTTTCAAGGTCGGTCGACCACTCCGCCGAAATACTGCCAATTGAAATACCAACCGCATAATCGACAAAATCAAGTTCTGCAATCTGCTTTTTACCAAGCAATTTTGCAACGACAAACAACGCCACAAAACTATAAACCGCATTGAGTAGCACTGTCAACCAATCGTACATTTTCTCGCCTCCGCCCTTAGTTTGTGTATTGTGCTATTTTTTATGCAAATAAAGGCTTAATACTGTGCGCAGACGCGGTCAATAAATTTATGTAATCCATAAGTTAATGAGCACCTACCGGCAAGGCTCGCCTTGACTGCGAATTTGGGTGCCGTCTCACAACAACATACACGCATCAACCAACAACCACACCTGTGCCGTCTGGCACTCTCCACGTCGGCGAGGGTTACGCCTCCGCCTTTGGTCGAAATGACAACGGAGCGAGTGGCTTACAACACTTCTAATTTACAAAGAAACTGAGGCGCACAAACAAAACTGTGCCGGTGCCGTCTGGCACTGGTCGAAATAACAATGGGCAAAGTGGGTTACGAAAAATTAGGTTGATTATATCATACAACACGAATTCATTCTTATGTGGTAGTCTAATAAAAGTAAACATTATTAGTAATGGTAAGATACTAAAACCTATTGCCATTTCGACCGAAAGCGACTTGACAAGTGGCGTGTCTTTTGGGTATAATGTGATAGAGGAAAATATCATTATGGACGAAAGATTGAATGAGGTACTAAAGAATAAAAAAGTTTTGATTTTCGACTTTGACGGCACAATGACTGACACAGAAAAATTTAATTACCTTGTTCATAAAAAGAACTGGAGAAAGTACGGCATTGACTTGACTGAGGACGATTACAAAGAGATTATGGGCAAACCAGTTGTGGAAATCAAGGAACGTGTGAAAAGCACTTATGGCGATATTGCTATAGATGAGCGTACGTTGATTGATGAGTACATTGACGGATTCATAGAATTGACGCAAAATGAGGAATTGCCACTGTTTGCCTACATACAAGATATTATGCAAAATTGCGAAGATAAAAAACTTTACATTTTGTCAAATCAAAGCACACGTATCATCGGTGCGTGTTTAGAAAAGTGGGGCATAAAGGACAAATTTACAAAAATTATATCACTACTAAAAGAAAAAGACATCAAAAAAATTGACTACTATCGCGACACTGAAAAGTTTTTTGGTGCAACGCAAGCAGACTGCGTTTTATTTGAGGATACGCAAAAAAATATTGACGACGGAATGTCGTGCGGAATATTCACGGTTGGAATCAAACACCAGTTTAACAATCCCGTCGCGGACTTGATTATCGACGTTACCGACAACAAAAAACAAAGACCGTTGCAAATGTAAATGTTGTTGTGAATAAATTTTAAGAAAACGCTTGACAAAATAAATAGAATGCGCTATAATAACGCTTACAAGAAACTATCGCCATAGACAGCAAGTGGGTTCGCCCGCAATTGCATTGCAAACTTGCCGAGGAGATGTGTAGGTAAATTTAGCGCGACTATGCAGGGTTTTTGCGCATCGTACTCTATGCACTCACAAAGGCATAGAGTTTTTTGTAAACTATAGTAAGGAGGATGGAAATGTCTGCTAATCTTGAAAAGAAAAAACAGATTGTTGAGGAAATCAAAGACAAGGCTCAAAGAGCAAAATCAATTGTTTTTATTGATTACAGCGGTTTGAATGTTGCAAACGACATAAAACTTCGCCGTGAATTTAGAAAGAACAACTGCGAATATAAAGTTTATAAGAATAGACTTGTTTTGCGCGCGCTTAATGAACTTGGACTTGAAGGCTATGAAGAAAGATTGCAACACACATTGGCTGTCGCATTTAGTTATGACGACGAAGTTGCTGCAGCAAAAGTTGCAAAGAACGCACTTGCCGACAATCCTACAATCTCAATCAAATTTGGTCTTGTAGATAAAGCATTTGTTGATGAAGCAGGAGTCAAAGCACTTGCAGAACTTCCATCAAGAGAGGTTTTGGTTGCAAAATTGCTTGGTATGCTCAACGCGCCAGCAACTCAACTTTGTCAAGTTTTGTCTGCAAACGGCAGAAACTTGGTTTGCGCACTCGACGCAATCGCAAAGAAAAACTAAGCGCTTAAGCGCATAAAAATTACAACAATAAAAAATGGAGGAATTTATTATGGAAATTAAAGAAATTGTTGAAGTAATCAAGGGTATGACCCTCACACAAGTAAGTGAACTTGTAAAAGCACTTGAAGAAGAATTTGGTGTTAGCGCTGCTGCTCCAGTAGCAGTTGCTGCCGCTCCAGTAGCTGGCGCTGCTGCTCCCGCTGCTGAAGAAAAATCAGAATACACAGTTGTATTGAAAGCAATCAACGCAGAAAAGAAAGCAGAAACAATCAAAGTTGTAAAGGAACTCACAGGTCTTGGTCTTTTGGACGCAAAGAAGCTTGTTGATGGCGCTCCTGCAACAGTTAAAGAAAACGCATCTACAGATGAAGCTAAAGAAATGAAAGAAAAACTTGAAGCTACTGGTGCTACAATCGAACTTAAATAATTTCATCTTACTTCTATAGTAAAACCGCTGTCCGGCATACCGCCCCAGCGGTTTTGTATTTTATAGGGTTTCTGCTATAATATATAAGGAGATAGTTATATGGAAAAGTTTACGTATGATGATGTAATATCGAGAATTGGTTATTTTAGAAATAGGGCGAACCTCAGCGCTAGGGAAACAAGTTTTAGGTTAGACAAAAGTGAATTATATGTGACAAGAATTGAAAACGGACAAATTGCATTGAAAGTGAGCACGTTGTTAAATTTGATTGATATTTTCAATATTAGTGTTCAAGATTTTTTCTATTTGGGCAAAGACTATAATGAAGAAGATAAAAATATTTTGGAATTATTTGGCAGGCTAACTTGCGAAAACAAGCAGTTTGCTATTGATTTTTTGAAGAAATTGCAATAAAGATTAAGCACCTGCCACCTAAAATACTTGTTAAATGTTACAAATTTTGATATAATGATATATTAAAATAGGAAAGTTATTGTATGATATTTAGTTATTTTGACGGCTTGACTGCGGGAGAGGCGATTTTGTTGCTACTCGCGTATGTCATTGCTATTGTCGTGGCAATTGTGTTGCACGAATTTAGTCATAGTTATATTGCGGTAAAAATGGGAGACAATACGCCAAAGGCGTATGGGCGTTTGACGCTCAATCCGCTTGCACACTTTGACGCAATAGGTTTGATTTGTTTTGTACTTGTCGGCTTTGGGTGGGCAAAGCCTGTGCCGATAAACACGCTCAATTTCCGCAATCACAAAAAGGGCGTTGTCGCGGTGTCGCTTGCGGGAATTACGACAAACATTATCATTGCGTTCATTAGCGCGGGGCTGTTTGTATGTGTGTCAAATTTGATGCCAGAAAGTACGTTCAAGTTTTTTCTATCATATTTGTTTGGGTTTGGAATGATAATTAATTTGTCGCTTGCAGTGTTCAATTTGTTGCCGATATATCCGCTTGACGGGTTCAATTTTTTGAACGCCTTTATGCGATATGACAACAAGTTCGTCGATTTCAATATGCGTTATGGACAAATACTGCTACTCATTTTACTGATTTCTGGACTTGTAGGGTGGGTGCTTGGATACGCAGTCAACGGCATTGTTTGGGTGTTTGAGTGGTTTTGGAATTTGATTTTCTAAAGGAGTTGTGATGATTGATTCAAAAGAACAAGAGTTCGTGCAAGAAGTTGGCGAGAATGACAACGTGATGTTGTCAAACGCTGAATTTATTGAAAAGTGCGAAAATGAAAAAGTGGCAAGTGCGGAATACGTGGCGGGAAACGCTGACGTGGACGCGGAGTCAGTCGCGAGCGCGGGAACCAGTGTTGCGAACACTGACGGCACAAATGCCCCGACGAACGATGAGCATAAGTACGATATCAAAGATTATGACAACCCATATGAACTGTTGCTTGCGATTATGGACGACAACAAAGTTGACCTCAAAACCGTTGTTTTGAGCGAAATAACTGATGAATATCTTGAATATATTAGGCAATCCGATTCAATTGACCTAGAGCAAGCGAGTGAGTTTTTGGCGGTGGCGGCTACGCTACTTGAAATCAAAGTCAAGGCATTGCTTCCAAAACCTGAAGAACCAAAGGAAGATGAGGTCGACCCTGAAAAAGAACTTATGCGCAAGCTCGAAGAATATAAGATTATGCAAGAAGTAGCAGACGAATTGAAAAAAATTGAGGACATCGATAGGTTCTATAAAGAGCCTGACGAGTCCGTCAACGACTTTAGGTATGTGCTGAAGCAAATGAATATGGACAATCTTTTGAACGCGTTTACTAAAATGATGATAAAACTACAGCAAAAAACAACTGTTAGTATTGAGCGAAAGATTGAAAAAGACCGATTTACAGTTGCGGAAAAAATATTCACATTGAAAGTGGTATTGAATGAAAGACAGCAAGTTCATTTCAGCGAAATGTTTGATAGTGATTATTCAAAGAGTGAAATCATTTCGACATTTCAAGCGATGCTTGAACTTATGAAACTGCAGTTTATCAAGGTCACGCAAGCTGACTTATTTGAGGACATTTTGATAATCAAAAATCCTGACTATGTCGAAGGGCAAACAACAGAAAAAATTGATGAGTATGAGGAATAATTATGGATAGATTAGATAATTTAGACGAAATTGTTATGTCGATACTTTTTGTGGCGGGGCAAGGCGTCGAAATTGAGGATATAGCGTCAAAACTTAATGTTAGCGTGGACAGAGTAAAAACGGCAATCGAGAGTTTGAAACAAAAATATGTGTCGCCGTGTGGCATCAATGTCATCACATACAAAAATAAAGTTCAATTATCGTCCAATCCGGAATACTCCGATTTCATTGCTGATGTTTTGAACCCAATCAAAGAAAAGGCATTGACAAAAGCGGCGCTTGAAACAATGGCAATCATTGCATACAAGCAACCGATTACAAGACTTGAGATTGAGAGCGTGCGCGGAGTATCTAGTGATTACGCAATTCAAGTGTTGCTCGGACACAATTTGATTGAAGTTGTCGGTAGAAAAGACGTTGTCGGCAAGCCCCTTTTGTTTGGCACAACGGAAGAGTTTTTGAAACGCTTTGACTTGTCGTCACTTGAAGATTTGCCAAACTATGAAACGCTACTTGAGAGAATACAAATTCTAAATGTAGGAAACACAACAGAAAGTATGTATAACGAGTACGACATAGGCGACGGCGCCGAAGATGATGAGGGCGCCGAAGAAGACGCGACTATAAGTGAGCCACAGCAAGTTGATAGCGAAATTCAACAAATTAAAGACGAATTCGAGGGTGCGGATATCGACACAAGCGAAATCCCAGAACACTTGAAAGGCGAAGCGGACGTTCAGTATATTTGTTAAATTTTATCAAAGTATTGCAAAAATAAAAATTATGTGTTACAATATGGTATAATTTTTTACAAAAATACGTAAATTAAACAAAAGAAGAAAAATAGGAGAATATGTATTATGCTTTACACTGAGGAGCAATTAAAAAAGTACAGTATTTATCAATTGAGATTTCTAGCAAGACACATTGGCGTTAGGTCGCCAACAACAAAGAAAAGAGAAGAATTGATTGAAAAAATTTTGGCAATTCAAAACGGCGAGGAGCAACCATATTATGCTCCAAACAACAAGGGCAGACCGGCAAAAGGTTGCTTTATGCCACTAGAGAATAGCGAGTCTGCAATTGTTTATGGCGTCGAAGGCGATATGGACGGCGACGTTGTGTTCAAAAAGCGCATTGCTGAATATGAGGGCAACAATGTTGCGCGCGTTTCTGGCTTTGTGCTTGAGAGCAACTATCAATATTTTTTGATTAGTTTTGAGAATCCGATGACGGTTGAGCGCGTCGCATTTCTTTCAAAGGAGTTTGCCGATATAAACGGAATTAGAGAAGGAGACAAACTTGTCTGCGAGGCAAAATACGATTCCGACCTTGAAATGTTAGTAGCACAAAAAGTGATTACAATGGACGACTGCGAGTATGAGGTGGCGAAAAGACCGTTTTTTGAAGAAAAGGCAACACAATTTATCAAAAGGGACGTCGATTTTGAGGGCGAGTTTCCTGTCGTTGAAGAAATCAAGAAAATAGCGCCACTTTGCTATGGCGACCGTGGGTTGATTGTAGGAAACAAACGTTCGCGTCTATATTCAATCGTGCTACCTGTCGTGACGAGCGTCGGCAGTTCCGCGAAAATAGTTTTGCTTGCACTCAACGAAACGCCTGAGCGCATCGACGAAATGAAAAAGGCGGGAAATGATAAGTTTCAACTATTCTATAGCACATTTAGCGACGCGCCAACTAGGCAGTTCTATGTGCTGAAAATGGCAATCAATTATGTAAAGCGCCTTGCTGAACGTGGCGAAGATGTCATTTTGTTAATCACAGATTTAGCGGATGTTTATCAAGGCAATTTGGGAAGCGAAGCAATCTATTCAATAAAATCGTTCTTTGCAATGGCGCGCAATTTTGCCGATTGTGGCTCTTGCACAGTCATAGGCGGATGTTCGCCAGAATTTTTTGCTGAACACAATGATTTTGACAACTTTATGGACTTTTTGTGGGTTGAGGAACATACGCAACTCAGCAAAGAAAAAACAGTTCGACACGATAAATAGCGTTCGCATATAATGTAGTAGGGGTTTTGCACAAGGAGCAAACTATGGAATTGACTGATGCAATCAAATTTAGACAGCAACAGTATTTTGTTGGATATATTCCCGATTACGACCCTTACAAAACAGGGCGACGTCAATGTTGTGGCAAATGTCCAAAACAAAAGTATACCATTTTAAAAAAATAGCGCAACATTACCTCGCGCAAACAAAAACAAGAAACGCATATTATGCGTTTCTTGTTTTGTTTTAAGAGATTAGTTTTGTGCAAGAATTCTTAAACTACCTAAGTGATTGGTATTTATGTTGCAAATTATTTTATAAATATTTATCGTGAGATAGAGTTCGAGTTTTGGCGGGTGGCAATTCGGTCGATTGTGGCGCAAATGTACTCAAATAGCGCGCTCCCTTCAGTATAGTCTGCAGGCGCAATTGCACTAACGCGGTTGTCGTCAAGCAGTTTTTGTGCGCGCTCTTTGTTTTCCCCATAAACAGCAACACTATGTCCGCCTTTGTTTTTGACAAGTTTCATTGACGGAATATCTGTTTCGCCGTCGCCAAAATACACTATGTTTTCAAATGGAACATTGCGGTGTTCTTTATTGGTTTTATCATATATTGAGTAATCATAACTATTAAATTTACCTTTCGAAATCCTGTATATGCACTCAGTTTTTTCGACAGATGTGATGACATTTGATGCCCAAACGGGTTCCCCATTTTCATATATAAAAGTGTTGGCGTAGATTTTGGAAATGTGCGGGGCAATTGAAATGCGACTAATCAATTCTTTGTCGCCAGCGGATACAATATAGTGCTGAATATCAAAACCGCGCGCCTTCCCATACGCATTGATTTTGTCAAACCATTCAGTGACGCCGTCAAAATATTTAACATTATTCACGCATTCGTCGTAAATTTCCGCAAAGGTTTTACCTGTCTTTTGCGCGTACTCCTTCATTGAACGCACGAGCGTATACGTAAAGTATAAATTTGGTGTCGCGTCACTTTCGGCGGACTTTTCAACAATGCTTGGCCATTCGGCGAGTAAGTCAAGGTTCAAAATTTTCTCAAAACATTGATTGTATAGATAGCCGTCGACAAGCGTTCCGTCAAGGTCATAAATAAATGCTATATTTTTCATAGTTTCTCCTTTATATATATTTTAGTAAATTTATGCTGATATGTCAATATTTATGACAAAAATGATTTAGTTTTTGGCTGAACACTATTCTACATTTGAAAGTGTAAATACATTAGAACAATTTTTTATATTTACAAAAAAATGTAAAATGTGATACAATGTATTAAGGGAGATAATTATGGAAAATAAAGTAAAAATTAAGAGTCTAGAGAAAGTTACAAATTCAAAGTATTTGAACTTGTATCGCATTTTGTATGATGTGGACGGCAAGGATATTGATTATTATGTGGCGTCGCGACGCAGTATTGACAAACTCAAAGCAACAACAAAAGAAAGGCGCGCGGACGTTGTACGAATTGCGCCATATGTGAAAAAGGACGGGAAAGTTTTTGCCGTCGTCACAAAAGAATATCGTTTTCCAATCAATGATTACGTATATTCAACACCTGCAGGCAACATTGATGCGGGGGAAACACCGGAACAAGCGACTGAGCGTGAAGTTTGGGAAGAAATCGGTGCAAAAGTAAAAAGAATTGTCAAAATCGACGACGCATCATATTCTTCAGTTGGGATGACGGACGAATCACTCACGTGCTTTGTTGTTGAAGTCGAAAATTTTGAAGAGGCGCACTTAGAACCCAATGAGTTCATAACGTATCAACTTGTACCAATGGACGATTTGATGCAATTTACAAATGAAAAAGTGTTTGATTTGCAAGCAAGACTCGTTTTGAAGACTCTTGCATATGAATGGAAACTCAAAAAACACAAGGAAAATGAACTAGAATTCTAGTATTTTATCTACAAAAACAAGGCAAGTGTTGACTAACTATACACCGATTTGCAAATATACGTCTTCAAAGTATTGATTTTTTATTCAATATTTAATATAATTTTAATGCAAAGGAAAATAGAGTGGCAACTGCCACTTTATTAATTTATAATAAAGGAGAGATGAAAATGTTTGAGAAATTTGCAAATTTTGTAGTAAAATTTAGATACTACTTTTTCGGCTTATTTATGGCATTGGTAATCGCGAGTGTTTTTATGATTCCAAAAGTTGGAATCAACTACGACTTTACCAAATATCTACCAAACGACTCTAATACAAAAGTTGCGCTAGAGGTTATGGAAGATGAATTTGGTGCAAGCGGTACTGCCTCAATTATGGTCGAAAATATCACAGCAGAAGGCGCGACAAAACTTGCACAAGACATTGTTGCCAATGTTCAAGGCATTGCAACAGTTTCATTTGATGCAGGCGATTCGACTTGCTATAAAGACAGCAAGGCGTTGATGAGTGTATTCTTTGAATATGGAGATTATAATCTAGAAACAAAAGAAGCAATCGAAAGTTTGAGGACATACCTTGACGGCTATGATTTTGCCCTTGGGGGTTCTGCGGTTGAGACTTCAAGCAATCAAGACGCAATCGGCAAAGAACTCGGCATCATATTGTTGATAGCAATCGCAATTGTCATTTTGGTGTTGTTCCTCACATCGCGCTCGTGGCTTGAACCGCTTGTATATTTGATTGTCATTGCTTGTTCAATCGTCATCAATATGGGCACAAATCTCATTATGGGCGAAATTTCGTTTGTTACGGAGTCAATTAGTTCTATTATGTTGATTGCGCTTGTAATGGACTACTGCATTGTGCTTTGCCATAGATATAGAGAGGAATCTGAAAAGGGCGTCGACGCAAAAACGGCAATGACGAAAGCGCTTGCGGGTTCATTCCTTGCGCTTGTCGCAAGTTCGCTAACAGTTATTGCGGGCTTGGTTGCGTTGATGTTTATGGAATTTACAATCGGCTTTGACATAGGTATGGTTTTGGCAAAAGGTGTGTTCATTGGAGTTTTGGCAGTATTGTTCTTTATGCCAAGCATAATTATGATGCTTGCTAAAGGCATTGAAAAGACTCGCCACCGTAGTTTTATGCCAAAAATGGAAAAGGTCGGCACATTTGCGAAAAAGACGCGCTTTGTGATGCCGGTATTGTTTTTGTGCATCGTTGCTGTTGGGGTATACTTCCAAAGCAATGTCAACTTTACATATGTTGTTGAAGGCGGGTCAAAGGGAAGTGCGGTTGCCGTAGACCAAGCAAAAATTGAAAAGACATTTGGCAAACAAAATACGCTTGTTGTTATGACAAAGCAAAACAACGACAAGGATAAAGAAGTTTTGGCAGAACAAGCGCTTTATACTTACATTGACAATTACTTCAAAGACACCGACAAATTTGATAGAAATTATATTACATCAGGGAAAGGACTTGCAGTCAGCGAACTCTACACAACAAAGTTGACAAAACCTGAAATCTTGACGAAATTTGAAATCGCGGACAGCGAAACAATCGCAAAAATTGACGGATTATTTGCAAGTTTGGGCAAAAATCCGGCAACGGATTCATTGTTCCTTGCCGATATTATGACGGCGCTTCACAACGCCCCTGAAATAATTACTTCAGCAGTAAACAATAACATAAATGCACAATATAGCGCACTTGCTTCAAAAAACTTGTATG
The DNA here is from genome assembly GCA_934778205.1 of uncultured Clostridia bacterium. Taxonomy (GTDB): domain Bacteria; phylum Bacillota; class Clostridia; order Christensenellales; family UBA1242; genus CAKVOD01. Next base: position 150,612 of record CAKVOD010000001.1, on the reverse strand, counting down.
TTGAGTTGAACGCAACGAGCGCGCAAGGTATTTACCAACTTTCAAGCCAAGATGCAATGAACAACGTGTTCAAAGCAATTTTGGGTGTAACAGATTTAGCAGAAAATGCGACGATTAAGAACTATAAAGTTTTGGCATATCTATATGAGCAAAACATTGAAAATCGCGCGCAAGTAGACGCAGTCAAAAACGCGTACGAATCAGTAGCGTTTGAAAAATTGACAGCAACTGCAATTGCTGAAAAATATGGTTTGACAAGTGAGCAAATCACCGCAATTTTTGCTAATTACGGCAAAGAGGCAACCGCAGAAGGCGCAACAATCTACGCTCTAGAATTTGCGGAGTTTGCAAAAAACAACGCTACAGTTCCAGCGCGCATTGCAGGCGTCAAACAAGCAACAGTTGACGGAATATATGCACAACTTGCAACTGCACAAAGTTCTCTTGTTGGAACAAATTATAATAGAATGATTTTCAATATTGATTTGGAAGTTGCAGATGAAAAGGCACTTGACTTCATTCGCGATTTGAGAGTTTATTTGGAAGAAAATTTTGAAAAAGCGTACATTGTTTCAAGCACCGATAATGTAATCGATACAATGGACGTGTTCAGCACGGATAGATTGAGGACTGACCTCATCACAGTGTTGTTGATTTTCCTCATTGTATTGTTGACATTTAGGTCGCTCAGCATACCAGTAATCTTGGTTCTTGCAATACAAGGCGCAATTTGGGTCAACCTCGCGATTTCAAGCGTTGTTGGAGATAGCGTTTACTTCATCTGCTACTTGCTCGCAATGGCAATCCAAATGGGCGCAACAATCGACTATGCAATCTTGCTCACGGATAGATATATGACCGCGCGCCGTACGCAAGACAAGTTTGAAGCAATCAAAACTGCAATCGGCAAGTCATTTACGACAGTCATCACAAGTGGTACGATTTTGGTATTCGCCGCATTCACAATCGGGTGGGTATCAACGGTTCCATTGTTGAAGTCAATCGGTGTGCTTGTTGGTCGTGGAGCATTGTTATCAGTGATTACAATATTGTTTGTCCTTCCACAGTGTTTGCTAATCTTTGATAAAATCATTGAAAAAACGACTTTGAAAGCAAAGTTTGTAAATGCGGGCGCAGGTGCGACAAACGATGGAGCGGAAGTTATCGAAACAAATATTGAAACAAATGAAAGCGAAAATGTTGACATATCGGACGGAAACATTGAAACCGCAAACGCTAATGTTCAAGACAGCGCAAAAGCGAAAAAATCTTCAAGCAAAAAAACTAAAAAGGAAGAGCCAATCTTAGTGGAAACTACAACTGAAAACAAAGAACAGTTGGAAGAAAAGATTGAAGATAAAGCGGAAGAAAAACCAAAAGCAACAACCGCAAAGAAAGCAGGTTCAAAGGCAACAACCGCAAATAAAACGGAAGGTAAAAAAGTCAGCGCAAAAAAATCGACTAGTACAACAAAAACAACTAGCACAAAATCCGCGACAAAAAACACTTCCTCAAAAACGACTAAAAAATAGATAAAGAAAACTGCAGGCATTTTGCCCGCAGTTTTATATTTTTAATTAGGTTATTATTTTGTCAATAATTAGGTAATTAATTAGTAGATAAAAACTTAATTAATATAATATTTATTTATAGACAATGGTTCACAATAATTTGATGTTTTAAGTACAACAAAACAATTATTAAAGAATTGAAATGCACAAGCGCAAATTTGGGAATATCGGCTCAAACATTTGCTAAAGTGGGCAAATTGTGGTATAATAAACTTTGATTTTAATTAATTTAGGAGTAAAAAATGCAAAGAACTTATATAAGTGAAACAAAAGCGGGTGAAACCCAGAAAATTCAAGGGTTTATCGATAAAATTCGCGACCAAAAAACAATGCAGTTCATTGTTGTGAGAGATACGACGGGAAAAATTCAAGTTACTGTTGTAAAACCTGAGCAACCTGAGATTGCTGAAATATTTACGGGGTTGAACGTCAACTCAGTTGTCACAATTGAGGGCAAGGTAGTTGAGAACCCAGCGGTCAAAGCGGGTGGAAAAGAGATTTTGCCGACAAGTGTTGTTGTTGAGAGCGTGGCGGAGGTTTCGCCAATTGACGACTCGACGGCAATTGATATGCGCCTTGATTATCGTTGGCTTGACCTTCGCGACGAAAAAAAATCGTTGATTTTCAAAATTCAAACTTGTTGCACAAAGGCGCTTCGCAACTTCTTGCTTGAGAGAAAGTTTGTCGAAATTCACACGCCGAAAATCATAGCGACGGCAAGTGAAAGCGGTGCAGATGTTTTTGAACTCAAGTATTTTGACCATAAGGCATACTTGGCACAAAGTCCACAGTTCTACAAGCAAATGGCAATGGCGTCAGGGCTAGAACGCATCTTTGAGTGTGCGCCAGTTTTCCGCGCAGAACAGAGTTATACGTCGCGCCACGCAACCGAGTTTACGGGTTTTGATATCGAATTTAGTTATATTGAATCTTTTGAGGACGTAATGAAGCTTGAGGAAGAACTTTTGACTTATATGCTCAAGTGCGTCAAAGAAGAATACGGCGAAGTTATTGCCAAAGAGTTTGGCAAGGAAGTTATTGTGCCAACAACACCTTTCCCACGTATGAAACTCAAAGATGTTTATCAAGAACTTGAGGAACGCTATGACTACATTGTCGACGATATTGAAAAAGGCGACCTCACAACTGAGGCGGAAAAACTTGTTTATAGACTTGCGCAAGAAAAGTATAACAGCGAGTTTATGTTTGTGACTGACTATGACGCAAAGCAACGCGCGTTCTATCATATGAGAAAGGACGGCGTGCCACAAGGCTACGACCTCATTTGGCGCGGAGTTGAAATCACGACAGGTGCGCAACGCGAACATAGATACGAGATTTTGAAACAACAAGCGGAAGAAAAGGGCTTGAAAAAAGATGTTGAGTTTTATCTTGAGTTCTTCAAATATGGTTGTCCACCACACGGCGGTTTTGGTATCGGGCTTGACCGTATCACGATGCTTTTGCTTGACATTCCAACAATTAAAGAGGCAATGTTTATTTTCCGCGGGCCAAATAGATTGCTTCCATAGTTTTGGTTGCGACTGCGCTATTTAATAAGTAAATAATGAAAAGCAAAAGTAAATTTTGAAAATGCGGGGGTGTTCCTGCATTTTTTTTAGGAGAGTATATGGAATTAAAAAATAGAAACGAAATTGACGAAAAATATAAATTTGATTTAACTAAGTGGTGTGCAGGCACAAATGAATTCTATGAAAGATTAGAAAAGGTACGCAAGCAAGTTTCAAACTTTGATTTTTATAAGGGCAAACTTGGCAATCCTGACACATTATTTGAGTACAATAAGTATTATGAAAGTGTTTACAATGAACTTGAAATTCTTGATGGATATGCCCACGCTTTGTTTGACGTGGATAGTCTTAACAACGAATATGTCAAAATGAATAGCGCACTTGAAAAGGTGGAGATAGAATTTGGCATCAAAACGAGTTTTTGTGATGAAGAATTGCGCAACTTAGGCGAAAAATACTTGCAAACTATTGTTGAAAATCCAAAGTTTGCTGAATATAAATTAAGCGTTGAAAAGTTTATTGAAAACTTGCATCATACATTGTCGGAGCACGACGAACATATACTTTCTGAGATGTCGAGTTTTTCAAACTTTGCGTCAAACTTCAGTACGTTTCTTGACGGCGAAATGCACATTGACAAAGTTGCGGACTGTGGCGGCAATTTGCACGAAATGCGAATTTCAACTTATTCATCTTTTTTGCGCAAAGAAGATCGGGTGTTGCGCAAAAACGCATTTTTTTCATTGTCAAACGCAATGAAAAACTCCAAAAACACTTTGTTTGCATTCATCACAAATAGTATGAAGCGTGCTGACTTTGTCAATAGGTTGGGAAAGTATGATAGCGTGCTTGAAAGTGAACTAAACGAAAACGACTTGCCACAAGAAGTTTTTGACAAAGTATTGAGCAAGGCAAGACAATACGCATATTTAAAGAAAGAATATCAAATTGCAACAAAAAATATTTTGGGGCTTGATGACCTTATGCCGTGGGATATGGGACTACCGCTCACGAAATATGACCCAGAGGTCACATTTGAGGACGCTAAAGGAAAACTTGCTGAGGCGCTCAAGTGTTTAGGTAGCACATACACCGAGGCACTAGAAAGAGCATTTGAGGAGCGTTGGTGTGATATATATCCTAGCAAGGGGAAAACTTCTTCAGTTTATTGTGTGAATATTTATGGCAAAACTCCAATAATGCACTTCAACTGGGAAAATAATGCGGACGATGTTTTGACATTTGCGCACGAATTTGGGCATTCGGTGCAAGCGTTGATTACAAATAATAAGCAACCTTATAGTCTTGCAAGTATGCCGTGGTGTTTGGTAGAAATACCAAGTTTGACAGTTGAAACAATCACGTACTTATATTTGTTAAACAACGCACATAGTGATGAGGAAAAGTTGTTGCATATGCAAAATTATATAAAAACCTTGCGTGCAAACATTTTTTCAGGTTCAATGGATGCAGAACTAGAAAGGTATATGCGTGACAATTTGCGCGAGGGCAAAGTACTTGACGTTGAAACAGTTAGCGACTTTGTTCAAAATTTTGACAAAGAAAATTCAATTTTGCCAAAGATTGACGATGCAAAATATAATTGGATGAGTGACGGACACATTTTTTATCCATACTATAACTATAATTACACGCTTGATATGCTTGTTGCGTGCTACTTTGCGCAAAAAATATATTCGGGCGACAAAAAGGTTTTGAACGACTTTGTAACGCTTATGGAAAACGGGTCAAGCAAGAAAACGCTTGATTTATTGAATGAGAGCGGAATTGATTTGCTTGATGACAAAGTTTATGATGAAGCATTTGCATTTTTTGAAAACACATTGAATGATTTTGTTGCACTTTCTGAAAAAATAAAAAAAGATAACGAGGCAAATTGAACTGAAATAAATAAATAATCATTATAAATTGCGCAAGCAGTGGGCGACTCCATTGCTTGTGTTTTTTTGTGCCAAAACACTTGTTGAGTGAATAAAATGAATTAGGAGAAAATAATGGCAATACTAAACAAAGCAAATTTACAGTCAAACATTGCTGACCCAACAGGGCAAACAACGCAAGTCGCAAACCAAAGTAACACGCACAGAGCAAACAACGTTAGCACGGATATTGAAATTCAAAAATCTGTGTCAAAAAGTTATGTTGTTCCAGAAGAAGAAATCACAGTGACAACTATGATTACAAACAATACCGATGTCGACATTTCGAATATTAAAATCAAAGATACGCTTGGAGAAGGCGCGCAATTTGTTGAAAAAAGCGTCAAAGTTGGTGGCGTTGCGCGCGAAGATTTGAACCCTATTGTTGGCTTTGACCTAGATGTCACGGTAGGCGGTTCGGGCGGAGATTTTAGTATTGAATATAAAATTTTAGTTGACAAAGTGCCACCACAATGGAAGTTCAGCAATATAACACAAGCACAAATTATGCTCGATAGCACGCTTTTTACTCTAAATTCAAATGAGGTGGAGGTAAATATTTTGGAAAACGAAATTTGGCTGACAAAAACGGCTAGTGCAAAAGCGGTAAAACAAGGGGACACTTTGACATATACAATTGAGATTGCAAATACAGGCACGCTGAAAAATACTGAACTATTTTTCACTGACCCAATTCCAGTCGGCACAACCTTTGTTGACGGCAGTGTGAAAATCAATGGCACAACTATGGCAGATTACAACCCTGCAACAGGCTTTACGCTTCCCGACCTTGACCCAGATGCGACAATAACAGTCGAATTTTCCGTCACAGTGGATTAATATTACTGCAAAAGCAGTTCAAAGTTTTTTTGAACTGTTTTTTAAATTTAGTATTATAACGGGGTTTTGTGAAAAAAATTATAATTTGCCAAAATTTGCACATAATTTAGTTTGAAAACAACTCTAGATGTTGTATACTTTATTAAAGCAAAGATGCTTTCAAGGAGACTTTTATGAAAAAAATTAAAATCGGTATTAATGGATTTGGCAGAATCGGCAGACTCATTTTGCGTGCAGTGGTGGAAAATTTTGACGACATTGAAGTTGTTGCAATCAATGACCCATTCGTCAGCGCGGAGTATGCAGCGTATCTATTCAAATATGACACAGTTCACGGCACATTTGCTGGCAAGGTTACGAGCAAAGAAAACACTTTGATTGTCAACAATAAAAAAATTGCGTTTTATAGTGAACTTGACCCCGCCAACCTTGATTGGGCGAAAGACGGTGTGAAATATGTTTGCGAAGCGTCGGGAAAGTTTACTAGCGCAGAAAAAGCGCAAGTTCACATCAATTCGGGCGCAAAACGCGTGGTAGTGACCGCTCCCGGTAAAGAAATGCCTATGTATGTTTATGGCGTCAACGACGACACATATGAAGGGCAGGCAATTGTTTCAAATGCAAGTTGCACAACAAACTGCTTGGCTCCGCTTGCAAAAATAATTGACGATGAATTTGGAATCGAAGAAGGTTTGATGACGACAATTCACGCGATGACCGCAACACAATTGACAGTCGACGGAACAAGCAAAAAAGATTGGCGTGGCGGACGTGCCGCAAGCGCAAACATCATTCCGTCAAGCACAGGCGCGGCAAAAGCAGTGGGCGCAGTCATTCCACATTTAAATGGGAAACTTACTGGTATGAGTTTTAGAGTGCCAACCGTGGACGTTTCAGTTGTCGACTTGACAGTTAAGTTGAAAAATTCAACTAGCCTTGAAAAAATCAACAAAGCAGTCAAAAAGGCAAGCCAAACAACAATGCAAGGTATCGTCAAATATGTCGACGAACCCGTTGTTTCAAGTGACTTTATAACAGACCCGCACACTTGTATTTACGACGCGCTCGCAGGCATTGAGATGAGTGACAAGTTCTTTAAACTTGTTGCGTGGTATGACAACGAATGGGGATATTCAAATAAAACTTTGGAACTTATCCGCGTTATGGAAACAAAATAGTTTGGCTTAAATTTGCAACAGAATTTTTGTCTGTTGCAAATAGTTTTTATTGACTAAGATAGATTGTTTTAATCAAAATAGTTTGTTTATTCATAGCAAAATATTTTTCGGGCATATCAAAAACAAAGAATAAAACAAGCGTGCAATTTTTTGCGCGCTTGTTTTTTTTTTATAAAATCTCTACTAAACATAATCTCTACTAAACATAATTTTTAATAAATATAATTTATACTTTATACAATTTCTTCTACATTTATGATTTATTTATATAACTTCAACTTTGATTGTTTCGCCATTGTCGGCTGATTGGTACATTATCCAAACACCGCTACCAAATTCGTTTGTGATGTCAAAAGGCACCCACTGGCTGGAGTCCGCTATTTCAACTGGCGGACTTTGTTTTTTTTGTTGGACAACGCCATAGCACAAATATTTTGGCTTGTCGTCATCGTAAATTATGCCCATTATGTATGGGTCGTCTACGCCCTCAACTTCTATCCATTTTGAATTTTCAATTATGTTGGATAGTGGCGAAAAGGCGGGATATTTTGAAAACATATCATCATATTGTGCTTTGATTAGACCATAATAATAAGGGTCAGTATTTGGCAAATCTTCTTCATTCTTTTCTTCATCTAAATTAATATCATCAATGGTAAAACTATCATTTTGTGCATTATCTTGCAAAATATGATAGTTATCTTGCTCATTTTGTGTTGTGTACTGTATATTTTGCTCATTTGCTTGCATTTGCGCAATTTTTGCTAATTGCTCTTTTGCTTCATCTAAATTTTTTTCTTGATAAAAAACATTTTTATATTTGCAGTGTTGGCATTGTGGCGAGTCGGGTTCGTCAAAATTCTCAATCAACTCATATTTGACAATTTCGTCGTCAACAACATTTTCAATGTCGTTTTGGTCAAAGTTTGGACAGTTGTCGCAAGAGCTGTTGCAAGGCTTTTCGTCTTGATATGCGGAAAGATTGCTTTGACAAGTTTGTGAATCATAAATCACATTATCAATGGCAAACTTGGCTTGACATTCTTTTTGATTTGGCATAGAGCAAGTTGCGTCATCAATTGCGTCGTGCGCAATTGATTGATTGGTTGCGCTTATTGCGCTTTTGTTTGAGTCGTCGTTAAATGTGTGTGTGAGCGCTTGCCCATCAAGATGTAGTTTTTGTCGCGCTGTTTCTTCATTTAAAATCGACATAACCTGCGTCTGTGTTTCAGTGCCACCCCAAAATAAAGGTATTTGTTTGTCGCCACTTTCAATCAAAAGGCAGGATATTTTTTTATCTAAGTCAATTGGAATGTTGACGTCGCAAGAAAAATCGCAAGGGTTGGCGAGCGTAATTTTTTGCTGTAAATCATTATTTTTTAGCAAAAAAACATAGTCGCTTTCGGGGTTCGAGCGAAAATTGTTTAATTTGATTGACAACTGAGTGAGATTGTCAAGTCGTGTGATTTCTGCCACGCCGTGTCTATTGTTGCTTTGCGCACTATTGAGAACAATTTTTTTCTTTGCAAACATCTTGTTTTCCTCCGATTACAATTATATATATTCTAAAATTAAAAAATCTTGCAACTTTTGTCGAAACTTGCCACTTTTTGATGTTTTCCTATTGCTTAGTTGTGCGGAATGCGGGACAAATAGTCATTGTGCAGTTGAATTTGTCGCAAAACGTATTTTTTGTTGTCTTGCAGTGCATTTTGCGCGTGCATATTTTTTGCTTGAGTGACGTTTTGCGGATGTAAGAGTGTTTCGAGCGCATATTGTGGGTTTGTTGTTGGAAAATTTTGTGCTCCTGACGGCGTGCTATTTTGTTCATTACAATTTTCATTTATTGGTGGAGAGGAATTGGCGTTTGGTTGAGAAAAAGCATTTTTAGGGTACTCGTTTTGCTGAATGTTAAATGCTTTGTTTTGTGTTTGTCGCATTTGCGACGCCCCAAAATCTGTAGTTTGTGACAAGGACGGATTATTTTGTGTTTGAGTGCCACCTTGATTGCTGTTTTTTAAGATATTGCCGAGCAGTCCGCCAAACTTTGATAGATTAGAGGCGTTGCTTAATAATGAAGAAAGCCCACTTTTGCTGTTTGGGTTGGAAGCGGTATTGCGCGGGCTGTTTGCGGTGTTTTGTGTTCCGCACGTTGCCGTGCCTTGCGTGTAAATATTTTGCGTAGATAGTAAGTGTTCGTATGGTTGTTGTCGCATTTTTTGTCCTCCAAATTCATATTGCTTATCAAATTCATTGACTTAATTTGAAAAAAATGTTATACTTTTGCTACTAATTCAATATATCATTATGTAATATATGTTGACAAGTACAAAAAATTGAGTGTCAAAAAAAATGCGCGTCCAGCGTTTATATGACTTTGATACGGCAATAATAAAAATATATAGGTGCGAATATGTCTTTTAAACAAATTTTATTAGTAATTACTATCGCAGTCGTCGCAGTTGTGATGACAGCGTGCGGTTCAGCAGTCAAAGGAAATCCCAAAATTGATGATACCGTTTATGGCAACGGCGGAATGCAAGTTCGCAAAGGCAACTTTGTGTATTTTATGAACGGCTTTTACGGCGTCGACGAAATCACGGATAAAACGAACAAGGACGGAAAAGTTGTTCGTGGCGGAATCTATCGTGTGGAACTTAACGACGGAGCATTGCCAGTAGATGAGGACGGCAACGTCACAGGCGCAGTGCAAATTGTTTCCAAAATCACTTGCTATGAGTTTGGCGGTTTCTATATTTATGACAACTATATTTATTATGCTTCGCCAAACAACCAAAAGGATAAGAGCGGAACACTTTTGAAAGACCGCGTCGATTTCTATCGCTGTAAGATTGACGGGACAAATAACACAAGAATTTACACAACCGAATCTTCATATTCAAGCGTTCAATTCAATGTCGCAAAACTCAGTAAAGATGCAAAGAATGCGTCAACGTACTTGACCATTTTAGATGGGAGCAACTTGATTTCTTTTGAATTTAGCAAGGATAAGAACAAAGGTAAAACAAAGATTGCTGAGGACGTAACGGGCGTTGCGTGGAGCGAAATTTCAACGTATGAATATAATCAAAGTGCAACAGCATTTGAAAAAACAGTGTTCTTCACTCAAGCAACTGTCGACACAAACAAAATTAGTTCATACAATTTGACGACGCAAGAAACAAAAGTTATTGTTGACAACAACACCGCAAGTTTCACATTGAAAGGTTGCAAAGCAAGCAAAATTTATTATGAAAAAACACAAAATGGTAGTACAGTCTTTGCAAGCAACACATTGGGTGCATCATTTGAAAATAGCGAGAACATTTATTACAATAACAGTTATTCTAACTATTTTGTAGTTGGTGGCGAGCAAGGCGAATTTGAAGGTGGCGTCATCGCAACAAATGATAGCGGAACATATTTTGTTAAAACAGGTGCAAACGGCGAAACTTCAAGAACGACAATTGCTAGCAAAAAATATAACATTTTGTTCAGCAGTGGTTCAAAAATATATGTTAGAGAAAGCGCAGTTCAAATTTATGTCATCGACTTGACCGATGCTACATTTGAAGCAAAAGCAATCTTGGGCAGCAGCGTCGAAGGCAAAAACGATGCAAGCAAATATGTTGATTTTGACGGCAGATTTATCACATACCTTGCCTCAAACAAAGTGGACGACAAAACAACATACTATACTCACATTGTTGACCTTGCACAATATGACGAAGCAGACGGCTATCTTGACGCATTTGTCGGCGAATATGCAAAAGGCGAAAAGCCTAAAAAAGACGACACTGACTCAAGCAAATAATCGTATAAACTAGGCACAAACCCATTGCCTAACCAAACAAAAAATGACTTTATCATTCAATTGATAAAGTCGTTTTTATATTGTTTTCATTTCAATTTATAGAAAGTATTTGCACTTAGTTTAGTGGCGTAATGTAAATTATTTCGTATTTTGACGGCGTCACGGTAACGCTTGTTGAATCATCAGGATTAATGACTCCATTAATTTTGTTCATATTGTTGTCCAGCGCAGAAAAGCAAACATTTCCCATATTATCTGACCACATTTCGTTGAACAAATAGTTTGAGCTAATTGTTGTCTTTTTGCCAGTTTCTATATCCAAATAATATATTTCGGTTGATGTAATGAAGTACAATTTATCATTAGCGAAAACATATCTTTCTGTCTTTTTCACATAAGATTCAAGTGGTATTTCTTCTATTGTATATTGTATTTCGTCGGTAAATGTTACCTTAAAGATTCTGTCGCCAACAAATTGTTGGGTAAAACCAGTGATATCATTTTCGTCAGGAATTGCTTTTACATAGTATCTATCGTCATTATCATAGTAATAATATGCATTACCACTGCGTTTTAATAAATGGCTTTCTTCATTTGCGTTAATTCTAGTATTAGGGTTAAAATTAATTCTATTGCTTGGAACGAAGGAAGCGTCAACTAATTCGCCATTTTCATTGAACCATTTATCCCCACAATATATTATCTCATTCATTCCTCTATACATTTTTGAACGGTCAACATTTAATTGTTCAATAGTTTTGTTTGTTTTGATTATATATCTTTTATTTTCCGAGAAGATGTTGCCATATCTATCAACAAAAAAACTAGAAAAAGCATCTAAATCATCCATATTAAAAACTTCTTCAATAATCAATTGTTCATTTTGTTCATATATTTTGATAATCTTTCTTTGGTATCTAGGTTGTGCGTAAACAGCATTTACACTTTCTTGAGGCCGCATTGCAATAATGTCTTTCGTATCTTTATAGATTTTGCCAGTTTTGTTTGATAAAATGTAGCCGTCACCACTACAGTTGTCGTATGTACTACTAATATTGTCGGTTGAAACAGTACCAAATCTTAAGAATGTAAAATTGTTATAGGTTTGAAACCCCCATAGGTATAACGATTGCTTTACATCTTTATTATTTTTGTTAACAAATGTGATAGGTTCGTATGTGCCATCTTCTTTCAAGCCAATAAGTTTTGAAACACTTTTGTTATTTGAAGCGGCAGATACAGTAGATAAACTCATTGTATTAGTAGATTTGCTACTTAAACTCTCGTTCACATAACCTGCGCAAATTTGTGTGTAGGAATCAAAATTTTTGACAACTAATTTGTCGTAATTTTGTTTTGGATGCAAACAAACCGCAAGAATCACTGCAGTAGCGACAACAACGCATATCGCTAAAGATATGCTAATAATTTTAATTTTCTTTTCCATAATAAATTCTCCTTAGTTTTATGTATAATGCTCAGTATGAAGTAGCGCATAAAACGGATATCATAAATATATTATATCATACTTTTGTAAAAAAAGATATAATTTTAAATAATATCGTTAAAAACAAATCAAAAATTAACGCTAAAGACTTAATGTTTATTTTGTGGGGAAATGAGCAATAATAAGTGGAGAGGTTAATATGGATATAAATTGTAGAAAACTAAATTGCAAGTACAATAATAAATGCGTGTGTGTGGCAAAGGGGGTTTGTGTTGCAGGGAGCACAGTTTGCGACACGTATGAGGAAGATGCGGGGAAAGAGGTTCACGACATTACAAAAACTATGTTTCAAAAGACGCCAAAGTATGAAAACTTTAGGCACATCAAAAAGGCTAACATTGAATGCGGTGCGCCGTGTATGTTCAATAGGGCTGGCAAGTGCGTTGCAAATGGAATAATTGTTTTGACGGGCGAAAAGAATCCCGTTTGTGGCACATATCTTTGCGACAGCAAGTGCTGTCAAAGAATGGTGGCAACGGACAAAAAGAAAAAATAAGCAAAAAAGTGAATGCACAAGAGCGGAGTTTAGCGCATAGAATATTTTGCAAAGGAGAAAAACGACTATGGCAAACAACGCTGGAAATTACATAATCGGTGGAAATGACGAACACGGAATTAATCCGCCAACAATTGGCAAGCGCACGCCGATTATGCCTTACATAAACCGCAGTATTTATGAAAACGAATTTAATTACGCAACCAAAAACAACTTTTTGATTGCGTGTTTGAGGACGGGTTTTAATATTTTTGACGTAAAACCCGAAAGGACGGACACATCAATCAACACGCGAATTGCGCGTGTCAACGCACAACGACTTGCCTCGCTTGTGACTTTTGCATACAACGCTGCTGGCAACGAACTTGTGTTCAGTGACGCAAACGGAATTGAAGTATACTATTCGCCAAACAACAGTTTGACTGCACAAAGTCAAAAACTTGCAAACGATGTCTATCAAAGACTATTGCAAGGCACGGGGCAATCGGGGCGCGGGGTCAAACCGCTTGATGTTGGAATGCTTACAGGAGTTCGTTGTCCCGCGACGCTAATTGAAGCGGGCTTTATGACAAATTTTGCGGAAGCAAAACTTATGCTTGACCCAGATTATCAAAAAGAAGTTGGAAATGAGGCGTGCCAAGGCGTATGCGACTTTTTAGATGTTCCATACATTGGCGGGTTAACTAGCACGAAAGGGTTGCCAACAATTCGCGTCGGAAACCGCGGTAGAGCGGTGCAGTGTATGCAGTATCATTTGATTCAAAATGGTTTCAATCCGGGTACGCCCGATGGCGTGTTTGGGCAAAACACGTTGCGTGCCGTGCAAGCGTTTCAAGCGCAAAACGGCTTGACTGTCGACGGAATTGTCGGGCAAAACACGTGGCGCCGATTGCTTGTGCTTGACCCGAGTGTTGTCACATTGCGACGAGGTAGCACAGGCTCATACGTTCGCTATTTGCAACGTAAATTGACTGCAAAACTTTATCCAGTCGGCACAATCGACAACATATTTGGGGCACAAACCGAGCGCGCCGTCCGCGAATTTCAGCAAGAAAACGGGCTTGTCGTCGACGGCATTGTTGGGCGCAACACGTGGAACAAACTTATTCCTATTGGTGGCGGACGTCCATATCCATATAATTAATTTTGACAAAAAAACATTAGATTTAAAAAACTGCAAACATAGTTTTGCAGTTTTCTGTTAAACTTATTCTTTTGTATTGTAGTATTCAAATTTTAATATTGCTTATGTTTAATTTATCTACAAGTTGATTGTTACATTTGTCATCAAGTCGATTGTCAAAAAGATTTGTTTTGTTAAAAAATTAGTTCATCGTGCAATTGTGGCGCGACTCGTTGCGCACAACAATTGCAAGGGCGCTTAGGCTTGCAAAGACAGCACTTTTGCGGGTTCAAACACACGTAAAGTTGTTGTTCATTGAATAAAACTGGTTTATGCGGAGCAACGCACGCTTTGAGCAATTGTTCAGCGCACTTGAATAAATGGCAATTGCGCGGACAGAACGGCGCGCACGCATATGCCTTGCATTCAATTTGAGCACAGCAAGGGCAGTATGGGGAATCGTGGCGACATAGCTTGAATTTGTCGTAGCGCGAGATTCTGCGGTAGGTCTTGTCAGTTACACGCAAGTAAATAGGGTTGCTCTCAAAAAATATGGAAGAATCAAATCTACTATCGTATACAATTGATTTCAGGACAAAAATTTTTTCCATTATTCCACCTTTGCATCGAAAATGATTGTTGTTGTAGAACCGCCGTTCAAGTCATCGAGTGTGAACCCGACAACAGGGTCAAGTTCGGGCTTGCTCACGCCATCAATCACGACGCTACCCGCAACAAAGGATATGCCCGCAGGTAGCGGGTCGGTGAACACGAGTTTGGTGTGAGTAAACGCGTCACCATTTGTGATTTTGTGCGTGAACGTGACAACGGTGCCCGAAACTGCTACACTATGGCTGGCGGTTTTAATAATTGTGATCTTGTCACTGATGATGTTGATTGTCACAGTGTTGGTGTCCTCACTAAAGTGCGAATTGTCAACGCTATATGAAATTGTCGCCTTGTTTGTAATGTGGTCAACCATTGGTTTTTCGTCGACAATGATTGAATAAGTAATGAGCATATATGGGTTTGATGGGTTAATCGGTTCATCGAGATAAAAGCCCGCCGTAGGGTCTAAATCAACAAATGCTTTGCCGTTGATTTTGACTGAACCCGCCTTGAACGTCGCGCCGTCGCTCATCGTATCTTTGATGTGTAGGTCAGTGACAATAAATTCCGAATTGTTGTTGAGTTCTATTTCTTGAATCAACTCCTCGCCCGCCCGCGCGGAGTCTTTTTGTGATAACTTTTGTTTTTCAAAACTTTTCGTCATATTTTCAATGACAGCATAGTTGCTGTTTGTTTTTACAGTTACTTCTTGTTTGTCGGGGTTTGTGTATGTTGATTCTAATGTGGAACGATTTATTATTGGCATATTGACTCTCCTTTTATCATTGTATTTGTTACTCTCCAAAAATGTGCGGGGATAGTCCCGTGGCTGTGGGTTTGGTTGGGTGGCTTTATATGAGATTGGATACATAGTTAATTGGCTATGTGCCTTTTTTTGTGGGAGGGGGCTGCAGTAGAATAAAATTTAACCTTATCATTATGGTAAGTTACTAACCCATATTGTCATTTCGACCGAAAAAGGCTTGTTAAAGCCTTTGTAGTGGAGAAATCTCCCGGAAGGGCAACCCGATATATTATGGGGTACTAAAGTATATTGACCGTGTCAGCAACTAAATAAAGGAACCCATTTTGTATGCTAGCGCTGTCAAGGTGTTTTAGTAGCCATAACAACATTGCCCCCTTCCGGGAGATTGCCACGTTGTCAAGGGATGGGCGGGTTCGTATGGGCGGACGTACCTAATGTGGTAGTTAGAGCGATATGCGCAATTGCTGGCACAATACTCCATTGACTGCCTCGCAATGACAATGTGGGTGGGTGGCTTACAACAATAAAAAAGTTATATAGTATTTGTATAATTGATGTAATTGTGATATAGAAAGGACGGCAGTGCGCCGTCCTTATTTGATTATGGGTTGTGTTCAACAATTCCTGTAGTCGCGGGGCTTTCCACACCAACGAGAACTAAATATTTTAGAAAGCACTCACGTGCGCCGTCCACGTAAAATAACTTACGCGTAGGAACAGTACCCACAGCCGCGGGGCTATCCTCGCAAAAGGTACATAGTCAATTAACTATGTACCTAAGTTTATATAGTGCCACTCGCCAAACCTGCAGCAGCGGCCTATGCTGCGCACAATATTAGCGAACTTTCATACGAGTGCGGAATACAATGAAGAGAACAACCGCGCCCACAACCACAATTACTGAAACAATGATAACAATAATTGCAACAGTATTGAGTGGTTCGTTTTTCGTGATAACATAGGATTGTAGCAGTGTGCCACTCTCGCTATAAGCCTGAATCGTGTAGGTGATGTTGTTTGACAAAGTGATTGTCGAAACCTCATTGCGTTGCGCAGTTTGGTCATTAATCAAAATGTCATCCATACCCGTGATTTTTAGCACCACGTTTCCGAGTTCTTGATGAATAGCGTATTTGTTGAGTTTGATAGTAATTTTGTGAGTCGTACTTGTACCAAACGGAATACTTGGCATCAAATTCAAGTCTGCATCATTAATCCAGAACTTGAACGCAAAACTCTGCGTCGGCTTTAGACCGCTGTTTGTGACCTTGACGTTGACTTCATAAACGCCAACTTGTCCGTCCGCGCTGTTAAACTCAAACGCCATAAGTTTTGTTGTGTTTTGCTCCGCCTTAAGTTCTTCCGTGATGTCAACACCCGATTTCACAATAGACACAACTTCAAATCCGTCCAGTTGACTGAACACAAACAAGCGGTTTGCTTCATTTGCTGAAAAGATTTTGAAATTATAAACGCTTTTGACGTCCGCGCCCTTAATCTTTGCCGTCATTGTAATCGTGTAGTCACCATATTTTGAGAACACGTATGCAGGTTTTTGATAGAAGTCGCGTGCAGGGTAGGTAACGCCCTTATAAACGATAGTCATCGCAAATGTGCCTTTGTCATAGCGCGCAGTGTTTGTTGGTTGTAGTGTGACAGCGCTATTATAAATGGCGTGGTCAATAGGTTCGCCATCATTGACCTTGAAAGAAACACTATTCAATAGGTCAATCGTGTAGTACGCCGACTCAACCTGTCCGCGTGAGAACGAATAAGCGTTGCCTGCAATATCAACGAAGTGCAAGCGGTATTCGCCCGAATCGCTAAACGTCAAATTGTTTGTAGTAAATTCGTCCACATATACGCTATTGTAGTAAACGCGCACCTTGACAAAGTCGTCGAATGTGAGGTCACCAAATCCCGTAACATTGAGCGTGAACGATTTTTGCCACGTCGCAAAAACTTTTTCACTATAGAATGTGCTTGAAACGCCCGAAGCATCGCTCATAACATCTGCCGATTCGCCAAGGAAGAAATTGTTAATTTTCAAAATCGACCTGTCAAGTTCTAGTAGCGCAATGTATTCGCTGTAGTAAAGCGTGCTAGTTCCATAAATTCTATAAATGTTAAGCTTGTAAATACTATTTGATGTGTAAGAGTAAATCAATTTTGCTTGTAAATCTTTCTTTTCGTTTGCAACAACAGTCAAAGCGTGAATGCTCGTGTAAACTTTGATGTGTTCATTAATGTCAAAAGTTTCGTCATTAAATACACCATTGAGTTGGAACAATACCGAGCGCGCGCCCGCTTCAATCTTTTCGCCATTTGCATATACGTCATACAAAATTGCAGAGTTTTGCGAAATTGCGAATGAATATTCAACAGAATTGCCAAGCGCATTTACCATTTTCAAGGTGTATTGCCCCTCAAGATAAATGTTGTAATTTTTGCTTAGCGTAACCGTAGATTTTTGGCCACCATAAACTCTTTCAAGCGTGACAGTGACAGGGAAGTTTGTTGGGTCGTTCCAACTAATATTAATTTCCTTGCTCGTGCTTGAACCAACATTTGTCAATAGATAATTCATATTGTTGCCATTTGAATCGGTAAGTTCAAATGTAGGCAAGATTGTGTCAATCGAGAAAGTATAAACAATATCTTGTGTTTCAACGACTACACCCGAAGTGTTGTATGAAAGAATGATTTTGTAATCAGTCTTTTTCATACGTTCTGCTTTGAAAGTGAATTGCTCAGTGAAGTATGCTTGATTGTAGTTTGAAGTGATATTTTCATAGTCGTCAAGGTTGACAACAAGTTCGCCGTTTACGTAAAGTTTTGCCGTGTAAAGTTTTGTTTGATACGTAAAGTAAACGTCATTTGCGGTCGTGTTGTCAATTTGTGTGCCAGTGAAAGTCAAGTCTTTTGAGTCTACAATATTGAAAATATAGTGAATTGGTTGATTTTGTCCGCGCCCGAAGTTGTCAATCAAGTAGAAGTAGTATTCGCCACGATTAAAAGTATACGCAACGCCATCAAACAACGTGTCACTGATTGAGCCGTTGAGGTCGCTTGTCAGTTCAACAAGTCCGCCCGTCCTCTCGTCATATTGTTTGACGATGAACTTTGTAATCCACGTGCTACTTGTCGAAGTAGGAAGCGTGATTTTGAAAGTCAAGTTTGCTTCCTCAATCGTGTAACCTAGTTCTTTTCCCGGTCTTTGAACGGATACACTCAAATTGTCGCCATAACGGTTCAAAAATTCAAGGGCATAGCGTGCGCCCGTATTTTCGTATCCACTAGGCGAGCAAATGCGCGCATTGATTGCGGATATGATGTCATCGACATTTGTGTTTGGCGTGATGTCATATGTCGCAATTAGCGTATTTTTTAAAGTTCTGTCATAAAGTGAAATTTTTGTGAAGCAATCAAGTGCAACAATGTTTGAAATCTTGTAATCATAGCCAAGACTCAAACTATCGTTGCTAGCATCTGCAAATGCAGAATCTGTGCCGTTGTTAAATTCAACTTGTGTTTCAGTGAGTTTTAGATAAACGGTGTAAATACGTTGGTTGCCCGCTTGGTCTAGTTCTATGATTTCATAGTAGCCTTCATTTCCATAATCTGCCGTTCCGCCGATTGACTTAACTGTTTCATAAAACGGCAAGTTTGTTTCTGTTGGCTTTTTGTGCCCGTCGCGCACATATTCATTGCGCCCGATGTCGAAACTCAAAACGCCCGTCGTGCTACCGAATTCAGGGTCGGATTTTATGTAAGATTGGTCAGCAAGAGGGTCAGTCTTTGAGTACTTGTTGTACTTGCGAACATACATAGCCGACGTGTCGTGTTCATAGTAAGTGTAATCGTCATAGTAGCCGATAGGATAGCCATTATTTGTTGCTTGATAGAATACAAAATCGCGAGGCAATGCGAACGCATAGTTGCGCAAGAACTGGCGCACACGCTCTTTTAGTTCGGCTTGCGACTCAGTGTTGAGTTGATTTTTTACATACTGAACAATGTCTTCTTTAGAAATAACATTGGGGTCAGCGCTCGTTTCTGGCAAGTATTTGTCTGCTTCAAGCAAGCGCAAAATATTGAAGTTTGGCGCTGTTCTATCCAAAACAACGTCAATTTCGCTCTTGTAGTAGGAAACGCCTGTCACAACGTCCGCGTAGTAACTTTCTTGACCATAATAATGTATAGTTACGCGATATTCGCCCTCGTAATATGTGCCTGAGTTGTTTTTCGTTGGCAAAATGATTGTGTATTTGTAAATTGAATTTCCGTTTGCGTCCTTGACTTCAACGCCGTTGCTGTCCTTTTTAACTTCGCGAATGCCGATGACGCCCGAAAGGCTAGTTATGCTTGTGCTTGACGGATAAACAACTTTGCCGTTTTCGTCGTAGGTCGCGTCATTAAATGTGACAGTGACAGCCGTTTCAAAGCGCGTCATACCTTTTGTTCGGCGCGAAACCAAAACATCGGTGTGGTTGATGTTTGCTTTGTAAATGTCAATCGCGTCTTCAAACACAAACTTGAGTTCGTCATCACTTGATGATGCAACCTCGCTACTTGTCGCACCCGTTGTCGTTCTTATGATTTCGTTTTCCGAGCCGTCAGCATTAGGTGTGCGATAGTACTTACCGCTTGGTGCCTCTTTGCTGACTTCAATGCGGAAAGTGAATGTGTTTGGATTGATGTTTTCATACAAGATGTTGTCAACAAATGTGCTGTAGCCCGTGAAGTCGTTGAGAACAAACTTATATATGCCTGCTCTCTGCAGTTTTTCAGGATTGACGAGCAACAATTGTTCCGCAATGCTTAGCGTGTCATACGCCGAAACTTTTGCAACCGAAACAAATTTTGAGTCGTCGTCAGTCGCGCGTTTGTAGAAAATTTCAAGTTGATTGCCAAATGAATTAATTTTTGTATATGTGCGGTCGTCCGCCTTGTCAAGAACGGAATATTTGTTTTCAGGAACAATCGCATTGATAGGGAAGATGTCCGTTGTCAAAATGACGTTGTTGCCCTCAGCGGACAAAAGCAGTTTGTCAAATTCAGCATATTGATAGCCTTTTTGACCTAGCGCAAGTTTGATATATTCGCCAACCGTGCGCGTGAAAATATCTTTGCCATTGTCGTCTTTTATAGGGTAGTCAACAGTAATGTTTTGAACAATGTCGTTGCGGTCAATGTAGAATGTATAAGTTTTTGTCCTGCGTGTATCGTCCTCACTTGTGAATAGAGCGGAGTTATATTCGTAAACACGTGTGACAACGTACTTGCCCGCTTGAGTTACTTCTTTGTTGAGCGCTGAATTGTAAACAACGTTGAAGTAGTCTGTCCTCATTTTTTCTGCCACTGAATCATAAGTAGCCGATTCTAGCAAATTAAATTCCAAACTTGGACTGCTTGTATAAGGGTAAGTGTCAAGTGATTTGTCCATAGCAAAAGGATAGAATTCAAGTTTGAGGCTTTCGACCTTGAACAAATTACGTTCAGCAAAGTAATTGATGAACAATTTATCGCGGTTGCTTGCCGAGCCGTTGTACAAGCGAATATCGCTTGAAACGCTGTCGTCTGTGAATGCAAGCACTTGGCTAGCGTCAAGATTGACCTCAAGTTTTGTCATACTAAGTCCTGAAGTTCTAAGCCCCGATGCGACGGTGCTCTTGTCAAGAACTTCGACCTTAAAGAAGTATTCGTCATAGTCAAGGCTTGAGATAGGCGAAACAATTGGACGCGCGTTGTTTGTGACAACAAGCGCTCCGCTAGAAACGTCAATATTGCTAGCGTATGCCGAAATTGTGTTTGTCGTTTTGTCAATCACAACCTGCATTGCAGGAGATGACTGTGGGTGCGAGGAAAGATTGAGTGCTGAATCAGTGCTTGCATAGCGCACAGTGATTGACTCAAACGGAACATTCAAAATGCCATTTGTCGTGTCACAAAGCGAATTTAGTAATGCGTTTTCAGTAAAATAATCGAACAAAGCGCTTTCGCCCGTCAATGGTATGTCGAAAGTAATTGCCTTGCTAGAACCCCAAATTGCAGTTGTTGTATTGTCAATAATATTGTAATCATTGTCAATTTCTGGCGAGAAAATGTAGGACGCGCTAGTGTTGTCTAGCAAAATTGAGTAGTAAAGTTCGTTGCCCGCTTCGTCGCGTAATTTGAACAAATGTAGCGCGTACTGTGCAACTTCAAACTCCGTCACGTTTTCGTATTTGACGCTTGAGGAAATCGAACTTGTCTTGTATCCATTTTTGAGCGCGTAAATTTTGTTTCCGTTTGCGTCATCGCGAATGTAAACAAGGTTTGAAAGGTCATTGACTCTGTAGGCGTCGTCTTTTACAAGTAGCATTTTTTGGTGTTCAAGCGTAATTTGCGCACCGCTTGCCTTTGCATCCCACGAGAGTTTGAATGCCTTGTTCACAACATTTGTCGTAAGTGCGTCAATAGGAGCAATTTGCAAAAGTTCGTCAAAATTTATTTTAAGACCCGAAATGCCGATTTTGTCAATCGTAAATTCCCACGATGTGAAACTTGTTCCAAGTCTGCCGTAGGAAAGTTTTACATAATATTTGCCACTATTTTTCAAAACAGTTTGATTTGTCGAACCATATTTATTGATTGAAACATTTTCCTCGACAAGTTGATTTTGGAAATTGTAGCGACTATAACTTGCTGTCACGCGTGCATTAAATGGGTTTGTGTCATCCCAATTGACTGCCACGTCTTGATTTGTGTAGCCGTCGTTGTAAACGGTTGAGTTGTCGCCAAGTGCGATAATTTCAGCAGTCGGCGCAGTGTTTGCAATGATGAAAGCGAAATATTGTTTGAACGTTTGGTTTGAATAACCGATTGACGAAAGTTTGTAATTTATTTCAACTAAATACAAGCCCGCGTCCATAAAATACTCGCCTTTTTTGTATTCGCCAGTCTTTGTCGGTGTTACTGTACCGAGTGCGGAAAAGTCGAGAATTGAAGTTTTTGCATAATAAAAGTATTTTGATTGAACATCTTGTGAGAGCGTGCCGATATAGTCAAACCACAATGGCGCTTGATTTGTCGACGGAATGGAATTTTTGCCGTCCTCGTCGGTAAAGAACTTAAGCGCTTGCACATTGTTTGTGAGTGTCGACGCCATAAGATTATAGTTTAGAGTCGTGATGTCGGCATACAAACCGAGGTCAACGTTGCGGAGTTCGGAGGAATTAGTAGCATTGTCCGCATACTTGAGTTGGTAGCCAAAAACGGTCAAGTTGCGAGTTATGTCTTGTGCGCCAAGCAAAGTTGGGTCGCGGTTGACAACGCGAAGAAATGTCATCTTGTCGGTTCGAGTCATTGGGGACATTGAGATTTCGTATTCGCCAATATCCTCAAACGCAAGTTCGACAAATGGGGCGTTGTCAAGGTCTGCAATAGGGTAGTCAAATGTTTCAGTCACACCGTTTAACGTCGATGTGAACGTCACAACAGCCTTTGTGATGTTGTTTTCAATATTGACTGCCATTTGTGACGTCACTGTTTCAAGCGAGTTATAAACCTTGCGCGTGTAGGAAAGATTGTATTTGCTTGCGTCATATTTGACAATCGGCATTTTGAGTGTTGTCGCCGTGCTGTCGTATGTGTGGTTGTTGTAATTGAAAAACAAGTTTGTGTCCGCGCGTGAAGCATTGACCGCGTTTGCAATTGACGGGTCGGCGTCCTCAACAAAAGTGAACGTGTTTTGGTAATCCCACGCATTTTCGCCGTTTGTTTCACTGAGGTATGGCGCAGTCAAAACGTTAAGCCTGAATGTGCCACTCTTTTCGGTGTCGACACCCGTTGTGGTGTCAATGGTACGATACGTATACTTAAATATATATTGACCGCTTGATTCCAAAATCGGGGTTGAAACGACGCCTGCGTCTGAGGTAGAAAACTCATTTGGCAAGCCAAAAATGAATTGTTCAAACGTGTAGTCCGAACCAACTTGTTGCGTGTTGATTCCTCGCCCATTGAGCGTTGCGGAAACCTGTAAGTGTTTGAACTGCGTCGCTGAGTCAGTAGTCCCCATCGCAAAACGAACGGCGTGCGTCTTAATGCCACCGCCAAAAGGTTCGTTGTTGACGACGTGGTTGTAGGCATCAGTATTATCAAGCACTACTGTGTCATTTTCATTGACATCATATTGCTTGACTGGCGTGTCGCCAACCTTGACGCTGTATTCGCCACTTTGATAGTCGACATATGTTTCTACAAGCGAAACCGTGACAAGCAAGTCATTTGTAGCATTAATCGTCGTAATTTTTTGCTGTGTTGGGCGCACAAAACTTGCCAGCGCAAAAAGCGCAAGTGCAAGCGCGCACAAGCCCGCAATCATATACTTTAGTCTTTGGTATCTTACCATTTTTTCCTCCGCATTTTGGAACTAATTATGCTTGTTTTGTAGTCTATTTTTTTATGCATTAGTTTTAGTAATTTTGAGGCTAACTATTCTCAAAAAACTAAAAACATTTATATAATAATTAGTCCATAATAATGTTTGCTAACATTTTAACATATTGCGACATTTTTTTCAACTAAATGACGCCCCTTTTGACGTATTTTTTGTGTGTTAAAATTAAGATATGCTAAACATTGTCTATGCAAGCGTTTGTAAATTTATTTGCCTTGTTTACAAAAAAAACATACTCGAGAAATTATAGTTCGAATATGCTTTTTTATTGATAATAAAGTTTTATTTTTTGCTTTTATATTTTTATTGAAAAAATCATTTAAAAATACTTAACTATTGTAATCATACGGGATTTTATTTTTGCGCTCGCCGAGCAAGTTGAGAATATAACCGTCTTCGACTTTGCACCACCAATGCGGGTCATTAAGTGGCAAATCTTGCAATATTTGAGCGTCAGTCAAGTCGGAACTTCGCGTGACTTTCATTTCATCTATACGGATTGCGGGTGTTTCATCGTCACTTGAAGAATTAAACACTTCGCACATAAATGTATTATTTCTAATTTCGGGCATAATTATTGCGCCACGAGTACCTTTTGGGATACCTATTTTTTCGTATTTGTCAGTAATGATTTCAATTGAATCGAGATATTTCATATATAACTCCTTTAATCTTTTATGAATTTATTTAAAAATATTCAACTATCGTAGTCATAAGGGATTTTATTTTTGCGTTCGCCAAGCAAGTTGAGAATATAACCGTCTTCGACCTTGCACCACCAGTGCGGGTCATTAAGTGGCAAGTCATTCAAAATGACTTGGTCTTCAATGTTGGAACTTTTTGTTACAATCAAATCTTCAAAGCAGATTGATGAAACTTCATAAAAATCAGGGACATTTGATAATTCGCATAAAAAGTTTTTGCCTCGAATTTCCGATGATATAATGACGCCTTTAGTGCCTTTGGGGATACCTTCTTTTTCATATTTGTCAGTTACAATTTCAATGTCATCTAAATATTTCATATTTACTCCATACAATGTATAGTATAGCACATTTTTTGTAAAAAGTTGTTTTTTTATATGTTGACGCATAAATATAGAATATGGACAAGATATGGCTAGTAATAATGATGCTGTCGTTGTGTTTTTTGCTGGTTGGCGACCCTGAAAAGGCACTCACGACAATGATTGGCGCAAGTGGTTTGGCAGTAAATTTATCAATCAAATTGCTTGCGGTGTACGCGGTGTGGCTAGGGTTAATTGAGATTGTAAAAGAAACAAAACTTTCTGAAAAAATATCGTCGTTATTGTCGCCATTGATTGACTTGTTGTTTGGCAAAATCGACAACCGCGCAAAAGAGTATGTCGCAATGAATATGTCGTTCAATATGCTAGGCGTCGGCAACGCCGCAACGCCGACGGGCATCAAGGCGTTTCAAGAACTCAGTGACGGTAGCGACAAGATAACCGCCTCAATGGTTATGTTGCTTGTCATCAATGCAACAAGTATTCAATTGTTGCCAACAACAATCATCGGTATGCGCGTAACAGCGGGGTCGGCGAACGCATCCGACATTATCGTGCCAAGTCTTATTGCCACAGTTGTGTCCACGGTTGTGGGCGTCGTGCTTGTCAAAATGCACTATGCGCTCAAGCGCAAAGGTGGCGGAAATGGCGCAAACGGCAAAACCTCATCGTGCCAACAGCAAACAATGGCTCAGTGTGAATTGTACATCACACGCAACAGACGTGGCGGTGGCGCGCGCAAAAATAAGGACAATAAAACGCACGGAGGCAAACGATGCCGTTGTCTGCAATGATTATTCCGCTTTTGATTGTGGGGTTGCTAGTTTATGGTGTTGTAAAACGCATCAATTGTTATGACTGCTTTGTACGTGGCGCGAAAGGTAGCGTTGAACTAATTGTATCAATTTTCCCGTACCTAGTCGCAATATTTGTCGCGGTAGAACTTATGAAAGCTAGCGGACTAACGGCGCTCTTGTCAATCATAATGAGTCCTGTTTTTTCGATGTTGCAAATTCCGCCCGAACTTTCAGAACTCATACTTATTCGCCCATTCAGTGGGAGTGGCAGTCTTGCAATTTTGGAAAACATTTATAATACATATGGCGCTGACTCATATGTCGCGCGCTGTGCTAGCACAATCATTGGTTGTAGTGACTCAGTCTTTTATATCGCGACAATATATCTTTCACAAACAAAGGTAAAAAAACTCGGGGTTGCCATTCCAATTGCGCTACTTGCAACGCTTGTTGGTGTTGTTATTTCGTGTTTGCTTTGCAAAATTATATAATTTCATAAGGTTTAAAAAATGAGTAAAGTTATAAAATTATAAAAAATTTTCATAAAAACATTTGATATTTTTTCGCGATTGTGGTACACTAAAAGCGTAAAATATTTAGAACAAGGAGAACTCAACCTATGAAAAATAGAACAAATATGCTAAACGGGGGGGGGGGGGTATAACGTTGTCCAAAATGACAACATAACCCTACAAAACGCACAAGATAACTGCAAAAAACGACGGGGAAGTTGTCGATTTTTGCAAAATGACAAAAAGAGCCTTCTTTTAAGGTTTGTTATAATTATGTTGGCTTTATCATTTATCTTTCAATTTTTTGCAATTGTAAAAAGCCCCGAAACAAAGGTAGATAATACGCAATGTGTTCCGAGTCTTAGCATAGGCAATTTAATAGGTATTAATCTAGCAGATAGTGAAATTACGTCACATTTTGGGCCATCGCCACCATATGTTGGAGGTTGTCAAACTCTCTCTTTTAGTTTGTGTGGAGGTGACCCTTATCAACTTCTCGTGGGCGCTTCTGGTTCAAATAATACAGTAGTCAAAATGGTTGCAAAAAATGAGGAGGGTGTTTATGAGGTTGAGTTGCCAATAAAAGAAATCAATGAATTGCTGGTAAGGGATAATAGAACGCTAATAGTAGATTACTTTTTGAATCAATCAAACGGGCAACACTACACTTTAGAAAGTGACGGAACCAACCCAAAGTATAAACCTGCAGATAGTGATTGGATTCAGTATAGTATTGGTGATGCACCTGCAACTAGTGCTGAACTTGCAACCAGTGTTGTACCCGCAACTGGTGTTGCACGCGCAACGCAAAGTGAAGATAATGACAAGATAGTTATGTTCACGGTGGTATATAAAGAGTCAAAGAATATAAATGTCACACTTAACTGCGAGTTGAGTGGCGAAGGCTATATGGTCAATGTCTATAAAGGGGACGAGATTTATAAACAAATGTATGTGACAACAGCAACATATACATTTGAACTTGAGTTTGTTAGCGATTATAGCAATACTTACCGCCTTGCGTTTGTATTTGGGTACTATGGCAACTTGACATTTGACGCAAAGGACGCAACAACAGGAGTTAACACCAACATAACAACCGCCACCCGCTCGGCAACAATAAATTCACTAGTTGACACGACAATCAAGTTTACGCTCGCCAACCCACGCATAAATTCAACAATTATCATTTAATTTGCATATTGCTGACGAGTATGTACTCGTGAATTGTGACAAGTCTATGTGGTCAGGCCGCAATTAAGATTCTGGGTAAGTGGCTTTATATAAATTTGGGCACATAGTTCATTAACTATGTGCCTTTTTGCTGACGCAGTCAAGGAATTCAAGTAACCCATAATATAGCGGGTTGCCCTTCCGGGAGATTTCTCCACTACAAAGGCTTTGACAAGCCTTTTTCGGTCGAAATGACAATGAGATAAGTGACTTACAATAATTATGAAGTTTTTCTTAAATTTAGGCTAGCGCATATAATAGAATAACCCTTATGTAAAATATAATAGAAAACATTATTATTACGGGAAGCCACTTGCGCATTTATCATTTCAACAGGCAACATACGCCACAGGTGCAGGTTTGATGCGTGCTCCCAGACACTTTGTGTGTTAGAAACGTGGGGAGCCACTTACCCCGTTGTCATTTCGACTGAAGTTGGCGACGTAGTCGCCGCCGTAGTGGAGAAATCTCCCGGAAGGGGACTCTTAATATTATGGGTTACAAACACAAATTGACCGCGTCAGCAATGATTAATAAAAAATTAAACAGCATTATTTATCGTTTATTCAAAACTTTGCAAGTCGCAAAGAAGTGAGTTGAGAATGTCGGCGTGTATTTGTTCGTCTTCTGCAAGTCGGAGCAAAAGCGCGCGCAGACTTACGTTTTGAACGCAGTTAGCGGTTCGAATGTAGGCGTTCACGGCATCGCGTTCGTCTTGCAAACTTTTTTCAAGAATGCAAGCAAGGTTTGTGTAGTAGCAAACGCCGTCAGCGCAAAAAGTTTGCCCGTTGCCGTCCTCATAGCAAGGGAGTCCGCCAAACGCCACGATTGCGTTTGCCAAAAGTTCGAGGTGGTGCATTTCAACGATGCTGATGCGCTCAAGTATGTACGCAATTTCGTTGTTGTTTTGCCTCAAGACCGAGTGTTGAAAAGCGTATTGCAAAATGGCGGAAAGTTCGCTGTTTCTACCACTATACAAATTGGATAACATTTTTACAATACATTCATTTGGGCAACTAGCAACGATTTCTGGATAAGGCTTGTCGCTTTGAAATTTTAAATCATTAATCATATAAAACCTCACTGTATAGTAAACTATTCAGCAACAAAGTATATTGTGCCACCTATCGCGCAATAAACAAAAATTTTTATTAAAAACAGTTTAAAATATTTGATATTTTTATGTAATTGTGGTAAAAAGTCATTGTGTATGCAACTATTAGTGCGGATAGCGGAATATTTTGCAAAAGTACTTGACAAAATTTTTGTTATGGTATAAAATATAAAAGCAATTTAGAATTAATGTGTGTGACGCAAACACCGTTTCAGGCGCAGTATGTTTGCTGAATCACACTTATGCGTCCTTAGCTCAGCTGGATAGAGCGTTGGTCTACGGAACCAAAGGTCAGGAGTTCGAATCTCTTAGGACGCACCAGCCAAAAACATAGCAAACAAGCCACTTTTGACAAGTGGCTTGTTTTGTTTTTTGACCCTTTTTTATTTTGGACCAAAGGTCACTTGATTTTACTAACTAATGTATCAGGGCAAAGCAACATTTGCGCGTATTCAATGTTTTGCACGTGCTTGACGGCATAGCGGGCAAAACTTGTTGTGTAGTTATCATACTCAAGTTGTTCGCGGGTTGTTAAGTATTCGCGCACTTGTTGCTTGTTTTCCTGTCGTTCCAAGTCCTGCACCATTTTGCCGAGTAGGTCGTTTATTTCATTATAGCGAAATGGTATAGTTATTCGTTTGCGACGTTCTGCAAGGGTTGTTATTACTTTATACAACATATCGCGTTGTCCAAGCAAACGCAATGCGTTGCGTTCTGTTACGTTTTTAATCATTCTTCGTTATCCTCCGACA
Source organism: uncultured Clostridia bacterium (assembly GCA_934778205.1). Taxonomy (GTDB): domain Bacteria; phylum Bacillota; class Clostridia; order Christensenellales; family UBA1242; genus CAKVOD01. The sequence goes on along the minus strand of CAKVOD010000001.1, from coordinate 121,358 downwards.
TAAAATCATAAATGTTTATTAGTTTATTGCAGTCGTGCGCGTCCATATAGATTTCGTCAAATGAATCGTTGCCACAAACTGCGCAAAATTGTTTTTTCAATTGTGTGTATGGCAAAATTAAGTCGTGTTCGACTGAATTTTCGTTCAAGTCTTTTCGAACTTCGCCAAATGGCACAATTAAGTGTTGGCGGTGCAAACTTTCCACAAGTTCTTTGACGTCGTCCGTATTATTTTGCCAATCGAATTTTGTAGAGTACTTAAAACATTCGCAAATTGCTTTACATCCGTCGTTTAGTACTTTTATTGCCTTGTAGTCCACTGAACCCCATTTTGCGCGTTCGCCGTGAACAGTGCAAAGACAATCATTCCAGACACTGCGCAAGAACTCAAAATCTTCTTTAAAAGGGTTGTTATCTCGTTTTATAAATAAACAGTGGGCGTGTGGATGCCACAAGCCCGAGTTTGCACCGCGCTTGATTTCAATTGAACGCACACCACCAAGGAATAAGCAGTTAAATGCTTTTGTTATTTTGTTGCCTTTTCCTATCATTAAGCGGAACGCATCTTGTAGATAATTTAATCCGTCTGTTAGTTTTTCGGTATCTTTAACTGTAAAGGTAACAAAAACAATTTTGTTGCCTTGCGCCATATAGTATTTGAACAATGGTAACATCCTCATATACCAAAGTAAACTGCGTTTCTTTTGGCACACTGCGCAAAAGCGTTGTTTGCACGCAAGCACGCCGTTGAAATGTGTTGCGCCACATTCTTTGCACACGCCAAAGAACCGACGATTTCCGCACTGCAGTATGTGGTCGGCTTTTTTGTCGAAACCAGCGTCTTGCAATGCAGGTATTATTGTACTTATATTTAATTTTCTTTTGTCGATGAAATCGTGATATTTCATCTATGCCACATCCTTTCCACCATTCAAAAAATGGGGCATTTAATTCTTATGTATGAACACAAGATTTTTTTTGCTTGCGCGTCTAATTATCTTGTTCTAATTCATACGTCGCTTGCTCAATTTGCAGTTGATTACTGTTATTAATCATTTGCGATTCTATAGGTTGTTGTTCTAACATTTCGGGTTGTATAGATTGTTGTATCTTTGCAACTGTTTGTGTTAGGTTGGTAACCTTGTCGAGCAATGCGGAACTTTCGACTTTTGGGGCGTCTTTAGTTGGCGGGCACTCAGCGTCGGTGCGCGCGCGTGTTCGCTTTCCGCGCATCCAACGCTTAAATCGCGCCCACCAACCATATTCGCGTCGTATGTCTTGTTTGATGACTTTATAGCGATATTTATCAAGTTTTCGCAAGATTTTGTTTTCGAACTCGAAACGCTTTGTTATTTGCTTGTCAACTTTCTTGTAAAACGTTTGCACAAGTACGCGGGAGTTCCCGGCAAGTTCGGCAAAGCGTTCTATATATTCGCGGATAAGGTCGTCAAACTCACTGTGTATATTAATCATATTGTCAATACCTTTCCTTTTTCTAATTTTTGCAAGTCTTTGTCTTTGAGTTTGTAGAACGTGCGGGGCGCCTCGCAACTATAAATGTCATCAAGTTCGGTTATGTATGCATCATCGGTTGGGTGTGTATACAATGAAAAATCACAACGTTGACGTCCACGCAAAAACGCGCTTTCCTTGTTTGTGCTGTTATAACTAGCAAATATATCACAAGGGAACTGCACAACGCTTTTGTTTTTCACTACACGATAGTTTGTGACATTTACAAACTTTGGCGTATCTCGAAATTGTAGCGGTTGAGATACAATAACTTTGTTGCTATACGTGAACTCTACAGGTTCGCCAATGTCAGTTTTGGCATTTTGCAAAAAGTTGTCAAAATCATATATGTTGCCAAACTGCTTGCACGTCCACGTGGATGATACTATGCGCCCATACGTGTCAATGTCGTGCCTAAGGTTAGTAACATACAATATGCGTGTTGCTAGTCCACGGATGTTGAGGTCAACAAGGGTAGGGCGTTGGCAGTCAAGGAATATTTGCATACCCCAGTGGCGGTGTTGCTCATATAGTTGACTAACAAAATCAGATAGTGACTCATATTTGCGACTATCATAATAACGTTGTGCCTCTGACAAAAATATCTTGCTATATGGGGGCAAAAACATTGTGCGATGTTGATTGTTTGGCATACCAATATAAAACCCGTTGCAAAAATAACTTTCACAATTACCAAGCGTTTGCGAGTTACAAGCAATTTTCCAGTCAGAAAACACAAGGTGTTGCGGGGTGGACAAATTAAAGCCTTGTCGATTATATTGCGCTATCTTGTCAAGGCAAGACAAATAATCAATATCATAGTTAAGATATTCAAGCGCAAAATATGTCATTAGTGCCGTTTTGCCAGCCCCGGGCGCGCCACAAATTATTGTTATCATTCTAAAAACTCCATATATGACAAAAGGGGAAAACTCCCCTTTGTACTTTTATTGTTGTTTAGGCAAGCAACTTGTCATTGTCGCCTTGTTGGTAAATTGCTGTAATCTTGATTTTCTCAATGGCTACAGGTGTGTAAACGTCACCACTATCATTGTTCGTGACTTTATCAAATCCGCCAAATTCAAGCACAAAACCTTTTCCAGATGTTACATCTCCAGCGTCGGTAAGTGTGGCGTTGTTGTACATAACAACTTTTATACGATAGCTTTGTTCAGTTTCAGTGGCTTTATCATAAATGCCAAATTGTTCGTAACCATTGACGCCGCCATCACGATGCCATACCTCATAACTAAGTTCGTTATTCGTTTCGCTTTGAGTCAAATACATTGTGATTTTCTCACTAATGTCATTGACATACATTGTAATAATAATACTTTTTTGCTTAGGATTAATGTTGAGTTGGTCATTGAATGACGCACGCAAAGTTGTGTCATTTACTTGTACCCAGTTAATGTTTTTGTCAGGGTATACGATTGGCAATTTCGTGCCAGTTGTTGTGTCTTTTTTAAAGACTCCACAGGCGAACAACGCGCCTACTAGAATTGCGGCCACTACGACAAAGCATAGTATGCCAGTAAAAATATTTTTTGAACTGTTATACATAGTTTTTAATCTCCTTGTTTATGTATTTTATAGTGTTATGTTGAATTGAATATCTGAAAAACTTGTTCGGCGGACATTATGATTTTCATCACAATAATATTGTTTAAAGTCGACTAAATTTGACAAATATACTTTTGAACCATTAGATAACTTTAATTGTAATTTGTATATATGATAGTCAGCGCCATATGCGGTGGTATCAAAATTGGATGGTAATTCAAAACATATTTTTGCAGTATTTACAAGACTTGCACCACCAGAAGGGGGTTGACAACTTGTCAATGCATATTGAGTTTCGCCATCATACAAATACGCAGATAGGTTATACCCCGCATTTGTAAATTCGCTAAATTCATCAGCACGTGCATATAGCAATATTATATTAGTGCTATCAATAGAACAAGATGCGTCCTCAGTCCCGACGCTCAAAACAATGTCAGGTTCTACACTCATACCACAGTTAAACAACTGTATGCGATTTTGTGCGTCTATTGTAAATTTGCCAGTAGTTGATGCAAATGTTAAGCCGTCTGATAAGATTGTATACTCGATTTCGCCGATAGGTAGCAATAGCGAGTACTTAACATCAAAATATTCGTTTTTGTTCCAAGTAACCGATTGACCACTCGAAAGCGTTATTTTTACAGGCGTATGCGCCAAATTGATTGTATTAAAATCAATTGTACCAACGGCATTTAGCCCTAGATATGCAACAACTGCTCCATTTTCATATGTGTAGTCAAATGATAGCGTTTGCGCTTTATCACTTGTTGTAACTGTACCAGTAAATGACGCAAAGCACAAATATGATGATGTTATGCTATATGTATACTTTGTATTGACATTAAGCACAACATTTTGACTTGTTATAACATCATCGACACTGTCAAATATAACTTGTGCGGTGTTATTGTCTGCTTTAAAGTCTATTGTTACAGGGTTAGTAACAAAGTCAACACCAGTTAATGAAACACCTGTTGAGTTAACAAGTTTTACGGTTGTTAACATCCTTGTTACCTTTGGCGGGGTAACTTTTGGATAGTTTGTTTCGGTCTCTATGGTCGTTCTATCGGGTTTCGACATTGGCTTATATGCAGTACCAACATAACTATAGCGTACATCAATAAACTTATTGACATTATAGAACCTAAAATAATCAATACCAAGTTCAACCTTTTTAGAATCAGGTACAGGATAATTTTTTTGCAATGCTGTTGGTATCATTTTTGCAAACAAATCGGTTACATCTGCTATTGCGCTTGTAGATGCGTGCTCACTTACTTTGCTTTCAGGCAAGCAGTTCCACAAGTATGAGGTATAACGTTTAAAGTTTTGCAATTGATTATCTTTAGTGTTTGACTGCAAAATCAATCCCCAGCCAAATATATTGGTAAAATACTTTTCAATAATTTCGCCGACTGCAGTACCGACGATTTCGGCACATTTCTTTTGCTCTTTTTTACTAGGTCCGGTAAAATAACGGCTATTGTCGTAATTCTTCCAATAGTAGCAATGTGTGTCAGTTATAGATGCAACATTTTGATATTCATAAAGTTTATAAATATTTTTTGACTGCGATGTTGTCACAAGTTTTGGCTTAGTCGTAAAATCTACATCTAAAGAAATGCCGTCAAAATTATAGCCTTTTTTAGTTTCGAGAGACGCATTTGCGACGCCGTCTAGCATTAGCCCATTATCCGTTTTGCGAAAGAACAAGTTTGGATATATGGTTTTAATCTTGCCATTTTCTTCGGTCTTTAATACGTAGTAAATAGTTACGCCGAGTGAATTTTCTTGATAATACATCGTATTAACTTCATCACTCAATTTCGGGGCAGTAGGTTCGGCAGTTTCTTTTTTAATTTGTGGGTCAAGGACACCACCATTTGTTTTGCCAGATAGCCCGTCGTTAATTGCGTCCATTCCGATTTCAGCGGATGTTTTACCCGACTTGTCAATAAGGTCTTTTGCGGTTGTAAATGTAAACGCAAAAATTAAGCCAAGCAATGCAATCACTACTGCCCAAATTAGCACTTTTTTTAATTCCATTTTTTACTCCTTTATAGATTTTGTGGGGCAATCATTTGTAAATTAGATAGTAGCGGTGTTACCCCGTACCAGTCGACTATCTTTCCTAGCCAGCGGGTTGCCGTGGCCAGTATGTCAAAAAAGGATGATAACAAGTTAAACACTATGCCACCGAATAATAGGTACAATGCTATTATTGCAACTATGGTTAATATTAGTTTTATCATTGTTTTCACTCCTTTTAAATCTTATTAATATAATGGGATGAGAGGGGAAATGGTACACGGCATTTGCCGTTGTGGACGTCCTTTGTTTCGACGACGTCGGGAGGTTTTACCGCGTTCTATGGCTAGATAGGGCGGTGGGGGTCGTGCCTACACGGATGTTTGCGTCGTTTGGGGAGTGGCACATTCTATCTTCGTGTTACGCGTTGTTTTGCAACAATGGGGGCGCACCCCCATACCCCTCAAGTGGCTGACGCGGGTATTGCTTTGTGGCTTGTCTTGTGTACCTTAGTTGTTAAAATGGTATGTGTTCGTCGTCTACAACGGGGGTTATACTCTCAGAGGTTGGCATTGGGGGCAATTCTTCATCTGGGATTGTGGGTTCTAAAACTCCACCTTCTGGAACTTCCGGCGCTTTGGGGTCCTCGTGACGTGGCACAAAGTAAATTGCCGTTGGGGCTTTTAGCGGGTTGTTCATTATGCTAAATACAACATATACATTTGAATATGGGGCAATTCTCAATTTTTCGTTAGGGTCGAGCAGACATTCACAAAACTTTGTGTATGTTGTGCCGTCAACACGCGTCAAAATTAAGTCAAAACGATGTTTTGTGTAGTTGTACGGCGTATTGTCCGACTTGCGGTTGCCTTTGACTATTTCGTGTCCTAGATACTTTGCGGGGAACAATTTTTCGCCCGCACTCAAAATAAGTTTTCCGTCTTTAATCTGCATTAATAATTACCCCCTTTGTAGATTTTTTGAGACCTAACATCTCAAGCGCATACTTCTTTGTTCTGCGTTGTCTGATTTGTTCGTTTAACGTGTTAATTTGTGTATTCATTTTTTACCTTCCTTTTTTTGTTGTCAAACTCTTGACAATATTTGTTTTTTAGTGTATAATGTACTAGGAAATTCAAATGGTCGTTAAGTCGACATCTTGTGGTAACACAGCTCGGGTATTGAATTTCCCTTTTTTTTATTTAAATTTTTTGTTGTAGTGCTTGATTTTACGCATTATTCTTCTTGGAACTTTCGTATTTTGTTTTTCTCCAAACATATTTTCATTTTGCCAAAAAGGTGGACTAATGCGTGTATGCTTTTTATAGGGTATATGTATGTTATTTTCGTCTAAATCTAAAGTTAAAACACTATTGACAAATTGTGAATGTGTAATTGTATTAGCTTTATATTTATGACCCTGTTTAGCGCTAATTATTGCGTTATGCGGTTTACCATATTTATTAAAATGATTAGGGTTTAAATCAGTACGCACTTCGCGCTTTCGTAATAGTTTTTTAGCCATACTAAATCAATGGTTTTCTCTTACTAGACGTTTTACCAGTTTTGCCATTTTTGTACGACTCATATACTCGGCTATTAGGATTATTTAGCCCGCGTTCTACTTTGCCCATATTAAATGCAAGTTTTTCAAGTTCTGTTCTGTTCGACTTTTTTTTGCGTTGTGTGCGTCTTTTATAATACGCCATTTTTTCACCTCATAATTTATTTTTTTTGTTTGTCTTAATCGCTACGGCACATTGTCAATCTTGCAAGATTTCCACCCAACAGGGTGTATGGTGGGCGTGTTATCGGGACACCCAGCCCGCGCGTTTGTTTAGAAATGGGAATGAGTTACATTATTTTTAAGAGTACAATTTGAAGTAAATAAACACAAAAGGAGAAAAACAAACGCGATTGCATTAGTTTCAGGGGAGGTAATGACACAAATTTAACACGATGGTGGTTGTCTCCGTACCCCCTAAGTGTAATTTATAATGCGGTTCGCTCAGCCCGCAAGGGCTTATTTGTCTATTTCAAGCCCAAATTCTTTGATAAGCGCATTTTTGATGCTATGCAAGTCAGTTACAAACAATTTTTTTAGTTGTACGGGGTCAGTTTCTTCCGTTGACTTAAAAAAGTCAATATACGAAATAATCTTGTCATATGTTTTGCGACACTGCGAATAGTCGGTCGGTTGTTCTTCCGGTTCTTCGTCCTTGTCGGCGTGTTCTTCAAGCACTTTTTCGGCAAGGGCGTTTCCGTCCTTGAATGCTTTGACATAATCGCGCAACTGTTTAACTGTCATATTTGGCGAAATAGTGCCTTTCTCAAAATCTTTGTTTAACTGATTATACGAAATCGAAAGCAACTCAAATATCTTTGTCAATGACATATCGTTGAACTCAGGAACAAGCCAAGAAAACGTTTTTTCGTTTGAAAGTTCGACGTCGAACTTGTCAATGATAAAGCGTTCATATGTTAGATATAGTTTTTTAACTGTACTTTCGCTAAGTCCTAAATAATCGGCACAAAAATTAATCGCACCAATGCGTGTATCATCCTTTGCATATACGCCAGAACTGCGCACGCAAATAAATTGAATAGAACAAAAGGCCTTTGACGAAAATTGTATAAACCTTTGTAGAAACTCCAAGTCAAGCCGACTGCGCTTAAGTATAGTTTGTTTGAGATTGTCATATGCTTTTTGATTCTCTTTGTTTAAGAACTCAAAGTCTTTACAATATAAGTCATTCATTGTCGGTACCCCCAAAAATCTCTAAGTCTAGCAAGAATGTAATCTTGTATGCACATACCGTCGGAATCAACGCTTACCATAGTATTATTTGTTTCATCTGCATACATATCAAAATTAAACAATATATGCCATAATTCGTCATACGCAAGTTGTTTTTGCGATTGTTTAAGCTCTTTAATTTGCTTTATTTGCGATTGCTCGAGTTCTTTCAATCGGTTGCATTCGTCGCGGAATACCTCATATTCTTCAAAGGTGTTGAATATCAGAGCTACAGCGCAATCATCTAAACGTTTTTTTAGTTCATCAAAATTGTTACTAAAGTCAAATGCAAAATCATCTGCGAATTTTTGATTTTCTTTTTGTGTCATCATTTTTGTGTCTCCTTTTTAGCGAAAATATCGTTAAATGCTAACATATTTTTCGTTACAACGCTATTTTAACAAAAAAAACGTTAAAAAGCAACTATTTTAACACTCTTTTTGTTAATTTTTTTAATTTTTTATCTATCTTTTAACAAAATATATGGTAAAATTTATTTATGCTACAAGAAAAATTGAAAAGTTTGAGAAAAGAACGAAACAAAAGTCAAAAGCAAGTAGCGGATTACTTAAACATTGCACAAACCACATATTCATCATATGAAGTTGGAACTACGGAACCAAATTTAGAAATGCTCAAAAAAATTGCAAATTTATTTAATGTGAAAATCGAGTATTTAATAGATGAAGTAAATGAAAAAAATGAACCAACAACAGAAGAAAATGAAATGTTAAAAATGTTCAATAGTCTAAGCGACATTGAAAAAATTAAAGTAAAAGGCTATATGCAAGGACTTATTGACAATCGACTTACAAAGTCTATTCAAAATACCGAAAGTAAAAACAAATTCAATTACTAATACTAAGCCCCGCAAGGGGTAAAAAGAGGAGAAAGGTATGGTAATTGATACGGAAAAATTTGAAAACTTAAAAAAACATTAAAAACATAATGGAACAAATTGTATATTTGGACGCTTATATCGAGGGGCTAGAGGAGTCAAGAGCCCTGAGGTTAGTAAAAGATGATGCAATTGTTTACAACATTAAAGATTACAAAGGGGAAATTTGTAACGACATAAATTGCACAAGTAAGGAGCAATTTATGAAAAACGACATAACTTTATTTGAATGGCTTGATGAGTGGTACAACACTTATAAGCTACCAAAACTAAAGCAAAGTAGCATTAGAACAATGAAAAGTGTAATCAAAGTACACATAAAGTCGAATTTTGAAAACATCCCGTTAAAGGAATTGCGAGTATATGACATAGACAAAACGCTAAGTAAAATTAATTCGAGCAAACAACGTCGAACAGCGTATGTAATTTTGGGTGATTGTCTGAGAAAGGCATATCGGCTTGAATTAATTGACAAAAATATTGCAGATATGGTAGAACCCGTCGTGCATAGACCTAAAGAGGGAAAAGCGCTAAATGACAATACAATTAGATTAATATTAAATAATTGTGCTAGAAAAAAAGTTAGAAATTTGTTTTTGTTTTACTTATACACAGGTTGCAGAAAAACTGAAGCGCTGTCAATCAAATGGAATGATATTGACTTCGAGACAAATACAATACATATACCGGGAACAAAACGCATTAGTTCCGACAGGTATATGCCATTATTTAGCAAAGTCAAAGCATTGTTAGAGGGGCAAAGCAAAGAAACTGAGTTTGTATTCAATGTATCAGACTCAACGCTTAAACGTGAAATAGTGGACATAAAACAAAGAACAGGAATAACTTTTTCAGTCAAAGACTTTCGCACAACATTTGCAACGCTTGCGCATAAAATGGAAATAGACGACTTAGTCATCCAACAATGGATGGGGCATTCGGACGTGCAAACGACGCAAAAGTATTATATCAAGTACGACAAAGGGCAAAACCAAAAAGCAATTGAACAATTTAATAATATTAATTTTGACCTAAAATAAAAATGAGACAACACATTTAAAAAAAAACGAATATACAATAGTATATTCGAGACAAAAAGTGCGTCGAGAGAAGAACTACGGAACCAAAGGTCAGGAGTTCGAATCTCTTAGGACGCACCATAAATTGCACGGATACGCACAACAAAAATGAATGTGACGAACATTGATTTTCACTAAGTCACATTTTTTTTGCAAGACAGTTCGAGGAATCTAAAGTAGACTTTAGATTGCTCGACTTTTATTTTTTTACCTAACCTAATATTTATTATACAACCTATTTATTATACAACCTATAGATTTTACAACCCAAACAAGTTGCTTATCAAAAGTGGCTTGTTTCGCTTTTGTGACTTTCATTTGGAGTTGTTTTATTGGATTTTACTTTCAAAAAAGTTGATTATTACAGGCACTTTATCAAATATTGGGGTTGAATAAATAAAAATTTTTAGTCATTATTGCTTGTATCAGTATCTAGACAACCGAACTAGTTTGGTTGTCTAGTTTTTATTGTAATTATGTGAGTGAGTAGTGTTTTAATCGGGTTGATTGAAGGGAGATTGCGGGGGCGTTCCGCGGATAAGAATGCCTTGTTGTGGTGGGTAGGTTGTGTGACGGACGGGGCGTGACTCAATGAGTTTTGTGTCAATATAGGTATCAAGATAGGTTTGCACTTCGTAGCCGTCTTGTGCGCGTTTTTGGCGGTAGTAGCCGTTTTCGTCAAGCAAATGCGTAAACTCGCCGTCGTCGCGTTTTACAATATCGCCCTTGTTTTTTATGACGGAAATTGTTTCACTGCGCCGAACTTTGTGAGTGTTTTCGCGCTCAGGTTTGCCGTATATCTCGGCATAAACGCGCCCGTTGTCGTAGTATGTGCGGATGAAAATCGGGGTGTCAGCGGTATTCTTGAACTTTAGGTCACTTGAACCAAATGCAACCATTGCATCGAAGCCAAGTGTCACGTAACTGACGGGCATTGAATGTCGATTTGCCTCCAAAATTTCGACATTGTCCGCCAGTAAAAGTGCGTTATAAAGGGTTGTGCTTGCTTGGCAAACGCCACCTCCGACGCCGTCGACAAACAACCCGTTTGAAATGATGTGCGCGCTTTTATAGCCTTTATCTTCAGTGCGCCTGCCTGTTGTGGCGTTGAAAGACACTTCAGCGTGGGGTGCGATGACCATTCCATTAAACTGTTTGAGTGCAAGGCGCACATTGCTTTGGCGTTCAGTTGTTGAACTTGCAATGCTTGTCGAGAATCGCGACAAAAGTTTGGTGCATTGCAAGTTTTTTTCGCGCGTAATCTGCGGTTCGACTGCATCTGCGTGCATAGTAATTGCGACTTGTGGACTAGATTTGAATTTGGCAAAAATCTGGCGAAAAAGATTTTCCTTGTCAATCACATAGCCGATTTTTTCGTGGCTAACCCAAAATTTTTGCGAAAAATTGGGTGTAAATTGTATCTTTGAATCTTTTGGTAAAACATTTACTTTTGCCAAAATTGTGTCGATTTGACTATTGATTGTTGGAAACAAGAACTCAAACGCGATGCTTGGTGCAACGCCCATTGAGATAAGACTACTGAGCGCAAACACTGCCTCGTCGTGGTTGCCGTCGCGTCCCCATTTGGTGCTTTGTGTCGCGATTTGATAGTTTTGCGATTGTTTGAATTCGGGAAACTTTAGCGGAAAAGTTTGACCTTTATAGTTGAGTATGATTTCATATTTTTGAGTCGCAATGGTGCTTGTTTGCACACCATACGGGCGCGCAGTTATAGAACTTTTGACTTGTCCACAATTTGGTGCAAGTTGTGGATAACTCATTTTGAGGTTGTCATAAGCGTTCGCTGTCAATGCGCTTGCTGTCATAAACACGCAAGCGAGCATTGTTATTGTTTTTTTCATTTGCAAATCCTTTGCGCTATTATGTGCAATTCTCCGCTCGCTTATTCGTGGCAGATGCCACACTTGTTGTATAGTTTTGTTTTGTGGTCTATAAATGTTTAATATTTCAGTGGTTGTTAAATTTTTTTATCACAACAAGGACTTAAAAAAGTTCAAGTTTCGGCGGGCGTCCGAGGAAGTGGGCTTAATTTTGCAAGCTTTGTTTGCATAACGGACGGCGCTGTGATTGTCGCCTAGTTTGTGGTAGCAAATTGATGCGTTGTAGTAAGGGATAAAGTCATAGCAATCGGGCAACACGAAGCCACCGCTGTTTAGGTCGGGCGTTTGGACGGCGAGTTTCAGCCAATAGAGCGCTTCGCAGTAGCGGGCATTTTCAATGAGGTAGAGGGAGAGTTCGCACAAAACTTCACTGTGTGGCGCGCCGTACGCAAATGATGCAAAGAGCGATTCAAGTGCGCGCAATTGTTTGCCTAGTTGGTGGTAACACTTGCCACGGTTGAGGCACGCTTGAATTTTGTTTTCCACAAAGCCGTCGCTTTGCGATAGAAAGTCATCATATGCGGTGATGGCTTCTTCTAATTTATCATTATAATATAGTTCGTTTGCGTAGTAAAACTGCATACGTGGCGAAAAATCGTAGTGTTGCGCGATGAGTTTTTCAAATATTTTTAGGTTGCGTTGTGGGTCGCTTGTCTTGATTTTTCGGTGTTCTATAACAATATCAGTGTAAACAATTTTTCCGCTCGGCGTGATTGCTTCGTGAATTGGGTCTTGAAAGTAGAACACGGGGCTATTTCTCACAATGCGTTCGCGCATAAAACAAAATGTCGGCTTGTTGCGCGCGTCGAATGCGGTTGCATATTTCATAAAGTAAACGTCCGCGCAATCGTGTTGTGATTTTAGTTGTTTTATTTTTTCGACGTTTTCGTTTGTTATATAATCGTCCGCGTCTAGCCACATCATAAATTCTTTTGTGGCTTTACTGAAGGCAAAATTTCGCGCGCGTGAAAAGTCGTCGCACCATTCAAAGTCGAAAACCTTTGCGCCTGCGCGCTCTGCAATCTGCTTTGTTTTGTCGCGACTGCCAGTGTCGACGACGATGAGTTCGTCCGCAAACTTTTGGGCGCAGTGTAGCGCGCGCTCAAGGACGAGTTCTTCGTCCTTGACTATCATACATACACTTATTTCCATATCATTATTATATTCTGCGGGAAAGCCCGCGGCTACAGATACTTTTCCTACGCTTAAGGTACTTGCGCGGGCGGCGTTTTATAGTGCGTTCTAGAGATGTATATTCCCGTTGGGTGGCAAACGCCACGGGTACAGGCGGGGAAAGCCCCGCTGCTACAGGTTTGGCGAGTGGCTTGCCACTTTTTATAAGGGGTTTTCTTTTTGTTGCTGTGTCGCGCGTTGCTTGACTTTCAGGGTAAAAATAGTATATAATGAACATTATAATATAATCGCGAGCGAGGCGCGCGGGGGATATGGGGGTGTGCGGTGCTTGCGGAAAGGTGGAACTTATGGATATATCGGTTTTGGGGTGCGGACGTTGGGGTACATTTTTGGCATATTACTTGAGCGATTTGCACAACATAACTTTGTGGGGGCGCGCCGATTCGCGCCACATCAAAGAGTTGAAGGAAACTCGCAAAAATGAATATTTGACACTCAAGGATAACATCAAAGTTGAAACTGATTTATCTGTTGCAATGAAAAATGAAATTGTAGTTATTTCAATTCTCACGCAAGAAATGGGCAACCTTATGGAACAGTTGAAGGGTTTTGACCTAAATTCGCACAAGTTTGTGCTTTGTATGAAAGGGATTGAGAGTGAAACGGGCAAGCGCATCAGCCAAATTATGATTGAACACGGCGTTGACCCCAACAACATTGCGTTGTGGGTTGGACCTGGGCATGTGCAGAACTTTTTGCAAGGCACGCCAAACTGTATGATAATTCATTCATACGATATTGAACTTGCAAAATTTCTTGTCAGTGAATTTTCGTCGCCTCTCATACGTTTTTATGTCGGGAACGACATTATTGGCGGAGAAATAGGCTCTGCGGGCAAGAACGTTTTGGGCATTGCGGCGGGAATGCTCGACGGCATTGATATGGGGTGTCTTAAGGGCGCGCTTATGTCGCGCGGAACGTACGAAATTGCCAAACTCATTCAAGCAATGGGCGGACGTGTTATGACCGCGTACGGACTCAGCCACCTTGGCGACTTTGAAGCAACATTATTTTCGCCATATTCGCACAATCGTATGTGGGGCGAACTATTTGTAAAAGGCGAACATTATGGCAAGTCCGCAGAGGGTGTGGGAAATGTCAAAGGGATAATGAAACTTGCGCGTGAGCATAACATTTCTATGCCGATAACGAACGCACTGTACAATATAATTTATGAAAATGCGGATTTCAAAGAGGAATTTCGCAACCTATTTTTGCGCGACATCAAAGAAGAGTTTGTCGAATTGACGTGACCTCGCGCAAGAGCGAAAGCACACTTTTGCAATTTTTGAGAGCGGGGCTATATGAGCAAAGACGCATAGAAAATTAACTATCTATCAAAAACATAAAATAGCGTTCAATTATATTTGTAGTCGTAGCGGCTGTAATCACAGCCGTGCGCTATCGCACCGAGTGCTTGCATCGATAGAATGCCCGCAAGTTCGCCGTCCGTTTCGGTCGCTTGCTTGCACCGACTGTACCTGTAGCAGTGCGCTATCGCCCCGAGAACTAAAGTTTGTAGAAAGTACGTCTGTACGCCGTCCGCTCAAAGTAATTTGCTTGTAGGGACAATATCTGTAGTGGCGGGGCTACCCCCGCGGAGGAAATATGAAAAGAATAACAAAAATAGTATGTACGCTAGGACCAGCGAGCAATAAAAAAGAGATAATCAGCAAAATGATGGACGCAGGTATGGATTATGCGCGCCTCAATATGAGTCACGGAACAGTTGATTCGCAACAAAAGATTGTCGATGAACTTGCGGACTTGCGACGCGAGCGCGGGCTTAAACTTATGGTTGACACGAAAGGGCCTGAGATGAGAATCGGCACGTTCAAGGACGGGCAAATTGAACTCAAAGCGGGCGACGTGTTCACGTTCACGACAAACGAAGTTGTTGGCAACGAAAACATTGTTTCACTGAAATATAAAAACCTCGTCAATGAAGTCAAAGTTGGCGACAAGATTTTTGCCAACAATGGGCGCATTGTGCTAGTCGTCGGGCATATCACGGATACCGACATTGCGTGCAAAGTTGAGTTTGGGGGCGTTTTGTCGAATAATAAAGGGCTAAACGTGCCAAATGTTGTGCCTAGCACGCCATACATTTCGCCTGCCGACGAGATTGATTTGAAGTTTGCGATAAAAAATAATGCCGAACTTTTGGCGCTGTCGTTTGTCAGTTGTGTGCAAAATATTCGCGACGTCAAAGAGTTTTTGACGCAAAACGGCGGGAAAAATATCAAACTTATTGCGAAAATTGAGAATGCAAGCGGGGTTGAGAACATTGAGGAGATTTTGGACGTGTGCGACGGCGTTATGGTCGCGCGCGGGGACTTGGGTGTGGAAATTCCGCTTGAAAAAATTCCGCCGATTCAAAAGAAACTCATTTCGCTTTGCAACGTCAAGCGCAAGTTTTGCATAGTTGCGACTGAAATGCTTGAGAGTATGATTAGTTCGACGCGTCCTACGCGCGCTGAAGTCAATGACGTTGCAAACGCGATTTATGAGGAGGCGAGTGCAACGATGTTGTCGGGCGAAACTGCGGCGGGCATTGACCCTGTCAATGTTGTTGTCACAATGACGAAAATTATTCTTGAAACTGAAAAACATATTTATGGCGTTTCCGTCCTCTAGTGCGATAGCGCACTGCTGTGATTGCTGTTCCTACAAGCAAATTACTTTTGAGGACGGCATACTTTTGTAGTATTTATGCAATTTTGTTGCTCGACGGGGATAGCCCCGCGGCTGGTGCGAAAGCGCACGGCTACAGATACTATTTTTACGTATAACTAACTTTCGTAGACGGCGTACAAACGTACATTCTACAAACTTTAATTCTCGGTGCGAAAGCGCACGGCTACAGATACTATTTTTATGCTCAACTATCTTTTGTTGACGGCGAACTTGAGTGACACTGAACATATTGACCTTAAAATACAAGTTGTACGCCAAATTGAATATGTGACAAAATGAGGAGATAAAATATATGAAATTGAGTGATTTAAAAAATGATAAAGTTGTTGTTTCATTAAATGAATACAATCGTAAACAATTTTTGATGCAAGCAAAGAGTGAAGGTTTTAAATGGAGTTTGACAAAAGATATTCAAGATGATGATGATTGCACATTTCGAGTGCTGATTGATTTAAAACTTAAAACTATCACAAATGTTTCGGGAATGAGTTACGCATATTCGCAAGAGTTGCGAGATTTGCCTATTTATAATTTTGAAGAAAAAGTCTTAAGTTTGGACAAATAAAAGACTAAAATGTAAATTGGTGCGAATTATTGACAAATTGCGCGAAAATTGTTAGAATATATAAAGAGGTGAGAAATATGAAAGGTTTAATTAGAATTTTGTTGAGCGCAGTATTGCTCACAATAACTTTTGCGTTTCCGTTTTATATATACCCGTTTGGAAGTTATAACGGGTCATCAACAGTTGCGGGAACTGAAATAAAATACGAAGTGAGTATGTCGTTTGACGGCAAAATTAAAACAAACATAGCAGGCTATAATTCTGGAGATTTGTATTATAAAATACAAGACAAAAAGATTTATGTTGGAGCAACGAAAGACTTTAAAATCGAAAGTGGTGTTGCGTTGTTCAAAATAGACAACTTTTTCACGATTAGTTTGAATACAGGCGCAGTTGAAATGAAGTTGACCAACATTTGGGGAATCGTTCTCACTGCACTATATGCGTTGATTGGCATTTGGGGAGTGCTTGCATTGCTTGTGGGGATATTTAAGCGTTAAAAAAAATAAGAAAAACCGCGAATTTATGCGGTTTTTCTTATTTTTTTATATTTTTTCAAGTTATAGTATATTTTTCAAGTTATAGTATATTTTTCAATTTTAAGTATATTGTTTTTTAGTTCAACAAATAAATTTAATGCTAAATAAATTATAAAGATAATCTTTGCACAATACAAAGCATAATCATTGTTTAGTTTTGTTTTTGCGTTTGAAAAATGCTTGGTCAGGGTGTTTTTGTGCGTAATCGTTCAAATCATCGATGACTAGGTTCATAGTTTGTTCAAACGAAGAAAGATTGTTTTCTAGCAAAGTCTTTTTTTCTTCTTTTGGTGCTTTGTAGATTGTTCGCACAATTTTGTGTGCGTCAGCAAGTTCGCGACCTGCCTTTTCAAAATGTAAGTCTTTTGTTTCTTCAAAATTAAAATTGACATCATCGCGCAGGTTTGCAATGTCGTAGACAAGGTCGAAGAATTGGTGTCGCGTGTATTTATTGATATAAGTTTTGTAGCGGGGAACAAATTTGCGTGCGCGCTCAATTAGTGACATTGACGAAATAAAAGTTTTCTTTTTTCTTTTGAAAATAATTAGCGCAATCAAAATGGCAAGCGCTATTGCAAAAACTATATACCAAACAATAAGTTCTGAATTGTTGTAAGAAACATTGAGCGTGATACTATTGCTTTGGGTGTCGCCGATTTTGCCATAAACAGTAAAAGTTCCGCCTTGCTCACGGATACATTCAAATTGCGTAGAAGTTTCCACTTTTTGGTCATTGATGTACCAGTCAATTTCGCTTGTAAGTGAGGAGTCATCGTCCAAAATTGCACTGAAAACTACTTTTTCTCCCGATTTTAGCGAGGTTTTGCTTGCTGAAATTACAATTTTTGAGATAGTGTTGATAGGCACAAGACGTAAAGCGCGTTCAATTTTTCCGCTTGCTGTTTGCGCACAAATGACAATTTCAGTGGGATTGTTTGACTTTGAAATGTCAACTACAAGAGTATAGGTGTCAAAAGTGTCACTTGATTTTGTTTTTGCAATGTTTTTAATTTCAGCAAAATTTGACGATTGTAGCGAAAATGTTGCGAATGATTCGGCGTCAATTAAAACCCCAACTTTTATAGATTTTGTGCTTTCAAAATATTCAAGAGTTGATTCTTGCAATGTAAATGTGTTTGTGAAAGGTAAATTGACAATTTGCAAATCAATGCTTGCGCTAGTTGAACCTAATGAAATGATTAACTTTGCGCCAACATATTTAGTATAATCAACGTTTTCAAAATTCAAAACGACAACGTGTTGATTTATTGATTTAATTATTTCACTTGCGTCAGTTGTGTCCAATGTTGAGTTGCCTTTTTCGAGTGAAACGCCAACAGTTTCGTTGTGCAGTAATTGAGTATTTTCATTGTAGCAAATTTGCAAATAGTTGTCGCCTGTGGCGTTCAATTTAACTTGCGATGAAATTAGATTGATTGTTTTTATTTCATAAGGTATAAAACTAAAATTCGCAAATGCCACGCCACCAAATTTATTTTTGACCAAGATTTGTGAGTCAATAGGTTTTGTGCTTGAAATAGAAACGAGATAATAATCAGCGGAAATAGTGCTTGTTGTCAGTGTCAGCCCGTCATTGTTTGTGCAATCAATTTCATATTGTGAATAAACTTTGAAATTAATAGACGTTCCAACAAACGCCACAAAGTCATCTGGAGAAAATTCCTCAGTTGTAATATTGTTAGAATTTTGCGCGTAAGCGCTCAAAATTTGTGGCTTAGGTAGTGATTTTGTGCAAGATAGTGTGCAAATTGGTAGAAATAGCACAAAAATAGTTAAGGCTAAAATCAAATTTAGGCACATTTTTGTGTTTTTTGTCAAAAATGCAGTAAAAATGCGGGGTGTAGCATTTTTTTGATTAATTTTCTTCATCATTTTTTCGCCCCCACAAAAATTTTCGTTTTTTCTTTGGTTTTTCTTCCAAAATTTCAGCATTTTCCTCTACTGTAGTAATTTTTGTTTCAAAATTTTGTGTTTTTTCTTCTGTTTCTACTTGTTTTTCAATTTGTTGTGTTTTGGGGGATTTTTCTTCGTTTTGTTTTTGTGCTTTTAATTTACTTTCATAAATTGCTTTGCGGGTTTCATTTTCTTTCAATCGGCGTTCGGTGTCCGAAATATTGATGATTGAATGGTCGTTTGTGATAGTGATGCCTGCGTCCTTAAGTGCGCGAGTCAATTTTTCATACGCAAGGTAATATAGACCCCAATAATCTTCAGATTTGCTCCAAATTTTGAAAGTCATTTGAACGCCGTGGTCGTTATAGTTTTCAATGCCAATAAACATTTCTGGCGATTTGATTGCGTATTTGCAAGTTTTAAATTCGTTTTGAATTACGTTTTTTATGTAATCAATGTCGGAGTTATATGGAACACAAAACAAAATAGTGACGCGTCGTGTTGGACTTGAAGTATAGTTGACAACATTGCTATTGATGACTGCCTTGTTTGGTATCGTGATAATTTTTTTGTCATAACTTTCAAATTGTGTTGTGAAAATGCGTACAGATTTCACAGTACCTTCGTCAGTGCCGACGCGTATATAGTCGCCCTCAACAAACGGTTTGTTTACCAAAATGAGAATGCCAGACGCAAGGTTGCTCAAACTGTCTTGCAAAGCAAGAGCAACCGCTAAGCCCGCCGCTGAGAGCGCCGCAATGAACGCGCCCATCGACACGCCGAGCGTCGAGAATATGAGAAAAATCAACAAAACATATAGCACCGCGCGAATGACGGACAAGAGGAACGAACTCAAGCCCGCTTCCATTTGTGATGCCATAAACACTTTTTTGACGTAGCGCATAATAATTTTGATGAGCAACAGCCCTAAAACGATCATTGCAAATGTTTTTATGAGGGTCACACCAGTGGTTGACCAAAAATTGTTGAATATTGATGCAAAATCCATAATAATTTATCCTTTGTGTATTGTGTTATTTGCGCGGGTTGGCGAGGCGTTGAACGACTGCCATATCGCATTTACCTGCGAAGTTTTGCTTGAAGTGGCGCATAACCGAGCCAATCGACTTGTCGTCAAGTTTAGCAATTTCAGCCGAAATTTCCGCCTCACTCATCATTTGTGGCAAGTAAGATGCAACAATTGCCTGTTGTTTTTCAATGTTTGCGACCTCATCGGCATTGCCGACTTTCAAATAGTTTTCCTTTTCTTCAGCAAGTTCTTTTCCTGCCTTTTGCATAATTTGCAAAACGTCTGTGTCAGTAAGTTCTTCACCCTTAGCGCGCTTTTCGACAAGTGCGAGTTGGCATTTATTGATGACGACGTCAAAAATTGCGCGCGCCACCTTGTCGTGGTCTTTCAATGCCTGCATACTGGCTTTTTTGATTTCTTCTAATAACATAATGATTCTCCTTGTTAATTAATGTGAACATATTATACCATTTTTCCCACAAAAATCAAGCGGTAAATTTGTATTAATACCGCATTTATGAAAATAATTTTCAAAGAAAAATGCTTACTTTTCTCCAGTAACTCTTGTTTTAGTCGAGTTTGTGAAGGAAATCAAGCATTTTTGGGCATTTTTTTGAAATTTGGAGCAATAGAGAACAAAAAGATTTTCGGGCAAGGGATTGGCGTGAAAAGTTGCAAAATAAGCGTTAAAATGTTTGACTTAAATTGTCGAAATTTAGTATAATTAAGGGGTAAATAACAAAACATAAAATCGATTACTTGAGGAGAAAAAGATATGGATATTTTGAGAGCGCTAGACGGAGCGGTGTTGGTTGAGGTTGGCAAAAGAAGGCAAAAAAGAAGATTTAATCTCTTGCTTGCAATTTTCTTTGCCCTTTTGGCAATGACGGCAATCCTTGTGGCTCCAATAGTACAATCATTTGTGAGCAAAAAAGCAGTCGCGGTGGCTGAATGGACGGACGGACTCACGCCACAAGCGTTTGGCACTGAAACGTGGGCGGGCACGGGTACGGAAACGGACGCGTTCAAGATTGCAACAGCAACGGACTTGGCGCAACTTGCGTGCAACGTCAATGCTGGCACAACCTATGAGGGAATGCACTTTGCTTTGACAAGCGAACTCAATCTCGCAGGGCGCGAATGGACGCCTATCGGCACAATGGCGCACCCGTTTATGGGTACGTTTGACGGCGCGCAAAAAGCAATATACTTTATGACAATGACAGGCGATAAGTATGACTACTATGGCCTTTTTGGCGTTGTAAAAGAGTCTTTTCTCACCCGCATTGATATGCGCAACTCATACATAAATGTCGGGGGAATAGCAACGGGCGGTATCGCTGGACGCGCAGAAAATACAAGTATAGAGTGCAGTACAAACGGCTCGGAAGATATCGAAAAAATGGGCTTTCCAACAAGCGAATTGGCCGATGTTTCAATGAACAGCATTTCAGGCATAAGCACGTGGTTTGCTCAAGCGCAAAAGCGCGGATATATGTTGAGCGGATACGGAGGAGTAGGGAACGGCAAAAAGGAAAATATAAGTTATCTGAAGCAGACCAAGTCATATAGTAGTAGTAGTAGCGAAGTTAGTGGGAGCGGGGATGTTGGCGGTATTTTTGGACAAACATTAGTAAACGGGGGTAAGTCTAGGGAATTATATAACTCTTGGGTTACTATCAATGTTACTTCAACACACGCTGATGGGGATACAGGGGGATTGATTGGATGGTCAGAGATTAGTGGGAGCAATTCTAAATATGCGGTTTTTAATTGTGCAGTCACTGCGACAGTAAAAAACTCAAAAAATGGGGGGAACGGCACGGGAGGGCTTGTGGGCTGGATAGATTCGGCTTCGCAATCAACATCATATTATTGGCTATATGAAAGTTACTTTTATGGTACAGTAACTGGAAGTAGTTTGAAAGGGACTATTGCTGGGCGCGTAAACAACGTAGACACCGTACATTTGGGTAAGCGTGGTACTTCTGAGATGAAACTCTATTATGTGGGGGATGAGGATACAACGGTTGGGAAGGCGGTCGGTAATAAGTGGGGGGATTTTTGTGTTGGCCACTTTACTAAAAAACAAATAGAGGTCTTATGTGCAGGCAATATTTCTACTTGGACCGATAGCAATTGGGAAAAGTATAAGATGGAACATACCGATAGCAATGGGATACGTACATATACGCAAATGTTTATTTCGCCTAGTGGTGTGTCGTGGACCACTTCAAATGCGAATAATACGTATAAAAATTACTGTACTCGAACTGAAACCTTGTCCTACACTGTAACGTTCAATCCAAACGGAGGAACGGGGGGACCAAAAACACAGACTGTAACACACGGGAATGAAATTTCGTCTATTTCAAATAATTTACCTACTAGAACTGGCTATAAATTCGAGGGTTACTATGATACTGCCGATACTCAGTATGTTAAGTCAGATGGTACGGGAACTACAAGTGTAAAAAGTAACATAACGATTTATGCGCGTTGGACGGCAAAAACTTGTAAAGTTACTCTAAATAAACAAAGTGGCTTAGGAGGGACTGGAACAGTTACTGCTACATATGACTCTGATATGCCTAGTGCCGATGCTCCGACGAGAAGTGGATACACATTTGGTGGATATTATACAGGTACAGAGGGTAGTGGAACTCAATATTACACATCTTCAATGGGCTCAAACAGAAAGTGGGACATAGACGCTACCACAAAGACGCTGTATGCAAAATGGACCGTTAACAAAATAACTATTTATGCTGATAGAAATGGGGGGACGGGGTGGTCTAGTACTACGGGGTGGACGTATTCGAGTAGTTCGCAATATTATAAATCGATAAATTCGGGGGCGAGCATTGGGTCTTTGCCTAGCGCAACAAGAACGGGTTATACTTTCAATGACTGGTGGACTTCTTCATCGGGCGGTAGTCGTGTTTATACCTATACCACATTTAATAGTAGTTCTACGATTTATGCTCATTGGACTGCAAAAACATATACTGTCACATTAGATAGACAGGGTGGAGCAAACGGAAGCACCTCAGTCACTGCAACGTATGGTTCTAGTATGCCATATGCAAGCAAGCCAGATAAGATTTATTACGTGTTTGGTGGGTATTATACAAGCACAAATGGTAATGGAACTCAATATTACACATCATCAATGGGCTCGTATAGGAATTGGGACAAGGCATCCAACACAACCCTTTATGCAAAGTGGACGGCTGAAACAGTATCAATCAGTTATGATAGTCAAGGTGGTTCTTCAGTTTCTAGTACAACCGTAAAATATAATAGTAATTTGACGAGTTCTAACTTGCCAACACCAACAAGAGCGGGATTTAATTTCGTTGGTTGGTATAAGTCGACAAGTTCGTCGGAAAAATTATCGACAAGCACAGTTGCAAATTCCTCAAATCTAGCAATCAATGGTTCTGCTGGAGCATATAAAGCAACTGTTTACGCTAAATGGGCTGAAAAGACGCCTAAAATCACATTAAGTGCGACTACTGCAAATGGTTATTCTAATACGTGGGATGATATTGCAGATTGGACATCTTCGACAAGTTCAAAGACTGCGTCAAAGACATACACATATAACACTCAATTTGGTACAATGCCAAAGCCGTCAAGAACGGGTTACACGTTTAAGGGTTGGTTTGCAAGCGAATCAAGTAGTGCAACGCAGTATACAAACACGGATAGGGTACTATTTGACTACGACACTACTTTGTATGCTCAATGGACAGCAATCGGTTATAATCTGGAAATTGATGTTGCGCAAGGAACATATACGGGTGCAACAACTGTTGGTGGTAGCATAGGTAAAACAGTTGAGATTGGGGCAATCTCTCGCACGGGATATAGATTTGACGGTTGGCAAGTTACAGCGGGAGAAGGAAGTGTTGCAAAAAATTCTTCTGGGAAATGGATATACACATTTGGCGCTGGCAGTGGAACAATTACGGCATTGTGGACTGCAAATCAATACACTTTGACATTCAACAAAAACGATTCAACGGCTTTATGGGGTACCATTCCGTCGGGCTTTACGCAAAGTGGTAGTAACTACTCCAAACAAGTTACATACGACGACACAATCAAAGATATGCCACAACCAACAAAATCGGGTTATAAATTTGAGGGCTGGTTTGAAAATACCACAAGTTCGATTGCTTGGACACCTAGCACACTTTATACGGTTGCTGAAAATAAAACACTATATGCAAGATTTACCGCAAATCCATATATTTTGACAATTGAATATGGGAATGAAAAAGGCACACAAACAAAGCCTGGAAAAATTGGGCAATCGTACACTCTTGAAAATAATTTGACGAAAGAAGGCTACACATTCAACGGTTGGGAAGTGACAGTCGGTAATGAAAAGTGGCTTTCAGGTTCTGTATTCACGTTCGACGCAAGCGACGCAACAGTTACGGCGAAATGGAATGCAAACACTTACAAGGTCAACTACAATTCAAATGGTGGGTCAGGTTCAATGGCTCAGTCGACATTTACTTACGGCGTACACGGGACATTGACTGAAAACTCCTTCACAAGAACAGGTTGGCAGTTTGTCCGCTGGAACACTAAAGCAGATGACAGCGGTACGTCACATATTGACAAGGCAGATGTTTATAACTTGACTTCGACAAATGGTGGCGTAATTACTCTTTACGCACAATGGGGACCAATTCAGTACAATATCACATTTGATGCAAATGGCGGTATCATTCAGCCAGCAACGGGTTTTCCAGGTGCGACGGGTGGTAAATTCTCGATTGCCACATACAACTATGAACAAGAGTTGAGCGTTTTGCCTGACGTCAAACTCACGGGTTACACATTTGGCGGGTGGTATTATGAAGATACCTTTAATACAAAAGTCAAAACCACGGATAAAGCAACAAAGAATTGCACGGTTTATGCAAAACTCACGCCAAATGAGTACACTTTGACGCTAAATGCTCTTAATGGTACATTGTCATCTGTCTCTGGCTGGAATATTTCAAACGATAAGCACACCGCAACAAAAACTGTCACATTTGATAGCGTAATTGGCACATTGCCTACGCCAACACTTTTGGGACACACCTTCAAGGGGTGGTTTGACGGAACGGGTGCCAGTGCAACGCAGTATGTCGCGTCTAGCGCGTTTATTTTCGCGGGGGATAAAACATTTGTTGCACATTATGAAACGGACAATATGACGGTGTTCTTCGACCCAGCGGGTGGCAATGTTTCGCCGTCGCAGAGAACTGTTCCATATAATAGTACTATCGGCTCGTTGCCTACACCAACGCGTGAGGGTTACAACTTTAGTGTGTGGTATTATGAGGGTACAACTACAAAGGCAAAGGCAAATGACAAAGTTACAAAAACAATCACTTTGGTTGCGCAATGGAGCGCAAAGACTTTGACGCTCACATTCAATTCAAACGGCGGAAACTTTTCAACAGGTGGGAGTACTTACGGACAAACTGTTACTTATGACAAAGAAATTGGAAGTTTTCCAACAATTACAAAGACGGGAGCGACGCTAGTTGGTTGGTTTGAAAATCAAAACGGAACGGGTACGCAGTACTTGCCGACTACGATTGTCAAGTTCACAGAGAGTAAAGTAATATTCGCGCACTTTGATATTGACAAATACACAGTCATTTTCAATGCGACAGGCGGTACTTGCTCGATTACAAGCAAGGTTTACGACTACAACGCGACGTATGGCACATTGCCAACGCCAAGCAGAGTGGGCTTCAAGTTCCTTGGCTGGACAAAAGAAACGACTGGCACAGGCTATGTGCAATCGACTGGAATAATCAAGGAAGCGCATACTTTGTATGCACAATGGAGAGCGAATACATATTATATCACTTTCAACAAGAATAGAACAGACGCGACTGGCACATCAATGGCACAATTGACAGCCAAGTATGGCGAGGGCGTAAAACTCACAAAAAATACATATTCTTCAGCAAGTGCAGATTTCAGTGGTTGGAACATTCGTTCTAATGGCGCAGGAGATTCTTATACTGATGAGCAAATTGTTTATAATTTGACTGACGGTGACGGGAGCAAAATTGAATTATTTGCGCAATGGGTTGACCATAAATATAGAGTTGTCATTGACACCTTGAACACTGTTGTTGGCAACTCAAATGGTTATTCGCAATATGGCTCGTTTGCATTGCAAAAAGATTATAATCACAACGATGTGATTGTGTTTCCGACAATTACAAAGCGTGGGCACATATTCACTGCATTCAAAGACGAGGACGGCAGAACTGTGGCTGAGGGAAGTCGCGTTACGAGCGATATGCGCCTTATTCCTCAATTTGAGGCAAAAACAATAACATACATCTTTGACCCTAATGGCGGAAATTTCAAAAACATTGGCAGTGGTTCTTCGTCGGGCGGATTGGTTAGAATTTCAGGAAAGTTTGGCGAGCAAATTGGACGATTGCCTGAAGTAGAGCGCACGGGATATACTTTTAGATACTACGCTGAAAGAGGAAATGAAAGTTATACAATTTTCGACGGCATTACAATCACGGTTGACAAAGATGTTTATGCGGTTGCACAATGGGATGCAATCAACTATGTAGTTGTGTTCAACGCGGGCGAAGGTACTATTGTTTCAAGCGGAGAATTTGAGGGCGGAAGTTCAACCGTAAGCAAATATGTTGCATATGATTCGACCTATGTCGACTTGCCAACGGCAACGTTGAGAGGAAACACTTTCAAGGGCTGGTGGACTGCGCAAAATATGGGCGGAACAAAGATTACGACGACGACGAAATTTAATAATACTGCGCCAACAACGCTTTATGCGGGTTGGGAAACAAGCAAATACACAGTTACGATTTCTGCAAACGGCGGAAACTTTGGTTCAAACGCTGACGTGACAAAGAAAATCACGGGCGATTATGGTAAATCTTATGAATTGCCAATACCAAGCCGTGTTGGATATGATTTCAACGGGTTTGATCACAAGTCAAGTGATGATGGTATTGCGAGTGATTCGACGGGCAAGTGGATGTTCACATTCGGGCTTGGCGACGCAACACTTTCGGCAAAGTGGACGCCAAAGACGTACAAAGTGACATTCAATTATGTTGAAAACGACGTGACAATTGTCAGTGGCACAATGGAAACAGAGCGCCCAGTTGTTTACGACAGCACATACGGCGCATTCCCAGTTCCGCAAAAAGAAGGTAAAACCTTTGCGGGTTGGGCGCGCGACGACGGCACAGTTGTCAATGGTACAGACACTGTCAAGATTACAAGCAACATCACTTTGTATGCGCAATGGACTGATGACGAGTATTCGCTCACAATCAATCCAAATGGTGGAACATATAGTGGTAGCACTCAAAATGTGACTGTCAAAGGCAACCTAAATGGAACAACAGAAGTTAAGACACCAACGCGCACGGGTTATACGTTCGAAGGCTGGACGGAAGCGTTTGTTGGTAAAGACGGTTCGACAAATTATACAGGTTTGAGTGGCATGACATACACATTTGGCGCGGGCAACGGAAGTTTGACCGCTAATTGGAAAGCCATTGTTTACGAAATTGAGTTTGTCGGTGGCGCGGGCGCTGTCGGCGAAATGGAAAAACAAAAAATCTCTTATGATATGTCGGTTGCGCTCACAAAGAACAAGTTTACCAAAGCGGGCTACGAATTTAGTCATTGGTTGCGTGCAGACACGAATACTAATTATAATGATACAGATATAGTATACAATCTTGTTGACACGTCAAGAACTTTGACTTTCACGGCACAATGGACTGTCAAGACATATGTTTTGACGGTAGACCCTAACGGCGGTATTTATAATGGCGTCAGCGCGGGTACAAAGATTACGCGCGAATTTGGCGAAACATTTGATATTCCAGTAGCCGAAATGCCAACGCGCAGAGGGTATAAGTTTGTTGGTTTTGAAACAAATGCAAACCTTTTGGGAAGTGTTACAAGTGGGTATACGTACACATTCACTGCAAGTGATGATACGATTGTGGCTGAGTGGGAAGTGCGCGTAATCAATGTTACACTCATAATTCCTGAGGGTGCAAATTGGAAAGACGATGCGACAAAAACGAAGTTTGGTGTGACTGCGGACAAAAAGGGACACATCAGGGCAACATTTGGACAAAATTATGTTTTGATTCCTGTTGAGGACGACATAGTTTATGCTGGTTATGTGTTCAAAGGGTTCTACACAAGTGACGACAAATATATTGAGTCATCAAGTCTTGTCGACTTTGAGGACGACATTGTTTTGACGGCGAAATATAGCGAACACGCTTATACTTTGACAATCGACCCTAATAGGGGCGAATACAACAATTCAAGCGCTTCAAGCATTTTTGAGGGCGTCATTGGAAATGAGCAACCGCTCGAAACTCCTATTCGTTTAGGTTATACCTTTATGGGGTGGGAACAGAGCGGGCGTGGAACGCTTGCTTCTGACAATTCAAAGTTCACATTTAAAGACGACAACTGCAAGTTGACTGCTAAGTGGAGAGAAAACACTTACACAATCAAGTTTGACAAGAACGATGAAGATGCGACGGGTTCTATGGCAGACCTACCTTGCACATACGACGTTGGGGGACGTCTACCTACGCTTGGCTATAGCAAAGTTGGGTATACCTTTATGTATTGGACGCTTGAAAAGAGCGGAGGTATTGAAACCTATACGGACGGCGCATATATCAACAATATGACGGCTGAAAATAACGGCGTTGTCACGCTTTATGCACAATGGAAAGTCATCACGTACACAATCACGTTCAACGCCAATGGCGGAACACTTTCTTCGCCTTATATGGACAGAAACTACGGTGCTGAATATGGACAATTCCCGACCGCGACAAAAGAGGGCTACACGCTTGACGGGTGGTTCACGGAACTAAATGGCGGAAATGAAGTCAAATCTGACGACATTGTCAGGGGCGCAATCACTTTGTATGCGCACTGGACTGCAAAGACCTACACAATCACGTTTAAAGCGGGGCAAGGACTCATCACGGCGGGTGAGGACGGCTACACGGGCGCAACGGGCGTTAGTGAGACAACAATCACGGTCACGTTCGGCGAGTTCTATACGGGAATGCCGAGTGCAGAACACGATTCAAAGTTGTTTGTGGGTTGGTTTGTTTCTGAGCAAGCGGACAGTTTGCAAATTCTAAATACAACAACCGTCACGGTTGCGCACGACCAAGTATTCTTTGCGCACTGGGCATCTGACCAATACATTGTTTCGTTTGACGCAAACGGCGGAATGGTGGGCGAACTTTCGCGCACGGTTAGCCACGGCGAGCCTTATGGCACTTTGCCAGAGCCAACGAGGACGGGATATGTGTTCAATGGTTGGTTCTTTGAGGACACGGACGAGCAAATCACTGCGACGAGTCCTGTTGCACACAAGGGCAATCATACGTTGCGCGCACACTGGACGGCGCTACAGTTCACGATTACATTTAATTATGACGGTGGACAATATGTTGCAACAGAAGGCTTTGAGGGCGACGGCTCAACAAAGGTTGTCACATATGACGCGGTTTTTGGAGTTTTGCCTACTGCGTCAAAGATTGGAATGAGAACTCTTGGCTGGTATGACGACGGCGACAGATTGGTTGACGAGAGCAAACTTGTCAAGATCTTGGAAGATATCACGCTTACGGCAAAATATGAAAACATTTTGTACACTCTTACTATTGAATTGAACGGCGGAAAGTATGGCGAGTTGGAGCAAGTTCAATCGTTCAGTGGGGTTTATAATCAAACAATTGAAATCTTAAAGCCAACAAAGACGGGTTATAACTTTGCTCAATACGAAAATAGGCTAGGAATTGGTTCAATTGAAGAAAATGGCGACAACTATCAATTTACGTTTGGTGCGGGCGATACCACCTTGTATGCAAAGTGGGATGCAAAGGACATTAGGGTTAAATTCCACGCACAAGCGGGCGAATTGGTTGGTACAGGCATTTCAATTTCAACTGATAAAAAGACAGGAACACGACAATATAAGTTTGGCGACAAGTTTAATATTGTCAATGAATTGCCATCTGCAAAACTTGAGGGACAAAGATTCCTCGGCTGGTTTACAGAGGCAGAGGGCGGAGTTCAAATGACAAACGACAGGGAAATCACTATTCCTAATGATTTTGACCTTTACGCTCAATATGAACCGCTTTTGTACACGCTCACGATTGACCCTCAAGGCGGTGTGTTCAATGGTTCACAACACACATACGATTTCAAGGACAAGCAAGTCAAAGATGAAGTTACATTCAACACGCCAACGCGTGAAGGATACCGTTTTGTTAAATTTATTAAGACGGGCGAGGGTACTTTGACGGCGCAAGACGAACAACTTTCAAGCTACAAGTTTGTATTTGGGGCTGGAAGTGCGACGCTTACGGCACAATGGACCAATGAAAAATACATTGTAACATTCGACTATAACGGCGCTGATGGCGGAGATACGACGGCAACGCTTGAAGTTACGTTTGACCAAATTTACGATGCGCTACCTGTTCCGACAAAGAGCGGGTACGACTTTGCGGGCTGGTTCACGACTGCCGATGATGACGGAATGAGAATCGACAACACCACGACAGTTAAGATTGCGCGCAATCACACGCTTTACGCACACTGGGAGTTGCACAAATACAAGTTGCAAGTGCTTCTTTCGGGTGGGGCGATTGACGGCGTCACGATGACTGACAAGGAATTTGAGGCGTACTTCGGCGAAACTGTAAACTTTAGCATTCCAACACGTTATGGATATATTTTCAAAGAATTTGAAGTTGTTGGCGATAAGGGAACACTTGATGTCCGCTTGGGCGAAGGCAAGGTTTACTACACGTTCGGCAACGACAACTGCAAGTTGACCGCTAAGTGGGAAAACAAGGAAATCATTGTCAACTTTGACTATGACTTTGCTACGAGTGGCAACGAAACTTTGAGCAAGAAAGTCAAGTTTGATGAGATTTACGGCGAGTTGCCAAATCCAGAAAAATTGGGTTATAATTTCAAAGGTTGGTTTGACAGCAGAAGTGGAGAAAACCGCGTGCAGATAATTCCGTCAGTACTTGTCAAGAATGCTGAAACGCACACATTGTTTGCGGTGTTTGAAGAAATCAAGACATCACTTACAATCGTTTTGGACGGTGGCGAGTTGTTGCTTGAAGAAAATCCTATCAACAAAAAATTTGGCGAAACATTCACATTTGGCGAGCCAACTAAGACGGGATACGACTTTTTTGAGTACACTTCAACAGTTGACGGCGCACTTCTAAACAACGGCGACGGCACGTGGACGTACACGTTCGGGTTAAGCAACGCGGTTGTGACGGCACACTGGACGGCGCAAGCGGTCGATGTTACATTCAAACTTTCACGCGATGCAATCGCGGACGGTGTTACGATTGACTGGACGGGACTCACACATACTGACGACACAATGAAAGCCACATTTGGCGAAAAGTATGGCACATTGCCAACTGTCAGTCGCTATGGTTGGGAGTTCAAGGGCTGGTTCACGGAGGAGAACGGACAGGGCGAGAGAATTATTGACACGTCTACTGTCACAAATCCAGTCGCGCACACCTTGTACGCTCACTTTGAACAATATGAATACACCTTGAAGATTGACCTCAACGGCGGTACGGCTGAGGGACAACAACTCACAATTGTTGGACACGCAAAAGACAATGTTACTGTCAAAATGCCGATAAAAACGGGTTATACATTTAGTGGGTTCTCCATTGTCTCGGGGGACATCACACAAAGCGGTGGCGAAACACTTGCTGAAAAACTTACGTTCACTTTCAAAGAGAGTGACGCAACAATATTTGCTAACTACACGGCAAATACCTACACATTGACATTCAATGCAAATGGTGATGCGACAACGCTTGCTACAATTCCAACCTCACCAACTGGAGAATGGATTGTGGGCACTGGCAACACTTCCGCAACAAAGACTGTCACATTTGGCGAAAAGATTGGCGCAATGCCAACACCTACACGCACGGGATACACATTCATTGGCTGGACTGTGAGCGGAACTGATGGCGAGGACGTTTATACTCCACTCACACGCGTTGAGTTTGCTCAAGAATTGACCTTGAACGCTACGTGGTCGGCTGACAAGTTTGCTTTGACTATTGACCTTGATGGCGGAAAATTGGGCGAAAATAGCGGAGTAATTACTGTTACGGGCAAGAACGGCGATACATACGACATTACAACTGCGCCAACAAAGACTGGTTATACATTTAGTGGTTTTGATGTCGAATATGCAGTTGAAGGACAAGGTAGTTTTACTCAAAGTGGCAACACTTGGAAATTTACATTTGGAACTGGCAACGCTACAATCACTGCTATATGGACGCCAATTGAAATCATCATTACTTTGAATGCAGATGGCGCGCAATTTGACGAAAGCACTTTGAACGGCTGGACTTTGGCTGCAGACAAACAAACT
The DNA here is from genome assembly GCA_934778205.1 of uncultured Clostridia bacterium. Classification (GTDB taxonomy): domain Bacteria; phylum Bacillota; class Clostridia; order Christensenellales; family UBA1242; genus CAKVOD01. The sequence continues at coordinate 89,122 of CAKVOD010000001.1, read as the reverse complement.
GCAACAAAGACATTCAACTACAAAGACTTGCTCGGGAAGATTGAAAGCGAAGACGGAACAACTTCGCTTGGCGCTTTGCCTCAAGTTTTGCTTGACGGGAACAAGTTTAGAGGTTGGGTTGATGAAAATGAAATACTTTATTCCGAAACTTCGCCAATTGAATGGCTAGTCAATACAACACTTACTGCAAGTTTTGCGAAAAATAATTATTTGCTTGTAATTAACACGAACGGCGGGACATACAGCGACAGCGAATATAGCAACAAAGTTGGCGTGTTCAATATTAGTAAGGAATACGGCACAATCTACACTGTTGCTAACCCAAGCAAAGTTGGATACACATTCCTTGGCTGGGCAGGTTCTGGCGTTGGTGCGTTTGACAAAGTAACGCAAACGTTTACGTTCGGTGCTGGAACATACACGCTTGTAGCGGAATATGAGCCAATCAAGTACACAATCAATTTTGATGCAAACGGCGGTACTGGCACAATGTCTGCTCAAGAGTTTACGTATGATGTTTCTAAAGTTTTGAAAGAAAACGAGTTCACGAGAGCGGGATTCACGTTCAAAGCGTGGAACACGGAACGTGACGGCACTGGAGAATCATTTGCCAATATGGGTATGATTTTCAACAAAACAAGTGTTACAACACTCTACGCAATTTGGGACAGCGCGTGGATTACAATGTACTTTGATGCAAACAATGGTACGGCTGACCCTGTCGGCATCGATGTTCAGTACGGCAAACCATTTGGACCATTGCCAAAAATTGAAAGAAAAGGGCATAATTTCGGCGGTTGGTTTGAAAGCATAATAAATGATGTTCCACAAGGCGATGCAATTACGAAGGAAACGATTTGCAAATATACTGAGTCGCGCACATTTGTTGCATTCTGGACAATTGCAAGTTATGAAATTACTTTGCCAAGCGGGTATGCGCAAGACTCAATGACTTTGGGTGTTTTAGATGCATACAAAGGCACATTGAGCCAAGACGGAAGCAAGGCATCAATTGTTTATAACGATGATTTTGCCTTTGAAATTACGATTTTGGAAGCATATTCACAAAGTAAAATTAGAGTTTATGCAACAAGCAAAACAACTCAAGTCAAGAAAGAAATTTTGCCAATCAATGGCGTTTATATGCTCACGCAAATTGCAGATGACTTAATCATCTCAATTGGAAACTTGAATAAAAACACTTACAATGTAGTGTTTGACGCACGCGAAGGCTTGTTTGGAAGCGCTCAATATACAACTGTCACAGTTGAGTGGGGTGGAAAGATTACAAAACCAACGCGACCAACACGTTTGCACTATGACTTCATCGGTTGGTTTGCAACTGCTGATTCGCTTGCTGAATTTGATTTTGCTTCATACAAAGTTTATGCTGACCTTACATTGTATGCAAAATATGAAAAGGCAAACTACACTATTACATTCTATGTTGATGATGAAGTGTTCTGGACAGACTCTGTTCAATACGAAAGTGTTGTGGCAAAGCCAAGCAACCCAGTCAAAGAGGGATATAACTTTGTCGGGTGGCGTTTGCCAAACGGCACAATGTATTCATTCAGTTCGCAAGTCACTGGCGAATTGAGTTTGTATGCTGAGTTTGACAAAAACACATATACGGTCAGATTCTACAATGGCGCAAGGTTGCTTGATACTGTTGAAATCAAGTACGGCGAAAAAGTGAAAGTTAATTTCCCAGTCGGCATCACAGGTTACGACCTTGAAGGTTGGTACGCAGATGCATCATTCAATACATTGTTTGATTTTGACCAAATTATCACAAGTGACACAAACATTTTCGGTAAATATGTTTTGCAACAATTTAGAGTCGACTTCTATGTCAATGGAGAATTGCAAGCAACGCAACAAGTTGGCTGGAATCGTTGGGCAACAATTCCAACAGGCATCAACGTTGAAGTTGGACACCACATTGCAAACTGGTATACCGATGTTGATTTGACGCAACTATATGACTTTGGAAAATCTATCACGAGTGACCTTGTATTGTTTGGTAAAATTGAAAGAGATGACATTGTCATTACGTTTGTGGCAAACGAACAAAAGATTTTTAGATATGTAAAATACGGCGATTCGCTTGACCCGCAACAAATCCCAGCAATACCTGCACGCATAGGATACGACAAAGTTGCACCATATTGGGAAGACGCCGACTTGACGAATATCACAAGTCCAATCACTATCAACGCTGTGTACACAATTAATAAATACACTATCACGATTATTATGCCAGATGGCTCGCGCGTATATAAAGAGGTTGAGTACGGAAAAACTTTGACTGATTTGCCAAAAATCAACACAAAGTTTGGCGACAAAGTCGTCTATGACCAAGACCTCTCCAACATCACGGGCAATCTAGTTGTTCGCGTTGAAGTGAAAAACTACATCTTCTGGCCACTCATCATCGCAGGCGGAATCTTAGCACTTCTTGTGATAATATTCTTGACCTACTTGATTGTAAAAGCAAGCAAGAAGCGTAGTAGTCGCGACAAAATCAAAGAACTCATTGACACAAAGGGCAGGTAATTGCCTGAATGGAATCCATTTGTGCAAAACTTTGATTTTATAGAATTGAGTTTTAAATTGCATTGAAATTGCTTGAAATTCAATTGCGCAAAATAGTTCATTCAATTAAACTAATTAATTTGAATAACAAAAAGGTTGCTAGCACCATTTGGTGCTTTGCAACCTTTTTTTGTTTAGTATTCAATTTCTAAATCTTTAAATATGTCGTCATTAAAAAAGTCATACAACGTAATGCCAACACCTTGGCAAAACTTTTGCAATGTGCGTACCGAGCAATACTCGCTTTTGTTATTGAGCATAGTATTCAAAGTTGAAGTTGTTAAATTTCCAAGTGAACATACTTTGTTGATAGATAAATTCTTTTGGCTCAACAAGTCAAGTATTCTTTTCTTGACAGCATCACAACCTCTCATTTGACACCAAGATAAGACTTGATAGTTTCAATGTCGGAGGGGGAAGTGTCGGTTTTTTTGACGGCAAATGCGGAAAATTTGTTGACAAACAAAAATAGATAATCGGCAGTTTCTTTGACTTTTGCAATCTGTTCATATGAAACGAGCATTGAGCCAGTGTTTGTTTCGCCCCTAAATGTTACGACTGTGAAGCCTTCGGGTTCGAATTGATAAATGTTGACGTTTTGTTCATCTAGTGGTTTTTTATAAATTTTGTTTAGCATAATGATATAGACAAGTCCAAAACCAAATGGCAATGCGAATATCAACAAAAATTCGGTCCATTTTTGAGCGCCCCAAATAAGTTCGGAAAAGACGTAGAGTAGCATTCCAATAGCGCCGATTGCAAGGGCAATCCACGAGCCGACCCAAATTTTCTTTGTCATTGATTTTTGTACTTCTTTTGTTAAAACTGTTGTAATTTCAATCATAATTTCTCCTTTGTGGGCGGGGATTACCCCGCGGCTGGTGGCAAACGCCACTGGTGCAGGCACTGTTCCTACGTCTAAGTGAATTTTTAAGGACGGCGTACTTGCGTGCGTTCTATGTAATTTTAGTTGTCGTGGCAAACGCCACTAGTGGCATAGGCCGCTGCTGTAAGTTTGGCGAGTGGCACTATACTTTTTTGGGTGCATAGTTGAATTGCTATGTACCTTTTTTGTGTGAAAGCGTACTGCTTCAGGTGCTGTTCCCGCAACCAATTAACATTATGGTGTGGTAAGGTACTCACTCAATTGTCATTTCTTTAAATTAGTGAGTGCAATTAGTAGTCCAAGTTTGCCGTATTCGTATGTTAAGCCACCTTGCATATAGGCAGTATAAGGTGGACAAATAGGTCCGTCGCAACTGAGTTCGATTGTCGAACCTGAGATAAAACTTCCACTCGCCATAATCTCCTCGTGTGGATACCCTGGCATCGGGCTAGGCATTAGGGTGACATAATTTTCAAGAGCGACGCCTTTTTGAATTCCACGGCAAAATTCAATGAGTTCATCAGCTGAATGCAACTGAATTGTTTGCACGATGTCGCAACGTTGTTCGTCAAAACGCGGACTGACTTTGTAGCCTAACTTTTCTAGTAGGTTGCTTGCAAGAGTCATTGTTTTGAGGCTTGCATTTACAACGCTTGGAGCGTGGTATATGCCTTTGAAAAACGACATCAATTGATTGAGGTTTGCGCCGACGTCCTTTGCAACGCACGGTGCTGAAAAGCGCTCAGCCACATCGTGTACATATTCTGCTTTGCCGACAATGTAGCCACCAGTTTTTGCTTGCCCAGCGCCGAGGTTTTTCATCAATGAGCCGACCAAAATATCGGCGCCAACTTCAGTTGGTTCGCGTATTTCCACAAAGTCGCCATAGCAGTTGTCGACCATTATGATGACATTTTTGTCAACTTCACGAATTGCTTTGCACGCGCGTTCAATTTTTTCGACACTCAAACTCAAGCGTGCGCTATATCCGCGGGAGCGTTGAATTTCGACCATTTTGACAGGTGATTCTTTTAGTCTTGCGACAATTTTTTCAATATCAAAGTCGTCGTCGATTAGGTCAATTTGTTCATAATTTACGCCGTGTGCCATAAGGGAGTTACGACTTTCGCCCGTCAAGCCTATTATGCTTTTTAGCGAGTCGTAAGGTTCTCCCGTGATTGAAATGAGTGTGTCGCCGTGTTTGAGCAGTCCAAAAAATGTGAGCGAAAGCGCGTGTGTTCCTGACATAATTTGTGGACGAACGAGCGCATCTTCGGTGTGGAAGATTTGCGAATAAACGCGTTCAAGTTTGTCGCGCCCGACGTCGTAATATCCATAACCTGTGTTTTCGCAAAAGTCCGTGCAAGTCAATTTCACTTCGCCAAATGCTTTCAAAACTTTTGCACTGTTGTACAAACATATTTCGTCAAATTGCTTAAATATAGGTTGTAACTCTTGTTCTGCTTGCGCAACAAGGTCTAAAAGTTCGTTTGAAATTTCTAATTGATTATACATATTTCCTCTAAAATTGTTGCAAAGTTTAGTTTTTGGGAGATAAAATCACTCAAAAATATGAAATTTGCAACAAAAAGTGTATTTTTTTAATTTATAATATAAATAATATCATATTTTTGCAAATAAGTAAATAACTTTGAGCAAGTTATGAAAACTAGAGCAAGCAAGTAGTGGTTGACTTAATTTTAAACAAGTGGTATAATAGCAAAGTTACAATGAAAATAGTAAAGTTTAGTGCTTTGTACATAACGGCGCTATTTTTATTATATTTTGTTAAAAAAAGGGAGAATTGATTATGAAAACAAATGAAAAATTAGAAAACAAGGAAAACAACTCTAATTTATCAAATGCAGAGGGCAGAGCGGGCGAAGTCGAAGAACCCGAAACGCAAACTTTGCAACAAGATGAAATGACACAAGCGGGGAATGTTGCACAAGCGTCACCGCGTGAAGAAACAAAAGCGAATGATGAATCCAAAAAAACAAAAAACAAATCAAAGGAGCAAAAGCGTGCAAACTGGCTAGTCAGGCTTTGGAAATATTATTCGCTATATGAAAAAATATGGTTGATTTCAATTTGCACAATAGGAATTTTGCTTGGAATTTTCTTTCCTGAAGATGCAAGTCAACCGAGTTGGTTGCGCGTTGTTGAAATCATCGTCATTATTGGCGGTTGTTCGTGCGAATTGTTGTTGAGCAAGCAATCGCGCTGGGCGTTTGTGGTTTCATTTATACTTTATGATTCAACACAAACAATCGTTTACTTTGCAAACGGGCTTTATATTAGTGCATTGTTCGAACTCATTTTCTGGATACCTATTTTGTGGGTTTCGTTCTACCAATGGACAAAACAAGCGGACGCAAAAAATCATACACTCACAGTTGTTAAAAAAGTCAATTATGCGCGCGACCTAGCAATCTTTGTCGGCGTATTGATTGTTTCAGTTGTCACGGGGTTACTTTTCACAACAATTGGTGCGCTTGCAGAAAGTATGCCAAATTGGTGGTACCTCGACGCGCTCGCAAACACGTTTAGCGTGTGCAACGGACTATTTTTGGTGTTCAGGTTTAGGGAACAATGGTTGCCGTGGATTGGCGTTGCAATTGTCGAAGCAATTATGTGGATTTTGAGCGGACAATACATAATGCTTGTGCTTTCGCTCGGATATTTGATGAACTCCCTTTATGGGCTAATAAAATGGCAACAATATATTAAATCGCACCCTTGCCAGTTAGATGCAAAAGTTGAAAAAATTGAAAAATAATCAAAGCAAATATTGCTTTTTTGAGTGAAACCCCTTGACAAATGAGGGGTTTTTCGGGTAAAATAGTATATAAATTTTAGGAGAATGATAACAAATGGAAATATCAGAAGTAAAAAAGGGTATGCACGTTTTGATTGATGGCGAACTTTATCAAGTAATCGACTTTTTGCACGTAAAACCCGGCAAAGGTGCTGCATTTATGAGCACAAGAATCAAAAAAGTTAAAACAGGCGTCACAATCGACCGCAACTTTAACACAAACTATAAATGTGAGGAAGCGCACATTTCACGTCGCAATGCGCAATATCTTTATAACGACGGCGAAACATATTACTTTATGGACAACGAAACATTTGAACAATCTGAAATTCCTGCTGAAAGAATTGCAGAAAACAAAGATTTTTTGATTGAAAATAACAGTGTCGACATTGTCACATTCAATGGCGAATTGTTGGGAATTATTATTCCAGAAAAATTGGAAATGACAGTTGTCAGCGTAGACCCATCGACGCTTTCTTCGACTGCAACAAAACCTACAAAAGAAGCAGTTGTTGAAACAGGGCTCAAATTGAGAGTTCCTGACTTTATCAAGGAAGGCGAAAAAATCATTGTCACAACTTGTGACGGAAAATACTTTTCGCGCGCGTAGTGTGCCATTCATAACGCTTTTGCATTTTTGCAAAAGCGTTATTTGTAGCAGTGCGCTATCGCACCGAGACAAACTAATAGAAAGCGAAAAAGTACGCCGTCTATGAAAGCAGATAGCGAGTACTTACAGTAACCACAGCAGTGCGCTTTCGCACCGCACCGAGAACTAGACTATGTAGAAAGGGGGGAATAGCACGCCGCCTATGAAAGTAGATGAGGCGTAGAGACAGTACCTGCAGCGGCGGGGCTATCCCCGCAGGGAGAATAAATGAGGAGAATAGTTTTTATAACAGGGGCAAGTCGCGGAATAGGAAGAACAACCGCAATAGAGTTTGCCAAAAATGGATTTGACGTCGCGCTGACATATTTTGAAAATGAAGCGCTAGCAAATGAAGTCAAGGCCGAAATCGAAAAATTGAACAGCAAATGTGTAGTTTTTCAATGTGATATAGCGTGTGAACAGCGAGTCAAGGAAGTCGTTTACCAAACAATCAAACAGTTTGGACAAATCGACGTTTTGGTCAACAATGCAAGCATTGCAATAGATACGTTGTTTCGTGACAAAAGCATTGACGACTTTAAGCGTGTGCTAGATGTAAATTTGGTCGGCACCTTTATTGTCAGTAAAACAGTGGGCGAGTTTATGCTTGAGAAAAAATGTGGAAAGATTATCAACATTGCAAGCACAAATGGCATTAACACCTATTATCCAATGTGCTTTGACTATGACGCGTCCAAAGCGGGTATAATTTCGCTGACGCACAATCTTGCAATGCAATTTGCGCCTTATATCAACGTGAACGCCATCGCGCCAGGGTTTATCGCAACGCAAAGCGAAATCAAGGATATGAGCGAAGATTTTATAAAATCGGAAGAAGAAAAAATATTCTTGCACAGAGCAGGCACGGAACAAGATGTTGCAAATCTTGTATTGTTCCTTGCCTCAAATAAAGCCGATTTCATCAATAATGAAGTTATCCGCATCGACGGGGGAATGTACGGCGCATTTTAAAAAAAGTTATCCACAATGTTTTTGTAATTGTGGATAACTTTTTCTGCTTATACTAAAGAGGTAAAAATATACAAAATGTTTGCAAATAAAGTCTTTTTTGTGATATACTAAAAGTAAATAAATTTGGGGTGGACACAAATGAAAAATTTTCTTAAATATTTTGGGTTGAGTCTAGCAATATTCGTTACAAGTTTGATGTTTGTTGGGTGTAATGAAGTTTCGCTCGACGACATTGAAATTGAGGGTTTACCATCGCAAACGGTTGCTGTCGGCGAAACATTTGAATTGCAGGTCGTTTTCAAGCCTGAAACAGCATCTGACAAACGCGTTGAATGGTGGACGCCACAAAATGATTTGATAAAAATTGAAGAAATCAGCGACACGCTCATTTCGGTCGAAACATTAGGTGCGGGGCGCATAACAATTTTTGCGCGCGCGTTGGACGGAAACATAACAAAGTCCGTGACGTTTGAAATTACAACGGGTTCGCTAAACTTGCGTTTTGGCGAAGCAATCAATGGTGTTATTACGCGCACCTACAATGCAACACCACAAGCGGTTGAAGTCACAAACGACTATGATAATGTAGTTTATGAATATATAAAAGAAGGCGAATCTGTCGCAACTACCACTCCGCCAACTGACGCTGGCACCTATATGGTCAAAGCATCTGTAAACACGGCAAACTATGTCGGCGAAAGCACTGTTACGCTTGTCATAGAACCACAAACGATTGAAGTCAAAGCCGACAACAAGGAAAAAGTTTATGGCGCAAGTGATGTTGCGCTCACAAAACGAATTGAGGGGCAAATTTACGACGAGGGCGTTGTAATTTCTGGTGACCTTTCACGTGAAGTAGGCGAAAGAGCGGGAAATTATAAAATAATCGAATCGCAAAAATTTGTTGCAAGTGGCGAAAATGCTACAAATTATGACGTAAAGTTCATTGAAGGCAATTTCTACATTCGCAAAGCAAGTGCGCAGGTTAATGTTAGTGTTTCATCTTTTTATTATGGTTGTACGCCCAGCGCAATTAGTTATAGCGTCATCGGGCTGAAAAACGACGACACGATGGAAGATTTGGGCATCACTATTGAATACCCTGAGGACTTGCGCGATGCGGGGCTTTACAATTTGAGTTGCACCGCAACGACAAATGACTACGAGTTGACATACAACAATGCAAGAGTCAATGTATGGCAAGCAAATTTGACCATTACGGTTGCGAATGCAGAAAAAACATATAAATTTGACGAGCCAGAGTATTCATACACACTATATAATTCACAAAACACAACCGACCACTCAAAATTGTTCTATGACGACGCGATTGAGATTAATTTAGTTCGCGAGGAAGGCGAGGACGCAGGCAAGTATACAATCAATGCCGTTTGTGATGTTAACCTCAAAAACTACCGCTTGAACATTGTTAAAGGCACTCTCAATATAAATCGTCGTGAAATTTGTGTAATTGCGGAAGAAGCAACAAAACGATATGGGCAAAATGACCCAGAATTTACTTATAAATTTGAATCGGAAATTTACGATTTGCCAGTTGAGGGCGAAGTTCAAATTTTACTTGCAAGGAGCGCGGGCGAAGACGTCGGTTCATACATAATAACGCCTAAAGGCACTCAAGAAAAGAAAAATTATATCATAAACACAGAAGAAGGAATTTTTACAATCACGCCAGCGCTTGTAACGCTTAAAGTGGACGATGTCACGATTCCTTATGCAGACCCTGAGCCAAATTACACATTTACAGTTGACCCACAAGGTGACCCATTGCAAGAGGATAACAGTTTGCAATTCAATTTCACGCGACCTGAAGGCACTATCGTTGGAACATACACTGTTTCGCTTGAAATCACTAAAGAGGACAAAAACTACACAATTTCGACAGAAACAGGCGTTTTGACAATAAGAAAAAGGTATTTATATTACAATATCGGCTCACTATCAATGGCATACTACCAAAACCCTGACTCCACTAACATAACTTGCGTTTTGAACGAGAAAAAGAGTGACCCCAATGTTGAAAATATCAACATTTTGAGCAATGTTGCTGTAAACTTGCCGTGGGAAAACGACGTCGGAGAATATGACATAACCGCGTCGCTTAAAGCGGAAGTTCCAAATTACGAAATTGAGTTTTCAAAAGGAACACTTGAAATTCGCGAAGCGTATATTTTGCTGAAAGCAAAGGATATAGAAGTTTATTATGGGGATAGTTTTTCGTGGGAAATACAGTATAAAGCAGGTAGTCAGTATTTGTCCGAAAACCCGAATGCGGACAAAGTAAGTTTTGAGTATCATTACTATGATATGGCAGGCAACGAAATGAATGGATATCCAAATACCGTTGGCGAGTATCGCATTGTCATAAATCCCGTGCTACCCGAAGGAAAAAATAACTACGTCGTTTCAATTGATGAGGGGAAATTAACCGTCAAACAAGCCGAAATAGTTGCGACGATTGAAGATAGCGAAATAATTTATGGGCACAAAGTGGCGCCAAAGGTAGAAACGATTGTGGATAAGGGTAAACTTGCGCACAACATAAAATTCCGTTATGTTGTCATGTCACTAGATGTTGGCGAACAAACAATCAATCTTGAACTCATTGAAAGTGAGGGCAGTGAGAACTACAAAATCATTTGCGACGGTGCAAAACTCACTATCAAACAAGCAGATGTCATCATAAACTTAGATGCAAAGAAATTTAAGTATGGCGAAGAAAAAGAATTTACTTGCAGTTTTGGCGAGGGAACGGACGAAGTCTTTTTGCAAGACCCGTCAAACTTGTATATCCTTGTTTTGGGCGAAGAAACAGCGGTCGGCACCTATGATATTGTTTGTACAACTGCTGAAAAGGACGATAAACACAACTACAACGTGACAATCAACGGCGCTCAGTATGAAATTATGGCGCGCGAGTACAAAGTTAAAATTGACAACGCCATCAAAAAATATGGCGAAGTCGACCCGACATTTAGTTTCACAAAACTTGATGAGGGCGATCAACTTTTGGACGGCGATGAAATCGTTTTGACGTATACGCGCACCGCAGGCGAAAATGTGGGCGAATATGAAATCACTGCAACTCTACAAAATACAAGTGACCACTTTAATGTGACAATTGAAAGTGGAACACTTGTAATTACAAAACGCGTGCTTACAATCACTGCAACTAACCTTGAAATTACCGAAGGGCAAACGCCAAAATTTGAGTATACAATTTCAGGCGACAGCATTTTGAATGACGACATTCAGTTTGAACTTTCTTGCGCTGAAACGACAGTTGGTACGCACGAAATAACAATTACAATCACAAAAAATAACGACAATTACGATATAAGTTGCATTAGTGGGACGCTAACTGTCGTTGCAACCGAACCGCAAGGCGAGTGAAATTTGTTGTATTAAATTATAATTTTACTGTATTAAATTTATTATAGCGGACACGCATCGTCCGCTGTCATTTCGACCAATGGCAAACGCCACAGGTTCAGGTTTGGCGAGTGCACGCTACATACTTTGTACGTTAAAATTGTGATAAGCAACACACCCCCGTTGTCATTTCGACCAAAGGCGGAGGCGTCAGCCCTCGCCGACGCGGAGAAATCTCCCGGAAGGGGGAATTAAATGAAGTAGATAATAAAGAAGGAGAAAGAATGTTTCCAATAAGACAATCGTGGTTTGAACTTTTGAAAGATGAATTTGACAAAGAATATTACAAAAAATTGACGCGCTTTTTGACAATGGAATATCAAAGTCACGTCATTTATCCTAAACCCGAAAATGTGTTCAACGCGCTAAATTGCGTTCCGTATAACGATGTCAAAGTTGTCATAATCGGGCAGGACCCATATCATCAACCAAATCAGGCAAATGGACTTTGTTTTTCGGTTCAGCCCGATGTAGAAATTCCGCGAAGCCTGCAAAACATATATAAAGAATTGCGCGATGATTGCGGTTGTTATATACCCGACAATGGCGATTTGACGAAATGGGCAAAACAAGGCGTGTTGTTGCTAAACAGCGTGTTGACCGTTCGACAAGGGCAAGCGAACTCACACCAAGGAATGGGGTGGGAACATATTGTCGGCAAGGTTCTAGAACTACTAAATCAGCGTGACGACCCCGTAATCTTTCTTTTGTGGGGAAACAACGCAAAAGCGCTTGCGAAAAACATTGATACGTCAAAACATTATATTTTGACCGCCCCGCATCCTAGTCCCCTTTCGGCGAGTAGCGGATTCTTTGGATGTAAACATTTTTCAAAAACTAATGAAATTTTAAAACAACTCGGCAAAACGCCAATAGACTGGCAAATTGAAAATATAAAGGACAAATAATGGAAAAACAGTTTAACCACTATTTTACAAATGACAATCGCGAACATAAAGAACGGTTGATAATGCAAGATTTTTTAGGACAAACCTACAAATTCAAGTCGCAAGACGGCGTGTTTTCAAAAAGTAAACTTGACGACGGAACATTGTTTTTGCTGAAAACGGTTATTGAAATGGAACGCCCGAAAGGCGCAGGACTTGACTTGGGTTGTGGGTATGGTACAATCACTGTTATTTTGTCGAAAAATTGCGATGTGCAAATGACCGCGTGTGACGTCAACGAAAGAGCCGTTGCGCTCACAAAAGATAATATCGCACTTAACGGAATCAGCGCAAATGTTGTAGTTTCGGATGTTGCAAAAGCAATTGAACAAAGCGATTATGATTTTGTCATCACAAATCCACCAATCCGCGTCGGGAATGCGATATTGTTTCAATTTTTTGAGGAAAGTCACCAAAAATTGCGGGATAACGGTGCATTTTATGCAGTATTGCGTAAAAAACAGGGCGCTGAAACATATATGAAAAAAATTGCCAGCATATACGGAAATTGTCAAATATTGGACAAACATAAGGGATATGTAATTTGTAAAGCAGTGAAAGAAAAGGGAAAACTATGATTACTAATTTTGATTTCAAGAAAAAGTTTGGGCAAAACTTTATCAGTGACAAGAATTTGTTGAACGCCATCGTAGACGACGCAGGCGTCGACGCACAAACGCAGGTTTTGGAAATCGGCGCAGGAGCAGGCACGCTCACCGAAGTTTTGGCGGACAAAGCCGAAAAGGTTGTTTCAATAGAAATTGACAAGGAATTGAAACCATATCTTGAACTTGTGCGCGCAAATCATAAAAATGTCGAATTTATCTTTGGCGACTTTATGCGCATTGATAGGGCGGAAATTGAGTCGCACTTTGACAAAACTTTTGCAGTAGTCGCAAATTTGCCATACTACATTACAACGCCTATTATATTCCGTTTACTTGAAGAAAATTTCAATATTTCATCAATGACGCTAATGGTTCAAAAAGAGGTTGCAGAACGCTTTGTTGCAAATACTAGCAGCAAGGAATACGGCGCAGTTAGTGTTATGCTCCAAAGTATGTGCGATATAACTGTTACAAGAATTGTCAACCGCAGTATGTTTTTCCCGCAACCAAAGGTCGATAGCGCAGTTGTCAATTTAAAAATTAATCCAAGCAAATATGACATACCAAATAGCGATATGTTTGCAAAGGTTGTAAAATCCGCATTTATGTGGCGTCGAAAAACACTAAACAACTGTCTGCAAATGGGGTTCGACCTTGAAAAAGCGGAAGTCGAACAAATCATTGCCGCCGCAGGACTGAAAAACCAAGTTCGCGGCGAAAAATTGTCCGTCGACGACTACATCAAACTTTCCGTCGCCGTCGAAAACCATTTGACCGAAAAAGACTAGTTTTTTTTATACTAGGTTTAATACGAGGAATTTTAAAAACTGATAGGAAGAAAAGATTAGTTCTTCCTATTTTTTTTCAATTCTATTTTACGTAGTAAACGTCGTGCAGATGGGCGTGGTATGGGAAAGGAATGATTGAGTAGTAACAAAGCGCGGGGAGGCGTAATAAAATGAAAGAGAATAGTATATGTAATAGGAGATAATATGGACAATATTTTTCAATGTGGGTGCTGTGGCTGGATGCTTGGTAGTTTGGGTGGCAGAGAAGGATACCCAATAAGGCGCATACAAAGGTTTCACGGCGCAACGGGTGCGACAGGTGCGACAGGCGCAACAGGTGCGCGGGGGGAACAAGGTTTGCGCGGTGCGACAGGTGCACAAGGTATTCAGGGTGCGACAGGTGCGAACGGAACAAATGTAGTTGCACGAAACACAATCACGACCGAACCCGAAATTGATGCGCGCGTTGTTCCTGAAATTGATGGGAATACGACGTATCTTGATTTTTATATACCTCGTGGGAAAAATGATATCATACGCGCTGGGACAGTGCAAACAATGCCATCTGGAGATGACGCGGAAGTTGTAGATCGCTTCAAAGACGGCGTCCATTATTTAGATTTTCAAATACCGCGTGGCTTTGACGGCGCTAAGGGCGAAAAAGGAGTAACGGGCGCGAAAGGCGACAAGGGTGCAACGGGCGAACGCGGGGCGCAAGGGTTGCAAGGCGACGTTGGACCTATTGGACCAAAAGGCGAACAAGGCGAGCGTGGAGCAACGGGGGAGCGTGGGGCAACTGGAGTGGCTGAACTAAAGGGCGCATATATCATCAGTTATGCCGACCCGCAGACATTTCCCGAAAACGGGCTTGAGGTTGCAAGTAACGCGCGCTTGCCACTGTCGCGTATGGAATTAGATAATGGGGCAGTTGTCTTGCTTGATACAACCGAAAACACAATATCTTTTGCCGAAACAGGCGTTTATATGATTACGTTTTCTACCAATGCCTATGTCAAAAAAACGGGTGCCGACTTTAGTCATAAAACCGACTTTGTCGCAGTCGCATTCCGCATTGTTGGCACGGACGACGTCCTAGCCTCAACCAACACGTGGACTCCAACCGAAGTTGCCACCAACACATTTGGGCAAGGGCTACTCACAGTCGTTGATACGACTAAAAAATATGAACTTGTCAACGTTCAAAAAAAGAGTATTTATATCGTCGGCGCTGATATTACGCAAACAATCTCAAATTCCTATTTTACAGTGCCTATGGTATCAATTATCATCAACAAACTTGACAAAACTGAAGATTTATTGCCGTAATCATTTTACGCTACAAACAAAACCGCACTAACAACAAAAACAAAAAGCGCACGACATTTTTTGCCGTACGCTTTTTGCAAATAAGGGCGTTCTTTATGATAAAATAGTTAAATAGAAAGCAAAAAAGTGTGCAGTCCACAAAATATTGTGGTGTAGTGACGGAGCCTATGGCAGTTGCGTCCTATTATACACAGCGCTAAATAGAAAATTAAAAAGTGCGTCGTCGACAAAATAAACTTACTTGTAGGCACAGTATCTGTGGCAGTGATACCCCGCGGAAGAAGTCATCAAGTCTATTTACTATGTACTCAAGCAAATATAGTGTCACTTACCAAACCTGTAGTGGCGGGGTTTACTTTAAACGAAGGTACATAGTTAGTTGACTATGTACTCCCGTTTGTATTGTGCCACTCGCCAAACCTGCACCAGTGGCGTACGCCACCAACAAAATGAGGGGAAAGAGTTGTATATTAAGTGAAAAGGTGGTACAATATAAAAAACATTTTGGAAACAATGAAGTATGCAAAAGAAATTGAACAACCTAGTGAAATCAATGCAAAACGGCGATGCCACTGCATTTGAGGACTTTTACAATAGTACATATCGTCTGCTATACTCAGTCGCATATGGAATACTGCGTCGTAAAGACCTCACCGAGGACGCCGTGCAGGAATCCTTTGTCGCAATATATAAAGGAATGAAAAAAATCGACGTCGACAACTATAACATTATCAATTATGTCTACACAATTGCAAAAAACAAAGCACTCAATATTCTAAAAAAGCAAAAACCGTATGCCGACATCGACGACGAAGTGCTAATCAATTCGCTAGGCGACAACAACGCCACCCCACGCCAGTGCGCAAGTCTTTTGGACGACTGCAGAAAAATTTTGTCCGCCGACGAATATGAAATCGTTGTCCTATCGCTAATCAAAGGCTTCAAGCGTAGAGAAATTGCAGAGATGTTCGGGAGTAATACAAACACAATCACGTGGCGCTATCAACAAGCACTCAAAAAACTAAAGAAAGTCATCAAGGAGGGAGATTATGAACTTTAAGCGTAGGCTAAAAAAGGAAATCAACGACATAAAGCCAAATCAAATTGTTTTGAACAATATCCGCAAAGAATGTGGCATTGAAACTACAATGCAACAAGTAAAACCGCGAAAAACGTTTCGTTTGTTTATGTTGCCCGTGTTTGCGTGCCTCTTGCTCGCAGTTGTCTGCTCAAGCATTGTGTTTGCATTGCCAAAAGGGCAAGAAGCGTTTGTGCTTGTCGAAATGAATCCGAAAGTTGAATTTGTCGCAAAAAATGATACCGTCATCAAGCAACGCGCGCTCAATAAAGAAGCGCAAGTCCTTTTGCTCGGCACGGACTATTGTGGCGAACCTGTCGCAACCGCAATTAAAGCAATTGTTCAAGACGCCGAAGCACTGGGGCTAATCGCCAAAGGCGACCCCGTTTGCATATCAATGGTCGATACAACGCAAATCGGCGGTAGAGCAAAAAGTGTTTACGAATCGTCAATCGTCGACACGCTCGGCAAAGACTACCAACTGACAACAAGTTTTTCAAATAAAAACGACCTAGTCAAAGCCGTCGCAAAAAAATGTGACGTCGCAAAAGGAAAAGTTGAGAATAAAAGCGTCGATAAACTCATCGCAATGTATGCTGACTACAACGAAACTGAACTAATGAACTTCAGCAAAACTATCGCCGCGCAAATCAATGGTTATCGTGCAGAACTCGACCTCAATTTGAAAAGTGACCAAAATTTGGCTGACTGCAAAACCGTGCTTGATTTGCTACGTTCAATCAAATATAATCTATTGGTCTACAATAACGGGCAAACGGACGAACTGCGCTCCGTGCTTGAAAAATATGTTGAACTTGCAAACGTGCGTTTTGACAATGTTTTGGAAGATTTAACATTTGACGCAAACGGCATCACTGCAATAAGCACACTAATTGACGATTACGAAAATCGTTGTATGTCAATTGAAAGCGCCCATACAATCACTTACGAAACGAAACTGCTTGATATGAAACTTCGCATTCTCGCCACCATAAAATAAGGGGGAATGCCGCATTTTTAGGATAATTTAACATTTTTTATGGGGAGATAATCACTTATTTGTCATTTCGACCGGTGGCAGACGCCACTTGTGCGGATTTGGCTGATTCAACCTATATACTTCATATATTGAAGTTGTGGTAAGCCACTAACTCATTTGTCATTTCGACCGAAAGCGAAAATGCAATTTTCGCTGAAGCGGAGAAATCTCCCGGAAGGGCAACCCGTTTCATTATGGGGTACTCAACCTCATTGACTGTATTAATAAGGAAAAAGTATTCCATATAATGAGGAATATTTGCCCAAAAACTACAAATAATAAAAAAGGTGCGAAATTTGTTTGACTTATTTTGTCATTTTGTGTAAAATATTGTTGAAGAATAACGAAAGTTAGGGGAGTGTAGTTATGGAAACTAAGTCTAATAAAGGAATGAAGGGTATCATAACCCTTGCGGTAGTTTTTGTTTTGTGCATTGCAATGGTGCTTGTTACAACCTTTGGCGCCCTCACTGACAAAAAGACCGCTACTGGTACAATCACTTTTTTGCTTGCAAACTATAATTTCACGGTTAGTACTGAAGTTAAGACCGCCACTAAAATATACCCAAACAGCAAAAATGCAACTACTGGTGTTGTGGAACTAGTGAACGGCCATAATAATGCAGGGGCGACTGCAGGGTTGCAACCTGTATATGTGAGAATTAAATTTAATAATATAAAAATTGGTGATACTGAATTCAAATCAAACATTAAAGCGGAAAAAAATGCAACTACTGAGAAAATAATGATAACCGCTGACTCAGTCAAGGATATGCTTGAAATATCAATTGACACAACTGAAACGCGCTGGGGCATTCTTAATAATGATAATACAGGATATGTCTATCTTGTTACTGATGCGGGCGTAGCAACAACTCTTGCGTCAACTGCCACAGTTGCAAATGCAAAGGCTAAAGTTAAATTTAATGTTTCAGGAATAGCACCGACAGGCGTCACGAATGGCTTCAATGCTAAAGGAGATAGCACAACTGTTGGACTTCCTAATAAATATCAAGGCAAAAATGTTTCAATTGCCTATACAGTTGAATGGGGTACTACCACCTCTAACATAGGGGGAGAGGGGGGGGTAAAAGTTTATGATATTGTTGATTACAAAAATACAAATATAGCAAGTAAATCAGTAAAAGGTTTGGTTTTGCAAGAAACTATTCCGTTAACTCCTACGCAATTTATAAGCACTCAAGAGAATTTGGTGCTTGGTGTGTCTTTTGTAGATGTTAAAGTGGGGAATTCGACTTATAGCATAACTTCGCTTGACTATGATTCAAATAATAACAAAATTGTGCTGAATACTAGTTTAAGCGATTTAAAAATTATGTTAGATAGAGAGGCGGGATTAGGAAGTACTACTATGGATCCTAGCGGGTACGCAAATTCTAAGTGGAGAAAATATTCTGGGAATAACATCTATATTGAGCGCGAAGATTATCCTGATTCATCTATGCCTGAAGGGCTGATGTATTTGATAAAAACGATAGTGGCTTCAGACCCTAAGCCTATGAGTTTTTGTTTAACTGCTGTTGCAAGTGATTCAGCACTAAATGATATGCAAGTAGAAGTTAATTATATAATTAAAACGGGGGATAATTTCTATTCTCTATTTGAATAATTTTGGGGAATTTTATTGAAAAGAAGTCGCGAAAGTGGCTTCTTTTTTCATATGTGGTAGGATACTTGACAAAAAGTTCAAAATCAAGTACAATAAAGTTAGTGGAGTGCGTATGTTTTTTAAAGGCGGTTGTTTATTCAAATTAATACCGACAATTCTTTTTGTGGGAGTGATTGTGTTCATCATTCTCAAGTATTGGAGATAGCGGATGAAAAAAAGTTTTTTGACTTGTGCGGGTTCGCTCGTTTTGGTTCTTGTTGTTGTCATTGTGGGGAGCATTGCGGGGTTCAATTTGATACGTGACTCGTTCAAAACTTCTGTTTTACAGGAACTTGGCTTCTCGTCGCAGGCGGAGTATGATGAGTTCGTGGCAAAACTCAATGAATCATTTGACGAAACCGCTTTCTATCAACACACGTACTCAGATTTAGACAAGACGTCCGTTAAGAATAAACTAAGCGGAGCAGTCGCACTTGCGGACTGCGCGTCATTATTTTTGGAAAATGGTTACCTTGATATTGACGCACTTGAAAAAGAAAACAACGCGCGCGTGACCTCTACACTCGCGTTCACTGACAAGGAATATTCTTATTTTGCGCAGTTATTACTTGCGTCTATCTATCACTCAAATGAAGAAGAAAACGTAGCGCTTGATAATTTTCAAATCATTTCGCTTGTCGTGAATGAGGACGGCACGCACACACTTGTGATGAAATTATCAACTGCCACAATGAAAAAGTCGATGAAATCATACGGTTCGGCGTTGCCAAGCAGTTTGTTCTTGAAAATTGATTATTCAATTTCAACGACAACTACAACTGATACAGCGAAAGAGCAATATAAAATTGCAAATGCTTCAATGCAAGTGAATCAATTGAGCGAAACATACAACGCTAAGTGCAACACCTTTTTGAACAAGGTGTTCGGCACTCAAAACTCTGCTATTGAGTTTGCTAAAATATTTATTTCATTGACAAATGCTTTTGACACCGCGACGACCGCAACGACTACATTTGCACACGATGCTATTAGCGTTACACCTTAGGAGAATTGAAAATGAATTATAAGTATAACAATTTTGATACATTGCAATATGACGCGGATGAAGAGTACGATTCTCCTAGCGCGGGAAGCGCGGGTGGCGCTGCTGAGCAAATGAAAGAATCGGCGGGTTCGGCTATGAATGTGGCGTCGGGCGCGCGCAATGCTTTGCGCGGGTCGGCGCAGGGTAGCGGTAAGACTGAGGCGGGCAAGTCACTCGGCAAAAATGGTGGCAAAGGCAACGGCAAGGCAGAAGTCAACAAAATGAAGCGTGACAATGCTACGCGTGGTCGTTCTGGCGGAGCAAAAGGTTCTGCGTCTGGGGGGAAGGCTAATGCTGTTGCGGGCGGAGGTGCAAGCGGTTCATCTTCTAGTGGCGGAACGGCAGGTGGTAGTTCTCAAGACCCAAAGACGCAGGACAATGGTGGCAAGTATGATATGAAAAAGGCTTACCTCAACAAGTTCAAGTTCAAACTGCAAAAGAACTCTGAGGAGGAAGCAAAGGCGGAGGCAGAGGCAAACCGTTGCGACCCTTGCAATGAACTAAAGGCGGGCAATGGGCTTGATTTCGGGTGCATCGATTGGGGAAAGTGTGCATTTATTAAACCTTGTTGTAAAAAGGCGCCTTATCCTTGTGGGTGTTTTGCGTATATGTGCTTTGGCATAACTTTTATTGGCGGACTTATCAGTTCAATTCTCCTTTTCTAGGCGCGATGGCGCGCAGCCACAAGTACTGTTCTTACGCTTAAGTATTTTTTGAGGACGGCGCACATAGTACTTTCTATAGGGTATAGTTCTCGGGTGCGATAGCCCCGTCGCTACAGGTTTGGCGAGTGGCACTAAATAGGTTTGGGCATATATTTAGCATATATTTAGTTGTCTGTGTACTTTTCAAAGAGAGAAAGAGTATGCAAAATTGCTTTGTAAAGAAATTATTTTTGCTTTCAATTAAAGTGGTATAAAAAACGTTTGATAAAATGTTCTAAAAAATGTGGGTAAAAAAAGCGAGTTATCCACATTTTTTGCACAAATGTGGATAACTTTGTGCATAACTTGGTTGTTTAAGGTGCTTTTACCACAGTTTTGTGTATAATATACAAGAGTTTTTGTAAAGTGCTTAACTAAAATTTTTTATTTAATAAAACATATTTTCTAAACTATTTGCGACTCATATTCTGGTGATTATAGCAATATAATAAATTGATAAATTGCGTTTGAAAGGCGCGATAAATTGATAAAACATTATTGTGTGGTGCGGAATGGCGAATATGAAAAAAAACATAGTTTTTTTGTGTGTGGCGGTGCTTGTTTTTGTCGCGTGTGTAAGTGTTTTTTTGCGTGGCGAAATGGTGGCATCGAATGCGATTCCTCAACGCGCGCTGACGGTTGTGCTTGACGCGGGGCACGGAGGAATTGATGTTGGAGCGGTGGGCGCGAATGGAACGATTGAAAGCGACCTCAATTTGAAGTACTGCCAAATGTTGAAAGGAGTTTTGGAAGAATACAGCGTCAATGTAGTTATGACGCGTAGCACGAAGGACGGGTTGTATAGTCAGTTCAAAAACGGATTCAAGCGCGAGGATATGAACAAGCGCAAGGAAATTATTGTGGCGACAAATCCGGATGCCGTGATTAGTATTCATATGAACAAGTACTCAGCAAGTACATCGCACGGCGCGCAAGTTTTTTATGATGACGAAAAGGGTACTGGGAAAGTTTTTGCCGAAACACTGCAAGAAATTTTCAAAAAACAACTTGATTCAGCGCGTGCCGAGGCGCAGGCAGGCGATTTGTATATACTCAAGTGTATTGACAAGCCGTCAATATTGGTCGAGTGCGGGTTTCTGTCAAACCCTGAGGAAGAACGGCTTTTGACAACAACCGAATATCAAAAAAAGATTTGCCTTTGCATTGCGTCGGCGCTACTTGCAGTTGTTGCTTGACAAAACTTAGTGAAAAGCTGTATAATTCTAATGAGAAAAGGACGAAAGGAATGGCAAATTTGACAGTTCATATCGCGGTTGCGCAAGAGTGGGCAAAGCGCCACAAAGTGCAGGATTTGGACGACTTTATTTGGGGTGCTGTCGCGCCCGATGTTTTGAGTTGGGAAAAGAATAATAGTTACGTCACACACTATGGCGACAAAGTTGACGAAAGTACGCCGCTGAAAGATAACTTAGGCAACAAAACGCATCTTGAGAAATATCTTGCTTGCAATACAATAATTACTGACTATGATAAGGGCTATTTTTTGCATTTAGTAACTGATCTCTTGTATTATAATGACTTCATTAATTTTGACGTGCTGCAAAACTATTATGACACGCACGATAGAAAAATCAAAGGGTGTTTTTACCACGACTATGACTGTACGCTTGAGTTTGTGACAAAAACATTTAAGGTAAACTATAAAAATAAACATTCCGAAGTTTCCGCGCTTGAAGAAAAGTACGGCAAATGTGCAATCAAAGACGCGCCGTGGCTCTATAGTGAGCAGCAACTTGCGGACTTTATTGTCCGCGTCGCTGAAATTGACCTCGACTCCCTAGCGCAAAAAATTATGGCAAACGAAAATACAACTAGTCGCGAATCCCAATGATTTTTAAGATGAAAACCGCTTTTATTTAGGTTGTATCATAGTTTGTGCGTTGCGTATTGCAATGGTTTAAAAAATGAAAACCTTGTTATTGATAAAATTCGATAACAGGGTTTTTAAATAATTTTATTATGTTGATGGTATGAAATTAACATTAATCATTTTGATTATTCAAATTCGTGTTTTCGCCAACGGGGTTAGCGGGAATTTCGTCTTGCGACTCTATTGAATTTGGTTGATGAGTTTCGTTAGCCGTTTTGTTCGGCATACAAAGCTCTGCAATAAACAATCCAACAACTACAAGTGGCAAAATAGCGTAAGCAGTACCAGCAATGATGTAAAGAAGTGCAAGAATAGCGTTCATTACCAATGCAGTGATGCTTAGTCCAAGGAACATATTGTCATTTGGCTTTCTACAAATTAATGATGAAACAATAATGTTCGCAATGCAAGCGCAAAGAATTAGAATGTAAGTAACTTTCATAACTGATAAGCCTAAATCATTTGTGTCTGCAGCGTCGGTCAGTTCTTCAAGCGCAGCAAGAACATAAATTGCCCCAATGGTAAGCAAAGCCGCCAAAACTATGCTAATGATAGCTGCCGCCAATTGTAAACCTCTTTTTGTCTTATTCATATTTCCTCCTTAGCACTTTTAGCATTATATCATACTCAAATATAAATAGTCAAGCAGAATTTTTTTTAATTATTATCTTCATTAAGAATTTGGACATTTATCGACATAAATAATGGAGGTTGCATAAATAATCGTATTTGCATATTTTATTAAACAATTTTTGTAATATGTAGCGATTAATTTGGAGGAAAACTAATACAAGCAAAAAGCCCGAAAGTACTAGACTTTCGGGTTGTTTTGGCTCCTCGAGTAGGATTATTCACGCAATGCGTGCCTATCTCGAGTCGCGCAAATGTGATTACGGGTCAAAATGCTAGAATAGAAGCAAAAATCCCAGTACCAAAGCAGGTACTGGGTTATCTTGGCTCCTCGAGTAGGATTTGAACCTACGACCTATCGGTTAACAGGGGCGCCCAAATGATTGATTTTCTTTACTAATAACTTTGGTTATTAGTAATTTTTTTATTATAGTGTTGGTTGGTATATGGTATTTCCAGCGGTTATCCAGCCCAAATTGTAACTAAATTGTCCGACCAAATTATTTTTAAAATATAGAGTGTATTTGGTGTTGTCGATTGTAACTTCTTCGGTTTTTAGTTTTATATATACTGAGTCGTTGCCGTAGCAAATTATATCATTTTGACTGCCGTTTAATTCAAGTATGTCGATAAATTTGTTATCGACCTTAATTTCAAAGTCAGTAATGCGCAAGGTACGGTTGGTGTCAAACAAATTATAAAATGTCAAAATGACAATAAAGTTAGTTTTTGTGTTGTCGGCAAGTATAGTGTTTTGATTGCGTTGAGTAGTAATTCCCCAATGCTCAATTTCTTTGCCATAGTTATATAACTGAGTTTCTTTTTGCTCTGCACTTCCGCAGGCAACAAACAAAGGACATATTGTGACGATTAGTAATGTGACAAGAACTATTTTAATATAATTTTTCATTTGTACACCTCAAAAAGTAATTTTATTGTTTCCGTTCCCATTAAATGAGTTGTTAATTTGTATATTTTGACTTTTATTATTATTTTGTGCTTCGTAAATTTCGAGGAAATCCATTAGGTCCACATTAAATACAACTGCTATTGCTTTGAGGTTGCTTGCTTTTGGTTCTGTTTTTCCTTGTTCCCATTTAAGGACAGCGACATCCGACACATCTATTAAACGTGCGAATTTTTCAAGGCTTAAGCCGTGTTCTTTCCTTAATTCTTTTATCTTATCTTTTAATTCCATATATAAATTATAACACAATTATTAAAAAAAGTTAATATTCCTAAAAAAAATTAGTAAAAATTAAAAAAAGTTAGTCAAAACGCTTGACACTAAAATTTGTTAGTGATATACTAGCATCGTTAAATAAAGTTAATAACATTATTTAGCAAAACAAGGAGGCAACGACAATGACACAAAAAGAAAATGAAGAAATAACACTACTTGACCGAATAGAAAAGAAGCAGCGTGAACAAAGTGAAATCTATAAAAAATTAGACAGTGGCAAATTTTGGGATGAGTTGGACAAATTGAACCGCGACGAATTAAATTGTCTAGTACATGCGCTTATAGACCACATAACCGTCTCATTCGGCTGGGATGAGTATGACGCGTTTGACTGTTGGGACTCGCAAGTGAGTTACATATTGGAGTCATTAGAGACTACAAGTATTAGTTTCAGCGTTGGGGGTACCGACAATGAATGATTTATATTGCAAGGACTTTAAGTTCCTGTTTGATGACGTGCAAAGAGAGTATGACGAACTCAGGCAAGTGATATGGCGACGTAGCCAACTTGACTTGGAGTTTTTGAGCAAGTTTATCAACTTTTCCGCATATGGTACACGTCAAAACATATACGCCAAAGACGGCGCAAAAATTGATTATATAACATTTTGCTCGTTCTATCTTGGACTGAGCGAAACAACAGTAAAAAGATTATATCTAGTTTATGAGCGATTTGCTAGGTGCGTTGACGCACCAAACGGGCAAAAAACGCTTTCTTGGCTTATCGCTGAGTTGGATTGTATGCCACTAACAAAAATATTTGAATTGTTGCCTATTGCATTTAATGACGTGCGAGACGCCTTTGACCGTGGTGACATTAGCCCGAACATGACGCAAAAGCAGTTGCGGGAATGGGTCAAAGCGTTCAAGGCAACAAAGAACAGCAACAAGGTAGAAGAGGCAATCGAAAAGGACGACGAAAAACAACAAGCCACAACACCCGACGTTGCAGAACGTCACGAAACATACGACGCAATCGTTGCGTATATCGACTTGTTTAATGGTATGGACTTTGCGCAAACAAAGCCCGACGAACTCAAGGACATTGTAGTTGCAAACTTGCATTGTGTCAAAAACTTGCTTGTCAAGGAGTTTGGGCTCAAGATAAGCACAACAAAAAAACGACTCAAAGTAGTCAAATGATATTTGCGGGCTGAGCGCACCGCGGATAAATTACGCTTAATAACTAAAAAGGAGGAATACATGGTTCAACACATTTTAACTTTTAGCCCGTGGTATTTCCTCTTTTTTTCAAAGGAGGTGGAATGTGGCATATAGTAGACGCAACAACAATTACGGCAAGCGTAATAATTACAAGAAAAGCAAGTATACGCAAGTTGAAAAAATGGCGTTCAACTGGGGTTTGATTGAGCAAGGTTTGCGCAACCCTGATAGCCGTGTAGCTGAGAGTTACAACGCTGGTAAACAACATGTGACGAGAAAGAAAAAATCATTGTTCTAAAAAGGAGATTAAAGAATGGAACTGAAAATGCAAAAACTTAACGCACTAAAAAAATTAGGACTCTGCACAAACAAAGAGTACAACGAGAAACAAATCATAACAATTAGCAATTATAAGGAGATTCTAAACTATGGCAAATGAGATTAACAAAGAAACAAAACTAACACTAGCAGAAGAAATGGCAATGCAAAACGCATTTCCGTTCACGAAACTTTTTATTTCCCATCGCAAAGGCGAATGGAAGAGTGGTGGCACATTTGATTATATCGAAGTCGCGGAAATTAACCGCTACGGCTCTGGCGAGGTTGTACGCCTCACAGTACCTGAAGAACTAGATACAGCGGTAGACGCGTTGCGACTAGGAGACGTTGTCAAATGCTATGTATCACTAGACGACTTGAGCAGTACAGCGAACAAATGTTGCCTTGCCTTTGAAAAGTTGTTTGATAGCCAACTTCCAATGCCAAAAACATTGAGCAAATAACCTCTATGAGGCAACAAAAAAAGGTGTTGTATTATGCAACACCTTGCGGAGCCTCACAGCCGATATTTCAGCACCCTAACTTACTCCGCTCGGGAACTACAGACGTACTTGTTCCTTTGGTCGTTTGTGACCCCAACGGATGCAAAGTAAGTATATCATAAAAATATGGAGGTGTAAAGTGATATGACAGAAAAAAAACGAAATTATCAAAGGAAAAAACAAAATTTAAACAATTTGTATGCTGTTAGTAGCAGTGCTGCATATGACAAACGTACAAAGAAACTAAAAAAGGGTGTGTTTGGTGTCGTTTCAAAAGACGTGCCGTTTGTGTTCAAAAACACAAAGGACCGCAAAACTGGTGCAACAAAACGTTCGTTCCTGCAGGACTTAAACACAATACCAACAAACACAAAAAATCGAGTAATGGCGTTCTATGACAAGCACAAGTCAAGCAACAAGTGTTATCTAATGGACGGGCAGTACATAGACAATGGGAGTTATTAATATGAACATATTTAATTTTTTTGCCTTTGTCTTACTGGTGGTTTTATTTGGACCGCCAATCATATCTGCTATGGCGTGGGTGTTCAAAATAATGGCAACCGCATTGACGTGGGTTGCCAAGATTGTAGACTGGACAGGCTTTAGCGGTATATTACAATTATTTTAACAATTAATAAGGAGATATTATGAATTCACAATTTAAAACAATACTTATTACTACCATATGTGTAGTATTAGCAATTATTATAGGTTTTTCAGTTTTTAACTCAGTTAAAAGCAAAAATGACAACGACGTGCGCTACATAACTGGCGTATGGAACCCAAATCTTGACAACAACAAAATTGATGTTACAGTCAAAGACACTGTAATTGAGCCTTCAACTGGCAACAACACCAAGTACGACCCATCGGAAGGCATTGCTGACAATGAAAACGTCGATACTGTAGTAACTGACTATTCACAAGCGTTACGTTTCAAGGCAAATGACCTACTCAATGCGGTAGCGCCATATGACAATAAATCATTTATTCAATTTTCGACGAGTGCCAACGGTACAGGTGGTATTGTGGTATATTACAACATTTCTGACAAAAAATCAATTATGAGTGTGCAATATTTTGACGCGCCAAATAATTGCGTAGGTATTGGAACTACAAAGAAAAACCCTGCATTTGTTTCTTATTTGAAGATGAGTGAGAGTGTATGGGGTAAAATGACCGAGACAAAAGCGGTTATCAATATTGGTGGCGCTAATTACACATTAACGCCAAAACGCGATATGTTGGAAGTTAACTGCTACATCTATTACGCTGTAATTTCGGCAATCAATGCAGTAAGCAACATTGACAAAGACGTGCCAATTAATGTCAATGTAGACGTGTCAAAGTTCTTTGATATTACAAACTCAAAGGGCGAAAAAGTAAACAACCCACTTGTTATGAGTTGTATTGGCGTGTACAATAGCACATCAACCCAATGTGACGATCACAACTGGAGTTACAGCATATAGGGGTGGACTATGAATAGAGTATTGACAAGCATATTAAGTGTAATTATTTGTGCGTTGATTGTTGTGGGTATCGTGTTTGCCACTGGAGGCTTTAAACACAACAAGAACAATGGTGTCGAAGACATAGTGCCTGGACAATCTGCCGAATTAGAAGAATTGCAAGCGCAATATGATGAACTCTTGCAGAACAATAACGAATTGCAAAGTGATATTAATTATATACAAAATTGGAAACCTTGGGGACAAAACGGACCTGTTTTCGATGATATGCAAATTTCATTAGAAGGACGCAACATCGGCGGGACCACATGTACGAGTGACGACTATATTGAATTGCGTTTTGTGAACTTTGGTGATGGCAAATTATTGTTTCCAAAACTTTCGATTGGTGGAACAATAATTGATACATATAAAACCAACGACTCAGGGCAAGTGACAACAACCTCTGGTTCTTATGGTATGGGTAACGCTCAATTGTATGTTATCAAGCCTGTCGATTGGGCTACGCCTATGGTGGTGCACGTGTCACCGTACCTTGAATATTACAAAAAGACAGACAATACTGGTGCAAAATATTACAACATTGGAATAATAGGTATTAATGATACGGACGCCGTTATAAACACTATAGAACAATTACGCTTTGCGCCAATGGTTGTTGCCGAATAATGCAACACATACAAAGCACGAATTGTGGAGATTGTCAAGGGAGAAGCGGGAGCGCCAACTTTGTTGGCGCGGATAAAAGCGTAGCGATTATGCCCGCGCCTTGACAATACGTAACAATTCCCCCATAATAGATACGACGGGCGAAGCCATACGCTTCGCCCGCTTATCTAGCAAATGGGGTACAAACTAAAATAGGAGTACAAACTTAATGATAGTAGGAATATGTGGGTTGCCTCGCAAGGGCAAAACAGCGCTTTTGACATACTTTGCCATACAAAGTATGTTAGACGACAGCCATTACATAGATAGCATACACAAAATCAAAGAACTAAACGACGGGGGCTACAACTTTAGTTATCCGCCTAAACGTCACGTAGTGTATAGCAATTATGACATATTATTGCATAGTTATGAGCGTGGAACTCTCCCGACGTACAAATTCAACCCATTTTATATGGGTTTGCCTAACCCTCAACATAAGACGTTGCTATTTCCTCCGCACGCACAATTTTTCATTACTGAGGGACAGCGCCCGCTTAATAGCCGTATGTCATTTGTGCTGAGTGATTTTGTCAGTCAATTTTATGAAACTGGCGGACACTATGGTTGCAACTTTGCCATTGATTGCCAACGCCTCAACCTGCTAGACGCCAACGTCCGTGAATTAATGGAGTTGGTCATAGAGGTGCAGGGCATTGAGTACAAAGAGAATCGCGCGGGTGAGTGCGTCAAAACGACGTGGCACACGCGTGAATTTAACAGTTGTTTTGATTATGATAACTATCTTGCTAGTGGCAAAACAAAAGGGGGAAAAGCAAACAAGTATGTATATAAGGGCGACATTCGCAAAATGTACAACTCGTTTTATTGCTTCCCAAATTATTTGAAAGACGCTAAAGAACGTGATTTTACATATCAGTTAAGTCACATAGTAGATAATAGCGTTGTCGCTATAGAGCAATTTAACTTGGAGAACCCAACGACAGTGCCATCAACCTACTACAAAAAGAGGTAACTAACTATGAAATTAAAACTATTTGCATTATTTTTAAAATTTTTCAATCGAAAGCGCAAGTATTATGATTGTAACAAGAAAGCGTTTGCCAAACTCAATATGACGTATTATGACGATTTCAACGATTTGGCAGATAATGCATTTGCTATGCGCAACAAATATCGCAAAAAGATAGAGCGAATAATTTATAAGCGCTATATGCGAGATTATAAACGATTGGCTAGACTCGAAAAAAATGCAAGAATAAAACTATAGCAACACGGGGGCGCGCGATGGTTTACCCAGCGCGCCCCCGTGTTGCTAAGTGTTCCCATACTTGATTTAGGGAACACTTAACGGACAATTGAATAAAAAATCATTCATAACAAGGAGTTAGTTATGAATAAAAAAGATTTAAAAACTATTAGTCAAATGTTTTGCACAAAGACATTACGTGAGTATTCCGCAAACGTAAAAATCAATAGATATATCGATAGAATAGAGATAGTACAATACAATGAAAACTTTGACGTGTACTATGGAGAGCGCGACGACAACAACAAGGTCGACCGCTCAAGGTTCTTCACGGTTGGTGCTGACGGCGTATTGATACCCGCCCGCGACGATATAGATATATCTAACTTGCAAGACAGTGTAGACAAATCAGTTAAGAGGAGTTGTGAAATGTTTTATAGATATGCGTATGCAAACAATTGGAAATACTTTGTCACTTTAACGGCTAACCCTGAATTAGTAGACCGCAATAATGATGAGGCAGTCAAAAGGCTTTGGGGCAAGTTCGGTCACTATTTGCGACACAATTGCAATTTTGACGACTTCAAGTTCCTGTGCGTTCCCGAACGTCACAAACCTAACCCCGAATACCCGAAAGGTGCTTTGCACTTTCACGCGTTATTCGGTGATGTCGACTTTTCCGACTATATTGAGCCGTATATTAAGAACGGCAAGCAAGTGCGTAGCAAAAGCGGTTCGCTTTTGTTCAAGTTTCCGCTATGGCAATTTGGTTTTGCCACGCTCTGCGTTATTCCGCAAGCGTCCGACGACCAAGCGGGCACAATAAGGTACTTAGCAAAGTATATGAAAAAGGAAAGCACAAACTTAGGCTACAACAAAAAACGCTATTTTGCAAGTCGTAATCTTGCTTGTGCTTCCAAACTCTTATACGACTTTGACGACCACGAACAACAGCAACTAGCAAAGTTTTGCGATATGATTGCGGGCGACCTTGTCAAAGTCACTGACAACGCCAAGTATTACGAAATACGTTTCGACGAACTCGAAAAGTTAGGGCTAAACGAAAATGATATCTTAGATGCCACGACGTATGAGAAATTAATAACCTCTCGTAAAGTATTCGACTTTGACGAAGATGACGACAATGACGCAAATTGAAGAACTGCAGGCAAAACTTGATTATCTCATAGCAATGCAAAAACGGCAGTTCGAACCCGTGCGACAAGTCACGTTGTATGATTGGTTGGACGAATACTTGCGCACATACAAGATAGGGCGCGTGTGCGACTCTCGCGCATACGAAATCGAAAGCGTCATTCGCCTGCACATAAAGCCCCACGTAGCAAACAAGTTGCTTTGCGAATACTTGCCTTGCGACATAGAAAACGCGCTCAACTGCGTGCGCAATAGTAGGACACGTGAAACGACATATCAAGTGTATAACGAGTCATTCCGCCTAGCGCGCAAAAATAGGCTAGTTATTACAAACATAATGGACGACGTCAAACGCGTACACCACAACCGCAAAAAGGGGCGCGCGCTATCTAGTAAAGAACAAAGCAAGTTGCTGAAAATCATACAAGGCAACAAGTTTGAAAGTTATTACAAGTTTTTGTTGCTCTCTGGAGCGCGCAAAAGTGAGGGCTTGAGCGTAACCGCTGAAGATATAGATTACAAGAACAACACTATTCACATACGCGGAACAAAAACGCTCGGCAGTGATAGAGTTATACCAATGTCAAAAGCATTGCGCGAACTCGTAACAACAATAGACATAAAGCACGGGCGGTTGTTTGCGTACACGCAAAATCAAATAAACAAAGCGTGGCAACGATTGCAAAAAGCGCATAACGTGAATTATCCTCTCCACACATTGCGTCACACCTTTGCCACTCGTTGCCTTGAACAAGGCGTGTCCATACGTGTAGTGCAAAAATGGCTAGGTCATTCAAAGATAGACACAACCGCCAAAATATACACTCACGTGCTGTCCTCATTCGAGCGCGAAGAGTGCCAAAAACTGAAATTTTAACGTTTTCCGTTGCCGATAGGTCACGCGTAGATTCTACAAAAACGCTACACCCCGCATAAACACTAGGCTTTTGCGGGGTGTCTTTGTAATTAGTGGGTTTCGAGCGTGTCCGAAAATGTACCATTTTCCCGACATCAGGAAAATGCCTGTAAACAAGCAAAAAGCCCGAAAGTACTAGACTTTCGGGTTATCTTGGCTCCTCGAGTAGGATTTGAACCTACGACCTATCGGTTAACAGCCGAGTGCTCCACCGCTGAGCTATCGAGGAATATCTCATTGCTTTGTTATTATAACAAATTTTATTTGCTATGTCAACAATTTTTATAAAGTTTTTCACTATTTTTGCAAAAACTTTGTTTTTTGTTAATTCTCAAAGTAAATTTCATAGTGGAATTTGAGGTGGAATTTAGTTTGGAGATTAATGAAATTTCGTTTTATGATAGTTTTTAAATATCTTATGCTGTATTTATGAATGAAAATATTTTTTACATATTCTTTGAATATTGATTCAAATTATGGATTGCTTAATAGGTTTGCGTTATTTGTGTGCTAGATTATATTTGATAATATTGCATAGTTATCAAATTAATGTGAAATAAATAAAAACAGAATAAATGTTTTAAACTTTTATTCTGTTTTTACAAAGTGACAATCTAGTTGAGGTTAGGTTTATATTTGTGGTTGAGTTGGAGGCAAGTCATTTGGTGGAAGTGTGTCAAATTGTGGCATTTGGGCAGGGATTTTAGGTTTTGCGCAAAATCCTAAGATGCCTGCAAGCGCGTAAAATACTAGGATTGTGAGAAACAATATTAGACTAACTGAGAAACCATCGGTGGCGCTTAATAGCCAGCCTGTGACTGTCACTGTGATAAGTGCTGAAACGATGTTTAGTATGCCCGAAACTTTTGCTTTGTATAGGCTAAATATAGCGCCGATGATGCCAAGGATAGCAACGACTGTCATCATAAACATCATAATTAAAAATATTTGCATATGTTTTGCTCCACCTGAAAATGCCGAGCCGATTACGTAGGCATAGAAAAGAATTACTATTGCCACAAAACTTCCCATAATTGCCAAAATGCCTAAGATGAGCGCTGGAACGCTTTTTGATTTTGCCATAATTAATCTCCTTTTTATTTGATTTACTTAATAATAGCATTTATTTTTATTTTGTGCAACTAATTTTTATTAAATTCTCGTTTTTTCAAACAAAATGGCGTGCTAAATTGTATACTTAATATGTTTTTGCAAAAAATATGGCAAAAGAAAAAATGATATACTTGACAAAGGAGAAATTGTGAGTTATATAATCTTTTTAAGCACATTGGGGATACTTGGTGCGATATTTTTGATATTAAAACGGGTTTCGAAATTTAACGAGCAAAAATTTACAAAAATTTTGTCGTTTATTTTGATGACAACATTTTTTGTATTTTTCTTTGCAAAAGACGGAAATTTATTAAATGGTGCGTATAATTTAACAACAAATGCGCCATTTTCTTCGCCGTTCTTGTGCTTTATTGTGGGCGTTGCAATATGGCTCAATTTTGCAAATGTTGTCATTTTGATGATGTATCCGTTTTTCAAATTCAATTTGATAAAGAATTATGCAAAGATATTTTGTTTTGTTTCTAGTATTTTAAGCACAGTATTTCTTTCGCAAATATCATATACATTTGCGGGAACTTATGGTTGGTCACTTTGCGGTGTATTTTTTGAAATAACGACTGCAATTGCGCTTGCATATAGCACTTATTTATTTATCACAAACAAGTTTTTTAAGATGCAAAAAAATGAGGTTGTGGAATTTTTTATCGCACTGCCTATTGTTTTGCTTATGTCAATGCCACCATACATTCCAAGTTTATTTTTTGGAAATATTGGTAATGGGTTTGTCAAAGGACTTTTGCTTTATCACAGAATTTATTTATATATCAGCATCATATTCTTGTTTGGAATATATGCGCTACTGGAACAAAAAGAAGTTGAGTATTCGCGAATGTGCTTATTGTTCATTTCGCTTGTCACACTCATTTCGTATATGTACAATTATGATTTTTCGCGTTTCATAACTCCTACAGCGTGGCCACTACACCTTTGCAACACTGCTATGTTCATCGTTCCATTGTGTTTGATATTTAGGATGAAAAGGTTGTTTTATTTCACACTTTTCATAAATGTTTTGGGAGCGGGGCTTGCGATGCTCATACCAAATTACAATGAGATGTGGGGCTTTACATCGACTGCAACGGTTCATTTTTGGATAAACCATATTATCGCGTTTGCGTTGCCAGTTCTTGTAATTTTGCTTAGAATATATGAAAGACCAAAACTTAGGCAGTTCATTTATTCGATGCTTTGGTTCTTGGCGTACTTTGTGTTTGTGTTGATTATGAATGCATATTTCACAGGTGCAGGAACGCCAACTGACTTTTTCTTCGTAAACTCTGACTTTATTGCGGACAAACTTGGTAGGTGGGCGGAAAATTTAAGAAACACAACCGCGTCAATAACAATTGGTGGCGTTGAAATGGTATTTTATCCAATTTATCAACTGTTATTCTTCCTTGTGTATGTCGTTTTGGGACTTGCTATGTGGTTTATCTATGCGTGGGCGTTCCAAATCCAAGATTTCCACATTATGTTGCAAGAAAAAAGTCGAAAAATTAAGGTCGAAGAATATGCGCTTTGCGCAAAATATAACAAAAACAAGGTGGATGAGTGTATGAACACAGAAAGTCAAAACAAATTAGTTGTTAAAAATGTCTATAAAAAATACGGGAACAATGAATATTTTTCGGTTGCGGACGCAAGTTTGGAAGTGAATGCGGGTGAGATATTTGGTTTTTTAGGTCCAAATGGTGCGGGGAAAAGCACTATCATCAAATGTATTGTTGGCATCCAACCTGCAACAAGCGGTTCAATTGAAGTAAATGGCTATGACATCTACAAGCAACCAGAAATGGCAAAAATGCAATTGGGATTTGTTCCTGACCACTACGCACTTTATGAAAAATTAACAGGGCGCGAATATATAAATTATGTTGCTGACCTTTATGAGGTTGGAAAGAAAGAACGTGACGAGCGTATGGAAAAATATGTCACAATGTTAAGTATGCAAACAGCGATTGACAATCAAATTAGAACATATAGTCACGGAATGAAACAAAAAATTGCCATAATGTCCGCACTCATTCACAATCCCAAATTGTGGATTTTGGACGAACCGTTGACAGGGCTTGACCCGACGTCAATATTTCAAGTCAAAGAGTGTATGAAGGAGCACGCTCGTAATGGAAACATCGTATTCTTTTCAAGTCATATTATTGACATTGTCGAAAAACTTTGTGACCGTATTATGATTATCAAGCGCGGACAAATTAGAACATCTGTTACGCTTGACGAACTCAAAGAAAAAAATATTGGACTTGAAGATTTTTATTTGAAGATAATCAATGATACAAATGATAAAATTGTTTCAGTTAAAGATTTTGAGCAAATACACAAAAAAGATAAGCAAAATTTTGCAAACAATGAAGAAATGCGAAAAGGAAATTCAAATATTGAAAGTGTTAAAAATGACGATATAGTTGCTCAAAACGACAAGAAAGACGCAAAAAGTAGCAAGAAAAACGCAAAAAATAAGAAAAAATAGCAAAAGAGGAAGTTATGGACAAATTTAAAACACTGTTTATGATGCAGTTGAAGGAGAAAATAGATTTATCCTTTTTGAAAAGTAAA
Source organism: uncultured Clostridia bacterium (assembly GCA_934778205.1). Classification (GTDB taxonomy): domain Bacteria; phylum Bacillota; class Clostridia; order Christensenellales; family UBA1242; genus CAKVOD01. Next base: position 53,628 of record CAKVOD010000001.1, on the reverse strand, counting down.
AAGCAAACAATGTTCAAGGTTGTATTTTCAGTTCTTGGCTTTATTGTTATAACTGTTGTTGCATACTTCTTGCTTTATTTGTGTCAAATGTTAAACTTATTTTCTGCATTAAATCACATTCCGCTTTCGGTAATGACGGTGATTCTGACGTTGATGTTTTTCCTCAATTTATTTACTTGCACAGTTGGACTTAGCAAAACACTTTTTTATGGAAAAGATAACTTAGTATTAATCACTTATCCAGTCAAGCCATTCATTATGTTTTTGAGTAAAATGCTAGTATTTTATATCAACGAAATCAAAAAAGCATTTACATTTTTGATACCTGTGTTTTTTGCATATGGATTGATTTCAAATTTTAGTTTTATTTACTTCATTTGGATGCCGATTATGTTAGTCATTTTTGCGAGCATTCCTGTGTTGATTGGCGGGCTATTGGCGGTGCCAACAAACTATATCATTGCATTTTTGAAAAAGTTTCCTATCATCAAAATTCTATTGTTGTGTGTTTTGCTAGGAGGCGTTATCACGGTTGTTATTTTTGCAATACGAATGATTCCAGCGGATATAAACTTGATTTCAAGTTGGACAAGCGTTTCAAAATCAATTCGCACATTTCTTGCGTGGTTTGCGTCGGCGTTTTACCCGTTTTATGCTTTCACGATTTTCCTATGTGGCAAATATCAAAATCTGACTTCCACGCTTTTTACTGAGTATTCGTACATTGTCTTGCTTGTGATGCTTGCTGTGATAGCGGTGTTGATAGGGCTGAATTTGCTAGTATCAAAATTTTTATATTTGAAACTTGCCTCAAGGCAGTTTGAGTTCAATCAAGGAAGAAAAAAGATTGGGAACAAAAATATTCCGCACAAGACGTTTATTTCCGCATCTATGTATGAGTTCAAACGTTGCGTGCGTGACACGGGTATTTTGTCGTCCGCGGTTGCAACATTAATTGTTACGCCAATTGCAATATTGTTGCTCAATGCTATATATTCAGCAATAAACACGCGTATTTTAGGAGATTATTTGACGATTTCGTTCAATGTCTTAATCATTTTGCTGTTTGTGCTTTCGAACAACATTAATGTCTCATCAATATATAGTCGAGATGGCGATGCGTTATACTTGAACAAGACAAAGCCAAACAAACCTTATCAAATTTTGTTTCCGCGACTATGTTTCAACGTCGTGGTCACAACAGTTGTTGTTGCAGTTGCAAGTGGGTTCTTTTTGGCAAAATCGACGCTTGGAGTGTTTGACGGAATCTTCCTTTTCTTCACACTTTTATTTGTGGCACTCACGCACATAGTTTGGAGTGCGGAAATTGACTTTTTGAATCCGAAACAAAATATATTCAAAACGGAAGGAATGGCAGGAGTCAATCCAAACGAGTTGAAGTCGACAATACTTGCATTTTCTTTGAGCGCGATATGTTTTGTTATTGTACTTGGTTTTCAGTATTTGTCAGCAAATTATATTTGGCTCAAATTGTTTGTGGCAAGCTTAGGGCTTTTGGCGTGGCGCGTGTATAGTTTTTATTACAAGTCGAAAGTTCTTTTCAAGGAGATATAGCAAATGAGAAAATCGGTTTTGTTTTTTATATTAGTGATATACCTTATATCTATTGTGGTTGTTACTTTTTTTGGAATGAAAGCACGTATGGATCAGTTTCAAGTGTATATGAATCGCATTGAAATTACAAGTTTTGACCAAAAAGTTGGCAACGACAAATATTTGATTGTCAAATATAACGAAACGGAAGGGTATACAAGTTTGTTTATTGAATATGAATATGGACCCAATGAGGCGACGTTTCCTGAAAAAATAAAATTCACGCTTTCAAACAACACCTATGTTGATGAGGAGGGAAACACTCAGTATTACGCAACGATTTCGCAAATGGGGGAACTGACATTTTTCAAGAAAAAGGCGGTCAAAGTTACTTTGACCACCACGGACGGCTCGAAACTCTTCGACACCGTCACCGTCATCTGCCGCTAACGGGGAGAGCCCCGCGGCTACAGGTTTGGTTGGGTGAGTTTATGATTCTAAGTACATAGTTAATTTACTATGTGCTTTTTTTCGTGCGATAGCGTTTTCTACGCTTGCTAGTTTTCATTGTGCGGTAGAGCACGGCGGAGATTTGTGGGTGTTGATTGATATTTAAATTTTATAATACATTTGATTTTTGCTAGTTGGTTTATCGGGAATGGTCATACAAATGAGTCCTGCTTCCAAAGCGGGCGCAAGGTAGTTTTTTCTAAAACTGAGTCGCGACTTTAGCCCCAATTTGTCCATTAGTTCTTGCGCTGATTGAGGGTATGTTTCTATAACATCCATTAGTTTTGAAATTTGTGTATTCAAATGATTGTAGTGTTTGCGCGAATTGTTGACGATGTCAATGATTGCTTGATTTATGACATTTAGCATAAATTCAATGAAAGCATTTGAATTGCCTTGGCTTGTTGAAATTGCAATAGCGTTATAGTAGGCGTCTTGATTGTCTTTTATCACACTTTCGATAGGAATATACTTAAAAATCGGTTTCCAACTAGAAAGCAAAGCAGTTTGCCACAACCTACCCATTCTACCATTGCCGTCGAAGAATGGGTGTATAAATTCAAATTCATAGTGAAATACGCTAGATTTTATCAACATTTGGACATTTGCATTTTTAACCCAGTCAAAAAGTTGTGATAGCAGCGAACTTGCCATTGCTGCGGGTGGGGCAGTGTGTATAACCTTTCCACTTGAATTGAAAACTCCAACATTTGTGGTGCGCAGTTTGCCAGCGCCTTCAACAAGGTTTTTCATCATTATTGCGTGCACGGCAAGCAAGTTTTTCTCTTCATATGGGTCAATTTCGTCAAGTTTTTTGTATGCTTCAAAGGCGTTTTTGACAGCAGTTATGTCGTCCGCATCTCCAAGCACGCGTCGTCCATTGATAATATCAGTGACTTGCTGTAGAGACAAGGTGTTGTTTTCTATTGCAAGAGACGAATGTATGCTTTTCACGCGTGAAACTTTTCTAAGTCGCGGCAATTTTTCGAGTTCGTTCACATCATTTAATTTACCTAGATTTTCCATAATTTCGGCACATAATTCAAACATTTCATTTGTTATGTCAAATGGTGGGGTGTAGTTTTCCATAAAACCTCCAATTGTTGTTATCATTATTATAGCACATTTGCGGTTGAAATACAACATCTTGTATGTCATCTTATATGTTATCTTGTATGTTTTGGGCATACAAGATGTTTTTTTGTGTATGAGAAATAGCTAGTGTAGGCGTTTGTGAAATAATTTGTAAGGGAAACAACATTTTTGCGCGCAAAACATATATTGCTATTAAGGTAATATTCAATTGGCGGACAAACAAAGGAGAACGAATGGCAAAAATTACAAACCAGTCAACATTGACTTCAAAATATAAACTTTCTGACCAAAGCGAACAAAACAATGAAACACAAAGCAACATTTCAAGCACAGAAAATATGACAACGTCATTCTTAAAAACAAGAGAATCTGCAAACAATTTTGGGGTCCCAGAAGCAGAGATTATGCAAACTATAACATTGACAAACAATAGCGAATATCCTATTTCAGATGTTACGGTTGTAGACACGATTTCTGAGGGCGGAAGTTTTAAAGCGGGTTCAGTTATTATTGATGATGTACCTAAACAAGATATGGACATCACAGCAGGGGTACAACTAGAGAGTGATATTGCGCCAAGTGCTAGTCGTAAAATTCAATACTATCTTGTACTTTCCGACCAGCCGACTCAAAACGAAGTTACGGCAACATCGGAAGTGACGTACACTGTCAATGAGGCTGTCGGCTTGAAAGAGCGAACAAACGAAACGACAATCGGCATAGAAAATGAAAAAATAACAATCAAGAAAACATCGGATAAGAGCGCCGTCATTGCTGGAGATAAGATTCTTTATCAGCACGAAATCAAAAACGAAGGGAATATTGACAATACAGATTTATTCTTCAAGGATACAATTCCAGCCGAAGTAACATTTGTTGAAGGTAGCGTAAAGATTGACGAACAACCTTTTGTGGACTACAACCCATCTGTTGGTTTTGCACTCAATGACCTTGCACAAAATCAAACAATCATTGTCAAATTTGAAGTTACAGTAAACTAAGGTAGTGTAGGCGTAATTACAAAATTTTGCTTGCATAAAATGTCCAATATATCGGCGACGCTTATTGCTGAAACACAAAGTTTTAGACGGGCTAACACACGGCTAAAAAGTAATCCACGAATAAATGAGGGCATATATTTTATGTGCCTCATTTTTTGTAGTTCAGAGTGAATAACCTATTTAAAATGCTTGACTAAAAGGTGGAAAAAGGGTATACTAATTGTGAAGAATAAAAGAATTTGGAGAGAAAATACTTATGGAAAATAGAACAAAAGTGCTAGGGGGGGGGGGGTATAATGATGCAAAAAATGACAGCATAGCGCCTCAAAATAGTAGGGAATGCCGTCAAAATTTGCAAGATACTTGCAAAAAACAACAGAATACGGCAAATTGCAAAATTTGCGCAAACGATAATAAGAATAAAAATTTAATAAAAACAAATAATAAAAATAATTGCACTACTGCTGAAATTGATTGTACGAAAGATAAAAAAGGTGCAAAAGTGAAAGGTAGTAGTATGAAAAATATTAGCACAAATAATTCCGTTATTTGCACGGCGGAATCGCGCGCGCGTCAGTTTTGCGGGTTGACATTGATAAACATAATCATTTCGATTTTGGCAGTGTCATTTATAGCGTTAACAACCTTTGGCGCACTCAAAGATTCAAAGACTGCGACGGGAACAATCGCGTTCACATTTGACAGCCCCGCGCTGTGCTTTGACAACGGCGTCGAAATGTTTTATTCAAATGTTGGGCTGGACGGAACGCTCAACAATGGTGAAATTTCGTACGGCAACTCAAATGGCATTAGTCTTGTCACGGACAGTAAATATAAAGTGGCAATCGACGATCAAAATCAGTTGTCGCAATATTATGTTAAAATTGAATACATTTTTAGTGACCTAAGCAGTACCGAAAGTTTGATTTCTTTTGATAGTGCAACTTATAAATTTGGCGAAACATCGCTTGGCGCTGTCACTGCAGATAGCGTATTGAAAAACAGATTTAGTTTGACATCTACCGCAACAGTAAAAACAGGCGTGACATTTAATTTGTTTGAACCGCTTTCGCATTTTACATATATAGGGGAACAATTGACAACGTCAACCACGCCACAAACTATTTATATAGTTATTTCGGCGGACACAAAAAAGGATATGTCCGACTCGCGTGCGCAAGCAACAATTTCGGGACAAATCGGGTTTAATGTTGTGGTAGGCTCAACAGTCACTGGTGTGAGTGATCTAAATAATGTTATAATTGAAAATTTATATCAAAATGGTACTTATAAATCAAGTACTGTAAGTAGTTCTGTCAGTGTAACAGTGTCAAACCCTGCAAAGTATACCAAAATTACAATGCAATCAGCAACGCCACTATTTGTTGCGGGAACACAAACAAGTACTATGGACAACTGGGATTATAAATTGACAACTGATGCAAGTAAAACGGTTTTGACCGCTGTCAATGCAGGTACGCTCGGCAAAATTGATGTAACATCTGTGCTACAAAAAGCGCCCGTCGGCACATTTAGCACGGCGCAAACAAACGTTGCGTACACATTTAGTATTGCATCATCTGTGGATGGCGTCAACTACGCATCAATGAACGACGCAAACACTGGCGCTATTGCTAGCGCAACACTGAAAGTGGACATTATAAACCAAACTAAACCTACTTATACAACAAGTGGCAAAATGGAAATATATACCCATTCTGGTGATTATGAAAGCATATCAGTAACAAGTTCGTTAACAATTAGTGATATTTCACCAACCATATATTTAAAAATGGTTGTGGATGTGCCATTGTCTTCTACGCAAAGCGATTCGAAAGATGTTACATATGAGTCAATAAACTACACGTGTACAAAAGAAGAAAGTAATACTAATCTGTTTAAGTTTACAGTAATTTCTAAAGAGAAAGTATCAAGCGTTGATTTATCTAAATTATTAGTGGAGTGTATGAAAGTAGATAACTTTTTGTGGAGTTCTAGTACAATAAATAGTGAATTATTGTTATCTTATTCATTAGATGGAACAAATTTTTACATTTTAGACGATACGATGAGTTGTACTTTTACAACTTCTTTGTCAATGTGTTGTATCACGGGAGATACTGAAGTTTCAGTTGGATTCAATGGAGAATCAAAATTCGCAAACGCAATTGCAATTGGAGACAAAGTTTTGACAATGAACACCGCAACGGGCGAATTGAGTTTGGAGAGTATCATAAAAGTAATAGTTGTAACGCGTTATGCTATGGCAACTGTTAGATTGAAAGATGGTAGCGTCTTGAATCTCACTCCTGATCATCCGATATTGACTAGCACGGGTTGGGCAATTTGCGGAAAAAGTACACAATATGATATCTCTCCTGATGTAATGAGGGATACACCACTTGCAGTAGGAGATATGGTAAAAACGCTAAGCGGATATGTTGAAGTTGAGTCAATTGACATTATGACAACTACCAGAGGAATAACAGTATATAGTTATTCGGTTGAAAATAATCACAACCTGTTCGCAGGCGGGATGTTAATTCATAATGTTCCTTGTCCAACAAAGCCTGTGGTATAATCTAAGTATGAAAAAATTTGAATTTGAGATAAAGGGCGGGGAGAAAGTTTTTGTCGAATTGACAAAACTAATTAATGAAGCGGACTGCTACGAAATTTGCGCATTGGACGCAAACGGTGGATTTATTGGTTATATTGATTTTGATTTATATCCAAAGCAAAAAGCCTGTTTTTTGGACGCGATTGAAGTTTCGCCTGTATACCTCAACGCAGGTGTCGGCAGTTGTATGAGCGTGATTTTTGAAAAATTTCTTTTGCAAAACGGTGTCGAAACAATCGACGGAATATATTGCCCGCACGGCAAATTTGGAAAATTTCTCGCAAAGAAATTTTATTTGAACCATAGTTACGCGATTTTCAAGAATACATATATTCACAAAAATTTGCGAAAGAACGATTACAATGTCCCCGAACTAATAGAGGTAAGCCGAATAATTGATTGGTTGCCAACAGGCTGGGCACACACAAAGCGCGATAAGAATCTTTATCTCCCCGACGACCTTGAAGTCGACGACTGCAAGGAATAGAAAAACAACCTCTTTTACCAAAAGAGGTTGTTTTTATTATTAGAAGTGTCAATATATTAACATAATTTATTTTGAGATGTATTCTTCAAATGTTTCCATACGGTCAATGAGTTTGCCGTCCTTTATTTCAAAGATGCGGTTTGCAATTGATGACAAGAACTCGTGGTCGTGTGACGCGAAGATGACGACGCCGTCAAAGTCAATCAAAGCGTCGTTTAGCGCAGTGATACTTTCAAGGTCAAGATGGTTTGTTGGCTGGTCAAGCATCAATAAATTGCCTGATTCAAGCATCATTTTTGAAAGCATACAACGCACTTTTTCGCCCCCTGAAAGCACTTTTACTTTTTTCAAGCCGTCTTCGCCCGAAAAGAGCATACGTCCAAGGAAGCCACGCAAAAACGTTTCATCCGTTTCCTTTGTAAATTGCGCGAGCCAGTCGATGATGTTGAGGTCGCATTCAAAATATGAGTTTTTGTCGTTTGGCAAATAACTTATTTTTGTATTAGAACCGATTGAAATTGAACCATCGTACTTAGATTCGCCTGCAAGCGCTTTGAAAAATGCAGTAACCGCAATGTCGTCGCCGAGAACCGCGATTTTGTCGTCTTTGTTTATTCTAAATTCAGCATTGTTCAAAATCGCTTTGCCTTCGTCGTTATAAATTGTCAAATTGTTTGCTTGAATAACCTCTTTTGAAAGCGGTTTTTCTGCTTTGAAGTTTACATATGGATATTTTCGGCTTGAAGCGGGCATATCCTCAATTTGGATTTTCTCTAAAATTTTCTTTCTTGAAGTTGCTTGCTTTGATTTTGATTTGTTTGCCGAAAAGCGTTGAATGAATGCTTTGAGTTCAGCAATCTTTTCTTCCTTTTTCTTGTTTTGGTTTTTCATCAATTGCTGAGTGAGTTGGCTTGATTGATACCAAAAGTCGTAGTTGCCAGCATATATTGTAATTTTGCCGTAATCAATGTCGACTGTGTGCGTGCAGACCGTGTTCAAGAAGTGTCTATCGTGCGAAACAACTATGACAGTGCCTGCAAAATTAATCAAAAACTCCTCAAGCCATTCGACTGACTTTATGTCAAGTCCGTTTGTAGGTTCGTCCAAAAGCAGGATGTCAGGGCTACCGAAAAGCGCTTGAGCAAGCAAAATTTTGACTTTTTCACTTTCTTTGAGAGTTTTCATTTCAAGGTAAAGGTAAGAGTCGTCCAACCCCAAACCGCTCAACAGTTGCGCAATTTCAGTTTCGGCATCCCAGCCGTTCATTTCAGCAAACTCTGCCTCAAGTTCGGCGGTTTTCAATCCGTCCTCCTCAGTGAAGTCGGGCTTTGCGTAAAGCGCTTCCTTTTCTTTCATAATGTCGTAAAGTTTTTTGTTGCCCATAATGACGGTGTCAAAAACTGTGAAGTCATCATATTTGAAGTGGTCTTGTTGCAAAACACTCATACGGCACTTTTCGTCGACATCGACATTGCCTTTATAACTGTCGATTTGTCCCGAAATGATTTTCAAAAACGTCGACTTGCCCGCGCCATTTGCGCCGATAATTCCGTAGCAGTTGCCCGAAACAAACTTCAAATTGACGTCCTGAAACAAGAGTTGACCGCCAAAGCGCAACTCAAGGTTACTAATAGTTATCATATTTCCTCCAATTAATTATAGTATGGCGCAAGTGACAAATATAGTAAATCGCCATAATGTCGTGCATCCAAAAGTTGCATAAATTATAGCACACATTTTTGCCAAAAACAAGTGTTTGTCTTGAACTTAGTTTTAGAGAAGTTAAACAATAAAAATTATGAATATATTAAAAAAAATGTCGAAAAATAGTTTACAAAAAAAATAAAATATGCTATATTAGTTATATGTTAAAAAAGGAGAAAACATTATGAAAAATAGTATTAGAGCAATTTTAGCGATGATTGCAATTTTGCCTTGCGCATTGTTCTTCACAGCGTGCGGTGGCGAAAAAGTTGAAATCGCACAAGCACAACAAGTCTATGCTGACGCAATGACAAACACAAACGAAATTACAACTGATTTTAAAATTGTCACAAAAATGAAAATGGAAATGAAAATAGACCAAGGAACTGTTAAGTCAAATATCACTTCGACAGTCAAGAAATCTGGAGAAATCAAAGAGGTTGACGGAGTAAAGAACTTTGACAATGTAAAAATGTACACTAGATTAAGTGGAACTGCTACTATGGGTAAAGCAAAACAAAGTATAGATTCTGAGGCCATACTTGGAAAGATTGGCGACGATTTTTATACGGTAGATAAAGAAAGCAAAACATATATTAAGGCGAGTTCACAAGACATTGCTGAACTTTCTGGGGCTATCACTGCAGTGCTTGGCGGGTCAACTGGAGATATGCCGATTTCCGCTACAGACTTTATGGATATGGACTTTGGGTCAGAAACAATGAAAGTTTCTGCTGAAAAGTTTAGTGGCGACAAGTATGTTGTTACTGTTAAAGGTTATGAAATTGTTGATGGAATGAAAATAGATGGCAACGCTAAGATTACGCTAAAAGGTGGAAAACTTGTTGAAATGTCATTCAACTTTAATATTTACACAGCAAAAGAAGATGTTGACCTTAGCGGAGATGTAATCGACCCTGATTTGTTTACAGAACAATCAATGAAAGTTAAATGCACAATGAAAGTCACATATGGTAAGCAATCAATTGCTGATATGCCAGCATCACTTGAAGGATACAAAGAAGTTTCCGATTCATTCTTCATTGCATAATTTTAAAATCAAAACTGAACTGCAAGAAAGATTCTTGCAGTTTTTTTTGTTGTAAACGATTGCAATTTTTTGTCTTTTGGTGTATAATTCATTTAATAAAAGTGGCAATCTTGCCACAAATATTAAATGAAATGGGTGTTTTATTTAATAAAACTGACAAAATTGACAAAATATTAATAATTTTTTGTTGACAAGACACCGTGCTACACAGTGTCTTGTTTTGTTATGTAATTAAAATATTGTAAGAGTTGTGACTTGTTGACATGCATTTTTGATTGTTAATATATTTTGTATGTATTTATTTTAACTTTGAGCAATAAAAAGGTAGTTAGCAGTTGAAAAGACGAGTGTACAAAATTGCAGATGAATGTTTACAAATTTCGGCAACAAACGCGCTTTTGATTGATATTTTTTTATAAATTTGGTAAAATTATATCATAGAGGTTTTGATATGTATAAACAAAGGAAAACGGGAAAGATTATTCTTGCGATATTTATAATTTTGATTTTGCTCGGCGCAGGCGCGGGCGCATACTATTTCTTTGTTATGCAGAATGGCGAAAAACCCACTGAAGTTACGGTTTCACTTCAATTAAATGGTGGGACTTTCAGTGAAACGCCCTACGGCTTTACTGAAGAAAATGGTATTTTGTCAAAGACTTTAAAAATTGGCGAGGCATACGGGTATATTCCTGAACCTACAAAGGGTGGCTTTGCCTTTGTTGGCTGGTCGCTGACGGGAGAAGAGCCTTGCATTGAGTCGGCAGACATAGTGAATGCTGAAAAGGCGTTTACGCTTTATGCTGTGTGGGAAGTTGAAAGAATTTACACATACAAGGTATACTATGCAATTTATGACGTTGACACGGGTGCAATATATTCTACAAAATTAAAAGCCCCTCAATCATCTACGGCATATAACAGGTCAACGGTGCGTCCTGAGATTTTGCAGTTTGATGGATATTCTTACTTTGACGGAACTACAAATGACGGCAAAACAAGTGACGTTTCCGCAAAGTTAATTGCTGATAATATGAATTTGTTTATCTATTATGTTGCAAATACATATAAAATCAAGTATTCTTATTCAGGCGTTGGAGCAACAAGTGAGTTTGTGACAACATTCAAGTATTCGACCGATGTTGTCAATCTCGCAAAGTTGCGTTCAATCGCTGACATTCAAAATGCCGATGCGCGTTTCGTTGTCAGTGGAATGACTTTTTCGCACTGGAGTGTCAATGGTAAAACTTTTGATGATGAGGCATATATCACGCGCGTAAACCTAGCGGATATGGGTTTTGCACTAAATCTATCAAACGGTGGGGTAGATGAAGTTACACTTGACGCACTGTACGAAGAAACAACGTACAATTTGACGTTTGTGTCACAAGACGATGTTGTGGCAACGGACAAAGTCAAGTTCAATGCGCTTTTGACGCAACCGACTGAGCCCGAAGCGCTTGGCTACACGTTTGTTGGTTGGTATGCACAAGAAATTGGCGCAACAGGAACGCAAATCAGCGAGTTTACACCGATTGACTTTAATGCTTTCCATATGCCGAGCAACGACTGCACATTGTATGCTGGGTACACGCTCATAAACTACAATCTCAATCTTGAACTTGGCGAGTATGGATATTATGATGAAGGCAATCAACCGCCAATGCAATATAATGTTGAATCCGATTTTGTTTTGAACTATCCAAGAACGAGCCTCGACGGCTATGAGTTCATCGGGTGGACTGGCAGTGGACTTGCTGAAACAACGCTTGATTTGCGCATATACAATATGGCGGGCGATCGCACATATACCGCAGTTTACGGCGAAAAAACATATACAATTACATATAATATGAGCGGTGGCACAATTGCGGGAGTTGTCCAAAATCCAACGACTTATACAATTTCAACGCCTGATATAACTCTTTTGACTCCAGCAAAGCGTGGGTATAACTTTGTTGGTTGGCTTTTAGCGGGCGAAACCGATGCAAACCTGAAAACCATAATTACAAAAGGTAGCATAGGAGATAGGGAGTACACCGCAGTATTCACGCCAATTTCTTATAACATTTTTTACGACAACATTGTCGGCGCTGTATTTGATGCTGAAAAAACTACTTTCACAGTCGAAGATTTGTCATATGCAATCGGCAATCCAACGCGAAAAGGGTATGCTTTCCAAGGCTGGGAATATGACGGCGAAATACTTGAAAACTCGGTTATCTCATTTTCTGGCATTTATAATGATATAACAATTTCAGCAACGTGGGCTTTGCAAACTTATACTATCACTTATGAATTGAATGGTGGTACTTGTGATAAAGAAAATGTTACGCAATTTAATATTGAAACTGAAACATTTATGCTATACAATCCAGCGAAAGTTGATTATACCTTTGCAGGTTGGACAGGAACTTTGCTTAATACTCCAGAAACAGCAGTTTATATCCGTCAAGGCGAAGTGTTTGAAAACTTGACTTTTGTTGCGAATTATACGCCTATTACATACCAAATCACATATGAAAACCTTGAAAACTGCACGTTTGGCGGAAACAATAGCAACCCGAACGCTACTGAATACAATGTCGAAACGCCAACATTTACGCTAGTAAACCCTGAAAAACGCGGTTACGATTTTGCAGGTTGGACGTATACATACAACGGAACGGCACAAACAAAACAAGTTCTGCAAATCGAAAAGGGTGCGTTTAGTGGCAACCTAACATTCAGTGCAACATTTACGGCAATCAAGTATACAATCACACTTGACAAAAAGGACGGGAGCATTAGCAATGACGCGCTCCAAGCGCTGAGAGATGCGGGAATTGAAGCGATTAACTCTAGCACAATCAAATATACTGTTGAAAATGAAAACTTTACACTACCGCAACCAACAAAGGGGGCGCACTCATTCACGGGGTGGAAGAACCTAAAAACGCAAGCAGTTGCTCTAGAAACTGTTATTGACACAAACATTGCGGAGGATTTGGAGTTTGAAGCGGTTTGGAATGCAAGAGTTTATAACATTTATTATGAACTAAACGGCGGACACGCTCCTGAGGGCATTACTTATCCTGAGTCATACAGTTTTACAAGTGACGATATAACGCCAGCGCAACCACTTTTTACGGGATATATTTTTGGCGGGTGGACGTTGTATAGATTAGCAGATGACGATACGTGGCAACTATTACAAGATGTAGTATCAATTGACTGCAAAAAAAGTACGGGTGACCGCAAATTTGTTGCAAGTTGGTCGCCAAATAAAAACACAAAGTATACGATAGAATACCGCTTGCAACCGATTAATGGTTCGACTGAAAAGAACGACTATACCTTGTATGGAGTTCCTACAATTGAAAAAGCAACAACTGATACAAGCGTTACAAAAACGCCAATCGACATCATCGGCTTTACGGCGGAAAAAAGTTCGATTGAACTAAACATCAATGGAGATGGTTCAACAAAGTTTGTGTTCTACTATTCAAGAAATCAGCAATATATTTCAGCAAGTGCTACAAGTGGCACGTATGGCGAAGGTATTGAAAGTGTAGACGTTTCAAATGATTATGGTGGTAGAGGAAACGGAAACTACTACTACGGGCAAGACATCACTGTCACAGTGACGCTGAAAGCGGGTTATAACATTCTTGGAATCTTTGAAGATGACAAAAAAGTTAGCACGACACTTGAATACAAGTTCAAAGTTGAACAAATTGATAGAACATTCATTGCAAAAGCAAATATTATTACGTATTTTATTACATATCATGGGATAGAGGGTGCTACATTTGATGGCAGTACCACAAATCCAAATCGCGGGACTTACACTGTCAAAAACACATTCACACTTGTAAATCCCGAGCTTGGCGGAAGTGATTTCCAAGGCTGGTCAGGTACATTTATTAGTGTAGATGCTAAAGAAAAAGTCGTTACCATTGAAAATATGGCAACTGACCTAGAATTTACCGCGTGGTTTGGCGAAAATGAATATGTCATTGAATACGACTTTGCGGGCGGACAAAAGGCTGAGGGTGGAAGTTATCCAGTGAGATATAGAAAAAGCACGCCTACAATTTCGCCAACTACACCTGTGCGACTAGGTTACACATTCACGGGTTGGACAGTGCTTGACCAAAATGGTGTTGTAATTTCAGGTGCAACAACAATTCCACAAGGCTCGTTTGAAAACCGAAAATTCGTTGCGCATTGGACGCCAAAGACAGATACGTCATATGTTGTAAAGCACTTTTATATGGACACAAGCGGAAACTTTGCATTAGTTGCAGACGAAATTGAGAACTTGAAAGGAACAACCGATTCAACAGTTAAGCCACCAATCAAAGCAAAAACGGGGTATACATCGCCTGAACTGCAAACAAAAAACATTGCGGGCGACGGCACAACTGAAATTGTATATCAATATTATAGAATTGCATACACCGTGACAATTACGCAAGTCGGCAACGGAATTGACACAATAACCCCTTTGACTACACAGTATTGGGGAACAACAGTTTCAATTGATGTTGTTTTAAAACGTGGATACTATTTGAAAGTGTGGACGCAAAATTCTGGCGAAACTGAAATAATCAATGAGAGCAACAAACAAAATACGAAACTTGAATTTACAATGCCAACGGAAGATATTGCACTCACTGTTGAAACGGCGCCGATTGTTTATAAAGTTGATTATACGCTAAACGGCGGGCAATTGGAAAGCGGAAAGGAAAATCCAACGTCATATACAATCGAGGATACAGATTTCACGCTCAATAATCCTAAAATGACGGGATTTGAGTTCTTGGGCTGGACAACGCAAGAATTGAGCGAGCCACAATTGCAAATTGTTGTTGCGACATCTCTTTGCAAAGATTTGCATTACTATGCAAAATTCAACGCTTCGAATGTAAATTATACTGTCAAATATTATTATATGACAACAAACGGTGTTGACTACGAGTTAAAAGGCACAAAGCAAGAGCAAGCATTGGCGGGCGACACAATTACTATTACTCCAGATGAAGTAACTGGGTTTACAGCACCTGCAGTGCAACCAGTTGAAATCAAACCCGACGGCTCAACAGTTGTTGAACTAAAGTATACAAGAAATAGATACACAATCACAATCACTCAAAATGAAACGAACAGCGGTATTGCCACGCTTTCGGGCGCGGGCGAACACTATTTTGGCGAAATAGTCCCACTTGTTGCCACGTTGAAAGATAATTATAATTTCCTCGGCTGGATAAAAGATGGCGTTACCGTCAACGAAACGCTAAGTTTTGATTATACACTCACTGAAGCAAAAGACGTCGCATTTGTTGCACGCACAAAAGGTTTCATTTATCAAATAGATTACGATTATGGTATGGCAGCGGTTGACCCTATCGACAACAAAAACAACCCAACCGAGTATGAATATGGTGTCGGCGCAACATTTAAATCGCCAACAAGTTATAACTATACATTCCTTGGTTGGCAAGTCGCAAACGTGGGAAGCAAAGACCTGTATACAACAATTTCCTTTTCAGGAAATTCAAGTGGTGATGTAACATTGAAAATGCACTGGGGAAAGGTCAATAACTCACTAAGGTATATGGCAAAAGAAGATGAAGAAGGTTATTATTTGTCTGCAGGGCGCAGTGCAGGGTATTCAATGCCAAAAATTGTGGAAATTCCTGATTATGTCAAACTTAGTGAGGTATACAATGGAAAATATATAGATGATGATAAAATTGAGCACATTTACACTTATTATAGTGCAATCATAGTGGGCGAAGACTTTTATAATTTGTTTGATGCGCCTCAAGACAACGGAATTTACAAAGTAAAGGAAATTTATGGAAGATTTACGCTTCCGAGCGGGCAATATTACACAAACTTTATGACCTTTGAAAATAGCGGTATAACAGACATAAAACTAGGCAAATTTGTTGAAACAATTGGTAGTTATGCATTTTTAAGAACGAATTTCACAACATTTACTGCAAGTGACAGCTTGAAAACAATCAATGAGGGCGCATTTATGCAATGCAATAGTTTGACTTCAATCAATTTGAATAAAGTCAAAACTATAGGACGTGGCGCATTCTACCAATGCAATGCACTGCAAAACGTTGTTTGTGGACAATTGAACGAAATCGGCGAACTAGCATTCTATCAATGCAATAGTTTGCAGTCGGTTGATTTTGGCTCGGTCGAAACAATTGGTGTGCAAGCGTTCAATCATTGTGGCAGTTTGCAGTCACTAGATTTGAAAAACGTTAAAACAATTGGACAAGGGGCATTCTATCAATGCAGTAATCTTGTAACGGTGTCTAATGCTACAAAGCTTTCTAGTATTGACACTAGCGCATTTTCATACAACAGTAGTTTGAAAACAGTTGATTTTAGTGCATCGCAATTGACTTCAATCGGGGCAAGTACATTCTATAATTGCTTTAGTCTTGAAAATATAAAAATGCCAAATACTTTGACAGAAATTAACAAATCTGCATTCTATTTGTGTAAATCGTTGCTTGAAATCTCAATTCCTAGTAGTGTGACTACAATCGGCGAGTACGCGTTTAGTTTTTGTGACAAATTGAGAAAAACAGGACTTGATGCAAATTCAAAATTGCAAACACTTAGTGCAAACGCTTTCCAAAGTTGTGCGTCATTGATTGAAATCACAATACCTAGCACGCTCACATATATTGGTCCCGCATTCCGCGACTGTTCAAAACTGTATCAAATCACAAACTTGACAAGTTTCAGTGATTCCTCATTAAAAAATGCGCTGTTTGGCGATATACCGAATCCACTGGCAAGTGTTTCAAAAACAGGTAATTTTGACAACGGAACATTGACTGAGGACACGACGAAAAAGATTTACTATTTGACAAAATCTGGCGAGAAAATTCTTGTTGATTACTATGGCACTGACCGTGATGTTGACCTCAGTGGCGAAAACTTTTCTAGAGTTTATAGATTTGCGTTCTATGATTCAACTAATTTACAATCTGTGATATTGCCACAAACACTTGAAAGATTGGGCATAGGTGCATTCTACAAGTGTCGCAACTTGATGAAAGTGAAGTGGCTTGCTGAGTTTAGCACTCTTCAAATGAATACCGACAACGTGGAAGGCTACAACATAAAAATGTTTGTCGAGTGTGCAAAACTCGTTCAATTAGACTTGCCTAGTTGGTTCAAAGATTCAGCAAATTGGACAAACTGGTTTGACAACATAAACAACGGGCTTGAAGTGATTGAGCACGGCGAGTCATTTAAAAACCGCCTGACGACGAGCAATGACATAACAACATTCACAATCGCAAGTGGCGATAAGGCTGGCACCTACTTTATGGCGTATAGTGGCACGGCAACAACACTTGATTTGAGCAGTTACAGCAAAATTTATGCTGGCGGACTCTATGGGTGCGGTACGCTAAAGACGGTCAAATTGTCTAGTGCAGTAACAGCAATTCCTGAATCATTCTTTGCGCATTGTTGGAACTTGACCAACATAACACTGCCCGAAAGTGTTACAAGCATTGGCAACTATGCCTTTGAAGAATGCCTTAGTTTGTCAACATTAGTTCTTCCAACAAATATTTCTGCAATTGGGAAATATGCTTTTGCTGATTGCATAATACTAGATGATATTGTAATTCCTGAAAAAGTAACAAAGATTGAAGAAAAGACGTTTTATGGTTGCTTCAACCTTAGGAAGTGCAAGATAGGTGGCAATGTTGCAAGTATTGGTGACTATGCATTCCAAGTTTGCCCGCTTGACTATGTCGAGGAAGGCGCTTCCGACTACTACTTTGTGTTGCCAAACAATTGCACAATTTCCCAAAACGCGTTCAAGCAATCACGTGCTGACCTAGCAACGCTGTATGGGGAAGATTAAACAAATTGCTAAAAATTTTTGAAATAATATTATAATTTAATTGCAAGATAGTAATTTTTGTGGTAAACTATAAGTTATGAAAAGAATTAGCGCTAGAGCCATAATAATAGAAGGGGACAAAATCGGGCTGATGTACCGAAAAAAAGTGAACCACGCCTTCTATTGTCTGCCAGGTGGAAAGCAGGAAACAGGCGAAAAATTGGAAGAAACAGTGGTTCGTGAAATCAAGGAAGAATTTGGAATTGACATTGAAGTTATCAAAAAGGTGTATGAATTTATTTCCGAAAGTGCACACCAGCATTTTTACCTTTGCAAATGGGTAGATGGAATTTTTGGTACAGGAGAAGGCGAGGAGTTTACTGTTCCTAGCGAAAAGGGCTATTATGAACCGCGCCTTGTCAATGTCGCGCACCTAAAGGAATTGCATATTTTGCCAAAAAAGATTGCAAAACAACTTCGCAAAGACTATGAGCGAAATGGCGCAGATTTGCGCGACGACGTAAAAGTTCTTGTCGATGACAAGCCTGCAATTTCAATGCCAAAAATCAAGTTTTTCAAAAAACGTAAACATACAAAAAAAGAGGTTGCAAAAAAGTGATTTTTGTAACCTTTTTTCTTTTTATTTATTTTGTAGTAAAGTTGATTTATTTTATGTTGACGAAATCAATAAAAATAAAAACAGTATTTAGCAATCAAGTGCAAATACTGTTTATTGTTGTTATTTTTTTGTAATTTTTGCTGATTCAGCAAGAAACTTTGCGCGGTTTTTGTCTGCAATTTTTGTGATTTGAGCAATGACTTTGCCTTTGTGTAGCCACCAATCACGGCTATAAACGCGCAAAAGGTCCCAACCACGACTTTTTAGGAAAGCAGGGTGGTAGACATCGCGTTCAAGCAGACTGTCACTGCTGTAGTACGCGCTATAGTCACATTCAATGCCGACAAGGTATTTGTCGAGTTCCTTGTCATAGATTGCAAGCGAAATTTTATAGTCGGTGTTGCCGATGTTAGTTTCGACCGTGTAACCTGCTTGTTCAAGGCTAGATTTGATTTCGCCTTCAAATGAAGACTTGATGATTTCCATTTTTGGCATTTCTTGTGAGTCGTAGGAATTCAAAATTAGTTGCGCTTCAAGCCTGTTTCCATTTGAAACGGCGCGAGCATAACGCAAGTAGTTTTTGAAAATCTTTGGTCCTGCATTTTTTGAATTTTCCACATTTAGTTCTTCAGGTTCAATGCTTGTGACGACATAAACTTTTTCTTTTGCACGCGTAATTGCGACGTTCAAGCGGTTTTCACCGCCCTCAATTGATAGTGGGCCAAACTGCGCGACAACCCTGCCATATTCGTTTTTGGCATAACCGATTGAAAAGATGATGATGTCGCGTTCATCGCCTTGCACGTTTTCAAGGTTTTTGATAAATAAACTCGTGTCCTCGCCATTTTCTTTGCGGTTTGTTTCAAGTAGGAATTGGTCGCGGAATTTTGGGTCTTTTGCGCATTCTTCATCGAGTGCGTCCTCAATTGCGGACTCTTGCTCGGTGTTGAACGTAATGATGCCGATTGATTGATTATTTTTGCGTGTTTTGAAAATCTTTTTGACGATTTCGACAACTTTTTTCGCTTCGGCGTCGTTGTGTCTGCCAATCCATTTGCCGTCGACCATAACGCGTTCAATCGGCTTTTTGCCTTTATTTTTGGTTGTGTTAGGCGCGATTTGTAAACGATTTTCATAGAAAGCGTGATTTGAAAAATTGATTAATTCTTCATTACGGCTACGATAGTGGTATGTCAAATGAGTGCATTTATATCGTGTCATCGCAAGGTCGAGCAAACTTTCAACTTCTAGCGCGGCTTGCGTTGCGTAATCTAGATTTTCGTCAAGGTCGGCGCCGAGATAACGCTTCATAAACGTAGCGGTTGGGCGCAACTGTTTTGAGTCGCCCGCAACGACAATGTTTTTACCACGATAGATTACTGGCAAAGTGTTTTCAACAAAAACTTGTGATGCTTCATCAAACAAAACAATGTCAAACAAATTTTTTGTGAGAGGCATAATTGTACTAACGCTTTCAGGCGAAAGGAGCCAGCAAGGGAATAGGTCAAACATATATTCGCCATACACTTCCATAAATTTGCGAATTGGCCATTGATTTTGTGTTTTTGAGATTTGATACAAAAAGTTTTTGCTTGCTTGCGCATCTTTGTGTTTTTCAATGTATTCTTGCTTGAATGTTCCGTCGCAAATGTTTTTGCAAACATCGCGGAGGTCGGCATTCAATGAAAGAATACGATTTTTGGTGTTGTCATAGTCAAGAATTTTTGCAAGATTTAGTTTATATTTTTCTTCCAGGTCGACAACTTCAATATAAATGCGCACAGGCAACAAGTAGTCTAGCGTGTCTTTAAAGCGCGCATAACTATCAGTTGTGCTGTAAGCAAAATTCAAAACAATTTTTTCGTTGTCGGTCAAACTTTTGAGCGTATTATTAAGGTCGCGAATGTCAACATATGAGTTGAGAGCGTTCATCAAAAGTCTTAGATACAATGTGTTTCCGTTGAGGATATTGTCAATCATCATAATATATCCTTCTTCAGTCAAAACATCGTTCAAAAACTCATAGTCTTTGGTATATTCTTCAATCGCGTCAAGTGTTTTTCTAAAGTTATCTTCAATATCCTGCTCAATTTTACTAATTTTGTTTTTGGTAAATGGTAACATTGGGAGCAGAACATAACTTGTTTGCAAATTTTTGTATTCTTTTGGGTAGTCGATTTTTGCGACAAATTTGACAAGTGGCTTCAAGTCCTCAGAATCAATCTTTTTGTCAAGATAGTATGCAATCAACTGCTTTGAGTTTGGATATTTTGCTGTATCAAACGGGACA
The DNA here is from genome assembly GCA_934778205.1 of uncultured Clostridia bacterium. GTDB lineage: Bacteria > Bacillota > Clostridia > Christensenellales > UBA1242 > CAKVOD01. Next base: position 32,821 of record CAKVOD010000001.1, on the reverse strand, counting down.
ATGCGCGAACTCGTCAATTCCTTGAGATGAGCAAGCGTTTGGTTGATTGTGTGAATGTTCAAGTCGCTTTTGATGTTGTCAATCAAAGGGTTTGTCTTTTTCGATTCGAGGTAATTATAATAATGTTCGCCTTTATTTTTCTCTTTGATGACGCGCAAACTTTCGCTCAAGTCAAAGTAGTTGAGCGCCATTAGTTTTGCGTTTTTTGAAAGGTTTTTGTAGATTGTATATTCATATGTATTTTTGCCGAGAATGTGTGAGTTTGCGTACATTTGTTGTAGTGAAATACCAAACGGTGTTGGCTCAAATAGCGTGTCGGAAATAATTTTCAGTTCGCGCTCCTCACAATTGATTTTATCTTTGATATTTTCATAGTTTTCAGCAAAGTTCATTGATTTGTAAGTTAAAGTTTCAAGGTGTGTCGTGCGTGCGCGGTCATAAAATTCATTTTTACTCTTTTCAGGGTCGACAAGGAACATAACCTTGTTGTTGAGCGTGCCAAGACGATTGAAAACGACATCAAGCGCGGCTTTCTTTTGCGAAACAACTAGCACGCGCTTGTGCTTGCAGAGTGCATCGGAAATAATATTGACAATTGTTTGCGATTTTCCTGTACCGGGAGGGCCATAGATGACCATATTGCCGTCAATATTGACATTTGCCACGCAACTTGTTTGTGCGTAGTCAAGATTATTGATTGTATAAAGGTTTGTGTCAACTTTTTTGTTTTTCTTAGGAACGCCTGTATTCAAAAGTTCATTAATCGCCTCATTTGTCAATCGGCGTTTTTCAAGCATAGTATAATCATTGTAAATGCTGTTTGCAAGAGGGTAGCGCCCAATAGTGCAAAGTTGTTTGATTTCAAGCCCGTCGCTAACTGCAGGGTCTTTTGCTTTTTCATACACAAACATACCTTTGCGTGGTTGATAGTTAATCTTGATGCCAAACTTTCGTAGGTAATTTATAACTTCGCCAATATTCTTGAACGACACTGCAAGAGGACTTCTAAATTCCATTTCAAGGTCTTCAGTATTGATTTTGTGGTGTTTTGCGTATGCAAGAATGAACACTTTGTTGAGTTGAACATTCTCATCTCTGCGCAACTCAATTTCGACGTTTTGTTCGTCAATGACATTGATTGTGCAAGGGAACAACAAAAGCGGTGCTTTGATTTGTAAATCTTTGCCGATAAAACCCGTGATGAACGGGTAGCCGACGTACATTTCATAGCGTCCAGTTTCCTTTGCAAATTCTTCAATGTCGCGCTTGAGGGTTTTGAGGTCGTTGACTTCCGACAAAATCGCCTTTTTGGTTTCTTCGCGGAAATTTCGCTGTATGCGAAACGCTTCTTCACTTTTTTCTTTGCCCTCAAGTTTTTCCATATTTTGCTTGCGAACTGCAAATTCGTGTTCGATGCCTAGATTTTTTGCTATGCGGTCTTTGTCATTAGAGGATACAATTGGGAAACTATAGCGTCTATCGTTCCACAAAAAGTCGACAAATTCGTTGATTGTGTCGTAATCGCCGTCAAGAAGTTTGCCGATGTCAAAAGCGTATTTTTTGCTTATTTTTTTTGCAAACAAACTTCTGTTTTTACCGCTGATTTCAATTAATCTTTCCTTATAATATGTATATATTGATTTCATATTTTACTTCCTTCAGTTTATTATACCAAATCGCAAAAAATTTGTAAAGACTGTATTAAAATTTGTTGAAAAACTTGAAGAAAATCAAACGTCAGCAAAAAAGTTTTGATGTCGTGATTTGTCAAGTAGCGCAACAAGCACATTGTCGCGAAAGTCTTTGTTGATTTTTTCGAACTCAGCAAGGGTATCCTTTATTTCTTGGCGTTTTGTGTGCTTGTCCGCTGGACAAGGATTTTTAAAAATTGGAAAATCTTTTGAATAGTTGATAATTTCGCTTTCGCGAATGTATATGAGCGGTCGAATTTGATAAACTTTCGTGCGGTCAAGGTAAGATAGTGGCGAGAACGTCGAAAGCCGTGATTCAAAAGTAAGACTCATAAAAAATGTTTCAATAAAGTCATCGCCGTGATGCCCAAGTGCAATTTTGTTGTAACCAAGTTCTTTTGCTGTGCTGACAAGTTGCCCTTTGCGAAGGCTTGAGCAAAGACTGCAGGGATTTTTTTCTTTTCGCACATTAAAGAGTATGTCGTAAATTTGAGTTTTGATTATGTGAAATTCAACGTCGCGTGATTTGCAAAACTCGTTGAGTTTTGACAAGTCATATTGCCCGTCAAACATATCAATTGTGATGACTGTGAAATCAAAGTCGACAATTGTAGTTTTTTTGAGTTTGCTAAACAAGTCAACAAGCGTCAAACTATCTTTGCCACCTGAAAGTCCAATTGCGATTTTGTCGCCATTATTTACAAGTTTAAATTCCTTGATTGCTTTAACAAATTTTGAAAATATTTCCATAATTTACCTTTAGTTTTGTATAATTCTTCCGTTTTGAATAGTAAATTTTGTTGTTTTATACGGGAACGGAAATGATGTGCCTGTCAAAATTGTTTGAACGTTTGAAATATTTGAAAGCAATTTGTTGCATCTAGCGTCGTCAAGTTCGCTCAAAACATCGTCCAAAATTAAAATAGGGTATTCGCCGATTTCATCTTTGAAAATTTCAAGTTCGGCAAGTTTAAGCGAAAGGGCGGACGTCCTTTGTTGCCCTTGCGAACCAAAACTTCGCAAATCAATGTCGTTGCAAACTATTTTGAGGTCATCGCGATGCGGGCCTACCGTTGTATATCCAAGACTCAAATCTTTGTCTGTTGATTCTTCAAGTGAAGCGTAAAGTTTGCGGTAAACGTCATCAACATTCGTCCCGTCAAGCCCCGTGTAAGTAATTTGCAAATTTTCCGCGTTGTCCGTCAAACGCGAGTGTATGTCGTGTGCAATAGCGTTTAGGTTGCAAGTGAAGTTGTGCCGTGCAAAAATAATTTTTGCGCCAACTTGTGAAAGTTGCTCATTCCAAACATCGAGTCCATTTTTTGCAGTAGTTTTATCAAAACTATCTTTTAATAGTTTGTTTCTTTGCGCAAGTATTTTTTCATAGCGCAAAAGGTTATAAAAATACACCTTTGACATTTGTGACAAATCTATGTCCAAAAACTTTCGCCTGTCAGTGGGACTTTCTTTGACAAGTTTCAGGTCATCAGGCGAAAAGAAAACGGCATTGATATTGCCAAAGAGTTCGCCGATACGCAAAATAGACATTCCATTTATGCGGATAATTTTTTTTTCAGTTTTCGACAACAGTATTTCAACAGTTTTTTCGCCCGCGAGTTTTTCGCATACTACTTTGATTTTTGCTTTTTCTTTGTCAAAGTTGATGAGTTCGCGTTCTTTGCTGGTGCGGTGGCTCTTGCCGATGCAACAGAAATTGATTGCTTCAACAAGGTTTGTTTTGCCTTGCGCATTTTTGCCGATTAGCACATTCAGCCCATCACTAAACTCAATGATTTGATGCTCGTAGTTGCGAAAATTTTGCAATTCTAAACGCTTAATTTTCATACATTTATTATACCACAAAATCTAATTTTATGCAAGTGAGTACTAATAATGGTGCAAGTCAAATCAAAAAATTGCTTTAGTCGTGGTTTTTAGCGGTTATATTGCAAATAATATAACACATAACTAGCAAAAAGTTTAAATATCACACTCATTTTGGTGGAAAAAATAAAAAAATATGCTATAATTTGGAAAAATAAATATAAATTTGCAAAAATTAAGAAAAGGGGAAATTAATTTGAACAAGTTATTCCGTTTTTTTAAGGGCTACAAAAAGGAAATGATTACCGCGCCCATTTTTAAGTTTGTTGAAACAATAACTGATATAGTGATTCCGCTCTTAGTCGCAAATATGGTTGATATTGGCGTCAAAAATCACGACCTGAATTACATTTTTGGCTGGGGTGCCGTTGTCATACTTTTAAACTTTATTGGGATTGCTAGTGCAATTATTTGTTCCAAACTTGCGGCGCGCGCTTGCACGGGCGTCAGTTATGATATTCGGCACGGGCTTTACAAACACATCAACACGCTTTCGCACGCGGAACTTGACAAGTTTGGAACAGCGACTTTAAACAATCGTATGACGCACGATGTCAATCGTTTTGAAACTGCGCTTGGAACATTTTTGCGTACCGTTATGCGGGCACCGTTTTTGATTGTTGGGTCAACGATTATGGCAATGATTATCGACATCAAATTGTCGTTGTTGTTTTTGGTTGTTGCACCGATTATTTTCTTTGTCGTGTTTTTGATTTTAAAAAAGACCGAGCCATTATATGACAAAACGCAAAAAGATTTGGACAGAGTGTCGGAGATAACACGCGAGAACTTGCAAGGTGCAAGAGTTGTGCGCGCTTTCAACAAGCAAGACTATGAGGAGGCACGATTTGCCAAATCGGCAAAAAAGTTGCGGAAGTCAGCAGTTAAAGTCGTTTCTGTTTCGTCACTCCTGAATCCTTTCACTGGAACAATCATTAACTTTGCGATTATCGCGGTGTTGTGGTTTGGTGGATTGCAAGTCAATACGGGGAATCTTACGCAAGGTCAAATTATTGCGTTTGTCAACTACTTGACGCAGATTTCAATCGCGCTTGTATCACTTGCGAATTTGATTATAGCATTTATTAAAGCAATCAACTGCAGTCATCGAATCAATGAAGTTTTTGATACAAAGCCGTCAGTGATTGAAACGAACAAAGAATACATTGACATTGTGAAAAATAAAAACGTGCCAAAAATTGAATTTAAAAACGTTTGTCTTGCATATTCAAACAACGCAAAGTATGCTGTCAAAAATCTAAGTTTTAAGGCGTATGCAGGAGATACAATCGGCATTATCGGCGGAACGGGAAGCGGGAAAAGCAGTGTTGTGAGTTTGATTCCGCGCTTTTATGATGCAACAAATGGCAAAGTGCTAATCGACGGCATTGATGTCAAAGATTATAGTTTTGAACAACTGCGTGGGGAAATTGGACTTGTTCTGCAAAAGGCAGTTCTATTTAAAGGAACGCTCAAAGAAAATTTGCAGTGGCGAAAACCTAGTGCAACGCTTGTTGAACTACAAAAGGCAGTCAAAATTTCGCAAAGTGCTGAATTTGTAGATGAATTGCCTGACAAATTTGATTATAAAGTTCAAGCGGGCGGTAAAAACTTTTCGGGTGGACAGCGTCAGCGTTTGACAATTGCGCGCGCGCTTGTTGGCGACCCACAAATATTGATTATGGACGATAGTGCATCGGCACTTGATTTTGCAACAGATGCGAATTTGCGTCGTGCAATCAAGGAAGAGATAAAGGCAACAGTTATCATAGTTTCACAACGAGCAAATACTGTGCGTAACGCAAATCTAATAATTGTTATGGACAATGGGAACATTGTTGGACAAGGTACGCACAAGGAACTTATGGAAAATTGTGAAGTTTATCGTGAAATTTATCAATCGCAAACTAAGTAATCAATAATGCAAAAACGACCGAAATATGCAAAGGAGGTGTAAAGTGAAAAAATCAATCGAAGTAAAACGCAGTAGGAAAGAAGAAAAAGAGTATCGAAAACTGCAAAAAGCGATTGCATCACTGCCAGACCCATCGTTTAACAACCCTGAAAAAGTACAACCAACAAAAGAAGTAGTTGTTCCAAGCGTTGTACCTGCAATTATTAATAAGAACAAAACGACAGTGTTTGTAGATGAGAAACCCGCAAGTGTGACTGACACGGCAATTATTCTTGATACAAACAAAAAACGCATTGAAAGTGTGGCGCGAATACGCAAACCAAAGGCTCGCAAAACAATTTTTCGTACGCTTGGTTATTTGAAAAAATATTGGTATTTGCTAATATTAGTGTTGTTGTTTTCAGTCATAAACTCAGCGTTTGAAATTTTTATTCCTATTATTATTGGCGAAGCCATTGATTATATTGTTGGCGTCGGCAATGTTGATTTTGATAAAATTGTTGAATATATCATCTATCTTTCAATATGCGTCGTCGGTTTTGCCGTTTTTAGGTGGTTGCTTTTGCGAACAGCTAACGGAATGAGTTATAAAGTTGAACAGCAAATGCACAACGATATTTTCAAAAAATTCAATAAAGTGCCATTAAAATATATAGACAATTCAAGTCACGGGGACTTGCAAAGTCGTATGATAAACGATGTCGATTTGATTACCGACGGGTTTGTTATGGGGTTGATTACATTCTTTGATTGCCTTGCAACAATAATTTTGACGCTTGTATTTATGATAAAAATCAACGTCACAATGGCAATAATTATAATTTGTGCAACGCCACTTTCAATAGTTGTGGCGGGAATTATTGCTAAGATTTCGCACAAACTATTCAAAAAACAAGCAAAAAGCGTCGGCGACCTTTCTGGCACAATGGTGGAAATGGTTGGCAATCAAAAGATTGTAAAAGGTTTCTTGTATGAGGAACGCTCAATTGAAAAATTTGACGAAATCAACAAAAAGTTGCGCGATGTCAGTGAAAAAGCAACCTTTTATTCCTCATTGTCTGCGCCAATATCGCGATTTGTCAACGGCTTGTTGTATGCAACAGTGGCAATTGTAGGGTGTATTTTTGCACTCAAGGGGAATTTGACCATTGGCGGAATTTCAGTATTTTTGACCTTTGCAAACAAGTACTCGCGCCCGTTCAATGACATTGCTGATGTTTTTGCAGATTTGCAAGCGGCGTATGCTTCGGCTGTCAGGGTGTTCAATGTGCTAGATATGAAAAACGAGGTCAGCGATGAAGGGTTGCCAGAAATTAAAAAATGTACTGGACAAGTTGAATTTAATAATGTAGACTTTTCATATACGCGAGATAAAAGACTTATACAAAACCTCAATTTGAGTGTAAAAAAGGGACAAAAAGTTGCAATTGTAGGTCCAACGGGTTGTGGTAAAAGTACGCTCATCAACTTGCTTATGCGGTTTTATGATGTTGACAAAGGTGAAATTTCCGTCAGCGGACACCCCATAACGCAAGTTACGCGAAAGAGTTTGCGCAAACAATATGGTATGGTTTTGCAAGAAACGTGGCTTTTTTCGGCAACAATTCGTGACAATATTGCGTATGGCAAAGCAAATGCAACCGACAAAGAAATTCGCCGAGCAGCGCGTCTTGCGGGCGTCGACCACTTTATCTCGACTTTACCACAAGGCTATGATACAATGATTAATGAAAACGGGGACAACCTATCGCAAGGGCAAAAGCAACTCATTTGTATTGCGCGCTTATTTTTGGCAAATCCGCCAATGCTCATTTTAGATGAAGCAACGAGCAATATTGATACGAGGACGGAATTAGCAATTCAGCAAGCGTTTAGTAAGATGATGGAAGGGAAAACAAGTTTTGTTGTCGCGCATCGATTGTCAACAATTGTTTCTAGCGACATTATTTTGGTTATGAATAAAGGAAATATTATTGAGCAAGGAACGCACAAACAGTTGCTTGCGCAAAAAGGTTTCTACTATAATTTGTATAACAGCCAATTCAGTAGGTATTGAACATTTGTTGTGAAAGCAAAATTTAGTTTGGTATTGACAAATTTTAAAATTATGGTATAATTTATTCGTATGAGGAGATGTTTCTATGGTAGCAAACGAAGAAATGGATAAAAACGCTCTCGAACACGAGGAGATAAAAAACGAAAAAAATTTTCAAGATGAAAACTTTGGAAATATGAATGACGAAGAGTTTGAACAATATGTTATGTCACAAATAGATGGTATGGAATATAAAAACAGTGCCGATCACCCCTATATCTTAGATTTGGGCGGGCATTCATCTTACGTCGCTGAAAATATTTTGCTTGAGCAAATGTCCTTTAGAAAAATCAAAAAAGCAATCAATTATGTAATTTTGAGTGGGAAGCAAGACAAAAAAGGTTTGCAATATTGGGAAAGTTATGGAATGTTGCCTGACCAAATGAGCCCATTTGAGCAAGCAATTCTGAAGGGCGTCAAATTTGACTATCAAGAAATTGCAAAAGATTTCAACAATATGTGTCAAGGCATATCAAATGATTTTCTTATGCGTTTTGAAGCGTTGAGTCAAATTTGTCAAATTAAAACTATCGAGAGTAAATTATTGAGTATTTTTGACACCGAAATTGAACGCGAGAAAAGCAATGGGCAGATTGCAATTTATCAAAACATTGTAACGGCAACAGAATTTATTTATAGTTTGTTTGCAACAGGACTTGCAGAGCATACCGATTTGATGAAAGAAATTAGTTTTGACGGATACTTTGTTGAGGAAACAAAGAAGTGGTTTGGAACAAAAAGAAACGAACTGCCAAAAGACATTTTGCTTGAAGATTATTTGGAGTTGCCAAAAAATTTGATAAATCAATGTATAGACGTTGCCATAGAATACGATATTTCAAAAGAAGATTTAGAGGGACTTTGCAACGCGCTTGAAAATTTGACGCTTGAATTTAGCGAAGCAAATTCACAAGCAATAAAGGCAATACGCAATCAAATTGAAAGTGCCAATATTATGAGCAACGAGTCAATGGAATACGCACGTTCAGATATCGACAAAAAAGATTTGATGTTTATTTAGTAGATTCATATAATATATTTTTATTAAAACGCGAACTATTATCGTTTCGCGTTTTTTTTGTTGCATTGAAATTTCAAAATGTGGTATAATGAATTTATGAAGAAATTAGTTGCTACTTTAATTGCCATATTACTGCCATTTTTTGCACTGTTTGGCTGTGGAAATGTGGAAAAAGAGGTTTTGTTTGTCGTGCCAGATGGCGCGCCCGCGTTGAGTGTGGCAAGTTTGTTGCTAGATGAGTTTGAATTGGGCGGGAAAACAGAGTACAAAGTGGTTTCAAGCACAGATGTTGGGAACTATTTTGCGACAAAACGCGCAGATGCTGGTGTTTTGCCGCTGAACCTTGCAACCAAAATGACCGATTATCAAATTGTTTCAATCAACACATTCGGTAATCTTTATGTCATAGGAACAAGTGGGCAGGACATATTAAGTTTGAAAGCGCATACACTGCACGTCATAAATTTGAACAATGTCGTCGGGCTGACTGTTCGCCTTGCACTTACTAAGTGTGGAGTTGATTATACAATGAACGAACTTGCTGGGAATGCCAACAACGTTGTTTTGAAAGGTACAAACGCAAGCGACCTCGCAGGCGCATTTTCGGCGGGGAAAATTAAATTTGCTGTTGTCGCAGAACCATTGTGTTCAAAATTAATGAAAATGAATTCCAGTTTGAAGATTATCGCAGATGTCCAAGAATTGTACGGGAAATATCCGCAAAGCGCAATGGTCGTCCAAAAAGGAAAATTTACAGCGACACAAGTCAATGCCTTGATTGCAAAAATACAACAAGAGATAACACAAGCGGACGCTTTTGAAGCAATCAATAAGCACCTAGAAAAAGGAGTCGTCAGCGCTTTTAGTGCGGACGGACTAGAGGGCGTTATGGCTAGATGCAATGTGGGGTTTATGCGTGCGAGCGAAAATAAAGATTTTATCAATGATTACATTGAAAAAATCATCGCCTTGCAAGAAAATTCAGCGCAAAAACTCACAGATGATAGGTTTTATGTATGAGTAGAGAAAGATTAATAAAAAGCGTGCGTCACGCCCTCTATGTTTCAATCACAATTGTTGTTTTATTGCTCGCGTGGCAAGTTGCGTATCTTATTTGTGACAATGAATTGATTGTACCGTCTGTCTATCAAACAATCAACAGAGTTTTTGGACTTTTGGGCAGTGTGGCGTTCTATGCTTCGTTTGGTATGACACTCTTGCGAGCAGTTGTTTCGTTTGTGCTTGCAGTGTTCCTTTCCGTTGGAATTTTCGCACTTTCAAAAACTTGCGATTTTTTGAAAACTTTTTGTGACACACTTGTCAAAGTATTGCGAAGCGTGCCAACAATTGCAATAATTTTGTTTATTCTCATATTGACAAATTCACAAATTGCACCTATCTTTGTTGCGATTTTGGTAATTATGCCAATAATTTATGCAGGAATGTGTACGTTTTCAGTGGGTATAGATGTCAAAAAACTATGTTATGTGTACAAAATAACAAAATCCGACTATGTAAAGTTTGTCTATCTACCAAAACTGCAAAAAGACCTTTTGCCGATTTTTTCATCAAGCGTTTCACTCAATTTGAAAATTATCGTCGCAAGCGAAGTTTTGGCAAATACCTATCAAAGCATAGGCGGACTAATGCAAGAAAACAAGGTTTATTTTGATATGGCAGGTTTGATTGCACTTGCGCTTGTCACAATTCTTGTCGCTACGATTTTGGAAAAACTTGTCGACGCATTCAAGTGCTTCAAGTTCAAAGTGAAAGATAGTAAATTAAACGTGCAAAAGTAGGCAGTGTAGATTTTTCATTGAATAACGTTCGTAATTTGTGCATTGGAAATGCTGAGGTGTTTATTGATTGTAAATATGGCAAGTGACTTTCACTGTCATTTGAATCGAAAGGCTTGTCAAAGCCATTGTGGTAGGAAATCTCGTAAAGGACGAGAGGTAAACAAAAAACACATAAAGGAAGTGGGCAATTGGAATTAAGAAATGTTTGTAAAAGTTATGATAACAAAACCGTTTTGCAAAACGTAAATTTGCAATTCGATGACAATGAAATTGTCGCCGTCGTTGGGCAAAGTGGCGTCGGCAAAACGACGCTCTTAAACATTATCGCAGGGCTGACAGCATATGATGGGGAAGTCAAAGGTTGTGACAGCATTTCATATATGATGCAAGACGATGTCTTTATTGAAAATTTGAGTGTGCTTGACAATTTGCGACTATTCACGCGTAAAACGAAAGAAGAAGTACTTTCATTTCTTGCCATACTCAAACTTGACAATGTCGTAAATGAATTGCCTAAAAAACTCTCGGGTGGAATGCAAAGAAGAATAAGTTTTTTGCGCGCCCTGCATTTTGATGCAAAAGTTTTACTGCTCGACGAACCCTTTAAAAGTTTGGACGTCGCAACTCAAATGGAGTGTGTCGCATATTTGAAAACGTTTTTGCAAAGCAACCCGCGCCTGTGCATAATCGTTTCGCATAACCTCGACGAACTCGCGCCACTAGCGCCCCGCGTCCTGCATTGTTCCCACGCAACACTGCTCCCGCGCTAACACACAGTCAAAAAAGTACATAATTGTTCAACTATGTACAATTTTCATACAGTGCCACTCGCCAAACTTGCACGTGTGGCGTCCGCAATCAAGAACTGAAGATTGTAGAATGAATGTGGCTAGCCGTCCTCAAAGGATACTTAGGCGCAGGAACAGTACCTACAGCAACGGGCTTTCCCGTACAAAAAAGGTACATAGTCGGTTAACTATGTACCTAAATTCATATAATGGCACCCAACCAAACCTGCACCAGTGGCGTCCGCCACTATTTGTTTTCAAGAGTGAGATATTGAGATGGGTCAACCTTGGCACCATTTTCAAGCACTTCGAAATGAAGGTGTGAGCCTTGCTTTGCCTCCGCTTGGTTGGAACTTGCAACCTTGCCAATGACTTGTCCCTTCTTGACTTGGTCGCCTTCTTTCACAGTCGGTTCCGTGTCAAGCGCAGAATAAACCGTCGATAACTTGTCATTGTGTCTAATCGTAATTGTCGTACCCATAAGGTAAGATGACTTCACGCTCTCAACAACGCCGTCATAAACAGCCATAACATTAGCATCTTTTGGCGCCGAAAAATCAATCGCCTTGTGTGCCTCCCACTGTTTCAATGTCGCATTGTATTGTAAAGCAGTACCTGAGTAGCCAGTAAGCACTGTTGCATCGTCAAGCGGACTTGTGAATACAATCGGTACATTGTTTGTTTCTTGTGTCGGCGTGTCGTCTTGGTTCAAATTCTTGTTAGCGCTCGGCATCGAAAACGCGACAATGAGCGCAATAGTAAGAATAAATGTTGCCACCAAAACTCCATACACAGCAAGTTTGATGTTTGTTTTTCTTTGATTGTTTGTATTTGACATAATTTGTCCTCCTTGTACGTGATTGTAGACAAGGTTTTATTTTTTTATACAATTTGTTCATATTTTTTTAGAAATGCGCATACAAATAAAGTATACAAAAGTAGCAATTTTGCATAAGTTTAAATTTTTTTCATATTATAAAAAACTTTTTTGTCAACAAAATAGCGAATATGTTGACAAAAATAATCGAAATTGTGAAAAAGAAATCAAAAATCTTATTTATACATTAAAAATTGTTGTATTTTGGCACAAATTATGCTAAAATAAAACCGTGGAGGGTAAAAATGGCAAAGAAATCAAAAATGACAAACTTTATTGTCAAAGGTATCGCAGCAGCGTGCGCATTTCTCGCATCAATGATGCTTATATGTCCTGTTGTTGCAGCTACAATGTCAGGTGCTGGTCTTAAACAAACAACCAATATGAACTTGTTTGACATTTGGGACAATGGTCTTAAAGACGCATCTGCTGATTACACAATCATGACAATTTGTTTCTCAATTGTGTTCTTCCTCGGATTGATTATGGCAGTTTTGTTCATACTCAATATGTTCTTGAACAACCAATTGATTGACAAAATTCTTATGATTGCTGGCATTGCTTTTGCAGTTTTGGCAGTTGTTGGTTTGATTTGCGCATTTGTTTATGGCGGAAGCAACTCTGAAAGCGTCGCTGGAATGAAACTTAGCATTTCTGCTGGCGTTGGTGCAATCCTTGCAACAATCTTCAGTGTCGCTGCTGCTGCAATGACATTTGCTGAAAAATCATTATGCAAATAATTACTTAAAAAAATGCGATTTAGGTCGCATTTTTTTTAACAAATTTCGGCTATGCCGAAAAAGCAGTGTCAAGCAATGCCATGAGCGCAAAACCAACGACTAAAAATATTGTCGCTTTGTTCTTGCCACATTTGACCGCTTCAGGAATGAGTTCGCAAGTCGCAACAGCAACCATTGCACCCGCAGCAAAACTCAGCAAAAACGGCATAATGCTTGTAACATAAAAACATAGTACATATGCCAAAATTGCAAATACAGGCTCAACGCTTCCTGAAAGCATTCCAACAACAAAGGATTTATTCGTCGAAACCCCTTGTGCTTTCAAGGGCAATGCAACTGTCAACCCTTCAGGAATGTTTTGAATGCCTATACCAACTGCAAGCAATATCGCTGAAATGGCAGTTGCATCACCTGTCGCAGTTGCAATTGAGCCAAACGCAACACCAACAGCCATTCCTTCAGGTATGTTGTGTATGACAATTGACCCCGTGAAAATAACAGCGCGCTTCATCGCTCGATGCTTTGCAAACTTTTCAAAAGTGAAAAAACGGTCAAGAATTTTGTCAGAAAGCACAATAAAAGTTCCGCCAATAAAAAAACCTATCGCTACATATAAATATATCGGCAAATCGTTTTCTTCACACGCATCAATAGCAGGCGAAAGCAACGAAAAAAATGACGACGCAATCATAATACCGCCAGCAAGTGCCAAAAGTTTTGACATTTGGTCGGGGTTTTTATTTTTAAACGCATATATTAGCAGTGCGCCAAACGTGGTGCAAAGGAAACAAAACATTGCGCAAATTACACACTGCCATATTATGGGAATATTGTCTAGCAACTCTAACATCTTTTCTCCTATGTGGTACTTAGTGCATTATATGAAACCTCGAGAATAATTGTTAAATGGTTGTAAAAAAAACATAAGTGTGATATAATTTAAAAATGAAAGAATTTTTTGAAACATTAGAAAACATAAACGACGAAAAAGAAGCACATTTGAGGAATGTTCTCGTGCTGGCGTTTGTTGGGGACGGACTTTGGACAGCATATGTCCGTGCGCACCTAGCAAAAAATAGCCTTGAAAATAGTGGCAAACTCAACAAGGTCGCAAATGTATATGTCAAAGCAGAAAGTCAAGCAATCATCTATGACCTAATTTTGACTGAACTAAATGAAAGCGAACTCGACGTCGGCAGGCGTGCGCGCAATGTAAAACTACACCACACCGCCAAAAACGCAAGCATTGAGGATTACCGCATCGCAACAAGTTTTGAAAGCGTGCTTGGATATGTCTTTATGAAGGGCGATTTGGATAGACTCGAAGAACTGATGAAAAAAAGCGTCGCCATAGTCGAAAATAGTATAATAAAGGAAAAAGTATGCAAATAGAAGGGAAAAACAGCGTTTTAGAAGCGTTGCGCGTCGGTAAAAAGTTTGAAAGTTTGTTGATACAGCAAGGCAGTAAGTCGTGTGGAGAAATAGAACAATTAGCAAATGCTAAGAAAATCGGCATCAAGTATGTTGCAAAACAAAAGCTTGACGACATTTCAAAAACGCACAAACATCAAGGGGTTATTGCCTATATTGAGGGTTTTAAGTATGTGTCGCTCGAAAGTTTATTCAAAGAGGGCGGATTTATTGTTTTGCTTGATAGCATTGAGGACCCGCACAACCTCGGTAGCATCATCCGCACTTGCGAATGCGCAGGCGTCGACGGAATTGTCATTCCAAAGCACCGCGCGTGTGAGGTCAATGAAACGGTCTTCAAAACAAGCGCAGGAGCAGTCAATCACGTAAAAATTGCACAAGTCGGCAGTCTTAATGACGCGATTGAAAAAATGAAAGACAATGGTTATTTTGTCTTTGCAACCGCTATGGATGGCGAATTAGCAAAAAATACCAACTTGAAAGGTAAAATAGGCATCGTCATTGGCAATGAGGGCAGTGGCGTACACAAGTTGACTAGACAAATTTGCGATGGAACACTAAAGATTGAAATGCGCGGAAAACTCAATTCGCTGAACGCGTCTGTCGCGTGCGGAATAATTGTTTTTCAGGCATTGGAGCAAAGATAAATATGTATGACAAAGAACTAATTGACAAATTTAAAATGGGCGACGATTTTGCGCTTGAAGAATTATTAAAGCGAAATAAACCGCTAATCAATCAAATTGCGCGCAAGTACTTTTTGATTGGTGCGGAAATTGACGACTTGATTCAAGAGGGAATGATTGGTCTGTATCGAGCAATCATAACTTTTGATATTTCAAAGGACGTCAATTTTAAGAGTTATGCACGCGTTTGCATCGAGCGCGCCGTATTCAACGCAATCAAGAGTGCAAATTCAAAAAAGAATTTGCCATTAAATCAATCAATTAGTTTGTCATTGCAAGATAATAACGACAATGATGACGATGACGACATTGTCGCATATGTCACGTGGGATGACAGTGACCCAGAATCTATTTTGATAAACCGCGAAAATTATGCAAAACTTTTTGAGAAAGCAACGCAAAATCTTAGCGTTTTTGAAAAAAATGTGTTAAAATTATATCTAGATGGTTTGACATATGCTGAAATTGCTGAAAAACTTGACAAAAGCCCCAAAAGCGTTGACAACGGACTGACGCGCATAAAAGCAAAAATTTCAATTTCAAACTTTCAAGACGAATAAAGGAGAAAAATGGCATACCTAGCACTCTATAGAAAATATCGCCCGCAAACCTTTGACAAAGTTGTCGGGCAGGAGCATATCACAAAAACGCTAATCAATCAAATCAAATCAAACAAAATTAGCCACGCATATTTGTTTTGTGGCACGCGCGGGACAGGTAAAACCAGCGTAGCAAAAATTTTTGCGCGCGCAATTAACTGCGAAAATCCAGTGGACGGCTCGCCGTGTGGCAAGTGTAGGTCTTGTCAGGAAACAAGCGTTTTGAACAATATGGACATTATGGAAATTGACGCTGCAAGCAACAATCGTGTCGATGAAATTCGCGACCTGCGCGAAAAAGTCAAGTATCCGCCAGTTTTTGGCAAATATAAAGTTTACATTGTCGACGAAGTGCATATGCTGACGGATTCTGCGTTCAATGCGTTACTAAAGACCTTGGAAGAGCCTCCAGCGCATTGCGTGTTCATTTTGGCGACAACTGAAGTTCAAAAATTGCCCGCGACAATCTTGTCAAGATGTATGCGATTTGACTTCAAGTTGATTGAACAAGAAACGCTTGAAAAAATGCTCAAAGAAATTTTTGACGATTCAGGCGTCAAGTACGATGACGATGCGGTTGCCTATATTGCCAAAGAAGGCAATGGTAGTGCGCGCGACACGCTCTCGATTGCGGATATGTGCGTTTCGTTTAGCAATTCAAACGTTACCTATGATAGTGTTTTGCAAGTCTTGGGCGTCAACGACGACTCAGTCTTGGGGCAACTTGTGCAGTCAATTATTGATGAAGATGCGGGCGCATATTTAGCAAAAGTCGACGAACTTGTCAAGTTGGGCAAAAGTTTGTCAATGCTCGCGCGCGATATGTCAATATACTTTCGCAATCTTATGATTGTCAAAACCTGCAAAGATTTTCGCAATATGATTGTCCTGCGCGATGATGTGGCAGAACTTATGAAAGTGCAAGCAAACGCGCTTGAAATGTCGCAAATCACTGATTGTCTTGCGGAGTTTGGCGAAGTCGAATTGAATCTAAAGTATAGCATTCGTCCACAACTATTGATTGAAGTAGCAGGGCTCAAATGTATGAAAAAAAAACGGATGAAGAAGATTTAGAAGTTGCAAATGTCACAAACAAACAGAATGTTGATTTTGAAAACTTGAAAAGCGAAACAGTTTTAGCGGACATCAAAATGTCTGTTCCAATTGAAGAAGAACCTATGGCAAACGTCTCGCCGTTTGACGAATTGACTGTTGCAGACGGCACTCCCCTTGTAGTAAAGGATGATATTTTTAAAACAACAGGCAAAGTGGCTGAAATGCGACTTTGGGGGGATATTTTGCTGGAAGTCAAACAAAGTGGCGATAATATTTTGGGCGCAATATGTGAAACGGTCGACAAAACAAAAATAAACGGCGAAAACTTTGAAATTTATATGCGCGCAAACGGCTTTGACGATGTTGAGTATTACAATAAAATGCAAAACATAGTCAAACGAATTGCGAATTTGAACCTCAAAGTTTATAGTCAAGGCAAAGGAAAAAATGAAAAATCACAAGATATAGAGTATCTAAAACAAAAATTTGGCGAAAAATTAAGTATTATATAACAAGGAGATTATAATTATGATGAAAGGTGGATTTGGTGGTATGAATATGCAACAACTAATGAAACAAGCACAAGCAATGCAACAAAAAATGGCTGAGGACAGACAAAAATTGGAAGAAAGCGTCGTCACAGCAAAAAGTGGTGGGGACTTGGTCGAAGTTACAATGAACGGGAAGTATGAACTTCAATCAATTAAAATAAATCCCAACGCCGTTGATATGGACGACCTCGAAATGCTAGAAGATTTGGTTATGGCAGCGGTCAACGATGCAAACGCGCAAATCAAAACTCTTGAGGAAGAACTTGCTCCAAAACTTCCAAACGGAATGGGTGCATTCTAATGAATCAAATTGAAAGTTTGGAAAGATTAATAAATTTTTTTTCAAACTTGCCGGGTGTTGGAACAAAAACTGCGCAAAGATATGCCTATTACGTCCTAAACAAGGATGCAAACTATGTTCGTGATTTTGCAAACGCAATTGTTGAAGCAAACAAAAATATTCACTATTGCGCAAACTGTGGGAACTTTACGGACAAGGACATTTGCGACATATGCGCCACACGTCCAAACAAAGTGATTTGCGTCGTCAAAGAGCCAAAGGACGTCTTGGCGATTGAAAAAGTCAAAGACTTTAAAGGGCAGTATCACGTCTTGCACGGGACTTTGAGTCCGCTTGACAATCGCGGACCTGACGACATCAAAATCAAAGAACTTTTGGCGCGCGTCCAACAAGGTGGTGTTGAGGAAATTATAATGGCGACAAACCCCGACGTTGAGGGCGAGGCAACCGCAATGTACATTTCAAAACTGTTGAAACCGTTTGGCATCAAAATCACACGTCTTTCGCAAGGCGTTTCAATGGGGAGCGACATTGAGTACGCAGATGAAGTCACTTTGGCACGCGCTTTGGAAGATAGAAAAGAAATTTAGTACGAGGAGTGAGTATGTTCGACAAAAAAAAAGGGAAAACAAATAGTAATCCTTATTCAAATCTAAGACCAGCCGATGCACACTATTTTTCAAAGTTGGACGAAAAAATCGCCCTTGCGCAAAAGCAAAACAAAAAAGAGTTTTGCGAATTTTTGATAGACAAAAAAGAGTTTGATATGAACTTTATCAACGTAAAAAACAATAGCAAAATTGGTAAAATAGACTTGCTTCCGTCAAGTCTTTTGTCTATTTTAAACGCGCGCGACAACGAAAAAGTGTTTGAAAACTACAAAAAAGATACAACAAAAATTGCAAAACTGCTGTTTGACGACGATATGACTATTCAGCAGATTTGCGCAACTGCTTGTGAGTTTGTCAGGCTTTCGACCGCTAATTTCGATAGATATGAGAGCGAAAGTGTGCAAAACCCGCAAAGCGCGCTTTGTCAGTTGGTTAGCACAAACGCATATGGTATGTTGTCGTTTTATTTTGGCGTCAGCAACGCAATCGACCAAACCCAATTTCTTGCGTGGCTCATAAATTTGGGTCTTGACATAAAGCACAGTTTGAGTTACGCCGAGTGCGTTATTGATTCATACGGCAATCCTATCTGCCACATCGTCGAGTTCAACGGCAAATTAGGTGTTTCGTTCATCAATTATGTTGGTGTCGCAAAAGCGTATGTAAAAAAGATTGAAACACTTACAGGACTTTGCGAATTTCTTGATTTTACTGACGAAATTGAAAATGGGAAAAAGCGAGCGCTGAAAGTTTTGTCACGTTATGTGCCAAGTAAACTTATGATAAAAGGTCGCGACATCGAAAATTCTTTAGTAAGTATGGCGCAAATTGCCTACAAAAATATGAGCGACGTGACCGCGACGGAATTAAATATGCTTTCGCGTTTTGACAACAATATTTGGAAGTTTTCCACGCTTTGCGAACTTTTGTTATACGAAAACAATGTTGATTATGAAGTTATACTTGACCTATTTGTCGAAACGCAGTATGCTCTCAAATTGAAAGTTGGGGACGAAGGGAAGTTCAAGATTTTTCCTAATAAAATTATGGATGAGGAATATCATCTCAACGAGCCTAGAATATATATTCTCAATAAGACAGCAAAAACTACTCCAACGAATTATGATGACGAATTATTCGACGAGCGCATTGAAAGCATAGGCCGTGAAAACGGATTGTTTGAGAATTCGTCGCAAAACGACGATTTTAGTCTAACCGACGACGAATTTTCTTTCGACAATTTAGAGCCATTGCCAGCAACAGATGTTTTGAATAGTTTGAACGTCAAGTTCACTCCAAAAGAAAATCAAGGGCTCTACTTTGAAGATGGTAATTTCAAGTTCAATGATGACGAACTAAGCGAAATATTCGATTTGTCTAGTGTTACACAAGTTGATATGAGTAAAGCGGACGCTGAACAAAGAATGCTTGAAAGTTCTGTTGGCAGTAGTGTTGATGGCAGTAGCGTTGACGAACCGAACAAAGTGCCGTCAAAGCGTAAAGGGTTCTTTGAATTATTGAACGAAATGTCGGAGAAAACAAAGAAAAATAAAGCAAGACGGTTGCAAGAGGAATACGAACGCCTTGAAAAAAATCACGAACTAAAAACACCAGAGGAAGTAATTGCTCAGCAAAATTACTTTGCCGAAAATGATAACATACTTGTCAAAAATGATAAAATTGTCGAGCAAACCAAAGACGCACCTATTCAAAGTGCTGACACGGCAATGCAACCTAAAACTGCTACCGTTCAAAAAGATGATTTGCCCGTTCAAGATGCAGTCACTGAAAATTATGATGCAATAAATGCGATAAATCAAGAGTTCTATGAGTTAGAGAACGAGCAAACAAATAGTGGGCAAGAAGATGGAATTCAAAATGTTGACACAACCAACGAAAGTGAAGAATACTTAGAGGATATTGCAGAAAATGACCTTTATGGCGACATAATGCAGTTTAGCGATTATAATTATTACGACCGCACAAAAGAGAATGAGCCAATTGAAGATGAAACCACTGATGAAAACGAAAATCAAGCCGAAGTTGTTGTGTCGAATGAAAATATAGTGAAAGAACCAACCGAAGAACCGAAAGAAGTACAAAAAGAAGAACCCGCGGAAGAATTTGAGAAAGAACAACAAGAGTCGCAACAACCAAAAGAAGAACCAGAACCAACCGCAAAAGTCGAAAAACGCGCGCCTGTGCAACAGATAAAAACTACAGAAACTACAAAGATTGCTGAGCCAGCAAAACCAGAGCAAGCAAAGAAAACATCTGCACCAGCCACAGCGCCACGTGCGTTTGCGCCCCCAATTCCTAAAAGGAAGCCCGCGCCACCATTACCAAAAAGGAAAAAATGAGCAAAAAACATAATATTTTTGATGACGCAAATATTATCAAAATGATGGACGACGTAAACAATGACATTTGTTTGAATGCCAAAGAAAACGATTTTGATGAATATGAAAAAGTGCAAAACTTGTTGAATGACTCAATCGTCCTCAACAAAAGCAAGCGAAAAAACCCGTGTGGCGAAAGTTCGTACTCAGCAATACTTTCGAATATGATTAATGCTGAAGTTTCAAAAAAAATTGTCATTATGACCGCCAAACAAAATGCACTTGCAACTCAAGTGTTGGACGCCTACAAGCAAAATAAAAAAGTCAAGCAATATTTGGAAAGTGAAGATGTTTTCAAATTTGCCAGCGAATTTGAGCGCGAATTAAGCAAAATTGTGGACAACTTGTTTGTCGGCAACGAAAATTCAAAACAAATCATTTCGCGTTGCCTCAATTATGCGCAGTTTGCAAATATATACGCTTTTGATGCCGAACTTGCCAAAATGAAGAAACTCAAAAAACGCCATACTGATTTTGAGCGCGCCGTTTTTGAATCGTCGTCGCGTGATGCGTTTATGGCAGTTGAGCCATTGACTGGACTAGGGCAGTCAGCGTATGTTTCGTTGTTTGGTGGCAGAACTGTATGTCTAGGCATCTCATCTGTCACTGCAAGCATAATGGACTTAGCCTTTCATAAATGCCATATCGACGCCATTGCCTATGTTGGCACCAACAAATCTCACGCTTTTGTTGAAATTGAAACGGACAAAGGACACTACGTCGTTGACCCAACAAATTATTGTGGCACTTTCAAGGAAGTGAGGCGCGACGAAAGTGCGCTTGCACAAGAACTTGGTAAAAACGTTAAAACATTTGACTTGAAAAAATACGATGAGGCGGAACACTTTGTCGTCCTTGATTATTTTATCAAAAAGTTCAAAATGCAAGAAAAAATGAATGAAATCATCAATTTTGACGACGCAGTTCCAATAAAACTTGTTAAAATTATGACATTTATGCAAAAAAATATTTCAAAAATGTCGCAATTGATTTATCCCAAAGCAGTTATTTTGGACGGCTATGAAATAAATGTTCAGTTTTGTTTTGAAATGTGTCTCAATTGCGCAAACATTGCGTACAAAACGGGCTTTGCAGACTATGAATTTGTGATAAAAGACTTAGGAAGCAAATACATAATCGACACATATCGCGCTTTTGACGCACAAAATCAAGTAAGCGACGCAAAAAAGTTTTTGTTTGTAAAACCTAAAACGGAGAAAAATCGTGATTTATAGAAAAATTGAAAACAACAAAGAACAGTCACTCAAGCAGTGCCTGCAATATTATTGTGGCGACATCGCAAAAATGCAAATCAGTCGCGCAATACAAGGGAAAGATGTCAAAGTTAATGGCAAACGTGTCAAAACAAATGTCACAGTCTATGAAAATGATATTGTCGAAGCGTATTTCAACGAAACAAAGCAAAATATTTATGATGTCATCTATCAAGACGATAATATTTTGGTGGTCAACAAGAAAAAGGGAATTGAAACCGTCAGTTTTGACGAAACAAAGCAAACATTGCAAACTGTTGTCCAAAAAGATTTTCCAACCGCAAAAGCAGTGCATAGGCTCGACACAAACACGCTCGGGCTCGTCGCGTTTGCACTCAATCGCAACGCAGAAAATGAATTGCTCGACGCATTCAAAAATGGAAACGTCGTCAAAAAGTATTTCGCAGTCGTCAGTAGCCACGACGTAAAAAATGAAGAAACTTTTACTGACTATTTCACTAAAACCGACAACGCAACTGTCAAATTTGGCGCTAACGACACCGACGGAATCGAAGCGAGTTTGTCGTATAAACTAATAAAGCGTGTAGGCGACCTCGCACAAATTGAAGTCGACTTGCACACAGGCAAAACGCACCAAATACGCGCGCAACTTGCATATCACAAAATATTTATCTTAGGCGACGGCAAATACGGCGACAAAAACTTGAACCGCAAATATAAAAAGGACGTCCAATCACTCGCGTCCGTCTACCTGCGTTTTGAAAACCTCGCTACTCTAAAATATCTCCAGTCACTGCCGTTCGACATCCGCAAACTCCAAACCCTTTTATAAAGTATAAAAATCTCCAGCACGTCAATAATACGTACGGAGATTTTTTTATATGATAATAACATACATCTTGCTAGCAGTGTGCATCATTTCAATGATATTGTTAGAACTCTCGCCACGCCTATATTTTGAAAAAAGTAGCGAAGTCAAAAACCTTGCTCAACCCGTCAGCGAACTCGAACGCGCCTACAAAACGCGAGGCACGCTCCAGTACGCCATTATGCGCATAACCACCGCCACACTCATCGCCACGCTCGGCATCGTTTCAGCCATACAAACAAAAATGGGAGTGATTGCGTTCGCAATAATGGCATTTGTCCTGTTTATGACCGCCGACGACCTCATCGCCGTGTCGCACCTCAAAGGAATGAATAAGTTACTACTAAAAAAACTCGGGTTCATCGCCAAAGTTTTCTCGCAAATATTCTTTATTCTCTCACTAAGCACAATCATAGATAACGGGGAAGTGACACTTGCCACCGCAATACTCGGGTTTATCGTCGGCGCAATCGTCAATAAACTAATCAATAAACGACCTTTTGAAATGCGCGCCTATGTCACACTCGCAAACTCGCTCACTTTCTCAAGTCTCGGGCTTGCCATAATCGCGCTATTGTATAGCACCAGCGCATTCACATTGCTCGCGCTTATCGGCTTTTCCGTTGTCCTGTGTGGCGTAACTCTGTATATAGTAAACTGCAAAGCCGAATGGTGCTATTATGCCACCAGCATCGCGCACTCTCTCGGCTATATCCTCATAGCGCTCGCCTATGCCTACACCTTTTAAATCGACTATAATTAAATAAAACCTTATTATAGTGGTAAGCCACATTCTTTGTTGTCATTTCGACCGAAAGCGAAAATGCAATTTTCGCTGCAGCGGAGAAATCTCCCGGAAGGGGAATCGGTTTATTATGGGCTTACAACTCATTTGACTGCGGGAGCTTTTAATAATGATATTCTTTGTTTTGCTAGCGCTGTCATTTAACTGCGAAACCCATAATCTAGCGGGTTGCCCTTCCGGGAGATTTCTCCACTACAAAGGCTTTGACAAGCCTTTTTCGGTCGAAATGACAATAGGGTGAGTGGCTCCTCACATTTATAATGTACAAAGTACATAAGGCGCACCACGCCACACCTGCAGCAGTGCGCTATCGCACAAAGAAAGGTACATAGTAAATTAACTATGTACCTAATTTCATATAAAGCCACCCAACCAAACCCACAGCCGCGGGGCTATCCCCGCCTGCACCAGTGGCGTTTGCCACTATGCCGCCTATCGAGAACAATAAAATATGAAATAGAAACAAACTGCGCCGTCCTTAAAAGTAAATGACGCGTAGGGACAGTACCCACAGCGGCGGGACTATCCCACATCAAGAACTGCCACAAATAGAAAGAGGCAAGATTGCCGTCCGCTATCGTTACTTGAGCGTAGGGAAAGTACCCACAGCCGCGGCCTATGCCGCCCGCACGTGTACTTGAGTCTTGCAAATAACGCCCTCAAACAACTTGATTTGAATAGGGAATGTACCCACCGTCTTAATGCTGTCCGCCAAAACAATCTTGCGCCTGTCAATTTCGTAGCCCATCTTCTTGTATTCAGTCGCAATCTCCTTGTTGGTAATCGACCCAAACAACTTGCCATTCTCGCCAACCTTGACCGACAAAACAACAGGAACATTCTCAAGTTTCTTTGCCAATTCCTGCATAGCCGTCTTGTCTTGCGCGTAGTGATATTGTTCCGAATCACTCTTGTTCTTGAGGTCGCCACGCGCGCCCGCATCTGCAACCTTAGCAAGCCCGTTTTTCAGCAAAAAGTTCTTTGCATAACCATCGGACACATTCTTGATTTCGCCTTTTTTGCCCGAACCCTTAACATCTGCCAAAAATATAACTTCCATAATACATTACCTCCATAACCGCAATAAACGCACATACCGCACCGCAAATATTCTGCAGTAACGCAAACCGCACCGCAAATATCACAATAGTACGTATACCGCAATAGCATAAATATCTTTGCTATCAATATTATACAATCTCGCACCCCGACTTGTCAAGCAAAACGCCACGAACGTTGCCGTCCGTGACGTTTTGTGCATAAAGAATGAAAATCTTGTTTTTAAAATTAATTGTTTATTTTTTATCAAAATGAATTTTATTTTGGATCGTCCACTTTGAAACTGTTTTGGTAATATTCGGATACTTGTTTTTTTTTAAAGTCCAAAAGGTTAGAAAAATCGTCATCATCGTAAAGATCTTCAATTGAATTAATAAATTCTCTTTCAAATGTCTTTTTTCTAACTTTTCTATCTATGTATAAACCACAAGCAAAATTTATAGTATTTAAAAAATTTTCGCGAATTGTTTTTCTTGTATCAATTTCGTTGGGATAATAAGAAATAAAAATTTCATATGCTTTTGTAATCATTTCGTGTATTTTTATTTCGTTATTGATGCGCAAATTGCGATAAGTTAACCACGCACTAAAACTCGCTAGGGCAGTTGTTAAAAATGTTAAAACGCCTAATATTATTTCTATTTCAAGACTCATTTTCTTCACCATTTAAGTTAGTTTGCGAGAGAATTGGGTTTGGTTGTTTGTTTTTTTTATGCTTCAATAAAGCAGGTACTGAATCCATTGTTTTTTTATCTTGTAGAATACCAGAAAAGTCCTCAAATAATAGTTCTCTTTCTTCAGTTTGAGGTTTATTATCATTATTTTGTACTGGAGTGTTCCCATTTGGTTTAGGCATTGTTGGTGCAAATGTTTCGTTCAAGGTGGTGTTTGATTTGTTGTTTTTATTGTTTTGATTGGTATTGTTTTCCATTAGTATTTTTTCTCCTGTAAGTTTTAATTGTTGTGAAATAAATTGTCGGTCGCCTTTGAATAGTCTTTACGTATGGGCTCCATAGCTTTGAGAAAATTTTCATTCATATCGTCGTCAACGATTTTCTTAATTGTTAAATTTTTCATATCATTGTCTTTAAGAAATTGTTCTAATATTTCTAAAGTTTTAACCGTATAGGAATCAAATTTGAACGTTATACCTATTGTGTATTCATTTTCTTTTTTAGGTTGTATATTTGTTTTGATTTCATTTAAATTAATATTTTTAAATTCAGTTATTTTATTTGATAGGTCTTTGTCAGCAACTAAAATTGTTTTATTTTCATTGCCGTAAAAATTATAGTTTATGATATAAACAAAGTACATATGATCAATCTCCTTTTGCATTTTAAATTTCTTTTATTGTAAATGTTATTTGAAATGTTCGATTCATTCTTTCAGAGGGAAGGAGGTATAACGGGTCAAATTCTTTTTTCAGTATAGGTAGATTTTCTTTATATTTTACATATTTTGTTGAACTCCAATGATTTCTAGACGGGTGAGGAATATAAGTGATTTCGTAAAGACCATTTTTCAATAGTTCTTGTATATTTTCTTCTACTTCAATGTCTGTGATGATACTAGCATCCTTATTGGCTTTACTTGAACTTTTCTTTTGTGAAGCTTTTTCAAAATAATTAACAGCCATTTGACCACATACGAAAATGTGTGTTTTTCTTTTTATTCGCTCGCAAGCTTTTAATATATTCTTAAGCCTATCTTCAAATAGTTTCAATAAACAATCAAAGCCTGCAGTTTCTTTGTTGGCTTTGGGGTCTCTTAATGCTTCTAAATAGTCCGCTAATGAAGCGTAGTCATCATTATAGCCTTTTACGGTTTGCAGTGGAACATTTGATACATTCATTATTGCAATGTGTTTAAATTTCAATAAATCACTATTAAGCTTTACAAGCTTGCCGAATGGAATAGAGGTTTTGTCGCCAAATAAGAATTTAGTAACTGCTTTCCCCGAATCTCCAGCAAGCGGGTACTTTTCTTTAACTTCATCGATATGCGGTGATTCAAGAATAAAGAGGCATTCAAGTGAACTTTTTTCAGCATTGTCAAAATTGAATATGTCATCAATACGATAATTGGGATTTTTTGAACTGCCATCTTGATTTTGACAAGACAAATACTGCTCTAGTTGATTCCTTTTCTCATCGGTGATAACTTTTTTTTTCTTTTTTTTCTTTTCTTTATCTTTGTTTTCCATAATAATATAACCTCCGTAAAAATTAATGTTGTACTATTAATAAGGTATAAAAAAATATCCCCAGTGGCTGATACCACAAGTAGGGGATATTCCTTATGCTTACGCTAAGTCATCAGAATTCGTGCTTGCAGTAAATGTCAAAGTAACCGTAGAACTTGTTGATTCGTCAGTATATTTTTGTACATCAGCTACAAGTGAAAGGATATCGTCAAGTGTCCAAGTAGTACCAGCAGCAAGTTTTTTAGTAGTTGTAATTGAGTTGGTTGTTACTTCACCAAAGTTATCTCCTTGTTTCAATGTAGCAGCTACTGCTTTTCCAGTTTTTGTGTCAACATTTG
Source organism: uncultured Clostridia bacterium (assembly GCA_934778205.1). Lineage (GTDB taxonomy): Bacteria > Bacillota > Clostridia > Christensenellales > UBA1242 > CAKVOD01. Next base: position 5,866 of record CAKVOD010000001.1, on the reverse strand, counting down.
CACCTTCTACAGAAAGAACAACCTTAACATATGCTGGAGCTGAATTTCCTGCCAATGCGAATTTCATTCCAGAAAGTGCGTTAACACCTTCAGCGCCTGTTACAGTAGCGCCAGCACTAGTTACAGAAATTGAGAATGTGCCATCATTACCTGCGCTTTGAGCACCAAATCCTGTTAATGTGAGAGCGGCCGTACCACTAAATGTGATTGTACCTTTTGCTGTCTTTGTTGATTGAGCAACAGCGAAAGTGAATGTCAAAGCGATTGAAATTGCGAGCAAGATTGAGAGTGCAATCATTGCCAAACTTTGTTTTGAAACTTTTTGCATTTTTAATTTTCTCCTTCTTTTTTCTTTTGTTTCAGTTTTTTACAAGGTAAAATGAAGAAAACGATACTTGTTTTTTATAAGATAGAATGGGAAAATAAACACAATTTCAAATACTATTTTTTATAGAGGGAATGAAGAAATAAATGCAATTTTTTACAAGGTAAAATGAAGATATTTATGCAATTTTAAATAGAATGTTTACAAGGTAAAACGGAGGAAAAATCATATGCCACGCAATACGCAAGGTTGTTGGATAGAAAAACACGCAAGTGAGATTTGCGTGTTCGGGCGCTAAATGCGCGTAAATGTTTTATACAAATGTTGAATTTATGATGTGAATGTTTGTGGCAGTGAAAGATATTGTGTAATTTATAGATTCTTCTGTCGGTAGGAATATGGTTGTCGTGCTACCTATACTCGACTGCGTGCAATTGTTTGGTAGGGTAAAGTCTAATTTGTTTGGAGTTGTCGTTTTAATTTTTATATAGTACCCACTGCCAGTTGTTTGCGGAACAAATGTGTATTTATTTGATTGCATACATATGCTTGAAATCAATTTTCCATTTTCGTCAAATATATACACCATAATGCACTGCCCAGCAAGATTTGTGCATTCTATAGTTATAGACAAACTTTCTTCTTCTTGAACATTTGGTTCAAACACTGCAATGTAGTTTCTATCTCCGTATGAACCCTTTGGTATGGTTATGTTTATTTGCGGTTCCGCGTTTTCGTACGTTTTCCAGCCAACAAAGTTGTAGCCCGTCTTTGTTGGCGCACTTAAGGTTATTGTTTCATCTTCAATATTATACTGCGTCGGATTTTCGCTTGCCACCTCGCCACCGTTTAGGTTATATTTTATCGAATAATCAATCGGCGAAAATTTAGCGCTTAGAGTCGTTGCATTGTATGGAATATCCCACGCGCGAACATTTTTACCTGTGCCGTCAAAATACTGCACGCCTTTCTCGTTATAGTAGCCGTCAAACTTGTAGTGTTCCTTGCTCGCGGGAACCTCCACCATATCGGCTGTCGTTGAACCATATGTCATCGAAATGTTTTGCAATTCTTCGCTGTCGTTGCTAAGTTTAACTTCATATACCTCTGCTTCCCAACACGGCGTACAATTATAATTTCTTGTAACAAAAGTTCCGCTTGACACTTCTTCTCCGTTTTTGTCTTTCCAATATTGAAATTTATAACCCGCCCTTTGTGGCGTCGGCAATGTCCCCATCGTTGGTATGTTGCCTTTTTTGTATTCATACACGTGCGTATAAACATTTTTATCTTTATTGAGGTTCCACTTTTTGGGCAAAAAGCGGTCTTCTAAAAATGTGGCATCATCTTCTATCGTCATTGTAACCGTGAGCTCAAATTCTGTTATTTCTTTTCCAAGCAATGGCATATAGCCACTTTTGTATCTCTCATCAATAATGCTATCGGGCGTCTTTACTCCACTATCAGGTTTGTTCTTGCTGTACCAAGCATAAACATCGCCAGCAGGCAAGCCAAGTTCTTTGTTTGTTGGAAAATCAAAACAATCTTTAAAAGCGCAACCAAAGTAGCCGACTTTTGTTACTTTCAAGACGTTGTTTATAAAAAACTTAACTGCAACCTCCAAGCCAACCCAATTTATGTACAACACTTTTGGCGAATCCTCCAAAATGGGCTTTATGCCGATGCCGTCCGCGCCAATATATTGTTCGCCCCATTCTTTGTTCGGCAAACAATTAGTTGGCTTCTCCGTCCAACAACCATTGAAAATATAGTTTGCTTTTGTTGGTATATTATCCAAATTTATAACTTTGCCATACACATAATTAACACTACAAATACGCGCCTCAGTATAAACTAAGCCACCGTTGGCGCTGTCAATAATAACTTCCATTATCTCTATCTTTGTATCTGTTTCAGCAGTTCTATCCAAATCGGCGCGCAAAGTCGTAGCAACTTCCGAATCAATGTTTTGTGACGGCTCACAATATCCCAATCGCATAAAAGGCATATAAGCAAAAACGATGAACATCATTGTTGCAACTATCAAGCGCAGTCCAATGGTCGTCCATCGTTTTATTTTTTGTGCCTGTCTTTTCTTGTTAGTATTCCCCAATATTTGTATTCCCCTAATTGTCAAGCTTCCATTTATCATTCAAGCAAAATACGCTTGTTGTCTATGGACTTTTTTCAATGTTCTATTCTATAGAATTATACAACAATCTCAACAAAAAGTCAATAAGAATGAAACATATTTACTTTGCTTGCAAATTATCATTGCAAAAAAATAAGCCTTAATGCTAATTTTTTAAAATTCTCTTCCATACTTTAAAAGTACAAAAAACCGAAAAATTGATTCAATCTATTGATTTTTTATTTATATTGTGTTATAATCGTGTATAATAAATGCACAAACCCAACGAACGCAATGAAAATAAAACGTTTTTTTATTGTAAATACGTATAAAAAGTGCACAAAATGCAAATAAAAGCAATATATAATATATAAAAGAGGTGCAAAATGATTACTTCGGTACGAATCGAGAACTTTAAAACATTTAATAAACCTGTGGAATTATCGTTGCTAGCAAACAATCGGTCAAAGCGGTTTTTTACTAATTACAACGCTATAAATCATTATAATGTTCTTAAATCTATCGGTATTTACGGAAAAAACAATGTTGGCAAAACCTGTGTAATTGACGCAGTTTATGCAATTCGCAACGTATTGCTAGGCATAAATACTGAAGTCTTTTCAAACATTTTTGAAAACAACACGGTTTCTTCCTTGGGTGTTTCCTTTATCGTAGATGGCGTCGGCTATGATTTCGATTTTAAGTTTGATACTAAAACTCGCGAGTTTATCTATGAAAAATATTCGTGTTTCGATACTAAATCAAATGGTAAAAAACAAGTGCTAATTTTGCGAGATGCACGCAGCAATAGTTATGATTGTAAAGATAAGAATTTCATACCGATATTAAAAATGTTATCTAACAATAACATACTTTTGTACACCGCAAACACAAGCAGTTTCCCAAACATTGAAAAAGTTAAGAACATTTTTAGAGAATTTGCGCGAAAAATTTATGTTATTAATATGAATAACATCCCGCTGACTAATACAATTGAAATAATGAAAAAAAATACGGAAGAAGCGCAAGAAGTCGCAAAATTTTTGAAAGAAGCAGACTTGGAAATTGACGGCTTTGAGTTCAAAAACGATGCGTTAGTTACCCCGGGTGTGCCTCAAGAACAAATTTTGTTGCTACAACAACAGTTAGACCCATTTAAGTTGATAACATATCACAAAGATAAAGCAGTGCCATTTTTGTTGTTTGATTCAACAGGAACAAAAAAAATAGCCGCAATTGCCAGTTATGTTATCAAAACAATAAAAGAAGGGGGCGTGTTGCTTGTCGACGAATTAGATAGTAGTCTGCATTTCAAATTGTCGCGCGCAATCGTTGCAATGTTTAACAATATGGACAACGAAAAAGGACAACTGATTTTTACAACGCACGATGTTAGTCTAATGGACTGCAAAACCCTTTTGCGAAAAGAACAAATTTGGTTTGCCGACAAGGACGCAGAGCAAACATATCTATACTCACTAAACGATTTCAAAGCAAGAGACGGCGTTCGCGAAGACGTCTCTAACATTGCCAATTCCTACCAAAATGGTGCGTTTGCAAGTTTGCCAGAACCCGATTTAGTTTCGTGCATATTGGGAGCGAATGATAATGAATAGAAAATTTCCCAACATACCAACTTCAAAGCGCGTTTGCATTGTATGTGAAGGTGACGAAGAATATCGTTACATTGAGAAGTTGAAAGATTTAAAATTATTTCATCATAATTATTCTGTAAAGTCTATCAATGCTAATGGGTTGACAAAGGTTTTCAAAACATTTGACAAAATTGCCAAAAGTGACAATTACGACATTGTTTTAATTTTTTGCGATACAGATAACGCCCCATTTGAAGAGTTTACAAAACTACAAAAGGCGCTCAAAGATTATTATGGCAAAAATAGAGTGGAAGATTTGCCCTCAATCATCTACTTTGGCAACCCTTGTAGTATGCAAATCATACTGTCGCATTTTGATAAAGTTAAATTAAAAAGCCGATTAAAAAGTGATAATGCCCCATTGATTGAAAAATTGACAGGCATAAAAAACTATCGCGCGCAAGAAAATGACATTAGTTCTTTAATGAATAAAATTAACGCAAGCAACTACAACACAATGAAAAATAACATTGCAAACTTGTCAACCGATTATAATATAACGCCAAGCACAAACATCTTAACTTTATTTAAATATCTTGAATGCGATAAAACAAAATGGATTGACGACATCAATAAAAGATTATAACAAAAAAATTGAGTTATAAATAAATGACTCAATTTTTTGTTTTGGCAGAATTATACTCATTTCTACATTTTTTGTCAATAGTAATATAATGATTTTTATTTCTTTATCAATATTGTTCATAACCGAGCACAATCACAATGTAGGAGCGCGCAATCACAATCTAGGAGCACAATCAAAATATAGGGGGCGCGCAATCACAATGTAGGCACTGTAGAAAAAATGCAGGAGCGCGAGGCATCACGCGAGGCGTCAAAGATACGCTATATATGACGTGCTATATATCTCTATTCTCTATATATAGAATGATGCGCCAGCAGTATGAGGAGTTGATAATCAACACAATCGACTTACGCCTACTTGCGCTTTGTGTTATACATACTTGTTTTTTGTGCGATACATACTTGCGTTTTGCGCTCTTGTGTTTTGTGCTATATATAAAGAATAATGCGCCCGCGAGATGAACCCAGTGTGACCAAAGGGGGTGCGGGGGAAACACTGTTTGCAGGGTGGGACTGAAAAGTATTCTCACTGCCTAACTTGCAACTCACTCTTGCATTCCTATTCATATACCGCTGAGGCGTCGAGGTCGTGGACAGGCGCGGGGCGTTAGAAAAAACGTGAAAGGCAAAGTCTATGAGTCGACAAATGCCCGACTATGTGTGTGCCGTGCGCGCGAGTCGAGAGAGCGTTCCTTGTTCGCGCAATGTTTGTCGTTATAACTGCGCGAGCATAAGTCGCGTTCAGCGAACTGCAATACCCCGCCAGTACAAGCGAGTTTTGCGGGAAACGCGTTTATAAGCGTGCGCGCAGTGAACTGAGGAGCATTAGCGCGCGCAGTGAAATAAGAGGCGTCAGGAGCGGTTTTTGACAAAGTGAGACATAGTGAAAGGGCGAAAAATGGCGTTATTTTGTATAAATTGACAAAAAATAATTTTTTTTTGATTTTTATGCCACTTTTTGTTTGACTTTTTTTTTTCAATTAACTATAATGTAGCCAAGATGAATGTTATGGGTTTCTATAACTTCGTCGTCCTAACACTGGAACTGAAAATATAAGGGTACATAACCCCACTCTTGTCGTTTCAATTTCAGTGTAAAAAACTGAAACAAAAGAAAAAAGAAGGAGAAAATTAAAAATGCAAAAAGTTTCAAAACAAAGTTTGGCAATG